>OZ243926.1:0-1737500 GCA_965213765.1 Rhodospirillales bacterium | reverse complement strand
ACCAGGAGGTTGGCTTAGAAGCAGCCATCCTTTAAAGAAAGCGTAACAGCTCACTGGTCTAGTTAAGCCGTCTCGCGCCGAAAATGTACCGGGGCTCAAGCCATACACCGAAGCTGCGGCTTGGCGTTTGATTCGTCGAACGACAGGAGTAGCGGAGCGTTCCGTAAGCCTGCGAAGGTGTGCCGCGAGGCATGCTGGAGGTATCGGAAGTGAGAATGCTGACATGAGTAGCGACAAGGAGTGTGAGAAACACTCCCGCCGAAAGTCCAAGGGTTCCTGCGCAAGGCTAATCCGCGCAGGGTGAGTCGGCCCCTAAGGCGAGGGCGAAAGCCGTAGTCGATGGGAATCAGGTTAATATTCCTGAACCTGCTGGAAGTGACGAATTCCGATAGTTGTTCATCCTTATTGGATTGGGTGGGCAGCGTAGGAGTTCCAGGAAATAACTCCAGCGTATAGACCGTACCCCAAACCGACACAGGTGGACTGGTAGAGTATACCAAGGCGCTTGAGAGAACGATGTTGAAGGAACTCGGCAAAATGCCCCCGTAACTTCGGGAGAAGGGGGCCCCGTCCTTGGGCAACCAGGGGCGGGGGGCACAGACCAGAGGGTGGCGACTGTTTACTAAAAACACAGGGCTCTGCTAAGTCGCAAGACGACGTATAGGGTCTGACGCCTGCCCGGTGCCGGAAGGTTAAGGAGAAGGGTGCAAGCTCTGAACCGAAGCCCCGGTAAACGGCGGCCGTAACTATAACGGTCCTAAGGTAGCGAAATTCCTTGTCGGGTAAGTTCCGACCTGCACGAATGGCGTAACGACTTCCCTGCTGTCTCCAACATCGACTCAGCGAAATTGAATTCTCCGTGAAGATGCGGAGTACCCGCGGTCAGACGGAAAGACCCCGTGCACCTTTACTACAGCTTTGCAGTGGTATTAGGGAGTGTATGTGTAGGATAGGCGGGAGCCTTTGAAGCGTTGGCGCCAGTTGACGTGGAGGTAACCTTGAAATACCGCCCTTATGCGCTCTGATATCTAACCGTGGCCCGTGAACCCGGGTTCGGGACCCTGCATGGTGGGTAGTTTGACTGGGGCGGTCGCCTCCCAAAGAGTAACGGAGGCGCGCGATGGTAGGCTCAAGCTGGTCGGAAATCAGCTGCGGAGTGCAATGGCATAAGCCTGCCTGACTGCGAGACCGACAGGTCGAGCAGAGACGAAAGTCGGCCATAGTGATCCGGTGGTCCCGCGTGGAAGGGCCATCGCTCAACGGATAAAAGGTACGCCGGGGATAACAGGCTGATCTCCCCCAAGAGTCCACATCGACGGGGAGGTTTGGCACCTCGATGTCGGCTCATCACATCCTGGGGCTGGAGCAGGTCCCAAGGGTTCGGCTGTTCGCCGATTAAAGTGGTACGTGAGCTGGGTTTAGAACGTCGTGAGACAGTTCGGTCCCTATCTGCCGTGGGTGTACGAGACTTGAGAGGAGCTGCCCCTAGTACGAGAGGACCGGGGTGGACGTACCTCTGGTGTACCAGTTGTTCCGCCAGGAGCATCGCTGGGTAGCTATGTACGGACGGGATAACCGCTGAAAGCATCTAAGCGGGAAGCCCCCCTCGAAACCAGGTCTCGCTGAGAGCCGTGGAAGACCACCACGTTGATAGGCCGGGTGTGGAAGCGCAGTAATGTGTGAAGCTAACCGGTACTAATCGCTCGATAGGCTTGTTTCTCATCATACGTATGGATAAGCCCGTACGTCGGTGACTGAGTAACCAGCGAAATTGACGCAACGCTTTGATGTATAATGTCTTTTGGCGCCGCCGGCGACGGCGGACGCCGTCCGTTTTGATGACTTGGTGGTTATAGCGAGGGGGACACACCCGATCCCATCCCGAACTCGGCCGTGAAGACCCTCAGCGCCGATGGTACTGCATCTTAAGGTGTGGGAGAGTAGGTCGCCGCCAGGTCTTTAAAGCGGATGGCCGAAGTAGTTGATCGCCGACGATTAGACCTATTCACGATGATCCGTCCCACTTGACGATCCAGTTGACCGTCCTCGGTGCGGAAGGAACGCACACTTGGCGCGGGGTGGAGCAGTCCGGTAGCTCGTCAGGCTCATAACCTGAAGGTCGTAGGTTCAAATCCTACCCCCGCAACCATAAAAACCCCGTTATTCCAATAGGATAGCGGGGTTTCTCTTTTCTGTACTCGCGCTTTACGCTTTGACCGTAAGCATACCGAAAGCGGATTCAAGCCAAAGTGGGACGCCAGACGGCGATCAGTGGAGGTCGGAGTCGACGAAACCGTTCGGTCAGGCAATGTCTCACTTTGACTTTCGCGGACAATCAGCATTCGAGGCAGTCTCGGCATCGCTCCCGGCCCGCCACATTCGAATGCCTGCAGGGCGTCGAGGCCTGCTGCAAAATCTCACGACACTCGACCGCGATTGAACGAAGGCGCTTCGCTCAGTTGATCGCCCGAGGTTCGTGTTCCTTTCGCTGACGCCCGGCGTTTTGGCTGGCTTGACCGCGACGATAATCTCACCTTGCCGAAGCGCGTTGCGCCAAGCACGGCTGCCCGGCTCCACCTGTGCAACGATGGCTCCGTCAATCTTGCCGTACATCCTATGATTACGACTGATATCGGTGATCACCGCGCCGGAGAGTTGTGGTACGCCGTCGCGGCTGGCGATTTCAGCGGCAGAGGCTTTTCCAATTTCCACGTCAATCGTTACAGATTGTCCGTTGCGTAATATCGTTAACGTCCCCTTTTCACCGACCGGCATCAGGTCGATGCGGTTACGCAGGTCGGAGGAATTGTTGATCGGATTGCCATTGACCGCGACCACCACATCGCCGGGCTTTAATCCGGCCTTCTCGGCGGCGCTCTTGGGATCGATCTTGGAAAGGATGGCGCCGCGGCCCGACTTGAGCTCAAGAGCCGCCGCGATGTCGGGGGTATCGGGAAACACTAATGCGGCGGTGCTGATGATCGCGGAGAAAACCAGCGATATGATTCTCGAGGATGAAGGCGGTTGAGAATCCGGGAGCCGGGGTCGGTCTCTACAGGGTTTCGGGTCTCCCTCAGGTCTTACTTCCGATAGGATTCCCGCGCCGTGACCGAGATCGGACATGGCTCCACGGTGCAGGCAATTTCAGTCTGAACGTGGCGCTCCACCGCCGGTTTCTCGGTTCCGCCATCCGGTTCGCCCCAAGTCAGTGAAACCTCCGTGCCGGGGGCGGCCATGTCCTCGTCCAGCAGGGCCAGTGAAATCCAGCCGGCGACATTGGACGTGTAGACCGGGTAGTGGGAGAGCCCCACGGGCATGCCATCCTTGGTCACGAGATCATAGGGGCAGGTCGCGTAATGAGATGCCGGTATGTCGAGGAACTTGTAGCGGTCGCCGTCATTGAACATGGAAGCAAATATCTTCAGCACATCGTCCTTGCTCCACCGAAGCGTCACCTTGTGCTTATGCGGTTGATCCTTTTTTGCCTCCAACGCTTCGCGCCCGATGAAATCATGGTCGAACTTCACGATATGGCCGTAGCCCAAGTCGTAGGGCGTGAGGTAATAATCCTCCACGTTGTCGCTAACCAGCGAGCCGCCCAATGACAGGTTGGCCTCAAAGCTTGTTGCGGGCAGCCACCGCCGGTAATCGGCAAGATCGTCGCCGGAATAGATCGCGGGAAGCGGCGAGGGGAACCACCCAGATTCATGGGCGACGGTCGCATAGGTTTTGGAACCGGCGGCTCTGATGCCGAACTCCTGACCGGCCTCGAGGATTGCGTCGCGGATGAGGTCGTAGTCGCCGAATGGGCCAAAGAGTTCCAAGCCGACCGCGCCGGCCATGCCGTGCCGCAACGCCGGTACCCGCCGGCCGGCCACGCTGATCTCACCCATCCGGAAGAATTTGAACTGCTCGATCGGCCCGCCGTTCAGTTTTTCAAGGATAGACCAGGCATCGGGTCCTTGAACCTCAAACCGGTATCCTTTGCGCCGACCCTTGTTGTCCAGTGCGCGCATGTCGAGGTCGAAGGAGACGTCAAACCCCTCTTTCTCCGCATGATACATCACCCAGTTGGCGTTGCTGGGTTTGTTGACGATATTGGCTTTATCTTCTTCGAGGATGAAGATGATCGCGTCGCCAATCACGTAACCGTCCGGCGTGCAGTGAACGAACTGCTTCGCAAGATCGCGTTGCCAGTTGGCCATCGAATTAACCGCCAGATACTCGCACAACTTCTTGGTATCCGGACCCTCGACATATAGATCGGTCATGTGAAACGACTGGTCAAACAGGACCGCGCCGTTGCGCCAGGCCTCCTGCTCGTCGCGCCAATTGCTGAACTCTGCGGTGATGGGAAACTGATAGGGTCCGGCCGCGGCGTTTCTCAGCATATCCACCGGGTTGCCTATCGCTCTAATCTTGTCTTCGAGTGTTTCAATCGCCATTGACCTTCTCCCCTTCCGGAAGCGGTGAGCATATAGCCGTGAGCCTCTTCTGTTTACTAATGGGCGGATAATGGGCAATACTGCAAGTGAAATTTCTACGGCTCCCACCAAACGAAACAATTTCGTTTGACCTTCATTTACTGCGCCAAGGGCAGCATCATGTCGAAAATCGAAGCTCGCCTGCAGAATATGGGAATAACCTTGCCGGAGCCGCTCGTTCTACCCGGTCCAACCCGAACCAGCGGCGTGCTTATGGACAAAACGCTCTACGTATCCGGCAATGGTGCCGCGCTCCTCGAGGAAGACAATGTGAAACGGCGCGGCAACGCCGGATTGGAGAGTACCGAATATGAGGGAAACGCCACAGCGCCAGCGTTGGCGATAAAGATGATTGAGACGGTCAAGCATCATGTCGGCGATTGACGATCTGGATCATCTGCCTCCATACGCCATTCCTGTCGGACATCACTTGAAAGCCACATGGTTCTTCACCTTCTCGATAAACCGGAAAAGCTAGCCGCTGCAATTCGAGCATTTTGCAAGAAGCACAAAATTGCGGAATCGACGTTCGGCCGGCTTGCAGTCAACGACGGCAAGCTTGTCGATCGCATATCAAGCGGCAGCCGCATCGAGTCCCGAACCGCCGAGCGAATCGCGGAATTCATCGAGCGGGCCGACCGGGGCGAGATAGAACTTCGCGGCCGGCCGCGTCGAAAGAAGGCCCAGTCCAATAGAGAGACCATGGCCGAGCTCATCAGCCAGGAAACCTCGATCCGCACGCCGGGCAGTTTCGCCTTTCATGAGCAACGCCAACGCTTCCATGTGTTTGCCAGCACGACGAATGAGTCGTGGGTTTTGGCGGACCGCGTGGCCGAGGAACTCAAGAATTTGCAGCCGGGTACGCCGGGCATTCGTTTGTTCTACACGCCCATGGACAATGGGATCACGTTGACCCGAACTCTGCGCGCCTTGAATGCCATTTTGCCCGACACACCGGTGCTTGTTGTTTTGAAGGGCCGCGGATTGGAGGACCTCCGCAACACGATGGGGCGGCTCGTCGATCGGCTGGCGGAGCATCCGCTAAGCGTGTTTGCTCTCACCAATATGTACCTGTGGGAAGCCCTGGATCTAGAGAAAAAGTCTGACGATTGCCCCGAGGACCTAATTTGGCGGGACGTGGCGCTCGATGGCGACCGGAGCTATGACTTCCAGAAGCAGGTGGCGGCGCTTTACGAAGACCTCTCAAAGGAATGGGTTGTTTACCAGGGCGAACACGCGCAACCGGTCTACGCCGTGCCGAGCGTGGTGACGATTTACAGAAAGGACCAGCGGGCCAACCTAAAAGGCATCATTCCTGGACCTGGGGAGGGCATCCGACAGTACGATTATTGTTTGCTCAATCACCCCTACCTCCACAGCCACACAATGAAATTCAGGATCGACTACGTACTGAGACCCGTGGTCGAGCGATTGGCGCCAGGCGGGCAGTTGACCGTCATTCAGTCACATGGAGACGATCCCGCCCATGAAATCGTGCGTGGCGTTTGGCCGAAGCAACGGATTCCGTTCGTAAACCGCTACGACATTCTGCGTGATTTCCGAAAAGCTCTCGGTGCCGAGCAAAGCGACTATAAGTTCAGCGGCCTGACCGACGCCCGTTCCCTGTTTCGGTTCGATATGCACACACTGCCGTCAATGGACGAACACGAAGTTGGACTGCTCTCCCTCTCTTCCGCCTGGAACAACGCGCTCTATTTCGTTGAGATCAAGGAGGAATTGGCGCAACAGGTCATGTCCCGGGATTCTCGCTATCTGGACGTGGTGCGCGAGGTGCTCGTCAGGCATGGCGGGATGTGGTTTGTGAACGAGACATTTACCGTGACCCGTAAGCGGCAGGGCTGAATGCAGGAACTCGACAAATCGGAATTCGGGAAACTGGAGAGGTGCTTTCGTCCGCAATCGGCGGCGATCATCGGCGCATCCACGAATCCCATGAAATTTGGCGGGCGCGCGCTGAAATTCTGCCTCGAGCGGGGATATGCGGGCCGGCTTTACCCGGTTAATGCGCACAACGAAATTGTCCAGGGTATCGAGGCTTATCGGTCTGTCTCCGATCTTCCCGAGGCACCGGATGTCGCCGTGATTGCGGTGCCCGCGGCTTCGGTACGCGAGAACCTGATAGCTGCCGGGAAAAAAGGCGCAAGCATTGCCATCGTCTATGGCGCGCAGTTTGCGGAGTCGGGCGCCGAGGGACGGATCCGGCAGGACGAACTGCTGAGAATCGCCAAAGACCATGACATGAGGATGATCGGGCCCAACTGCATGGGGGTGATTTCGCTGGCATCCGGATTCGTCGCCAGTTTTACCAGCGCGCCCGAGCATCATGGGGGCAATGGCTGGCCGGTGGTGGGGGATATTTCCGTAGCAAGTCAGTCCGGCGCGGTCGGCATTCAGATTTTCGCTCAGTTGCGCGACCGCGGGTTGGGGCTAGCCAACTGGATATCCACCGGAAACCAGGCCGATATCGATATCTGCGACGCAATCGCGTTCTATGCCGGCGATCCCGCGACGAAGACGATTGCCGTATACATGGAAGACGCCAGTCGCGGTTTGAAGTTGGTCCAGGCGCTGGAACTGGCGCGACAATCTAGAAAGCCTGTGGTGATCCTCAAGGTCGGGACCACTCCCCAAGGCGGTGTGGCGGCAACCGGGCACACCGCGTCGGTTTACGTCGAAGACCGTGTGGTTGAAGATTTGTTCCACCAGTTCGGTGTTTTGCGGGCCAAATCAATCAATGAAATGATTGATTTGGTCGCTGCCTGCAACGCTCGAGTAATTCCAGCTTCGCCCGAAGTTGTGGCGATCTCGGTTTCCGGTGGAGGGGCTGTGATGATATCGGACGCCGCGGCAAATAACGGCTTGAAGCTCCCCGATTATCCGGAAAATGCGCTGGCCGATCTCAAGGAGACAAACTCGTTTGTCAATGACCGCAATCCCATCGACATTTCCGCGCCCTCCATGAGCAACATGGAAATTACCGGCGGTCACCTGAAGTGGGGATTGGAACGCGACCCACAAACGATGCTCGGTTATATCAGTCACGTGCCCTTGGTTCCCCGGACGCGCTACGGAATCATGTCGCAGATGTTGACATTTCAAAGCAGTCACCCAGACAAGCTAATCGCCATCGCGGCAAACCTCGATGACGACGATCGCGCTGATCTGGTGAGAAGCGGCATCGCAGTCTTTGACGATCCGACCGTCATGACGGAGGCGGTCGCCAAGTTGGTGCGAGCCGGTAGATCATTCGAAAAGCCGACTACCGCGCCTCTTCCTTCGGGTGATCAGGCGGGCAGTATCGATGCGGTCATCGATATCCTTCGAAATACGGGCATTGAGGTGCTCACCGACGCACACGCGGCATCAGCGGCAGAAGCGGTGTCCGCACTTTCGGAGCACGAAACCATCGTGCTCAAATTGACGGCGACGGGGTTGAAACACCGGACGGAATTGGGCGGTGTGCGGTCCAACCTGTCCGTGCCGGAGGCGGTGGAAGCTGCTTATTGTGATTTGGCAAAACTGGCCGACGAACACGTCGAAAATTGGCCGGACATCCATGTCACCTGGTGTCCTCACGTCGACGGTGTGGAAGTATTGTTGGCTGTCCGAAGTGATCCGCATTTTGGACCGCTCGTCATGCTTGGCTCGGGCGGGACTATATGTGAATTGCTGGATGACCTGAAGTATCGCAAGCCGCCTTTTGGCGATAACGAAGCTCACTCGATGATTAAGGAAATAAGAGCGGAACGCATGCTGGATGGCTGGCGCGGCGCCGGACCGGTGAACCGCGATGCTCTGGCAGAAGTGTTGGTGCGGATGTCGGAGGTTGCAGATCAACTGCCTTCTTTGGAAATCAATCCGCTAATTGTGACGCCAGATCGCCTCGTAGCGGCCGATCTGGTCGTAGATCTGTGAGCCGCTACGGAACCAATATGAGTGCCGGCGAGAGATCGGTTATCTGACATGCGGTAACCAACGCGACCGCGCTCAATCCCTTATCCGGTCAACGGAATTGTAGGTTGATCGATGTCGATGGCACATACCACGGTCGAGGATGAGGCAGCTGATGTTGAACTCTAAGCGAATAATTATAACCGGGGCGGCGCAAGGGATTGGCGCCGCCGTGGCTTCGGGATTTGCCAAAATGGGCGCAAAGGTCGCGGTCTGCGATCTCACCGACCCTGAGGATGTCGTTCAGCGAATTTCGTCGGACGGCAATGAAGCGATCGGAGTTCAAGCGGACGTTACCAGTCCGGACGACTGCGATCAGATGGTTGCCGAGACCGAGAAGGCTTTCGGTGGAGTCGATGGGCTGGTTTGTAACGCGGCCCTTTTCTCGGCGCTGCCCATCGAGATGTTCGACGAGATCGATCCCGATCTGTGGGACGAAGTCATGAGGGTCAATGTCAAGGGGCCCTGGCTGTGCGCGAGAGCCGCCGTTCCTGCCATGGAGCGGGTGGGTGGCGGATCAATCGTCATGGTATCCACCAACCGCATCTTCCACGGGTATCCCGGTCTGCTGCACTATGATGCTTCCAAGGGTGGAATTCTGGCGATGACTCGTTCGTTGATCCGCGAGCTTGGGCCAAAAAATATTCGGGTCAATACGATCGCCCCCGGGCTGACCATGAGCGAGGGCGTCCTGGCCCGCGACGGCATCGCGGATCGGAAGGCAACCATCGCCGCGGGGCGATCCTTGTCGCGGGATCAGGAACCTGGCGATCTTATAGGACCGATCGCATTTTTCATCAGCGATCATGCGGGCTTTGTTAGCGGTCAGTGCCTGATCGTCGACGGAGGCGGAATTACGCGCTGAGCAACCACCTGCTTGAGAAGGAAAAAATGGCAATTGTAAGCATCACCATAATTGAGGGTCGCGACCAGGAGACGAAAAGCCGGCTGATAGAACGCATGACCGAGGCTGTGATTGAAACATTGGATGCGAAACCCGGGCAAGTTCGGGTGATCATAAACGAGGTCCAGGACGGGGCGTACGGCGTTGCCGGCAACCCGGTGTTCATAAACCGGCAGGAATAAATTTCTCTCAATCCAGCGGCGGCCAAAAACTATTTTGAAACGCTTCACTAGTGGGATAAAGTGGGCAAAAATAATGGCCAAATGGGAGGAAATGGGCATGCCCCATGATGTGAAAATCCCTGACTACGTGGTCGAACGGATCATGGCTAAGCGGGGAAGGCTGGAGGTATTCGACAAGTTTGAAGCGCTCAAGACCGCCCTCCTCGTCATCGACATGCAGAATTTCTATGTGGCTGAGGTGGACACGGCGATTTCGATCGTGCCCAACATCAATCGGCTTGCCGCGGCATGCAGGGAGAAGGGAGCGCCGGTTATCTGGGTGATCATGCGTTGCGCCGAGAATGAAGGCGCGCCGAGCCAATGGCAAATCTACCACAAGTATTTTTTCACCGAGGCGAAGGGCCGGAACCACCTGACCAAACTAAGCCCCGGCAACGAGGGCTACGAAATTTATCCCGCTCTTGAGGTCGAGGACGACGACCGTATCGTCACCAAGAGACGCTTCTCGCCGTTCATCGTCGGCGCTTCGAATCTGCACGACATTTTGCAGGGCCTGGGTATCGAAAACCTTATCGTGACGGGCACGGCGACCAACATGTGCAGCGAGTCCACGGCCCGTGACGCGATGATGCTGGACTACAAGGTTGTGATGGTCGAGGACGCAAACGCAGCCCGATATGACGACGATCACCTGGCCGGATTGACCTCGTTTTACCAATCCTTCGGCGACGTGAGAACGGCCGACCAAACCATAGAAATGCTTGTGTGAGACGATGGCCGCTCCATCGGAGATCCACGTGGAAACGAACGGCAATGCGGGAATAATCCGCTTCGCCAGGCCCGAGGCACGAAATGCGCTGACCGAACAGATGCTCGCCGAGGCTCGGGCGCAGATGGAAACCTGGGAGCGTGATGGCGCTGTAACAGCTGTGATCTTGACGGGTGACGACAAGGCCTTTTGTGCGGGTGGAGATGTGAAGAACACGGCTGCCGCCGACATGGACCCGTTCGATAAGTATCGATACCGCTACACCCAAAGTGGACTGCACAACTTCATGCGCTTCTTCGTCAACTACACCAAGCCGGTGATTGCGGCGGTAGAGGGCTATGCCCTTGGTGGCGGGATGGAGGTCGCGCTCCGTTGTGACTTCATCGTCGGGTCCGAAACAGCGGAATTTGGCATCACGGAGGCCAAACTCGGCCTATTCCCGATTCTCGGCGGTGCCTGGTCCTTGGCTCGTGCGATCGGTGAACGCAAGGCCAAGGAACTGGCATTTACGGGAAGGCGGATAAACGCTGACGAGGCGCTTGCCTCGGGTATTCTCAATCATGTGGTGCCCGCCGGCGGGGCGGTATCGAAAGCGGTGGACATTGTTGGCGAAATGGCGTCGTCGGCGCCTCTGTCCATCATGGCGGTCAAGCAGGCGATCGACCGGGCGCCCTATCAGACGTTCGAGCAAGCACTTAACTCGGGGGGAGATCTCTCGGCGTTGTTGATGTTCTCCGATGACCGCCAGGAAGGACTCTCGGCTTTCATCGAGAAACGCAAGCCGGTTTGGAAGGGAAAATGACCCGCAAGTACGACGCCATAATCATCGGCGGCGGCCACAATGGTCTGACCTGCGGCGCCTATCTGGCCCGCGCCGGCAAGAAAACGCTGGTGCTGGAACAAAAGCCCTACGTAGGCGGTGCGAGTGTCACGGAAGAGTTTAGTCCTGGCTTCCGCGCTTCGACCTACTCTTTCATCATGGGTCATTTGCACCCCAAAGTCATAGAGGAGTTGGAGCTAAGAAAGTTTGGCCTGGAGTACTATCCCCAGCCAAACGTGTTTAATCCGACGGAGGATGACGGGATCGTCTTCTCCAAGGATCCGGTCAAGACGCGCGAACAGATCGCCCGCTTCTCGAAGCACGATGCCGACAACTACCCCAAATTCTTCGAACGTCTGCAGTCGACCATCGAAATTCTACGCAGACTCCAGATGGAGACCCCGCTCAACCCGTTTCGCAAGGATCTACCGGGGCTGTGGAATACTGCGCGATTTGCTTGGCGTTATCGCAACGCAGAAAAGGAGGTTTACAACCTTCTCCACGCTCTTTCGATGAGTGCACATGACTATGTCAGCCGCTGGTTCGAAAACGACCTGGTGAAGGCGAAGTTCATGTTCTGGGCCACCATTGGCGGCAATGTCGGCCCCTACAGCCCGGGGACGGCCTTCTACCTGGTAACCCACCTAATTGGGCAGACCGGCATGAGCTTCTGCAAAGGCGGAATGGGCGCCATTGCGGACGCAATCGCGGCTTCGGGCACCGCGCATGGAATGGAGATCCAGTGCAATTCCTGGGTCGATGAAATTCTGGTGCGCGATGGAAACGCCGTGGGAGTGCGTTTAAGGACAGGCGAGGAGCTATACGCCAGTCGGGTGATTTCGAACGTAAACGTCAAACGCACTTTTCTGGATATGGTGGATGAAAGCCATCTGCCGGAGGATTTTGTAGATGATGTAAAGGGATTTAGATCCAGGGGGATGGGATTCAAACTGCTCTTGGCGGTGGATCAGCTTCCCCAATACAAGGGTTTCAGCAAAGAGAAGACCGGGATCGAATATCCCGCCTATGTCCATATCTGCCCGACGCCCGAGTTCCTGGAACAGGCCTTTCATGACGCCAAATTCGGCTGGTACTCGACCGAACCGTTTCTTTCTCCAAACGTGCCCAGCTATACGGATCCAACCCTGGCACCGGACGGCAAGCATGTCGTCGTCATCCAAGGCGGCGTGACCCCGTATGAGTTGCGCAACTCGAATTGGGATCACGAGGGGCCGCAATTGGTCAAGAACGCCTTCGGGGTGTTGGACCGATTTGCGCCGGGATTCTCCGACAGCGTGATCGACTACAGGCTCTACACGCCGAAGGACATCGAAGCGGATATCAATCTACCAGGCGGTAATTCGCAGCACGGAGAGCTGACCTTGGATCAGTTGTTCTTCATGCGGCCGGTACCCCGTTACGCCGACTATCGTTCACCCGTACACAATCTGTACCAGTGCGGCGCATCGACACATCCAGGCGGTGCCGTATCTGCTGTGCCCGGGCACAATGCCGCGCGCGAAATTCTCAAAGACTGGAAGTGGTACCAATGACGCCGCGGCTGGGTTCGAGAACTGCGTCACCAATGGGTCGGTTCGCTCATGTTTGACGCGGTCTTCATCGGTTTGAGTCAGGTCTTCAGTTGGCCCGCCATCGGCTATCTGGGATTTGGTATATTCCTGGGTGTTTGGCTGGGGGCCTTGCCCGGGATCGGCGGAGTCACCGGCCTGATCCTGCTGTTGCCGTTCACCTATACGATGGAGCCGGTCTCAGCCTTTGCGTTGATGCTGGGTATGTTCGCGGTCACCACAACCAGCGACACCATCGCATCCGTCATGTTGGGTATTCCGGGCACCGTTGCATCACAGGCGACGATATTGGACGGCTATCCGTTGGCCCAAATGGGGCAGGCTAATCGGGCGCTTGGCGCCGCCTATACCTGCTCGGCGATTGGCGGCGTAATCGGCGCTGTGGTGTTGATGTTCTCGCTGCCGGTGATCAAGCCTATCCTTACACTGTTTTCCACACCGGAATTTTTCATGCTCTCCCTATTGGGTATCTGCATGGTGGGTTCGCTTTCCGGCAGTTCCGTCACCAAGGGCCTGGTCATCGGCGCAGTCGGGATGATGCTCGGCACAATCGGCGAAGAAACTTTCAATGGAGAGGCCCGTTACTATTTCGGCATCGAGTACATGCTCAACACGCCGCCGCTGGTCGCAGTTGTGCTCGGCCTGTTCGCAATTCCGGAACTGTTGGAACTCGCCACGAAGAACACTTCGATTTCCCGCGTCCCGAACGACCAATCGCAGGGCGGCGGGATGTTGCAGGGGATCAAGGACGCGATTGCCAACTGGTGGTTGGTAATCAAGGGTTCGGTGCTGGGTGTCTACATCGGCATGTTGCCGGGACTCGGTGCCTCCATCGTCGATTGGGCCGCTTACGGCATGGCAGTCCAGACCACCAAGGGTGAGAACAAGTTCGGCCGAGGTGATATCCGCGGCGTGATCGCTCCAGAGTCGGCCAACAATGCCCAGCGGGGCGGGGCGCTCATTCCGACCTTGACCTTTGGCATACCCGGCGACTTCGCCATGTCCATCCTGCTTGGCGCGATGTTGATCCAGGGATTGCGCCCCGGCGTGGAGATGCTGACGACAAAGCTCGACATCACGTTCGCGATGATCTGGACCCTGATTGTTGCGAACATCGCATCCGCAATTTTGCTCATGCTGCTGGGCCGTCAGGTCGCAAAGGCCATCTTTGTCGATGGCCATCTGCTGGTTCCCGTGGTCGTCCTGTTTGTATTCATGGGCAGCTGGCTCGGCAATCAGTCCATGGGTGACTTGATCCTGATGTGGATCATGGGTGCCGTGGGCCTGTTCATGAAGCGGTCCGGTTGGCCACGCCCCCCGTTGATCATTGCGCTGGTGCTTGGTCCAAATATGGAGAACGCGCTGGTTCTATCCAACCGCGTCTATGGTACGTTGGGATGGATTGATCGCACCCCGAGTCTCGTCATTGGAGTGATCATTGTCCTGACCATCGGGGTAACGGCGTTCGGCCTGTTGCGCACCCGGCGCATCCCCCTGACCACAGACAATTCGCTTGACGGCAAACTGTCGATTGAGGGCGCGGAAAGAAATCCGCTCATCGCCATTGTCCTGGCGCTCTTTTTTCTTGCCGCGTTCATCACGGCCGGCATTCTCGCTATCGATTTCCACCCCACCAATCGCCAGTATCCGATCGCGACCTCAGTCGTCGCTGTCGCGCTTCTCATCATTATCGTCGTGAAAGAGGCGGCGTCTGCCCGAGCGGAGCGCCGGAACTTCGCGAGTTATGCCGAGGCTTGGCAGGCCGCCCTGGACACGGCCGGCATGCGGCTAGGCCTGAGGTTCGTTCTGTGGATAGCCGTCGCGGTATTTGGAGCCTGGTTGATTGGCCAAAAGCTGGCCATTGCCGGTTTCGTTCTGGCCTATTTGTGCATTT
Source organism: Rhodospirillales bacterium (assembly GCA_965213765.1). Taxonomy (GTDB): domain Bacteria; phylum Pseudomonadota; class Alphaproteobacteria; order Rhodospirillales; family UBA2165; genus JAJDXO01. Next base: position 1,722,886 of record OZ243926.1, on the reverse strand, counting down.
GGGGAAAACGGTCCCTGCGGTTTGCCCTGATCTACGCGGCCGCGGGCTATCTGTTCATCGAACTCTTTTACGACCGCACCATGCACATCCCGTTTCAGCATCCCTACATCCTGAAATTGATTGGGGGTGGGGCGTGAAGTATTCCGAATTCCCGCTGAACGACAGCGAGAAGATGGTAGCCGGTCCCGTTGAGGCCGGTGACCACTCTGTCCTGATTGGGCGTAAATCGGGAAGAGGAACTTATGGACCTGACAAGGAGGTAAAACGATGAAACTAGTGAAGAGTATGGCGTTGGCGGCGGTTGCAGTTTCGCTGCTTCCAACAGCCACGGCTGGTGCGGCTGAGTTTTATGCAGGTAAGAAAATTACCTGTGTCGTACCCTACGCACCCGGAGGCGGAACGGATTCTTTCTTCCGAGTTGTCGTACCGCACCTGGCACGTCTCATCCCTGGCAAGCCTGATGTGATTATTAACAACATGTCCGGTGCGGGCGGTCTGAAGGCCAACAATTATGCTTCAAATGAGATGCCGAATAACGGCTCGGAAATGCTCTGTGCGCCTTGGCTCTCCATTGCGCAGTTGACCAAGCGCAAGGGTGTTCGCTTCGACTATTCGAAAATGCGGGTGGTCGGTGGTGAAAGCGCTATCAACACCGCGATCATCAACAAGAACGTGCTCGTCGGTGGCGACCGTACGACGATCGGTAAGGGTAGTCAGCCGCTGGTCGTTGCCGGTTTGAGCCCGTCATCGACCCTCGACCTGCGCCAACGACTTGGCCTGGACGTGCTCGGTGTGAAGTATAAATACGTTCCGGGCTATCGCGGTTCGGCGAAGCAGATCCCGGCCTTCCTGTCGAGTGAGGTCAGTTTGTTGGGATTGAACTACGGAACATACGTTTCCGTGATGAAAAGCTCCCTAGTTGATCAAGGCCCGGGCATGCTGTGGGTCGATTATCCAAAGATCGGCAGCGATGGCAGCGCCTCGGCCAATGCGGTTTTGAGCAATCAGGGTGTCCCAACGCTGGACGAAGTACATCAAAAAATGCATGGCAAGCCGCCCTCGGGCCAACATTGGGAAGCCTACAAAGTGCTTACTCACCTGTCCTCGATGGGACTTTCGGTCTGGTTGCCGGCTGGAACGCCGGATGCGGCGTTCAATGCGATAAAAGCCGGATGGGAGGCGCTACCGAACGATCCGGCCTTTAAGGCAGCGCATGAAAAAGCCTTTGGCAAATCGGTGAACTTCGTCAACTATCAGGGGGCGTTGGCCGCGCAAGGTGCCGTGGCGACTGTAGGCCCGAACATGGTGAAGTTCTTCCAGGACTACATTGCCCAGGGCGAGAAGTAATCCAACGAGCCTGAAGTGGATTAAGCTCACTAGACTACCCCGCCGAGCGGTTATCGCTCGGCGGGATTTTGTTGTCTAGGGCTCGCCGGTTTCCAAACGCCTTCAGCGGCAGACCCTGAGGAACGCAATATTCCCGCTAATTCAGGTCGCGCTTCACGACAAAATCGTCGATGTTTCGACAGCGCTCGAAGGCATGTACGAGCTCGCGGAATAGATCGGCGAGGCGCGGCAGCGGGCCGGGATGGCCGATCCGGACGGTCCAGCCGCCTTGCGGGCCGCGTGCGTGTAAGCGTCTGGCGTGACTGACCTTGTTGCGGTTCAGAGCGAAGCGGTAGTTTTTGGTGGTGTGGAAATTCCCCGAATACTTCAAGACTGCCGCCAAGCTGAAGGAAGAACGAGGGTACTGAGCTGACCAAGCTATAGCGCAGTTCACGGTGTATATCAGCGCAATCCGTTCTTGACCGAAACTGGCCCAATAGCGGCCGTCCAAATGGCGCCATTTGCTAGTGGGTTGGAATCAAACATCCCGCGTTCCGAATATCAACATCGACAACATCATCGTCGAAGAAACCGCCTTCGAAATCGACGGCCTTGACCGCGTTTGGTTTTGGAAGGACGACCACGATGAAGACCACCTCTTTTCAATCACCACCCACAGGAGCGGCACCTATTACTCCAAATGGTCCAAAACCGAGGAAGAGTGGGAATCACGTGACTACTTCGTCTGCAAAAAACGCTGACCGTGCAGCGGCCGATACGCTCACCTGACAAGCCGGGTTGTCAATTGCAAACGAGACGCAGGCGTTGACCATCGTAAACAGCGCACCCGCGAGAAATCAGAGCTCGAGACCCTGGAAATCGGTCGGCAGGAGCCGCCCCTCAGACTGCGTTATGAACCATCTGTTCGCATGCGTCCGATAACGGGCTTAACCACTTAGGCCCCGATGGCCTGTTGAGACCGGCATCGAGGACATGGCGGACAAGTTGGCGCTCGGATTGGAGACATCGAGGCCGCAGCGAGACCGCGAAACCGCAAAATCGAGGAGCGAGGTTGAGGCAGGAGCCGCCGTCTCGATATGTCCGGATAAAAGTCGACCCGGCCACCGGTGCCGTTCGACTGTCCGTTGCCTTCATCGGCCGCGAAACGCACCCCGCCGCCAAGAGGGTGAGCCTGGCCGTAAGCGGGTCGGCGGCGGGGATGTCCGGGGGAGGGCATCCGGCCGCCGCAATCCACCACAGCAAGATGGAGACGGCCCCATGACGGCAGCACTGGCGATACCCGGCAACACGGCGGAAACCTTCCTGGTTCATTTCTTCGGCACCGGCCTGGCCGACGACCGATACGTGGTCGAACGGTACCGGGCGCTTGCGGACGGCGACATTGTTCCCGCCCCCGCCGAGGCCCCCAAAGCGAAGGGCCGCGGCAAGGCGAAGAACATGGTCGTCTCGCGCAAGCAGGCCGAGGCGATGCGCCCCGGCCGCACGGAGATCATCATCTGCACTGGGCTCAGCACCCGAGGCGGCCGACAAGCGTGGGGTTCCGTGGCCCTGGGCCTATTCTGCGACCGCAGGCAGAAGGGCTGACCGGCCCCTTTCCTGGACGTCCTGCCGTCGCCCCGGCATGTGGTGAGTCTGTCCCGGCCGCCGAGCCGGGACGTCCGCTTTTTTCTTTCCCGCCACGAATGGAGGACAGCATGGCCTATGCCGATCCGGTGGTTCGCCGTCAGGGCGACCGCGAGCGCGTCGCCCGGCGCAAGGCCGCCGGCATCTGCACAAAGTGCAAAGCTCCCGCACGCCCCGGGCGCACGACCTGCGAGCCCTGCGCCGGGAAGCACCGGGCCGGGGACCGCGCCCGTCACGCCAAGGCAAAGGCCGAGGGGATTCCATATGGCGGCCGCGACCCGGAAGCCCGGCGCCTGGCCGGCCGGAAGCGCAGCCGCCAGCGAGCCGACGCCCGCAGGGCCGCCGGGTTATGCGTCCGCTGCGGGCATATCCCGCCCGAGGAGGGCCGGTCGATGTGCGAACCCTGCCGCGAGGATCGCCGGGCCGGAAAACGCGCACTCCATGCCGAACGCAGGGCGAAGGGCCTCTGTGTCCAGTGCGCGACCCCCGCGCCCGGCGGCAAGGCCTATTGCGATCCCTGCGCCGGGGCCCGCTCCAGACGCCGGAACCTCAAGGCGAAGCGGGAGGCCGACCGACGGCGCTATGCCGGACGGCGCGCCCGGGGCGATTGTACATCATGCGGTAAGCCGGCAAACGGGGCGGCCGAGTGCCGGGCCTGCCGCGAGGCCGCCCGCGCCCGCTATGATGCCCGACGGGCCGCCGGGGTTTGCGTCAAGTGCCAAACCCCCACTTATGGCGGCGCCACCTACTGCGGCCCTTGCGCCGTGGCCAAGGAGGAACGCCGCGACCGCGAGGCGGAATACGCCGCCAAGCGTGCCCGCTATGCCGACCGGAGGGCCAGGGGCCGATGTGTCGAGTGCAATGCGCCCTCGCCGGGGGTCGCCCGCTGCGAGCCCTGTTCGCGCAAGCACCGGGAGAGCTCGGGCGCATTCCAAGGCATCCCGGTCTGGGATCCCACCTGGACGGTAATCGAGATCGCCACCGGCCGGGATCTCGGCACCTATGACAGCGAAGCCGAAATCGCGCTCTGTCTCGCCTTCGAGAAGCTCTCGCGCGAGGAGGTCGAGGTGATCTCCGACGTCAGTCAAATGGCCACTCTTACCGCGCCCAGTTGGTGGTGAGCCGGCCCCAACGCGACCGAAGGGGAATCCCCGCCAATACCGCGTGTCTGCCTGACGACCCGGCTTATCGCTTCCATCCGCACGCCGACGAGGACGAGCTGCCGCAGATCCGATGTGGTGGACGCCTCCTCCAGACGGCATCGCCATGTGCCATGTTGGTAGGGTGATAAACACCAACAGAAGGAGAAGGCGTCCACGGATCAGGATAGCATCACCGGGATCGATCTGGGAAGCATGGTTTTCAGCTTCACGGCGCTCGGCCTCGACCGCGCCGCCTGGACCGCGCTCGCCGCCCGCTGCCGGCGCCGGCGGCCCGACCGGCGGCACCCTGCACTGATCCGCGCCGGATGCTATCGCGGCGCGTCCCGCGCCGACCGCGCCGGGCTCCGCCGCCGGCTTTTCCATCTCCAGAACACATTGATGAGCGCGAGAGGCGGCCTCGATGACGCCGTCATCGCCATCATGGACACCGACGACGCGGGCCTTTGACAACTTGGCGGCGCCTGCCGGGCACAATCGAACATTTGGCGCGCCAACAATTGCCGCCCTGCGATGCCCCCGGACATGCCATGCCGTCAACTCTCCGGCCCGCCTCGACCGTCGTGCGGGAGAGTTCGGGGAAGGCAGGGAGAAGGGCGACGCGCCCAAGGGAAAAGAGAGTTCCCTCCGGGGGGCGTCCCGATCCCATCAACCGGAGATGCCAGATGTTCGATCCCATTCACAGCCCGACCGAGTCCAACGACACCCTTTTCGATGCCGGCGGCACAGGCGATGCCGATCCCGGCTCCGCCGCACCGCTTCCCGACGCCGGCGCACTGCTGTCCGCGGCCGGATTGCCGGCCCATGCGATCCGGGAGGTTCTCGGTTCCCGGGCATATGCCGGTGCGGACGGCTGAAGAGAGGAGGAGGAAGGCTTGGAGAAGATGAAGGGGGAAGGGTCGAGAGAGGCCTGACCCCGTTCACCAACCAGATGTCATAACCCGGATCACAGGAGATTGATCATGTTCGGACTGAATAACGCACAGTTGATCGGACGCCTCGGCGCCGACGCCACCATCAGCCATCTCACCAACGGCGGCCGCGTGGCCAACGTTTCGATCGCGACCGACGAAAGCTATCTGGATCGAAATTCGGGCGACAAAGTGGATCGCACCGAGTGGCACCGGGTCGTCACCTTCCAGGACGGCCTGGTGGAGATGATGGAGAAGCACGCCAGGAAGGGCCGTCTGGTCTACGTCTCGGGCAAGCTGCAGACCCGCAAATGGCGCAAGGACGGCGAGGACTCGGACCGGTTCTCGACCGAGATCCTGCTGGTTCCCGGCGGCCGGGTACAGTTCCTGGACAAGCCGAACGGCAACGGCGCGCAATCTCGGCCCGACCCGGACGCGGCGGGCGACACCGCCGCCGCGACGGCGGATGACAACGAAATTCCTTTCTAGTCGACCCGTCATCGTTCCTCCCTCCCCAACTGGGCCGGCGCCTCGCGCGCCGGCCTTTTTTTGCTGCCCACCTGGAGCCGGGTATCTCGCCCGGCGCTGAGCGCGGGCCGCGATGCGGGCGCGGGCGGCCGTCGCCGCCACGGTCATCGTGCCTGCCGGCTGGAGGAAGAGAAGAGCGGGGGATCGGGCAAGCCGACACAAGGAGAGGAGCGAGTAGATGAGAGCCATCGTAAACCTGAAACACGAGCTGAAGCTGCGCGAAGAGTTCGAATACGCCCACGTCGTCGACAACACCGTGCTGATCGACCGCCGCACCAAGTGGCGCAATCCGTTCAGGCTGGGGGCCGATGTCGACCGCGAGCAGGTGATCGCGCTCTACCGCGCCGATCTCTGGCGCCGCATCCGGGCTGGCGAGGTCCCGCTGGAGGAGCTCGCCGAACTCCATGGCTGCTGGCTGGCCTGCTGGTGCGAGCCGCTGCCCTGCCATGGCGATGTTCTCGCGCGGGCCGCCGCGTGGGCGTCCGAACGGCTGGCGGAGCGGGCGGGTGCGTGACGCGCCGCCGTGCCTCCCTTTCAACGATGTGCCAGGCCGAACCGCCGATGGGGCCGGTACGGGTGGAGAGAATAGCCCGCTACGTGCTGTCCCATTGTGATCCACGTGCTCGCTACAGCAACCCCTCCGGGGTCCTCCGGTCGCCGGGCTCCCTCCGGCCTGGCCGAAGAAGCTCTAAGGGCGGACCGTGAAAGCCGCCGACCGTGAAGATCGCAGAGCGATCTTCCGCACCACTCGGCGGCTTTCCGCACCACTCCGCCCCAAGAACTTCCAAGGCCAGGTGCTTGCCCTGCGCGCGCGGTTCCCAATGGGACATCACTTCGGGGCGCACCGCTCCGAAATCTGCAACTCAAGATCGGGAGATCGTCATGACCACCATCGAGAACATCGACACCATCGAGACCGCCACTGAAACCGCTGGGCAGTCCGTCACCGCGACCGTCTGCGAGAACGCCGCCCTCTACGGCGCAACCCCCGAGCGGGACGAGTTCGACACCCGCGAGGTGTGGGACACCGACAGCGCCACCGACGCCGTCATCGAAGCCTTCCGCATCATCGCCGAGGGCGCCTGCCCGGACGGGTTCCAGTTGGCCGACGAGCGCGAGAGCCTGCTCTGGGGCTTCGTCAACTGCCTCGACGCCCAGGTCCGCCGCCTCGACCGCTCCGCCGACCGGCTCAGCCCGGAGCTGCGCGACCTCCAGCGCGCCCAGGACGGCTCCGAGATCAAGTCCCGCGAACTGGAACTGGTCACCGACCGCGCCCGGAGCCTCGGCGACCGCCGCGACGCCTTCGAGACCATGCGCGACGCCGTGGCCGAGCAGTACCTCGGCGAGACTGGCGAGGTCTGGCGCCCGCGTCACGGCAGCCACGTCTCGCAGACCGGCAAGCTGACCGCCGCCAGCATCGACGCCCGCGACTTCATCCGCGCGAGGAAGGACCGCGAGACGCAAGCGCACCTGCCGGACGGCACCCTCGTCGCCATCGCCGGCGGAAAGGACGTCGCCGACCCGGCCGCGGTGATCGCGCGCCTCGACACGGCGAAGGCGAAGTGCGCCGACATGGTGCTGGTGCACGGCGGCGGACCCGGCGTCGAGAAGATCGCGGCAAGCTGGGCAGAGCGCAACGGCGTCCACCAGGTTGTCTGCAAGCCGGACTGGGACCGCCATGGCCGTGCCGCCCCGTTCAGGCGCAACGACGAACTGCTCAACCTCCTGCCCAAGGGCGTGATCGCGTTTCCCGGCTCCGGCATCACCGAGAACCTCGTCGACAAGGCGCGCACCCTCGGCATCCCGGTCGCCCGGTGCGCGGCCTGACCGCACCGCCTCGCGGGCCGCGTCATCATCCCCGGCAACGGGAGGTGGCGGCGTGGCCCGTTTCTTCGTTCGCACACCGGTGATGCGGCGATGCCGTCCTCGCGCGCGCTTCGCGCCGCGCTCGTGCTCCGGCTCGCTGTCGCTCGCCGATCGCGGTTGTTCGCCAATCCCGGCGCACCGCTCGCGGCACTCGTGACGGCGCTCCCAACGAGCCCGCCGTCACCGCGCTCGACACGCCGTCCCATGGCAGTGTCCGCACCAGCCGCCGCTCGATCACCGTGGCGGCTCCCCTCCGCCGTCTTCGACGGCGTCGATGCCCCCATGAACATCGCTGCATGATTTTAGCCTCTTGGACGCCCTTCGGCGCGTAGGTTTTACACCTGACGCAGTGGGCTGCAGGTCATAGCGGAGGCTGCGAATGACTGCGATGGGCTGCGCAGGCTGTTGATTTTGCGTATCCCTGTCGTGCCGGAAATAGTCCGCCGCTACAGCGCGCCAGGCCCCGCCGCTACAGCGCGCCGTGAAGAGCGTGGAAAATCAAGGCATTGACTTATCCGGGCAACACGGACCAGCCCGCTCCGCCGCCAGAGCGCGTATCCTCAATCCGAAAGAGGGCGCTCCAGCGGCATGCGCTGGCAGATGACAGCTACCAATCTGGTAGCTTGAAAATCGGCACCGTCCAGGGCCGGTCCCCGCCATCACACGGCGGAGGCCGGCCTTTTATTTTGCCAGGTGCATAAAGTCACGGCCCATGACGGGGCGCCTCGCGCCACCGCCAATTGTGCGAGCTTACGCTCGCCGGCGGCTCCTCGTTCTTCGAACGATGCATCGCCGCCGCCAACCATGCGGGCTCACGCTCGGCGCTTCGCGCCATCGCCGAACGCGGGCGCTGAAGCGCCCCGCCGGCGCCCGGTTCAGAACGGATCCTTGCCTTCTTCCGAGACCATGGACCTCGCGGCCTCGGCGACCTTCCTTCCCGGCAACACCCCCTTGGTCAGAAACGTCCGCAGACTGCGTTCGGTGATCGCGATACCGTTTGCGTTCAACACCTCATGCATCTGAGCCACCGTGACGCCCTTGGCCTGTTGCTCGACCAGCCGCTTGCGCAGCCGCTCCAGCACATCCGCCAGGCTCAGCTTTGGCGGCGCGAGTTTCGCCAACTCGCCGTCTATTGCGTCGAAGTCGATATCCGCTTCGTTGAAACGTCTTGCCGGCATCGTCCGTTTCCCCGCTGATTCCGGTATCCGCCATCAGGCCCGGATGTGGCCGTCGGCTATCCGATCATCGTTCCAAATCGCAAGAACCTTGGCAAACCAAAACACCGGCCATAATGGCCTGAGCGCCTTCCAAACCTGCCCCGAGTGCAACTGCGAGGAGATGCTTCGAATGCCAAGCCAACACGCCAGCCTGGAGGCGGGTCCGCAAACCCCTTGCAGTCTCCCCTTATTTGCGTATGCTCTGTCGCGAGAGAAGGAGAATCGGAGATGCTTACTTATCACACCGCTGCACCGCGGTGCGCTGACTTCGATGAATGTAATGAGATTTGCCCCGGTTTGTGAATACCGCACGGCCGTTTTGGTAAGTGATTGAAAGGTAATTGGATTTCCAGGGCTGAAATCGTGAGAGCTGCAACAGTCATATTCCAGCTGTACTCGGGGTGGGCCGTATCCCGGCCCGATGACGCCGTTAGCGGACCGCCGCCATGGTAGCCACCCTCGCCCAGGCGGCATCAGCCGCCTATTACCTGGAGAACCAGCGCTCCTTCCGGCATCCCAACGAGTACTACACGGCGGGAGAGGAACCGGACGGCGTTTGGTTCAATCCGAAGGGCCTGTTCGGTCTCGCCGACGGCGGCAGGGTCGACAGCGCGGACTTCCACCGGCTGTATAACGGCTTCGCGCCGGACACCGGAGACAAGCTCACACAGAACGCGGGCAGCGAACGGCGCTCGGCGGGTCTCGACATGACGTTCAGCGCGGATAAGAGCGTCTCGGCTCTGTGGGCCGTCGCCGATCCGGAACTGCGTTCGGAGATCGAGCAGGCGCATAACGATGCGGCGCGGACAGCACTTGAGGAGACGGTGCTGCGTCATTGCGCCTATACCCGCATTCGAAACCGGGCGGGCGAAATCGAGGTGCTGCCGGCGGATATATCGGCGGCCATGTTCCAGCATGGAACCAGCCGGGACAACGACCCGCAGCTTCATACCCACTGCGTGATCTTCAATGCCGCCCGGACCCACCGGGACGGCAGGTACCGGGCATTGCACCAGCACCCGGCCTACAGCTGGATGAAGGCGGCGGGGGCGGTCTACCGCAATGCGCTTGCCTGGAGCCTGCGGGAACGCCTGGGCATCCCCATGGAGCAGTACGGCAGGGACGGAGAATTTACCCGCATCGCCGGCATGCCCGGGGATCTGACGGGACATTGGTCGAAGCGCCGGGCGGCGATTATCGACGCGGCCCGGGAGATGGGGTTCACGGTCCAGGGCAACGCGCCGCGGGCGGCGGCGGCCAACAAGATCACCCGGGCCGGCAAGTCGCCGGACAACGACCCGGAGATCCGCCACGCGCGCTGGCGCGGCGAGGCGGTGGGGTATGTCGAGCGCGAAGCGCTGATCGCCTCGCTCCTGGGCACGGCGGAGGAGATTACCCAGGAGCAGGTCCGGGCGCTGACGGAAGTGCTGGAAGACCTGCCCAACCGCCTTACCCGCGAGGAAGCGGTATTCCGGCTGCCCGACATCGTCGAGCGGGTGGGCAATGCCACGGCCGGGTTGCTGAACCGGGATGCGGTGGCGACGAGCATCGAGCGTGTGCTGCTGAGCCCGGAGGTGGTGCGCCTGACCCGCCCGCCGCGTTCGGCCGAGGGCCGGGCCGACATGGCGCATACCAGGCTGTATTCGACCCGCCACAACCTGGAAATGGAGATGAAGGTCAGGGAGATGGCGGAGGGACTTGCCGCTGATACCGGACAATCGCTGCCCGCCCGGGCCATCGAGGCCAAGGTGACAGGTCTCCTGGAAGCGGGCTATCCGCTGAGCGCGGAACAGATAAATGCAATCCGGTATGTTACTTCATCGGCGGGCCGGGTCGCCATCATCGAGGGGGCGGCGGGCTCGGGCAAGACCACCACATTGCGTCCCATCGCCGATCTCTACCGCGAACACGGACGGAGCATCATCGCCACGGCGGTCGCCTGGCGGACGGCGGTGGCGCTCGGCAATGACGTCGATGCGCGGCCGTTCTGCGTCGACAAGCTGCTGCGCCTTGCCGCGCGGGGCGGGATCGAGATCGATGGAGACACCACCATCATCGTCGACGAGGCGGGGATGCTGTCGACCCGCCAGGCGCATCACATTCTCCAGCTCTCCGAACGCCATGGGGCGAAGATCGTCTTCGCGGGCGATACCCAGCAACAGCAGCCCGTCGGGGCGGGACCGGGGCTGAGGCTGATCCGTGATGCCGTCGGCAGTGTCCGGGTGGACCGCATACGGCGCCAGAAGGCGGACCTGGAGGACATCCTGGTTCATGTCCATGGCGAGACGCCTGAGAGGGCACGCCTCCTGGCGGGTTCCATGGCGGAGCGGGACCGCGCCCGTGTTGTCGCCGACTACGAGGCGATGGAGGACAAGCCCGTATTCACGCCGTGGCAGGTCGCCGCATCGGAGGCGCTGCGCGACGGCGATGCGGCATCGGCCATTGAGGCGCATCATCTGCGCGGGCGGTTCCATATCGGGTATGACGAGGAAAACACGCTGACCGGCCTTGTCGACGACTGGGACCGCTACCGGCGGGCCAACCCCGGCAAGTCCGCCGTGGTGCTGGCGCGCACCCGGGCGGAAGTGCGGGCGCTGTCCCATCTGATGCGGGAACGCCGGTTCGCTGCCCGGCCGGATGGAGAGCGGTCAGTTAAGGTCATTTCGTCCCGAATTGACCGAGCTTCGCATGGTGACCTGGGTCGGTCAGTCGCTTCGCTTGGTGACCTGGGGGTGACGGTGATGGTCAGCAGGGGCACGGAGGACGACCGGGCGACCTCGCCGCTGGAGATCATGCGCGGCGATTGCCTGCGCATCGGCGCCACGCACTGGGAGAAGCAGTTGTTCAACGGCACCGTGGTCACGGTCGACGACTTCAAGGTTCTACGGGCTGAGGCCGGCGCGGAGCCGGGTGTCCTGATAAGGGCGCGCACCGAAGACGGGCGGTCCGTATCTTTCCGCCACGACGAGATCCGCGACTGGTACGGCAATATCCGTCTCGACCACGGTTATGCGCTAACCATCACCTCGGCACAGGGGCTGACCGTGGACCGGACGTTCCTGCTGACCGATGCGCGGCCCTCGCGGGAAACCATCTATCCCGCAGCTACGCGCCATCGCGAGGCACTGGACATATATGTCAACCGGGCGCCGCTCGCCCTCGACATCGCCGACAGGCGGGCGGACAACGACGATCACAAAGCGAAGGAAGCGGCGGTGACGGATACCGAGATCAGGGAGTATCTCGCCGAACGCTGGTCGCGCTCGCAGCCCAAGGAGGCCGCGCTCGACTACATGGTTGACGGCGTATGGGAAGATATCCGGGAGGACCGGAGCCGCTCCCCTGGCGATGTCCGGGGCGATGTCCGGGGCAAGGCGGGTGATAACCCCGCGGCCGCGAACGGCGCCGCGCTGGCCCGCATCGCGCGGGATGTCCGGCGCACCGCCTTTGGCTGGCGCCATGCCCAGGCGGTCGCTTCGTTCGCCGACGGCCGCAGGCAGGTTCTGGCGGCCTACGACGACCTCCGCGAACGGACCCGCATCGAAGGCGATGCCGTGGCGCTCGGCGAAGCCTATCGCGAGACACTCACCCGTCATGCGGTGTTGCTGAAGCAGGCCGAGGCCTTCCGCGCCCGGCCGGACGACTTCGCATCCCTGCTGGCGGAACACGGCGGTATCGGACGCAGGGACCTCGATGCATTCGAGAACCTCCATAGGCGGGCGCGGCGCCACCGGCGCGCGGCCACCATGCGCCATGTGTTTCGGATTAAGAAGGAGGCCGAACAACAAGGGCTTGAGCCCGGGGGGCGCCAGGGGACGCGCGAGGGCGTACCGCCGCTTGAAACCGTTGCCGTGCCGGCCGGTCGGGACCCCGGTGTACAAACCCCGCCAGTGCTGTCGGCACCGTCCGTGGCGCCGCCGCCGTCCGTGGAGGAACCATCCGCACCCACGAAAGAGGAAGTCGCGTGGAATGCCTATTCGGCATTGGGCCGGGAGTGGAGCCGTCACCTCGCGGCCGCGGAACGGGCCGGTGTCCATGCCATATATGTGGACGGCTGCGAACAGCTCCGCCGGCGCATGGAAGCATTGGCCGACAACCCGGCCCTTGAAGACCGCCCGCGCCGGTCGCTCGGGAACGTGCTCACCCAACTCGGCGAAGCAACCGAAACCCGCCGTGAGATCGAGGATTATCTCGCCCAGGTCAAGGACCGGCTGGAACATCGCAAACACGTCCTGGAAACCGTCGCGACCGATTTGAACAAACCGGTCACCGGTCTCACCGGTTACGGCAGGTGGCGGGCGGAGATCGACAGGCTGGCCGAGGCTGGCCGGCGTATAATGGGCGACCGTGATACCTATTCCCCCCATCTCAACGGCATTCCGCTCGGCCTGGAGCACATGCGCTGGGCACTCACCGATATGAGCAGGCTGATCGCCAGGGACGACAGGCAGGTATCCGAAGCGGCTGGACATCACCGCCAGGGCGAAGAATCCGCTACTCCGGAGACGGACGAGGAACGCCAACGCCGTGCCGAAGCGGAGGCTCAGGAGTTCGTCCGGCTGCAGTCGGCCGCGTACAACGCGCAATCCGACGAAGAGGCCAGGGCGGCGAACAAGGCGTTGGACGACTATGTCGACCGCCACGCCAAAAAGCGTGAAACGGTCGGGGAAGACGAGCGCCGTACCCGCAAAAGATCCCAAGGGCGAAGCATGGGCATGTAGCACCCTCGCGCCTGGCGAAATCCGCTATGAGATGGGTCGGTCAGCCAGCACGATCAGGTCTATGTCATCAATCAGAGACGGGTCGTTCCGCAAAGCGAAATCGATCTTTTCCGGTGTCGCGATAACAATGTTACGCGCATGCAGGGCGTCACCGGACAGATTTAGGGGTTTGAGCAACAGCCGAGACTTTTTCCTGAGCTCTCAAATTCCCGAACGGCGTAGTTCATCACGAGACAGATCAGATTTCAGTCGAGCAGCTTCTCTGGGGTTCTTTGGCTGACGGTAGTGTCATGGACAAAATGTAAGCTTCATGCTACATAAACGTCAATTTTGTAGCGCGAAGGCCTCAATTCATGCCAACACCTCACCGCCCGCCTGTTGCCGTGCGGCGCACGCTCCGTAAACTAGGCGCAGATATCCGTGACGCAAGAAGTCGCCGAAAACTGCCTATGGCGGTTGTGGCGGAGCGCGCCTTTACGTCCCGCTCGACCCTTCAAAAGGTCGAGGAAGGTGACACGAATGTCGGCATCGGAATCTATGCCTCCGTATTGCAGGCACTTGGCTTGTTAGATGGGCTGGGCGATATCGCTGATATTGCCCAAGACGAAGTCGGACAATCGCTGGCGAGTGCCAACCTTCCCAAGCGCGTTCATCTCAAAAGCAAAGCCGGACCATCACCTCGTGAGTGATTTCGAAGTCCATATCGACCTCGACGGGACACCCCGACCCATCGGTATTGCTCACGCCAATCAAGCGCGCGGAAACGAAACTGTTGTTTTCGAGTATCTCGACGAATGGCTGGCTGATCCGCAACGCTTCTCGATCGAACCGGCACTTGTACTGACGCGAGGCGGTTTCGCGCCCCCTCGGGGACAGGCGATTTTCGGATCACTGGGCGACTCCGCGCCGGATACATGGGGGCGCAGCTTGATGCGGCGCGCAGAACGTCGACTGGCCGACCACGAAGGGCGGCAGATCCGTACGCTGACGGAAACCGACTATCTGCTCGGTGTTGCCGATGAGACCCGGCTTGGCGCGCTGCGCTTCCGGTGCGTTGGCGAGGAGGTGTTTCAGTCGCCCGTTAGCAAGGGTGTTCCAGCCGTGATCGAACTTGGCCGCCTTTTGCAGGTTACCGAACGCATCCTGCGAAACGAGGAAACGGATGAAGATCTACAGATAATCTTCGCTCCGGGTTCTTCCCTCGGCGGCGCGCGCCCCAAAGCCTCGATCATTGACCAGCACGGTCATCTCTCCATCGCGAAGTTTCCAAAAGAGACAGACGAATACAGCATGGAAACCTGGGAGGAGATCGCCCTTAGGCTCGCTGAACGCGCAGGTATCTCGACGCCTGATCACGAAATGGTTGAGGTCGCTGGAAAAGCGGTGTTGCTGTCGCGGCGGTTCGACCGGGACGGCAACACCCGAATACCGTTTCTTTCCGCTATGGCCATGACCGGTTCAAAGGATGGCGAGCGGGGCAGCTACCCTGAGATTGTCGACTCCTTGGCCGAGCACGGCGCACAGGCGAAGGCCGATGCAGCCGAGCTTTTTCGTCGCGTCGCCTTTAGCGTCCTGATCTCCAATGTAGACGACCATCTTCGCAATCACGGGTTCCTTTGGACCGGCAGGGATGGCTGGACACTATCTCCTGCCTATGACCTGAATCCTACACCGGTTGATCTCAAAGCACGCGTCCTGACCACCAATATCGACCTCGACGAGGGCACCTGTTCGCTCGACTTACTCGAAAGCGCGTCGGAGTATTTCAGCCTCGCGCTTGCAGATGCGCGAGAAATCATCAAGGAGGTCGCAACCGTGACATCGACTTGGCGAGAAACCGCCAAAGAACTCGGCGCCCGCTCTGCTGAAATCAGCCGGATGGCCAGTGCGTTCGAACATGGTGATCTCGACAAAGCCCTCGCGCTCTGAAGGACACATCAACAATGCAGCTCGATACTCTTAAGGCGGGCGAGCAAGTCGCGTCGGGCAAGGCACAACGCGTTTGTCTCGTCGCTACGAATTCGATACGCGGCGGCGACGGTTGAGTCGGCGAAAACCCGCCGATTACGCTGTGCTTGCCCGGCGGATCGAATAATTGGATGCGGATGTCGTCGCGTTCCAGGAAGTGGAAAACGCGGCGGCCGCGCACCGCGTATTCCCGGCATCGGACTGGCACATCAGAAGTTGGGTTCGTTGGAGGAAACTAGCCTGGCGATTCATACTGCGAGACAGCGTTTGGGAATTCGATGGCGTGAGTGATGTATGGGTACTGATTAGTATCAGCACAGCTCCTTTTGTCCTTTTTGTCGGGGTCGTTGTGCGGGCGGTCGTTGGTTGTGAATATTCTTGATTTGGCAATTTCGTTGGAAATCTGTGTACCAAAGCTACATTCCTGAGAGATCCGTTGCGTCCACATTGGTGACCTCATCTCGGCTGTTCCCGGGAACAGGGAGTCAATTCAGCTAGTTAGCACTCGAGAGATATCTACCAAGCGTCGTCATCGATTCAAGATTGCCAGAAGATTGACAATGGGAGCCAAGCGCTTGATTCTCGAAAACTAATTCCTGCTATTGACTGTACTTGGCATGCTGAAGCGAATATGCGAGGCCGTTGTCACCGGCAATTATTTTGGGCTCGATACTCGCGTGGATGGGGCCGAGAGCCTCACATGCGCTGATCTTTTTGCAGGGGCCGGCGGTTTCACTTTGGCTGCCCAGAACGTGGGTTTGGACGTCCGGTTTGCTGTCGAGTCTGATCGTCACGCCGTAGAGAGCTATCGTGAGAACCTTGTAGGGTTAGTCGGACCGACCCTATATCCGAACGACATTCGTCAGCTCTCACCGGGGAAGGTAGAGCGGGACGCCCTTGATGGACGCCGGTTAGATGTTCTTTTGGGGGGACCACCCTGTCAGGGATTCTCGGTGCATCGCATCAACAATGCTGGGGTGGACGATCCGAGGAACGAGCTAATACTCAGTTATTTCAAGTTTGTCCGTCATTTCCGGCCTGGGGTCTTCTTGATGGAGAATGTCCCCGGGATGTTGTGGGAACGGCACTCCGATTACATCAAGAGCTTCTACGAACTGGCTCACCGAGCGGGCTACCAGATCCACAAACCGGTGGTCCTTGAGGCTGCCGACTTTGGGGTACCGCAGCGAAGGAAACGCGTGTTCGTGCTTGGCATCCGAAATGACCTGGAATTTAGGTTGGACTGGCCTCTGCAAGGGTCGAGGGAGCAAAATCCTCGCAAGAATGAGCCAGACAACCAGTGGAGGTGCGCCAACACGGTATTTGCGAAGCAAATTCGCACTAATGACCCCAACGACGTCCATATGAACCACTCCGCAGAAATAGTGGAAGTATTTAAGTCAACGCCGATTAACGGAGGAAGTCGGAAGGACTCGAAACGCATTCTGCCTTGCCACCAAGGCCACGACGGTCACAAGGACGTATATGGTCGAATAGACCCCGCTAAGCCGGGGCCAACAATGACGACGGCTTGTATCAACCCCTCAAAAGGACGGTTTGTCCATCCTACAGAGCATCACGGTATCACGGTAAGGCATGCCGCTCGGTTCCAGACCTTTCCGGACAGCTTTGAGTTCAAGGGTGGCCTAATCGCCTCTGGCATGCAGATTGGCAACGCCGTACCCATCGTTTTGGGTGAAGCCGTCATCGGAGAAATCGCTAAGGCCCTCATCCGGAATTCTGGAAATTAGAATTATGGGGGTGCGCTTCTGGATCATGAACGGGTTTTCGATCTGGGTGGTCTCGAGCTAATTTTTCCGCTGAGCTCAAGCTGTCGGGTGATCTCAGTGATATCGATACCTTGGCGGATTTCGCATTCCCATATCACTAGTGTGTTCCAGCCAAGTTCCTCCAGTCGGCGCAAACTTTCGCGATCACGCTCAATAGTCCTATCAAGCTTTGCATTCCAGAATTCAGTATTTGTTTTAGGCCTCTTTGCAGACGGACATTCGGGATGTTGGTGCCAAAAACATCCGTTCACAAAAATACATGTCCGATAGCCGGGGAGAACGATGTCGGGCGTGCCGGGAAGGTCCTTGCGATGCAATCTGTACCGAAAACCGGCACGGTGAAGCATGCTGCGAACGATTTTTTCCGGCTCGGTGTCTTGACTCCGAACACGACTCATCATCTTGCTTCGCTGAGTACGGGAAACCTTGTCCGCCAATGCCGTTACCGTCGCCCCAGATTGGATTAGGTTGCATGCATTGGGTCGATGCTACAACAACCCGAAATGCAGAAATCACCTTGATTGTTCTCGATCAGTGTCTCGGGTGAGGTATTCAATCGCCTGAAGATATTGAGAGGGATGGTATTATTCCATATCGCCGAATAGTCCAACGGAGCTGTCCGTAGGCAGGCCTACGACCAATGCTCGGTCCAATAGTATGTTTCCCTCTTCGCAGGCAGTTTCGGGCAGCAGTGCACAGGCATGACATGCCGCCAAGTTCTGACTTGAGATCCCCTGTCCTTCGCTCTCAATGCAAAGGGGATCGGATGAACAGATTTGAGAATTGATTATTGCAGCGCTAATCGTCGACTCGAGTCGGCCGGGTCGTCCTTGCCTAACAAGTCCACCCATCGACCCCTCGGAATCCCCGCTCGCTGTATATATCAATAGACCGCACATTGAGGCTTGTTCGTCCTCTCCAACGTATATTCTCTCCTTGAGGTCCGTACTGTCATAACCGCTATCGAAGGCAAGTTGGCGGATGACGAGATGCGCAAGCGTGTGCACAGCCAAAAACTCCGGGCTGATTGCCCGATCGGACAAACCGGCAGAACTCCTTCGCTCGTTTAGCCGTTGGGAGATGATCTCAGCTCGTCTCGTCGGTTTGTCGCTTCCGGCCAGCCAAGCTTCAATCTTGTCTCTACGGATCGTGAGAAAAATTCCTTCCCC
Organism: Rhodospirillales bacterium; assembly: GCA_965213765.1. GTDB lineage: Bacteria > Pseudomonadota > Alphaproteobacteria > Rhodospirillales > UBA2165 > JAJDXO01. The sequence goes on along the minus strand of OZ243926.1, from coordinate 1,704,586 downwards.
TCGGACCTCCATCGCTGGCAACCAATTGAGTCGAGCCAAGGACAAACTCGCCGGCGCAGCGTCTTCCTCGCCCGGGGGCACAATCCGCGAGAAACCCGTGAGAACGCGTGTTTCTCTAAGACGGCGAACTAACACCACATTTTTGAAATACCGACCGAAAGAGCTCGCAAATTCGCTTATGTCCACGGGCATAATGTCAAAATCGTGTCTCTCTTCGAGAGGGGGCCGCGTACCAAGAAACGCGTTGTACTCCGTCAGTCTATATTCATGCTCGGTAACCTCGCTTGGGGCTTCCTCCGAGGCAATATCGAGCTTTTCTCTTGCCGCGCGCTCAAGAGCTTCCGCGTCCAGACCGTTCTGCTTTGCGATCACGGCAATTAGACTTGTGAATGACCCGCCATCCATCGTGGGCAAGTTCTCGATGATCTCCCAAGTATCGTTGTCATCGACGATTTGTTGAACCCGTTCAGAGTACGGTGGAATAAGAATGGAACTGATGGTCTTGGGAAAGTAGCCGTTCGACGCACCGCGTTGGACGGTGCGCGGGACGTGGGTGCACTGGGTTTCAACTGCACCAGGACCAAACCAGGGTCGTTCACCGGGACAGCGGGGCCAAATTTGGCTTAGCGCGTTGTCGGTAAAGGAACCCGCCATGCTGCGGCGAGATTTGCATTTGTTGCACTCAACATAAACTCCTGCGAGGCCGGGCTCGCCTACCGAGTAAAAATACAAATCGCTGCTTCGACCAGTACAGTCGTTTTTGCTTTTACTGTGTGCCCATTCCCACCAAGGGAAATCCATTATGTGGCCGTTGGGGCAGGCTGCGACAAATCTGATCGGGACCAGTCTGCTTCGTTGATACTTCGGAAGTTTGTCACAGGTCTTGCCTTCTCCGCCTAGCCGTCGAGCTGGATTGCTACACGAAAGGATTTCCGCGTCCATGCTCGTGTTCCAGGGCACTTCCGCCATCACCCGACAACGGGGGCAAAAATGCCATCTCGGAAATCGCACGAACGGCATTTCGCCTTTGGATTCGTCCAGAGTGGCAGCCGCAGCAAACCCTGCCTCCTCCGGAGCCTCGATCGGCGCATAGAAACAGCGAATGAGGTGTCCCAAGTTGGCGGTCAACCGCCTGGCAAGTCGCCCATCAGTAACCCTGGTCGACTTTTGAACCAGGGCACGTCGGGCCCCATCCTCGTATTCAACGGGCCACATATCCAAACCGGCTGCCATCAACGAATCTTCCGGAAAATCCTGTATTGCCCCCACTCCGAAGGGAACTATGCCCTGAGATTTTCGATATTCAGGTCGTCCCGCTCTGTTACCCGCCATTTTGGTCCTCCGTCACGCTGTCGCTGCCTTCGGACTGAATGTAAGTATGAATAACCCGAGCTCGGCTGGTGCCGTCGACGTTTCTCATGGACGTTAGGACGGGCCATGACTTCGATTGAAATTTGGGATCCGGATTGTTGCCGTAGGGATAGGCCAAGGTGGTGTTGTCGACCTTACCTCCCATCCTTCCGAACAGCGGCGGCGCAAGAGCCCGCCACTCGTCCATCCATTCCTCAATCTCAAATAGCGCCTCGTCACGCTCCTCCTCGTCGATGGATTCGATACGGTTGAGAATTGTGTTGGCGATATCGCCGGCACATTTGTCGAGCCCTGAAATATCGCTGGGCTTCCGCAGACGATGCTCAAGACGGGCGAGCGCAATTAGGATGCCACGTATTCCGCGTTCGCGGGCCTGCGGAGAGAAGGGTGTGACACTGGTTGGTTCGACAAACCGATATAGCGACTGGTGGTAGCCTACGAAGCTTTCGTAATGGGATCGATCTCGGCTCTTTGTCTGTGTGTAAACGGTTACGACCAAACCGGGATAGTTCCTACCGACACGACTTGTCGCCTGAATATATTCCGACGTGCCTTTCGGTTGTCCTGACATGATCATCACTCCCAGCCTGGGAACGTCGACTCCGACCGAGATCATGTTTGTCGCAAGAAGTATATCAACCGGAGACGAATCCCTTGGACGCATTTTCCAGGGAACTTCCAGCTGTTTCAGTATTTCAGGAATTTCGTCCGCGGTTCGCCGACTTGTGAGCTCGACGGCCTCTCGAATAAACCGTTGCTTATCTTGTGGAAGGTTCCAGCGCCGTCGGATGTTTTTTAGGTACTCGGGTATGTCACCTGTGCAAAGTGTAACGGCGTGACCAAGCTCTCTAAAGGTGTTGAAGTACCAAACAAGTGTGCCGTACGGATTGGCCAAGGTCTCCAGGGAATCATGTTCGGCCAACTCCTCTTCGGAATAGCACGGCGATTGCAGAAGTGACGAAGCCACCCTCACAAGAGCGGATTGATGAGATTTGAGCGCCGTTCCGAGTACCCCAAGGTACAACCGTCCCGGGGCGCTATGGTCCTCAAATGCAAAATATGAATCTCCGGCACGCAGTCCCTGCGCAGGAAACTCATAGGTCTCGCGGTTGTAAAGCGCCTTGCATTGTTCGCTTGCGCTTCGGACTGTGGCGGTTGAAGCCACCACTTTCGGGTTGGTGCCACCCAATTCACAAAGTTTCTCGATGGCCGTTTCGTAGAGGCCGACGATGGTTCCCAACGGGCCCGAAATTAGATGGAGCTCGTCTTGTATAATCAGGACAGGTGATGACGTGTCCTCGCCGCCACCAAAAAAACGGCCGGTACGCTCCTCCCATGCAATTTGCGCGAATTTATCGACGGTCCCGAGAAGCAGTGTAGGCGGGCGATCGTATAAATCGTCGTCCACGACATAAATCGGCATGTGCAAGTTGCCGTCGGAATAGCGGCAATTTCCGTCCGGACATCTCAACAGGACGGTACGCTCGTCCGCGCTCCCGACGCGCTCCTCCACATATCCGAAACCGTCTTGGTTGGCGAGCTCGACCTTACACCAGGGGCAATTCAGGACCTGGAACGGATTGGGAGCCCATGAATTGCGTCGCATATCTCTGAGTCTCTTTCTGGCATCGGCCCGGCGATTCGGTGAGAGGCTTTGGCCGACCCAAAGCCCGATGGAAATCTCATGTTGTCCGAGATCCGCGCCATAGGTTGCCTCACGCCTCAATGTGTCCAGTGCCAAAATGAGCGCCGAGGCTCGCTGAAACTGCTGCGCGGTGAGCAAGCGTAAAGTGTAGCGCATGACAACGAGAGTTCCGCGGTGATCGGAATTTCTAAGGCGCTCCAGGCAAATGGTGAACGCCGCGAGGCCGAGGTATGCCTCTGTCTTGCCGCCTCCGGTCGGAAACCAAATCAAATCGACGATTTTGCGGTCAGCGTGACCTGGATCGGACGCACCGGCGATGTTCATCAAGACAAATGCCAGCTGGAACGGCCGCCATTTTCTTGGATTGTCCGGCAGATCCTTATAATCATCAGGAATTTCCGGGAATTCCGAGCCAAGCCTTCTTTCCTCCCTAAGCACGGAAGAATGAAACTGCTGCATTAGCATCGCCTTGTTGGCGAGACGAAAAGCGAGAATCGCAACGGGGTCACCGGCGAGCACATCAATGCCTTCACGAACCCTTTCCAGGCATTTTCTGCATTCCGAAACGTGTCGGTCTGCAGCCTCGAGCAGTCGTCCATTCAAACTATGCGAATCCTTGTCGATAGCGTCGATCCAGATCTCGTAGTCGTCGGCAAGATCATTCAGCCAGGAAATTATTTCGGCAGTCGGGTCTTCAGTCCCAAGGCCGTCGGATAGGGATCGCATCTCCAGGTTTAGTGCCTTGTCGCCGTACGCCTCTTCTCGCGGCACAACGGGTTTCAGTTCATAGGACGGGAGACAGGAAGTGCAAACAAGGTCGGTTGCCCCGGATTCAGACAAGTGCTCCGAGCGATTCCAATCCGCTGCACAGCCATGGCCAAGAGCGAACGATCGACGAAATCTATAAAGTAAATCTAGTGACGCCAGCTCCCGATCGTCATTAAAGCCGACTGCGCGATCTACAGGCAGAAATGCCGGCCGATCCTCGTTGGCGCGTACCTCAAAACCGACTTGATAAAAGGCGTCCCTGTAGTCCGGACTTGTCCCACCCCGCGAGATATTCTCGTTCACCAACATGAGCGATATGACCAGGGTCCCATCGATCTTGAGCCTAACCGTTGCCCGCAACGAGAGCTTCTCCTCGCTCCCGGGCACCGGTTTTGGATCCAGCGCCACCTCGGTTTCGGGGATTTCCAACGGCATCGCGACTGAATGGTGAGTGCGCTGATACACGGTGACACCCCTGGTTTCGGGGTACGCCGACCCGTCCGCCTGAATTTGACCGGCGCGTGGATGAGGCTCCTGTCGGGTGACTGTTTGATAGGTGCCGTAGCTCAGCCTTACGGAGAGCGAGGTTGGTCCGGCGAGTCTGAACGAGATGCCCATTGCGGCGGGGCTGAACTCGTTGGCGAGATTTAGAGGCTGGTCCTCCGGATGGGAGTCAGACGCACTCGAGTTAGTGGTCGCCCGTTTGGTGCCTTCCATCGCAATTGTCTCGGCCAGATCCTGTTGCGACTCCTCCGCTTCGATCGGAATATCGGAACTGTCCTCCAGGTCCTCCATCCTTCTCTCGCGTGGAAACAGGATTCCGGTCGAGTACAGCTGCAGCGGCGAAATCGGAATTGTGCCGTTTTGAACTTCCTCCGGGTCGTCTGACGTCGGACCAAGTAGTTCCTGTCTGAGATCGTTAAGGATTGAGGATCGGTATGGCACGTAGCCGGTACTGCGATCGTCAGCCATCGCGGGCGCCTCCTGAAAGTGATACCCGGAAATCGATGAAGTCCTGATCTACCAGCGCTATGAGCCTCGTTCGTGCTCTGGTCATTCCGACGTAAATCATTGCGTTGGCCCAGGCGGAACCCTTGCGAGGCTGATCCAGGTCGGTAAGGACGATTACTTCGTTCTCTAGTCCCTTGAACGACGAAATCGAAGCTGCGGTTATTGCATCCACGTCCGACGGCCAGGCACTCAATTTATCAAGATAGATCACGACCTTACCAACTTCGGGAGGGTGCTCGTTGATGCAGGCAGCTTCCTTGCGTAGCGGCGATAGTACGGTAATTGATGAAGCTGGCACGCCCTCGCGGATCAGCTCCATAAGAGTTGTACGTAGCTTTCTCCCTTGTTGTTCGGACCGGTCATAGCTCCCGTACTCTACGTTTGAACGCAGGTTCCGGCGGCAGACCGGCGGCTGGAGCGCCAAAAGTTGGCACATTTCGGCGATGATCCGTGGCGGGTTTCTGTAATTGTCGGTCAGATGGATTGTTGTCGGACCCTGCTCCCTAAGATGTTTGAGGACGTCAGGATTCAGTCGCTCGAACACTGTCGACTGGACTCCGCTGTCGTAGAAGATCAGCCATCGTCCATCAACGATTCCGCCGACGAGTAGGTCGGAGATGCAGTTCATCAACTGGGTGCTTAGGACGTCTTGTGCCTCATCGAGTATCAATACGTCGTACTGTTTGAACGCATCGTCCTCGAGCAAACGAATTACGGAGTCAGAAAACAGATCGGGAACCCGATGCTCGAAATACTCTTCGTCGTTGGACGAACGCCGTGCATCCGCGAGCAGCTCCTTGCCGCCACCCTGCTGGATCACACGCTCCAGCATTTGATGTAGGGTCGAAACGTCGAATTTGGACGCCGAACCTATTGCTTCTCGTTGAAGCTGAAGACTCAGATTGCGATTGAAGCACAGAAAGCAGACGCCAAGTCCGTCCTCGGACAATATCCTCGCGGCGTTCACGGCGAGCAGCGTCTTGCCCGTGCCGGCTCCGCCATCACAGAGGATGCGGGGGTTGTCTGAACTGAGGATAACGTTCCAGAGCCGAAACTGGTCTTCGCTCAAGTCAATCAGTTCTTGCTCGCTATCCGAAATTAGGCCCGTTGTGGAAACCACCACTTCGAAATCACCCCGAAGGCAGTTGACGATCTCCCTGATACGACTGGGACCAAGCCGGTTCGGAACGAATTGGCCGGTCTCGCGCCGGCGGTCGGCCGTATACCTTGCCAACTGTTCGACAAAACCCACGAAATCTCGTCGCTTGTCCCGCTGATCGTACACCTGATCCAAATCCCACTCGGGGTCCGTTTGGTCGAAAATGATGTCAGGGAACATCACACCCCAGCCGACCAAGGCATAGTTCCTGATGTTAGTACCAAGCCGTTTCGATAGCTCGTCGATTAGCGGCCACCGAGTTCCCTCGGACTGCTTGAACGGTCCCTCCGTCGACGTGTATTGGGAATCGGGCCATCCGATCGTCCAGACACCGTCCTCGCGACTCACGTTGCCGCCCTTGGCCTCAAGGCAAAAGACACCTGGAGGGCCGACGACTACGAAGTCGGCTTGCGCATATTCCTTTCTCTCATGGCGCGCCAGCCCCACCGAGTGGAGACAGAAATAGTCAGACGAGTTGTCGGAGGATCCCACGATCTCGAACACTGCCCTTTCACTAGGTGTGCAGTCTCCGCTGGGGGACGTTGGAAGCATCCGCGTCACTTCGAACTCAAAACGGATTCCATCTGAGGCAGCTCCTCCATGCCTCGCAATACGCCGATTTCCTCCACCGGAACATCGATGGGCTTGTCGATGCTCATTACGCGATGCAGGCCGAAGGATACGGTCCCGTTCTCGTGAACGAAGCGAATTTCCCCGCTGTCTGCATCAATTTCTCCCTTGGCAAGCTCGTGCACCAGGTTTTCCGCCGCACTTCGCCGCGCACGATAAACGAGGTCGATTGCCGAGAGTGCTGGTTCCAGCTCCGCATTGAGTTCGTCATTGCCGGTAACTTTTGCGATTAGCGGCACTTCCTCCCTCCACCGCAGCGGGGCAACAACCGAAGACCCACCGTCCAGCCAGTATCGGATCGTTTGAGGATCCCTGCGCAGCCCTGATTGACTGAGTCGCGCCTGCAGCGAGTGAAGGTCTAGTTGGTTGTTCCTGGCAAAGACTCGGAGGGCATGTTGCCACAGCGACGAAAGTCGACGGGTCTCCTTGGGCTTTTCAAGGTACTTATCCGCCGTTACGTCGATCAGATCTCTGTCGGTTGTTCGGGAGAGAGCAAGAATGTGACCCGGCTGTATTTGGTCGCAATCCAGGTATAGAAGCGATTCTGCGTGGCCTCCGAGTCTCTCCTCGGCTTCGCCGTCCAGATCGCCAGCCTCCTCGAGCAGACCGGATAGGCAGATAACCCTCCCTTTTGGTGGCAATAATATGTGCATTCCGGGCTCTTCGAACACGACGAGTCGAGCCTTCGCGGTCTCCCTGCCCGATTGCGTTGCGCCGACAGAGGAGCGAATCGTGTCGACAATTCGATTCTCGAGAAACTCGGTGTCAGAAATCTCCTCTTCCTGAAATACCTCGGAACTGTTTTCGAGAACTGTCGGAAAATCGACCGATGGAGTCGACCTCACGCCCGAGCCCAGGTCCGGAAACTTCGTGCTCAGCCGGTCCAGCAGTTTCAGATTTGTCTTTTCGAGTACCCGTTCCCATCGGCGATGGACCGATGTTGCCCGTTCCAGCCAGGATCTCTCAAATTCGAACATGACGATTTCAACATGCTCGGCAAGATGACAGGCCTGTAGCGCCCGCATGGTACTATTTTGAAGCCATCCCGGGACGATCAAGGTAGCGACCGGTCCGACCCTTTCGAGCTTGTTCATGGTTAGCCAGGTTACCCGACCAAGGATTGGGTCGCTTTTGGTCCGCTCTCTGTACCGATCGGCTTCCGGCTCGGAATTGCAAAGTAACGCAATTTCTGAGTGATCAAACGCAGAGATTACCGATCTAATTGCTTCTTCTTTTCCGATACTCGGAAATCCGGTCTCACTCAGTTCGTTCAGGAGGTCGTATAAGTCGGCGATCTTCGGCTCGTAGGCGCGAAGTGAACTGCATCTATTTCTGAGGCTTTCAACATTTCCGACCAAGCTGGCAGCCTCCAGTTCATCCGGCTCCATAACCATCAATCGGGAATTTCGGAGCAGCGTAGAAAGCAGTATCGCAACCAATTCAATCGACGGATCGTCGCGATGATCGTCTCCCCAAAGTTCGTTTAGTATCCGATAGAGATCTTCCAGGAACGGGTTCTTGACCCGGGTGACGTTCCGGGTGCCACACAGATGTCTGCGCTGTCGCAGAACGTAGCGCTCCAGTTCGTTGTGGTCGGTTGTTGGCAGGTAAGGGTTTGAGGAAGGAAGCTCTACGTCAGTTCCGCTTATGTACCAGGGTTCAAATCCCTCCGCGATCAGCTGCCGTTCAGCCTCCCTGTGACCTAGAGACGCTAAACATATAATTGTGACCTTCTCCTCCAGGCCTGCGACCTTGAGTGCATCGTGGAAGGCAAGCGCCTCGGCCGCCCCATCCGCGACAACGAACTTCGGCACCAAGCCTTCGGGTGGATCGGTGACGATGTCCACCAGTGTGGGAATATCACTGCATGACCAGATCAACGGCCGATCGGTTCTTGAGCGCTCAAGATCGACGACGCGGCCAGCCGAGGTTATGTAGCGCATTCCCACGAGCTCCGGGATAGTGGACCCCAGCGGTAGGATTGCCGAAAGAAACTCGTCCAGCTTCCTCCTTCGGGTTAATAGAACTGTCGTGGAGGTAAGGTCCGACAACCTGACTTCGGTTTCGACAAAATGTTCAAGGGAATTTGGCCTGCGATCACGGAGCCACTCCTGTATCTCGTCACCCTTTGAGAGATATTTGTGCTCCCTTCCGGCGGGGCGAAGGAGCGGCAGAAGCTCCGACGGTATCGATATTTTTCCCTCCTTTGCGACCCCTATACTCTCAAATGTTGCTTCCCCGTGAGAGATGTGCCCCTGATAAATGGCTCGGAACTCGTGCTCAGAATCGCCAAAATACACCGGCGTGCCGGGTTCCAACTCGACGGTGCCCTTGTTCCTGTGGTCCGCATCCGATTTCAATCTGGTCAGCGCCAGTGCGAACGCTGCAAGAATCGACATGGGCCCCACCTCCGGCAGTATCAAAATTCGCTTCGTCGGGGTGTCGTCGGCGGACTCGAGAGCAGCCCCGAGAACAAATTGGATGAACAGGCCGGGTCGTAACATCTGCTTGTCGTTGCCGAATACCAACGCATCCAGCAGTGGCCATTCGCCCAGGAATTGTTCAAGAATCGGCAACCATTCAGTGAATCCCTGTGTCTTGGCATAGGTTTCTTCGACGACCCAAATATCGTCGATAAGACCGAGTAACCCGATAGTGTCCGGGACGACATCGTCGTCTACCGAGAGGTATTTTAGTGCAGCGTATGATGCCTCCGCGTGATCTGCGAACCGCTCAACCTCTGCTATCAAGGCGTCGATCTTTTCAGCGATATTCGGGTGATAGGCACGGCTGGAAGCCAAATTCAGCAGATCACGCTTTGCTTGGATGCTTTCAAAAAGCTCTTCAACGTTTTGCCGCCCCTCCGCTGCGTACGACGCCAGGCGTGCCCTTATAAGTTCCATTTCGTCACGAGCGAGGAAGTCGTGGCACACGGACGGGCCGTAGCGAGACACCAATAGGGATGTCGTGTCATCTAACACCCAATTGAGATCGGTCGTAATTTTCTCCCAGTCGGTCGACCCCTCTTGCGCAAGATCCTGCGCCGCGGCGACAGTCTGCCCCAAGTAGAGAATTGCTCTGCCGGCTGCGATGGCGGACTCAGGGTCGTCGTTGACGTGTTGACGAAACTGGGAAGCCAACCAGATCCAATCTCGGGTTTGATAGTATGGAAATCCGTCTAACTCATGGAGATGTGTAAGGGATTCGGAGACGCTCGTAAGAAAATTGTCGGGAGCAGCTAGTTGGTCCCGCGCGACCGGCTCCAGGTTCTTTAGGCACCGCGCCAGAACTTCTATTCGAGATGCAGTCGGATACCACATCGCCAAGTTCCAACTCCAACGAAGGCATATTCGCTCGACCGAGATTTGTTCCCTTTCCGAGCGGATGACATGTTGAATAGTAGAGGCTGTCTTTGGTTATGCAACCCGGTTTGCCTTGGGTTCCGAGCTCGACAGACTCATCATCGCTTCGAGAGAGGATTTATGTCGGTGGTGAGGGCGACGAAAAGATGACGGGCGTCTTAATCTACACTGCGAGCGGGGATTCAGAGGGCACCCTCGGAGGGCTGGTTCGGCAGGGTCTTCCCGGCCGCCTTGAAACTCAGTATCGGCGTCAATTCGCAATGCCGGCCTCTGTTCCTCTGATCCACTTTGCATTGAGAGCCACGGGCAGGGCGTGAACGGGTTGAACATGTCGGCATGCCATGCTTGCTGCCTGCTGCCAGAGACGTCCTGTGAAGAGGGCAGCCGCCTGTTGGATCGGACGCTTTTGATTGGCACCCCAAGTGATACTGGCATCGGTTTTTTCGGCGATCTGAATCGCCAATAGTTCGGGATTACCTCTGGATCCGGCTCGACCTACCCGAGTTCCCACCGACTGCGCGGTGCGGTGTTAGCATCCTTGCAAATCCCAGACGGTGCATGGCCGCCGCTCGGCCGCCGACCAAGCGGGATCGGGCCTCAGTCCGCAGAGCGCGATCAGCGTCATGCCCTCCATCTGGTTGTGCTGGGCTGGCGGCATTCCCAGGACTTCGAGGATCTCCTGTGCTTCCCAGCCTGCAGGCGCGTTCGTCCTCGCCGGGCCGGCAAGCGGGCGCTCTTTGGATGCGCGCTCGAAAGATTGCTTCACCGATCGGTCAGAATTTGCGCGACCTGGATGAATTGCCCGGCGACGGCGATCTCGTTATATGAAGTGGATTGCCAAACCCAAACGGGGACGCAGGAGGCACCAACGAACAGGTCGGAGATCGGAAATCGTGTCGCGGACCGGCGGGCGGGAACTGCATTGGTTAGGATTGCATGAGGACATTGCCTGACAGTGTTTGCGAGTACGCCAGAACCCGCGAGTTCTCAGAGGCGTCGATCCCGGCCAACCTGCTGAAACGTCACCGTACCCGGGCGGGCGCCTGGGCGAAAATTGTCGTACTGCAAGGCAGGCTCCGGTATCGCATCCTCGAGCCGGCGGTCGAGGAAATCGAGCTTTGTCCGGGCAAGCACGGGATTGTCGAACCTAAAGTCGCACACGAGGTGGAACTTGTCGGCCGGGTCCGCTTCCACGTCGAGTTCTGGCGTTGACGGCAACACCCCGCCGCGCTATCGACACTCACGTCGCTCACCGGTCGGGCGGATCGTCGAATCCCCGGTGATCGTGGCCACCCACCGCCCGGAGTACGTCGCGATGAACCCCATGAACCGTCTGATTTTCGCCCTGGCGCTGGCGTGTGCGCTGTCCACCTCTCCTGCCACTGCTGCCGATCCGGTTATCGGCCTGATCGTAAAGACCGACGCGAACCCGTTCTTCGTGGCCATAAAACAGGCCGCGCTCATGAAAGCCCGCGCGCTCGGTGTCGATCTGCGCACCTTCTCAGGCGCGTACGACGGGGACACGCGGACCCAGATCGAAGCGATACAGACTCTCGTGGACGCGGGCGCGCGGGGCATCCTGATCACACCCTCGGATCCCGCAGCGCTTGCGGAGGCGGTTGCCGGGGCGCGGAAAGCGGGTGCGATGGTGGTCGCGCTCGACACCCCGTTCGATCCACCGGGGTCGGTGGACGCGACCTTCGCGACCGACAATTTCAGGGCCGGCGAACTGATCGGCCTGTGGGCGAGGACGCGGCTGGGAGATACGGCGAAGCGCGCGAGGATCGCCATGCTGGACGGGTACAATGCAAAGATCACGGTGGATGTGCTGCGCAACCAGGGGTTTCTCCGGGGCTTCGGCGTTGACATCCGCGACCCGGGCAAGAAACACGACGAGGAGGACCGCCGTATCTCGGGCAGCGGCGCGACGCGGGGCACGGAGGAAGGCGGACGGACTGTCATGGACGCCTTGCTGCGCGACCACTCTGACATCGACGTGGTCTACGCGATCAACGAGCCCGCCGCGGCCGGCGCCCATACGGCGCTCAAGGCGCGCGGCAAGGTAAAGGACGTCTCTATCGTCACCGTCGACGGTGGGTGCCGCGGGGTCCGCGACGTTGCTGCCGGGAAGATTGGCGCCACCGCCATGCAGTATCCGCACCGGATGGCGTCGCTCGGGGTCGAGGCCGTGGTCGCGTTTGTCAGGACGGGCCGGAAGCCGGAGAATACCACCGGACTGGACTTCCTTGACACGGGCGTGACGCTGGTCACCGACGCGCCGGTTCCGGGTATCCCGTCCATCTCCAGCGAACAGGCCTTGAAGCAGTGCTGGGGATAAGGTCTCAGACCGATATCCGAAATGACCCAAACACGACTATTTCACACACAGTCCCCGTGCTTGGCCGTGCACTACAAAAACGCCTAGCGTGAACGGGCTTCGTCCAGTTCCAGGAACTCGGGACTGTTTCTGACGCGCTTGTTTTTTTGCGAGGTAGGCGGGAAGCTTGCCGTCCCTGTCCCGCGCCTTCGGGTCCGCACCCGCATCAAGGAAAACCCGGAACGGGTTGCCGCCGCAATATGCGGAGCTGATCGAGCTGATATTCCGCAGCAGCCATATCATGGTGACGCTGAAACGCGACGAGTTGATCCGCGAAGGGCGCGGCGGGGAACTCGACGAACTCGTCAAGGCCACACGCGAATTCCAGAAGTCGATCCTTGAAGAGCCGGACGGTTAGCCAGCTGCAGCCCTATCGTACAACCGATCTTTTCGTCTGCTTTCGCGGTAAAACCGTCGCATCTTTCGCCAGACTGCCCGCGCTTGCCGCGCGTGCGATACCGATAATTTGCGCATGGCCCATCGCTCCAGCCCTTCAATTCCGTGAAGTCTCACGAAACACAGCAGCTTGCAGACCAACAGGGCGGCTTTCCACCTCAACCTCGCCCCAAGGCTAAAGGGATTTTCAATCTCCTGCTCGCGCACCCGCTTTCCGAGTGTTTCGACGAGTGCCGGGTAGGGTCCCTTGCCAGCGATCCTCTTTCGCGTCGTCACGTCGACATGCAAGCTTGATGATGGCGCTTCGCTCTCCGGGATCCCGCTAGCGGATACAGCTTTTTCCAGATCGTCCGAAAGCATCTCCAACAGCGCTACAGCGATGGAATTGTCCAGGCTCGCGCAAGCCGCCTCCTTGTACCGGGCCGATTTTCTCTCGCGCCATTCCCGGGCGGCTTGCGGGGTCGTGTCCCAGATTACCACCACTCTCCCGAATGGGCAGTTACGCTTTCTCAGAACCCTTCGCTTGACATCCTCCAGCCCCAGCCCCGTTCGCGTCACGAAGTCGTCGAGTGCATTCTCGGCCCGGGATGGGTCGTCTGGATATGTCGCGAACCAGAGCGGCAGGCCCACCACCAGCGTTCCGTAGCCGTATTTCTCCAAAAGTTCGTGATACGATGCCTTGGCCAGTTTCTTTTCGATCTGTGCGATCACCTTGTCCGCTGCTTCCCGTTGCTCCACCCTCGACGGGCGTCCCAGCCTAAGGCCCTTGCGGAACTCGTCGAAATCCACCGCTTGCTTGCCGGCGATGCCGTTCCATGCACGCATCGCGCCTTCGATCCGACATGCTGGCACTGTCGTGAACACCTCAGTGACTTCCAACCATTCGAAGCGCGCTTTGACCGGCGCCACCATGTCGACGAGATACACGAACCCGTCGCCCGGCTCGTCGCTCCTTCTGCCGATCCCGTGTCGATCCAGCCGCCAGTGCAGCCCCATCCCGAACCGCCTCTCACGAAGCTTCGATTCCGCCCGACGTGCCCAGTACACTTCCCGCAGCCGCCCGACCTTGGCCCTATCGGGCATCGCTGTCCATTCCGGTTCTTCGGCCGCCTGGCTGGCATAGAGCACACTCAGACCTGTCATTCGTCATTCCTTACGCTGTAGCACCCTGCCTCGTAACCGAGACGGTCACCATTGTCCTCGGCCATGGTCGGCGCGTTTGCAGTGGCCCCGCCCCGCGCCGCCGGGTCCTTGCCCGCCCGCGCATCGGATATGATCTCCGCCGCCCGGGCGCGCGCCTCGGCCGGCGTGACCGCGCCGTGCGGTCCGATGGTGACCTTGACCGCCCGCCCGCGGAAGCGCGTCTTGACGATATAGACAATGTCAGACAGGAGCGACGTTGCTTTCGTCAGTCTTGGTTGCTTAGAAGCTCCTGAACGACAGTAGGTTTACGAGCGATCAAAGCCAAAAGCACTTGCGCTGGCCCATTAGGCGTTCTGCGCCCATGTTCCCAGTTCAACAGGGTCCCTTTTGCTACACCAATGCTGCGCGCAAACTCAGCTTGGGACAGTCCTGTCTGAGCGCGGATCGCGGAAACATTGATTTCTGGAATTTCAATTTCGTGGACAAGCGCATCCGTCCCCTGCCCCTTTGAGAAGGCTTTAGCTTCTTCTAAGCCCTGCTTGATGCTTTCAAACGCACTCATTGTCTTCTGCTCCACATACTTACGATCTCTTTGCTCAACTCGACAGCCGCCGCTTGTTCCTTTTGCGTCAGGTTCGCCTTTTCATTCTTAGCAAACACCGTCACGAGGAATATCGGCATGTGGCGACCGCCGAACACATAGATCGTTCGGAACCCACCACTCTTGCCCCCACCGTCACGAGGGATGCGAACCTTTCGCAATCCGCCACCAAGGGAAGTTCCGCCCTCTGGATTGGCCGCGATCCAGTCAATCATGGCTTCGCGCTCGCTGTCCGACATTATCGACTTGGCCCGTCGCTGAAATTCGGGGAGTTCAACGACTGTCTGCATTGCAGCCATCTAAATATACGTCAAAGGCGTATATGTCAATGACTCCCTATATCTATCCAGAGCAATCGCTTTTGGATTTGTCATGCCGGGGCGAGGATCAATTTGAGTAGGAAGTCGTCGTTCCACGCGGCGCGCTTGAGCTTGCAACGCATGGCGTCCTTTGGAGGTCTTGATCCGGATCGCTTCGCCCGTCCGCGGATTGCGGCCCTTGCGCGCCGGACGCCTGGTAATGGTGAAGGTGCCGAAGTTGCCGATGGTGTAGCGGCCTTCCTTCTTCGACTTCTTCAGCCCGGCCTCGATCTTGCCCAGGACAAGGTCGACCGTGCGCTTGGCCTCGGCCTTGCTCATGTTGCCCTTCCTGGCGATGTTTTCGATGAATGCGGCTCTGCTCATGATGTGTGGCCCCTTTGTCTTCCGAACCGAAACTGTCTCCTGAGTCTTGGGCGGGCGCACCCGGTAACGACGCAATAGAAGCATCCGCCGCGCGGCAAGAAAGCTATTCTATTATTCCGTTTGCGCCTCTCCGCTCAGGATATCGGCACCGATACTGTCGGCGATCCTGGAACCCGAGGCCTTCACCGACTCATTCGCCAGATGGGCGTAGCGGGCGGTTGTCTGCACCTGTGTGTGACCCAATAGCTTGCCAATCATGGGCAGGCTTTCGCCGAGCGCCAGGGCACGAGACGCAAAAGAGTGGCGCAAGTCATGAATTCGCACGTCATCGAGCCCGGCGCGTGCGCGAATGCGCCGCCAGGGATGTTGCAGGTCGGTAAGATGCGCCCCCGGCTTCCTGCCGACGATGACCCAGGGATTGTCGGCATCTTGGGGCAGGGCGGAGAGCACGCTTGCCGCCGCCCTTGATAACGGCACCATCCGTGCGCCGGTTTTGCTGTCGCGCAACCGCAACTCTCCCGCTTCCAGATCGACATCCTCCCAGCGCAGCGTCTGGATTTCGTTGAGACGGCAGCCTGTGAGCATGAGCAGACGGATGGCGGTCACCGCGGAGCGGGTTTCCGAACCCTCGGCCTCCACCTCGTTCAAAACCTGCCCCAAGCGGCGGAACTCTTCCTCGGTGAGAAACCGCTCGCGCTTCTGTTCCTTGTATTTCTGGACGAACCGGCAGGGATTGCCACCGTCACGCCGCAGACCCCACGCTTCGGCGAGATTGAACATCTTTCTCACCACCTCGAGGATGCGGTTAGCCTGATAGGGCGTCTCCCTGTGCTCGTAATGCAGCGCCGCAATATGCTCACGCTCGACCTCGTTGATGCCCAGTTTACCCAGTTTCGGCAACACGAACTTCTCCACCAACCAGCGGTACGCCTCCCTCGTCCGGGGCTTGCAATGAACCTCGGCATGCTCCTTGAGATAGCGCTCCGCCAAATCGGCGACGGTAAGCTTGGCCACCGAAACGGATGGAGCGGGCGAGGGGTCTTCTCCCGCCTTGATGCGTGCAATGATCATGGCCGCCTTGCGGCGGGCCTGATCGGCCGAGATCACGCCGTGCCGCCCGAGGGTGACGCGTTTTGACTTTCCCAGCGCACGGGTCTGCACCACATAGACCTTGGCGCCGGAAGGATAGACCCGGACCCCGAAGCCGCTGAGCTCGCGATCCCAGAACACGGTATCCTTGTCCCCAACGGGGAGCCCATCCACCGTGCGCTTGGAGATCGACCGATATTCCAATCTGGCCATGTTTCTCACACTGTTTGACAAGAACCCTATATCGCATTACCGTAAGCATACCGCAAGCGAGTCAAGGTAAACCGCTGCGCATTAGAGCGCATCTCTGGCGGTGACTCAAGTGTGATGCTGGATTTAGATATCGCCAAGAAACGGGAGTTTATCATACCCTAGCGCATGTGAGCGCATCCCTGCGCAGCAGAGGCGGTTTCCGGACCGGAAAGCATCTCTCCGGCTCATAACCTGAAGGTCGTTGGTTCAAATCCAACCCCCGCAACCACTTCAAGCTATTGAAAATGTTGAATTTTTCGAGGGCTTATTATATTCGGAATAGGTAATTTGGCAAGCTGGCAAACTATTGGCAAACAATTTGATTCGAACGGTATTCCTTCGGCCAGCGGGTGATGACCCAATGCACCACCGCAATCGTTACCGTTCGGTTATCCTTTCAATTACCCACATCGTCGATTTTCAGGGTCGCGCCGAGGGCGATGTCGGTCAATCGAGAGAGGCCGCGCCACATGACGATGTTGCCGGGCGGCGGATCCTTGGCACGGTCGAGATAGCCGCCGAGCCTGGCGATCTTGATGAGGTAGAGCGAGAGCGTCCTGGCAGCAGGGGGATCGGCGGTGGAATCGGGTATCAGGCGATCGAGGATTTTCGTCTCCAACCCGGTCAGCACCAAGGCTGGTTCGAGGTTTGGCCTGGCGCGGTTGAGCATAGTCAGCCAGAACACGCGCCAGCTCAGGATACAGAACACCGCGAGCAGCCTGACCAACCGCTCGGCGGTTCGCAACCGGGCTTGTTCGGCCCGGCAGCCCGATTTCAGGATCTTGTGGAAGACCTCGATCTTCCAGCGCATGGCGTACCATTGCAGCTTCTCCACGGCGTCGTCGTGGCTGTCGACAGGCAGGTCGGTGATCAGCTTCCAGTCGATGCGGGGGCGACCGACCGGCTCTTCCGGCTCCCGGGCGTGCAACACCGTGAGCATGAGCGTCGGATAGCGCTTCTGTTTGGCGATCGGTGGCCGGACAGTCATGCGTCGGTAGGAGAGTTCAACCTGCGTGGAGCCAAGCTTGCCTTTGTCGTCGCGGACGGCGACCCGGTGCAGCCCGCGGACTTTCTCGTCGGTCATGATCGCTTCCACCGTGCGAGACCCGTCCTCGGCGAGCCTGTTGGCAAAGCGTCTGATGACGAAATGCGTGTCCAACTCCCGGGCCAGGCAGAACAACTCCCAGATGTCGCCTTCGCGGTCGCAGATGTGAACGCAGCGCGCGGGATCACCCAACAGTTCGGTGGATTGCCGGAGATTCTCCAGCCAGCGCATGCTCTCCTTGCCCTCGATCGGCACGCGCGTTGGATTGATCTTCCTCTTGAGGGCGTTCGTCCCCTTGAACTTTTTCCGGGTCCAGAACTTTGCCGCGGCAATACCCAGTGGCAATCCGTCCGTCGTCACTGTCAGGCTCGAATGCATCAGCAGGCCACAGACCGCGTGCATGCGCTCGCGACCTGCGACCAGGCGATCGACCGGTTCGGGCAGGCGACACCACGCTCACCGCCAGCCTCCTTCCGGCCCGGTCGGTTCCGCCGTGCGCGGAGCCCAAAGACCGGGTGCGCTAACGCTGCCAGGTGCAATCGGCCCGGGTGACGTATAGATCGTTCGTCAGGTAATCGGCTTCGTATGAGCACGAACCCGTGACGCCTTCGAACCTGCCGGTCCCGCCCAGCATTTCGAGGCGTCCCGCGCCGCCTCCGCCCTGGGCGACGTCACCGGCGCTTCTCCTCGAATTCCAGAACTGCTTGTCGCCCGAGGGGTCCGTCACGGTGCAGGCAGCTTCGAGCTCGGTGACCGCGGCCGAACTCTTTCCATGCACGATGCACGTCACCCGGCTGGATCCCCCCTCGATGAAGGGTCCACCGCTGCTCCTGACGACGGTGCTTGTACCCTCCGAGGCGCCGCCGAAGATCGTTCCGTCCATGTGGGCGATCGTGGTGTAACCGCCGGTCATGCTCGAAACCGATGTGAAGCTGCCGGTTTCGGCGGCGGCCGGGCCGGCGCACATTATCCCGATGGAGATGAACAGTACCGCAATTCCTCTGCTGAACGACATGGCGTCGGTCCTCGGTCTGTTGGAAGTGACATGTCGATGGTAAACCAAAAACCCGGATCCATCACGACGATTTCCGATGTGATTTTTTCGTTTTTGGCTCACGTCGCTCGATTTCCGGCACACGTTTTCCGGTTTTGGGCGCAGCCGGGAATTTGGGGAGGACATAGTCGCGCGTTTTCAATTTATGCGGTATTTCTTGTGCCGCCTGGACGTGTTTGAGTGACCCCCGCCTGGGAGTTTCCGGATTTCCGGGTTTTCAGGGAAGAGGGCGCTTACGTGGGAGCGAGGGCCCGCCATGCGGTGAAGAAGTCGTCTTTGTATGGATAGGCGTCGGGCACCATTGCATAGCCACGGTATTTCATATAGAAGGCGTGCCGCCGCTGGAGGCGCGATATTTTATGCTTTCGGCGGCTTTTTGGTCGTCGGCAATGGTTGGGGGAACCATGACGGGCATGTTGACGAAGCCGCTGGCCGGCCGGAATGACATGGCTTGCGGCGATTTTGTTGAGTCGCTCTGCTGCGGTGCAGGAAACTTGCGGCATCTCTTGACATTGGCGGCGGGTGAGGCGGATAAAATGAGCCGCCGAGCCGCCGAGCCGCCGGCGATGAGTCCGTCCGGCCCGCGGCGGGGCCGGTTACGCCGATGGATATGCCCGCCTGAGTTTGCGCGAACCGTTGCGGACGGGCCGCATCCGGCCGCCAACCCGGTTCCTCCGCCAGCCTCGAACCCTCCTGCTATTGCAGGCCGGCAGTCCGATCAGCCGCCTCGACGACATTCTCCAAATGCCTTTCGGGCAGGCGCTGGCCCGCACCCCCGACGCTTCATCCTTACTGCCTGGCAGTAATGGGTTTGCGCTATATGCCGCCGCGCGGCGGAAGCGCGGCGCCTCAGCCCCGCGGATGGCGCGGCTTCCTGTCGGCAGCCTTCAGGGCCTGTCATGCCCTTGTCCCTGCGTTTCCCGCCCGCGCCAGCGGCGCAACCGGCGGTTTGTTGTTGGCGGTGTTTCTGGCTGCGTTGCCGCTGCAGGCGGTGGCTCAGACCCAAGGGGTTTCTATCTCGGTAAACCCGGCTGTAATCGGCCAGTATGTCTCGATAATGGAAGGGGAAGATGTAACCTTTACTGTAAGAAGGACCGGGGATAATTCAGATGCGCTGACCGTGAATTATACGATCACCTCTGGTGGTGGACCTGAGACCACCCCTCGAGCGAAAGCAGGGGAGGGAGACTATACCGCCATCCCCACTTCTTATGAATTTCCTGCGGGGCCCTCCGCATCCCATGAGTTTACTGTAACAACGGTGGATGGCGATGCTTACGAACCAAATGAGTATTTCACGTTAACGGTAGAGGGCTCTTATCAGGATGAAGGCAGCACTATGTCTTTCAGTAAGCAAGTCATAGTGAGAATCAGAGAAAACGATGAAAGGTATCTCACCCTCTCGCCTGTTTCGGACTCTGCCGTGGGTTCTTCCAATCCGGAGTTCATGGCAAAGGAAGGAGGTATAAGCGGAGGGAAAAATGAACTGAAGATCAGCCTCAACGAGCCGCTTCCGTACGAATTGCAAATTCCCTACACCGTCGGCCCCGATCTCCACACAACCGCTGCAACCTCTGACGACTACACGATGGACAGCGGTACAGCGACAATACCCGAACGTAGCATGTCCGTTACCATCGACGTCGGCATCGTTGATGACAATCGTGTAGAACCAACCGAGTACTTCACCCTGCAATTTCGCGAGCCCACAAAACCCGAAGACCGCGGCAACGCGCTTGGGACGTTCAACGGTATCAATTTCCGGGATACAGAGGACAGCGAGGGCAGCAAGCTCAATTCACAGCGACTTTCAGTCTCCATCATGGATAACGACCTCCCTCCGAGCACGGGAGGTGTCGTATACCTGCGTGGAGAAGGGGGAGGAGGCATTCCGGGGTTTCCAAGCACGAGGAAGACTCTCACAGAAGGTCAGAGCACAACCATTACCGCGGAAATAGCTGGCGCGGCGCCGTCAAGCGATATCCGGATTCCTCTCAAGTTTATAGGGTTTCCGAGCGACGAGGTGACGTCGGCTGACTACGATATTCCTAATTCCATCACCATCAAGTCGGGCCAAAAGTCCGGCAGCGTCACACTGAGAATCAAAGATGACACCGATGACGAGCGGTACCGCGAGCTGCTGGTCGTGGAAATCGATGGCGAAACATTCTCAGGCGACTACACCAAGGGAGACCGCAGCAAGTACGAAGTCGTCATGCTGGACAATGACCATACCCCGGTCAGCCTGCAGGGTTCGACTCGCACCGCTTTGACGGAGGCCACGGGCGCCCGAACGGCAACGTTTCAGCTTCGTATCGACCGCAGGCCCAAAGCAGCCGCGACGGGAATGGCACCGTTTACCGGCAAGGATGCCGGGACCGATGAAGGCAACGCTCAACTCGTTTTGGGATATGCGGGGACGGCGACGCGCGGTGCCGATTACAACAACACGCCTTTATCTTTCAATATTTCCAAGAGTGGCACTACGCTTCCCATCGGTTGTTCGGCCAGCGGCGAGGCAGTGACATGTACGGTGACGCTCACAGTCAAGGACGACAACTTGTACGAGGGAGGCGCTGGCACAACCGAGAGTGTGAAAGTCGATCTCAACGCCGGGGGCAGTAGCTTCAACGACGGTATCAAAAGGGCCTCTGGATACGAACCTCTCAAGCTGACGATAGAGGACGACGACCTGCAGCCCATGTTCTCCATCGCGGATGTGAGCGGGCCCGAAAACGGCAATCTCACATTCACGGTCAAGCGCGACGGCGCACAAGGCAACAACGTGTCTGTGACCGCCGGCACCGGGAGCCATTCTGGCGCCACGAACAGTGCAACAGCACGCACGGACTACACGGAGAAGAGTGGCAGTCTGCGCTTCGAGAAGGGTAACACCAGCAAAACTTTCGTGGTCGCGATAACGGACGACAACATCGACGAAGACGACGAAACCTTCGCGGTGACGTTGAGCAATCCGGTGGACAATCAGGGGCTGCCGGAGCCCGCAATCAAGCCCGATAGCAAAACGGCCGTCGGCACGATCACCGACAACGACGACGCTCCCACCGAGCTCACCATCTCGGTGGATACCGCCACCATCGCCGAAGCTGCGGACCCGACCACGGTTACCGTCACCGCCACCATCGACAGCGACACGCGCTTCGCCACCGATCAGATCGTCACCATCACCGTGGGCAATGCCGACAATGCGGGTGAAGCCAGCGAGGGGGCGGGCGGTGACTACGAAACCGTGGATCAATTCACCATCACCATCCCGGCAACAGAGGCAAGCGGTAAAGGCACGTTTGAGCTGACGCTGATTGACGACGAGATCGACGATGACGACGAGAAGATAAGCGTCGAAGGCGAACTCGGCGGCATGACGGTCACCCATGCCACCATCAAGATCGAGGACGACGATACCCGCGGCATCACCGTGTCGAAGGCCACGCTGACCATCAATGAGGCAGACAACCTGGCCACCAGCGATAAAGAGGAAAACAAGGGCACCTACGAGGTGGCACTTACCAGCCAACCCGAAGGAGGCACGGTAACGGTCGATATTACCAACCCGGGTCCGACCGTAGCCACGGCGGACCCGTCCAGCCTGACGTTTACTGCGGACAACTGGGAGATGGCGCAGACGGTGACCATGATCGCCAAAGACGACACTATCGACGACATCGGCGACCAGAAGACCACCACCATCACCCACTCTGTTAGCGCCGACGGCACGGACTACGCGGATGAAGAAGTTGCGGATGTGGAAGTCACTGTCCGCGATGACGACGAGGCGCCCATGGCGCTCACGCTCACGGTGGATACCGGCACCGACGGTGACCAGGACACGATCAGTGAAGGCGCCACCACACCCACCGTGCAGATCACCGCGACTCTTGACGGTGACACCGAATTTGCCACCGACCAAACCATCACCATCACCGTAGGCGACTCCGACGAGGACACCGCCACCGAGGGACAGGGCGGTGACTATGCCACGGTGGATGAGTTCAACATCACCCTGCCTGCCAAAGCGGCCAGCGTCTCCCACAACTTGACACTCACCCTGCATGACGACGACGTGGACGAACCGGATGAGACCGTCACCGTGGCCGGTGAGCTCGCCGGAGTGACGGTGAAAGGCACGAGCTTCACCATTGCAGACAACGACGACACGCCCACCGTCACGCTGGTGCTGACGCCGGCATCGATAAACGAGAGCGGCGGCACCAACGCCAGCACGGTGACGGCCACCATGGACGGGGAGTCCAGCGACGCCGTGACGCTCACGGTCTCCGCCACGCCAGTCGACCCGGCGGTCGCGGGCGATCTCACCCTCAGCGACAACAAGACACTGACGATCCCGGCCAATACGCAAGCCAGCACCGGGGTCGTGACCATCACCGCGGTCGATAACGATGTGGATGCGATGGACAAGACTGTCACCATTGCCGCCACCGCCACCGGCGGCAACACGCTGGTGAAAGCGCCGGGGAACCAGACCCTCACGATTACCGACGACGACACCCGGGGCATCACCGTGTCGAAGGCGACGCTGACGCTGGATGAGGAAGACAACGCGGGAACCACGGAGGCGAAAGAGCACGAAGGCACCTATACCGTGGTGCTCGATAGCGAACCCTCCGGCGGCACGGTGACGATCGGGGTTGCCAGTGCCGACACGACTATCGCCGGGGTCGCTCCGGCGACGCTCATGTTCACCGCCTCCAACTGGAGTGAACCGCAAACGGTGACGGTGACCGCGGTGGCTGACGGTATCGACAACGAGATGGACCGGCGCACTGCGGCGATTACCCATACCGTGACCGCCACAGGGACGGATTACGAAGACGCATCGGCAAGCGCTGTGACGGTCACGGTCAATGACGACGATGGCCCGTCGACGCTGTCCATCAACAGTCCATCCGTGACCGAGGTTGACGGCACCGCCACAGCAACGCTCACCTTCACCGTGCAGTTGCTGCCGCAAAGCGACAAACAGGTGACCGTGGCCTACGCGGACGCGGGCACCGGTACCGCAACCTCGGGCGGCACGGATTACGCGAACCTGGCCAGCGGCACGCTGACCTTCGCTCCCAGCGAAACCAGCAAGTCCGTGGCGGTCACGGTGAGCGGCGATGACATCGATGAATCCGACGAGACGGTGGTCGTGCGCCTGTCCTCGCCTTCCAATGCCACACTGACGGGCGGCGCCACCACGCTGGACGGCACGGGAACCATCAATGACAACGACCCCACGCCCACGGTTTCCGTCGCCGACGCCGCGGCCGTGTCCGAGGGCAACGTGGCGGCCCCCGACCCGCCCAACAACATGACTTTTGCCGTCACACTCTCGGCGGTCAGCGGCCTGGACGTGACGGTGCCCTACACCTTGAGCGGCACGGCCACGGCGGGCACCGACTACACCGAGCCCGACCCGCGCTCCGTGACGATCGCCGCGGGGACGACGCAGGCGAACATCGCAATCCCCGTGGCCGGCGATGAGGTGGACGAGGAAAACGAAACGATTACGGTCACGCTGGGCACGCCGACAAACGCCACGGTCTCGACTGCCGAAGGCGCGGGCGCCGCCAGCGGGACGATCACGGATGACGATACCCGCGGCGTTAGCGTCACTCCCACCGCATTGACCGTGGCCGAGGCGGACAATGCGGGCACCGCGGCCACCAGGGAGAACCAGGAAACCTACAAGGTGGTGCTCACAAGCGAGCCCACCGGCGCGGTGACGGTCAACCTGAAAAGCGGCGATGAGTCCGTGGCCAGGATAAACACGGCGAGCCTGGTCTTCGACGCCGATGACTGGAATACGGAACGCACGGTGACCGTCACCGGCCAGGCCGATGTCATCGACAACGCAGACGACCGGCGCACCACCACCATCGCCCACACGGTGAGCGCCGCGGGGACGGATTACGCCGACGAAACCGCCGAGGGAGTGACTGTGACGGTGACCGACGATGACGCCGCCCCCAGCGGCATCACGCTCACGGCGAATCCCGACTCGGTAACGGAGAATGGAGGCGCCAAAACCGTCACCGTCACCGCCGCGGTGAACGGCGCCACCCGCTACGCGCAGGCCAGGACCGTGTCGGTGAGCGTGGGCGGCGGCACGGCCATCTCCGGCACGGACTACACGGCCGTGGAAAGTTTCGACATCACCATCGGCGCGGGTGAGGACGATGCAAGCAACACCTTCACGCTCACCCCCGAAAATGACGTGCTGGCCGAGGGCAACGAGACCATCGACGTTACGGGAACCCTGTCCGGCATCACGATAACGCCTGATGAGATCACCCTCACGGACGATGACGCCGTGCCGAGCGGCATCACGCTGAGCGTGGACACCAACGGTTCGACCTCGGGCACGCCGAGCACGGTGACCGAGGACGCCGGTGCCACGGTGGTGACGGTAACGGCGACGGTGAACGGCACGACGCGCTACGTGGACGCCAAGACCGTGGCGGTGAGCGTGGATGACGACACCGCGGCATCGCCCGCCGACTATGCGGCGGTGAGCGGCTTCAACATCACGATTGCCGCGGGCGCGGCCAGCCACACCGGCGTCTTCACCGTCACGCCGGTGGACGACGACCTCGACGAGGCCAACGAGACGATCGACGTCACCGGCACGCTGAGCAGCGTCACAATCACCGGCGCAACAGTGACCTTCACCGACAACGACGACCCGGTGAGCTTCTCGATTGCCGATGCGGAGGCCACCGAGGGCGGCAAGGTGGAGTTCACGGTGAGCCGCGAAGGGGCCGGGGACAACGTGGCGTCGGTGAAGGTGACCACCGCCACGGACAGCGGCGATGGGGCCGATGCCGCCGATGCGGACGACTACACCGCCATCGCCACGGCGCAGACATTGAACTTTGCCAAGGGCGTCGCCAGTCAGACGGTGGAGGTGCAGACCACGCAGGACGACCTGTTCGAGCCGGACGAGACGTTCAAGGCGAACTTGAGCGCCCCGGCGCTTGGCGACGGGGACCCGGGCACCGGGGTGAGCATCGCCGCGGGCAAGGGTATGGCCACCGGCACGATCAAGAACGACGACACCGAGCCGTCGTTCGCCGTGGCCGATGCCAGCGCCGTGGAGGGGAACGGCATCACCTTCACGGTGACCCGCAGCGGGGCGATGGACAACGCGGTATCGGTGAAGTGGAACACCAAGGCGGACTCCAGCGATGGGGCGAACGCGGCCTTGGCCAGCGATTACACCCCGGTAACGACGGCGACGACACTGAGCTTCGCCAGGGGCGTGAGCAGCCAGACCTTCACGGTCGCCACCACCGAGGACAAGCTGCACGAGGGCAACGAGACCTTCCTGGTGGAGCTGACCGGCGCGGTCGGCGCCACGATATCCACTGCCGAGGCCACCGGCACCATCAATGACGATGACGCCGCCCCCACCACCATCACCCTGTCGGTGGATGCGGACACCGGCACGAACAACATGCAGAGCAGTATTGCGGAGGAAGGCGGCGTCAAGACGGTGCGGGTTACGGCCACCATCGGCGGCACGACGCGCTTTGCCACCGCGCAGACGGTCACGGTAACGGTGGGCAAGGACGGCGACTCCGCCACGGAAGGCACGGACTACGCCATGGTGGACGCGCAGAGCATCGAAATCCCGATCGGCGCGGCCAGCGCCCATGTGGACTTCATGCTCACGCCCACCACCGACGTGCTGTTCGAGGGAAGCGAAACCATCAGCTTGGAGGGAACGCTTACCGGTGTCACTTTCACCAATTCCTCCATCACCATCACGGACGACGACGCCGCGCCCAGCGCCATCACCCTGTCGGTGGATGCGGACACCGGCACGAACAACGTGCAGAGCAGTATTGCGGAGGAAGGCGGCGTCAAGACGGTGCGGGTCACGGCCACCATCGGCGGCACGACGCGCTTTGCCACCGCGCAGACGGTCACGGTAACGGTGGGCAAGGACGGCGACTCCGCCACGGAAGGCACGGACTACGCCATGGTGGACGCGCAGAGCATCGAAATCCCGATCGGCGCGGCCAGCGCCTACGTGGACTTCATGCTCACGCCCACCACCGACGTGCTGTTCGAGGGAAGCGAGACCATCAGCTTGGAGGGAACGCTCACCGGCGTCACATTCACCAATTCCTCCATCACCATCACGGACGACGACGCCGCGCCCAGCGCGATTACGTTGTCGGTGGACACCAACGCCGGCGGGGACGGTACGCCGACCACTTTGGGCGAGGGGGCCACGGCCACCACGGTGCGAGTTACCGCAACCATCACCAGCGCCACGCGCTTTGCCACCGAGCAAACGGTCAAGGTAAAGGTGGGCAAGGATGGGGACTCCGCCACGGAAGGCACGGACTACGCGCTGGTGGCGGACCAGAACATCAAGATCCCCGCTGGCGCTGAAAGCGCCTATGTGGACTTTTCCCTCACGCCCACGCACGACATCCTCGACGAGGCGGATGAGACCATAAGCGTGGACGGCGAGCTGACCGGCGTCACGTTCACCCCGGCCACCATCACCATCAACGACGATGACGCTGCGCCGCAATTCATTACTCTGGCCGTGGACACCAACGCCGGCGGGAACGGCGCGCCGACCAGTGTGGGCGAGGAAGCCGGGGCCACCACGGTGCGTGTCACCGCGACCATCACCAGCGCCACACGCTTTGCGGCCAACCAGGCGATCACGTTTGAAGTGGGCAAGTCGGCGGACTCGGCCACGGAAAGCACGGACTACAGCGAGGTCGGCACCCTCACCATCACGATTGACGGGGGTGAAGCCAGTGGTTACGCGGACTTCACCCTCACGCCCACCTCCGATGTGCTCGACGAGCCGAACGAGACCATCAGCGTGCATGGCACGCAGGCCAGCATCACGTTTACCGACGCCACCATCACCATCAATGACGATGACGCGGCGCCGAGCGGCATCACGCTGAGCGTGGACACCAACGGTTCGACCTCGGGCACGCCGAGCACGGTGACCGAGGACGCCGGTGCCACGGTGGTGACGGTAACGGCGACGGTGAACGGCACGACGCGCTACGTGGACGCCAAGACCGTGGCGGTGAGCGTGGATGACGACACCGCGGCATCGCCCGCCGACTATGCGGCGGTGAGCGGCTTCAACATCACGATTGCCGCGGGCGCGGCCAGCCACACCGGCGTCTTCACCGTCACGCCGGTGGACGACGACCTCGACGAGGCCAACGAGACGATTGACGTGACGGGCACGCTGAGCAGCGTCACGATCGCGGGCGCGACGGTGACGCTGACTGACAACGACGCCCCGGTGAGCTTCTCGATTGCCGATGCGGATGCCACCGAGGGCGGCAAGGTCACCTTCACGGTGAGCCGCGAAGGGGCCGAAGACAACGTGGCGTCGGTGAAGGTGACCACCGCCACGGACAGCGGCGATGGGGCCGATGCCGCCGATGCGGACGACTACACCGCCATCGCCACGGCGCAGACGCTGAACTTTGCCAAGGGCGTCGCCAGCCAGACGGTTGAGGTGCAGACGACGCAGGACGACCTGTTCGAGCCGGACGAGACGTTCCGGGCGGTCCTGAGCGCCCCGGCGCTTGGGGAGAACGACCCGGGCACCGGGGTGAGCATTGAGACGGGTAAAGGCACGGCCACCGGCACGATCAAGAACGACGACACCGAGCCGTCGTTTGCGGTGGCGGACGCCAGCGCGTCGGAGGGCGATGCGATCACCTTCACCGTGACCCGCAGCGGGGCCATGGACAACGCGGTGTCGGTGAAGTGGAACACCAAGGCGGCGACCGGGGCGGGCGCGGCTTCGATCAGCGATTACACCGCTGTGACGGCGCCGGCGACGCTGACCTTCGCCAAGGGCGTGAGCAGCCAGACCTTCACGGTCGCCACCACGGAGGACACGCTGGATGAGGGCAACGAGACCTTTCTGGTGGAGCTGACCGGGGCGGTGGGCGGCACGATTGCCACGGCCGAGGCCACCGGCACCATCAATGACGATGACGCGGCGCCGAGCGGCATCACGCTGAGCGTGGACACCAACGGTTCGACCTCGGGCACGCCGAGCACGGTGGCCGAGGACGCCGGGGCCACGGTGGTTACCGTCACGGCCACGGTGAACGGCACCACGCGTTACGTGGACGCCAAGACCGTGGCGGTGAGCGTGGATGACGACACCGCGGCATCGCCCGCCGACTATGCGGCGGTGAGCGGCTTCAACATCACGATTGCCGCGGGCGCGGCCAGCCAGAGCGGCAGTTTCACCGTGACGCCGGTGGACGACGACCTCGACGAGGCCAACGAGACGATTGACGTAACCGGCACGCTGACCGACATCACGATCACCGCCGCGACGGTGACGCTGACCGACACCGACGACCCGGTGAGCTTCTCGATCGCCGATGCCGAGGCCACCGAGGGCGGCAAGGTGGAGTTCACGGTGAGCCGCGAAGGAGCCGGAGACAACGTGGCGTCGGTGAAGGTGACCACCGCCACGGACAGCGGCGATGGGGCCGATGCCGCCGATGCGGACGACTACACCGCCATCGCCACGGCGCAGACATTGAACTTTGCCAAGGGCGTCGCCAGCCAGACGGTGGAGGTGCAGACCACGCAGGACGACCTGTTCGAGACGGACGAGACGTTCAAGGCGGTCCTGAGCGCCCCGGCGCTTGGGGAGAACGACCCCGGCACCGGGGTGAGCATTGAGTCGGGCAAGGGCACGGCCACCGGCACGATCAGGAACGACGACACCCAGCCGTCGTTTGCGGTGGCGGATGCGAGCGCGTCGGAGGGCGATGCCATCACCTTCACGGTGACCCGTAGCGGGGCGATGGACAACGCGGTGTCGGTGAAGTGGAACACCAAGGCGGACTCCAGCGATGGGGCGAGCGCCGCCTCGACCAGTGACTACACCGCGGTGACGACGGCGCAGACGCTGAGCTTCGCCAAAGGCGTAAGCAGCCAGAATTTCACGGTCGCCACCACCGAGGACACGCTGCACGAGGGCAACGAGACCTTCCTGGTCGAGTTGACCGGGGCGGTCGGCGCCACGATTGCCACGGCCCGGGCCACCGGCACCATCACCGACGACGACGCGGCGCCGACGGCGCTGACGCTTTCGGTGGATGCGGACACGAGCACGGAGAACGTGCAGACCTCCCTGGCCGAGGACGGCGGGGTGAAGACAGTGCGTGTGACGGCCACGCTGGGCGGCAGCTCGACCTTCACCGAGGCCAAGACGGTGACGGTGGAGGTGGGCGCGGGCACCGACAGCGCCGAGGAGGGCACGGACTACAGGGAGGTGACGCGCAAGAGCATCACGATCAATGCGGGGTCGTCGAGCGGCTATGTGGACTTCACGCTGACGCCGACGCAGGACGTGCTGCACGAGGGCAGCGAGACGATCAGCCTGGACGGCACGCTGACGGGCCTGACGGTAACGGACGCCACGATCACGCTGACCGACGACGATGTAGCGCCCACCGGCATCACGCTGACGGTGTCGCCGGCCGCGGTCGGCGAGGAGGACGGTAAGACCAAAATCACGGTGACCGCCACGGTGAACGGCACCACGCGTTACGTGGACGCGAAGACGGTGACGGTGAGCGTTGGCGGGGGCTCGGCGATATCGGGCACGGACTACGACGCCGTGACGAACTTCGACATTATCATCGCCGCGGGCGATGCGAGCAAGACCGGCACGTTCGACCTGACGCCCACCGATGACGACCTGCACGAGGGCAGCGAGACGATTGACGTTACCGGTACCTCGAACGCGCTCACCATCACCAAGGCTTCGATCACCCTTGAAGACGACGACGCTCAACCGTCGTTTGCGGTGGCCGACGCGAGCGCGTCGGAGGGCGACGCGATCACCTTTACGGTGACCCGTAGCGGGGCGATGGACAACGCGGTGTCGGTGAAGTGGAACACCAAGGCGGCCACCGGGGCGGGCGCGGCTTCGACCACCGACTACACCGCGATGCCCA
The DNA here is from genome assembly GCA_965213765.1 of Rhodospirillales bacterium. Lineage (GTDB taxonomy): Bacteria > Pseudomonadota > Alphaproteobacteria > Rhodospirillales > UBA2165 > JAJDXO01. The sequence continues at coordinate 1,673,992 of OZ243926.1, read as the reverse complement.
CGGCGACGAAGCTGGATTTCGCCAAGGGCGTGGGCAGCCAGACCTTCGCGGTCGCCACCACCGAGGACACGCTGAACGAGGCCAACGAGACCTTCCTGATAGAGCTGACCGAGCCGGTTGGCGCCACGATTACCGACGCCGAGGCCACCGGCACCATCGCCAACGACGACGCGGCCCCGACAACCCTCACGCTCACCGTCGATGCCGATAACAACACCGAGAACATTCAGTCCTCGCTCGCCGAGAATGGCGGTGCGAAAACCGTCAAGGTGACCGCCACGCTCGGCGGCGCCACCCAGTTCGACGTTGACAAGACCTTGACGCTGATCGTCGGTGACGACGACGACAGCGCCACCGAAGGCGCCGACTACACGACCGTCGCCGACATTACCCTTACCATCCCCGCCGGCGACCAGGACGTTGAGCACACCTTCACCTTCACGCCCACCGACGACGCTTTCCGCGAGGCGAGCGAGACCATCTCCTTCGACGCCACTCTCACCGGGGTCATCGTTACCGGCGCCAGTATCACGCTGACCAGCGACGATGCCGCACCGGCGATCACGCTCACCGTCGATGCCGACAAGGACACCGACAACGTACAGACATCCCTCGCCGAGGACGGGGGCGTCAAGACCGTGCGCGTGACCGCAACGCTCGACGGAACCACCCGCCTCGAAGCCGCCGCGGATCTCAAGCTGGCCGTCGGCAAGAGCAGCGACAGCGCTGTGGAAGGTACCGACTACACCACCGTCGCCGACCGGAGCATTACCATCGGCGCCGGAGTCGCCAGCGTCATACACGATTTCACGCTCACGCCCACCAACGACGACCTGTACGAAGGCAGCGAAACGATCAGCCTGGACGGGACGCTGACCGGCGTGGCGGTGACGGACACTTCGCTTACGCTCACCGACGACGACACCGAGCCGTCGTTTGCGGTGGCGGATGCCAGCGCGTCGGAGGGCGATGCCATCACCTTCACGGTGACCCGTAGCGGGGCGATGGACAACGCGGTGTCGGTGAAGTGGAACACCAAGGCGGACTCCAGCGATGGGGCGAACGCGGCCTCGGCCAGCGATTACACTCGGGTAACGACGGCGCAGACGCTGACCTTCGCCAAAGGCGTAAGCAGCCAGAATTTCACGGTCGCCACCACGGAGGACACGCTGGATGAGGGCAACGAGACCTTTCTGGTGGAGCTGACCGGGGCGGTGGGCGGCACGATTGCCACGGCCGAGGCCACCGGCACCATCAATGACGATGACGCGGCGCCGAGCGGCATCACGCTGAGCGTGGACACCAACGGTTCGACCTCGGGCACGCCGAGCACGGTGGCCGAGGACGCCGGGGCCACGGTGGTCACGGTAACGGCGACGGTGAACGGCACCACGCGCTACGTGGACGCCAAGACCGTGGCGGTGAGCGTGGATGACGACACCGCGGCATCGCCCGCCGACTATGCGGCGGTGAGCGGCTTCAACATCACGATTGCCGCGGGCGCGGCCAGCCAGAGCGGCAGTTTCACCGTGACGCCGGTGGACGACGACCTCGACGAGGCCAACGAGACGATTGACGTAACCGGCACGCTGACCGACATCACGATCACCGCCGCGACGGTGACGCTGACCGACACCGACGACCCGGTGAGCTTCTCGATCGCCGATGCCGAGGCCACCGAGGGCGGCAAGGTGGAGTTCACGGTGAGCCGCGAAGGAGCCGGAGACAACGTGGCGTCGGTGAAGGTGACCACCGCCACGGACAGCGGCGATGGGGCCGATGCCGCCGATGCGGACGACTACACCGCCATCGCCACGGCGCAGACATTGAACTTTGCCAAGGGCGTCGCCAGCCAGACGGTGGAGGTGCAGACCACGCAGGACGACCTGTTCGAGACGGACGAGACGTTCAAGGCGGTCCTGAGCGCCCCGGCGCTTGGGGAGAACGACCCCGGCACCGGGGTGAGCATTGAGTCGGGCAAGGGCACGGCCACCGGCACGATCAGGAACGACGACACCCAGCCGTCGTTTGCGGTGGCGGATGCGAGCGCGTCGGAGGGCGATGCCATCACCTTCACGGTGACCCGTAGCGGGGCGATGGACAACGCGGTGTCGGTGAAGTGGAACACCAAGGCGGACTCCAGCGATGGGGCGAGCGCCGCCTCGACCAGTGACTACACCGCGGTGACGACGGCGCAGACGCTGAGCTTCGCCAAAGGCGTAAGCAGCCAGAATTTCACGGTCGCCACCACCGAGGACACGCTGCACGAGGGCAACGAGACCTTCCTGGTCGAGTTGACCGGGGCGGTCGGCGCCACGATTGCCACGGCCCGGGCCACCGGCACCATCACCGACGACGACGCGGCGCCGACGGCGCTGACGCTTTCGGTGGATGCGGACACGAGCACGGAGAACGTGCAGACCTCCCTGGCCGAGGATGGCGGTGCGAAGACAGTGCGTGTGACGGCCACGCTGGGCGGCAGCTCGACCTTCACCGAGGCCAAGACGGTGACGGTGGAGGTGGGTCCGGATGCCGACGGCGCGACGGAGGGGACGGACTACAGGGAGGTGACGAGCAAGAGCATCACGATCGATGCGGGCTCCTTGAGCGGCTATGTGGATTTCACGCTCACGCCCACCAACGACGACATAGACGAGCCCAATGAGGGCATCAGCATTGAAGGCACGCTCACCGGCGTCACTGTCACCGGGACGTCGCTCACCATCACGGACGACGAGGCCACGCCCACGATCACCCTGGTGCTGACGCCAGGCACCATCAACGAGAGCGGGAATGGCAACGCCAGCACGGTGACGGCGATGTTGTCGGGCAAGTCGAGCGTTGCGGTGACCCTGACGGTGGCAGCGGCGGCGGGCGCGGACACGGTCGCGGCCGATTTCACGGTGACCACCAACAAGACCCTGACGATCGCGGCGGGCGCCACGACCAGCGCCGGCACGGTGACGATCACGGCGGTGGACAATGATGTGGACGCGCCGAACAAGAGCGTGACGGTCTCGGCCGCCGCCAGCGGCGGCGGGGTGGCGAACCCGACCAATCAGACCCTGACCATCAACGACGACGAGGGCGTTCCGACGGCCACCCTGGTGTTGACGCCAACCACTATCAACGAGAGCGGCGCGACGAACTCGAGCACGGTAACCGCGATGCTGTCGGGCAAGTCGAACGAGGCGGTGACCCTGACGGTGGCCGCGGCGGCAGGCGCCAACACCGCTGCGGCCGATTTCACGTTGAGCACCACCACGACCCTGACAATCGCGGCGGGTGCGACCACCAGCACCGGTGCGGTGACGATCACGGCGGTGGACAACGACGTGGATGCCCCGAACAAGACGGTGACGGTTTCGGCCGCCGCCAGTGGTGGTGGGGTTTCCAACCCGACCGATCAGACCCTGACCATCAACGACGACGAGGGCACGCCGACGGTCACCCTGGCGTTGACGCCAACCGCGATCGACGAGAGCGGGGATGACAACGCCACCACGGTGACGGCGACGCTGTCGGGCAAGTCGAACGAGGCGGTGACGGTGACGGTCTCGGTGCCGAACGATGCCCCGGTCACGTTGAGCAACAACGCCGCGCTGAGTATTGCGGCGGGTGCGACCACCAGCACCGGCGCGGTGACGATCACGGCGGTGGACAACAACGTGGACGCCCCGGACAAGACGGTGACGGTCTCGGCCACCGCCAGCGGCGGGGGCGTCTTCAACCCGGGCAGCCAGACCCTGACCATCAACGACGACGATGCGGCGCCCAGCGGCATCACGCTGTCGGTGTCACCGGCCGCGGTGGGCGAAGAAGACGGCGAGACCGAAATCACCGTGACGGCCACCGTGAACGGCACCACGCGCTACGCGGACGCCAAAACGGTGACGGTGAGCGTGGGCGGCGGCACGGCGATATCGGGCACGGACTACGACGCGGTGTCCAACTTCGACATCACCATCGCCGCGGGCGATGCCAGCAAAGCCGGCACGTTCGACCTGACGCCCATCAACGACGTCCTGGACGAGGCGAACGAGACGATCAACGTAACGGGCACGTCCGGCAGTCTGACCATCACCCCAACCATGGTCACCATCACCGACGATGACGACGCGCCCGGTGCAATCAAGATTTCGGTGGACGCGGACACCGGCACGGACGGCACGCAGACAACCATCGCGGAAGACGGTGGCGCCAAGACGGTCCGGGTTACTGCGACGATCACCGACGCGACGCGGTTTGTCGAGGCCAGGACGGTAACGGTGGAGGTGGGAGTGGACGCCGACAGCGCCACGGAGGGGACGGACTACACCAACGTGGGGACCCAGAGCATCAGGATCGATGCGGGCGCCGCGAGCGGCTACGTGGAGTTCACGCTGACACCGAGGCAGGACACGCTGCACGAGGGCAGCGAGACGATCAGCCTGGACGGGACGCTGGCGGGCGTGACGGTGACGGACGCCGCGATCACGCTGACCGATGACGACGGGGCGCCGACGGCGCTGACGCTGTCGGTGGATGCGGACACCGGCACAAACAATGTGCAGACCTCTTTGGCCGAGGACGGCGGAGCGAAGACGGTGCGGGTGACGGCGACCCTGAGTGGCAGCTCGACCTTTAACGTGGCCAAGACGGTGTCGGTGGAGGTAGGTGCGGACGCCGACGGCGCGACGGAGGGGACGGACTACGCCAACGTGGGCACCCGGAGCATTACGATCGATGCGGGCTCCTCAAGCGGCTACGTGGAGTTCACGCTGACGCCGACGCAGGACGTGCTGCACGAGGGCAGCGAGACGATCAGCCTGGACGGCACGCTGACGGGCGTGACGGTGACGGATGCCACGATCACGCTGACCGACGATGATGCGGCGCCCACCGGCATCACGCTGTCGGTGTCGCCGGCCACGGTCGGGGAGGGGGCCGGCGAGACCGAGATCACGGTGACCGCCATGGTGAACGGCAGCACGCGTTACGTGGACGCGAAGACGGTGACGGTGAGCGTGGGCGGCGGTACGGCGACATCGGACACGGACTACGACGCCGTGTCGAACTTCGACATCGTCATCGCCGCGGGCGATGCGAGCAAGACCGGCACGTTCGACCTGACGCCGACGCAGGACGATCTGCACGAGGGCAGCGAGACGATTGGTCTGGACGGGACGGTGATGGGCGTGACGGTGACGGACGCCTCGCTCACACTGACCGACGACGACGGCCAGCCCTCGTTTGCCGTGGCCGACGCCAGCGCCGATGAGGGCGAGACGATCACCTTCACGGTGACCCGCTCCGGCGCGATGGACAACGCGGTGTCGGTGAAGTGGAACACCAAGGCGGCGACCGGGGCGGGCGCGGCTTCGACCAGCGACTACACCGCGATGACGACGGCGACGAAGCTGGATTTTGCCAGCGGCGTGAGCAGCCAGACCTTCACGGTTGCCACCACCGAGGACACGCTGCACGAGGGCAACGAGACCTTCCTGGTGGAGTTGACCGATCCGGTCGGCGCCATCATCAGCGATGCCGAAGCCACCGGCACCATCACCGACGACGACGCGGCGCCCACGGCGCTGACGCTGTCGGTGGATGCGGACACGGGCACAAACAATGTGCAGACCTCTTTGGCCGAGGACGGCGGAGCGAAGACGGTGCGGGTGACGGCGACCCTGAGTGGTAGCTCGACCTTTAACGTGGCCAAGACGGTGGCGGTGGAGATAGGTGCGGACGCCGACGGCGCGACGGAGGGGACGGACTACGCCAACCTGGGGACCCAGAACATCACGATCAATGCGGGGGCGTCGAGCGGCTATGTGGAATTCACGCTCACGCCCACCGACGACGATATAGACGAGCCCAATGAGGGCATCAGCATTGAAGGCACGCTGACCGACGTCACGGTCATCGGTACGACCATCACCCTCACGGACGACGAGGGCACGCCGACGGTCACCCTGGTGTTGACGCCCACCACCATCAACGAGAGAGGCGCGACCAACGCCAGCACGGTGACGGCGACGCTGTCGGGCGAGTCGAGCGCGGCGGTGACGGTGGAGGTCTCGGTGCCGAACGCTGCCCCGGTCACGTTGAGCGGCAATACGACCCTGACGATCGCGGCGGGCTCGAAGGCCAGCACCGGCACGGTGACGATCACCGCGGTGGACAACGACGTGGACGCGCCGAATGCGTCGGTTGTGGTGTCGGGCGCGGCGTCGGGCGGCGGCGTTGCCAACCCGATGAATCAGACGCTTACCATCACGGACGATGAAGGCACGCCCACGGCAACCCTGGTGCTGACGCCAGGCACCATCAACGAGAGCGGGAATGGCAACGCCAGCACGGTGACGGCGACGCTGTCGGGCAAGTCGAGCGTTGCGGTGACCCTGACGGTGGCAGCGGCGGCGGGCGCGGACACGGTCGCGGCCGATTTCACGTTGAGCGCCACCACGACCCTGACGATCGCGGCGGGCGCCACGACCAGCGCCGGCACGGTGACGATCACGGCGGTGGACAATGATGTGGACGCGCCGAACAAGAGCGTGACGGTCTCGGCGGCCGCCAGCGGGGGAGGCGTCTCCAACCCGGGCAATCAGACCCTGACGATCACGGACGATGAAGGCATCCCGACGGTGACGCTGGTGTTGACGCCCACCACCATCAACGAGAGCGGGAATGGCAACGCCAGCACGGTGACGGCGACGCTGTCGGGCGAGTCGAGCGCGGCGGTGACGGTGGAGGTCTCGGTGCCTAACGCTGCCCCGGTCACGTTGAGCAGCAACACGACCCTGACGATCGCGCCGGGCTCCAAGGCCAGCACCGGTGCGGTGACGATCACCGCGGTGGACAACGACGTGGACGCGCCGAATGCGTCGGTTGTGGTGTCGGGCGCGGCGTCGGGCGGCGGCGTTGCCAACCCGATGAATCAGACGCTTACCATCACGGACGACGAGGGCACGCCCACGGTGACCCTGGTGCTGGATCCAACCACCATCAACGAGAGTGGGGATGACAACGCGAGCACGGTGACGGCGACGCTGTCGGGCAAGTCCAACACGGCGGTGATCCTGACGGTGGCTGCCGCCGCGGGCGCCAACACCGCTGCGGGCGATTTCACGTTGAGCGCCACCACGACCCTGACGATCGCGGCGGGGGCGACGACCAGCACCGGCGCGGTGACGATCACGGCGGTGGACAATGACATTGACGCGCCGAACAAGAGTGTGACGGTCTCGGCCACTGCCAGCGGCGGCGGGGTTTCCGACCCGACTAATCAGACGCTCACTATCACGGATGACGAAGGCGTCCCGACGGTGACACTGGCGCTGGATCCAACGACCATCAACGAGAGCGGGAATGGCAACGCGAGCACGGTGACGGCGACGCTGTCGGGCAAGTCGAGCGCGGCGGTGACGGTCACGGTCTCGGTACCAAACGGTGCCCCGGTCACGTTGAGCAACAACGCCATACTGAGCATTGCAGCGGGTGCGACGACCAGCACCGGCACGGTGACAATCACGGCGGTGGACAACGACGTGGATGCGGCGAATGCATCGGTCGTGGTGTCGGGCGCGGCGTCGGGCGGCGGGGTGACGAACCCGGACAACCAGACGCTCACCATTACGGACGACGAGGGCACGCCCACCGTGACCCTGGTGCTGGATCCAACCACCATCAACGAGAGTGGGGATGACAACGCGAGCACGGTGACGGCGACGCTGTCGGGCGAGTCGAGTGCGGCGGTGACGGTGGAGGTATCGGTGCCAAACGATGCCCCGGTCACGTTGAGTGCCAACAAGACGCTGACGATCGCGGCGGGCTCGAAGGCCAGCACCGGCGTGGTGACGATAACGGCGGTGGACAACGACGTGGATGCGCCGAACAAGACGGTGACGGTCTCGGCCACTGCCAGCGGCGGCGGGGTTTCCGACCCGACTGATCAGACGCTCACTATCACGGATGACGAAGGCACGCCCACGGTGACCCTGGTGCTGACGCCAACGACCATCAACGAGAGCGGGAATGGCAACGCCAGCACGGTGACGGCAACGCTGTCGGGCGAGTCGAGTGCGGCGGTGACGGTGGAGGTCTCGGTGCCGAACAATGCCCCGGTCACGTTGAGCGGCAACACCACCCTGACGATCGCGGCGGGCTCGAAGGCCAGCACCGGCACGGTGACGATCACGGCGGTGGACAATGACGTGGATGCGCCGAATGCATCGGTCGTGGTGTCGGGGGTGGCCGCGGGCGGCGGCGTTGCCGTTGCCAATCCGGGCAACCAGACACTCACCATTACGGACGACGAGGGCACGCCGACGGTCACCCTGGTGTTGACGCCAACCGCCATCAACGAGAGCGGGAATGGCAACGCGAGCACGGTGACGGCGACGCTGTCGGGCAAGTCCAACACGGCGGTGACCCTGACGGTGGCTGCTGCGGCGGGCGCCGACACGGCTGCAGGCGATTTCACGGTGAGCAACAACAAGACGCTGACGATTGCGGCGGGCGGGACCACCAGCACCGGTACTGTGAAGATCACCGCGGTTAACAACAACGTGGATGCCCCGGACAAGAGCGTGACGGTCTCGGCCATCGCCAGCGGCGGGGGCGTCACCAACCCGGACAACCAGACCCTGACGATCGCCGACGATGACGCGGCGCCCACCGGCATCACGCTGTCGGTGTCGCCCGCCACGCTGGGCGAGGGCGATGGATTGACCCAAATCACGGTGACGGCCGCCGTGAACGGCACGACGCGCTACGTGGACGCCAGGACGGTGACGGTGAGCGTGGGCGGCGGCACGGCGATATCGGGCACGGACTACGGCGCCGTGTCGAATTTCGACATCACCATCGCTGCGGGCGATGCCAGCCAGACCGGCACATTCGATCTGACACCCACCGACGACGCCCTGCACGAGGAGGATGAGACGATCGAGGTCACCGGAACCTCCGGCGCGCTGACCATTACCCCGGCCACGGTCACCATCACGGACAATGACAATGCGGGGCCGGTGGGCACGGTCTCGCTCTCGACATCGCGCTACGAGGTGCTGGAGGGCGATTCGCTCTCGGTGACGGTCAACCTGTCCGAGGCCCCTGCGGCCGATACGATGATTGAGTTGGAGGCGACCAGCCCGGGCGGCTACAGCGCGACACCCGGCGCGGACTACGATGGTGGCGTGCAGACGGTTACGATCCGGGCGGGCACAACGAGTGGGAAGGCGCACATTCCGACCACACGCGACAACCAGAATGACCCCAATGAGACCTTCAAGCTGGCAATCCGGGCATCCGAACTACCGGGCACCGTGACCCTTGGCGAGCCTGACACGGCCGTCGTCACGATCCGGGAGCCCGTGAGCGGGATCACGCCACCTGAGACGGCCACGGTGGTGTATGCCGGCAGAAACAGCCGGATCCTGATGCCCGTGCCGGCGGGTCTGAAAGGCCACGGCATTGATGTGGCCTTCTATTTCGATTGGGGCCCCGGCACGGCCCAGGGTGGGGGCGATTGCAGGGAACCTGGAACGGATGCGGTCGATTGGGGCCATTGGCCCTCCTACCCCGGGGGGATGGTGAGAACCGGACCCCTGGTGCGCATCGCCGAGGACATCAATACCGACACGATCGAACTGGAAATCGAGTTGTGCAAGGGTTCCGTGGGCAAAACCTTCACTGCCAGCTGGGACAGCCTCCAGTGGCTCGGCAACCCGGATCGCGGTTTCCCCGGCGTGAAGAGCTACCCATTCAACGCCGCCGCAGCCCATTGCACCTCGACCGCCCTGTGTTACACGAGGGTCACGATCATAGGCGACACCCCCGACCCCGATCCCGAGATTACGATTGCGGCCGGCGGCGACATCACCGAAGGCGGCGACGCCGTCTTCACCGTCCAGGCAAGTCCCGCGCCGGCGTCGGACCTCGAGATCGCGCTGGCCATTGCCGACGACGCGGTGAGCGACTTTCTGATGGATGGCGAGGAGGGATCGAAGACGGTCACGATCGCCGCGGGGAGCGACACGGCCATCTACACGCTCGCGACAACGGATGACGGTCTCGAGGAGGCGAATGGCGGTGTGTTGGCGACGCTGGAGGCCGGAACCGGCTACCGGGTCGGCAGCCCGTCCGCGGCGACAGTGGCGGTGGCCGACAACGACGATGACGATGACGCTCGGGCGACCGTCGTGCGCGTCACCGGCGGTGCCGATATCACCGAAGGGGGCGTTGCGCGCTTCACGCTGACAGGCGCCCCGGCCCCTTCGCAGGACATCACCGTGAACCTGCGCGTGACGCAAAGCGGCGCCTTCGCCGGGGACGGAGAGCTCGGCGCGCGGACCGTGACGCTCGGCACGGACGCCACCGTCACCGTTGACATCCCGACCGTCGACGACTCGACGCTTGAAGACGACGGCAGCCTCACCATTATCGTCGAACCGGGAACCGGCTACACCCCGCACGCGACAGACGCCACCGCCACAGTCGCGGTGGCCGACAACGAAGAGCCAACATTGCCGACGATCCATATTGCCGATGTCGAGGCGGCGGAGGGCGACCATTTGCATTTCACGTTCACGCTCTCCCATGCGGTGGACCACGAGGTGGTTGTGTGGTGGGAGACCCGATTCGGGCCAAACCCCCACGACGACGAAAACGGCCACGGGCCGAGCTACGGGGAGGCGATCCCCCACGCGGACTTCCGCTACGCCGACAGCCGGGTGACCGTTTACCCGGGGTCGACTCGAGGGGAATTCTGGGTCGAGACCTTCGATGACTTCCACGACGAGGGCCGGGAGACCCTCACCGTCGTGCTGACGGAGGCAACGGGCGCCATCATCGCGGACGAACTGGCAATCGGCACCATCGTCAATTCGGACCCGATGCCGGCGGCGTGGCTGGCGCGGTTCGGCCGCACGGCGGCGGAGCAGGCGCTGGACGGCATTGCCGGGCGCATCGCGGCCTCGCGCAGCGCCGGGGTGCGGGGCACGATCGCCGGACAGGCGCTCAGCTTCAATCCCGGGGCACCCAAATCGATGTCCGGGACGGGCGGTGCGGCGAACGACAATGCCGCACCAAGCAGCCTTGCCGGCAATGACCTGCCGGCGCAGTCCGATGTCGCCCGCGCCTTCGGCGCCGGCCATGGCGGTTTCGGCGGCAGCGCGCAGTCCCGGTCGGTGACGGCGCGCGAGGCGCTGCTCGGCAGCAGCTTCACAGCGACGGGCGAGAAGGACGGCATGGGCGGCAGTCTGGCCTTCTGGGGCCGGGCGGCGCAGTCGAGCTTCGACGGCCGCGAGGGGACGTTCTCCCTCGACGGCGAGGTGACCACGGCGATGCTGGGCGCGGACTATGCGCGCGGCGACTGGCTGGTCGGCATGGCGCTGATGCAGAGTAGCGGCAAGGGCGGGGGCAGCTTTGCCGATCCCGGATCGGAGTCCGGGGCAGGTTCTGGATCGGCGCGCGGGGCCGGCGGCAAGGTGGAGGCCACGCTGACGGCGGCGATTCCCTATCTGGCCCTGCAGGCTTCGGAGCGTGTGAAGCTCTGGGGCGCGCTCGGACACGGCGTAGGCGAGGTAATGCTTAAACCCGAGCTGGGCGAGATGCTGAAGTCGGACATCTCGTGGAGCATGGCGTCCCTGGGCCTGCGCGGCGACCTGCTGCCAACGCAGGAGAGTTCTGGATCGGAGTCCGGGGGAGGCGGCCCGGCGCTGGCGCTGGTCTCGGATGCGCTGTGGGCCGGGACCTCCTCGGAGAAGACGCGCGGGCTTGCGGCGTCGGATTCCGATGTGACGCGGCTCAGGCTTGGTCTGGAGGGCAGCTGGAAGGCGCCGCTGGAGGGCGATGCCAGCATCACGCCGAAGCTGGAAATGGGCATGCGCCATGACGGCGGCGATGCGGAGACCGGCTTCGGGGTCGAGCTTGGCGGCGGGCTGGCCTGGGCCGACCCGGCGCTCGGCCTGTCGCTCGACGTCTCGGGCCGCACGCTGATCGCCCATGCCTCGGACGACCTGAAGGACCGGGGCTTTGCCGCGTCACTGGCGTTCGATTCCGAGCCGGCCTCGGAGCGTGGCCCGTCGCTTGCGCTGACCCAGGACTGGGGCGGACAGGCCAAGGGCGGGCTCGACGCGCTGTTCGTCGACGACCCGCTGGAGGACCGCACAGGGAGCGGCGAGACCACTACCCGCTGGACGGCTGAGGGGGCATACGGCTTCCCGGCCTTCTCGGGCCGCGCCACCGGCAGCCCGCATGTCGGGCTGGGGATGGCGACGGCTGCGCGCGACTACAGCATCGGCTGGAGACTGACGCCCGCGGCCAATGCCAACGTGCCCGATATCTCCTTCGGGGTGAAGGCGACCCGCAGGGAGAGCGACTGGACGGCGCCGGAGCACACCGTCGGGTTCGAGGCGATCGCGCGGTGGTGACGTCTTTGCCGGCCTCCGCCGCCATGTGTCCGGGGTCCGGCTTAGGCGGCCAGAGCCTGGCCCTGGGCTGCCTTCCAGTTCCAGGGCAGGAACTGGTGCAGGTCGCCTTGCGGCAGATCGGCAATCTGTCCGAGCACATCGGCGAGCCAAGCTTGGGGATCGACATCGTTGAGCTTGGCGGTGCCGATGAAGGGTGTACGGCCGCTGCCGTTCGGGGACGTGATAATGGACGTCATTGGTCGCGACAATGGAGATTCCGGCCTGTTTCGCACGCGCCGTAAGCGCATAAATCCGGCGGAAGTCATCTCCATAATAGTTATGTTTAACAGATAGATATAGATTGTTTTGAAACTTATGTTTCAGTTTAAGTGGGTGTTTATCATGCGCGGCGTCCGCGGAACACGTAGAGGTCCCCCGCGTGGGGGGCGTGGCCAAGAGGCGTCGCCGTTGACCGGTCCGTCGAGGACGCAAGGCGCTTCGATCACCGGCCGCGAATGTGCCAACTACATCCAAAACGCAGGATACGCTTCCGTATGAAATCATCACTCTCTATAGCGTGGGATGGCGTCTGACGCCCGCGGCCAATGCCAACGTGCCCGATCCCGTCGGCATCACGGTGAGCACGTTCCCGCCCTGGTTCGTTTGCCTCTGGTCATCGCTCATGACCGTCCGGCCTGTTGCAGCACCGAGAACATCGCGTCGATGCCGGCCGCCATCGCCAGGGTCACGACGATCAGGAGGGCACCGTTCAGCGCCGCGGCGCGGGACTTGAGCAAATCTTCGGAGCGGCCCACCCAGCGCTCGACGAAGCGGGCGAGCTTGTCCTCCCAGCCGGGCGCGCCGTCGAGCGCGGCGGCGACGGGCACCAGGGCCGGATCGGGAAACCCGTGTCCGGCCAGCGCCATGGCGCGGCCCAGACCCGCGCCCCGGGCCATGCCCCGCTGGATCGCGCCGATGCGCTGGCAGCGCAACGCCGAGATGCCCGCCGGCAGCGGCACCTGGCCGCCGGCGCGGATCGAGAAGCCCTGGAAGGAGCCCCGCCGGTAGCTGCGCGCGGCCGGCGCGGCATTCTCGGGCTTGCGCGCGCTCGTGGCGGACGCGGGCGGCTTTGCGGCCACCGTGTTCAATTGGCGCATGACCGAAGGAACGGTGGCAGCCACCGCCGGGGATCGATTTTCGGTGGGCGATACCTTTGGCGCCCGGAGCGCCCGCAACTGCGCCTCCGTCTCGAATATCCCGGTCACGATCAGCTGGCGCTCATGGCACAGCTTCAGAATCTCCTGTTCGATCGCCAGGGCGGACAGCATGTCCCGCCTCTCCGCCACACCCTCAAGCAGCAGGGTCAGCAGATCGCGCGGACATGCGATGGTCCCGTTGAAGGCATCGTAGGCATTGGCGACGCGGGTTCGTTCTGACTCTGTCTCTGGATCCCATAATGTTACGAGGGCATAGTACAGGAGCTGTGACTCGTCGCTAGAAAGCGCGAGTGACCCCAATGAAAACTCAGGGATTGCCGCTTCGGCCAATGTTCGCGAGATCTCGCCTCCGCTCGAGATGGCTTCTATCGCAGGGGAGTTCGGAAGGCGTTCTTTCCGTAGCTTCCAGATTTCTCTCCCGCGGGGACTCAATCGATAGGGTACGGCGTCATCTCCATCCACCAACAAGCCGATCGTCCGGCACGGAGCGAAATACGTACCGAGCATCGCGCCGCCACTATCATCCGGAAACGTGACGGTGCCGCCATTGATCAATGCCGCCAACCTTTCTTGGTGGAGATTGGCGCCCAGAGCCCCAATGGCGTCGGCGCCGTTGAGCTCGCTATCCAATCGGCTTGCGGCGAGGGTCATAAATTCGACTCGGCGCAAATATACCGTGAGGCTGTCCCAATCGAACCCTTCTGAGGCGTGGTCCACCAGGTATTCGCCGAGCGCCCACGGTAGGATGGACAAATATCGAGCACGCTGCGAGATCGTCGTAATACCGTTGACCAAACCCTGTTCAACAGCCTGATCAATTCCTCGCACGCCCAGGATGTCGAGGCCTTGAGTAGTGTCTAGAAGATCGTCACCCCAGGTTATGATCATCTGGATCGCTCCCCACGTCTCCAGAGCCATGGCAACGAGAACTCACCCGACCAGATGCCACGTTTCTCAATCCGGGCCTCGTCTTCCGTAGTCACGTAGTCCATTGAATAGCGGCGATACAGTTTAGGTTGCGAGGAGCCAAGCTCTGCAGGACTGCTTCGAAACCGTTTATTTTCGCTCATTTGGTGGGTTTGGGAGATTCGTTCTCGCTGCTGCCCCGTGAGGATCGTTGGCTCCAGCCGGGTTTGTGCGGAAATCTGTGGCAGGTGTGTTTGCGCACAGCGCTCGATCTTGTCGAGTGTCTGACGTCAGACACTATTTATACCCCCTCAGAAACGTTCAACAGATTTTTCCGCTCACTCCTCCTCGTCGTCCTCGTCGTCCTCGTCATCCCCATCGTCTTCATTGGCATCTTGGTGGGATAGCATCATTAGCTCGGCCCTTGTCGTACGAATTTCCTCGACGATCCGCCTAATCTCCGCGATCTTTTCAGTTTGAAGGGCTTCGCCCGCTTTTTCGCCTTCATCCTCTTCTGGAGGCGCTATGAAATCGAGTTCACCTCCACGTTTGTTGAAATCCAAGTACTTCTCAATCGAGCGTTTAAGCGCCGTTTCCTTCTCGCCATCGACGTCGTCCGGTAGCTCTTCTTTGATAGCATCGATGATCTTGTGTACGCCGTTCTGTTCATTCTCAACCTGTTTTGATTTGAGCTCTTCTTCGATAACCTTTGATAGCAGCTTTTTCTGCTTCAAATCCTCCATTACTCCGGCGATATCGAGGCCCTCTTTGATGATGTATGATACATGCTTAGCAATTAAAGCGAGTAGAGTGACCACCCCGTATGTTCCCGCTAGGACTACGATCAAAGAACCGTTAGTGGCGCCGATGACCTGAGTTTGTTCCGGTGCTTCGTCGACATACAAGGCGACTCCCCGGATGATATCGTACCAATCGTTGGACCAGTCCCTTAACTCAACAACATTTGAAATTGATGCGTCGCCTTTGAATTGAAGGCGGAGAGTAATTCCCTCGGCAACAGGAACATCTATCTCATCGACGAACTCCAAAGCCTCCATGGAGGTCCGGACCCTTTCCATTTGTTTGATAGCGTGCGCAATTGCATCTCTTGCCGTGGTAATCTCGGAAGCGGCGGTAGCAGGGTCATAGTCACCGGCTCTGACAGTGCTGTCGACATAGGTGTGCCCGTTGCGGCCAAGAAATCCTGCTACCTTGAGATGTTCTAAAAGGCCTTCTTGCTCAAGGGTAAGCTGTTCTAAGGGTAACGAGGTCAATACCTGCAATAGGTCATTGAGTGGATCAACAACAGGTTGCTTATCGGGCTGGGATGCGTTGTGCGATAGCACGCTTGCGAGGGCGTCGAATTTTTCCTTGGCGGACACAACATGCTCGTCCACCCATCTCGTGAAACCAAGTAATTCGGCAACGTTCATTCTAGTTCCCCCCACACTCTCAACGGTGGGTGTCAAAGTAGTATTTATAAACGACTTTTTCTATCTAATACTGAACTCCCTGGATTGTGGGTTGGAGTACCGCTTATGGCGATGGAGTGCCCCTGGAAGTGGTCCAGTTTGTTAAGAGGCCGTTTCGAAAGTGGTTGAGTGGCCGGTATTGATGTGATTCCAGGAAGGTTTTTGAGACCGATCTGGAGCCGCCATGTGGACGCCGACCACCCGAAAGCAGCATAGCCGCAACCGCAACCGGCGACTGACAAAGAACTTCGAGGCCACCATCGCCCCAGCCCGCGCCTGCCTATACGCCGCCTCCGTCATGCTCCTCGTCCGCAAATTGGCCCGAGACACATGACTTTCGAAACCGACTCTAAGAGAGCTTGGCGCATTTTGAGCCCTCGAAAGAAGGACAAATAGAGCCGTAAACGATACACCCCTGAACGGATCATCAGCATGCTTCGCGAAGCCGGGTTCGTCCTGGGTATCCTGAGAAAATAATTCCAAGTGGCTATCTATTGTTCCAGTTAGGCCGGAAAAAACCAGGACTCTTGGACTATTTGTCGTAGGTTTGGGAGGAGTTGTACGCGTAGTTCGGATCGCCGATCATCCCTTCGGCCTCTTCCGGGGCGAGGAACCTTGACCTGGCTTGAGACCGCCCAGTTGACTCCCGCCGACACCTCGCGCAGGTTTGCCCTGTCGGCAATACCCACCTAACGCGTGGCCACCTAACGCGTGGATTGTCTGGCGACCGGCCCGACGTCCGCTTGGGCTGAAAAATCCGTTTTTGTCTGGAGGACGTATGAACAAGTCGATTTGCAGGGCGGTCGCCCTGATTCTGGCCGCCCCCTTGTTTGTCGGGTGTGCGAGCATCGTCAGCGATGACGATTTGACAACCTATATCGAGACCGACCCCGAAAAAGCACGTTGCGAATTGCACGGCCAGGACTTTCGGCGGGTCATCGAAACGCCGGACAGCGTGCATCTCACCTCCGATGCCGCTCCCATTACCGTTGCCTGCAAGGCGGACGGCTATAGGGAAACGGCGGAGGTTCTGGATACGTCGATGGACGGCTGGATTCTCGGAAACATCATCTTCGGCGGCATCATTGGCGTCGCGGTGGACGCCGCCAGGGGCGCCGGGCAGAATTTCCCTCCGCGCTTCATGGTCGTTCTCGAACCGTCGACCTTCTCCACGGCGGCCGCACGCGACGATTGGTATGACCGCCGGCGACGTTTGGTGGAAGAGAAGTGGAAGACGGTAATCTCCCAAGCGGAAGGCCAATGCACTGACGACACCGTCGACGATGCCTGTAAACGGCAAGTCAAGGAATTGAAGGTCCAGCGGGATGCCGAACTGAAACAGCTTGAGAGCCGGAGAGACCGGGCGCTGGTGAAATAGCTTTGCGCAAGGAAGCCGCGGGGCGCGGCCGTCTCGCCGAATGGCAGCAGCTTTGTTGTGCATGATACCACTGGAAAAATGCAATTCTGAGACGAGTTCGCATTCGCCTGACAGCACCCTCTTGGCCGAGATGGCTTATTTAAGGGGGCTTTCGCTGAGACGGGCGTTATTTAAACATGTCTCCAGATTCTTTAATAATGGCCGCTCCCTGATTGGTGCAAGAGGCGCGCCGACGTCCCAGCCCAATTTAAGGCCGCTTACCTTAGCCAGTTCGTTATTAAAGACAAAAGCATATTGCTTAAATAGTGGGCCGATGCCATGATCATGCCATGAGCAATCCGCAACCTCTGGATGAACGGCTTGGCAGGCATGTCGAAACCCCGGTCGGCGGGGAGGTGGTGCGCGCCTTCGTGCCCCCGCCGCTCCCGCCGATACCTCCCATCGACGTCCTGCCTCTCCTACCGAAGCTGAGCGCTGCCGAACGTGCTCTCGGTCGCCTTGACGGCATAACTGTGCTTCTGCCCCGCCAGGAACTCTTCCTCTATATGTATGTGCGCAAGGAGGCCGTGCTCTCGTCGCAGATCGAAGGCACGCAATCGACCCTATCCGATCTGCTCCGGTTCGAGACCGAGGCCCAGGCGGGCGAACCTATCGACGACATCAGCGAGGTGTCGAACTATGTCGACGCCATGATGTATGGCCTGGAGCGGCTCGGCGATCTCCCCTTGTCACTTCGCCTGATTCGGGAAATGCATGAGCGATTGTTGCGCAGCGGGCGTGGCGGCACGAAGAGTCCCGGCGAATTCCGTCGGTCGCAGAACTGGGTCGGCGGCACGCGCCCCGGCAACGCGATATACGTCCCTCCGCCCGTAAGTCAACTCGACGCATGCCTGGGCGACTTCGAGCGTTTTATGCACGAAGACGGTTCCCAGCTGCCACCGCTGATCAAGGCCGGCCTGCTTCATGTCCAGTTCGAATCCATTCACCCGTTCCTGGACGGCAACGGACGCATCGGCCGCCTGCTCGTGACGCTCTACCTCTGCGTCCATGGCGTCCTGCGCACGCCGCTCCTTTATCTCAGTCTCTATCTGAAGACGCACCGCGTCGATTATTACCGCCTGCTACAGGAAGTGCGGGAGCGGGGGACATGGGAGGCTTGGCTCGAATTCTTTCTCGACGGTGTCGCCGAAACGGCGAACCAGGCGTTCGATGCAGCCACGCGGATCGTTGAGCTGTTCAAGCAGGATCGCGACCGCATCACGGCCGAAAGCGATCGTGCGGGGTCTGCTTTGCGCGTACATGAGCTCCTGCAGCAGAATCCGTTTGTCACGTCGAATGTCCTGGTCGAGAAAACCGGACTCACTGCGCCGACCGTCAATGCATCGCTCGCCGACCTCGAAAGACTCGGGATCGTGAACGAGGTGACAGGCCGGAGGCGAGGCCGCGTCTTCTCGTACTGGGCGTATCTGGATATCCTGAACGAAGGCACGGCGCCCTTGCCACCGACCGAGATATGAAATGCAACAACGTCCGCAGCTCTCAACATAACTGGTTGGTGTTGATCCAGCATTCGGGTCAGCGGTTGGGAGTGGGGACACACAAAAACAGGTGGTCCTGTCGAATTGTGGTGCTCAGATAGTTGTTCAAGCGTGAAGCTGTGTCGGAGATCGAGCAGCTGAACGTCATCGAGGCCGGTCCAAGAGGTTCCCGCCGATGCTTCCTGTGATGCGCGCCGCAGCGGTCTGAATCGAGTCCCGCGCCAGATGCGCGTAGCGCGCCGTCGTTTGCACCTGGGTGTGCCCGAGCAGTTTCCCGATCATGGTCAGGCTCTCGCCGAGAGCCAGCGCACGCGAGGCAAAAGAATGTCTCAGATCGTGGATCCGCACGTCCTCGAGGCCCGCCTGCTTGCGGATGCGCCGCCAGGGGCGTTGCAGGTCGGTGAGGTGAGAGCCGGGGATGCGCCCCGGCCGCACGGAGATCATCATCTGCACTGGGCTCAGCACCCGAGGCGGCCGACAAGCGTGGGGTTCCGTGGCCCTGGGCCTATTCTGCGACCGCAGGCAGAAGGGCTGACCGGCCCCTTTCCTGGACGTCCTGCCGCCGCCCCGGCATGTGGTGAGTCTGTCCCGGCCGCCAAGCCGGGACGTCCGCTTTTTTCTTTCCCGCCACGAATGGAGGACAGCATGGCCTATGCCGATCCGGTGGTTCGCCGTCAGGGCGACCGCGAGCGCGTCGCCCGGCGCAAGGCCGCCGGCATCTGCACAAAGTGCAAAGCTCCCGCACGCCCCGGGCACACGACCTGCGAGCCCTGCGCCGGGAAGCGCCGGGCCGGGGACCGCGCCCGTCACGCCAAGACAAAGGCCGAGGGGATTCCGTATGGCGGACGAGACCCGGAAGCCCGGCGCCTGTCCGGCCGGAAGCGTAGCCGCCGGCGGGCCGATGCCCGCAGGGCCGCCGGTTTGTGTATCCGCTGCGGGCATCTCCCGCCCGAGGAGGGCCGGTCGATGTGCGAGCCCTGCCGCGAGGATCGCCGGGCCGGAAAACGGGCACTCCATGCCGAACGCCGCGCTGCTGGTTTGTGTGTCCAGTGCGCGACGCCCGCGCCCGGCGGCAAGGCCTATTGCGATCCCTGCGCCGAGACCCGCTCCAGACGCCGGAACCTCAAGGCGAAGCGGGAGGCCGACCGCCGGCGCTATGCCGGCCGACGCGCCCGGGGCGATTGTACATCATGCGGCAAGCCGGCCCACGGGGCGGCCGAGTGCCGGACCTGCCGCGAGGCCGCACGCACCCGCTACGATGCCCGACGGGCTGCCGGAATCTGCGTCAAGTGCCAGACGCCCACCTATGGGGGTACCACCTACTGCGGCCCTTGCGCCGTGGCCAAGGAGGAACGCCGTGACAGAGAGGCGGAATACGCCGCCAAGCACGCCCGCTATGCCGATCGGCGGGCCAGGGGCAGGTGTGTCGAGTGCAATGCACCGTCGCCGGGGGTGGCCCGCTGCGAGCCCTGTTCGCGCAGGCACCGGGAGAGCTCGGGCGCATTCCGGGGCATCCCGGTCTGGGATCCCACCTGGACGGTGATCGAGGTCGCCACGGGCCGGGAACTCGGCACCTATGACAGCGAAGCCGACATCGCGCTCTGCCTCGCCTTCGAGAAGCTGGCGCGCGACGAGGTCGAGGTGCTGTGCGACGCGAGTCCCATGGCGGCGATGACCACACCGCCCTGGTGAGCCGGCGCGGGCGCGGGTCAACGCCTCCGTGAACCGCCGCGGCGGCGCGCGGCGTACATCTTCAACACGCCGCGGATAGATGTTTCGTCGATGTCCTCCGGGTCGAACGGTCCGCCGTACCACTCCGTCATCGGCGCATGCTCTTCGTGGCCCGGATCGAGCACCGCCTCGAGAAACTCCATGAAGCCCGGGGGCCCGCCCACATCTTCCGGCGGACAGCGGCGCGCACCATCCACGAATGCCGGGTATTCAGCGTCCCCGGCGCCGTCGCGGACTTCTTCCACGATCACGTCGTGGCACCAGTCGTCGCCGAAATCGTAGACGTAGAGGAAGCGCTCCACGCCCCGCTCGACGACGGTCTTCAGACGGATCGCCGATGCCTTGTGGATCTTGTGGTCGTCGAAGGGGTCCTCATCCAACGGCACGCCGTAAACCCGTTCGCCGACGTAGAACTCGTACAGGTGATAGTTCTGCCAGCGGAACGCCGCCTGGATGATGTGGTGCAGCGCCTCCAGGGTCGAGGACAGGGGCACGTCGACGCGACGCCAGATCATCGGTTCCAGTTCCCGGAGTTCGATACGGATACGCGCGACCTGCTCGATCATGAGGGACATTCCCGCCGCGCCCGATGCCGTGCGGCCTCCCTGCATCGTCTCTCCTTCATCCCTGCATGCCTCCTGCGTCCACGCCTTCCGCGAGCGCCGCCGACAACCTCACCGCCGGCGCTCCCCGGCGCCGGCCAGAACGCCCTCGACCTGGGCGCGCGACAGGCGGAACTCCCGGGCGATCGCCGCCGGCGTCAGCCCGGCCTCCGACGCGGCCAGGATCAGCTTTTCCTGTCCCGCCGTCACCGGCGCGGCTTTGCCGCGCGCCCGTGCTCCAGTCGTCTTGCCGTCCGTCCGGCCGCGCCTGCGGGCTTCCGCGGCCACCGCTTCGAGCAGCCGGTCCAGGTCTCCGTCGTCGAGATGGCGGAGCGAACGCTCCAGGTTCGCGGGCAGGGCAAGCGTGCCCGACACACGACTTCCGCCGCCTTCGGACGCGTCCCCGCCCGGCCGGCTGCCGTCGCGCTTGCCCGGACCGTCGCCGGGCCGGAAGCTCCTCCCCGTATGTCGCGCCATTCCCGTTGCCCATCCATCCGTCGTCGCGCCGATTACAGCGCAAGTGGTCCCGGATCGCCACGGCAAAATGCGTTTCGCCGACTCAGCCGCAAGGCCCATCATGCGCCCATCGACCTGACCGTCCTGGGGGCATGAGCTGCGCTGCCGGTCCGGCGCCGTCCGTCTTGAGCCTTCATGTTGAAACCCCTATATGTTCGGTGATGACCGTATCCGACACTCCCATCGAACCCGGCGGCGACGGCACCTCTGCCGATCCCGACCTCCCGGACGCCGACGCGCACATCGTGAAAGCCGAGCTGGTCGCCCGCATCGACGATATCATCCGGCAGCGCGACCTCACCCAGGCCGAAGCGGGACGGCTGCTCGGCCTCTCCCAGCCCGACCTCTCCCGTCTGCTCCGGGGAGATATCCGGGAGTATTCGCTGGAGCGGTTGCTTGAGCTCCTGATTGCTCTCAACCGCGATATCGACATCGTTATCCGCCAGCCGCGCTCTCCCACCGGCGGCCGGCTGCGCGTCGCCGTGTCCGAGACCGACTGACCGCATTCCCTCGCAGCCCTCCGCGGGGGGCGGCCTGCCGCTGATCCGATGTGGTGGACGCCTCCTCCAGACGGCATCCCAATATGTGCCATGTTGGTGGGGTCACCAATACCAACAGAAGGAGAAGGCGTCCACGGATCAGGATAGCATCACCGGGATCGATCCGGGAAGCATGGTTTTCAGCTTCACGGTGCCCGGTCTCGACCGCGCCGCCTGGACCACATTCGCCGCCCGCTGCCGGCGCCGGCGGCCCGACCGGCGGCACCCTGCACTGATCCGCGCCGGATGCTATCGCGGCGCGTCCCGCGACGACCGCGCCGGGCTCCGCCACCGGCTTCTCCATCTCGAGAACACATTAATGAGCGCCAGGGGCGGCCTCGACCACGCCGTCATCGCCATCAACAAAACGGCTCGTGTCGCCTGGGCACTGCTCAGGTACGAGCGTATCTACGAACCGATGTCCGCCTAACCAACAGTAAAGCGGGCCTCAACTTGCGAGGGTAACAACGATTTGATGGCGAAACAGGGTACCACCCGAGATCGGCTAAACCCGAGGCATTGTCAGAGCTTTGAGCTCGTTAGTCTGACTGGGCGTCGATCTTTCGGATTCCATCAGGGCCAGCGGTCATCGAACCGCAGCGAACAGGCCGGATACATGACTGCAAGCTCTACCGCCGTTTTAAGTCAGTTTCTCCCTTGCAACACCGGGGGCGTCCATACATGACAATGCCGTCAGCAGTACCTCGGACAATCGGTCACCGCTCGAAACGTCTCAGCCTTGAGTTGATTTCCGTTCGGGCCCTCTGGAGTTCCTCAAGGGTGAGCTGTTTCAGAAGTCGCACACGCTCGGCAAAATACTCGACGTTACCGGATCGGACCGCCATCGAATACCAGACATACGCTTCGTAGGCGTCTTTCTCCACACCCTGGGAGCCCTTTGCGTAGATCGCCCCCATCAATGCATAAGCCAAGGTAAAGCCATGATCGGTTGCGGCGGATCTGATCCATCCGACATCCAGTGCCGGTGTATGAGTCGTAGTCTGTGTGACTCGTTTGTTTCCCTTGGTCCAAGTATCATGTGTTGTATATCGGAGCTGTCGCCGAGATTGGTTCAGAAGTGAAACGGAACGGCTTTTATCCTGTTTCACACCCCGTCCATCGTAATGCATCATTCCAAGATTGAACAATGCTCTGGCCTTGTCCACGTTGGAATAGGGGCATCCCTCGCCCTTCCGCTCCTCCAATCCATCGCTTATCCGTTTCGCCGCCTTTTCATAGTCGGGCTCTCCGAATTCCGGGTCCAGGTGTTTAAACCCCAGAAGAAGATAGGCCCTCCTGTCACCGCCTTCTGTCCCTAACGTGTACCACTCCAACGCCTTCGCATCATCTTTTTCGACGCCGAAACCGCCCCGATCGTACATTCTGCCAACATAAGTGGCGGCGCAGGCGTGTCCTTGACGCGCCGCACGGGAAAACCACAGTCGCGCACTCGACCAATCGCGCTCCACACGCTTACCGACGTAGTAGGCATATGCGAGATCATACGCGGATTCAGTGTCCCCCTGTTCGGCCAGTTTGGTGAGTCTTTCTATACCAGCGCAACTGGACAACAACGCTGCCATCAGCAACATGATGGATAGGTGACACAAACGCCGAGGACCGTCGAAAGTCTTTGACGTCGTTGCGACACTTGATTGACGCTGAAGTTGTGCCTGACTTTCGGCACCCCAACAGGCGACCACGTCCCGAGCATCCGGAACATGCCAAGCATCCTGTTTCTCGGCTATCATGATCGATCCAGTTCCTTTCGATTCAATGATTCCCGACCGCAGCTCCGGCGATACACGTCCAACAGCCATTCGAACCATGCCCGGCCCCCGCGGCTGTTGGGGACCGGACACGAGGAGTGTGTTCATTGTGACTCCATTTGCTCCATACGTTCGAGCAGTTTCCGGTGGAATTCACTTTCCGGGTCTTTTGACACTTTTTCCCTGAGGCTCTTGAGAAAACCACGCATAAAAGACCCGCGGAGGGCGCCTGACGTGGCGTACTCGTCAAATCCGGCTTGCAGTAACTCGGCAACCTCTGTGTGGCCCTTGGCCTTTGCGCGCTGTAAAGCCCTGATGCCGTTCAAGGAGCCAGGTTTGTATGCACCCGCTGCAACGAGCAGAGCCGCCATGTCTAGGTTACCCTTATCGGCTGCTGTGATCAGGGCGTTTATGTTTTGCCAACTGGCCATCACATCCGCGCCTCTTTCAATCAACAGTCGGGCGACGTCGAGTTGGCCTTCTCTGGCAGCCGCCATCAAGGCCGTTCCGACAAGTTCAACTCGCTTCCCGTTGCTTGGCCGAACCGTCATCAGGTCCATATCCGCTCCCGAGTCGACGAGGACCCTGACGATGTCCGTGTGACCTTTCAACGCAGCCAACGCTATGGGTGTGAGGCCGTGCAAACCCGATTTGCGGAGAGCGTCGGCCGGCCATCCTTCCACATCAACCTTCTCTTCCATGTTCACGTCCGCTCCGGCGTCGACCAGCCTTCTCACTTCCGGTAAGTCACCCCGATCGACCGCGGACAGCAGTTGTGTTGTGGAGCCGCGTTCCGACACTGCCGAACTGCTACCCGTCACGGGCGGGGCGCCGTCTACCCCGCTCGACAGCACGACCATTACCGACACGACAATTGACAAAAACAACGGTGAGTATTGTATGCGCATGTTTCAGTCCTCCGCTGGAGTTACCCCACTTTGGTGGACCGTACAAGGCTGTCGCCAACAGGGTTGAAATGGGCGGCAGTTCGGTACGGATACGCGCGACCTGCTCGATCATAAGGGACACTCCCGCCGCGCCCGACGCCGCGCGGCCTCCCTGCATCGTCTCTCCTTCATGTATGCCTGCATGCCTCCTGCGTCCACGACTTCCGCGAGCGCCGCCGAAAACCTCACCGCCGACCCTGCCGGGCGCCGGCCAGAACGCCCTCGACCTGGGCGCGCGACAGGCGGAACTCCCGGGCGATCGCCGCCGGCGTCAGCCCGGCCTCCGACGCGGCCAGGATCAGCTTTTCCTGTCCCGCCGTCACCGGCGCGGCTTTGCCGCGCGCCCGTGCTCCAGTCGTCTTGCCGTCCGTCCGGCCGCGCCTGCGGGCTTCCGCGGCCACCGCTTCGAGCAGCCGGTCCAGGTCTCCGTCGTCGAGATGGCGGAGCGAGCGCCCCAGGTTCGCGGGTAGGGCAAGCGTGCCCGCCACACCACTCCCGACGCCTTCGGACGCGTCCCCGCCCGGCCGGCTGCCGTCGCGCTTGCCCGGACCGTCGCCGGGCCGGAAGCTCCTCCCCGTATGTCGCGCCATTCCCGTTGCCCATCCATCCGCAGCCGTCGCACCGATTACACCGCAAGCGGTCCCGGATCGCCACGGCAAAATGCGTTTCTCCGAGGACATCGACATCACCGTGTTCCGGGACGACCTCGACGAACCGGCGTCCGTCGGGGAATTGGAATCCCTGTCGAGAAAAAAACGTCAAGCCAGGCTCGCCGCGATCAGGGACGCATGCCGCGCTTACATCACCGGACCGCTCCGAGAGTTCCTGGACGCGCAACTCCGCGACGCCACCGCCGGCGCCGGGCGAATCGAGATAGACGACGCCGATCCGGACGGACAGACACTGCTTGTTTGGTACCCCGAGGCCGAGCCTCGCGACGGAGCCTATGTGCAACCGGCGGTCCGCATCAAAGGCGGCGCAAAGTCGGCTCTCGACCGGGACCAGTTCTTCACCCACCGCCGACGCCCGGCGCATCGAGGAACCTACGCCCGCGCTACAGGTGCCATCGCCAGCCGCCGCTTCCCGCCGCCCACGATCTCTCCCGGTTCACTACGCGTCTCGTGAGCCAGATGCATCCGTTACTTCGGGACCGCGGCGACGGCCAGCACAAAGGGCACCTATCCTGGAGAGGATGTTGCGCGTGATGGGGAGAGAAACGGCGGTTCGAGTCCGCTGGGCGATCCGGCCGTCGCCGTGTTGCGCGGCATTCACCGGAAGGACAACAATCCGTGGGTGATCGCCGGGCGCAAGCCCGACAGCCATCTCACCGACCTGCAACACCCCTGGCGGCGTATCCGGGCTCGGGCCGGGCTCGACGATGTGCGAATTCATGACCTCCGCCATAGCTTTGCCAGTGGCGGTTTGCTCGTCGGCGAAGGCTTGCCGATGATCGGCAAGCTACTCGGCCACACCCAGGTTCAGACAACCGCGCGATACGCCCATCTTGCCAACGATCCCGTCAAGTCGGCGGCAAACCGGATCGCGAACCTGATCCCCCTGCTGACCCTCGGCATTCCCGGAAACATCGCTGCGGCCCTTCTTGTGTCGGCCTTCATGATCCACGGCGTGCAGCCCGGCCCCTTGCTCTTTGAGGAGCAGGGCCGCCTGATTTACGGCATGTTCGGCGCCATGCTGATTGCTAACTTCTGCAACCTGGGCGTGGGTCAGATCGGCATGCGGTTCTGGGCACTTATCGTTTCCGCGCCGGGTTCCGTGGTCTATCCGGCCGCGATGCTGCTTTGCCTGACCGGGTCCTATGTGGCGGCTGGCGGGATCTTCGGTGTCTTCGTGATGATAGGCATGGCGCTCGTCGGCTATCTTATGCGCTACTTCGGTTACTCAATTGTCGCCTTTATCGTCGCCTTCATCCTGACGCCGCAGTTGGAATCGGCGATCCTGAAGACACGCCTGATTACCGAGAACCAGTTGATGGCCGTCCTCGACCATCCCATCGCCCTGGTCCTTTTGGCTTTGTCCGTACTCTCCGTGATTTACCTCGGGCCGAAACGTCGCAAGGGCACGGAGGCTTCTGACGACACAGCGACCTCTGTGTCGAACTGGGGGAAGTGAAGATATTCGAAGCACGGACCGCAGAAACAGGCACTTCGAGTATTGTCTATCGCCGCGCCGGCAATGGATCGACGATTTGCCTGCTGCCTTCCGTAGGCCGTGGCTGCGAAGATTTTGAGGATCTGGCCCGCTGTCTCGTCGATCTCGGACATCAAGTGCTGTTGCCTGAACCGCGAGGCGTCAATGGCAGCACAGGTGCACTTGATACTGTCGACCTGCTCATCCTGGCCAACGATGTCGTCACGGTTGTGAGAGAGGAGGCGGACACCGCCCTGTTTGCGGGGCATGCATTCGGGAGCATCACCACCCGGGCCATCGGCGCCGGGTCCCCCGATGTCGTGCGTGGCCTCGCAATGCTCGCCGCCGGCGCGGAGAAGGTGCCGGCCGAGTTGAGCGCCGTCATTGACACACTGTCGCTTCCCGGTGCCTCCAAGCAAGAACGCCTCGATGCATTGCGAACCGGCTTCTTTGCCGTCGGCAACGATCCAACCACTTGGCTGAAGGGTTGGAATAGGGAATTCCTGGTCGCCCAACGTCAGGCCCGCAAGCGCACGCCGCGTGAACAATGGTGGTCCGGCGGGAACGCGAGAATCCTGGATTTGATCGGCAGTGAAGATCCGTTCCGGCCCCCGGCGCAACACGACGAATTGTCGAAGGAATTCGGCGATCGCGTGACGATCCGGGTTGTTGATGGGGCGAGCCATGCGCTGCCTTACGAGCGACCGGAAATCGTCGCGAAGCTCCTATCGGAGTTCGACGCAACCCTGGCGGCTTGAGGCGAAGCGATCCCGTATATTGCCATAAAAATCATAAAGCTATATAATTATCTTTAACGTACTTAATCTGCCTAGACCACTATGGGGGTACCGTGATCGCTTGGAGATTTGTCGAGCCGTCTCGCCGAGATCGAAGCGTGATCCTTGGATAAAAATGGAGGACTGCCAATGAAGAGTATCTTATCAAATCGTGGTGCTGCTATCGCGGCTGCTGCGGTTGCATTTCTTATGTCTCCGGCTGCCATGTCTCAGGATAAGGCGAGTTTGCCGAAAAGTTTGGTTTGGACATCATACGGCTCCGGTTCCGCTGGATATGTGGAGGCTTCCGGGATGGCCGATGCCTTCGGCAAGATGTTCGGCACGAAAGTTCGCATCGTACCTTCCGGAACCGCGGTCGGTCGGCTCTTACCCATGAAGACCGGCCGGGCCTCATTCGGGTTCTTAGAGTCTGACTCGAAACTCTACATTTAATAACAATGGCTTGCGATCCGCCTTGTGAGGAGTCGGATGTGTGCGACGAGGATCCATGCCTGTGCGGAGGCGATTGATTTCTCCCAGTCCTTGGCCAGTCGGCGGCATCGGTTGAGCCAAGCGAAGGTCCTCTCGACGACCCATCTCCTGGGCAGGACCTCAAAGCCCTTGGCGGTATCGGGACGTCTTATGATCTCGATCGTCCAGCGGCCGATGTCTTCGAGGGCACCCTCAAGTTTTGGTCCGCCATAGGCGGCGTCGGCGAAGAGGTGACGCAGTTGGGGAAAGCGATGACGGATCGATTTGAGGACCCCGGGCGCGCCGTCGCGGTCCTGGATATCGGCTGAATGCACGATCAGGCCGAGCAGCAGGCCAAGCGTATCGGTGACGATGTGACGCTTGCGGCCCTTGATCTTCTTGCCCGCGTCGTAGCCCCGAATACCACCGCTTTCCGTGGTTTTCACGCTCTGGCTGTCGATCACCCCGGCGCTCGGGCCGGCCTCGCGTCCTTCCAGCTCACGGGCCGCCACAACCAGATCATGGTTGATTGCCTCCAGCACCCCGTTCGAGCGCCAGTCGTAAAAGTAGCGCTGGACCGTGGAGGGCGGTGGGAAGTCGTTCGGCAGCATCGCCCACTGACAGCCCGTCGAGGCCATGTACATGATCGCATCCATGACATTGCGCAACTCCGTCGTCCGCGGCCGGCCTATCTTCTTGCGCGGCGGCATGAACGGCGCGATCAACGCCCACTCTCGATCCGTCAGGTCGCTTGCATAGCGGCCACCACGGCGCTCATACTTCGGGCGAGTGATTTCGGTCCACATGTTGTGCCTCCTCGTTTGCTTTGACACAACCGAGTAAGACACAACCGACTGAAATCACTCAACTAGTTTCGAGTTGAACTCTTAGGCAACGAGTTGTATTTCGCGTCCGAAGGCGTTGTCGAATTCGCCGCCGCCGATTGGGGTCCGCAGGATTTGCGCGCCGTCCTTGGCCGTCCGGCAGCCGTCGGCTTGGCTGCGGGTGGAGATACCGATATTAGATCGGCAGCGGGTCTTCGCGGGAAGAAGATTGGGTTTGTCAAAGCGAACCCGTCGATTGATTTGAACATTGGGGCGGTGTTGGCTTTTGCCGGACTGTCCGAAGGCGATATCAAGAAGGTCGTCTATCCGTCCTACGGTGCGATGCTGAAAGCCTTTGTTGCCGGTGACATCGATGCCGCGCCGGCGATTCCGACGTCGTCCGGACTGCGTAAAGCCGAAGCCGGGCGCGGCGTGCGTTGGGTCAACGTGCCGGCGTCTGACAAAGCTGGTTGGGCGCGCCTAAGGGCGTTTTCCACGGTGCATTCGCCAACTAAAGCCAGCGTCGGCGTCGCCGCTTCCAAGGACGCCCCTGCTGAGCTCCTCGGCTATCGGTACCCGCAACTTGCAACGTATGCGAATGTCAGCGAGGAAACCGTTTACAACATGGCCAAAGCGCTGGACCAGTCGTTCGACATTTACAAGAAGGCGACCAAAGTGACCGGGAAATGGAAAGTTTCCATATCGGGCACCCCGCCCGCCGGCGCGCCGTTCCACGCGGGCGCCATCCGCTATCTTAAGGAAGTAGGTGTCTGGTCGGCCGAGCACGACAAGTGGAACGAAGCTCGTCTTTCCCGCGCCAACGCACTGAAATCGGCTTGGACCGCCGCACGCGCGAAAGCCAAGGCCGAAGGAATTTCCGATGACGCCTGGCCGGCGTTCTGGAAGAGCTACCGCGCGAGCAACGTAAAGTGACGTCAACACTTCTCCCTGGCGCAACTTGAAACTGGATTGTCGGGACCGCTGAACTCGAGCTTCGGGTCCGGTGCCCGGCAATCCGGAATTCTCTAATTTCTGAATTGGTCGACGCGGTGATGCAGGAACCCGGTGCTTCTAACGACGGCATTCAAGACGCACCTTGGCAGGCCCAAGCTGGGCGCCTGCGCGGACTGGTTTGGTTCGTGCCGTTTGGCCTGTCGGCGTCCGGCCTGGCCGTGATCGTCAATCAGATCTTTCATCTCGAGACCTTCGGGTTTCAACCGATCAGCACGGCCTACTATTACATCGTCGTCGGCCTGTTTGTGCCTGTGGCATTCCTTTCCGTGCCGGCACGAGATTCCGACAGCGACGCCGTCCCCTGGTTTGACTGGTGCCTCGCGATCGCGGTTTTCGGCACGTGCATGTTCTTCGCCGTCCATGCGGAAGATATCCTCCATCGGGGCTGGGAATTTAGGGCTCCGACCCATGTCGTCGTCTTGGCGGCGGCGCTTGTTTTTCTGTCGCTAGAAGCGGTTCGGCGCTGCGCCGGGACGCCGCTATTCATCATTTGCACGGTATTCGCCGCGTTCCCCCTGTTCACCGGATCGATGCCGGGCTTTCTTTGGGGCGTTCAGATGTCGCCCAGTGAAACCGTGCTGGGCCATGCCGTCGGCATTGAAAGCATCATCGGAATCCCCATTCGGGTCATTTCCGATCTCTTGATCGGTTTCATCGTCTTCGGCGTGGCCTTGACCGTTTCCGGCGGCGGCGCGTTTTTCATGGACCTTGCTGGTGCATTGTTGGGGCGGGCGCGTGGAGGACCGGCGAAGGTCGCCATTCTGTCCAGCGGCTTCTTCGGCAGCCTCTCGGGCAGCGTGATCTCTAACGTAATCTCCACAGGGGCGATGACGATCCCAACGATGAAGCGCAGTGGGTATCCGGCGACGTACGCTGGCGCTGTCGAAAGTTGTGCATCGACTGGCGGCGCGTTGATGCCGCCGGTGATGGGATCCGTCGCCTTCGTCATGGCCTCGTTCATGAACGTGCCCTATGTCGAGATCATGGTTGCGGCGACCGTGCCGGCGGTTTTGTTCTATCTTGTCCTATTGGTCCAAACGGATTGCTATGCGGCCCGGAAAGGATTGATGGGATTGCCGAAGGACGAGGTGCCGCGCTTATCGAATGTGCTGAAATCTGGTTGGATATTTATCATCAGCCTGGTCGCGCTGGTCACCTTGCTGCTCGGGTGGAATATCGAATCGCGGGCGCCATTCTTCGTTACCCTGCTGTTGATTGCCTCGGCGCTGATCAAGGCGGCGCCAAAAAAACGCCTCGCTCCAATTATCGAACTGATCATGGAGACTGGAATAAACATCGGTCAACTTGTCGGCATTCTAGCCGGCGTTGGTATGGTCGTGGGGGCGCTCTCGATGACGGGGGTCGGCAATGCCTTTAGCCGGGAACTGCTTAGTCTTGCCGGCGACAACATCTACCTTTTGCTCCTGTTCGGCGCGATGACGAGCTTCATTCTCGGCATGGGGATGACGGTATCGGCGTGCTACATCTTTCTTGCCGTCGTCCTGGCCCCGGCACTCGTCGAAGGCGGCCTCAACGAGATGGCGAGCCACCTCTTCATTCTATATTGGGCCATGTTGTCCTACATCACGCCGCCGGTGGCAATGGCCGCGGTTGCGGCATCCTCCATCGCCAAGGCGCCGGCCATGCGGGTTGGCGTGACGGCCATGCGTTTGGGCGCCATTCTTTTTCTGCTGCCGTTCCTTTTCGCGCTCAATCCGAGCTTGATCCTCCAAGGAAGCCCGATCGACGCGGCGCTGTCCGTCGCAACGGCAATGGTCTCGATCTTCATGCTCGCGATGGCATCCGAACGCTACATCTACGGTGTCGGGCGGGCCGCGTGGCCGTGGGAGATTGTCGTCCTGCTGGTCGGCGGGATCGCCCTTTTGATTCCTCATCTGATGTCGGATTTGCTGGGTATATGCGCACTCGTCCTGGTGCTCGGGAGTGGGTATCTGCGACGTGGCACGACCGACAGAACCGCAGCGGCCGGCTCGGCCACTGTGAACACGGAAGAGCTGTGAAACCTTACAAAAACGAATGAACGGAGAATGATGAATGGGCGTTAAGATTGAGAAAGGCGATCGCGTGGCGACCGTCACCATCAATGTGCCGCCTGTGAATGCCATTACCTTGGCGGATTACGCCGAAATCGGCGCGGTGTTTACCGACGGCGGGACTTGGCAGGGAATTAACTGCATTGTCTTCACGGGTGCCGGCGAACGCGCCTTCTGCGCCGGCTTGGATCTCAATGAGTTTGTCTCCGCAAAACTTGAAGATGATCCGGGCCGGGCAAAGACCGTGCGGGCTTGTTTCCAGGCACTTCGCAACGCCCCTGTGCCCGTTATCGCCGCCGTAAACGGGCCTGCGCTGGGCGCTGGGGCCGTTCTTGCCTCATGCGCCGATATCCGCATTGCCGCAAGCCACGCCACGTTTGGTACGCCTGAGATCAATGTGGGGCGGTGTGGCGGCGCGTCACACATGATGCGTCATTTCCCGCAAGGCATCCTTCGGCGCATGTACTTCACGGGAACCTCCATCGACGCCGAAGAGGCCTATCGGTTCGGCTTTGTCCAAGAGGTTGTCGAGATGGACAGGCTCATGGAAACGGCGATGGCGCTTGCCGAAGAGATTGCCTCCAAAGCCCCCATCGGGTTGCGCATGGCGAAGGAAGCGCTGAACAAGGTTGAGTTTTTGGAGACGGAGGTCGGTTACCAACTCGAGCAAAGTTATTCCACGTCACTCATGACCACGGATGACGCCCGCGAAGCGGTGCGCGCCGTGGTCGAAAAACGAAAGCCAGAGTGGACAGGAACCTGACATGCCAACGTTGACGCTCCAAGATGGCTCGCGGCTGAACTACCGCATAGACGAACCGGAAACCGGTAGCCGAGGTTGGATCGTATTTTCCAACTCGTTGATGACGAGCCTCTCCATCTGGAACAGGCAGGTCGACGCCTTATCCGGTGACTGGTCCATCCTTCGTTATGATCAACGCGGTCACGGCAATTCCGATGTGCCCGCGAGCATCGCGACCATTCCGCAACTTGCTGACGATTTGATCGAGCTTGTGGATGAGATCGGCATCGAGACGTTTTCCTATGTCGGTTTGTCCATGGTGTGCCGACGGGCATTCTTGCGGCAACGCGTATGAAGCCCCG
This sequence comes from Rhodospirillales bacterium, assembly GCA_965213765.1. Taxonomy (GTDB): domain Bacteria; phylum Pseudomonadota; class Alphaproteobacteria; order Rhodospirillales; family UBA2165; genus JAJDXO01. The sequence continues at coordinate 1,640,591 of OZ243926.1, read as the reverse complement.
GGTCAACCACCTCATCCTTTCCGACGGCATGGCGAAGACGGCGCCTACCGGCAAAACCGCTTGGACCGAACGGATTGAGTTCGCTGAAGCGAACGGCATGACCGCGTTGGCCGAAGAGACAGTTCAGCGATGGCTGCAACCCGCTGTCGCCGCCTCGGAAGTGGGCCACCGCCTTCGAGACATGATCGCCGCGACGCCATTGGCCGGGTTCACCGCCTGCGCCAATGCCCTCAAGGATTACGATTGTGTTGACGCCTTCGCATCCCTGGACGTGCCCATTACGTTGATTGCCGGTGCCGACGACGGGGCAATCCCCGCCGCCATGGAGACTTTGAAAGCCCATCAGCCGGATGCTTCTTTCCATCCGATCGCGAGCGCCGGACATATCCCGAACTTTGAACAGCCCGAAGCCTTCAACGCGGTTCTTTGGAACGCCGTGGAAAGCCGGGCGGCGAGTTGAGGAGGATAGGATAATGCCTGGCCCCCTCCGGAGGTGCAGCGCAAGGATATTGCCGCCCTTCATCACGGCCTGACTTACGGGCGGAGGGACGTATATCGCGTTGCCGGGGCGCGTGCCGCCGACCCAGTTCTGCGACCGACGGAATTCGCCGGGACTCTTCGTGCCGCCACGCCCGCTGCGCAACAATCGCTCATGCATTTCCCGAATCAGGCGAAGTGACAAGGGGAGATCGCCGAGCCGCTCCAGGCCATACATCATGGCGTCGACATAGTTCGACACCTCGCTGATGTCGTCGATAGGTTCGCCCGCCTGGGCCTCGGTCTCGAACCGGAGCAGATCGGATAGGGTCGATTGCGTGCCTTCGATCTGCGACGAGAGCACGGCCTCCTTGCGCACATACATATAGAGGAAGAGTTCCTGGCGGGGCAGAAGCACAGTTATGCCGTCAAGGCGACCGAGAGCACGTTCGGCAGCGCTCAGCTTCGGTAGGAGAGGCAGGACGTCGATGGGAGGTATCGGCGGGAGCGGCGGGGGCACGAAGGCGCGCACCACCTCCCCGCCGACCGGGGTTTCGACATGCCTGCCAAGCCGTTCATCCAGAGGTTGCGGATTGCTCATGGCATGATCATGGCATCGGCCCACTATTTAAGCAATATGCTTTTGTCTTTAATAACGAACTGGCTAAGGTAAGCGGCCTTAAATTGGGCTGGGACGTCGGCGCGCCTCTTGCACCAATCAGGGAGCGGCCATTATTAAAGAATCTGGAGACATGTTTAAATAACGCCCGTCTCAGCGAAAGCCCCCTTAAATAAGCCATCTCGGCCAAGAGGGTGCTGTCAGGCGAATGCGAACTCGTCTCAGAATTGCATTTTTCCAGTGGTATCATGCACAACAAAGCTGCTGCCATTCGGCGAGACGGCCGCGCCCCGCGGCTTCCTTGCGCAAAGCTATTTCACCAGCGCCCGGTCTCTCCGGCTCTCAAGCTGTTTCAGTTCGGCATCCCGCTGGACCTTCAATTCCTTGACTTGCCGTTTACAGGCATCGTCGACGGTGTCGTCAGTGCATTGGCCTTCCGCTTGGGAGATTACCGTCTTCCACTTCTCTTCCACCAAACGTCGCCGGCGGTCATACCAATCGTCGCGTGCGGCCGCCGTGGAGAAGGTCGACGGTTCGAGAACGACCATGAAGCGCGGAGGGAAATTCTGCCCGGCGCCCCTGGCGGCGTCCACCGCGACGCCAATGATGCCGCCGAAGATGATGTTTCCGAGAATCCAGCCGTCCATCGACGTATCCAGAACCTCCGCCGTTTCCCTATAGCCGTCCGCCTTGCAGGCAACGGTAATGGGAGCGGCATCGGAGGTGAGATGCACGCTGTCCGGCGTTTCGATGACCCGCCGAAAGTCCTGGCCGTGCAATTCGCAACGTGCTTTTTCGGGGTCGGTCTCGATATAGGTTGTCAAATCGTCATCGCTGACGATGCTCGCACACCCGACAAACAAGGGGGCGGCCAGAATCAGGGCGACCGCCCTGCAAATCGACTTGTTCATACGTCCTCCAGACAAAAACGGATTTTTCAGCCCAAGCGGACGTCGGGCCGGTCGCCAGACAATCCACGCGTTAGGTGGCCACGCGTTAGGTGGGTATTGCCGACAGGGCAAACCTGCGCGAGGTGTCGGCGGGAGTCAACTGGGCGGTCTCAAGCCAGGTCAAGGTTCCTCGCCCCGGAAGAGGCCGAAGGGATGATCGGCGATCCGAACTACGCGTACAACTCCTCCCAAACCTACGACAAATAGTCCAAGAGTCCTGGTTTTTTCCGGCCTAACTGGAACAATAGATAGCCACTTGGAATTATTTTCTCAGGATACCCAGGACGAACCCGGCTTCGCGAAGCATGCTGATGATCCGTTCAGGGGTGTATCGTTTACGGCTCTATTTGTCCTTCTTTCGAGGGCTCAAAATGCGCCAAGCTCTCTTAGAGTTCAACTCGAAACTAGTTGAGTGATTTCAGTCGGTTGTGTCTTACTCGGTTGTGTCAAAGCAAACGAGGAGGCACAACATGTGGACCGAAATCACTCGCCCGAAGTATGAGCGCCGTGGTGGCCGCTATGCAAGCGACCTGACGGATCGAGAGTGGGCGTTGATCGCGCCGTTCATGCCGCCGCGCAAGAAGATAGGCCGGCCGCGGACGACGGAGTTGCGCAATGTCATGGATGCGATCATGTACATGGCCTCGACGGGCTGTCAGTGGGCGATGCTGCCGAACGACTTCCCGCCGCCCTCCACGGTCCAGCGCTACTTTTACGACTGGCGCTCGAACGGGGTGCTGGAGGCGATCAACCATCACGACTACAAACGCAACGGTACCACCACCCTGTTTGCCGCCCTCAACGTGCTCGACGGCACCGTGATCGGGCGCTGTATGCAGCGCCACCGTCACCAGGAATTCCTCCGCTTCTTGAAGGCCGTCGAGCGTGAGGCGCCAGTCGGCAAGATGGTGCACGTGATCCTCGACAACTATGCCGCCCACAAGCATCCCAAGGTGCGCGCCTGGCTCGCCCGTCATCCGCGCTTCGTCTTCCACTTCGTGCCGACCTCGTGCTCCTGGCTCAACGCCGTCGAGGGATACTTCGCCAAGCTCTCCAGACGCCGTCTCAAGCGCGGTGTCTTCAGATCCGTGGTCGACCTGCAAACCGCCATCAATCGATTCATCGACGAGACCAATGATGACCCCAAGCCCTTCGTCTGGACCGCCGATCCCGACAAAATTATCGCCGCCGTCAAACGGGGGCATCAAATGTTAGATTCAATCCACTAGGTCAGATATACGCCGACGCGCATCACATTCGGAACTTGTCTGATAGATTGGGTAATACGGCTGTCCGGTTTTAAGGCGTGGCCCAACTTCCGCTTCTGGCTGAGGCTGTTGATAAACCTGAGCATTCGGGGTTTTCCGATGTCCGTTGTCATCGGAAACGGACTTTTTGGTCCCGATGCGGTGTTCGACCGCGCCGGGTTTTGTGTTTTGGCTTCGGTCTTTAGATATTGGCGCATCTGTCAGGCAAATCGATGTTTCGGCGGCGGAATGGCGGCAAGTTTTGCCAGTCGCTTCAGGTTTTGGACGGCGGCGAGCATCAGGAACTCGTCCTTGGCGCCTGCGAGGCCCCGCAACCGGAGCCGGTCCATGGCCAGATTGCGCTTGGCCTCGCCGAACAGTCTCTCGATTTTCTTGCGGTTCCGGGCGGATTGGTTATACCCCTCGCTTCCCATCAAGGATCGGGCGTGATCGCGGGCGGCCTCGTTGACGTCTCTGGAGATGCGGCGTGACGGCGCTTTGGGACAGCATTTGTATTTTATAGGACAGGCGTTGCAATCCGCCTTTGCGGCCCGGTAATAGAGCGTCTTGCCGGCATGGACCCGATTGTTGGTTTTGAGTGTCTTGCCCTGGGGGCAAACGTAGACATTGGCTTCGCTCTCGAAGGTGAAGTCGTCGCGGGACAGTGTCGCATCGTCACGCCGGCTCCTGTCCCATACCGGGATGTGCGGCTCGATGGCTCGTCCAACCAACCCGTCCAGTAGCTTTGCAGTTCCATAGGCGACATCGCCGGCAATGTGGTTGGGCGTCAATCCGAAGCGGTTCCGGCATCGGTCCAGCATGGTCCCGGCGGCCTCGACTTCCTTGGAGATGCGCGTCGGTGTCGCTTCCACATCGACGATTACCGCGTTCTCCATGTCGATGAGATAGTTGAGACTGTAACCGAACATCACCTTGTGGCGCCCCCGCGTGGTCCAGGCGGCGGCGGGATCGGTCGGAGACAGTGCGCGGGGCTTGCGTTCGGGATTGATCGGCGATGTGTCGCCGTCCAGCGCCGCAAGATATTCGCCAACCGGCCGGCTGACCGAACCCGCTTCGCGCCAATCGATCTCGCCCTCAATGCGGGCGAAGCGGCTGGCATCCGCCTCGATCACCGAGGCATCCACGGCAAAACCTTCGCCGCCCATCAAACCCGCATCCAGGCAGACGTGCACGACATGCTCAAACACCCGGCGCAGCACATCACTATCCCGGAACCGGCCATGACGGTTCAAAGAAAACGTCGAGTGATCGGGAACCCGGTCCTCCAATCCCAGCCGGCAGAACCAGCGGTAGGCGAGATTAAGCTCGACTTCCTGGCACAGGCGCCGCTCGGACCGGATCCCGTAGCAGTAACCCACCAACAGCATACGGATCATCAGCTCGGGATCGACCGAAGGGCGGCCCGTATGACTGTAATAGGGAGCGAGTTCGCCGCGCAGCCAGTCCAGGTCAAAAACCGCGGCGATCCGGCGCAACAGATGATCCGCAGGGACCATATCGTCTAAGCAGAACTCGTAGAAAAGCCGATCTTGCCCACCAATCCGTGCCCCCATCATCCCAATGCCCTCCTGAAATCAACCAGAAAGACCGAATCACGACTTCATCAACGAGACAACAAAGACTTTCTCAACAGCCTCGGCTAGAAGCAGACACTAGACAAAACCCAAATTTAGGTCCGCTTTGCTCCCGTTAACGGACCCTTGTGGTAATCGATTAATGACTGCCGGTGGGTCTGTTTATTAGAATCCTGTGTGGCGCATCGGTAGAATAAGCCCCCTACCGATAATGAGTTCACGCGCTTTTTGTTTAAATTATTAGTTTTCAGATAAATACCTTTATGAAAATTGATGACATAGAAATTGACCAGATAAGAGCAAAGACAGATCAAGAAATCCGACCAGAGAAGTTCAAATTTGCTCGTGCAGATGAAAAAAAGAAACGGTACGACACTCCACAGGCGCAAAAGAGGCGTACCAGCGCCAAGAGAGCAGCCTTTGCCGAATCCGAGCCACTAACCCCCAAACAAATCAAAAAAATGAAGCAGGAGATAAGAGCCGAGGAAACGGGGGCCCTCCAGGATATTTAGTCGACCATGTATCTGATCAAAATTGCAGATTAAAATAGAAAATTACAAAAAAATATGGTATAATTATCCAATAAAAGTCCCAGATCGGAATGGTCTGGCCGATGCCCGATCCGACATGGACGATCGGGCGAAGGGGCACGCCGGTCACACCATAGGGAATGACCGCGTGGGAGTGATTGTGAACCACCGCATGCACATTGGGGTGGGTTTCATAGATCCCGCCGTGGATCGGGCGCTCCCCATAAGGACGGCGGCTGTCATTGATGGGCTCACCGACCAGATCGAAGGTCATGAGGTCGTCGGGGGTTACCAAGGCCGGGCTCAGCGATCTGGCCAGGAGATAGCGTGACGGATCGTCCGGGTGCCGAATGCTGACATGGCCATAGGCATCGACCACATCTTCACGCGCCAGGATGCGGTTGGCGATGGCAAGTTCTCGGTAGGCTTGTTCAAGGTCGGTCACGGGAGCTCCTATTCCGGCAGAACGGCGTGGATGATCATCGAGCGTCCGGCTTCGTTCTCGGCCTTGCCGTCTTCGAGCGCTTTTTTGAAGGCGGCATAGTCGTCCACCTTGACGCCCTTGATGCCGACCGGGATGCCGACGTCTTCGAAGGCGGGCGACTCGATGTCGAAGCCATAGGTGAGGTCGGTTTCCTTCATCATGCCGTCAGAATAGTAAAGCTTGTGGCCATTCAGCATGGCCTGATAGCCGTTGTTGTTCATCACCACAATGATGATTGGGATTTTGTAATCACGCGAAGCGCCTAGCGCCTGGGTGATTGGGTTATAGAGGAAGCTCCCGTCGCCGACGAAAACGACGACCGGGCGCTCCGGGGCGCCCATTTTGAGCCCCAAGCCGAGCCCCAAACATTGCCCCAATCCACTCACGGTCTGTTTGTAGAGCGAGTTCGGGTGGTTCATTGACAGATGATTGCGGAATTTGAGGAAGTGAGTGATGGTCTCGTCCACAAACACCGTGTCGGCTGGCATTACCTCCTCGACGGCATGGGCGACCGAGAGGGCGTTGAGCTCACCTGTTTCGGCGGCGGCGTCGCGTTGTGTTTTCAACGTGCCCATAAAGTCCGTATGCACGGCGGTCCATTTGGCGCGGCGTTCTTTTTTTACGCTGTCGGACGGTCCTTTTTCGTTGAGGAGGGCCGTTGCGGCCTTCAACGTCTCGGTCAGGTCGCCTTCGACATAAGTGTCGGCCTGCATGTCCTGATAGACCAGCCATTCCTTATGAGGATGATCGCCGATGGCGATGATCTTGCCCTGGGTTGGGCAATTCGAGGGTGGGTACCAGGGCGTGCGCGATCCGATCAGGAGAACCAGGTCGGTGTCGGCCAGGTGCTCATAGGTTTCGATGCCAAGCCAGAGGTCATGATCGGTCGGGAAGTTGCCATAGGTCGTCGTCCGACCGCCCAAGACGGGGATCGCGGCGGCATCGGCGAACGCCGCCAAGGCCTCAAAGGCCCCCTGAACGCGGCCTGCGAATTCAGTGATGATCACCGGGTTCTTGGCGGCGTTGATCTCGGCCACCAATTGCTCAAGCTCAGCGGTAATCGCCTGGGTTTGGGACGGTGGCGGAACCTCCGACAGCTCACGGTCCGGCACCCAATCCTCCAACATATATTCTATCGGAACATCAAGGAACACCGGTCCCTTTGGTCCGCGCAGGGCCATTTCGCCGGCTCGCGTTATGCTTCGGTAGAGCGTCGGCGCGCTTGGGACGAGGGCGGACCATTTGACAGAGTTCGACACCAGTTTGTCGATGCCGCCGGGGCTGACGCCGCCGTACCATTGCGGTTCCACTTTGAGGTCGAGATCAGCGCCCAGCGTGATCGACTCACCCGCCATCACCAGCATCGGCACTTCGGATTGCATGGCCGCATGCATACCCATAATGCCTTGCAAAGGGCCAACCCCTGCATGAAGTAGCACGGCCTGGGGCTCGCCCGTCATGAAGGTGTAGCCGGTGGCGATGTTGACGGCGAGGTTCTCGTGCCAGACCTGCATATAAGTCGGACCCGGAATGTTTTCGTGCCGTTGCCGCGTCAATGCCTCCCAGACCGGCGACCATTCCGACCCCGGTGACATGATCAGGTTCTTGATGCCGAGATTGCGGATCGCTTCGACGACGGCTTCACCGCCGTCCATTTTGTTGCTGCGCGTGGCCATGGGGACGGCCCTCCTTCCTTGGGTATAACGTCCCACAGGAACCGTGGAACGCACTAGGCGCGGGGTCTTTCAGACCCAAGCTCCGGACAAGGCTATCACAGAGTTGCCTCGCCCAAAAACCCGAGCAGATCCCCGACTTCGATTGCGGCGTCCTTCCGGCCGCCAAGGGCTGCGCTGAACATCGACAAACATTTGGGGCAGGCGACGATCATCTCTTCGACACCGTCAAGGCCCATTGCTTCGTCAAGCCTTTGGTCGGAGGGCCTACTGCCTGACCCGGTTTCGGCCATCCAGATGCGCCCGCCACCGCCACCGCAGCAAAAAGAGTTCGTGCCATGGCGGGCCATCTCAACCAAACGGACCCCGATTGCCGTCAGAATACGCCGCGGTGCCTCTGTGATGCCTGCATACCGCGACAGGTGGCAGGGATCGTGGTAGGTGATGGTTTTTGCGACCTTGGTCTTGATCGTCAGTTCGCCTGCGTCAATGAGATCAACAATGACCTCTGTATAATGACGAACCTTGTCATCCAGATCCGGGTACTCATGTTTGAGCGTGTTGTAGGAATGGGGGTCGGTGGTGATGATCGTTTTGAAGTCGACGGTTTCCAAAGCCGCCAAGTTGTGTTCTTGCAGAAATTCGTAGAGGCCCTCTTCGCCTATACGGCGGATATCGTTGCCGGCGTTTCGTTCGCCCTCGTACAGAATGCCGAAGTCAAGGCCCGCGGCTTTAAAAATGCGAGCGGCCAGCTGCGTGTTTTTGCGCGCGGTGGCGTCGTATGAGGCAAAATCGCCGACAAACCAGAGATACTCGACCGGGGTGTTGCGGGCGTCTTTGACCTCGAAGTCGAGGTCTTCCGTCCACGTGCCGCGATCGGCCTCGGGCGCGCCGAATGAATTGCCGAACCGCATCATGTTTTCGAGGGTGCTTTGAACCGTCAGGTCCATGTCGCCTTGTTCAACCAAAGTGCGCCGCATCTGGACGATCATCGGGACGTGCTCGACCCCCACGGGGCAGATATCGACACAGGCCAGGCAGGTCGTACAGGACCACAGGGTTTCCGATTTCAGGCCCAAGCCTTCGATGGGGCCTGTGAATGTTTTTGATTTCGTTTCCCGGAGGAAGGTGAGGGGCCCGAGGGCACTCTCCGCATCCTCACGCAGCTCCAAAACCACATCGCGTGGGGAGAGCGGCGCGCCGCTTGCTGCGGCCGGGCAGGCGGCATGACAGCGGCCGCACTTGGTGCAGGCGTCAAGATTGAGGAGCTCTTTGCGGGAAAAGTCGCCGAGACCCGCATAGCCCATCTGCTCGGCCCCTTCGGGAATTGCGGGCAACCGTTTCCCGGCGAGGGGGTCGCGCAGGAACAGCCCTGCCGCCGCCAGCAGCATGTGGCTTGCCTTCGAATAGGGGAGGTAGGCGATAAACGAGAGGGCAAAAATCGCATGACCCCACCAGACCATCGGATGGGCCTGAGCGGCGCCGTCAGAGGTCAATCCAAGACCGGCAAACGCCCTGGCCACATTCCATCCAACGACGGACCAAACCTCGAAGGGTGGAAAATCGATGGCGATGCGGAGTGCCTCAAGCAGCAATCCGGTCGCGGCGAGAATGACCAGACCCCACAAAAAGATGTGATCGTCGAGGCGATAACGCGTGCGGCTGTATTCTGTTTCCTCGCGGTCCGGTCTGGCGTAGTCAAGCCGCCCCGGCTTCGCAATCCAACGCCGCGCTGCCATGAACAAGAGCCCGAGTAGAAGCGCCAGACCGGCGAGGTCCAACACGAGCGAAAACCATGTGTAGAAATCGCCCTTCCAGAACCGGAGCTCCGCGGAGATCAACCCCAAGATATCGTAATCGATGAAGATGATCGTGGTACCGATGAAAAGAGCGAGGAACCCATAGAAGATCATCGCGTGGGCAAGGCCAACCCACGTGTTTCGTTTCCGCAGGGTCGAATGGGCTGCCATGGTCTGGACCAGCGACCAGGCGCGGGCCCATACTTTGAGAGGCGTTGATTGGGTTGGCGGTTTGGCGGTGAGATATTTCCGCACCCGTCGCCAGATGCCATAGGCGAATGCCGCGGTTGAGGCGAATGCGACCCCATAGAAAACAACGATCATCGCCGGCGAAAGCGACTGAAACAGTTCACGTCCTGGTTCGGCGGTGCCTTCCACGACGACCTCGTGTCACGTTCGTTTGGCGCGTTCGATCAGGGCGGGCAGGATCTCGTTGACGTCCCCAACGATGCCGTAATGGGCCACTTCGAAGATGGGCGCCTCCGCGTCTTTGTTGATGGCGACAATGACCTCGGCTTCTTTCATGCCGTGCAAGTGTTCGCGCGCGCCCGATATTCCGCAGGCGATATAAAGCTTTGGCTTGACGCTGTTGCCGGAGAGGCCAACCTGGCGATCGGTGTCGAACCAATCCATGTCGACGAGCGGCCGGGAACATGCGAATTCTCCACCGAGCGCGTTGGCCAGATCCTGGACGAGCACAAAATTCTCTTTTTCGCCAACGCCTCGGCCACCGGCGACGATAATCTCTTCCTTGGCGAGATCGACGCCGGTCTTGTCAGGTGCGATCGTTTTGAGGGGGCGGACTTTGGCGTTGGTGTCGGCGGGAACGACAAAGGTCTCGATATCACCCTTTCTCTTTCCCACGCCCAATTCCTCCGTGCCCGGCTGAAGGGTTGCCACGAATGGCCGTGCGTCAATTTCGACGGTCGCGATCATGCGCCCCCGCTGAACCGGACGTGTCAGGGACACGCCGTCCCCGGCGGGTGTGATGGACAGGCAGTTGCTCGCGGCTCGAACGCCCAGATGGCCCGCGATCCGTGGCGCCAGGTCCATGCCCAAGAAGGTTTGCGCCAAAAGAATTGCCCCCGGCTCAACAGCGTCGACAAGAGCCTGTGCCGCCCGCGCATGGGCGACCGAATTGTGACACTGGGCGCCCAGATCGGCGATATGGACGGCATCGACATGAGGCGCGATCGAAGGCGCGGTTTCATCTGCCGCTCCTCCCGCCAACAGGCAGACGAGCTTGCCGCCCCAGTGATCGGCCAATCTCGTGCCCGTTGCGATCAACCGGTTGTTGCCAACATCTGCCTGGCCCTCACCCGATTCACACAAAATGAGTACGTCGTCAGCCGGCATCTTTCAGCACTCCGATTTCGGCCAATTGGCGGACGAGTTTGTCGGTGGCTTCGCCCGGCGCACCGTCGAGGACTTGGCAGTGACCGCCGGCCTCCGGGTAGGCCAAACGGACCACTCTCATGCCGCCTCTGGTACCGGTTGCCGCAACGCCAAGGTCGGCCAGATCAAGCGTCTCGATCGGCTTTTTCCGCATTCGGACGAGCTGCATAATAGGTGTATAGCGCAGCTGCCGGATGCCATATTGGATCGTAAGAACGCAGGGCAGGTCGACCTCAATTTCCTCCTTGAAACCAGCGCCGATTTCACGGACGACGGTTGCGGTTTTTTGATCCGTGTCCAAATTGATTTCAGTGACGGCGGTGATGACGGGAATCTCGAGGGCCTGTCCCAAGGAGATGCCAAACTCGCCCTGCAGGTCATCTTCTGCCTGAACGCCGCACAGAATGAGATCAGGCCCCACTTTGTTGGCAACGGCCTCGGCCGCCGATCGGTTCACGCCGGCATCATTCCCCCCTGACACCGGGTCCATGACATGGATCACCTTGTCGACGCCCTTGGCATAGGCTAGGTGCAGCGCTTCCTTGGCTCGGTCAGGCCCGATGGTTGCGGCAATTATCTCGCCGCCCCCGGCTTCCCCTTTTTGGTGGACAGCTTCTTCGATGGCGTAGATATCGGCCTCGTTGGCCTCGTATTGTAACCCGCTCTCTTCAATGCGATCGCCCGCCTCGGCAATTCGGGGCGTGACGGCCGATGTCGGCACATGCTTCACAAACGTCAATATTTTCATCGAGTTACCCATTAGGCCTTTTGCGGCAGACCACTTGATTGGGCAGAAATATCATAATTTAAAATTAGTGACAAATATCAAATCACGAAATATCCTCGATAATCGGGATCTGAGACTCCTCGGGGAGAAGATCGGCATGAGCAGCAAACGCTACGACGGTATCATCATCGGCGCCGGCCACAACGGCCTGATCACGGCAGCCTATCTTGCAAAGGCAGGCCTCAAAATTGCGGTGTTCGAAGCGCGCGATTCCGTCGGCGGAGGATTTGCCACCGACGAGGTAACGGCTCCCGGCTTCAAACATCAGCTCCATGCACACTATTCCAAGATTCACGAGTGCCCGGCGAATTTCGATCTCGAACTCGAAAAGTACGGCGTCGAATTTGTCTTTCCCGATCCCAAAATGGCGTTCGTGCGCAAGGACGAATATTTCATCTACCATCAGGACTGGCAAAAGACATACGAGTCGATCAAGCGGATCTCTGAAAAAGACGCCGAAACGTATCGCCAGATCGCACCAAAGTGGCGGCGTTGGTATGTCGACTTCATCCTGCCAGAACTTTACTCACCGCCCAAACCACCTGGGGAATGGGAAAAATGGATCCTGAGCCACGAGGGTGGCGAGGAGTATATGGACGTGGTGCGCAACTACAGCCCGCTCGAATATGCCTACGAGTTGTTTGAATCCGACTATTGCCGATTGTCGTTCATCCGCGGCGCCACATCGGCTGAATATGACGTCAACGAAAAAGGTCTCCCAGCTCTCGTTTTGGAGACGATCCTCAATTGGTTTGTTGAAAAAACGACCCATGTCGTTGGCGGCATCAAACAGATCCCCTTGGCGCTGGCCAAAATCGTCCGGGAAAACGGTGGTGAGATTTTTGAAAGCACACCGGTTGCGAAGATCTTGGTCGAGGGCAATGCGGCCTATGGGATCGCCCTTTGGGATGGAACCGAGATCCATGCGGATCGTTTTGTGGCGAGCGCCATCGACCCGGTCCACACCTTCCTCTTCATGATCGACGAGGAAAAGTTGCCGGGTGATCTGGCCGAAAAAGCAGCCGACTTCCAATTCAAGGGGGCGTCGTTATTCCGCATTCACCTGGCCTTGAAGGATCGCCCGCGGTTTACGATGGCTGAGCAGGAGCCGCTCATCAACGACGCCTGGAAGTTCACCATCGGCTTTGAGGAGCAAGGCGATTTCGAACGGATCGGGGACGCGTTGGCGTCCGGCAAGATCCCGCCGATCACCGGTGTCGATTTTGGTTTGTCGACCATTTTTGACCCAACGTCCGCACCCGAAGGATGTCACGTCGCCTATATCGGTTTGCCGGCTCCGTTTGACCTGGCCGACGGCGGTGCTGAGAAATGGCCCGAGATCGCCAAAGAGGTCGGCGAACAATTCATTGCCAAGCTGCGCGAATATGCGCCCAACATGACCGATGAAAACATCGCCGGGCGATTTGCCTATACACCAAAAGACATCGAGGAGTATCTTCCCAACATGATCGAAGGCGACATCACATGCGGCAAGATCACCGTCAGTCAGTTGGGTTGGAATCGTCCCTGGCCCGGCATGCAGTACAAGACCCCGATCGACAAGCTCTTTATGTGTGGCTCCTCGACCCATCCAGGCGGTCATGCAACTGGTGGGTCCGGGTACAACGGGGCGAATGCCATCGCCGAGGCGCTGGGCATCGACAAATGGTGGCCCCCGTTCGACGCAAAACGCGTTGTCGAACCCTGGGTGGACGCCGTTTCTGAACCGAAGACGTGAGCCTGGGCGCGGTGACCAACAAAGTGGATCGGCATGAGTAGCCTCAACCAAATGCTCGACGTGTTGCACTTGTTTTCGACAAGGGAACCCGTCTGGACGATTGACGACGCGACCGAACGTCTTGGCCGGTCGCGGAGCACCATCTATCGGTATTTCCGTGCCCTGACGGATTCCGGTCTTTTGGTACCGATGGCTAGTGGCGCCTATACACTAGGGCCCGTTATCTTGAAGCTTGATCGACAGATTCGGCTCACCGATCCGCTCTTGCGGGTGGCACCACCGCTGATGGCGCAACTTCGTGAGGAAAGCCGTGCGGTAGTCATGCTTGGCCGATTTTATCCGAACACGGTGCTTTGCATTCATCAGGAAGGCGACGCCGAAGACATCGGGGTGAGCTTTGCGCGGGGTCGAACCATGCCGCTCTTTTATGGTGCGACCACCAAGATCATTCTTGCCAACCTTGCGACCCGCCGCCTCAAAGACATTTTTCTCGAGCAGGCTCAGGAAATCCGTGAGGCGGGTCTCGGAAACGACTGGAATGCCTTCCGGGCGCATCTGCGTGCCATACGCAAGGCCGGCTATTATGTCAGCGAGGCAGGCGAGGTCGATCCGGGCGTTGTCGGTGTTGGTGCGCCCATCTTCGGCGGCCAGGGTGAGATTCTGGCAAGCGTCAGCATGGCTATCTCGGAAAAACGCTGTACACCCGAGGCAACCCGGGAGTTTGCGATGATGGTGCGCGGGACGGCGGAAGCCATCGGTGATGAGATGGCGCGGCTTGAAGAAGCCCTCGGCCTCGGCGGTCAACCGCAGGCCGAGCCCGACCTCAAGGCCGCAGCGACCCGATCCTAGGAGATAATCGAAATGGCGAAACCAAAGGTCAGGATCTATCACGCCGTCGATGAGAGCGGCGATTCCTATCGCAGGCTCGAAAAGGCTGGTGCCGAGGCCATCTGGGAGGGCGGTCGCTGGGATGCTCACATAAAAGGCGCGCGGCCCGAAGATCTGATCCTCGATTCAGACACCGTGGCAATCGCCGGCGTCGCCAACCGAACGATCCGCATCAACGATGCCTCATTTGCGAGCGCGCCTGATCTGCGCGTCGCTGCCTACTATTCGAACGGCTATGACAATGTCGATCTCGACGCCGCGGCCAAACGCGGCATCCTCGTCGTCCACAGTCCGACCGAGAGCAATTGGGGCGGTGTCGCCGAAGGCACGTTTGCGGCGATCCTCTGCCTGCTGAAAAAATTGCGGGAAAAAGACCGTGCTGTCAAAGCAGGCGCTTGGCGCGAGCCTTCGCTGTTCGGGACCTATCTGGGCTCACGCCTAAGTGACAGCTACGGAGGGATCACGATCGGCATCATCGGCCTCGGGCGGATCGGCTCGCGCATTGCCGATTTGTTTGCGCCCTGGCGGGTGACTTTGGTGGGGTATGACCCCCATGTCGAGGACGCCAAATTCGTGCACCACAACGTGCGGTCGGTCGACCTGGAGACGCTCTTAACAAAATCGGACGTCATCACGCTGCACTGCGATTTGAATGACGAAACAAGGGACATCATCTCAACCGCGGCAATCGAAAAAATGAAGCCCAATGCCATCGTCGTGAATGCGGCGCGGGGCCCGTGTGTCAACCTCGATGCGCTGGTTGACGCCCTACTTCGGGACAGGATCGCCGGCGCCGCCCTCGATGCGTTGACGCAAGAGCCACCCGACCCGCAGTCTCCGCTCCTGGGTCTCGAAGACAAAGTCCTGCTCTCCCCCCACATGGTCGCGGCCAATCAAGGCGGCGGCCTGCTCCCGGCGATTCCATGGGTGGAGGAGGCGGTGCTGGCAGCCCTCAAGGGCCAAGTGCCCAAATATGTGGTCAATGGGGAAGCCCTGCCCCTGTGGCAGGAGCGCTTCGGCGGCAGATCTTTAATCTAGGCTGTGGTGACAATTTAATCATTTAAGCCAGAGCATGATACTTGCGAGTTTGATGAAGCCGAGGAAGTGGGCGGCAAGTTTGTCGTAGCGTGTTGCGATGCGCCGCCATTGCTTGAGCCTGGCGAAAAAGCCTTCGACGCCCCAGCGCTGTTTATAGGCGATGCGGTCATAGCTGTGCTGGTATTTGCGATGCCGGCGCGGTGGGATGACGGGCTCACCGCCTTGCTCATAGATCAGGTCATGCAGGCTGTCGGCGTCGTAGGCGCGGTCCGCGAGGACGTGGCCCGCGGCCAGGCCCTGGATGAGGTTGTGGGCGGGGACCATGTCGTTTTGTTGTCCTGGCCCGAGATCCCGTACCGGCCTACCGCCCGATGCTGCCCCAGCGTGTCGTGACGGACGAACTGCTGTCCGATGCCCAGCTCGAAAGCGTCATCCTCGCCGGTCAGGCCCATTCGCGCCATCTCGCGGCCCGGTACCGCATCGGCGAGGGCTGGGAGACCGTCGCGCGGGTCGCCGATAATGACAATGACAACGGCGATGACGGCGGCGATGACGGCGACAGCGCGCTGCAGACCGCCGATACGGGTGAAGCCCCAAGCGCCGGTCCTGAACCCGGCGCCGATGCCGCCGGCGACGTCGAGATGCTGTCCGCGCCGGTGAGTTTCCGGCGCGGCTGGATGCTGGGCGACGGCACGGGTTGCGGCAAGGGCCGCCAGGTTGCCGCCATCATCCTCGACCACTGGCTTCGCGGCCGCCGCCGGGCGCTGTGGCTTTCCGCCTCCGACAAGCTGCTGGAAGACGCGCGGCGCGACTGGGCCGCGATCGGCGGAAGCGAGGCCGATCTTATTCCCTTGGGCAGGTTCCGCCAGGGAGCCCAAATCCCTCATGAGGCGGGGATCCTGTTCGCCACCTATGCAACCCTGCGCTCGCCCGCCCGCCAGGGCAAATCCTCGCGCCTCGAACAGGTCGTCGGCTGGCTCGCGGACGGGATGGACGAAGTTGCCCGCCATGCCTATGACGGCGTCATCGTCTTCGACGAGGCCCACGCCATGGCCAACGCCGCCGGGGCCAAGGGGTCGCGGGGCGATACGGCGCCCTCGCAGCAGGGCCGCGCCGGATTGCGCCTGCAGAACGCCCTGCCCGATGCGCGTATCCTCTATGTCTCCGCCACCGGGGCGACCACCGTGCCCGGCCTTGCCTATGCGCGCCGCCTCGGGCTCTGGGGCGGCGCGGATTCTGGCGGTGAGACCCCGTTCGGGACCAGGGCCGATTTCGTCACCGCCATGGAGGCCGGCGGGGTCGCGGCGATGGAGGTGGTGGCCCGGGATCTGAAGGCGCTCGGGCTCTACCAGGCCCGCGCGCTCAGCTATGACGGGGTCGAGGTCGAACTGCTCGAACATCCCCTGACACCGGAGCAGCGGCGCATCTACGACGCCTATGCCGGGGCCTTCAAGGTGATCCACCGCAATCTGGAGGATGCGCTCGAAGCCACCGGCATCATGGAGGGCGATGCCACCCTCAACAAGAACGCCAAGTCCGCCGCATTGAGCGCATTCGAGGGGGCCAAACAACGCTTCTTCGGCCATCTCCTGACGGCCATGAAATGCCCCTCGCTGATCCGGGCGATCGAGACCGATCTCGAGGCCGGCCATGCCTGCGTCATCCAGCTGGTCTCCACCGGCGAGGCGCTGCTCGACCGGCGCATCGCCGAGATCCCCGTCTCGGAATGGGACGATATCTCCGTCGACCTGACGCCGAGGGAGGCGTGCCTGGAATATCTGGCCCATGCCTTCCCGGTGCAATTGCAGGAGCCGTTCACCGACGACGAGGGCAACCTGATGTCGCGGCCCGTGACCGATGCCGACGGCAACCCGGTCCTGTGCCGCGAAGCGGTGGCCGCCCGCGACGCGTTGATCGAGGCGCTCGCGGCATTGCCGCCGGTGCAGGCGGCGCTGGACCAGATCGTGCGGCACTTCGGGCACGAGGCCGTCGCCGAGGTCACCGGGCGCTCGCGCCGCGTGCTCAGGATTAACGAGGCATCCGGCGAGCGCCTGGCGCTCCGCAACCGGCCGGCCTCGGCCAACCTCGCCGAGACCGCCGCCTTCATGGACGGGACCAAACGCATCCTGGTCTTCTCCATGGCTGGCGGCACGGGCCGCAGCTATCACGCCGATCTCGGCTGCCCCAACACGGCGCGGCGTATCCATTACCTGCTGGAGCCGGGCTGGCGGGCCGACCAGGCGATCCAGGGCCTGGGCCGCACCCATCGGACCCACCAGGCCTCGGCGCCGCTCTTCCGGCCCGTGACCACGGACGTGAAGGGCGAGCGGCGCTTCATCGCCACCATCGCCCGGCGTCTCGACAGCCTCGGCGCCATCACCCGGGGCCAGCGCGACAGCCAGACCGCCATGGGCGGCGGCGGCGCCACCTTGTTCAGGGCCGGCGACAATCTGGAAAGCCCCTATGCCAGGGCGGCGCTCCGCCAGTTCTACATCGCGCTGTGGCGCGGCAACATTGCGGGCTGGTCCATGGAACGCTTCGAGGACGCCACCGGACTGAAGCTGATCCGCGAAGGCGCGCTCAAGGAAGACCTGCCGCCCATGCCCCGGTTCCTCAACCGCCTGCTGGCGCTCCCCATCGCCGAGCAGAACGAGCTGTTCGCCGAGCTGGAAACCCGCATCGAGGCCAATATCGAACAGGCCATCGAGGCCGGGACCCACGAGCAGGGCGTCGAGACCATCCGGGCCGACTCGCTTGATGTGGCCTCGCGCGAGGCGGTTCACATTCATGAAGCCTCGGGCGCCGCCACCGAGCTTGTCGAGATCGTCCGCCGCGACCGGCTGGTGCCGCTGACGGCGGACGATGCCCTCGCCTTGCGCGACGGGCGTCCCGTCGTCAACGCCCGCTCCAGGCGCGCCGCCGTCATCCTGCCGGCGCCGTCGCGGATGTTCGAGGACGGCGGCGTCGAGGCCCGGGTGCGCCTGGTCCGCCCCGCCGGCCGCGAGCCCATGGCCGCGGCCGAGCTTGCCGCCTCGAACTGGGAGGATGCCGGTGGGGATCGTTGGCGCGCCCTGTGGAATTCGGAAATCGAAGGTCTGCCCAGCCACACCGAATCCCGCCTGTGGCTGGTCACCGGCCTGCTGCTTCCCATCTGGGACCGGCTGCCGGACGAGAACATGCGGGTGCGCCGGCTTGCGACCGATGCCGGGGAAAACCTGCTCGGCCGGGTTCTGACGCCGGAGCAGGCGCACGCCTTCCGCGGCGCCTTCGGGCTCGCCGGCGGACCGGTCATGAGTCCGGCCGAGATGCACGAGGCGATCCTGACCCGCGGCGCGTCGTTCGATCTCGCCAATGGCTGGCGCCTCGCCCGCCGCCGCCTGATGGGCGCCCGGCGCGTCGAGATCGAGGGGCCGGCGGACGGCGACCTCGCGGCGCTCAAGCGCATGGGCTGCGCGACCGAGATCGTCTCATGGCGCACCCGTGTGTTCGTGCCCGAATATATCGGTCTCGGCCGCATCATCGAACGCTGGCCGCTCGCGGCCGCGGGCCCGGCGTAAATCCGGACGCTCCCGCCCGCTGCGCCCGCCTCCGGGAATTTGCGCCCTTGCGCCGCCCGCGGGCGCCAACGGTCCAATCCGCCATATGGAGGATATCGCCATGACATCCCATACGCTGCCCGACGATCCCGTCTACGCGTTTTGTCCCGCTTATGACTTCGACGACATGCCGCAACAGATACGCATCGTGTTCGCCGGTATCCCGGGCTACGTCCCCACGGCGCTGGTCGGACTCACACTCGACGATGCGGAGCGGATCTGCGATCGACTCAATGCCCGGCTCGGCCTCGACCGCGATGCCTGGTCCGCCATCGCCGGGCGGTCCATGTCCGCACGCCCTGATGAAACCACCCATTGAACCGCACCGGCCGGCGTGACCGCGCCGTGCGGTCCGATGGTGGCCTTGACCGCGCGCCCGCGGAAGAGGGCAGTGTTCCCGGATACAGCTCAGGACATCGTGCAGCCGCCGCCGTTCGGGGACGTGATAATGGACGTCATTGGTCGCGACAATGGAGATTCCGGCCTGTTCCGCACGCGCCGTAAGCGCATAAATCCGGCGGAAGTCATCTCCATAATAGTTATGTTTAACAAATAGATATAGATTGTTCTGAAACTTATGTTTCAGTTTAAGAAGGTGTTTATCATGCGCTGCATCCAGTTTTTCCGGCGGCAGGGCGATGACCATCTGTCCGGCGCCGCCTTGGTGAGCCGGCGCGGCCCCGGATCGGCGAGTTTTCCCACCTGCATCCAAGCCCGGGGGGCAGGCGCGGTGGGGCCTTCCCGCCGCGCAGCCGGCTCGCCGTCCGCCTTGAGCCTTCATGCTGGAACCCCTATATGTTCGGGGATGACCGTATCCGACATTCCCATCGAACCCGGCGGCGGCAACACCTTTGCCGGTCCCGACCTCCCGGACGCCGACGCGCACATCGTGAAAGCCGAGCTGGTCGCCCGCATCGACGATATCATCCGGCAGCGCGACCTCACCCAGGCCGAAGCGGGACGGCTGCTCGGCCTCTCCCAGCCCGACCTCTCCCGTCTGCTCCGGGGAGATATCCGGGAGTATTCGCTGGAGCGGTTGCTGGGGCTCCTGATTGCTCTCAACCGCGATATCGACATCGTTATCCGCCAGCCGCGCTCTCCCACCGGCGGCCGGCTGCGCGTCGCCGTGTCCGAGACCGACTGACCGCATTCCCTCGCAGCCCTCCGCGGGGGGCGGCCTCGACGACGCCGTCATCGCCATCATGGACGCCGACGACGCGGCGGGCTGAGTTCCGTCGAACGGGCATCCGGCGCATTCCGGCCGGCCGGCAATCGGGGCTCCGCCCCGGCGTCCCGAACCACACGCCTGCGGTGCCGATCCGCCGGAAAGTGCGGAACTTCCTCCGGCCGAACGGATTGCCGGGCGATCACGGAAAGGCAATCATAGAGATGATGAAACCAATTCCCGGAAACCACCGGCGGCTTGTGACACTGGCTATCGCGATTGCCGCCCTTGCAATACCCGTCCTCGCGGACCGCGCCGGGCTCCCCGCCGCGGCCTCGCAGGACCCGGACATGTGGCGCGGTCTTGCCGTTGCCCTCGCCGACGACGAGCGATGCGTCGCCGGAAGGCGCGCCGAAGCGTACCGCGAGGCCGTGGATGCGGCCGAGGGCCTTGCGCGGGTTGGCGACGTCCGCCTTGGCGGGCGAGCGCGGGTCGAGCCAGGTGCGCTGCACCCCGAGGATCCGACCGTCGTCGCCGGTGTCGGACGCAGCTTTGGGTCTCCCGGCTTGTTCGTCCGCAAGGCCGCCGCGCGCGCCGCGGCTGACGATCTCTACTTCTATGGCGGCGGCCTGACGCCGGAACTGGCCGAGTTGATCGAGCGGACCTACCGAGGGCGTCTACCTGCTCACGTACCTGAAGCAGGAGGAACTCGAAGTATCCTACTCGTTTATCGGCGCCAGCGACGCCCCAACGGAGCCGGCAACCCTATTCTCGCGGATCCGCGTTAGCGCCAGACTCCTTTCGCAGACAAACTTGACGAGGCTTGTCGTTCGTCATGACAGTGCGCCGCGCCGCTGATAATGTGCAGGATCGGCGTTCGAGCGATGCATTCTGACTCGCGAAGGGCGCCGTAAAGCTTCTTCGAGAAGTCGGGAGACGACGACGTATTCCGTGGTTTGGGACGGGGACAACCTCGTTCAACGTGTCAGAGACGACAATGAAGAGCTGGGACACGTGAAATTCGAGCCGGCCTCAAACCGCTATGTCATTTGGCTACGAGACTTGCGCGGCGTTTTCGGTGTCAACAACGCCTACATCCACGCTTTCGAGGCAGCACCTTGGCCGTGTTCTGCCTCGCGCTCCAGCCCTGGGTCGAAATGAGCGCGGTGAACTTGCCCGCACACCCGTCGGTGATGGCCGAGTGTCCGGCCTTGGCCCGGGCCTCGACGAAGGCGTCATACACTCCGTTGGTAGCGGCGCGCGCGTCTCGCGTCGTCGACGACGCGAAGAGCAGGCGGAACTTGTCCCCTTCGTTCAGGTTCGACGGCGTGAGCGCCCAGTTCTCGTGCGCCTGGTACTTGCCGTCCGGCCTGCTGCACCCCGGGGAGTTGGCCTGCGCCTCCGGGGCGAGCATGGTGAGGAGCGGCAGGGCGAGCGCCCATACGGCGCAGGCGCGGAAAAGGTCAAAGCGGCCGGAGGAGGAAACGTGCCGGCCGGAGGCTGCGCCCGGTTCGACGGACCGGGACGGTCCAGGCCAAAAGGCGGGTCGTCGCAGGCGACCCCGTCGCGCGCGTTCAACAAGTGGGCGTTGATCGCGCCGTTCATGCCGCCGCGCAAGAAGATAGGCCGGCCGCGGACGACGGAGCTGCGCAATGTCATGGATGCGATCATGTACATGGCCTCGACGGGCTGTCAGTGGGCGATGCTGCCGAACGACTTCCCGCCGCCCTCCACGGTGCAGCGTTACTTCTACGACTGGCGCTCGAACGGGCTGCTGGAGGCAATCAACCATGATCTGGTTGTGGCGGCCCGTGAGCTGGAAGGACGCGAGGCCGGCCCGAGCGCCGGGGTGATCGACAGCCAGAGCGTGAAAACCACGGAAAGCGGCGGTATTCGGGGCTATGACGCGGGCAAGAAGATCAAGGGCCGCAAGCGTCACATGGTCACCGATACGCTTGGCCTGCTGCTCGGCCTGATCGTGCATTCAGCCGATATCCAGGACCGCGACGGCGCGCCCGGGGTCCTCAAATCGATCCGTCATCGCTTTCCCCAACTGCGTCACCTCTTCGCCGACGCCGCCTATGGCGGACCAAAACTTGAGGGTGCCCTCGAAGACATCGGCCGCTGGACGATCGAGATCATAAGACGTCCCGATACCGCCAAGGGCTTTGAGGTCCTGCCCAGGAGATGGGTCGTCGAGAGGACCTTCGCCTGGCTCAACCGATGCCGCCGACTGGCCAAGGACTGGGAGAAATCAATCGCCTCCGCACAGGCATGGATCCTCGTCGCACACATCCGACTCCTCACAAGGCGGATCGCAAGCCATTGTTATTAAATGTAGAGTTTCGAGTCAGACTCTAAGATATTTCATTCGTCGTCTCCCAGCGCCGGCGGCACATTTTTGTCCCACCTCTCGGCGGACCATTCGAGTATTTTCTTGCGCTTTCGTCGCAGCGCTTTCTTGGCGAGCCGACCGACATGCTCCAAATCATCCTTAAAGGCTTGGATGTGCCAATCTATCTCTTCTTCCGTCATTGTCGGTCATAAGATCATTCGACAGAACCGGCCAACCATCTGCATTTTGCGAATAGTATTTCGGGATGATATTCACGATGGGGGCAAGAAGAAATGCATCATCCTTTTAGGAACCGAATGTTGACGTGAGAATTGACACTGTCGCACTCGCATGCGATATTCTCACCGTCGGGTGCCCTTGATGGGCTCGATATGGTTTGCCCAGCCTGACATCATTAACCCTCCATGCGGAGGGTTTTTTCTTGGTATGACTCCCATGCCCTCGTCGCCAGCGCGCACAGTGGCGAGCGGTTCGGCCAGACCTTCAGTCCATCGAGCGCCGTTCCCTGCCGCCGCCGGTAGAAGTTCCCCAGCACCCTCTCGAAGTACGGATAGCCGAGGTCCTCGTCCTTGAAGGCGCGGTAGACGCTGTAGGCCAGCAGGTCGGCCAGTTGCACGCCGTTCGACAGCTCGCTGCGCGTAAAGAACGGATACTCGACGATCGCCGGAAACGTCATGTTCCGGTTCCCCGCTCTCTGGAACGAGGCATGCCTCATCGCGACCGCGCGGTTGAGCTGCAGGCTCGTGTCATCCATCACGACCAGCGCACGATGCTTCGGGTGGTACTGCCTCATGTAGTGCTGAATACGCTCCAGCAGGAACTCGTAGGCCGTCATGTGCAGCGTTTCGTGGGTCGTGCCGTCGTGGAGAAACCGCTTGTCGACCACGCTAGCCATGATGACGGTATGGCGTCTGGCGACCTGATCGAAATAGGCGTCGGTGAGCCGTGTCAGGTCGGCGGCGGTCAATCCGTGAAGAAACCGGCTGCGCTTCTCGCGTTCGCCCGGAATGCGGACCCAGTTCGACTTCACCTCGCAATCGGCCAACTCGAACCGGCCCCTCCCCTGGTATGACAGCCGATCGGCCAGTTCGAGCTTCAAGCCGGAAATCTCGGTCTCGAACGGCTGCCACTGACCTTCGTACATCCCGACGGCGAGAAGGACATAGAGATGATCCTTCGGCTTCTCCGCGGTCCCGGGCGAGGGGTCGCGGGAACCCGATTCGTCGAAATAGAAGAAGTACATCAGCCTTCCGTTATCGCCCCCTGCACCCTAACCCAGAGTCGAACAGGCTGCCACTGAATTCATCGTCGCCGCTCCTGTCGATCACGCTGCCACCAGTCCGGCTGCGTCACCAACCTCACCGTTTGCGGGCTTCCATTGAGTCTACCACACGTGTCCGCATGCCTCCGTCCCGCTGGGACGATGGCCGAGGCGACCCCGCACATTTGGTTGCACGGCGGATCAGGCCGCCAACAGTGCGTCTCAACCCCTGGGAAGCCGAAGCCAATGGGTACTATCATGGAGCGAGTCGGCCGAACCGCCAGCGAACACTCCGCAGACAACCGTGTTTCCGGCGAAAACAACAGATCCGGAAGAGTTGAATCAGGAGTTTCATGCTCCATATTAGGGGGGTCGCCGGTCGGCCGGCATGTCCTCAACATACGTCGGAGGGCGAAAGCGTCAGCAATACCACAAGTTGTAAGGGCAAGGATGGCGATACCTGGGAGATTTACACGGACCGGGGCGGCGATTGGCGCTGGCGACGGACGGCCTCGAATGGCCGTATCGTCGGGGCATCGTCGGAAGGATATTCGGCCCGGTCCGGCTGTCTCGCCAACGCGAAGCGGAATGGCATGGACTGCGAGCCGAGTTGACGGCGCCTGTGTTTGCCGGGCACCTCCAGGGGATGGAGTACCCGGAATGCTTCTGCGTTGGGGATCCCTAACAGCACGCACGGCAGCTAGGGAGCGAGGCTGATATCGAACGACGAACGAAGGCGTTCGCGCAATATTTATGCGGAGATTGGTGATGTCTGTTGAAGCAAGATTTGCTGTTGGATACGGCGTGGTCCTCCTCGTATTGGCGATAGTTGCGACCGCGTTGGGATTCAAGGAGCTGCAGTTCGATTCCACCTCCTTGGCACAAATCGGTACGCTCTTGCTCACTCTTGCCTTGGTTGCCATCGTAATAGAGCGTGCGGTCGAGGTGTACGTGGCGAAGCGGTACGATCCTGAGAAGCTGCGTGTTCGGCGTCCGTTAACCCGAGCTGAGGCCAAGCTCGCAAAAGCTGAACAGGCGCTCGCCGAGGAGAGAGAGCGTCGTCACGGGTCACCCCGTGCCGCTACCGACGAAGACGAGCTGTACATGCGGGAGCTCATACAGAACGTTCACGACGCTCATGAAATGCTAGACGCAGCAGATGAGCAGACTTGGCTTCCGCTCTCGAAGGTGCGTGCGGGAAAGATTCGGGCAGCGAGTTTCCTTTCGTTGGCATTTGGCGCCTTGGCCTCGTTCTCAGGGGTACGAGTACTGGGTCAGTTTGTTCCAATGGAGAACGGTCAACTAGTGGGCGCACTCGCTGAATCTGCATTGCAACTAGACGCGTTTCGGGTAACGGATGCGCTGTTGACCGCGCTTGTTCTTGCAGGTGGCGCTGACGGTATTCACAAGATGATATCGTCGTTTAAGTCGTTCCGTTCGTCAGTCTAGTGGATTGATCGGATCAAAAGAGTCCGATTTGGGATTCCTTGTTTGGTTGTGGCGTGCGAGTCTGGCGCATGCGCAACGGTATCTCCTTCACCATATCTTCTCGCGACCGTCAGCGATTGCAAGCGATCGTCGCGGCCCCCAAGAGCCCGCAGAAACACGTCTGGCGGGCGCGTATTGTCCTTCTGAGCGGCGAGGGTCTGGGCACCTCACCATCGGACCGCACGGCGCGGTCACGCCGGCCGAGGCGCGCACCCGGGCGGCGGAGATCATATCCGATGCGCGGGCGGGCAAGGACCCGGCGGCGCGGGGCGGGGCCACTGCAAACGCGCCGACCATGGCCGAGGACAATGGTGACCGTCTCGGTTACGAGGCAGGGTGCTACAGCGTAAGGAATGACGAATGACAGGTCTGAGTGTGCTCTATGCCAGCCAGGCGGCCGAAGAACCGGAATGGACAGCGATGCCCGATAGGGCCAAGGTCGGGCGGCTGCGGGAAGTGTACTGGGCACGTCGGGCGGAATCGAAGCTTCGTGAGAGGCGGTTCGGGATGGGGCTGCACTGGCGGCTGGATCGACACGGGATCGGCAGAAGGAGCGACGAGCCGGGCGACGGGTTCGTGTATCTCGTCGACATGGTGGCGCCGGTCGAAGAGCATTTCGAATGGTTGGAAGTCACCGAGGTGTTTACGACGGTGAAGGCATGTCGGATCGAAGGCGCGATGCGGGCATGGAACGGTATCCCCGGCAAGCAAGTGGTGGATTTCGACGATTTCCGCAAGAGCCTGACGCTGGGACGCCCGTCAAGGTTGGAGCAAAGGAAAGCTGCGGACAAGGTGATTGCACAGGTCGAGAAGAAACTGGCCAAGGCATCGTACCGCGAGCTTCTGGACAAATACGGCTACCTTGCCGAGCGCCTTGAGCGCCGTATGGGCGCCGGCCGCGGCGGGCTCGTTGATCGCGTAGACCACGTCGATGTCGGAGTGGTCGCGCAGCAAGGCGTCCATGACAGTCCGTCCGCCTTCCTCCGTGCCCCGCGTCGCGCCGCTGCCCGCGATACGGCGGTCGTCCTCGTCGTGTTTCTTGCCCGGGTCGCGGATGTCAACGCCGAAGCCCCGGAGAAACCCCTGGTTGCGCAGCACATCCACCGTGATCTTTGCGTTGTACCCGTCCAGCATGGCGATCCTCGCGCGCTGTGCCGCACCTCCCAGTCGTGCCCTCGCCCACAGGCCGATCAGCTCGCCGGCCCTAAAGTTGTCGGTCGCGAAGGTCGCGTCCACCGACCCCGGCAGATCGAACGGGGTGTCGAGCGCGACCACCATCGCACCCGCTTCTCGCGCCCCGGCAACCGCCTCCGCAAGCGCCGCGGGATCCGAGGGTGTGATTAGGATGCCCTGCGCGCCAGCATCCACGAGAGTCTGTATCGCTTCGATCTGCGTCCGTGTGTCCCCATCGTACGCGCCTGAGAAGGTGCGCAGATCGACACCGAGCGCGCGGGATTTCATGAGCGCGGCCTGTTTTATGGCCACGAAGAACGGGTTCGCGTCGGTCTTTACGATCAGGCCGATAACCGGATCGGCAGCCGTGGCAGGCCGCATGAACACGCAAGTGGGCTTTGCCCTGCGCGGACGCAATCCAGATGTGCTGACCTGCATCGCGAACCTGTCGAACGACGAGGTGTTCACGCCGCCCGAGTTTGCCAACCGGATGCTGGATACGCTGGCCGAGGCATGGGCAGCCGACCACGGCGGCGAGAACATCTGGGCTGACAGCACGGTGAAATTCCTCGATCCGTGCACCAAGTCGGGCGTGTTCCTGCGCGAGATTACCCGTCGCCTCACCCTGGGCCTGGCGGACGAGATTCCGGACCTCGACGAGCGCGTCTGTCACATCCTGACGAAGCAGGTATTCGGCATCGGCATTACGCATCTCACCAGTCTACTAGCCCGGCGGAGCGTGTATTGCTCGAAGCACGCCATAGGCGAGCACTCCATCGCCAAGGGTTTCGCCAGCGACGATGGGAATATCTGGTTTGAGCGCATGGAGCACACGTGGGCTGCCGGAAGGTGCACGCACTGTGGTGCCAAGCTCACCACTGGCGTGACCGTGGCGCAGTGGTCGTCCATTTTGATGCTGCGCAACCTCAAGTCGCCCGAAACTTATTTCCAGGCGGCGTTCCGCGTACAGTCGCCGTGGTCGATCAAAAATCCGAACGGTGATAACCCTAACGAGGAGGAGATTCTCAAGCCCGTCTGCTTCGTGTTCGACTTCGCCCCAACCCGGGCGTTGCGACAGCTCTCCGAATACGGGATCGGCCTGTCACCCAACGAACCGAATCCGGAGAACGCAGTCAAGGACCTGGTGTCGTTCTTACCCGTGCTGGCCTTCGACGGCGCGAACATGATGCAGATTGACGCGGGCGGCATTCTCGACATTGCGATGGCGGGCACCTCGGCCACACTGCTGGCGCGCAAGTGGGAGTCTGCGCTGCTGGTGAACGTGGACAACGATACCCTGCGGCGCATCATGGACAACCCCGAGGCAATGGCCGCCGTGGAGCGCATCGAAGGCTGGCGGTCGCTGGGCGACAACATCATCGAGACCATCATCAACAAGAGCGAGAAGGTCAAGGAACTCAAGAACAAGGCCAAGGACAAGGACTTGTCGGCGAAGGAGAAAATGGAACTCACCGCCGAAGAGAAGGAATACAAGTCCAATCGCAAGCTGGTTCAGGCGAAGCTGATTAAATTCGCGACGCGCATTCCGGCATTCATGTACCTGACCGACTTCCGCGAGAACACGCTGCGGGATGTCATCACCAAACTCGAACCGGACTTGTTTCTGGCCGTGACCGGCCTGACCGTGCAGGACTTCCACCTGCTCGTGCGGCTCAAGGTGTTCAATACGGAGCAGATGAACCAGGCGGTGTTCGCTTTCCGCCGATATGAGGACGCCTCGCTGCGGTACGCGGGCATCGAGAGCCACCAAGGACTGACCCACTACGGGCTCTACGACACCGTGGTGGCTAGAGAGTAACGGATTCGGGACTAACGCCAAACGAAGAAGGCGAAAGCTGGGGGCGGCCGAGTGAGTGACAGCTATAGATACGCGGTGAACCGCTGCTTCGCGCTGATTATTTTTCTCCTGCTCGTAGCCTGAAATGCCCGCCTTCGTCCGCACCATCGGCATCGACTATTCCGGCGCGGAAACGCCAACGGCGAGCGGCGAAAAAGGGGGGACCGCAAGCCCAGGCTCTCGGCCGGTCCCGGGGCGGGTTCGGCACAAAAATCCACGCCGTCGTCGATGCGTTAGGCCTGCCAGTGCGCTTCGATCTCGGGCCAGGACAACAAAACGACATGGTCCCCGCCCACAACCTCATCCAGGGCCTGGCCGCGGGCCACGTCCTCGCGGACCGCGCCTACGACGCCGACAGCCTGCATGACCTGATCTATGAGCAAGGCGGTGAGCCCGTCATCCCACCGCGCCGGCATCGCAAATACCAGCATAGCTATGACCGCATCGCCTATAAACAGCGCTGGGGCGTCGAGGGCTTTTTCGCCAAGCTCAAGCAATGGCGGCGCATCGCAACACGCTATGACAAACTTGCCGCGCACTTCCTCGGCTTCATCAAACTCGCAAGTATCATGCTCTGGATTAAATGATTAAATCGTCACCACAGCCTAGTTGTTCATGGCTGTCGTCCGGGGGGAGGTCAGCCCCCAAACGTGCCTCTAAGTTCAAATGACGACCGCCGCCTCGTTTCGAGGTTTTTCCGCGACATGCACCGTGATTCGCAGGTCGCCGTCGAGCGCCGCGAGCATCTTAATCAGCCGATCCAGCGTGAAGCGCCCAAGATCGGCGTTTCGGATACGCGAAAAGTCCGCCGCGGCAAATGGGGTCACGGCGGCGGCCTTCCGGACCGACAGTGTGCGCTCGTTCAGTGTCGCGATGATACGGGCAGCGAGAACCGCCTTGGCGTGTTTCAGGTCCGCTTCAGGATCGCCCAGATCGCGAAACACATTGCCGCTTCCTTCGATCAGTTCAATTTCGGACTCGCTCATGACAATACCTCCCGTTTTAATCGGGCCAGCCGGCTTGAGATCAGATCAATCTCAGGCTTCGGCGTCTTGATGCCCATTTTCGACTTCTTCCGGAAGGCGTGGACCACCCAGAGCCGCCCGGCCAACTCCGTGACGTAGACCACCCGCCAAGCGTCGGTCCGGTGCCGGATGGCGATCTGAAAGACGCCCGGATCCAGACCCTTCAGGGGCTTTGCGATGTCCGCCTTGCCGCCCTCGGCCGCGATCGTCAGGGCGCTGGTCGCCCTGTCCCTCACCGCCTCGGGAAACGTGTCGAACACCTTGCGCGCCGCCTTGATCCACCCGATGGGCCTCGAATTCCTGCTTAAGCGGTATGTTGTCATATATGACGACATCTTTCAAGGTGGCGGACAATAGACTGCCGGACGATCCCCCCCATACCAGAAGAAGCGGTGCGGCGACCACAACGGTAGCCTGCCCCCGATTAGTGGTCCACCGCTTAAGTTAGAGTTTGGCGCGGATTTCTCCTGGCGCGAGGGTGCTACATGCTCATGCTTCGCCCTTGGGACTCTTTGCGGGTCCGGCTTTCCTGTTCCCCGGTCGTTTCACGCTTTTTGGCGTGGCGCTCGACATAGTCGTCCAACGCCTTGTTCGCCGCCTTGGCCTCTTCATCGGATCGCGCGTTGTACGCGGCCGACTGGAGCCGGGCGAACTCGCGCGCCTCCGCTTCGGCACGGCGCTGGCGTTCCTCGCCCTCGGCGATGATGCGGAAGGCTTCGATGACGGCGCCGGTGGCGCTGTCGTGGTCCCACACCTCGCGGGTGTCGAACTCGTCCCGCTCGGGGGTTGCGCCGTAAAGCGCCGCGTTCTCGCAGATTGTCGCGGTGACGGACTGCCCGGCGGTCTCGATGGTGTCGATGTTCTCGATGGTGGTCATGACGATCTCCTTGATGATCGGGTTGCAGCGATCGGAGCGTTGCGCCCCGAAGTGATGTCCTGTTGGGAACCGCGCGCGCAGCGGAAGCACCTGGCCTTGGAAGCTCTTGGGGCGGAGTGGTGCGGAAAGTCGTCGAGTGGTGCGGAAGATCGCTCCGCGATCTTCACGGTCGGCGGCTTTCACGGTCCGCCCTTAGAGCTTCTTCGGCCAGGCCGTAGGGAGCCCGGCGACCGGAGGACCCCGGAGGGGTTGCTGTAGCGAGCACGTGGATCACAATTGGACAGCACGAAGGATGGGCTATTTCTTTCCACCCGCACCGGCCCCATCGGCGGTTCGGCCTGGCACATCGTTGAAAGGGAGGCACGGCGGCGCCTCACGCATCGGACCGCTCCGCCAGAACCCCGGACGCCCATTCCGCGGCGCGGGCCAGAACATCGCCGTGGCAGGGCAGCGGCTCGCACCAGCAAGCCAGCCAGCACCCGTCCAGTTCGGCCAGTTCTTCCAGCGGGACCTCGCCCGCGCGGATGCGCTCCCAGAGATGGACGCGGTAGCGGGCAATAACCTGCTCGCGGTCGCCGTCGGCTCCCAGCCTGAACGGATTGCGCCACTTGGTGCGGCGGTCGATCAGCACGGTGTTGTCGACGACGTGGGCATATTCGAACGCCTCGCGCAGCTTCGGCTCGTGCTTCAGGTTGATGATGGCTCTCATGGACTCCTCCTCGTGTCGGCTCGCCCGATCTTCCGCTCTCCTTTTCCTCCAGTTGGCGGGCACGATGACCGTGGCGGCGACGGCCGCCCGCGCCCGCATCGCGGCCCGCGCGCAGCGCCGGGCGAGATACCCGGCCGGGAAGAGGCTCCAGGTGGGCAGCAAAAAAAGGCCGGCGCGCGAGGCGCCGGCCCAGTTGGGGAGGAACGATGACGGGTCGACTAGAAAGGAATATCGTTGTCATCTGCCGTCGTGGCGGCCGGCGCGCTCTCGCCGTTCGCCGCCGGCGCACCATTTCCGTTCGGCTTGTCGAGGAACTGTACCCTGCCGCCGGGAACCAGCAGGATCTCGGTCGAGAACCGGTCCGAGTCCTCGCCGTCCTTGCGCCACTTGCGGGTCTGCAGCTTGCCCGAGACGTAGACCAAACGGCCCTTCTTGGCGTGCTTCTCCATCATCTCCACCAGGCCGTCCTGGAAGGTGACGACCCGGTGCCACTCGGTGCGATCCACTTTGTCGCCCGAATTTTTGTCCAGATAGCTTTCGTCGGTCGCGATCGAAACGTTGGCCACGCGGCCGCCGTTGGTGAGATGGCTGATGGTGGCGTCGGCGCCGAGGCGTCCGATCAACTGTGCGTTATTCAGTCCGAACATGATCAATCTCCTATGATCCGGGTTATGACATCTGGTTGGTGAACGGGGTCAGGCCTCTCTCGACCCTTCCCCCTTCATCCTTCTCCAAGCCTTCCTCGTCCTCTTTTCAGCTGCCCGCGCCGGTTCAGTCCTGGGAGCCGAGAACCTCCCGGATCGCATGGGCCGGCAATCCGGCCGCGGCCAGCAGCGCGCCGGCGTCGGGAAGCGGTGCGGCGAGGCCGGGATCGGCGTCGCCTGTGACGCCGGCATCGAAAAGGGTGTCGTTGGACTCGGTCGGGCTGTGAATGGAATCGAACATCGGGCATCTCCGGTTGATGGGGTCGGGACGCCACCCGGAGGGAACTCTCTCTTCCCTTGGGCGCGTCGCCCTTCTTTTCGCCTTCCCCTAACTCTCCCGCACGCCGGTCGAGGCAGGCCGGGGTGTCCGGGGGTATCGCACGGCGGCAAGTGTTGGCGCGCCGGATGTCAGATTGTGCGGGGCAACCGCCGCGCGGGTTGTCAAAGACCCGCGTCGGCGGCGTCCATGATGGCGATGACGGCGTGGTCGAGGCCGCCCCTGGCGCTCATTAATGTGTTCTCGAGATGGAGAAGCCGGTGGCGGAGCCCGGCGCGGTCGTCGCGGGACGCGCCGCGATAGCATCCGGCGCGGATCAGTGCAGGGTGCCGCCGGTCGGACCGGCCGCGCGGCAGGCCGCCCCCCGAGGAGGGCTGCGAGGGAATGGGGTCAGTCGGTCTCGGACACGGCGACGCGCAGCCGGCCGCCGGTGGGAGAGCGCGGCTGGCGGATAACGATGTCGATATCGCGGTTGAGAGCAATCAGGAGCCCCAGCAACCGCTCCAGCGAATACTCCCGGATATCTCCGCGGAGCAGACGGGAGAGGTCGGGCTGGGAGAGGCCGAGCAGCCGTCCCGCTTCGGCCTGGGTGAGGTCGCGCTGCCGGATGATATCGTCGATGCGGGCGACCAGCTCGGCTTTCACGATGTGCGCGTCGGTGTCCGGGAGGTCGGGATCGGCGGAGATGTCGCCGCCGCCGGGTTCGATGGGAATGTCGGATACGGTCATGGGACGAGCCTCATTCATGGGGGTCGCCATCGTGATGCGTTACAACCTCCAGCACGCCGGTACCGAAGTCCCGGAGCGGCTTGAGTACATAGGGGACTGTGAGCATAATAAACCCACCCCCATATATTTACACTCCCCCTTCCCATATATGCTAACAGAATTTGAAACTTGTTCGTGGAGAACCGATGACATGAAAAAACAACGGCTCATCCAATCGACATGGGATGAATTCTCGAGAAAATTTGCCAAGCGGCAAAGACTACCTCTAGGCACCGAGTTGCACCTGTATGATGGCAGTGGCAGAAAGAAGCGCTCGGACTGGCAGGTCAAATGGAAAAAGGTCGATTCAGTACCCAAAGCCGCCGAGAACGAGACCGTGCACAGTTTGCTCCAAACGGCGACCAAATTGCTTTCGACCGACATCAAAGCTCGCCGTTTGAAAATCCGTTTGGTGAGCCCACAAGGGGTTCGGATACAGGGCAACACGCAGGTAGGGACTGTCCGCAAGTTACGTCGTCACCGCACAGGAGACGAGCTTGAGGAAGAAGCGCAACGAGAACTGGAAATTAAGCACCTTCGTCGAGAAACGGGAAAGGTCGCAAGCAACGAGATCAATGAGGCTGAATACCTCCTTGAAGACCCTGAAGAGGTAGTTCCCCACGCTTACGTGTCGGCGCTGTGCGAGCGTTACGGACGCGAGCGTATCGAAGGAGCATTGGAAGCCGTCTGAGACGTGGTGGTGCTATATCCGGACACTGATTGGACTTGTTCATTGGCCGCCGACATTCATGGTGAGAGCTCCTGCGGCGGGGCGGGACCGGTGGCCGGCCGGAGAGCCATACGCATGTCGGAACGGGCTGGAGTGTCCGTTGCCGGCAGACGACGCGCCGGCTCACCAGGGCGGTGCGATCATCGCCGCCATGGGACTCGCGTTGCACAGCACCTCGACCTCGTCCCGCGAGAGCTTCTCGAAGGCGAGACAGAGGGCGATTTCGGCTTCGCTGTCATAGGTGCCGAGATCCCGGCCGGTGGCGACCTCGATCACCGTCCAGGTGGGGTCCCAGACCGGGATGCCCCGGAATGCGCCCGAGCTCTCCCGATGTTTGCGCGAACAGGGCTCGCAGCGCGCCACCCCCGGTGACGGCGCATTGCAGGCGACGCATCGGCCCTTGGCCTTCCGGTCGGCATAGCGGGCGCGCTTGGCGGCGTATTCCGCCTCTCTGTCACGGCGTTCTTCCTTGACGACGGCGCAGGGGGCACAGTAGGTGGCACCCCCATAGGTGGGCGTCTGGCACTTGACGCAAATTCCGGCGGCCCGTCGGGCGCCGTAGCGGGCGCGGGCGGCCTCGCGGCAGGCCCGGCACTCGGCCGCCCCGTGGGCCGGCTTGCCGCATGATGTACAATCGCCCCTGGCTCTCCGTCCGGCATAGCGACGGCGGTCGGCGTCGCGCTTCGCCTTGAGGTTCCGGCGTCTGGAGCGGGCCCCGGCGCAGGGATCGCAATAGGCCTTGCCGCCGGGCGCGGGCACCCTGCACTGGACACAAAGGCCCTTCGCCCTGCGTTCGGCATGGAGCGCGCGTTTCGCGGCCCGGCGATCCTCGCGGCAGGGTTCGCACATCGACCGGCCCTCCTCGGGCGGGATATGCCCGCAGCGGACGCATAATCCGGCGGCCCTGCGGGCCTCGGCTCGCCGGCGGCTGCGTTTCCGGCCGGCCCGGCGCCGGGCTTCCGGGTCGCGCCCGCCATATGGAATCCCCTCGGCCTTTGCCCTGGCGTGACGGGCGCGGTCCCCGGCCCGGTGCTTCCCGGCGCAAGGCTCGCAGGTCGTGCGCCCGGGGCGTGCGGGAGCTTTGCACTTTGTGCAGATGCCGGCGGCCTTGCGCCGGGCGACGCGCTCGCGGTCGCCCTGACGGCGGACCTCGGGGTCCCGATAGGCCATTGGCTGCCTCCATGGATAAGAAAATGAGGAAGTGTGGACGCCCGGTCGCCGGCCCAGCCCTCCGCGCGGCGGCGGGATGTCCCGAAGCCAGCGGCCGGGACAGGCTTCACCACGAGCCGGGAGCGGGACAACAGGATATCCGGGAAAGGGGGCGGTCAGCCCTTCTGCTTGCGGTCACAGAGAATTCCGGCGGCCACGCTCCCCCAAGCTTGTCGGCCGCCGCGGGTGCTGAGCCCAGTGCAGATGATGATCTCCGTGCGGCCGGGGCGCATCGCCTCGGCCTGCTTGCGCGAGACGACCATGTGCTTCGCCTTGCCACGGCCCTTCGCTTTGGGGGCCTCGGCGGGAGCGGGAACAATATCGCCGTCCGCAAGCGCCCGGTACCGTTCGACCACGTACCGGTCGTCGGCCAGGCCGGTGCCAAAGAAATGAAGCAGAAACGTGTCCGCCGTGTTGCCGGGTATCGCCAGTGCTGCGCTCATGATTTGGTCTCCATGGTGCCGATGAGGGAAATCGACGGCAGGCGCCCTCCCCCGGACATCCAACCGCCGCCCCGCTCACGGCCAAGGCTCTCCTCTCGTTGGCGATGGGCGCGGCGGTGGAGGCCGGGCGGCGGTCGGCCATGACCAGAGAGTGATTGATCTTCTCAAGGAGGGCGTCATCGCGGAACTTGGCGAACCAGCGATAGATCGTGCCCCACGGTGGCAAATCGCTTGGCAGCAAACGCCAAGGGCAGCCAGCCCGCATCACATAGAAAATACCGTTGACGATCTCTCGCATCGGCCATGACCGGGGCCGTCCCGTGCCATGAGCCGGAGGCAAATGTGGCTCGATCACAACCCACTCCGCATCGGTCAAATCAGTCTGATAACGCAGCGCCTTGCGGCTATGCTGCTCTCGGGTGGTCGGCGTCCACATGGCGGCTCCAGATCAGTCTCAAAAACCTTCCTGGAATCACATCAATACCGGACACTCAACCACTTTCGAAACAGCCTCTTATAAATGTGGTTTGACGCGCGGACCGAATCCCCCGAGGCAGGGGGAATGGGTACGCGATCAACCATCGCCACGATTTGCACCATGCTTGCAACGGGTCTCGGGCTTTTGTTCGATGCCTTCGGGTCAAAGACAATAATGGCGACCGCCGTTCCGCTTCTTACAGCCCTTTTGCCGTTCGTCGGGATATTCCTAATCACCTTTGCTTTGGCGTGGGTGTTTGTCGCGTGTCGCTCCTGGGCGCAGCAAAAGGCCGATACGCTTATTAGGGAATTGTCAGAGTTTAGCAGAAGTGCCGACCGGCTTATGTCGCAGGTGCCGTCGCGCGAAGAACAGGCGCAGTTCGCTTATTATGTTGAGAAATTTGGCCGTTGGTTCCCAGTAGGAATGAAGATGGACACTTACGCACAGCGGGCGGCGTGGTTTTCCGAAGCGTTTCGGATACATGGTTATTGGAAAGGGCTAAAGATAGTTCGCAAAAGCGTGAAGGAGTGGCCCACAAAATGACGGCCAATTTCGCCAGCGGCATGGTTTGGACGGGCACAATCTCCCCGTCATGCGCCGCATGAATGACGCCTGCATTGATCTGATCTATCTGGACCCGCCGTTCAACAGCAACCGCCACTACGAGGCGCCCAGCCGATGGTGGACACCATCAAGCTCCGGTCCACACCATCGAAAACTACCGCTTCGCTCTGACCCGCCACAAGGACAGGCACGCCGGACACTTACATCACATCGAAAAAAAATCGTCGTGATGGATCCGGGTTATTGGGAGTACGTGCGCAGGGCTGCGCACGACTTGGAAACAAAACGGTGCCTATGTGGTACCTGGACAAAACAGGGTGCTGTGCCACAAAAGAAAATCCCCGCTATCCTATTGGAATAACGGGGATTTTTTGGTTGCGGGGGTTGGATTTGAACCAACGACCTTCAGGTTATGAGTCTCGCGCGTTATTTTTCTTTTTGATGCGCACGAATGCGCTCACGACGACAAACGTACCATAAAGTATGGGTTTCACAACTTTTCTTTTGTGTTTAATCTCGCCAGACATGCGCACGGATGCGCACGGTGTTACTTTCATGTGTTGACCAATGTGTTGACTTCTTGGGGTCCATACGCAAAATTGGGGCATGGAAGCGAAAATCGGAAAACGCATTGCCAAGACCAAGCTGGCGCTTACCAAGCGGGCCGTTGAGGGTCTCGAGCCCGCCGACAAGCCCTGGATCGCATGGGACGACCGGCTGACTGGATTCGGCGTTCGCGTACATCCCACTGGCGCCAAGTCCTTCATCGTCAATTACCGGTCAGGCGACGGTGGACGGAAGGCACCCAACAAACGCGTCGTCATCGGCCGTTACGGGAAAATTGCTCCCGACCAGGCCAGGCGCCTGGCGCAGAAGGTTCTTGGCAAGGTCGCCGGCGGCGATGACCCAGCGGAAGAGCGCGCCGAGGCGCGTGCCATGCCGACCGTTGGAGAGGCCTTCGAAGATTACATGGGGGCCAATCCCAACCGCTCGAAGCGCACCGATGAACTCTACCGCTACGAGGCCAAACGCTATCTCGGCGACTGGCTCGCCCGCCCCCTCGACGCTCTCGCCCGCCGGGATGTGGAGGCCCGCTTCAACCGCATTACCGAGGATCACGGCTGGTCGCCCGCCAACCGCGCGATGTCCCTGTTGCGCTCGGTCTACCGCCGGCCCTGCGTCGATCTCGAGGGCCTGCGCAATCCGGTCGATCTATGGCTCGCCGGCGGCGGCAAGTTCCACCGTAAGACGCGGCGCAAGATCTCGACCCCCGCCGAGGTGCTGCCGTGCTGGCGTGCCGGCATCGAAGCGGAAGTCAACAACCCGGCAATCCGGGATGCACTGTGGTTCGGGCTCTACACCGGCATGCGCCGGGACGAGGTTTTGACCCTGCGGTGGGAACGGGTGGACATGGCGGCGGTTACCTTCCGGGTCGAGGAAACAAAGACCGGCGTTCCCCTGGAGCTGCCCGTCACCCGGCAACTGCGCGCCATCCTCGAGCGCCGCCAAACGGAGACCGGGGACCTGCCCGCCGACCGTAGGAACTGGGTATTCCCCTCCCCGACCAGCGCGTCCGGCCATGTCGAGGACCCGCATCATCTCTATGGTCGGATCACGGAAGCCGGTGGCGCCAAGTTCTGGTTCCACGGCCTGCGCAACTGTTTCATTACCGTCGCCGAGCGCGAGCTGATGCTGCCGTCGGCGCTGACAAAGCGGCTGGTCAATCATGCCCGTCCCAATGATGTCACCGAGGGCTACGCCGCCGACTGGACTGTCGGGCAGCTCCGAGAGCCGGCACAACGCATCGCGGATCGGATCGACGAACTGATGACTGGAAGTGTGCCGTCAAATGGTCTGACTGGATAGTGCCGGTCGTCATCCCGGGGTTGATGTCTGTCGATTGACACCATACACTATGCCAGGTGATCAAGTCGTTTCGTCATCGTGGCTTAAGGGAGCTGTACAAGGATGGAGGCTCCGCGCGGGTCTCGCCGGGCCATATTACCAAGATTGAGCGCATCCTCGCCGCATTGGATCGAAGCGATGGTCCCGTAGGGATGGACCTTCCGGGGTTTCGGTTACACCCGCTCAAGGGCCGTATGAAAGGTCATTACGCGGTTTCGGTCTCTGGTAATTGGCGGGTAACATTTCGGTTCGTGGACGGACACGCAGTAGATGTTGACTATCTGGATTACCACTAGGAGCCCGTGACATGGCGATGAAGAACCCTATCCATCCTGGCGCCATCGTACGTGAGGACTGCCTCAAACCGCTGTCGCTGTCGGTCACTGAAGGTGCAAAGAGGCTCGGTGTCGGGCGTCAGACACTTTCCAATCTGGTGAACGAGAAAGTATCTGTCTCCATTGAAATGGCCTATCGACTGTCAAAGGCTTTCGGTTCGACCCCCGAAACATGGCTTGGCATGCAGATGGCCTTTGACCTTGCCCAATCGCGTGACTTGGAACGACAGATCAAGGTCAAACGCATCGCAGCCGCATAACGACTGTGCCCTTTCCCCGGTTCCACGCCCTGCACAGGCTGGGTGCCGCCCGAGTCGTGTGTTGTTCGGCGTGGGTGTACAACGCCGATATCACGGACAGTCTTTTCTGCGTTGTCCGGTCTCGCTTCGTGTTTTCGTCTCATCTTCGCTCCTTACGTCGCTGCGATGAGACAGAGAACACGACGCCACCAGGATGCGACGGAGCTGAGGGTCAAGGATGAGAGCAGCAAGGTCGGTCACGAGGCTATCGCCATGGTGGTCGATCCAGTTGATGGCGTCACCCAATGTAGGGTAGCAGCACGAGAGAGAGGAACGGCAGATAGGTGATGATCAACAATCCGATAATGCTCAAAATGATAAACGGTACCAAACCCGGATAGATGCTTGATAGCGGTGCCTTGAACACAGCCTGGCCAACAAAAATGTTTAGCCCGAAAGGTGGTGTAAAGGTACCGATGCTGAGATTAACAACAACGATGATGCCAAAGTGAATGAGGTCCATACCGGCAGCTGTGGCGATGGGCACGAGTAAAGGCGTCAGTACCAGAATAGCCGACGCCGTATCGAGCACCGTTCCAACAAGAAGCAAAAATACGTTGATAATCAGCAACACCATCCAGGGCTGGAGCTGCAGGCCGGCGATAAACTCTGTTGCAACGTTGGCGGTACCGCTGACCGTCAGCAACCACGAGTAAACCCCGGCCACGGCGACGATGATAAATATTTGCGTCGTCAGGTACATGGAGCGCGCGGCAATGTCGAAAAGCTCCCGGATGCCGATATCCCGGTACACCAGCATGGTGGCGACGATCGCATAGACGCTGGCGATGCCCGCCGCTTCGGTCGGCGAAAATATACCGGTGTAGATGCCTCCGAGAATTATGACCGGTGCGAGGATTGCCCAAATCCCATCCCTAGTCGCGGCTAGAAATTCACCGATGCGGAATTTTTCGACCTCACGGATACCCGCCCGGCGGGCGTGGACATATATATAGAGGCCGAACAAAAGAGCGATCAGCAGCCCCGGTAGAATTCCCGCGCCGAACAGCAGAACAACCGACTGTTCAGCTGCCGCGCCATAAAGGATCATGGCAATGGACGGCGGGATGATGTTCGAGATCGCGCCCGCCGAGGTCAGCATCCCGGTGGAAAATCGCTCAGAATATCCGGCTTTCCGCAGTGGATCGTAGGTCAGGCTGCCGACAGCGGCGACGGTTGCGGCAGTAGATCCCGAGATCGCGCCGAAGACGGTCGCGGTCCCCAACGCGGTCAGCGGCAAACTGCCCTGCACGCTGCCGACCACCGAAGTCACCCATCTGACGATCCGCCGCGACACCCCGCCACGACTCATGAGTTCCCCGGCAAATATGAAAAACGGTACGGCAAGGAGCGCGAACTTGTCGATGCTGCCGAACATCACCTGATGAACGGCGGTCGCCGGCACATCGACAAAGAACAGCAGCACGACAGCCGACGTCGTAAGCAGAATAAGAAACACCGGGAATCCCATCGCCAGCAGCACGATGGGCAGTCCGACCATCACCCAGCCCATCAGGCCGGCCCCTCATCGTCGAAGCGGCCTGTCAGGTAAGCCCTTAAGCGGAAGATGACCGCCACGATCATCAACGCGAAGCCCAATAGAATGGCCATATGGGGGATAATCATGGGGACACCGGCCGCGACACTCACCTGACCGAGGCGCCCCATCAGGGAGACAACCTCGAAAGATTGAATGAGGACAAAAATTCCACACAGAATAAATGCTGCGATAGTCGTCCCGTTAACGATGTGCTTCCACGGCGCGCGGATTCGGGTCGAGAATAAATCCATTTTTAGATGCGCGCCATCGAACGTCACAGCCGCCGCACCAATGAACACGCTCCAAATAACGATAAAGACCAAGATTTCCTCCGCCCAAAACAGCGCAAACCCAAACAGGTGCCGGCTGATGACATTGGAGATATTGATCGCAACACCGATCAGAATGAGTGACCCCATAATCCACGCCGGGATGGTCCCAAACAAATAGCGCGGCAGCCGCGCTGATACCTTTTCCGGTGGATTGTGGGGTTCGATTACCATGACTAAGGGGTACGGTTGCGCTGAATGGCGGACCAAATGCGGTCCGGCGTTGCCGGCATCTCAATATCTGTGACACCAAGCGGCCGCAAGGCATCTAGGATCGCGCTGATCACGGTCGGTGTTGCACCGACAGTACCGCCCTCGCCGGCCCCTTTGACGCCCATTGGATTGGTCTTACACGGCACTTCGTGAAAATCCACGTTGACGCTGGGAATGTGCTCGGCACGCGGCATACAATAATCCAAGAATGAACCGGTGATCACCTGACCGGACGAGCTATCGTAGGCCATCTGTTCATATAAGGCTTCCCCGACGCCCTGCAGAACGCCCCCATGCATTTGCCCAGCCGCGAGCAGCGGGTTGATCACAACACCGATGTCGTCGACCAAATTATAACGGTCAATAACGACTTCACCGGTGTCGGCATCAATCTCGACCTCACACACATGGCAACCGTTTGGGAAGCTCGACATCTTGACGCCGAATTCGCCGTTAGCTTCCCACCCGATGCCGAGCTCAGGCGGCACCCCGAACGGTTTGTATGCGAGTGCGGCTACCTGCTCGAATGAAACACTTTTGTCGGTACCTGCCACCGCAAACTTACCACCGGAAAATTCAACGTCGGCGACACTGCTCTCCATCATGTGGGCAGCAAATCCTCGCCCTTTATCGATGATTTTTTCAACGGCATCTTTGATGGCACCCGATCCAACGACCATACTCCGCGATGCATAGGTGCCACGGCCGACGGGCACCCGGTCAGTGTCATTTTGTACGACGCGGATGTTATCGAAGGGAATCGAAAGCCAGTCCGATACCATTTGGCAAAACACAGTTTCATGCCCTTGGCCGTTGCTGGAGGTGCCGGCGAAGATGGTAACATTGCCGGTCGAATCAACCTCGATGTCCATACGCTCGTTGAGTGCGCCGGCATCTTCGATGTAGCTGGCGAGACCAATACCCCGATATTTTCCCTGCTCCAGGCTGGCGGCGCGGCGGGTCTCAAACCCCTCCCAATCTGCCTTAGCCAGGGCCTTATCCATGACCGTTTCAAACTCACCACTGTCATAGACAAAATTCATATGGGTCGGCGCCGGCATATCCTCCGGTGCGATGATGTTGCGGCGGCGAATTTCCGGCCGGTCAATACCAACGGCGTCAGCGGCCTTATCCATCAGGCGCTCGACCGCAAACACGCCCTCCGGCCGGCCGGCACCACGGTAAGGCGCCGTCGGCGACGTGTTTGTCATCACCAGATCACAGCTCACGTCGATCGCGGGCACCTTATAGACGTTCATCAACAGGCGGAGGTAGTGGCTGACCGGATTGGCGCCCGATCCGATGATATAGGCGCCGACATTGGTCTTCGCCCGTGTCCTGATTGCCAAAATCTTACCGTCTTTGTCGACGGCCATTTCGCCAACACCCCATTGGTCGCGTCCGTGATCATCCGCGCCCATATGCTCAGTGCGGCTGGCGATGAATTTGACCGGCCGACCCAACAGCTTTGCCGCATAGAGAACCAGCGCATCTTCGGGCAACGGATTGGTTTTTAGACCAAACCCACCACCAACGTCGTAGGCAACCACACGCATCTTGGAATCGGGAATGCCAAAGACCATCCGGCACAATTCGCTGCGCAAGATGTGTGGGAGTTGCGTATTGGCGTGAAGGGTGTAACGGTCCTGAACCGAATTGTACTCACCAATGGAGCCTCGGGTCTCCATAGCGTTACCGCTGAGCCGCCGGTGACGAAGATCAGACGAAACAATGTGCGCCGCTTCGGCGAAGGCTGCATCAACCGAGGCTGGATCGCCGACCGACATGGTGAAGGAAATATTGTTCTCCGCCTCGGGATGCACCTTGGGCGCACCATCTAGCGCTGCATCATAAACATCAACGACACCCGGCAGCGCTTCATACTCTACGTCAATGGCCTCAACGGCTGAGAGGGCAATTTCATGAGACGCGGCAACGACCATGGCAACCCGTTCGCCGACGTGCCGAACGAGGCCGTCTGCAAGAACCGGCCGCTTCGTCCGAAACCCCTTCGGACCGCCCATATCCTCCGGCATAAACCGGGGCAAGACATGGCCAAGCCCTGCCTCGCGGAGATTTGCGCCGGTCACGCCAAGTAAGACGCCGGGGATATCTTTCGCCGCCTCGGTATTTATGGCGGAAATTCGCGCATGGGCGTGCGGCGAGGTCAGTACGGCTGCATACGTTTGATCGGGTAGATTAATGTCATCCAGGTACGTCCCTCTTCCGGTTAGGAAGCGAGGGTCTTCCGAACGCTTAACCGATTGCCCAACACCGTACTGCATAATTTTCATCCCGAGACAGGGTTTTCGTGATGAGTTGCAAACCCGGAGGTGAGCCAT
The DNA here is from genome assembly GCA_965213765.1 of Rhodospirillales bacterium. Lineage (GTDB taxonomy): Bacteria > Pseudomonadota > Alphaproteobacteria > Rhodospirillales > UBA2165 > JAJDXO01. The sequence continues at coordinate 1,597,727 of OZ243926.1, read as the reverse complement.
ACCTCCGGGCTCGCACCTGTTCGAAGACTCAGTACTTGGCGGCTGTCGCCTTGACCTTGTTGTACAGCGCCCGAAGGGCCGGCTTGCCCTCGGTGACTTCGTCACCGACACCTGCCAGCAAGCCATGCATTTCCTTCAGATCGGCGTCTGGAAGCTTGTGGATGGTGCCACCCGCTTTGGCCCAAGCAGCATCGTAGGCCTTGCCCTTCTCAATTGAGAACTGGCTGATCGCAGCCTGCAAGCTCTTCGCAGTTTCAATGGTCGTCCGGCGTAGATCGGCGGGAAGCTTATCGAGCCAGGCCTTGCTCAACATGGCCTGGGAGACGAGCATCTGATCATTGGTCTCCGTCGCCACAGTGCTGATCGTGTGATACTTGAAAATCACGTAGATGATCATGCCGCTTTTGGTACCGTCGATGGCACCACGCTGCAGCGATGGAAGAACCTGGCCAAGCGGCATCGGAATGCCTGTCGCGCCAAGCGCCTTCATCTTTGCTCGTTCGGGAGCAGAGGCATTGATACGCATCTTCTTGCCCTTGAAATCTGACAAGCTTCGGATGGGCTCCTTGGCGAGATAGAGGTCCATCGAATGCGGGAACACGGTAACACCAACCATGCCCTTGGGCTCCGCCATGGCCAGCAACTCATCATTCAATGATTTGTCCTGAAGAACTTTTGCGGCATGCGGTTTGTCGCGAAACAGCAACGGGATACCAAACACGCCAAAACGCGGATCAACACCGGCGTAAAAATCTGTCGGCGCGATAAACGATTCTACCGTTCCGAGTTGCACACCCTCAATTTGACGGGGAATGGCGCCGAGTTGGCCGCGTGGGAACAGCTTCACCTCGATCCGGCCGTTCGTCGCTTTCTCCAACGATGCCTTCAGCATGTTTCCCCATTCATGCTGCTGATCCTTGAAAGTTACAAACCCGACTTTCAAGGTATAGTCGGCAGCAGGCGCCGGTTTGGTCATCAAACCGATCGCCAAGAGAGCGACGGCTCCCGACATAAGAATTGTTGAAATCTTTGTTGGTCTCTGTCCCATTTGGATCCTCCGTGTTAACCAGCCATCAGGCAGCTACAAAAGTTGATATATACAATTCTTATTATTGGGCTCTAATTCGCTAAAACCATAACTGCGGTAGACGGTACTTAGCTTAAGGTTTTGGGTGTTCATCCGCAACAAAGAAATGTTGATATATTGAAGTAATGTTGAATATATCAACATTGGCTGTTAAATTTTTCCTCTCGTGACAGTTTGCGGTTCGTACAGGAAGTAGAGATGAGTTTGATCGGTATCAAGAAATTGGTTTTTGGCGTACACGATTTTGAGCGCTGCAAGTCGTTCTGGCGCGATTTTGGGTTGGCCGACGTCGAAGAAAGTCATGAGCATGCCGTGTTTGCATGTGCATCAAACGCCAAAGTCGAAGTTCGCCTCGCCGATGACCCGTCGCTGCCTCCACCGGTGATTGCCGATCCGGGCGTTCGCGAGGTGGTATTTGGCGCTACCGATCAGGAGACCGTGGACAAAATTGCGGCCGAGCTCTCGAGCGACCACTCGCTGACATCGGACAGCAAAGGCGGCATCCACACGGTTGGCCCGGAGGGTTTGGGCCTGGGATTTCAAGTAACGGAACGCGTACCGCTCGAACCGGCGGACACCAAGTATAACGCCCCGTGGAAAGAGGAGCGTTTTGATCAGCCTGCGAAGTTCTACGATAAAGCAGTCCCCCAACATCTGGCGCATGCAGTTTTCTATATCAACGATCTTGAAGGCACACCGGCGTTTTATCGCGAACGGCTCGGCTTCAAACTAACTGACGCGTACACGGACCGTGGCTGTTTTCTTCGATGTGATGGCTCTGTCGACCATCATAATTTGTTCCTGATTTACATGCCGCCCAACAAGGGGTTCCACCACACCGCCTTTGAAGTGCGTGATATTCACGAGGTCTTCGGCGGCGGCCTGAGGATGAATGAGTTGGGTTGGACAACACATCTTGGGCCCGGTCGGCACAATGTGACATCGGCGTACTATTGGTACTTCCGCAACCCGTCCGGAGGCGCTGCCGAATACGGGTTTGATACTGATCGCGTGACAGATAATTGGGTGCCACGGACGATCGTCCCTTCCGACGGCGCTTTCGCCGAATGGTCACTTGAGGAAGGACTTGGCCGCTTTGCGGGCTTGCAACGCGGCGTTGAAAAGGCGGACGAGACCACTTGAACTATCGGTCAGGTCGGTTAGAACCCACGTACGCAGCAAAACCGGAGCTGGATAAAGTTGGAAATCGGACGACGCCTTAGAGAATCCCGCCAACGCCGCAATCTCACGATAGACGAGATTGCCGGTGCCAGCGGACTATCACGCCCATATATCAGTCAGGTAGAAACCGGTAAGGCCTCTCCGTCTATTCCGTCATTGGAAAAACTCGCTAACGCCTTGGATATTCCAATGGCGTCGTTGTTCGCCGATGAATCTCAGGAATTCAGCGTAAAGTTCATTCCGAAAGATCAACGGCGGGTGTTGGTCTTTGGATCACCCGATGCACCGGCAAACGAGAGAAAGTCCATCCACTTTCTTTCAGAATCAGGACGGGACATCGAAGTTAGCCTGCTGGAGCTTTCACCAGGCTACGTTGCCGGTGACGCAAATCATTGTCACGAAGGCGAAGAAATTTTCTATGTCCTAAAGGGACACCTTCGTGTCATCCACGGCGACGAAGAATTTGAACTTCGCGAAGGCGACAGCATCCACGTAAATGCTGAAATCGTCCACCGAATTGAAAATATCGGCGCCGGTATGGCCGAAATCCTTGTCTCAAGGACGCCGGCTGGGTTTTCAGACATCGGAATTGATCGTAGCGAAGGCGACGCCTGACGTCCGCCCTTCCGAACCACCCGTTTCCAGCCAGGTTAGACCTTTCGGAGAACAATGGACACCGTCCGTACTACTTCCAATTGTATCTCACGGGCATAAAGGCGCGCCGGCGACCCGGCATCCTGGGTATCAAAATTGTATAGGGAGACACACATGATTGCCGTTATTGGTGGAACCGGAACGACCGGAAATTACGTTGTGGCGGAGCGTCCGTCATCAGAGTTTATCGGACTTCGCGGGCATCTGGTTAGGTGAAAGAGCTTGGAAAGATGACACTGAGCGTCGCTAGGAAGGCGCGTCCGGCCTGCATGACGCTCGCCTATAAATCATTGAACTGCAATTCACGACAGAAGAAGTCGGTTCGAAACCGGACATCAACCTTATAGTAGTGAAGGTCTGAATAAGAGGCTGTTTCGAAAGTGTTTGAGTGGCCGGTATCGATGTGATTCCCGGAAGCTTGTTGAGACCGATCTGGAGCCGCCATGTGGACGCGACCACCCGAGAGCAACATAGCCGCAACTGGATGTGCTACGCTACGGGAATGCCTCTCTCAAGGCGGATCTCGACGACGCCCGCCATCACCGCGATTGATCGCCACTCCAAGCTCCTGACGTTGGTGACGAAGAACGGTCTCGGCGCGGTCGCCTAACCATCACACAACCGTCGAAATTGATCGTGTATCCATACCTTGCGTGGTCAGCAATGACACGTCTTGGGAAGGGCTTTATGCTGGGCGAATAACGCCTCGGATCGGGCGGTTGATGCGGAATATTTAATTCGACGTGGGCTTCCGCCCACCCAAATGGCTTGGCGGCCCGCCAGTCACCCCCTTAAGATAGGCGAAAACAAGACCCCCGAGGGTCGACAACACATCGCAACACGGAGGTTCAAATGACCAAGTCACTACCTAAGCTTTCCCGCCGGACGGCATTGGCCGTGTCGGCGGCTGGCGTCATCGCGTTCGGTGCCGGCCTGTTCGCCGGTTCGGCGCAGGCCGCCGACAAGGATCTCAAAATGGCATTCTTCTCCAGCCCCAAACATCCCGTATGGGCGGGGATGATGGTGCCCTGGGGCAAGACCCTGTCCGGCGCCGGCGCCGGCATCAATATCGTCGGTTTCCCCGGCGGGCAGATCGGCGGCAAGCCCCCCGGCGCCTTCAAGCGCGTGGTCAACGGCATCGCCGACATCGAGTTCCATCTTCCGGGCTACACCTCGACGCTATTCCCGCGCACCCTGGTGATGGAGATTCCGCTTCAGTACGCCGACTCCGTCGAAGCCACCAAGGCCATGTGGCGGATTTATGACAAGCACATCGCCGACGACTACAAGCGGGTGAAGCTGCTTGGCCTCTGGGGCACCGACGTGCCGGTGGTCATGACCAACAAGGTGGTCCGCACGCCCGATGATCTGAAAGGCCTCAAACTGCGGACCCCGTCCCGCAACCAAGCTGCGATCATCAAGGCGCTGGGGGCGATCCCGGTCGCCATGCCCATGCCGCAAACCTACGGCGCGCTCGAAAAGGGCGTGGTTGACGGCGCCATCGTCGGCATTTCCACGGTCAAGAGCTTCAAGCTCGCCGAGGTGGTCAAACACTACATCGTCGATCTGCCCATGGGCTTTTCGCCGCAGATCATTGCCATGAACCGGTCCGCCTACGACAAGCTCAGCCCGGCGCAGAAGGCGGTGATCGACAAGAACAGCGGTCTCAAGTTCAGCCTCGTCGGCGCCCGGTCCTATGAAGCCGCCCGCGCCGGCGGCATCAAGGCCATTACCGACCGGCCCGACACCTCGATCACCAAGTTGACCGACGCCGAGAAGGCGAAATGGGTGGAACGGTTCCAGGCCGCCAAGACCCAGTGGATCAAGGAGTTCGAGGCCCAGGGCCTGCCCTACGGCCAGATGGTTTCCGACTACACCGCCAAACCGTCATAGGCGATCGAAGCACCATGCTCGTCCGCGCCACTCGGCTGGCCGTTACGGCGGCGGCATTCATCGCGGGAATCATCCTCGTCGCTTTGATGCTGCTGACCACAGCCGATGTGGCCGGACGATATTTTTTCAATAGCCCCATCACCGGCGTCTTCGACATCACCCACTTCGCCGTGCTGGTGATGGTGTTTCTGGGTCTTGCCTATTGCGGCTTTCACAACGGGCATGTCGCCATCGACATCTTCTACAACAAGATGGGGCGGGGTATTCAGGGCCTCCTCAACCGCTTCATCAGCCTAGCGGGCAGCTTGTTCTTTCTGGTCATCGCCTGGCGAACCCTGGTGCAGTCCGTCGATGTGCGGGAGTTCAACGAAGCCTCCCAACTGGTGCTGATCCCGTTCTATCCGTTCTATTACATCCTCGCTTTTGGCGCGGCGCTGTTCGCCTTCGTCATGATCCTGCGGATTTTCTTCCCGGCCGAAGAGAAACCCGACACGCCCAGCGGAGAGTGACGTGAGCGCTACCGCTGTCGGCCTCTATACCCTCGGGGGCTTGTTCATCCTTATCTTCATGCGGTTTCCCATTGGTATCGCGCTGGGGATCGCCGGCACCTTCGGCTATTTGTGGCTCAACGGCGTCGACGCCACTCTGGCGCTCCTCGGCTCCATTCCCTTCGAGATTTCCTACAATTACGATCTCAGTATCGTGGCGCTGTTCGTGCTGATGGGGAACTTCGCCATGGTGTCCGGCATGAGCCGCGAGCTCTATGACATGGCCCGCTCGCTGGTCGGCCATTGGCCGGGCGGCCTAGCGTCCGCGACCATTGTCGGCTGCGCGGGCTTCGCGGCGGTGTCCGGCTCCAGCCTCGCCTCCGCCGTCACCATGGGACGGGTCTCGCTCCCCGAAATGAAGCGCTATGAGTATCACCCGAGGCTGGCCACCGGCTGTGTGGCGGCGGGCGGTACCCTCGGAATCCTCATCCCGCCCAGCACCGGTTTCATCATCTACGCCCTACTGACGGAGGAATCCATCGGGCAATTGTTTTTGGCGGGTGTGCTGCCGGGCATTCTGCTGACCGGCCTGTTCATGCTGACCATCTACATCCTCACCCGCTTCAATCCGGCCATCGGACCGCGGGCCGACCGCCAGGCCTGGCGGGAACGGATGGCTTCGATTGGCAGCGCGTCGGCGCTGATGGGCGTCGTCATCGTTGTGCTTGGCGGAATTTATCTCGGCGTGTTTACGCCGGTGGAGGCGGCGGCCGTCGGCGCATTCTTCACCTTCATGCTGATGGTGGTGCGCGGCCGGGCCAATCCGGAGACGATCAAGTTCTGCGTGCTGGAGACCATCAAGACTTTCGCCATGGTCTACCTGATCCTGATCGGCGCCTTCATATTCAACCCGTTCCTCGCCGTCACCCAACTGCCTTCCGATCTCGCGCGGATGGTGGAAGGACTGAGCCTCGCGCCGACTACCGTGCTGATCATGATTATCCTCGGCTACATCGTGCTCGGCACCTTCCTTGAAGGGTTCGCCATCATGGTGCTGACCATTCCCATCGTCTTTCCGATGATCGTCGATATGGGCTTCGATCCCATCTGGTTCGGCGTGCTGTTGGTGGTTGTGCTGGAGATGAGTTTGATCAGTCCACCCTTGGGCCTGAACGTGTTCGTCGTGAAGGGGATCGCCGAGGGCGTGCCCATGGGGGAGATATTCCGCGGCGTCATTCCGTTCTGGGGCGCCATGCTGGTGTGCACGGCGCTGCTCATTATCTTTCCCAAGATCGCGCTTCTATTGCCGGAGACGATGATCCGGTGACGGTGCGGCCGAGTTGCCGTGCCGCCGGACGCCGATGCGTACGCCCAGCATGGCCGTGGATTTTGTCTGCTGCGGAACCGGTTACGCAAGCGGTGGTAGTGGGCTCTCTCTCTGGTTGATAATTTTTGAGAATACAGGTGCACCGGACGAAGTGAGGAATACGCGGGATGTGTTCCGCGCCCACCAAGCGGACCTCGAACGCAGGGGAGTCATCTTCGGGGCCGGACCGCTGGCCGAGCCGGACGGAAAGCGTGTCGGACGAGGCATGACCATTCTGCGGGCCGAGAGCGCGGAACACGCATTAGAGTCTGGCCCATAATGAATCGTTGTTTTTCAAGCCCTTGCCAGCCGCCGGGCGAGGAGTTGAACGCTGGCAATGAAGAGCCAAGCCTGGGCGGTGGCGATTGATTTCTCCCAGTCCTTGGCCAGTCGTCGGCATCGGTTGAGCCAGGCGAAGGTCCTCTCGACGACCCATCTCCTGGGCAGGACCTCAAAGCCCTTGGCGGTATCGGGACGTCTTATGATCTCGATCGTCCATCGACCAATCCGCTTCAGTTCCGCCTCCAGCTTGGGGCCGGCATAAGCACCGTCGGCGAAGACATGGCGCAGAGACGGAAAGGCTTCGCGGATGGCCGCAAATAGGCCGGGTGCGCCGTCGCGGTCCTGAATGTCGGCGGCATGGACCTGGGCGGCGAGCAGCAGGCCACCGGTGTCGGTAACGATATGACGCTTGCGGCCCTTCACCTTCTTGCCCGCGTCAAAGCCCCGTGGGCCGCCGCTTTCCGTGCTCTTCACCGATTGGCTGTCGATGACGCCGACGGGCGGTGCCGCATCGCGGCCCTCCGCCTCGCGGGCCGCCGACAGCAGGGCGTGGTTGATCCCAGCCCACAGACCCTCGTCCCGCCACGCGGCGAAATAGCGCTGCACCGTCGAACGAGGCGGAAAATCCTTCGGCAGCAGGCGCCACGGGCAGCCCGAGCGCAAGACATACAGAACCGCGTTCACCACGTCCCGCAAGTCTGTCGTCCGCGGTCGACCCAGAGCTTGCGCCGCCGGCATATGGGGTTCGATCAACGTCCACTCATCGTCGGTAAGATCACTTGCATATCGCAACTGCTCGCGGTCATACTTCGGTCGAGTGATTTCGGTCCACATGTTGTGTCTCCATGCTCTTGCTGCACAAGGCAGTGGAGCACAACATACTGAAATCACTCAATTCATTTCGGGCCAGACACTTAGAGTCTGACTCGAAACTCTATATTTAATAACAATGGCTTGCGATCCGCCTTGTGAGGAGTCGGATGTGTGCGACGAGGATCCATGCCTGTGCGGAGGCGATTGATTTCTCCCAGTCCTTGGCCAGTCGGCGGCATCGGTTGAGCCAGGCGAAGGTCCTCTCGACGACCCATCTCCTGGGCAGCACCTCAAAGCCCTTGGCGGTATCGGGACGTCTTATAATCTCGATCGTCCAGCGGCCGATGTCTTCGAGGGCACCCTCAAGTTTCGGTCCGCCATAGGCGGCGTCGGCGAAGAGGTGACGCAGTTGGGGAAAGCGATGACGGATCGATTTGAGGACCCCGGGCGCGCCGTCGCGGTCCTGGATATCGGCTGAATGCACGATCAGGCCGAGCAGCAGGCCAAGCGTATCGGTGACGATGTGACGCTTGCGGCCCTTGATCTTCTTGCCCGCGTCGTAGCCCCGAATACCGCCGCTTTCCGTGGTTTTCACGCTCTGGCTGTCGATCACCCCGGCGCTCGGGCCGGCCTCGCGTCCTTCCAGCTCACGGGCCGCCACAACCAGATCATGGTTGATCGCCTCCAGCAGCCCGTTCGAGCGCCAGTCGTAAAAGTAGCGCTGGACCGTGGAGGGCGGCGGGAAGTCGTTCGGCAGCATCGCCCACTGACAGCCCGTCGAGGCCATGTACATGATCGCATCCATGACATTGCGCAACTCCGTCGTCCGCGGCCGGCCTATCTTCTTGCGCGGCGGCATGAACGGCGCGATCAACGCCCACTCTCGATCCGTAAGGTCGCTTGCATAGCGACCGCCACGGCGCTCATACTTCGGGCGAGTGATTTCGGTCCACATGTTGTGCCTCCTCGTTTGATTTGACACAACCGAGTAAGACACAACCGACTGAAATCACTCAACTAGTTTCGAGTTGAACTCTTAGAGATCGCCGGGTCCGATCCCCTAGTCCGGGCGGGCCTCAGGAAATTCGACCTCTACCAGTGGCACATGGGAGAGGGTCATTTGAAGGTCGTGGTGAACTTCTCCGACGGCGACTACCGAGTTGAATAGCCGCGAGGCCAGAAAAATTCACGTCTATTTCTTTGTCTCGCTGACGTGGCCGAGGCCGGGCTTGAAGGATTTCTTGTCCAGGAACTCCGTGAGGCCTTCGGCGCGGGCATCGTCCGCATCCATAATTTTGAGCTGGTCCGCTTTGGCATGGAGATAGTCCGCCGACAATTCCCAATCATCCATTCCCTGCACCGCCTTCAACGCATGCTTCGCCTGCATCAGAACGGCCGGGTTCTTTTGCAGTAGATTTTTGGCCAGGTCGCGGGTGGCCTTATTCAGTGAGCGTTTCGGCACCGATTTGTTCACCAAGCCCATTTCAGCCGCCTGCTTGCCGGTAAAGGTCTCTCCTGTCATCAGGTAATACATGGCGTTGCGGGAACTCATGGTTTCGGCCACCGCTTTGGCCACGTTGCCAGCGGGAATGATTCCCCAGTTCACTTCCGACACGCCGAACACAGCATCGTCCGCGGCAATCGCTAAATCGCAACCGACGACGGGCGCGAACGCGCCGCCGAAGCACCAGCCGTTCACCATAGCAATGGTCGGTTTCGGGAACACGCGCATCATCCGCCATTGCCAATCTTCCGCGTCCCGTTCGATTCGCCGGATGGTGATGAAATCCTGTCCATCCCGCTCCCGGAAATATTCCTTAAGGTCCATCCCGGATGAGAAGGCGGTGCCGGCGCCGGTCAGGATGAGGACCCGGCACCGTGGATCCAGCTCCAGGGCCCGCAGAACGCCGATCATTTCGCGGTTGAGCGTCGGGCTCATGGCATTGCGTTTGTCCGGCCGGTTCAGGGTGACCCAGGCGATGCCGTCCTCAAACGTGACGTCAACGCACGACATGCTGAGATCCGACCCTTGGCTTTCAACACTTGAAGAACGGCTCGCAGGCTTTTGTGTCGATTTGGATTTCGCTCGTTTGGCCATGGTTGATCTCCGGCGGATTGACCCCTAATTCAGGGTGATGTGGAGGTTGTAGCCCATCACTTCTGGGAGCCAGAGCGCGAGAGCAGGAAACAGGATGATGATCGTGATGCGGATCAGGTCCGCGTAAAAGAACGGCAGAATCCCTCGGAAGATGACGTTGAGTGGAATTTTTTCCGCGACTCCGTAAAGAACGAAAACGTTCATCCCGATGGGCGGCGTGATCATGCCGACCTCGATAATCATGACCAGGATCACGCCAAACCAGATCGGGTGGTATCCGAGGTCCAAAATCAGAGGGAAGACAAACGGTAGGGTGATGACCATGGCGGCAATGGTGTCGAAGACGCTGCCGAGGATCAGGTACACGACCATCAGCACGAAAATCACCAGCAGCGCCGGAAGCTGGGCATCCGAGATCAGGGTCACGACGGCATCGGGCATTTTGGAGAGGGTGATGAAGCTCGAGAACACCGACGCGCCTGCAATGATCAGATAAATCATTGCCGTATTGGCGGCTGTGTCTTTAAGCACCTGCCAAAATGCATCCAGCGTGAGGCGGCGGCGGAAGACAGCGAAGAAGAATGCCAAACCGGCACCCAAGGACGCCGCTTCGTTGACCGTGAAAACGCCCCCATAAATTCCGCCGATGACAGCGAACAACAAAGCCAGGACACCCCAGCTTTCCTGACATACCTGAAGACGTTCGGACCAACCCATCTTGTCGCCCGCGGGGCCGATGTCGGGATTGCGGTGGACGAGAATATTGATCGCTACAAAGTGGGCGCCGATTGCAATAAGGCCCGGTATCAGAGCCGCAACGAACAGCGTGATGACGAACTGCTCGGTAAGGAATGCATAGATCACCATGACCACGCTCGGTGGAATGAGCATGCCCAGCGTACCGCCCGCTGCCACCGAGCCCGTGGCGAGCGTTGTCGAATAGCCGCGATCCAGCATTTCGGGTAATGCGACGCGGCCCATGGTTGCCGCGGTGGCCAGGGATGATCCGCATACCGCGCCGAAGCCGGCGCAGCCGCCGATGGTCGCGAGCGCCAATCCGCCACGGCGATGGCCAATGAACGCGTAGGCAAGCCGGTAGATATCCGAGGAAAGACCGCTGACGCCGGCGAAACTTCCCATCAGTAGGAACAACGGAATGACCGCGAGATCCAGACTGGTGAAAACGCTCACCGGCTCTGTTGCCAATAGGGAAATGGCCGGCTTCCAGCCACCGAGGAGGCCGAAGCCCACGACCCCGGCTGTAGCCATCGCGACCCCGATGGGCACGTGCAGGCCGATCAGGACAAACATGCCGATCAGGCCAAGGGTCGCTATGAAAATGGGATCCACGACTGGAACTCAGTGCGCGCCCGGTTCGACGGGGGAGTCATCGCCGCCGCCGAGTGCCGTAAGAAATACGGAGATGAGTACCGCCAATTGGATCGGCAGGCAGATAAACATGAAAGCGGTCGCCACCGTCCACCAGGGCGCCACTGGAAGGCCAAGTATCCAGGTGGTCTCACCGGCCTCGAAGAGCTCTTCGGTAAATTTGAACAGCTCCCACAAGAGAATGGTGAAGAAGACCATTGTAACAAGGGCAGAGAACAGCTCGAGCCAGGCTCGGCCCCGATTTCCAACGGCGTTTCCCAAGAACTTAATCGAAATATGTCGCCGCTCGGCCAGTGCCAACGGAAAGAAGGTGGAGACCACGACAGCGACAATGAGCCGGCCTAAATCCGCGACCCCATCCATCGGACTGTTCAACAACCACCGCATCAAAACATCGGCGATCGTAATCAGGGCCAGGCCAACGAGGCCAATCAGCCCGATCAAAGCGAGCCAGCGGGCGGCACTCGCGCCGCCCGCATTCAGGGACTCGACGACATTTGGCATCAGCTAACCGCAGAGAGACCTCTACGACTAGTTGCCGGCCCTAACCTTAGCCAGTTCTTCCTTCAGCGCGGCCAGGAGTTTGGGATTTTTTGCATCCTTTTTTAGCCAATCCGCGGTCACGCCCTCGAGCCGCGATGTCCATTCCTTTTGAGCCGCCGCGTCCGGGAAGACGAAGTTGTGGTCCGATTTGGCTTGGGTCCGCTTTAGCCGGTCACCCTGGATATTGAAGTGAACCTCACCGAACTTTTTGGACAATGTGAGCCCGGAATGCTTGTCGACGCTGGCGCGCGCCTTGGCGGACAGGCCGTCGTATACGTCGCGATTGAACAGCACTACCAAAGGAACCGTGCCGAGGCGGGCCATGTAATGGTTCTTGGCAACTTCGACGATTCGGAACGCATACATGACGTTCCACTCAGCTGCCGAGCCATCGAGAACGCCCTTGGAGATATTCTCCGCAACGGCGGGGATCGGCATTCCCACCGGGACCGCACCCAAGGCCTTCATCGAGGCACTGGCCACGGGACCACCGGCCCGGAGTTTCAGACCTTTCAGATCGGCGATCTTCTTGACCGGTTTCACCGTGTTGATGAAGTAGGGGTGCGTGGTCGCGAGAAGCGGAACATAATACTTGTCGTAGCCGCGCAGTAGGCCGCGGTCATGGAGACGGCGGAAGGCAATCGATGACTCCTTCACATCACGGATAATATTCGGCAGTTCCATTACCGCATTGTCGGGAAAGCGGCCCGGCGTGTAGGCCGGAACATGCCAAGCCATGTCGGCAACGCCATCCAACACCATCTTGAGCTGAAGACGGGGATTACGGCCCAACGCGCCACTCGGGAACGTATCAATCTTGATCACGCCCTCGGCGTTCACGGCATCCGCCCACGGCTTGATGACATCCTTGAAGGTCGGATCCTGAGGCGGCGCAAAAAACGCCAGCTTCAGTGTTTTCTCCTGCGCTTCGGCAGCACCTGCGGAAATGGCCAGCGCCAAACCCGCAACGAAAATTCGCTTGTACATGAGTTAGTCTCCCTATCTGGGTTAAACGTCTGCCTTAAAGATTGGTATTTTTTTACTTGTTGTAAAATAATCATAAACAAAATTTCCTGTAGTTCAATATCAAGTGTTCAACAAGATCACGTCGGGGCCCGGGTCATCCGCATAGAGCTGGCTCACCAGATTGGCCCGCCGGTCCAATACTGCCCGCTGGTTCAGGTAACCCTTGTCGGTCATTTCGTTACCGTCGACGGATGGCGGTTCAGTCATGATCATCACCCGCGCTATCCGCCGGCTGGAGCCACCGGCGGAAGCGTTGAAAGCCAACAGCCGGTTTCTAATTTCATCGCGGAGTTTGTCTGCCTGCGCCATCGTTTCCGCGTCACTGGCCAGCCCGAGCTCGCGTTCGATGCCGTCCGCATCGAGGAACAGCAGCAATCCGATGTCGTCGTGCGCCTCACCAGCGATAGCTGCGTCGCGTACCAAGGGAGAAAGAGTGTTGACCACGGCGACCCGGACTTCGCCGGTTTGCACCCATGTACCCGTCGCCAGCTTGAAGTTTTCGACGACCCGGCCGTCAAACAACAAACCCTGTTCCGGATCTTCAGTGTCAACGAACTTCACCGCGTCACCCATCCGGAAATAGCCCTCTTCATCGAAAGCCCGTTCCGTTGCCTCCGGACTGCCGAAGTACCCGGGAATGATGTTGGGTCCCTTGACCCTCATTTCCAGCTTTCCGGCGGTCGGAGCAAGCTTCACCGTTACGTCGGGCAACGGGAGTCCCAGATTCCCCGGGACCTTGGATGGCCAATGACAAAGAATGCATGAGGGCGTGGTCTCGGTGCTACCAAGCGAAGACAGGAACGGAATACGTTCTCCCGTCGCTTTTTCGGCCGCCGCGTCAATCCGCGCCTGCACGACCTCGGGCATAGGCGCCGCGGCATAGAAGATGAAATCCATCCGGCTGAATAGACGCTCGGCAAATTCAGGGTCATCTTCGAGGTGGGGAGCCAGCAGCCCGAAGACCAGCGGTACGCTGTGCATAAAGGTGGGAGGGATTTCCCGAAGGTTTTCAATTGTCCGCTCGAACTTACCGGGCTGTGGCCGCCCGTCGTCGATATACATGGTACCGCCGCACCGGAGGATGATGTTGAAGTTCTTATTCCCACCGGCGACGTGGTTCCATGGCAGCCAGTCCATCAAGATGGGCGGGTGCTCATCCAGCACCGGCAGCAATTGGCAAATCCCGGTGACGTTGGCGCACATCATCCGTTGGGTGACGATCGCCGCTTTCGGGAACCCAGTCGAGCCAGAGGTGAAGAGGTACTTGGCTACGGTATCTCCGTTTACGCCGGCGTACACATCTGCGATGTCGGAACCATCATTGGGTTCCACATACGATCCGAAGTCCTCGAAACCGGCATCACCGCTGCTGGAAACCTTGATCACCCCGGCCAGATCCAGTGCCGCCAGCGCCTTAGAGAACGATCCGGCCTCGGGAACGTGAATCAGCCCCGGCTTCAGCAAATCGGCGATGTATTTGAGCCGGCCGAAATCCTCGACCAGCAAGGAGTAGGATGGAGAGATCGGCGCGATCGGAATACCGACCTGCATAGCGCCGAGTTTGAGCAGCGCGAGGTCGATCGAATTGCCGCCCAGCGCCATGACCGGCCGATCGGGACCCAGCCCGCGCTCCAGCAGTGCGTAGGAAACAGCGTCAACCTTGGTGCGCGCTTCGCCCCAGGTGATGGACCGCCAACTTGAGCTAGAGGCTCGCTCGGCCAGAAACACCTGCTCAGTCCGCTCCTCGGCCCAATGCCGCAACCATTCGGATAGCTGGGCCGGGTAGGCCCAAGGCTCGTGGCCGGATCGCAGAATAAAGGACCCGTCGTCTCGCCGCTCGACCAAGAGGGACTTCTCGGCCAGTGCTGTATCCCTGTACGGGGCCTCATTGCCGGATTGCTGATCCATCGGTTTTGCTTTCGCTAAAGACCAAGCAATTGCTTGGCGAGGATGCTCGTTTGAATCTCAGATGTGCCGCCGAGGATGGAGTAGCCCCGATAGTTGAGGTATCTGGGGCCGATACTGAGCATTTCCTCGGTTTCCGGCGGGAGCTGCAGCGATTCGTAAAATGGCCGCTCGGGCTCCCAACGCAGAGCGTCCTCGCCGACGGTATCGAGGGCGAGCTCAGCCAATTGTTGCTGCATCGCACTCCAGCGGAGCTTCAATAGCGACGACACCGCGCCGGGGTTCTTCCCGGATTGAAGGTCCGACAACAAGGTCAGTTCGAGCATCTCCATCGCATCGATGTCCGTGCCCAACTCTGCCAGTCGGAGGATCAAGCTGGGTTCATCGTCTGCGTACCGTTTGATCAAACGGGCGACGGAGCTCAGCCGCGCCCGTACGCGCGCAGCTTGAGGGTTGCCGCCTCGTTCGTATTCAAGGAGGTATTTGGCGATCTCCCAGCCCTGGTTCTCTTCGCCCACCAAGCCGGATTTTGGCGCTTTGACATCCTCGAAAAATACTTCGTTGAACTCGTGATCTCCGCCCGACCCGTCGATGGGACGGACGGTGATCCCGGGGAGGTCCATATCCATGATCAGGAACGAAATACCTTCCTGCTTTCTGCCCTCCGAATTGGTCCGCACCAGAACATAGATGCGGTTCGCAAAGTGTGCGTGGGTCGTCCAAATCTTCTGGCCGTTGACGAGGTAGTGGCCGCCCTCATCCACGGCTCGGGTCTTGAGCGACGCCAAGTCCGATCCGGCGCCCGGCTCCGAATAGCCCTGGCACCAGACGTCCTCGCCGCTGAGAATGCGCGGCAGGTAGGTGTCTTGATGCCTCTTCGAGCCGTACTTCATCAGAATGGGCCCGATGTGTTTGATCCCCTGGTCGTTGAAAGTCGGTGCGCCGACTCGTGCGCTCTCGCTTTCGTAGATGTAGCGCTGGACCGGCGACCAGCCCGGACCCCCGAACTCCTCGGGCCAGTTTGGCGCTGCCCAACCCTTGGCATGCAGAGCTTTGTGAAACTCAAGCGCAACCGGGGGTTCGTTGATAAAGCAGGCATTCAGCTCCATGGCTCTGCGAAGGTCGCCGGTCATGTGCTCGGCAAGGAAGCCCTGGACTTCGTCCCGGAAAGCACGGTCCTCAGCGGAAAGTCTCAAATCCATGTCACGCCATCCCTATGCCGTCGCTTCTCTTAAGAGAGGTGCCGCAGCTGTTTCTGGATCGGAGATGAGCTCTGCGTAGCGGCCCAGATGTGTCCGCGTTGGTGAGAATTGCTTCTCAAACGCCACCAATCTCTTGGCGTACCAGCCAAGCATCAACTCGTCGGTTGTGCCGATCGCACCGTGAATTTGGATCGCCGCCTGATGGACAAAGCGTGCTGCTCTACCGACTTTGGCCTTTGCGCCGGATGTCACCCGCAATCGCATCGCCGAATCTCCATCGAGTGACAGTGCCGCCAATAGTACAGAGGCGCGTGCTTCCTCCTCGGCGATTTTCATTTCGACGAGCCGGTGCTGTAGAACCTGAAACTTCGAAATCGGCTGACCGAATTGCTCGCGCTGTTTGGCATAGTCGACCGTCTGCTCGACCATCGCGGAAATCGCGCCGACTGCGTCGGCGCATGAAGCGGTGACGGCCCATGCCATGGCTTCGTCAATTGCCGCCTCGGCATCCATACCGCTGCCCAGCTGAGCGTCAGGTTGGGCCCGAACATCGGCGAAATCCAAATCCGCGTATCGGCGGCCGTCGAGCGTATTGTGGCTTCGTGCCGTGATGCCGTTCGCATCTGCAGGAATGGAAAAAACTGCGGTCGTACCATCGTGCAGCGAGCACGAAACGAGATAGATATCTGCTATTGGTGCGTCGTAGACCGAGCGCTTGGCCCCCGAAAGCAGGAATGCACCGGCCTCCTGCCTGGCCATCATCGAACCATCCAAATAGTTGTGGGCAAATGCCAGACGGAGCTGCCCTGACGCGATTTCGCCTAACAACGCCTCGCGTTGTTCATCCGTGCCTAAGAGCTCAATAAGTTTTCCGCAATGAATGACCGAAGACACATATGGTTCGAGCACCAACTCTCGGCCAAACCGCTCCATCAGGATCACCACCTCGGCCGGACCCATCCCGAAGCCGCCGGCGTCTTCAGGAAACGGCAGCCCGAGCCAACCCATTTCCGCAAAACCTTCCCAAACGCCGGGAGACCAGCGCGCGTCGGACCCGATCAACGTCCTGAAGGTTTCAGGTCCATATTGATCGGCAAAAAACTTCTCTGCGCTCTCCCGAATGAGCTGCTGCTCTTCAGTTACCTGAAGGTCCATCTACGCCGTCTCGCTGGTTAAGCCGAGTAGCTTTGCGGCGTTCCCCTTCAAGATGCCGGGTTTCACCTCTTCCCGGATGTCGATCTTTTCGAAGTCTGCAAGCCAACGATCCGGGGTGATCGCCGGCCAATCCGAGCCGAACAGAACTTTGTGCTTGAGCAGCGTGTTGGAGTAGCGAACGAGGTTCTCCGGAAAATACTTCGGCGACCAGCCGGACAGGTCGATATACACGTTCGGTTTGTGTGTTGCGATCGCCAGCGCTTCGTCCTGCCAGGGGAAGGACGGGTGGGCCATGATGATCGGCATATCCGGGAAGTCGACCGCAACGTCGTCAAGGTAGACGGGATTGGAGTATTTGATCCGCATTCCCATGCCGCCCTTCATTCCGGCACCGACGCCGGTCTGGCCAGTATGGAAAAGGGCGATGGCGCCTTCGTCCTGGATGGCTTCGTAAAGAACGTAGGCGCTCCGATCGTTGGGAAAGAATCCCTGTTGTGTCGGATGAAACTTGAAGCCCCGGACACCAAAATCCTGGACCAGGCGCCGGGCCTCACGCGCGCCCATCTTACCTTTGGCCGGATCGATGGAGGCAAACGGGATCATAATGTTGCTGTTCTCGCTGGCGATCTTGGCAACCTCTTCATTCGAGTAGCGGCGGAACCCCGTCTCGCGCTCGGCGTCCACAGGGAATATGACGCAGCCGATCTTGCGCTCCCGAAAATAGTCGGCGGTTTCTTGCATGGCTGGCGGATAGTCGCGGCCGGTTCGGAAGTAGTTCTGCATGCCCTCCTGGAACTCGTTATAGCCGTCGTCCCGGTGAGGCTGGCAGGGCTCTTCAGCGTGCGTATGGATGTCGATTGCAACCAATTCATCGATATTCATGATTCAGTTCCTCATCTGAAGTGGATCGGTCGCTAAAGCGATCCATGTACCAATTCGAAAGCCCGTATCTCTTCCAAAATCTGATTTCGCCGTTCACTGGATAGAGAACCAGCGGCCCCAACTTCTCCGAATAGACCGGTACTGGCGTAATCAAAAAAAATCTCCACAATTTCGTCCAAGCTGGCGTCGCCATCTTCCCTGAACCAGCGCACCATCCAGTTGCACATGCCGAGGGTAGCGAACACGGCAACTCGCGGGTGTTTGAAGCGCATCTTGTCGGCCCCGCCACTATCAAACAGGACACTCATCCATAAGTCTTCGTAACGCTTGTACAGTGGCCGGAATTTTTGGGAAATTTCCTCGGAGCCCAGCGCCTTGCCGGCACCCGCACTCAGGCTGATAGCGTCCAGGGCCGTTCTGTTAAAAACTTTGATGTGAGTTTCCAGGCCTAAATATAATTTAGCCTCGGGACTTAGTTGAGAAGCAGCAATTGCAGAGAGCCGTTCGATCAGGCGGTGTGTCGGCGGCTCAACGATCTCAAAAAGCAATTCAGTTGTGTTTTTGAAATAGTAGTAAATGCCTTCCCGTTTGATCCCAGCCGCCTGGGCAATGTCGTCAAACGAAACATTATGAAAACCGAAAGCGGAAAACAGTCGATCCGCGTGCTCGACAAGTTCCTTGCGGCGTTTACCACGGCCTCGTCCGTCGGATGGTTTATTCGTTGCTTGCAAATCATCGCTCGAAACGGCCGATGAAGATCTAGTCGTCATACCCTGTCCACGGTTTCCGCAACGAGCCGGTCAAATTTAAGTTGACTCGCGACGCACAATAAAATTTACACTTTATAAAATTTATACCAGATGTCCCTAACCATGCAAACGAGAACCCCGGCTCGTTGCATCACATGAGACCGGACTCAGGCCGTAATTGGGCGCCGTTTCAATGGGGAGGCAGGTGGCTTTGTGAATACAGACACCGACAACATTGCCGACGCATCGTACCGCGCGGTGGCGCTGGCCGGGCCGTCGGTGGATATGGAGCGGCGCGCCGGCGGCGGCATCATCCTCAGGCCGACCCAACCCCTCGGCGACTATCACCGGCAGATGGGAATTCCCCTGCGCCTGTGGGCGGAGCGGTCTCCGGATCGGCTATTTCTCGCCGAACGGAACCTGGATGGCGAATGGCGACAAGTCACTTACGCGGAGGCCCGCGGGATCTGCGACCGCCTGTCACAGGCGCTGCTGGACCGGGGCCTGAGTCAAGAGAGGCCGCTGGTGATCCTGTCCGACAATTCGGTCAACTTCGCCCTCCTCGGCCTGGCGGCCATGCAGGTGGGCGTACCCGTCTCGCCCGTCTCACCCTCCTACTCACTGATGAGCTCGGATTATTCCAAGCTGAAGCCGATCATCGAACTGCTGGAGCCCGGCATCATCTATGCCGAAGATGGCCGTCTCTTTGAAAAAGCGCTGAAGGCCGTCGCGCTCAAGGATGCCGAGGTGGTGGCCGCGCGCAATCCGCCGGATGGCATCGCGGCAACGCCGTATGACGACCTCTTGACGGCCGGCGCGGGGCCCGCCGTCGACGAGGCGTTCGAGGCCGTAAGCCCCGATGACACCGCCAAGTTCCTGTTTACCTCGGGCTCCACCGGCACGCCAAAGGCGGTGATCAATACTCACCGGATGCTGTGCTCGAACCAGCAGATGAACGTCCAGACCCTGCAATTCCTCGCGGACCGTCCGCCGGTCATGGTGGAGTGGCTGCCGTGGAACCATACGGCGGCGGGCAACCAGATCTTCAACATGGTCATGTTTCACGGCGGGTCGTACTACATCGACGGCGGCCGGCCGGTGCCGGGGAAATTCGGCGAAACGCTCCGCAACCTGCGGGAGGTCTCTCCGACCGCCTACTTCAATGTGCCGGCGGGGTTCGCATCCCTCCTCCCGCACCTCGAAGGGGACTGGGCGTTCCGGGACAATTTCTTCAAGGACCTGGAGTTCGCGTGGTATGCCGGCGCGGCGCTGACCCGGGATTTATGGGACCGCTTCGAACGGGTGGCTTATGAGGCGACGGGAAACCGGATCGTTCTGACGTCGGGCTACGGCACCACCGAATCGTCCCCGTCCTTGAGCTTCGCCCATTGGCCGGGCGCCGAATTGGGCCATGTCGGCGTTCCGCTGCCGGGCGCCGAGATCAAGCTGGCGCCGGTTGGCGAGAAGCTCGAGGTGCGCGCCAAGGGCCCGATAATGACGCCCGGCTATTACAAGGATCCGGACCTGACGGCCGCCAGCCACGACGAGGAGGGTTACTACAAATTCGGTGACGCCATGCGGTTCGTTGATCCGGACCGCCCCGAGCGCGGGCTGATCTTCGACGGACGAATTTCGGAGAACTTCAAGCTCGCCACCGGAACCTGGGTGACCGTCGGTCAGTTGCGGGTCGATTTGATCGCCGCCGCGGCGCCGCTGATCCAGGATATGGTGATCTGCGGTCACGACGGGGAGTTCGTCGCCGTCCTGGCCTGGCCCGCGCTTCCCGGATGCCGGGAACTCGCCGGCCTCGACGGGGAATCAGGGGTCGCGGAAATTCTGAAGAATGCGGATATACGGGCCGCTCTCGCCGAAAAACTGGCCGCGTTCAATGCCGCCGCGGGCGGTTCCAGCAGACAAATCAAACGCCTGATGTTGCTGGAAGAGCCTCCGCAGATAGACGCCAACGAGATCACCGACAAGGGCTACATCAACCAGCGCGCGGTGCTGGCGCGCCGGGCGGACCTGGTCGAGGAGTTGTTCGCCGACCCGCCCTCCGGCCGGGTGATCGAGATCGACTGACCAAACATAGACCACAGATTTCTGGAGAAAGATGAACCATGGCTTCCCCCGTTACTCTCGACATTAATGACGGTATCGCTGAGATCACCATTGATCTTCCGCCGGTGAATGCCATCAACCAGGCCATCCGGGCCGGGCTGCTGGAGTGCTTTCAATCCGCCATCGCCGACGACAGCGTCAAGGCTATCGTTCTGCTGGCCGCTGGGCGCACCTATATGGCGGGGGCGGACATCAACGAGTTCGATACCGGCGTGGGGGACCCCGCCTACTACGACGTCTTCCGGGTGATCGAGAACAGCGACAAGATCGTCGTCACGGCGCTCCACGGAACAGCCCTGGGCGGCGGTCTGGAAACAGCACTCGCCTGTCACCATCGCTGCGCCGATGCGAATGCGCGGATGGGTTTGCCGGAACTGTCCCTCGGCATCATCCCGGGTGCCGGCGGGTCACAACGGCTGCCCCGGTTGATTGGCGCCAAAGCGGCGGTCGAGATGATCTTTGGCGTTGCGCCGATCAAGGCCGAGCAGGCCCTGGAACTGGGTTTGATCGACAGTATCGTTGAGGGCGATTTGCGTGGGTACGCTATCGCCTGGGCTAAGGAGTTGGTTCAAGAGGGTGCTGCTCCGCGCCGCACCGGAGAAATGGACGTCGATTTATCCGGATATGACAAAGACTTCCTACGCGGGATGCGAGCGCTCGCGGGGAAGCGGATGCGCGGTCAGGAAGCCCCGGAACGCCTCCTCGACGCGGTCGAGTTTGCGACCAAGCTCCCTTTGGAGGACGGCCTCGCCGAAGAAAAGCGCATCGGCGATGCGGCCGTAGCGAGCGCCGAGTCGGAGGCGCTCCGGCACATATTCTTCGCCGAACGCGAGGTCGCCAAGGTGCCCGGGACCGACAAATCTACGCCGCGCGTCGAGGTCGAGATGGTCGGCATACTGGGCTCGGGAACAATGGGGACCGGTATCGGCATCGTCTTCGGCAACGCCGGATACACGGTCCGGATCATCGACCCGTCTCAGGAGTCTCTCGATAACTGCAAGGCAACCATCGAGAAGACCCAGGCCAGCCAGGTTGAGCGTGGGCGAATGGACCAGGCGAAGGCCGACAATATGCTGTCGCGGATGTCATATGTGACCAGTTACGACGGTTTGGCCGATGTGGACCTCGTGATCGAGGCGGTGTTCGAGGACATGGATCTCAAGAAGGAGATCTTTGCCAAGCTGGACGAGATCTGCAAGCCGGGTGCCATCCTTGCCTCCAATTCCTCGACCCTGAACATCGACGATATGGCCGCTGTCACATCCCGGCCGGAATCCGTCGTCGGACTACATTTCTTCAGTCCCGCCAACATCATGAAGCTGCTGGAGATCGTCCGTGCTGAAAAAACCTCGCAAGAGGTTCTGGCGACCGCCGTCGATATCGGCAAACGAATCCGCAAAGTGGCGGTCGTGGTCGGGATCGGAAGTACCTTCGGCTTCGTCGGCAACCGGATGATGGTAAAGGGCTACATCCGAGAGGCTGACCAGATGCTGCTCGAAGGCGCCTCGGTTCAGGATGTCGATACGGCCATCCACGACTTTGGCCTGCCCATGGGGCCGTGGACCATGAACGACATGGGCGGTGTCGACATCATGTGTTCGGTCCTGGAATCGACGGGTGCCCGGGCCGCCAACCCGGAGCCGTTCTATAACGTCACACTGGCGTTGGGAGAAGCGGGGCTGCTTGGCCAGAAGACCGGGCAGGGCTTCTATCGCTATGAAAAAGACGGCCGCACGCCGATCTACGACCCGTCGATCGAGGAGATCATCGCCGGCGAAGCGGAACGTTTGAACATTGCACAGATATCTCTAACCGCGGAAGAAATTCAGCAGCGCTGCATGTTCGGCCTAATTAACGAGGGCGCGCGCATCCTCGAAGAGGGGCTCGTGTACCGCGCCAGCGACATTGATGTGATCTGGATTTACGGCTACGGGTTCCCGAGGTTCCGCGGCGGGCCCATGTTCTATGCCGACCGGATCGGATTGGATAAAGTTTACGAAACCGTTCGTGGCTATCACGAAACCCTGGGTAACTACTGGAAACCCGCCCCGTTGCTTGAGCAATTTGCCCAAGAGGGCAAAAAGTTCGCCGACTGGACGCCCGAGTGAGGCCTAGAAGAAAGAGCAAACAATATGACTACAATGCGCGCCATACAGATTGCTGAGTTTGGAGGGCCCGAGGTTCTCAAGCTGGCGGACGTGCCGGTGCCTGAGCCAGCCCCTGGCGAGGTGTTGGTGAGGCTGGGCGTCGCCGGCATCAACTACTCCGACATCAACTGGCGGCAGGGGCTTCGGGGCGGTGATTTGCCGCTGATCGATGGTGCCGAAGGGGCCGGCACTATCGTGGCGGTTGGCTCGGACGTCGACGGATTCGGCGAGGGTGACCGCGTCGCCTACTGGAACCCGGCGATCGGCTCCTATGCCGAGTACGCGGTGTGTCCGGCTTTTCGCATCGTCAAATTGCCTGACGAAATGGACTTCGGCACTGGCGCCGCACTAATGCTCCAAGGGCTAACGGCTCATTACCTCATTCGTTCAACCTACGAAGTCAAAGAGGGGCAATCGATCCTGTTCCATGCAGGCGCCGGCGGGGTCGGCCAAATTGCCGTGCAGCTGGCCAAGGCGCAAGGTGCGCAGGTGCTGGTGACGGTCGGCACGGAGGATAAAGCTGCTTACGCGAAAGAGATCGGGGCCGATGAAGCTATCCTCTACGACCAAGTGGACTTCGCCGAGGCAACGCGGGAATCAACCTGTGGCGACGGCGTGCATGTCGTCTATGACTCGGTGGGGGCGGCAACCTGGGAAGGGTCGTTGAAAGCTCTCCGAACTCACGGGACGGCTGTCTATTACGGACAGGCATCCGGGCCGCTCCCTGATATGGACCTCTCAATACTTGCCAGAATGGGATCAGCGACACGAGATTCTGGATTCGCACGGGCGGCAGATAGGCGAGATGGCGACCGCAAGACATCATTCCAGGGCGAATGATGAGAGTGAGAGGAGGTTGAGGAGGATGGTCGAAGGCATCCATTGGAAGGCGATTTCGCGTTTCGAGTCGCATGATTTTGTTGCGAAGTGGTATCTGAAGGCCCACGGGCGGAGTGCAAGTTCCGCGAAGGTAGGGCAGATCAACGCATGCTTCGCGCATGGCCGAGAGTATTTTTGGAACGCGGCCGCTTCGGAGATGAGCGTGAAGCCCTTGTTGCAGTACTACGGAGTCCTTTCGTGCTGCCGCGGCGTGATCCTGGCGAACGATCCGGAGAAGAAGGAGGAATCCCTGAAGCCTCGGCATGGCATCGAAATCGTGGATTGGCAGAAGACCCTGGGTGGCGGGATCAAGAATGTTCTCGAACTGCAAATTCGGGCGACTGACGGCACGTTCCGCGAGCTTGTAAATGTTTGCCGGCACCTGAAGACGGTGCATCGCTTTCAGGGGCCGACAAACCAACTGGAGTCGTCCGGTCAGGCTCTTGGCGATGTGCGGTTCGCGACGGACGGGAGCCGAATGACGCTGGATGATCTGATTTCGCGGCTGCTGCAAACTGGGCTCGCGTATCCGAATCTGACTGGCAGACGCGCCAAGATGTTTGGCGGTGCGAGGATCGCATCGCACCCGCCGGGGGTACATCTCGCGTTTCCGCTGGTCGGCATTCCGGACGAGTTGAGAAGCCTTGCAGACGGACAGCACGTTCGAATCGGATCGTCAAATCAGGTTTCGCCGGGCTTTCGGCAAGGCGACGACGCAAGGGACACTCTGATTTTTGTGCGGCGCGGCGACGAGACGCACCCCGATGCCTTTCCGGTATCCCACTACGGAGGCGAGGGAGAATTCATGGTCGTAATGCTCGACTTCCCCAACGGAGACAAGCTTACCGAGTTCATTAAGCTCTATCTGGTTTCGTACATCCTCGGAATGCTTGTGCGCTACCACCCGTCCATCTGGACGGCGCTTTTGCGAAACGAAAAAGGCGACTTCGCGCAGCCGCTTCTTGTCGATGCGGTGGAGGCCATCGAGCGCGGTTTCGCAGAGCAGTTGTCGCATCAACTGCATGGAATCGTGAGGGAGAAGACCTGATGGTCTCGCGAAGGGCATGTATCGGTATTGGGTTTGGAACCGTGGACAGAAGCGGGAAACCCGGAGTAAGTCCGCCGTGGTCGGAGATCGCACGGACCAATGTGTGCCGGGAGGGGTTAACCCGGTTTCAGCTATGGGGCCCGCCACAAAAGCACAGTTAAGGCAACGAGCAACCGGAAAACCCTTCAGTCTGTCCCATAGACGCTGACGTTAGACAGGCGGAACTCCTCCGGACGGTTGAGCACGGAGAGACCGTGGCGATTTTCTGTTGACCTCAAAAAAATTGCCTTCACCGCCATGCCGCCTCCGAAGCGATCCGGCCCAAGAACTTCTCCATCACGCTATTGACCTCCCGCTGCCTCAGCAACCGAGCCTCGCGCAGTTCAACCTCGTCATCCTCACCCAGTTCGAAGCGCGCCACCGCGATCGGACCGTCCTTCCGATATCCCTCGACCTCGTCGTCCCCTGCGAATCGATTGCGAAGAATTGACAAGCAGTCCCGGATCACCGGGCCATGTTCACCCTCCAGCGCCTCGCGGAACATCTGCGCAGCGCCCTCGAGACCCGCCGCCGCGTGCTCAATGCAATAGATCAGGTCATGCGCGTCCTTCCGCTCAAAGCGTTGATCGAAGGCGAAGGCCTTCAAGCAGGTGAAGCTCACCAGATCAGCGTGCCTCACAACTTCCACGGCGTTTCCCCCACCGCCTAGGAGTTCAGCCCGAATCTCCGCGACCTGGTGCATTTCGAAGACGATGGACGAGTGCGGGATGTTGAGCGCGGAAATGTTCCCTTCCGTGGGCAGCGGCTCAACCCTGCCACCGGCAATCTCCGGCGCGTCCGCGAGCAACTCCAGCACCATCACGGCGCCGTTTTCGGTGCGAGTCTGCCACCGCCATGAAAGCCTCTGACCCGAGTCGTTCGTTGATCGCTCGAAACCCATTTTTCGCAGGTTTTCCTCGAGCGTTTGATAGCCCGCGGTATCGGCCAGAATCTGCAGGTCGATGACGACGTCCACGTCGAGAGTGCCGGCGTGCGCCGGTACTTCCGGCGGATGAGCCGCTACCAGGTATCTAGGAGTCAATCCGCCCACCAGAAACACGGAGTCCTTCCATGGACCAAGTCCGCGCAGCAGGGTCACGAGAACGCGTTCGCAGTCGACCGTGTACTGATCGCTGTAGCCGTCAAAGGTCGCAGGCTTCGCCATCAGAAACCGATCATTTCCTGGCGCAAGTGCTTCGCCATTTCCCGGGCGCGCGCCTCGCTGCGCATCAAGTCGAGGTAGACCTGCACGGCGCCTGCCAGCCAGATCCCGTTCACCGACTCGCGAAACAGCAATTCGCCCGGCGACTTCACCTCGATAACCGCAAGGTTCGCGCCCTGGTCAACGACTCTCGCATCCAGCGCGCCGAGAGCCCGTTCTGCTGCCGGGCCGTCCAGCAGGCGGCAACGCACCTGAGATACAGTTGACAGAAATGGCGCGTACCGTTGCCCTGCCGCCGTGTGAGTGATCGCGTACTCGGCCTTGCTCTCTGCGCAGACCTCGGCGAACTTTTCCACCAGCCCTTCCGAGGGCGCCGACGGCACAAAGTAACGCCGCATGGACAGCGGCCGTATCACCGCCTGCTGGTTCACCCATGCATCCAGCAAGGCGCCCGGCTCTTGCAGATGGCGTTCCTTTCCTGGTCCCCGCCCACGCGACACCACCCATTCGAACTTCTCCAGTTCCATCAGAACCTGCGAGGCGGTCGCGGGAGATACCCGGGCTTGGTTGGCGATGTCATTCACTCCGAACCACTCGCGATGTCGCAGCAGTGCCGCGTGGAGCACTTGCGCACGACGGCCCGAAAACACGGAACGGATGGACCGTGACAGGCTCTTAGGCGGCGGCTTGTCCACGTACACGTAGATGTTGCCGGCAGGCAGAAACAGGCTGCCGCCGCTGTCGTAGTAGCCGACCTGCTCGTTCCTCAGCAGCTCCTTGGCTCCAGGTGAAATCGATTGGGCGATCAGGAAGAACACCGCTTCCTGTTTTTCCTCCGGGTGCGGCCATCTCCGTGCGGAGTCTCGGAGCTGCCCAACTACCTGCCGCACGTCACGGGGATATACGTCCTTCTTCATCTCAATCAGCAGGGTGACCGCCTTCCCGCCCACCCGGAGGTCAACCTGGGCGTCATAACCTCGATCGCGGCCGCCCGGCTGTTCGGTCCCACTGACCTCCGCCTGCGCATCGGGGAGCGCCCGCAGGGCTTCCAGAAACCCGTCAAGTAACTGTCCTTCCATTACGTCCGTTTCAAGCATCACCGTTCAAGCCTATTTTGCTGCGCAGCAAATAAGTGTTTTCTATCAGACATTCGAGAATTTGGCAATATTTGCTGCGCAGCGAACATCGCGGACGATGGACACTTCGCCAGTCCGCCAACGGACGAGACCAACCCACCCTCGAAATCAGCGGACACCTTCATGCGATTGACGGCTGGAGGGTTTAACCGATAAGGAGTATCCTTGATCGTGACGGACGCAGCGCTCCGGTTTCTTCGCGGAAATTCCGCTGGGAAACGAATTTCTGTCCGATGACAACGACTTATGACACGTTCACCAATACATCGTCGCACCGTGCTAAATGGAACAGGCTGGCAGTATTGCCATGACAAAACGGACCATTTTCTCACTCATGAAGATCGTGCGCTCTGAAGAGCAAGCCGAACAGGTTCTCGACGGAAAACTATACTGCAATACACTTTCCTTTCTCCGCGAACAATTTGACGAGTATGAAGGAACTGTTCCGGTTTCGCACCGGATTTTTACACCTTCGCCGAGGCCGGGCGGGCTCTCACCGAACTTCACCTGGGCTACGAGACCGGCCCGGAGTATCCCTTGGTCACCGAGACCGCCGACACGTCGGGCCAACCGCCCGGCCGGCTCTTCGGAACCCGCTCCATGCGCCTCGCCGGAGACGCCGACTCCGTCCTCGTCGTCAACGACCGCCTCCGCCTCTCCGGCATTCCGGCCGACGCCCATCGCTACGAGGTGAACGGGCGCACCCCGCTCGGCTGGTTCATCGACCGCTACCGCGTCACGACCGACAAGGAGAGCGGCATCACCAACGACCCGAATGCCTGGTTCGCGGACGAGGCCGCCTTCATCGCGGCGGTGCGCCGGATCGTCCACCTCTCAGTTGAAACCGTGCGGATCGTCAATTTTCTCCCGAACTCGCTGGAGACATGACTAAGCCAACGCACAAGACAGTCGTTCCGGATCGTTCACAACTACCAAGCTAACTCCTGTGTACCCTTCGGCAACGGTGAGGGCATTGAACAGCGCGGGCGCGGTTTCGCGGGTGCTGTCGGCCGACATTCCGTCGCTGAACGGCAAGCCGGCGCAGTTCTTCGAACTCTTCCAGGACGCTTACTTGCGCGAACTGCGCACTACGGCGGGCGATGGCATCGCTCAGACCGAACTGATACCGGGCACGGTCTCGTCCGGCTTCGCGGTGAGCTACCTGCTCCGCATGTCCAAGTCAGTCGCGATACGCTGCTTTGACGCTCTCAATCTTCAAATGCGTCTACAAAGCGTTCAAAGTTATCCGAACCATCGGTTTGAATAGCATATCGGAATTGCAGCTGGTCAGAATCATCCCCGCGCGTGTCATCCTTGACACCAACAATCTGGATTGCAGCGTAGAATTCGTGTTTGTTCCAGAGTACCACAATTTGCCCCAACCGAGGAATCCGTGTGCGGGAAGTGTAGTCTAACGACGCTCCCTCGGCTACTTCGTGTATGGAGTTTGCTCCTAGATCCAAAGCAACGCCGTTTATCGAATCTGGATCATTATAGATACGTATAGACTCGTTACTCGCTTTCGACCATTTCGTCTCGAATTCGGCAGTGCCTGAACCAATAATGTACCGGCCATTGAAATTACTGTAGTCGAAGACAACCTCACCAACCGGAGACGTCATTCTCGGGGGTGGAACGTCTGAAGCCTTTCCAGAGAAAGGGTCCATGCCGATTTTCTCAGCTATCACGGCCGCCAGTTGGGCTGGAGTATAATCGTTGGCATTCAAGTATAGAACCGATTCCGATAATCCCGGAACCGGAGTATCGTCAAAACGGACCGGAAGCACATATTCCGACTCTTCCGTCAACATGCGGCTGAGCGCCGATTTTCTCTCATGTCGTGTCCAAGGCTTTGCCACATATTCGGCGGATACAAACATTACGACGAAATTTGAGGTCTTTGCGAATACTTCATGAAAGGCTTCAACCCCATCCTGACCCCAAAGCCATGTTTGTTGAAAGCCATCGTAAAACACCCCAACTGATCGGGCCACAAGATGCTGGGCTACATCTTCAACATACTCACGTTGTTCTCCGGCGAACGACAATGCAACTTGGTATGTTCTGTCTATCGTCAATTCGGGGTCTCCCGGTTTTGGGCGTTCTTTGATGGCGTTAATGATGTTTGCGATGATGGAGTTAGCCCCTCTCTCTGTTCGCGACCATGCGCACTGGGCTGACCAGCACGAATAGCTTTGACGGCTTCCCCCTGGTCGGCGGGCATGCCGATAGCGAATCTTCGGGCCGCTCCCGAACTCGGGTTATCGATCCGGACGCATCGAGTCAAACCCCCCGATACGCCATGTGACCTGCCCTGCCAGCCGATCCCCCCGCCGCCCTCGCGGGCGCCTCAGCAAATACCTGCCCGCCCATCAGGCATCGAGGCTCGACCCCATCGCCGGACTCCAGGGCAGGTAGGAAGCCGCCGGGGCGCCGGGCCGAAGAGGCCCCGCGCACCGATCGATGTCTGCGACCCGCGAAACCGGGAACTCAGCAGGAGGTCTTGAGGTACCCATCGCAGTTCTTGAGGTTCTGCACCTGTCCCAGGTCCCCCTTGTACGAGGTCTCAACTGCGATGATTCCCCCAGTCTTCCCGAATGGATCATCAACCCGTCTTTGGCAATGGGTCTTTACGGAGCACTGTCCCGAATCCACTCCGATCTGGGTGCTGAAGGGGCCGGAATAGTTACAGGTAACTTTGGCCGAACTCGAATTCCATGCATTCGTGCAGTTCTCGACCGTTGGGCATGAGGTGGACAACCCGTTGTTGCAGTAATCGAGCCGTTTCACATCATCGGAAGATCCGTAGAAGGACGCCGCCACCGCCAGGGTCCCGCAGGAGGTCGAGACATGACATTGCACGCCTTGGTATGTCGACACGCTGTGGGAGCCGCGGGACGAACCGCATTGTCGGCTGGCATCGCTGTCATTCCACGCGTCCTTGCATGTTGTCTCCAGGGCGGCCTGTTGAGTAGCGGTGAGGCAGGAGCCGATTTTGAGCTTGCCGTCGCAGCTCACCAGATCGCGCATGTCATTTAGATCGCCGGTGACGGTATTCTGGGTTGATGGCACGCCATTCAACTTCCGGCACCTGGCCGTGACGCTGCACTCTCCGTTCGGGGTGTCAAACCAGAATTGGGTGCCGGGAGCCGGGCAATGCTCGGAGGCGTCGCTCTCGTACCAGGCGTTAGCACAGTCGCCATATGTGGGGGCGTTCTGGGCGTGGGCGGGCCCCGGCGCGACGAGGAGCCCGCCTGCAAGCACCGACAGGACGAGCGCCAGCGTGCGCAAGACGCGGGGGTAGGTGAGCAACCGGGTAGATGAGTGACAGGCTCCGTATGAGGTTCTCATGGCATTCGCCTCCTCTGCTCTCCACCATGGCCGGCGCGGGTTACGGGTTTGAAGCGGCATCGCCCGCGCTCGGTGCATGGCCGTGCGGCCTCAGCAATACTGACCCGCGTTCCCGCATCCCGCCTTGACCGCCTAATCGTTATCCTGGATCTGGCCGGTCAACGTCATCGTGCCCGGCATGGACCGGATGTTGGATGTCGGTGTAACCCACCCCGTGACGCCGCGATAGAGCCCGTTGACCTCCTGGTCGTAGAGCTTGAGCTTGAAGACCTCCGGGTCTTCTTCAGCGCTGTCGTCAATCGTGTCCACATTCACCTTCTGCTCCTTGACCCCCGAATTGAAGGTCACGGTGCCGGTGGCCTCCTCGTAATCCTCGCCCTTGACGGCCGCGCCGTCTTCCGTCTTGTACTTGTAGCGCACCGCCCAGCCGTTCGGCGCGGCCCCGAGCTTGACCGTGAACTCCATCGTGTCGCCCTCGGTTGCGCCGGCGTCAGCGGCGTGCGCCGCCTGCGGCATGGCGAGCGCGGCGCCACCTGCCAGCACGACGCCGGCAAGGGCCGCGCACCATGCGGTTCGTGCGGTTTTCCCGTTCAAGTCCCGTCTCATGGCCTTTACTCCCGAAGCGCGGTGCCCCGGTCAGAGCCGGTGCACCCTGAATGAGCCGAAAGATTACAGCTAAATCTCATAAAGCCCAAGACGGTTCCATCGTCCGGGAAAGGGGCGGGCAGCCCTTTTGCCCGCGGTCGCGGAACAGGCCCAGGGCCAGTCTATTGTCCAGGGCGGGATCCCGCCGGCGATACCGGGGGTTGAGGCGACGACGGCGCCGTGTCGGTCTCCCAGTCCCCGGTCCGCCGCTTGTCAGAGCATTTGACGGGTTTGGTATTACCGCGTCAATTGCAGGTCGCGGTTGCCGTTCAGCAGGCGCGACAGCGTACCGCGTTGGCAGCCGAGACGCGCCGCCGCAATGCCTCCGTCGATGGTGTCCACTAGCCGATGGTGGGCACCATCAAGCTCCCATCCCACACCAGCGAAAACTACCGCTTCGCCGAATTCGTTCGCTCAGGGGGTGATGGCAGTGAGCAAATTACCGAGCCTACCCGTCGTCAGTCAGTCAGAACCCGGAATAGCGGTTGCCCCGGCGATGGCATCGCCAGATGACCGGACGAAAACCGCCGCCGTCACCGCGTGACCGAACGAAAACTACCGCTTCGCCGACCCGCCAAGGACAGGCACGCCGCTTACCGTCCGGCGTCCGGATTTGTCTTGAATCCGCTTTCGATATGCTTACGGTTCATACAAGGGGCACGAATACGGAAAAGAAAAACCCCGCTATCCTGTTGGAATAACGGGGTTTTTTTGGTTGCGGGGGTTGGATTTGAACCAACGACCTTCAGGTTATGAGTTTCGTTACATATGATAGACAGGGATGCGCACACGTGCGCAGGAGTATGATAAATATTTGTTTTCCATGGGATTTATCGTTTCTTCCTACGACAGACGTACGCAGGGATGCGCTCCGGTTTACCTGAAAATGTTTGCCAATAGTTAGCCAGGATGATACATGCTCCCTCCCCCGTCAAGGAGCAATGCCGTGGCAAACCGCATCCCCCGTATCACCAAGCGCTCCGTCGATGCCGTCAAGACCGGTGGGACGGATACCGTCTATTGGGATGGAGAGCTCACAGGCTTCGGCCTGCGTGTTCGGCGTTCGGGACGCAAGAGCTACGTCGTTCAGACCCGCATCGCCGGGAAACTGTGCTGGTTCCCCGGCTCTCACCTCACCGACCTGCAACGCCCCTGGCGGCGCATCCGCAAGCGGGAGGGCCTTGAGGATGTGCGGATCCACGATCTGAGACATTCTTTTGCCTCGCGTGCGCTGGCTCTCGGCGAGAGCCTGACCATGATCGGGAAACTGCTCGGGCACACCCAGGTGCAAACGACGGCGCGCTACGCGCATCTGGCGCGGGACTCGATTCAGACATTCCCTCCCGGTGAAACCGTTCTCGTCAGCCGTGATCGGGATCGAGATGCTATTCCCCAGTCGTCGTAGGTGTCTCATGTGATCCGTTCCGTAGCTCGCAAAAGTTAAGGAACCACCGCGCCAACGTGGGTCAAACCACATCGGCTAGAGTCAATTGTCTCTGTCGAATAATGCGAGGTGACCTGAGCCCCTTGCCCGTATCGAAATTGGTTGAGGACGCACTCGCAAATCATCCCGAAGCGTCCGCACGCACTGACGCGCAGCTCAGCGCATGACTGAAACGATCAAGCAGTCCGTCGCTCACCCTTGCCGTTGGGCCGGGAAAGCAATTCCCGGCGTATGTCCTCGGCAATCTCTTCGACTTCCCTCGCAACCCTCGGCTCCAACCCAAGTTCCCGCTCCAGCGCCGTCCTCAGCGGAAGCAGGAGATCGCCGTCGGGCGACGACTTGATAAGATCGCACATCCTCTCCGGCCCAACACCCGCCGAGAGATCGGCCAGGGCCACCAGCACGTCCCTCGGCAACATGTTCAGTTCGGGCAGTATCGACAATGCCGTCTCGACATCCCCGGCGCATGCTTCGCCATCGCCTTCCGCCAAGTGCGCCCGGGCTCGGATCAAATGGCCCCGCAATTTGCTATCCAGCCTTCCCGCCCGCCCCTGTAGCAACGCACGGTCGAGAAATCCGAGCGCGGTCTTTGCGCGGCCCTCGGTCAATTCGTGATATGCCCGCCTGCACAGAGCCGATTCCGCCGCGTCGCGAAGCGCCGGCACATCGCTCGCCTCGAAGCGCCGGACAACTTCGTCCCACGCGGCGTACGCCTCCTCGGTCCGGTCCACGGCGACCAGCAAGGCGCCCTTATGGACGAGAGTCTGTGCGACTGCCCCAAGAGCGTGGGGCTCCTCGCTGCTTCCAAACCGCCGGAACACCTCATCGCAGGCCTCAAGCGCCTCTTCCGGCCGATTCAACGAGCCCAGCACCGCCACGCTGTTGAGGATAGCCGTCGCAATCTCCTCGTGATATAGGGGTATATCGTCCTCCCCGAACCGGCGCAGGACGTCGTTCCATACTTCGATCGCATCCTCCTGCCGGTTCATACGGGCGAACGTCGTGCCCTTACCAACGAGGGCCGAGGCAACGTGCTTCGAAATCGCCGGCTCGTCGCGGTTTCCGAAACGCCGTTCGATCTCGTCCCATACTCCCAGCGACTCCTCATTCTTGTTTGCAGTAAAGAGCGCAACACCCTTGTTGAGCAGAATCCCCGCGACCGCATCTACCACTCCCGGCACGACACTTTGCCCGAACCGGTCGATCGCCCGGTCGCAAGTCGCGAGCGCCTCTTCCGTCCGGTTCAGCTTGAACAGGCCCGCGCACCTGTGCTGGATGCAGCCTGCGACCAGCGCGACCCTCTCCGGCTCATCGCTGGTCCCGAAACGGTCTTCGACCTGCTGCCAGACCGCGAGCGCCTCTTCAGATCGGCCCAGCTGTTCCAGCAAGGCGCCCCTGTTCATCTGGGCATCTGCAACCATGGCAAGGATTCCAGTCCGGTCGTCGGCCCCGAAGCGTTCCACCACCTCCGCCAACAGTTGCAGCGCTTCCACGGACCTTCCCGCGTTGTGCAGCGCCACCGCCCGGTTCATCAGCGCGTTGCAATACGGTTCCGCCGCATCCGGCAAACCGCCCGCCTCGAAGCGCCTGATTGCTTCTTCCCATGAAGAAAGCGCCTCCGTCTCCCGCTTCAAGGCGGCCAGCACGTTGCCTCTGTTAACGAAACTGCGCGCCACCACCTCCCGAAGGATCGGCGAATCGCTTCCCGTGTAGCTCTGCACAACCCCATCGAACGCGGCGAGCGCCTTCTCCAATCTGCCCGACCGAAAGAGGCCCGTGCCGATATTCGCATGCGCCGAGGCCACCTGTTCAAGGATTCTGGGAGAGTCGCTCTTTCCGAAACGCTCCACCACGGCGCCCCAGGCGTTTATCGCCTGGTCGACACGGTTCAACGCGAGGAACGCGTGACCCCGTCCGACCATGGCCGCCGCCACTTCACTGTGAAGCCTGGGCGAACCGCTATTTCCGAAGCGTTCCAGCATTCCATCGCAGGCCTCCAGTGCCTCCTGGGGACGGTTTAACGTATTCAGCGCGACCGACATCCCGACTAGTGCGTTGGCCACCAGCGTCTGAAGCTCCAGCGTCGGGCTCCCGCGGAAGCGTCGCACGACCTCCTCCCAGGCCGCCAGCGCTTCCGCGTGGCGATCCATGTTATTCAGCATTCCGCCCTTGCTCGCGAGCGCCGTCGCTACCGCCAGAGGGTGACCCTCGCCGTCGTCCGCCCCGAAACGCCGCACCACGTCGTCCCACACTGCCGATGCCTCTTCCACTCTCCCCAGCCGGCCCAACGCCTTTCCCTTGTTGACGAGCGCCAGCGACACCTGTTCACGATCCGCCGGCAAATCACTTGCCCCGAACTTCCGGTCGACCTCGTCCCATGCCGCTATGGCGTCCTCCAACCGGTCCCTTTCCGCGAGCGCCAGCGCTTTGCCCGAGAGCACCGTTGCGGCCGACGGCGCCTGGGGTACCGCGGAGAACTCCCTCGGCGCATACGCAAAGGCAGGCGACGCAAGCGACAGCAACTCGTCACGATGCGTTTCCAGGGTCGGCAGCTCGACGAGACGCTCGAATGTCATCCGGCAGAGGGCCAACTCACCACCGTCGAACCCCAGAGCTTCCAGCGCCATGCGGGCGCCGAACTCCCTCAGCTCGTCGGTGGAGTAGTAGGCCGCCATAAAGCGGATCAGCGCATCGATGAGCGGCGCCGGTCCGCGCGCCCGGCGCATCAGGTAGTAAATGTTGTAGAGCCGCTCGGTCAGGTAATAGAGCTTACGCCGTGCGCTGCCGCCGCTCACCTCGACCACGCCCTTGTCGACCAGACGGGCAAGCTGGGCGCTGCACTTGCTGGTCCCCAGCCTCGCCCGATCCGCGATCTCGCGCGCATTCGCCGGTTTCCAGAGATCGGCAAGGGCGAGATACACTCTTCGTTCCTGCGCGGGGAGCGCATCAAGGTGGCTCTTGAAGTACTCGGTATGGTCATCGACCAGATCCAGGAGATCGGCCATCAACTCGCGGAACGACAGGTTCGCGCCGAACCGGGCCAAAATCGTCAGCAGCCTGGGACTGCCGCCGGTCAGAATCCGCAGCGCCTTGATCGTTTGCAGCTCCCGCGCCTGCCCCGACACGGTCCGCCACAAGGTCGCGCAGCCTTCCGTGTCCAGAGGTTGCAGCCGGATCACCCGGAAGAGCTCGTAGAGGGCTTCCTTCGGATCGTCCATCTGGTCGAACCGGCTGGTCGCGCTCGCCAGCAGAACGATCCGCGGTTCGGTCTGCAGCGCCTTCCGCAACCGCCAGCCCGCATCGTCGTCGGCCATGTCCCTGAACATCATGTTCAGGTTCTCGACGATCAGAACGAGGCGCTTCTTTTCCCGGTCGGCAAAGTCCTGCAGCACCCCGAGGCACCGGTCCTCCAGAATTCGGTCGTCCTGGATGGTACGCAGCTCCTCGAAGGTGCGGTGCAGGTCGACATCTCCATCCCGGCGCGGAATCTGGCCGGCCAGCCGGGAGACGCATTCGAGCCAGAACTCGCCGGCGGTCGAAACCTCGTAGCTTTCCTCCGCGAAGATGATCGGAAAGAAGCGCGCCGAAAGATCGGCATCGCGCTGCACCTCCGCCGCGACCCGCAGCAGCAGGCTCGTCTTTCCACTGCCGCGCGGCCCGATCACGATCTGATGGGTGTTTGCGCTGCCCGAACATTCGCGCAGCGCCTCGATCAGGGAGTCGTATTCCGCCGTCCGGACGCAGAAGGTCGCGACCAGTTCGTCGTTCGAGAGAAATCCCGGATTGTATTTTCTGGCGGTCACAGCCATCGGCCCGGCTCCCGTTCTCAGCGCTGCCGGTCGAACACGGGCACGAAGCTCTGCCCGTATCCGAATTGGCGAGCCACCTCTTCAGCGGCTTGCTGGAAGCGTCCTCCAGACGCAGTGAGTTCTGCGGCATAAAGTGATTTTGCGGTGTCGGGCCACCGGGCTGCATTGATCGCCAAGGCCCTAGTCAGCAACGCAAGGTCGTTCCGAGAAAGATCACGCCCATCATATGGACCGTCTTCTTCGGTGAGCGTAGCGGCGGCGTTGAGTAGGGATCGCGTTACGAGGGCGGCGGCGCAACTCGTCCCTCGGGACTTCGACCGGGGTGAGCCAAGGCCGGCAGTCGCAATACTCAAACCGGTGCGGGCGCTCTGAGAAATAGCCCGCAGCCTCAGGTCGTCTCCCGCCGGCAGGGCGCGGACTTCGTGATGCCCTCCAACACCGATGAGATCCGGCTTGATGGTGCGAAATGGCCCCAAGCCCAATCCGCTGGATAATGCGGGTAGAGATTCGCCGTCCGCCTGAATTTCGACAGTCCCCGGAGCAGGGTCCATGCGGGGTGGGGCCAAGTCAAGGGATGCGGCACCGACAGTGAGGGTGTTGAGTGCTTCGCTGGGCGCCAGCAATGTGCGTTCGTGACGGTGTCGGCGTTGGGCGGCGCGGATAAGTTCTTGACGCTCCGCCAACGTTAGGACCTCGAACTCGCCGACAGTCGTGGTGGGGACATGAAGATCGTGCTCTACATTGCCTGCTGAAACGACAAAGAGAACGCCTGCTTCCGTTGACCACCAGTCAAGCAACCGCGCCAGCGAGCTGATGCGACCGGCGAAATGCGAGCCGCGCACGCCGATCGAGAAATTCACGACAAACGCTTCCGGGACCAAGGGTTCATCACCGCGGAATGAGCGTTGAAGGGCGGTATGAACGAGGTCGATGAAGAGGCGATCATCCGGAGAGGTGGCCCCATTCTCGGTGTCGACCAACAGCGGAATGGCAAGGAGGCGGCTGTCCCGAACAGGGTGCCCGTCTGATTCTAGGTCACCCCTCAGGATGAGCGATGCCATCGCCGTCGCGTGGCGGCGGGTGGCGACGAGGGACCGGTCGACCAGGTCGTGTACATCTTCAATGGCCACGCCCCCATCGAGGCTGCGGTGGCCGGCGATCGGTGTGCCATCGAGGAGAAGGCCGCGGAAGGGACTGGCGGGATCGAAATCGTCGAAGTCATCCCGGTCCACATCTGTCGGTTGCGAGTGCGAAGGCACTGACTGGGCGATGGTTTGGGGCAAAACGAACTGCAGGCCATCCAGTGTTGCGAGCCCGTTCGGCGCGGCCGGATTGTTTAGCATTGCGCGTACATTGCCGGCAGCAAGGCCGATGAGCATGGCGTCATAGACGAAGCTTCCCTCGTGGATGGCGCTTCGATCGATGATTCGACCGGCTAGGGCAGCGATCCTTGCTTCGGTTTCTCGGCGCCACTGGCGCAATTGGTCCTGATTGTGCGTCGGCCAATGCTCGAGCTCGAGTCGGACCTCGGTCTCATCGTCAAATGGAAGCCGGTCCTCGAACTCGATGCGGTTCTCGGCAGATAGGCGATCTTCCGGTCCCCAGGGCCGCAACTCGGCAAGCATGTCGAAGAGGCGCCACCATGGGGCATAGTCACGCTCAGGTTCGCGATTGGCCTGATATCTACGCCAGAGCCGCAGCAGCCGGTTGAAGGCATCCTGCGTGGGCATGGTCGCATAGAGAGTAGGAGACACGGCGCCCGAGTGTTCTGCAATCAGGTCAACGGGCAGGTCATAATCGTCTTCCAGTTCGATCTCAGAGAGAACTTCAAGTCCGACCAACCGGGCGGAGCGAACAAAGTCGGCAATGGTGACGGCGGTTACAAAGACGAGGGCCCGTTCAGGCGCGATCCCGAATGGATCCCGCCGTAGTTCAAGTGCCGCATCGTCACGAGCGAGAGCGGCCTCAAGTCGGTTGAATTCCTGGCGGAAGCGCTCTCCCTGGTGGCGGCGGCCGGCACTGCGGGGCCGGGGGAACCGAGCCGCTCTACCGGGTATCCTGCGCGCAGGCCGCGAATCAGGAAGGCGCAGGATCGGTCGGTCTGTCATTCGTACCGTATCGACCGTGCTGATCGCTCAGGTCGGTCCTAGCCTTCACTCGGTCTTTCACCAGCGTTCGGAAAGTCAGGTTGCCTTGCGCCAGCGCGTAGCGGCGGTGAAGATCAAGAAAGAAATCTTCGGCTTCTGAGAAGCTCTTCGGTGAAATAGCCAAGCGCAACCGTTTTGCGGTATACCCCGACTTCTGGTCGAATTCTCGGAGTCGGCAAGCAAAATACTCGGTCATCTGATCTTCAGTCGGTCTCCCAAGTTCCAGTTTGATCTCAAAGCGTCGCCACGTAGCCCGGTCGAGCAGCTCGGGGTGGTTGGTAGCGGCGACCAGAATGCAGTACGAAGGAAGATCGTCGAGTTGCAGAAGAAGGGTCGTTACGACCCGCTTGATCTCGCCGGTTTCGTGAAGATCGCCTCGTTCCTTTCCAATCGCGTCGAATTCATCGAAGAAGAGGACGCAGGGTTCGGTGCGCACAAAATCGAAGAGGCGTCTCAGTCGCTGGGCGGTCTCACCCAGATAGCTCGTTACCACTGCGTCATATCGAACGGCGAATAGCGGCAGCGCAAGTTCGAAGGCGAGACTCTCGGCAAGGGACGTCTTGCCGTTTCCTGGCGGTCCGACCAGCAAGACTCGGTGACGGGGCTCCAGGCCGTGGGCGCGCAGGACTTCAGCTCGGCCCTGCTCCTCGATGAGTTCCTGACATGAGTTCCGGATTGCCTTCGCAAGAAACAGGCTGGTCAACGGTCGTTCGGGGTGTCGTCGCTGAATACCCCCGGACCCATCACGGACACGCAGGCTGCTTTGCCTGGTCGGGCTTGCACCTTTCGGTCGCGGCGGTGCGGTAAGCGCCCGGTCGATCCGTTCGGCGACAACGGTGTGCTTCTTGGCGCGCTCATTCGCTGCGATCGCTTCGGCGGTCACACGGGCTGATTCCTGATCCCCGCTAACGCCGGCCTTGACAAGATCGACGATGAGATCGCTTCGGGCCATGGAAGATCCTGAAAGTGCCTAGTAACCTAAAACCTAGCACTGATTTCACTTCAAACAAACGGATTTTAGAATTTTTCGTCTGTATTGAGGAAAAACGCACGGATCAGAGGGATGACGCGAATAGCGGGCACTCATTGCTTGGTGATCCTGTCAGGATCCGATACGGACGACAGGTTCCCGCCGATGCTTCCTGTGATGCGTGCCGCAGCGGTCTGAATCGAGTCCCGAGCCAGATGCGCGTAGCGCGCCGTCGTTTGTACCTGGGTGTGCCCGAGCAGTTTCCCGATCATGGTCAGGCTCTCGCCGAGAGCCAGCGCACGCGAGGCAAAACTGTGTCTCAGATCGTGGATCCGCACATCCTCGAGGCCCGCCTGCTTGCGGATGCGCTGCCAGGGGCGTTGCAGGTCGGTGAGGTGAGAGCCGGGGAGGCGGCCCGCGATGACCCAGGGATTGTCCTTGTCACGGGGAATGGCTGACAACACCGCCCGGGCCTCGGGGCCCAGAGGCACCACCCGTCCGCCGGTCTTGGCGTCGGGAAGCTCGATGCAATCGTCCTTGACGTACTCCCAGCGCAGGAACTGGATCTCCGACAGTCGGCAGCCGGTCAGCAGCAACAGGCGGAAGGCGGCGACCGCCGAGGGCATCTCTTCCTCGGCCTCGCACAGTACCTGGCCCAGCCGTTCGGTCTCTTCCGGCGACAGGAAGCGCTCCCGCTTGTGCTCCTTGTAGCGCTTGACATGCCGGCAGGGATTGGAGCCGTCGGGTCGCCAGCCCCAGACTTCGGCAAGGGAGAACATCTTGGACAGTACCCCGAGCGTCCGGTTGGCCTGATAGGGTTTGTCCCGCAGGCCGTGATGCAGGGCGGCAATATCCTTGCGCTGCACCTCCGGAACCCGCAACTCCCCGATCACGGGGTCGACAAACAGCCTCACCGAACGGCGGTACTCTTCCCGGGTGCTCGGCTTGCAGTGGACAGGGACATATTCCTCCAGGAACCTGCGCCCGAGATCAGCCATGTTCGGCTCGGCCTCGCGCCGGGCGTCCGCGTCGCGGGGATCGATGCCCTTCTTCGCGGAAGCCAATATCTCAAGCGCGCGGGCGCGCGCCTGATCCGGGTTCAGTGGCCCATGCGGGCCGATGGTGAACCAGCACAGTTTCCCGGCGATGCGGGTCTGAACGACGTAGCTCTTGCGTCCCGAGCGCCGAACACGCAGGCCGAAGCCTGTGAGTTCTCCATCCCAATAGACGGTATCCGTCCCACCGGCCTTGACGGCATCGACGGAGCGCTTGGTGATACGGGGGATGCGGTTTGCCACGGTATTGCTCCTTGACGGGGGAGGGAGCATGTATCATCCTGGCTAACTATTGGCAAACACTTTCAGGTAAACCACAGCGCATTCCTGCGTACATCTGTCGTAGGAAGAAACGACTAATCCCATGGAAAACAAATATTTATCATACTCCTGCGCACGTGTGCGCATCCCTGTCTACCATATGTAACGAAACTCATAACCTGAAGGTCGTTGGTTCAAATCCAACCCCCGCAACCAAATAAGCCCTTGAAAACAGTGATGTTTTTGAGGGTTTTTTGATTCCGGGATTTTGGGAATTTTGAACTGTCAACACATGGTCAACACCGTTGTGTGGTCCGCGGTCTAAGTTAGACCCGGATCCATCACGACGATTTTTTCCGATGTGATTTTTTCGTTTTTTAGCTCACGTCGCTCGATTTCCGGCACACGTTTTCCGGTTTTGGGCGCAGCCAGGCTTCTGGGGCGGACATAGCCGCGCGTTTTCAATTTGTGCGGTATTTTTTGTGCCGCCCGGACGTGTTTGAGTGACCTCCACCTGGGAGTTTCGTAAGCGTCCGGCGTGACCGACCTTGTTGCGGTTCAGCGCGAAGCGGTAGTTTTTGATGGTGTGGAATCGGAGCTTGATGGTGTCCACCATCGGCTAGTGGACACCATCGAAGGAGGCATTGCGGTGGCGCGTCGAACACGCCGTTTCTGGTCGGAGGCTGAGAAGCGCCGGATTGTTGGGCAGACCTGTGCACCGGGGGTTTCGGTATCCCAGGTGGGCCGTCGCTATGACGTCAACGCGAACCTGATTTTCAAGTGGCGCCGCGATCCGCGCTACCGGCCGAGGGAGGATGGCGCGGGCGCGCTGTCCTTTTTGCCGGTGGAGGTGGTGGCGGAGCCGGTTTCGGCGCCACAGGCATTATCGGACGGTCGGATCGAGATCGCGCTGCCGAGCGGGCACCGGGTGAGCGCGAGCGGGTCGTTCGATGTGGACGCGCTATGCCGCGTGGTGCGGGCGCTCGGCGGATGATCCCGATCCCGTCTTCGACCCGGGTATGGCTGGCGAGCGGCGTGACGGACATGCGCAAGGGGTTCCCGGGCCTTGCGGCGCAGGCGGAGCGGGTGCTCAAGGCGGATCCTTATTGCGGGCATTTGTTCGTGTTCCGGGGACGCCGGGGCGACCTGGTCAAGATGATCTGGTGGGACGGTCAGGGGGCGTGCCTGTTTTCCAAGCGCCTGGAGCGCGGGCGTTTCGTGTGGCCGTCGGCGTCCGGGGGCAAGGTAACGGTGACGCCGGCGCAGTTGTCGATGCTGCTGGAGGGGATCGACTGGCGGGCGCCCGTGCGCACCTGGCGCCCCTTGGCCGCGGGCTGATTAATCGTTTATTAACAATAGGTTGACTGACATTTGAGCTTCCCTTTGGCGGCCTTTTCCGCTAGGGTGCGGCCATGCTCGAAGAAGCGCATTCCCTGCCCGACGACATCACCGCGCTGAAGGCGATGGTGCTGGCCTCGCAGGCCGAACTGCGCAACCGCGATCTCCTGATCGAGAAGCTCAAGCACCAGCTTGCGGGTCTGCGCCGACAGCGTTTCGGCGTCACTTCGGAAGCCCTCGACCAGCTTGAGTTCGGCATTGAGGACGAAGAGATCGCCCGGGCAGCGGAGGCGCTGCCTGAGCCAGCCCCTTCATCGAAGCATCAGCCCAAGCGCCGCCCCTTGCCGGACCATCTGCCGCGCGAGGAGACGGTTCTCGCGCCGGACGATCATTGCACCGCCTGCGGCGGCCGCCTCAAGCGTCTCGGCGAGGATGTTACCGAGGAGCTGGAGTACATCCCGGGTCGCTTCGTGGTAAAGCGCATTGTGCGCCCGCGCCTGACCTGCGGCGGCTGCGAGCGCTTCCACCAGGCACCGTTGCCGCCGCGGCCGATCGAGCGCGGGCGGCCCGGTCCCGGCCTCCTGGCGCATGTGCTGGTCTCGAAGTATTGCGATCACCTGCCGCTGTACCGCCAGTCCCGTATCTTTGCCCGCGAGAACGTCGATCTCGACCGCTCGACGCTGGCCGGCTGGGTCGGTAAGGCGACGGCGCTGATGGAGCCCCTGGCCGATGCCGTTGGGCGCCACGTGCTGGCCGGCCAGACCCTGTTCGCTGACGACACCCCGGTCAAGCTGCTGGCGCCCGGCACCGGCAAGACGGCGACCGGTCGGGTCTGGACCTATGTGCGGGATGAGCGGCCCTGGAACGGCGAAGCGCCGCCGGCGGCCTGGTACCGATTCTCGGCCGACCGCAAGGCAGCGCATCCGAAGGACCATCTTGAGGGCTTCGCCGGCTGGATGCACTCGGACGGCTATGCCGGCTTCGGTGCGCTGGCCCGAGTGGGGCCGGTCCGCGAGGTCGCCTGCCTGGCGCATGTGCGCCGCAAGTTCTTCGATGTCCATGCCGCCCAGGGCTCGGCGATCGCCGCCGAGGCGCTGGAACGGATCGCCGCCCTCTACGCCATCGAGAAAGAGGCCCGCGGGCAGCCGCCCGATCAGCGCGCTGCAATCCGCCGGGCCAGGGCCGCACCGCGTCTCGATGAACTGGAGCGCTGGCTGCAGTCGCAGCTGCCCAGGATCTCCGCCAAGTCCCCGCTGGCAGCGGCGATCCGCTATGCTCGGTCAATTCGGAACGAAATGACCTTAACTGAGCCGTCTCAAGCGCCTGCGGCCTTATATCGAGCACGGCTTCCTGGAGATCGACAACAACCCGGCCGAACGCGCCATCAGGCCGATTGCGATCGGCCGGAAGAATTACCTCTTCATGGGCTCGGCCAGCGGCGGCAGGGCCGCCGCCATCGCCTATACACTGATCGAGACCGCCAGGCTCAACGATGTGGACCCCCAAGCCTGGCTCGCCCAGGTCCTCGAACGCATACCCGACTACAAGATCAACCGCGTCGATGAACTCCTGCCCTGGAACACCGAGCCGGCACCAAATCCCGAAGCTGACCGCTGACCCCCCAGGGGCGGTCACGCCATCGCTTACGCTAGAGGCACTCCAAGCGACCGGCCGTCGTCCAACTCGACCCACATCGTGTCGCGATCAAAGGCGAGCTTCCTAGCTTTAACCGAAATGTTCATTCCAGGCTCTTTCGATTTCTTCCCGGTGGTGGTGGACCAACTCGGCCAACTCCGAGAGCTGCCTTCGGTTGAAGCCGGCACTTCGGGCAACTCTTACCTCCGGATACAACCAGAATTTCGCCTCGCCGTCACTGCTTTCCGCATGGACGTGCACCGGCTCCCGGGGCGCTCCCTCGTTCGAGAAAAAGTGAAAGCGCACGTTTTGATGGCGAAAGACAACCGGCATTCAGGCTAGTCCCATAGTATGTACCGCTGAACTCGTTTTGTGCAGGTCCAAATTCGCCTCATTGATCTTGGACGGTCTCATGGAAGCAGCATACGCGGGCTTTGAATGTGTGAGGAGTCTCGTATATCGCGGGGCACTCGACTTCCGTACCTCCTTAGCTGAACTGGAGCGCTACACGGCGGCTATCGCGGGGACTAATTCTCCGTTCATTAAAGCCTCGATCCGATCCGCGATGCGTTGTGCCGGCTCTCGAAGCTGCCCGACAGTCCAGTCGGCGGCGTAGCCCTCGGTGACATCATTGGGACGGGCATGATTGACCAGCCGCTTGGTCAGCGCCGACGGCAGCATCAACTCGCGCTCGGCGACGGTAATGAAACAGTTGCGCAGGCCGTGGAACCAGAACTTGGCGCCACCGGCTTCCGTGATCCGACCATAGAGATGATGCGGGTCCTCGACATGGCCGGACGCGCTGGTCGGGGAGGGGAATACCCAGTTCCTACGGTCGGCGGGCAGGTCCCCG
The DNA here is from genome assembly GCA_965213765.1 of Rhodospirillales bacterium. Classification (GTDB taxonomy): domain Bacteria; phylum Pseudomonadota; class Alphaproteobacteria; order Rhodospirillales; family UBA2165; genus JAJDXO01. The sequence continues at coordinate 1,552,976 of OZ243926.1, read as the reverse complement.
GTCTCCGTTTGGCGGCGCTCGAGGATGGCGCGCAGTTGCCGGGTGACGGGCAGCTCCAGGGGAACGCCGGTCTTTGTTTCCTCGACCCGGAAGGTAACCGCCGCCATGTCCACCCGTTCCCACCGCAGGGTCAAAACCTCGTCCCGGCGCATGCCGGTGTAGAGCCCGAACCACAGTGCATCCCGGATTGCCGGGTTGTTGACTTCCGCTTCGATGCCGGCACGCCAGCACGGCAGCACCTCGGCGGGGGTCGAGATCTTGCGCCGCGTCTTACGGTGGAACTTGCCGCCGCCGGCGAGCCAGAGATCGACCGGATTGCGCAGGCCCTCGAGATCGACGCAGGGCCGGCGGTAGACCGAGCGCAACAGGGACATCGCGCGGTTGGCGGGCGACCAGCCGTGATCCTCGGTAATGCGGTTGAAGCGGGCCTCCACATCCCGGCGGGCGAGAGCGTCGAGGGGGCGGGCGAGCCAGTCGCCGAGATAGCGTTTGGCCTCGTAGCGGTAGAGTTCATCGGTGCGCTTCGAGCGGTTGGGATTGGCCCCCATGTAATCTTCGAAGGCCTCTCCAACGGTCGGCATGGCACGCGCCTCGGCGCGCTCTTCCGCTGGGTCATCGCCGCCGGCGACCTTGCCAAGAACCTTCTGCGCCAGGCGCCTGGCCTGGTCGGGAGCAATTTTCCCGTAACGGCCGATGACGACGCGTTTGTTGGGTGCCTACCACATAGGCACCGTTTTGTTTCCAAGTCGTGCGCAGCCCTGCGCAGGGCCCGGATCCATCACGACGAATTTTTTCCGATGTGAATTTTTTCGTTTTTTGGCTCACGTCGCTCGATTTCCGGCACACGTTTTCCGGTTTTGGGCGCAGCCAGGATTTTGGGGAGGACATACCCGGATCCATCACGACGATTTTATTCCGATGTGATGTAAGTGTCCGTCGTGCCTGTCCTTGTGGCGGGGCAGGGCGAAGCGGTAGTTTTCGATGGTGTGGGATGGGAGCTTGATGGTGTCCACCATCGGCTAGTGGACACTATCGACGGAAGCATTGCGGCGGCTCCAGATCGGTCTCAACAAACCTCCTGAAATCACATCAATATTGGACACTCAACAACTTTCGAAACAGCCTTTTAGAATTGCGTGAGTGGTCTCACCGGTTATCTCCCGACCGTCAAGAAACATGGCCCTGCGCCGGACGGAATTTGAGACGTCAATTTTCGTCATCACGAGAATTAATTTCGGATCGCTTTAGGTATCTGATAAATTTCATACCCAAGGAGAAAATCGGCGATGACCGGACAAGCCGCATGCGGCGGTCAACTACCGGAGGAAAGAATCATGCTCAAGTTCTATCGGAATGCTGCTGCCCTATTGGCGACGGTGATCGCGGTCGTAACGGTCGTGGCGCCCGCCAAGGCGGAAAACGATGCCGCCATTCAGGCGCTCTACGGCAAGGCCAAGGCAGAAGGCGAGGTCATCGTCTGGGGCCCGACCACCGCCGAACTCGAATGGATCGGCCCGGCACTGGCCAAGCGCTATCCCGGCATCAACGTCAAGTTCAATGCGGATCTGCGCTCGGCGCCCAAGATCATCGCCGAAGCCCGGGCCGGCAAGACATCGCTCGACGTGTTCGTGTTCTCCATGGGCGGCATGCTGGCCATCCAGCGGCGCGGCCTGTTGGGAACCACCGATTGGCAGGCATTTGGCGTCCCGGCGGACCAGATCTATTTCGGCGGCCAAGCCGGCGCGACCCATAACATCGTCTATTCGGCCATGTACAACACCAAGCTGGTCAAGCCAGGAGACCTGCCGAAGAAATGGGAAGGCTTCGCAGATCCCAAATGGTCGGGCAAACTCGTCGCCAGCCCGTTCCTGCTACCCCGGCTCTCCGGTTTCCTGGCCATGGAATGGGGAGAAGAGAAGACCGCCAACTGGCTCCGCACGCTGATCAACGACCGAAATCTGATGGTTACCAGGGCACCCCGCGAAGGCGTCCTCGCATCGGGTGAGCGCATCGTCTCGATCACCGATTTTTCGAGCGTCGCCCAGCGGCTGGCCCGTGGTGGCGCGTCAGTCGGCTGGGCATGGTTCGATATCATCCCGGCGGTCCAGTTCGTCGCCGCACCCCTTAAGGGTGCGCCCCATTCCAACGCCGCAAAGTTTGTCGCTGCGTGGCTCGCCGGTGCCGATGCCCGCGCCGCCCGCGAGGCGCATAACTTCAGTGCCAGCGTCCGTACGGGGTCGAACACCATGCGGGCGAAGGAAGTCGCGAAGGCGACCGGCAAGCTGATCATCGAAGACCCGAAGAATATGAAAGTCAGAGCCGACCTCTACAAGAAACTGTCGCCCATCGTCACAGGGCGAAAGAAGTAGTTTCACCGGTGGCGGACGGGCGCCTCACGCGGGTTGGGGCTCCCGTCCGGCCGCCGGGCCACACCTAGGAAATCGAAGATGGCCGCGACCGCGCAAGCCGTAACGGTACATCGCACCGGCGACATCGGCACCAGCGGCGTCCTGGTGCTGGGCGCGGCGGTGGTTGCCGCCATCTATTTCATCTCCGCCCCTCTTGCGATGCTCCTGTTCTCCGCCTTCCGCGGGCCGGAGGATTTGCTGCCTTTCGAGACCGGCGCCGCGTGGACCCTGGACAACTTCGCCCAGGTTTACGGCGATACGGTTCTCTATTCGGAGATCATTCCCAATACCTTTGTCTTTGTCGCCGGTTCGGTCCTCGTGGCTTTCGTCGTCGCCTTCACCCTCGCCTGGCTGATCGAGCGGACCGACCTGCCCGGCCGGAACGTGTTTTTCACCCTGATCATCTTTCCGGTCATCATCCCAACGGTGATCCTCGCCATCGCCTGGATGTTCATGTTCACGCCCAATTCGGGATGGATAAACTTGGCGATCCGGGCGGCCTTCGGACTGGAGCGGACTGTCGGACCGCTGAACATTCTCTCCATGCCAGGCTTGATCCTGGCGCAGGGTGCGTCCCTGGTGCCGTTCATGTTCCTCCTGCTGACCGCCGCGCTGAAGACCATGAACCCGGCCTTCGAGGAAGCGAGCGCGACGTCGGGGGCCTCGCCGCTCACGACCTTCTTCAAGGTGACGCTACCCGTCCTGCGGCCCGGCATTCTCGCGCCGGTCATCCTTGCCGCCCTCATCGCCCTCGAAAGCTTCGAACTGCCGTTGATCATCGGGCTGCCGGCGCGAATAAACGTATTCGCCATCCAAATTTTCTTCGAGTTGAACCCGGATACGGACCTGCCGGTCTACGGCCGTGCCGCCGCGGTGGCGCTGCCGTTCCTCGCCGCCGCGCTCGGGCTTCTGTTTCTTTACAATCATCTGATCAGACGGGCGGAAAGCTATGTGACCGTCACCGGCAAGGGCTACCGGCCGTCGCGCTATCCGCTCGGGCGCTGGAAGTGGCCGGCGATCATCTTCGCCTCCACCTATATCGGCCTGGCGGCGGTCATCCCGGCCGCGGTGCTGGTTTGGGTCAGCCTGTTCGGGTTCAACCCGCCGACCATCGGCTCCCTCGGCAAGGTATCATTCGACGCCTACACCGAACTGCTGTCCGATTTCCGGTTCTACCGGGCGGTCGGCAACACGTTCCTCGTCGCCGGGCTCAGCGCCTTCATCGTCACCCTGGTCGGGGCACTGGTATCGTGGGTTGTCGTCCGGAGCAACATGCCGGGCCGCAAGGTACTCGATTTCATCAGCTTTATGTCCATCGGCATTCCCTCGGTGATCGCCGGACTGGCCATGCTGCTGCTCTACATCACGCTGCCCATCGGCGTCTTCGGCACGGTCTGGGTCCTGGTCTTGGCCTATTGCTACCGGCTGGCGGTCACAACCCGGATCAGCCGGGCAGGACTCATGCAACTGCACCAGGAGCTGGAAGAGGCGTCGAGGGTCGCCGGCGGGCAATGGCTGACCACCATTCGGCGGGTCGTCCTGCCGCTCATGGCGCCCTCGTTGGTCGCCAGCTTCGTCCTGTTGTTCATCGTCGGATTTCGCGAGTTTACCCTGGCGCTGATCCTGCTGTCCGAGGAAAACATGGTCCTCAGCGTGATCCTGTTCCGGTTCTTCGAAAACACCGAGATGGACAAGGCTGCGGCGGTCGCCACGCTCATCGTCGTGTTCGTGGTGCCGGTGATCTTCGCCGCCCGGCGCTTCGCGCTTCCCCAGGAACGGGAGGGTTAGGGAAATGCTCCGCGTGGATCAACTTTCGAAATCGTTCGAGACCCCCGACGGCATCGCTCAGGCGGTCAAGGGAATCGGCTTCGAAGTAGCCGAAGGCGAGTTCTATACATTGGTCGGCCCGTCGGGCTGTGGCAAGACCACCACGCTCAGGTGCATCGCCGGCCTCGAACGCCCGAGCGGCGGCGCCATCACCATTGCCGATGTAACCGTCGATGAGCCCGAGGCGGGTGTGCATGTGCCGTCTCATCTGCGGGATATCGGCATGGTGTTCCAGTCCTACGCCATCTGGCCGCACCTGAACGTGTTTGAAAACGTCGCCTATCCGCTCCGGGTCGCCAAGCCGGCGCCCGCCAAATCCGAAATCGAACAACGCGTGATGGACTCCCTGCAATTGGTCGGCATGGGGGATCTCGCCCGGCGGTCGGCAACCAAGCTGTCGGGCGGGCAGCAGCAGCGGGTCGCGCTGGCCCGGGCGCTGGTGCGTAAACCCAAATTGCTCCTGCTCGACGAGCCGCTGTCCAACCTCGATGCCAAGCTGCGCGAACAGATGCGGGTCGAGCTCGAAGAAATGGTCGCCCGGGTCGGGCTGACCACCATCTACGTCACTCATGACCAGGCCGAGGCGCTATCCATGTCCGACCGGGTCGCCGTCATGTCGGAGGGCGTGATCGCCCAGGAAGGATCGCCGCGGGACGTATATGCGCGGCCGTCGACCCAGTTCGTCGCCTCGTTCCTCGGCGTGGCGAACGTGCTGACCGGGGTTGTCGGCGGGCCGGATACGGTGGTCCTCGATGACGGCGCCGGCCGGCTCTCGGTCCCGTTGTCGAACGGCTTCGAGACCGGCGCGCGAATCAAGGTCGTGGTCCGCCCGGAAGACATCGAGATACGCGCTGACGGAGCGGACGGCGTCGACAACTGCATCGCCGGACAGCTCGAACGCGTGGTGTTCGAGGGCGCCCAGAGCGAGTGTTTCATCCGCGCCAAGGACTACCGGATCCGGGTGCGGGTTCATCAGGCGACGGATGCCAAGGAAGGCGACAACATCTGGCTGCGCATCCTTCCGGATCGATGCGTGGTGTTTCATCAAGACGGCAACTGAGTAGGAGGCAGATATGGACACCCATGACAGCCGGCCCTTTGCGACGGGAACCGGCTATGGCAGGCAACCATCCACCTACGACCGGGATCTCGTCGAGGCGGGACCCGGGACCCCGATGGGCGAACTCATGCGGCGCTACTGGCAGCCCGTCGCCATGTCGCGGCAGGTCACCGAGGCGCCCATCGAGGTCAAGGTTCTCGGCGAGGATCTGATCGTGTTTCGTGACGGAAACGGCCGCCCCGGCGTCCTGCACAACCGCTGCTGTCACCGCGGAACGACTCTCTATTACGGGCGGGTCGAGGATGACGGCATCCGCTGCTGCTACCACGGCTGGAAGTTCGACGTTGAGGGCAACTGCGTCGACATGCCGTGCGAAAAGGACAACGGCAAGGGCATCCGCGAAAAAGTCCGCCAGCCGTGGTACGAAGCGAAAGAGCGCTACGGGATGATCTTCGCCTATATGGGCCCGCCCGAGCGGCGCCCCGCGCTCACCCGGTGGAGCAATCTGGAAGATGTCCCCGAGGGTTTCAAATTGATGACCGTCGGGCCGGCCTTCGCCTCGGGTGCCGATGCCAGCCTCGAATACATCAAATGCAATTGGCTGCAGCACTGGGAGAACACCCTCGATCCGTTTCATGTCCAGGTTCTGCATGCGACGTTCTCCCACGTCCAGTTCGTCGAGGAATTCGGCATCATGCCCGAAGTGACCTGGGGCGAGGACGATCTCGGAGTGCACTATATCGCCCATCGCGACCTTGATGACGGGCGCAAGGTCGACCGGGTGACCTGCATCTGGTACCCGAACGCCCGCAGCGTGCCGAGCGTCGAACTGAAACCGGGGCCCGGGCACAATCTCGGCTGGGTGGTGCCGCGCGACGACGAAAGCGCCAACTCCTATGCCGTCTTCAAGGTGCCCGAGGACTTCGAGATGGAAGGCGCCGAGATGATCCCCGGCAAGAAATGGTCGGAAATGACCGAAGATGAGCACCAGCGTTATCCTGGCGACTACGAAGCCCAGGTCGGCCAGGGTGAAATCGCTTCGCACTCGGAGGAGCACCTCGCCGGCAGCGACGGCGCCATCCGGCTGATCCGCGCCGGACTGCGCAATCAGATCAAGCGGGTTGAGTCGGGTGAGGACCCGGCGGGCGTGTTCTTCGGCGAAGACGAGGCCTTGGTGGAGGTGACATCGGGCAATTTCTTCAGCGGCTAAAGCGACGGAAGTGAGCGAGGGCTCGTCATGGGATTACAAAATATCGACATGGCTGAACCGGCGACACGCCGCCGGCGCGAGGGCATGGAATAACCCATCGCCAGGCAATGAATCATACACTTGAGTAGCCCTGGGGGCGCAAGGGGCGACATGCATAGACAAGCGTATGATTCAGAAAAAATTGCGATGCGGCATTGTCGCCATCCTTTCAAGTCAGCACGCGAAGCGCGGTTTCCGGGGCCTTGTCGAGCACCCGCAATAGGGCGCGTGCCGCGCCGGTCGGACAGCGCTTGCCCTGCTCCCAGTTGCGGATCGTCTCGTGCGGCACGTCGATGCGCCGCGCCAGCTCGGTCTGCGAGAGCCCGAGCCGACGCCGGACCCGGCGGGCATACCGCGCCATGTCCTGCATGGCCTCTTCTTCGTCCTCCCGCTCTTGCGCCGAGATCGCCGCTTCCGTGGTAGCGTCCACCCTAGCGGGGTCGATCCGCCCTTCGGGCAGGGTAGACGGATCGTCGGGATCAATCCTGATGCGCGTTGTGCTCATAATCCGCGACCTCCTTTTGGTTTGCCTTGCGGGCCGAAATGATGCGGACGGCCGAACCCCGCACCGTGTAGACGACGACATAGATCCGCCCGTCGATCGTGCCGAGCAGCCGGTAGCGGTCCTCGCCATAGTCCCGCCGGCGATCCTGTGCGACGATCCGGTGTACATCAAGGAAGGCCCGGACTGCATAGGCGAAGTCGAAGCCCCGACGCTCGAAACAGGCACTGCTTTTGGCCTCGTCCCATTCGAACTCCATACCACCACCATAGGCCAATGGCCTACCCATATCAAGCCTGTGGTTCCAGCAATCGCGGCGACGGATAGTCCGCCGTGCTCGGCAGAACGGTTGACACTACGGCGGCGAGAGCTTGTCTAGTCCTGTGATTATCACCGTGCGCACTGTGCCGCCGCCGTCCATGCGTCGGTCGTCAGAGCCGCTTTGGTGCGAGTTTTGCAAAGCCTCGGCACGATCGTCGTACCGTTCGCAGCGATAGCGATGTTTACCGGGCTTTCGAGGCGCACTATCCTGGTTCCTCGCTGGCGCATGCGCGGGTCAATTCACGAAACGGGGACGAGTTGGCGAACGTTCCATCCGACGACGAGGAAGCCACGCTCATACACGAGCGGCTTGCACGCCTTGAGGCCGAGAAGGTGGCTCTTGAGGCCCGTCTCGCTGAGATTGGAAATCTGCCCACCGCGTTGAAGGATGTCTTGCCGTCCGCGGGACCGATCACCAACCGGTCGCCGGCGCGCGACAAGATCGCGCTGTTCAGATCGCTGTTTCGCGGCCGCGAGGACGTCTACCCGAAGCGCTGGGACAACGCCAGGACGGGCAAGGCGGGCTATGCGCCGGTCTGCGCTAACGAGTGGGTGCCCCGCATCTGCGGCAAGCCGCGCGTCAAGTGCGGCGCCTGTCCCAACCAGGCGTTCCGGGAGGTAACGGACGAGGCGATCGACGGGCATCTACGCGGCCGCCACACGATCGGCGTCTATCCCGTGCTTCCGGACGACACCTGCCGGTTTCTCGCCGCCGACTTCGACAAGGCGAACTGGCAGCGGGACGCGGGCGCATTTCTTGAAGCCTGTCGCTCGAAGAACGTGCCGGCGGCTCTCGAACGCTCGCGTTCGGGCAACGGCGGGCATGTCTGGATCTTCTTCGCCGAGCCGGTGCCCGCCGCCCTCGCGCGCCGTCTCGGCGCCCATCTGGTGACCGAGACGATGGAGCGCAACCCGGATATCGGGTTCGCGTCCTACGACCGGTTTTTTCCGAGCCAGGACACCGTGCCGGCCGGCGGCTTCGGCAATCTCATCGCGTTGCCCCTGCAAGGCGGTCCACGGGAGGGCGGCAACAGCGTCTTTCTGGACGACGGTTTCGAGCCCCATGCCGACCAATGGGCGTTTCTCTCGTTCGTGCGCCGCCTCTCCCTTGCCGAGGCGACCGCCATCACCGACGAGGCCGGCCGGCAGGGCCGGGTTGTCGGGCTGCGTCTGCCGCTCGACGACGAGGACGACGAGCCCTGGAGCGCGCCGCCGTCGCGGAAAAGGCCGCTGCCCGAGATTACCGGGCCGTTGCCGGAGCGGGTCGACGCGATTCTGGGCGACCAGATCTATATCCCGCGCTCCAGTTTGCCGTCCGGTCTGGTCAACCGGCTCATCCGTCTCGCGGCCTTCCAGAACCCGGCTTTCTACAGCGCCCAGGCGATGCGGCGCTCCACCTTCGGTATTCCGCGCATCGTCGCCTGCGCCGAGTTACTTTCTCACCACGTTGCCCTGCCTCGCGGCTGCGGCGAGGCGATGGAGGGATTGCTGGAAGACCTGGGCATCCCCCTGGACATGCGCGACGAGCGCAATCCCGGACGTCCGGTTGAAACGACTTTTCTGGGAAGCCTGACTCCGGAGCAGCAATCCGCCGCCGATGCACTGCTGCCGCACGAGACCGGCGTGCTCGCGGCGGCTACCGGGTTCGGCAAGACAGTCATCGCCGCGTCCGTCATCGCCGCCCGCGGGACCAACACGCTGGTGCTCGTTCACCGCCGCCAGCTCATGGAACAATGGATCGCCCGGCTCGCGGCGTTTCTCGATCTCCCGGCCACCGCGATCGGGCAAATCGGCGGCGGCAGGCGCATGCCGGGCGGCATCGTCGATGTCGGCGTTATCCAGAGTTTGGTGCGCAAGGGCGAGGTCGACGACATCGTCGCCGACTACGGGCATCTCGTGGTCGACGAGTGTCACCATATCTCCGCCGTCAGCTTCGAAGCGGTCGCGCGCCGGGCGACGGCGAAATTCGTCCTCGGCCTGTCCGCGACGGTCACGCGCCGGGACGGTCACCATCCGATCGTCTTTATGCAGTGCGGTCCCGTCCGGTTCCGGACCAGCGCAAAGGCGCAGGCCCGGCAGCGGCCATTCGGACACCGGGCGATCCTGCGCCCGACGGAATTCAAGCTGCCGGCCGGCATGGACGCGGAACGCCCGCCAATCCAGCATGTCTACGCCGCGCTGGCCGCCGACGAGGATCGCAACGACATCATCTTTGACGACGTGTTGCAGGCGCTGGAGGCAGGCCGATCGCCGATCCTGCTCACCGAACGCAAGGACCATGCCCACCGCCTTGCAGAGCGGCTCGGCCGCTTTGCCCGGAACGTGCTCGTTCTCCGCGGAGGCATGGGGACCAGGCAGCGCCGCGAGATTATGCAGCGTCTCGAAGACGTCCCCGGGACAGAGGAGCGGGTGCTGGTCGCGACGGGACGCTATGTCGGCGAGGGCTTCGACGACGCTCGCCTCGACACCCTGTTCCTGACGATGCCTATTTCGTGGAAGGGCACGCTCGCGCAATATGTCGGCCGTCTCCACCGGCTGCACGCGGCGAAGCACGAAGTGTTGGTCCACGACTACGTCGATCGCGCCGTGCCGACGCTCATGCGCATGAGCGAGAAGCGCGTCCGAGGATATGAAGGCCTTGGCTACACCGTCGAGAGGCCGGGTGCCGCGTCGCCAGAGATCGCCGGCAATGACCTGTTGAGCCGCCCACGCCCCCCGGAGGTCTGATGATGCGTTTCGTTCCGATCCCTGCTTAGAGGCGCTCGTGAGGTGCTTGTCTGCACGACGACAGAGCGGTGTCCGGGAACGGCTCGAAGCGATCAGGGGCTCTTGCGCCTATACGACACGCGCATTCCTCCGTCCCGCAGCCGAAAGCGGTCCTTGAACCCTTCCTGGAATGGGTTGGGAAGCCAATCCAATTCCGTCCGATCGGAAAGTGCGTTCCGGACTCTGAGAATTTGCCATCGACCGCGGCGCGGATGAGCCATCCGACTCCTCACAAGGCGTCTCGCAAGACATTGTTATTAAATCTAGAGTTTCGAGTTGGACTCTTAACAAACCTGGACCACTTCCAAGGGGTCGCTCCAAATTCAAATCCGAGTTGACATTCCCTTTTAATTTATTAATGTAATTAATTAAAAGGGAATGTCATGGCCAACCGTACGTCCCCAGAATTACGACGTCGTAATCGAAGCTCGGTCATGCTTGAGGTGCTTAAGCACGGCTCCATTTCCAGAACACAGATTGCCACTGAAATTGGTATCACCGGTGCGGCTGTCACCCGAATTACGCGGGAACTCATTGATCGGGGTATTTTGGAAGAAAGCGGCAAGACAGCCAGTGGCGGGAGCGTTGGACGGCGTCGGACAATTTTGAAACTATCCGGTGGCGGGCCCTATGTCATCGGATTTGCCCTTCAGGCTGCCGAACGTCAGATGGTTCTGGCCAATTTGCGCGGCGAGATATTGTCCGAGACTAAAATTCCATTAAAGATCATTGAAAATATCGGCCAGCGGGTCTCGGAATTTCCGCTGCTGGCGGATCAGCTGCTCGACGCCGCCGGGGTCGATCTCGATGATGTCATCGGCATTGGCATGGCCGTGGCCGGCGCCGTTGATCCGGATCGAAAATTTGTCTCAAGTGCCCCGCCCTTGGGATGGACTGACATTGCTATTGGGGAACTGCTCTCAACTCAATTCGACCTGCCGGTCGCCGTTGAAAATCTGAATAACGCCATCTCCACCTCAGAACATACGTTCGGCTTGGGCCAAGGAAAACAAAACCTAATGATATTCCGTCTGTCCTACGCGGTCGGCGGCGGTTTCATTATGGAGGGCAATATTGTCCGTGGTGATGGCTTCGCAGCGGGACAGTTTGGCCATGCGCCTGTTCCTGGCGAAAACGGCTTATGTTATTGCGGCAATCGCGGATGCCTAAACACCGTTGCATCCGGCATCTCCATTCTGTCCTCACTGGAAGAGAAAGAATATTCCGTTGTAGCTCGCGGGAACGTCGTGGCAAACACGGAGGCCATGCTCCGAATGTTGGATGACTCCGAGCGGGGCGACGCAAACACTCAAAAAGCCCTCTTCGATGCCGGGAACAAATTTGCCGCCACACTCGATACAGTCTCCGTCATGTTCCGTCCAGAATTGGTGCTACTGGCCGGACAGATTGGACGAAATCGATATTTCGTCGATGGTGTGCAAGAGGCGATGATACAGGCCTCCCGTCCGGAATCTCTCCGCCTTGAAAACATAAAGGTGTCTCATATGAGCGTGGCGCAAGCTTCTGTTTATCTGGCGTTGCTCCGCTTTGTGTATTCCGAAGCACTCGATATCAATTTTATTAGAACAGTGAGTGCCAATGAGAGCGGGCCGTCTCCCATTGACGCCGTTAGTGCGGCTTAGGCCATGACAGAGCAGCAGAATCAAAACCGCAAGATGGACACGCCGCAACCTTGGAGCCCCGCTGCCAAGCTCTGCAAACGTATTGCCTACACCTGTGCCTTAATTTTCTTAGTCAATTTATTGGTGGGAAAGGGCAGTCTCATTATGGGCTGGAAACCACCCTTCCTGTTTGACGGCGTATCAGAATTTCTTTTGCTCCTGTTCATCGTGGTGATGTTTATCGCCGCTCTGATGATCGATGAGCACAACAATAAAAACAGCAAATTCACTCAAGACACCACTTAGGAGAAACAGATTATGAAAAAGATGCAAAAAGAAAGCCTGCTCAAAGCAGATACACCCGAAAACGAAGAACGCCGCCGGTTTTTTGAATTGAGCGGAAAATACGGACTGGCAGCGGCGGCCGTGGCCGCGTCTGCCGGCGTGCTGCTCTCCAGCGAAGCAACCGCACAGACCGTAAAGGAAGAGAAGGAGCGCAAAAAGGCCGCCAAGCACTCGTTGATTATGGCCACTGGCTATATTGCCGGAGCGTCCCGCTGGTATCCCATGATGCAGCTCGATTTCAAGGAAAACATCCAAAACATGACTAATGGCGAGGTCTATGTGAACCTCGCCTCGGGCAGCAAGCTTGGGTCTGGTGGAAAGCTGGCAAAAAAGGCTCAGTCAGGTGTTATCCAAATCGGCATTCATGCCATGTCAAACCTTGCGCCGTTTGCGCCGGATATTGATCTCATCAACATTCCGTATTGGGCGTCGGAGAATCAAAAGTTCGTCAACTTGATTACCTCTCCGATTTGGAATTCCGTCGTCATTCCGAAGGTTGAAGCCAAGGGCTTTAAGATCCTAGCCAACATTTCGACATCCTCCCGTACCTTTACGGTTCGCAAGGGCTTCGATGCGATCACTCAACCGGACCAAATGCGCGGTGTGAAGTTCCGGGTCCCCGGATCCAAGTTGCTCCGCCAGTTCTATCAGTTGCTTGGCGCAAATCCGACACCGATCGCCTGGGGGGAAACGCCTTCCGCCATCAAGCAAGGTGTGGCCGATGCTCTGGATCCGACCATCAATGGTCTGGTGAATTCCGGGTTCGCGGATATCGTTTCCCATATCACGATGGCCCAATCGGTTCATGGCGGCCAAGTTTACAGCGCCAATCTGGCTTGGTTCCAAAGCCTGCCCAAGAAAATTCAGGAGCAAATTGAGTTCGCCGGTGAAAATACGTTCCGTCAGAACTTAGCAAAACTGCCGGCCTCTTACGCCTACTCGACCAGCACGATGCGCCGGGCTGGTGTGAAGATTCACGAACTCACGAAAGATCAAGTCGCTGCATTCGCTGAATTGGGCGGACATCAACGTAAAGAGTGGGATCCGGTCAAGAATCAGCTGGCCGGATCACTCGCCAACTTCGAAAAGATGCTCGAAGCGGCTAACACGCAAGGCAAGTATATCGTGCACAATGTTTAATCTCCCTGTGAAATCGGGATCGGAGAACCTGTCCCTCCGGTCCCGCATTTTTTCCCTAAATTTAATTCTCGCACGGTCAGGCAGATTTCGAACTGGTAATCAACAGTGTTAATGAAAACCGAAATATGAAAACAGTAATCGGATATCTGGATGAAAATGGCGAGCGCATTCTCCTGCTGACGTTTTACGCCTATATCGTCACGGTGGTGATGGTGGAGGTGTTTCGACGGTTCGGGCTGGCCTACTCGTCATTTTGGGGCGAAGAGACGGCCCGGTTTGCCTTTATTTATTTGGTATGGGTCGGTGCCGCCGCTGCCGTCAAAGACAGGGCGCACTTGAAAATCGACGTGATCTTCAATTTTCTCTCACCCAAATGGTCATCCTACTTTCATTTGGCCGGTGACGTACTAACCCTCATATTTGCGTGCATCGCATTATTTTTCTCCATCGAAACCATGATCGTGGAAATTAAATTCGATGCCCTTACGCATGCACTGAGAATCAACGCCGCGTATTTCGGGTTTGCAGTTCCTTTCGGCTTTGCACTCGTCTTGGTGCGTCTCATTCAGTCGATCAGGCGCGACATCATCGACATCAAAGCCGGTAGGGAGCTGACCGCCGGCACCAAGCTGTTCGGATAACGACTTATGAACCCGCTTCTTGTACAACCTCCGTCGTCTTTTGAACTGGGATTTGATGTTGCAGGGCCATTAATTCTCATCCTGGTACTCTTGTTCTTAGGTCTGCCCATGTGGACGTCCATGGGCATCGGCGTGCTCGTCCTACTGTTTTTCACAGAAGCGCTGCCCTATGGCATGCTTGGTGAAGCCCTGTTTGACGGTATGGATGCCTTCGCGCTCTTAGCAGTCCCATTGTTCATTCTGACCGGTGATGTGCTCGTAAGGACGGGTCTATCTGATCGATTATTGGATGTCGCCGAGGCGACGGCGGGCAGCTTCAAGAGCGGGTTTGGGTCCTCAACGGTTATGGGCTGCGGTTTCTTCGCTGCAATATCCGGATCCGATGCAGCCGGTTGCGCCGCCCTCGGACGGATGACATATGGTAGGCTGCAGGATTCGGGCTATCCGTCTTCATATGCGGCGGCTTTGGTGGCATCCGGCTCGTGCACCGGTATCCTAATTCCGCCCTCTATATCCTATATCGTCATCGGATTAATTATGGGCATTTCGGCCTCGACTCTTTTTTTGGCGGCCGTAATTCCCGGACTGATGATCTTGTTCGGCATTCTGGTGACCAATGTCGTCATCAATAAGGTCAAGGGGTACGAAGACTCCGAGCGAAAATTTTCCCTTTCGAACTGGTTTCGGGCGGTCTGGAATGGGAAGTGGGCGCTGCTTATTCCCTTTATAATTCTTGGCGGCATTTGGTCCGGTATATTTACGCCAACCGAAGCGGCCGCGGTAGCGGTGACCACGACCATGGTCATCGGGTTGGTTCAGGGCACCCTCAAAGTACGCGACTTTCCGGACATGTTGATGAGTTCCGCGAAGGTCAACGGCGTCATCATGCCCACGGTGGCTCTCTCGCTTCCTTTGGCACAAATATTGGGAACCTTGTCTGTACCGCAATGGTTTATCGAGAATGTAACGGCAATTACCGACGAGCCGGCACTGATCGTCCTGTTGATGATTGCCATTCTGATCGCCGCCGGTACGGTGATGGAGGCTGTCCCCAACATTGTCCTCACGGCGCCCATCTTATTTCCCTTGGCCCGGGAAATTGGTCTCGACGACATCCACTTCAGCGTCATCATGGTCACGTCTCTCGGGATCGGTTTTATCACGCCACCCATCGGACTGAATTTGTTTGTTATATCGGGCGTGACGGGCGAGCCAATATTAAGCGTGGCAAAACATGCGTTTCCTTACGTCGTCACCATGACCTTAATCGTACTCGTTCTCGCATTCATTCCCGAGCTCTCACTCGTCTTGCTCGGAAAATAAATTAGAAAAAAATCTATTCATCAGGAGTTCTCGATTGTCTTCATTTCAGCCAACTTCTTGGTCTCAAAAACAAGTGCGGAGTGACCTAGGCGAATGCCTGTATACTTTTGCCGTTGTCGCTGACACCCATATCGAACGGGAAGGGTTTCCGTCGGTTTCCCCGTTTCCCGTGAACGCATTGTCGAATGCACGGGCGCGGTATGTGTTTGAGGATATCAATCGCCTGTCCCGCGAGATGGACGAATTGGCTCCAAAATTTGTGGTCCATTTGGGAGATGTTGTTCATCCGGTACCTTCCCTACCTGAATATGTCTTAGCCGCAAAAGACAGTTGGGACATCATGAACCGGGTTGATATGCCGGTGTATTTGGTGCCCGGAAACCATGATGTCGGTGACAAGCCCATCGATTGGGCGCCGGCCGGTGGTGTGTGCGATGAGTACTTAGCCCTTTGGGAAGAGCATTTTGGTGTTCAGTATCAGGCATTCGATCAGGGAGATTGCCGATTTGTATTGATCAATGCCGAGGCGATCAATTCAGGCTTATCTCTGGAACAAGAACAAAAAGACTGGCTGGAGTCGGAGTTCACCGGTAACGAAGACCGGCGAATATTCTTTTTTCTGCACTATCCGCCGTATCTGGCGGACCGGCATGAATCCGTTCACTACGACAATATAGATGAGCCCGGTCGCTCCTGGCTCCTATCACTGTTGGAAAAACATAAGGTTGAAGCACTCTTTGCCGGGCATGTGCATAATTACTGGTATCACCGGCATGACCAGACGGATTGCTATTTGTTGTCCGCAACTTGCAACGTGCGTCAGGACCATAGTGAGATATTCAGAGCCTCTCCGCCGCCGGAAATGGAAAGCGGGCGCAATGATATCTGGAAAGTCGGTTACTTTATTGTGTCGGTCTACGAGAATGGCCATGTCTGTCATCTTCGGCGGTCCAATGGCGGCTTGCTGGAACTGGATGAAACACTGCCCGAGAAACCCGCTGCCATTGTGCCGTATCACAGCCGGGAAGTTGTCCAGCCCGGATTGGGTTTCGAGATGCGTCATCCTTGGGCTGAGGTGACTGAAGTCGCACCGTCCGGCGCCTTGGATGAGTTCGAACGCAAACTAGTCCGAAACGACTATCCCCTGCTCGCGCTCTGGGATATGGGCATTCAACGGGTGCGCATTCCCCTGCAGGATATTGTCGATGAGCGGGTCCGCCAGCGGATGCGGGACTTGGTCCATTCGGGACATGAATTTACCGTTCTATCCTCAGGACTACCGACATACGAACAGCAGAAAGCCATCATTGAGTGTTCCGACTTTTTGGACCATTGGGAACTGGCGTTGCCGGATTTCAGATTATCCGAGGCTTATAATATTCTCCGGAAGATGAGAGAGAAGACATCCATTCCGGTCTATTTCTGCAAGATCAGAACGAAAGCCGATATGGAGCGCAGCGGCGACCGCTATCTCCATTTCATTAACCACGGGTTCGTTCCCGAGGATCGAGATCAAATTTCCGAATACTTGGCAGTGGATGCCTTCGCTGAGGTGTTTTCAGGGTTTGTATTCCGGGTCGTTCGAGACGAATCTCCTTGGGACCGTATCCGGGAGATCGACGTGTTGTCCGAGGCGCTGGGAATCCAATCTTCCATTACAATCATGATGGCAGATCGCAATCCGGCCCTCCATCAGGTCGATGACAGGACCAGTGCCAACCGGATTTGCGAGTCCTTTATTGCCAGCAACCTCACAAAGAGTTCGATGGTGTTTGTCGACACTTTCATGGACCTGGACCGGGGTCACAGTGTCCGAAATGGGGTAATCGACCGTTTCTGCAATCCCCGCGCCGCTTATCACGTTCTACGCAATCTGATCGGCGTGTTTAATCGTTTTTCGACCGGCTACGTGTTGGGCGACAAAGGGGCATGTGGAAAGGGAAAATGGATCGTTATTGAGGATGATGAACATCGGCACGTTCTGGTTATTCCTGATGACGTTGTCGAGAACATGGAGATACCTCTGCCGGCAACGGGCGTCGGTGATCAGGGAGAGGCTCAGATGATCGATTTGATGACGGGAGAATTGGCACCGTGGGATTGGTCCCGGCCCGACGAAGAAACCATCAAATTCGAGACCAGTCAGCCGATCAACGTTCCGACCCTTTTTACTTTTCTCTCAGCCGCTTCCCAGATGGCAGCGCAGTAACTTGCCGGCCGGAATCAAGCTGGCTGATTGAGTGGCCGGAGCCGGCATCTGTTGACCAATAAAAAGATTATTATTCGTCTAGACCAGAGGATAGGTCATGCATTTTTCACGGTTTCCACGCCTTCACTTTGCCCATCTCCCTACGCCCCTTGAGCCTCTCAAGAACCTGACAGCGGAACTGGGAGGTCCCAATATCTGGATCAAGCGAGATGACTGCACCGGTCTGGCGGGCGGCGGTAATAAGACCCGCAAACTGGAATTTCTGATGGCTGACGCGGAGGAGCAAGGTGCAGATGCCATCATCACCCAAGGAGCGACTCAGTCGAACCATGCCCGCCAGACGGCAGCCATCTCTGCGAAGCTTGGAATGGAGTGCCATATCCTGCTGGAGGACCGGACCGGAAGCAACGATCCAGACTACAATTTCAACGGCAACGTTATGCTGGATCAGCTTTACGGCGCCCATGCGAGTGTCCGGGCGAAGGATTCAGATATGAACCAGGAAATGGCCGACCTGGCGGACCAGTTACGAAGCGACGGCAAGAAACCGTATATTATTCCGGGCGGCGGCTCCAATGAGGTTGGCGCTCTAGGATACGTGAATGCGGCGGCGGAACTTTTGTATCAGGCCAACAGCACGGGCCTGAGAATTGATCGGGTCGTCCATGCCACTGGTAGTGCCGGGACGCAGGCGGGCCTCGTCACGGGACTGATCGCCGGCGGCAGCGGCGTTCCCGTTCTCGGGATTGGCGTCCGGGCACCTCAGGAAAAGCAGGAAAAGAATGTTTATAAGCTCGCCTGCCGGGTCGCCGACTATATTGGCGTGG
The DNA here is from genome assembly GCA_965213765.1 of Rhodospirillales bacterium. Lineage (GTDB taxonomy): Bacteria > Pseudomonadota > Alphaproteobacteria > Rhodospirillales > UBA2165 > JAJDXO01. The sequence goes on along the minus strand of OZ243926.1, from coordinate 1,534,736 downwards.
GGGACGTTGTCAAACGGGATCATGTCGTGGCCAATTGCAACTACGTCGGTGAAGGATATGGCCTCCCGACGAAGGGTATGGTCGAAGCGGTCAAATTGCTCGCCCGCAAGGAATCGATCCTTCTCGACCCGGTATATTCCGGTAAGGGGATGGACGGCATGATCGATCTCGTGAAGAAAGGTGAATTCAGCCAGGACGAAAACATTGTCTTCCTGCATACCGGCGGCAGCGCGGGGTTGTTCGGCTATCGCGGCGCCTTCGAATTCGACGATTATCGATAAGACGCCAACACACGCTCAATCATGGAACTCTGATGCCGGAGGGTCAGTTCAATTCGCAGACAAGCAGACTCCTCCGACGGAGACTCAGAAGCACTCGTGCTGGTCCATGGTTTTCTGGGCGGCGGTGCCCAATGGGATAATCAAGTCTCGGATTTTTCGGATAAGTTCCAAGTCGTTGCCCCTGACCTGCCAGGGTTTGGCCGAGACAATGGATCACCTGCCCCCAACCGTATTGAGGAATACGCCCGCGCCGTGCTGGGGCAATTGGATGAACTTGAAATTGAGTATTTCCATCTGCTGGGCCATTCGATGGGCGGCATGATCGTTCAGGAAATGATCAAGATGGCACCTCACCGGGTCGACAAACTCATCCTCTATGGGACCGGTTCGCTGGGCGTCCTTCCAGGACGATTTGAGACGATCTCTAAATCTAAGAGTCTGACTCGAAACTCTACATTTAATAACAATGGCTTGCGATCCGCCTTGTGAGGAGTCGGATGTGTGCGACGAGGATCCATGCCTGTGCGGAGGCGATTGATTTCTCCCAGTCCTTGGCCAGTCGGCGGCATCGGTTGAGCCAGGCGAAGGTCCTCTCGACGACCCATCTCCTGGGCAGGACCTCAAAGCCCTTGGCGGTATCGGGACGTCTTATAATCTCGATCGTCCAGCGGCCGATGTCTTCGAGGGCACCCTCAAGTTTCGGTCCGCCATAGGCGGCGTCAGCGAAGAGGTGACGCAGCCGGGGGAAGCGATGACGGATCGATTTGAGGACCCCGGGGGCGCCGTCGCGGTCCTGGATATCGGCTGAATGCACGATCAGGCCGAGCAGCAGGCCGAGCGTATCGGTGACGATGTGACGCTTGCGGCCCTTGATCTTCTTGCCCGCGTCATAGCCCCGAATACCACCGCTTTCCGTGGTTTTCACGCTCTGGCTGTCGATCACCCCGGCGCTCGGGCCGGCCTCGCGTCCTTCCAACTCACGGGCCGCCACAACCAGATGATGGTTGATCGCCTCCAGCAGCCCGTTCGAGCGCCAGTCGTAGAAGTAACGCTGCACCGTGGAGGGCGGCGGGAAGTCGTTCGGCAGCATCGCCCGGGGACCGCGCCCGTCACGCCAGGGCAAAGGCCGAGGGGATTCCATATGGCGGACGGGACCCGGAAGCCCGGCGCCTGGCCGGCCGGAAGCAGAGCCGCCGGCGGGCCGATGCCCGCAGGGCCGCCGGTTTGTGTATCCGTTGCGGCCACCTCCCGCCCGAGGAGGGCCGGGCCATGTGCGAACCCTGCCGCGAGGACCGCCGGGCCGGAAAACGCGCGCTCCATGCCGAACGCAGGGCGAAGGGCCTTTGTGTCCAATGCACGACGCCCGCGCCCGGCGGCAAGGCCTATTGCGATCCCTGCGCCAAGACCCGCTCCAGGCGGCGGAACCTCAAGGTGAAGCGCGACGCCGACCGCCGGCGCTATGCCGGCCGGCGCGCCAGGGGCGATTGCACATCATGCGGCAACCCGGCAAACGGGGCGGCCGAGTGCCGGGCCTGCCGCGAAGCCGCCCGCGCCCGCTACGATGCCCGACGGGCTGCAGGGGTTTGTGTCAAGTGCCAAACCCCTACCTATGGCGGCGCCACCTACTGCGGCCCTTGCGCCGTGGCCAAGGAGGAACGCCGCGACAGAGAGGCGGAATACGCCGCCAAGCGTGCCCGCTATGCCGACCGGAAGGCCCGAGGCCGATGCGTCGCCTGCAATGCGCCATCGCCGGGGGTGGCGCGCTGCGGGCCCTGTTCCCGCAAACATCGGGAGAGCTCGGGCGCATTCCGGGGCATCCCGGTCTGGGACCCCACCTGGACGGTGATCGAGGTCGCCACCGGCCGGGATCTCGGCACCTATGACAGCGAAGCCGAAATCGCCCTCTGTCTCGCCTTCGAGAAGCTCTCGCGGGACGAGGTCGAGGTGCTGTGCAACGCGAGTCCCATGGCGGCGATGATCGCACCGCCCTGGTGAGCCGGCGCGTCGTCTGCCGGCAACGGACACTCCAGCCCGTTCCGACATGCGTATGGCTCTCCGGCCGGCCACCGGTCCCGCCCCGCCGCAGGAGCTCTCACCATGAATGTCGGCGGCCAATGAACAAGTCCAATCAGTGTCCGGATATAGCACCACCACGTCTCAGACGGCTTCCAATGCTCCTTCGATACGCTCGCGTCCGTAACGCTCGCACAGCGCCGACACGTAAGCGTGGGGAACTACCTCTTCAGGGTCTTCAAGGAGGTATTCAGCCTCATTGATCTCGTTGCTTGCGACCTTTCCCGTTTCTCGACGAAGGTGCTTAATTTCCAGTTCTCGTTGCGCTTCTTCCTCAAGCTCGTCTCCTGTGCGGTGACGACGTAACTTGCGGACAGTCCCTACCTGCGTGTTGCCCTGTATCCGAACCCCTTGTGGGCTCACCAAACGGATTTTCAAACGGCGAGCTTTGATGTCGGTCGAAAGCAATTTGGTCGCCGTTTGGAGCAAACTGTGCACGGTCTCGTTCTCGGCGGCTTTGGGTACTGAATCGACCTTTTTCCATTTGACCTGCCAGTCCGAGCGCTTCTTTCTGCCACTGCCATCATACAGGTGCAACTCGGTGCCTAGAGGTAGTCTTTGCCGCTTGGCAAATTTTCTCGAGAATTCATCCCATGTCGATTGGATGAGCCGTTGTTTTTTCATGTCATCGGTTCTCCACGAACAAGTTTCAAATTCTGTTAGCATATATGGGAAGGGGGAGTGTAAATATATGGGGGTGGGTTTATTATGCTCACAGTCCCCTATGTACTCAAGCCGCTCCGGGACTTCGGTACCGGCGTGCTGGAGGTTGTAACGCATCACGATGGCGACCCCCATGAATGAGGCTCGTCCCATGACCGTATCCGACATTCCCATCGAACCCGGCGGCGGCGACATCTCCGCCGATCCCGACCTCCCGGACACCGACGCGCACATCGTGAAAGCCGAGCTGGTCGCCCGCATCGACGATATCATCCGGCAGCGCGACCTCACCCAGGCCGAAGCGGGACGGCTGCTCGGCCTCTCCCAGCCCGACCTCTCCCGTCTGCTCCGCGGAGATATCCGGGAGTATTCGCTGGAGCGGTTGCTGGGGCTCCTGATTGCTCTCAACCGCGATATCGACATCGTTATCCGCCAGCCGCGCTCTCCCACCGGCGGCCGGCTGCGCGTCGCCGTGTCCGAGACCGACTGACCCCATTCCCTCGCAGCCCTCCTCGGGGGGCGGCCTGCCGCGCGGCCGGTCCGACCGGCGGCACCCTGCACTGATCCGCGCCGGATGCTATCGCGGCGCGTCCCGCGACGACCGCGCCGGGCTCCGCCACCGGCTTCTCCATCTCGAGAACACATTAATGAGCGCCAGGGGCGGCCTCGACCACGCCGTCATCGCCATCATGGACGCCGCCGACGCGGGTCTTTGACAACCCGCGCGGCGGTTGCCCCGCACAATCTGACATCCGGCGCGCCAACACTTGCCGCCGTGCGATACCCCCGGACACCCCGGCCTGCCTCGACCGGCGTGCGGGAGAGTTAGGGGAAGGCGAAAAGAAGGGCGACGCGCCCAAGGGAAGAGAGAGTTCCCTCCGGGTGGCGTCCCGACCCCATCAACCGGAGATGCCCGATGTTCGATTCCATTCACAGCCCGACCGAGTCCAACGACACCCTTTTCGATGCCGGCGTCACAGGCGACGCCGATCCCGGCCTCGCCGCACCGCTTCCCGACGCCGGCGCGCTGCTGGCCGCGGCCGGATTGCCGGCCCATGCGATCCGCGAGGTTCTCGGCTCCCGGGCATATGCCGGTGCGGACGGCTGAAGAGAGGACGAGGAAGGCTTGGAGAAGGATGAAGGGGGAAGGGCCGGGAGAGGCCTGACCCCGTTCACCAACCAGATGTCATAACCCGGATCACAGGAGATTGATCATGTTCGGACTGAATAATGCACAGTTGATCGGACGCCTCGGCGCCGACGCCACCATCAGCCATCTCACCAACGGCGGCCGCGTGGCCAACATTTCGATCGCGACCGACGAAAGCTATCTGGACAAAAATTCGGGCGACAAAGTGGACCGCACCGAGTGGCACCGCGTCGTCACCTTCCAGGACGGCCTGGTGGAGATGATGGAGAAGCACGCCAAGAAGGGCCGCTTGGTCTACGTCTCGGGCAAGCTGCAGACCCGCAAGTGGCGCAAGGACGGCGAGGACTCGGACCGGTTCTCGACCGAGATCCTGCTGGTTCCCGGCGGCAGGGTGCAATTCCTGGACAAGCCGAACGGAAATGGCGCGCCGGCGGCGAACGGCGAGAGCGCGTCTTCCGCCGAAACCGCGCCGGCCGCCACGACGGCGGATGACAGCGACATTCCTTTCTAGCGGACCACCGCTTCCTCCTCCCTTCCAACTGGGCCGGCGCCTCGCGCGCCGGCCTTTTTTTGCTGCCCACCTGGAGCCTCTTCCCGGCCGGGTATCTCGCCCGGCGCTGCGCGCGGGCCGCGATGCGGGCGCGGGCGGCCGTCGCCGCCACGGTCATCGTGCCCGCCGGCTGGAGGAAGAGAAGAGCGGGGGATCGGGCAAGCCGACACAAGGAGAGAGAAAATGAGAGCCATCGTAAACCTGAAGCACGAGCCGAAGCTGCGCGAAGAGTTCGAATATGCGCACGTCGTCGACAACACCGTGCTGATCGACCGCCGCACCAAGTGGCGCAACCCGTTCAGGCTGGGGGCCGATGGCGACCGCGAGCAGGTGATCGCCCGTTACCGCGCCGATCTCTGGCGCCGCATCCAGGCGGGCGAGGTGACGCTGGAGGAACTGGCTGAACTCGACGGCTGCTGGCTGGCCTGCTGGTGCGAGCCGCTGCCCTGCCATGGCGATGTTCTGGCCCGCGCCGCGGAATGGGCGTCCGGGGTTCTGGCGGAGCGGTCCGATGCGTGACGCGCCGCCGTGCCTCCTTTTCAACGATGTGCCAGGCCGAACCGCCGATGGGGCCGGTGCGGGTAGAGAGAATAGGCCAACCGACGTGATCTCCCATTGTGATCCACGTGCTCGCTACAGCAACCCCTCCGGGGTCCTCCGGTCGCTGCGCTCCCTCCGGCCTGGCCGAAGAAGCTCTAAGGGCGGACCGTGAAAGCCGCCGACCGTGAAGATCGAAGGGCGATCTTCCGCACCAAGATCGGCGACTTTCCGCACCACTCCGCCCCAAGAACTTCCAGGGCCAGGTGCTTCCGCTGCGCGCGCGGTTCCCAACAGGACATCACTTCGGGGCGCACCGCTCCGATCGCTTCAACCCGATCATCAAGGAGATCGTCATGACCACCATCGAGAACATCGACACCATCGAGACCGCCACTGAAACCGCTGGGCAGTCCGTCACCGCCACCGTCTGCGAGAACGCCGCCCTCTACGGCGCAACCCCCGAGCGGGACGAGTTCGACAGCCGCGAGGTGTGGGACCACGACAGCGCCACCGACGCCGTCACCGAAGCCTTCCGCATCATCGCCGAGGGCGCCTGCCCGGACGGGTTCCAGTTGGCGGACGAGCGCGAGAGCCTGCTCTGGGGCTTCGTCAACATGCTCGACGCCCAGGTCCGCCGCCTCGACCGCTCCGTCGACCGGCTCAGCCCGGAGTTGCGCGACCTCCAGCGCGCCCAGGACGGCTCCGAGATCAAGTCCCGCGAGCTGGAACTGGTCACCGACCGCGCGCGGAACCTCGGCGACCGCCGCGACGCCTTCGAGACCATGCGCGACGCCGTGGCCGAGCAGTACCGCGGCGAGACCGGCGAGGTCTGGCGCCCGCGTCACGGCAGCCACGTCTCGCAGACCGGCAAGCTGACCGCCGCCAGCATCGACGCCCGCGACTACCAGCGCGCCCGGAAGGACCGCGAGACGCAAGCGCACCTGCCCGAGGGCACCCTCGTCGCCATCGCCGGCGGCAAGGACGTCGCCGACCCGGCAGCCGTCATCGCGCGCCTCGACACGGCGAAGGCGAAGTGCGCCGACATCGTCCTCGTCCACGGCGGCGGACCCGGCGTCGAGAAGATCGCGGCAAGCTGGGCGGAGCGCAACGGCGTCCACCAGGTTGTCTGCAAGCCGGACTGGGACCGCCATGGCCGTGCCGCCCCGTTCAGGCGCAACGACGAACTGCTCAACCTCCTGCCGAAGGGCGTGATCGCGTTTCCCGGTTCCGGCATCACCGAGAACCTCGTCTTCGTTCGCACACCGGTGATGCGGCGACGCCGTCCTCGCGCGCGCTTCGCGCCGCGCTCGTGCTCCGGCTCGCTGCCGCTCGCCGATCGCGGTTGTTCGCCGATCCCGGCGCACCGATCGCGGCACTCGTGACGGCGCTCCCAACGAGCCCGCCGTCACCGCGCTCGACACGCCGTCCCATGGCAGTGTCCGCACCAGCCGCCACTCAATCACCGTGGCGGCTCCCCTCCGCCGTCTTCGACGGCGTCGATTCCCCCATGAACATCGCTGCACGTTTTTAGCCTTTTGGACGCCCTTCGGCGTTTGATTTTCACACCTGACGCACCGAGGGTGCTTGCAAGGCCTGCTGTCATCGAGTCCAATGGCAAGCAAAATCCCGTGCCATTTCAAACCCTTAGACGACAGTCGCTGTCCCGTTCCGATTTCTCCTCGCCATGTACACAGTCTCGTGCTCAGGACACGATTGTAGCATGTTGGCACTTCCAACGCTAAGCTCGAGCAGAGGGACAGGTTGAGTTGGCCCGCGCGCTTTCGAAAGTCGGATCGCAGCGTCAGATGAATTGCATCAGGAGCCAGATATGAGTGGCATACGCTTATCGGGGACTAACCTGACTCAGCAGCTTAGAGGACGTGAAGAGGAATTAGGATACATCGAACTGGAGCCAAACTCGGGTACTTGTGTATTGAGGCTTAAAGATACGTTCGGTGTCGCGAATACCGCCGGCTCTTACATCAGGGCAGATGAGTACCCTTCATTAGACCTCGCTAAATCAAACGTCCTGCACGCACCAACTGTGTTCATTTGGCACCTTATATGGATGCGAGGTGTCTTGAAACGAGAAGCGGAGAAAGAGCTAGACCAGCAGTGGGAAAAACTCGGTGCCAACGCCGACACCCTCCCAAGCAAGCAAAGCGTAAGGGACAGGCTTCGGGCACATCTTGATCGCCTATCCGGCGACAAAATAAAGGTCCTATTCGGGAAAATTGGCACTGTGGCGTTCACCCAAGTGATAGCAGAATTAGTAAAACAATTTCTGAATGGCGAATGAGCCCATGCCCTGCTATGGAATCCCAAAGTATAATACAGCTTGGCGAGGTGCCGATTACAAGAATTTCAATAAACTGGTTTTCGTCCCTTTACCTCCAACCACCTTTTGTAGTCTCTATGAGAAGTATTGGGCGCCACATTGCCGCGCCCGGGGTCCTCAAATCTATCCGTCATCGCTTTCCCCGGCTGCGTCACCTCTTCGCCGACGCCGCCTATGGCGGACCGAAACTTGAGAGTGCCCTCGAAGCCATCGGCCGCTGGACGATCGAGATCATAAGACGTCCCGATACAGCCAAGGGCTTTGAGGTCCTGCCCAGGAGATGGGTCGTCAAGAGGACCTTCGCCTTGCTCAACCGATGCCGCCGACTGGCCAAGGACTGGAAGAAATCAATCGCCTCCGCACAGGCATGGATCCTCGTCACCCACATCCGACTCCTCACGAGGCGTCTCGCAAGACATTGTTATTAAATGTAGAGGTTCGAGTCGGACTCTAAGAGGCCGTTTCGAAAGTGGTTGAGTGGCCGGTATTGATGTGATTTCAGGAAGGTTTTTGAGACCGATCTGGAGCCGCCATGTGGACGCCGACCACCCGAAAGCAGCATAGCCGCAACCGCAACCGGCGACTGACAAAGGACTTCGAGGCCACCATCGCCCCAGCCCGCGCCTGCCTATACGCCGCCTCCGTCATGCTCCTCGTCCGCAGATTGGCCCGAGACGCATGACTTTCGAAACCGACTCTAAGAATTCTGTCCGCTGTCCGGCAGCGCCACGATGCAAAATACACCAACTCCCAAGGCAGAAACAGCCAGCACAATATCAGAAAACATCTCACAACCAGGTAACATCTGAGCAATTACCGCCCTTCACGGCCTACGCGACCGATCCTTCGAACAGTTCGCCTTGCTTCCCCAGCCGTTGCCGTTCCAACGCGGGAAACAGCTCAACCAGGGCTTCCGCCGGGACGTTCCCGAGTTCCTTGGGTTCCAGTTTGTGCAGCCCTCCCCCGTAAACGCGACCTTCACCAAGCATCGCTTGTGGGCAAATTCGGTTAAGGTACTTCCATACCCGCCGTTTCAGTTTGGGATTATCCAACAAAGCGCGCTCGAATGGTTCCCTAGGGTACAGCATCAAATACACGTTTGCCGCCGTCGCCTTGGAATGGTTCAGAATGAAGCGGAACGGACGACCACTCTTCTTGTCGCTCCGGCCAAGATAAGTACAAACAAACGGGGCTGGAGGCCGTCGTTCCTGTGTGTACCACATTGCCCGATGTCGGCATATATACCGATCAGAGGTGCCTTCCGTCTTGCCTTGTTCCAAATACGTCCACAAGTTTGGGTATCGCTCCCTGATCTCATTTTCCGCCCACGGTGGGTCAAGCAAGAATAATCGCCGTTCCAGAAGCGGACTGCCATCGCAATCACACATAATCTCGTCGTCCGGGACATAGCGCGGACTCGGCAGAATTGGCTTGAATGCATCTATGGGCAATCCACGCCGCTCGATATCCTCTTTCGACAAAATGAAGTAACTGTTATTGCCCGTCGCAAGGCCCCGCTTAATCTTGAAGAAATCGCCCAAGACTGGTCCGTCTGCCGCCTTGTGGCCTTCTTTCATTGGATAGCGCGTCCACTTCGGGTCGTGGCGCAACGTATCCACCGGAATAAATCGTTCCAGATTGGGCTTTTCTAGCGTTCCGCCGAAGGTGAATCGTACACTACTTGCCGCAGGAGGTGGCTTGTTTCGAAACCACACAACAGCCGACGACACAAGCGCGTCGCCAAACTGCACATCATTCGGATTGAAGCGATGAACATGTAAGAGCGTCACTTTGTCGAGCAAATAACGCTTGACCGAAACGCCGTAATTTACATCCATGAACTCGCTCGGAATCAGCCACCCCGCTAACCCGTCATCAGCCATCCACTCATGGCTCAAACCCAAGAAATAGCAATAGAGTCCGGCCAATCCGTTGATATCCATCCCGCTGGCGGCGCGCGTTCGCGTCTTCAATCTCTGCTTATCACCATTGGCGATGTGGTGATGCCGCACATAAGGCGGATTGCAGATCAGCAGATTGAATTTCTCGGCAGGCGCTGGAACCTCCGCCCGAGTGAAATCCTCAAGGCGCGTATCCAAGCCAGTCTTACCCCACAATCTCGCCGCTGGCTCCCCATAGTGGGGGTCGATCTCAAATCCGACGGCAGTACCGATACTGCTTTGAGGAAAAACGTCCAGCAGAGCCGAATAGAACGCTCCTGTTCCAATAGCTGGGTCGAGGAATCGCACCATTTCGCCCTGCGGGAAGTGGACCTTCGCATATCGCTGAATATCCACCGCTAGTCCGGTCGGTGTCGCGAATTGTCCCATCCGGTTTCGAATGAATGGGTCTAGTTGCCCGTCGAGCGTTTCCTGTAGAGCGAGTCGCTGCTCCTCGAATTGTGCAAGGGTTTTCTCCATCACCTACAGTCCGAACTCGTCCAGATCGTTGATACGATGCTCCCAGACCCAGTCGATCCCTTCCGCAGCTTCGTAACCGAGATAGCCACTGTCGAAATATCCACACAAGAACAGTATGTAACGCACCTCGTCACCATAAGTCCGCCGCAGTAGACCCATCTTCGCGGCTTCTTCCTTGCGCCGCTTGTTAACATTTGTGAAATCTCCCGCCGACTTCGCTTCAATCAACAACGGCAAATCGCCCGCCTTCGCCGCCTTGGGCATCACCACCGCGTCCACAGGGATATTGACGACCCTTGCGGTCCCATCCTGTTCTACCGGAACGTTGAGCCGATACGAAAACGTTCCCGGCCTCATGCCGTCGTACTTTGTACCTTCGCCTGCCGGTAAGTTCTTGTATCCGAGAGCCGTCAACCATTTGCCAATCGCCGCCAGTTGACGCTTCTCCTGTGCGTTACGGATAATTGGGTTGGCAACGGCACCGCACAGGCGATCCGCCACAATCGTTGCGGCCCGATATAGTTCCTGGTCGGACGGATCGTCCCCACGCTCTAACCAAACAAAGACATCCGGGTCAGCCATCTTTTCGATAATCTTCCCGATCTTCTCAAGGTCTTTGTCGATCTCACGCCTAGACATTCGCGGAGGGAGACTGTTGCCCTTCTCCATTACCTTGACCAGATTCCCCGAGACACCTGCGAGTCCAATCAGCCGATCCACGGCCAAGGGCGGACAAGTGGACATTCGCAATGACGGCAACACGGAAGGATTCGCCCCCAGCAGTTCCGCCCCGACATTCGTCAGGTTCTTTGTCGATTTGAGCGTCGCCTCGACGTCCTTCGTGGTCTGCACTCTTGTTGTCCGGTATGCCCTTGGCGCAAATCGCATGAACCAGTCGTTGTACATGTCCACCGACTGCACAATATCCCGCTTCCACCGGTCCGGTTTGTCCCTGTTGACCGCCATCACCCGAGCTTTTGCTGGATCGCAATTGCCACACGCTCAGCAGCGTGGTTCAGCGTCGCGTCATCGAGATGGACGTAGCGGTTTGTCGTGGTAGCCCTGCGATGCCCAAGCAGGCGTCCCGCGACATGCAGGCTCTCGCCGTTCATGACCGCGTGCGAGGCGTGAGCATGACGCAGATCGTGCAGACGCGCATCCGCCACAATACCAGCCGCGTCGCGCGCTTTGATCCAGAACGAATACAGGTCATTCTTGGTCAGCGGTTCGTCTCCGTTCTCGCGGGGAAACACCCACTCCCCGAACGTAGTCTCGGCGAGGCCATGCAGCAGTTCCCGCGCCGACTCGCCAAGCAGAACATGCCTCGGTCCCGTCTTCGCGTCAATCAGGGCCAAGCGGTCGGGCTTGACCTCGCACCAGCGCAGGCAGCGTATCTCGCCCGGTCTGCATCCAGTCAATAGGAGCAGGCGCACCGCTGCGACACACACCGGGTTCTCGGCCTCGCGCTGGCGCAGGACCGCGCCGAGCCTCGTCAGATCATCCGCGCCGAGCAGCCGCCCGCGCGGCGGACGGCGGTAGCGGACGATGCCCTTGCACGGATTCCCGGCGGCTTCGGGCCGATGGCCCCATGCTATGGCGCAGTCGAACATGTTGCGTAGAATGTCATGACTGCGATTCGCGCCGCCCGGCTTCCTGCGTCCGTATTCATGGAAGAACCGCGCGATGTCGGCGCGCACCATCGAGCCGACTCGGAGATGGCCGAGAACGGGCAGGATGGCGCTGTTGAGGTAGCTCAGGGTCGCCTTCACTGTGGACGGCTTCCACGACGGCGAGCGACGCTCGACATACTCGGCGGAGAACTTCGCCAGCGTCGGGCCGGAAGCGGGAAGGGGCAGGGGACTCCCGCTGCCCTTCTCGCGGGCGAGGAAGGCGAGCGCGGCGGCCCGCGCCTGGTCGGCCTTCACCGCGCCGGGCTTGCCGAGCGTTATCCGGCGCGGCTTGCGGTCGCGCCGGAAGCGGAACACCCAGGACCGCGCGCCGTTCGGCTGGACCCGCAGCATGAAGCCTTGCAGGGCGGTATCGTGGATGGCGTATTCGCGCTCGCGCGGTTGGGCCGTGAGCGCCAATGCATCGGTCAGTCGGACGCGCTCGGTCATCGGCCTGCCTCCCCGCCGTCGAGGATGTCCGCAAGGCCGCGCGATACCCGGTTCGCGGCATCGAACACGGAACCCTCGGCGAGGTGCGCATAGCCGAAAGTGGTCTTGATGTCGGCATGGCCGAGCAGCCCAGCGACGACGCGCAGGCCCTCGCCGCCGTTGACCGCGACCGCCGCGAGCGAATGCCGGAGATCGTGAATGCGCAGCGTCGGCAGTCCCGCCGCTTTGCGAACTGCGTTCCATGCCTTGTCCACCGAGACAGGTCCGCCGCAGGGTGACGCGAACACCCACGGGCAGTTAGTGCGCCGTTGTCGCGCCGCGAGCACGGCGCGGGCCGGGGTCGCCAGCCAGATCGTGCGCGGACCCGTCTTGCTGTCGGGCAACACCGCGCGGTCGCCATGCACGTGCTCCCACTTGAGCCGCAGCGCCTCGGACCTGCGCGCGCCGGTGTAGAGTAGGAAGCGCACCACGGCGACGGCGACCGGATGGTCTGGCTCCAAGCTATTGAGCGCCCAACCGAGCGCGGCGAACTCGTCGTCCGTCAGGTAGTGCGCCTCGAAGCCCGTCTTGCGCCGCCGCAGTCCCTTGCACGGGTTGGAGTCCTCGCGCCGCAGGCCGAGCGCCTCCGCGTGTTTCATCATCGACGACAGCACCGCCAGCGCCCGGTTCGCCGAAGCTGCCCGCGTGCGCGCGAGATCGTCGAACCAGTTGCGCACGTCCTTCGTGCCGATCGCATCGACGCGCCGGTCGCCGAACGCGGGCATTATGTGGCGGTTCATGCCATCGGCGTGCGCTCGCCGTGTCGCAGGCTTCCAGCGTTCGGCGCAGTCGGCGAGGAACGCCGGCGCGAACGTCCGCACTGTTGGCACCGCAGCTGGCGCGCGCTTCGCGTCGGCATCGGCGAGTAGCGCGCGCGCCGCGTGCCGTGCGTCCTCGACCGTCAGCGCGTCGAGCGCACCGAGCGTCCGCTTGACGACCGAGCCATTGCAGCGCCGATGCACGATCCACGTCTTGCGCCCGTTTGGTCGCGCCCGCAGTCCGAGCCCCGGTGCCGCGCTGTCCCACAGCACAGCCTCCCGTTCTTCCGCAGAGGCGAAGACGCGAGCGCCCGCCATAGTGATCTTCGTTCTGTTCGTCATCTTCCGATCCTTTCCGTTCATGTCGGTCGCGACCGGCGCTTCGTGGGCATTCCCGTTGGGGAACACCCAGGACACGCCGGGTAACGGCGTCGGGTTCGGAGTTCGGAAGGTCGGAGGTGCTGCGCTCAACCGCCGCGCGGGCTGCAAGCCGTTGCCACGGCTGGGCTTGCAGCGCTTCGCGGATGCGCGGTGGAAGTGCGACTCTCTACGCCCTTCGGCGTTTGGTTTTCACACCTGACGCACCGTTGGTGCCTTTTCCGCCGATGCCCGCCTTCGCATGAATGGACGGAAAGTCCCGTGACTACAGGGCTTTACGGCCTGTCCCGTCCCGCGCCGCCGCGCGGCTTCCCCGACGAAACGCCGCCGCGGCTGCTTCCTGCATTACCGCCCAGCCGCGCGGTCCGAACAGGGAGCCGCGACCATGACCGAACAATCCACCTTCGCCCGGCGCGTCCGCGCCGCCAAACCCCGAGCCGGGAAATACGAAGTCCGCGACGACGTGGTGAGCGGACTCGTGCTGGCAATCCAGCCTACCGGAGCCCGGACCTTCTTCCTCGTCCGCATGGTGCGCGGGCGCAGGCGATACGGCACCATCGGCAGTGCCGACGCCATGACGATCCCCGAGGCGCGGCGCGAGGCCCGCAGGCTCATCGCCAGCTACATCGAACCGGCGAAGACGGACAGCGGCCCCCGCACACCCGGGCATCCGATGGACGCCTTCGCCGCCGAGTTCCTCGACCGGCAGGCCCGGCACTGGAAACCCCGCACCCTGGAGACGAACCGTTACCTGATCCACAACCATATCCTGCCTGCCTTCGGCCATATGACCGTGGACGCCATCGCGGTCGAGCAAGTCCGGGACTGGTTCGCCTCCATGAGCGAGAGGCCCGGCAGCGCCAACCGCGCCATGCCGGTGCTGTCGATGATGATGCGCATGGCCGAGCTTTGGGGATACCGCGCCCACAACTCCAATCCCTGCAAGAATACCCGGCGTTACAAGATGAAGCCGAAGGAGCGGTTCCTCACGGCCGACGAGATGGCCCGGCTCAACGCCGTGCTGACCCGCGACGAGTTCTGGTGTCCCCACATCGTCGCCATCGTCCGCCTGCTGATGCTCACCGGCTGCCGCTTCGGCGAAATTGCCGCGCTTGAATGGGACTGGATCAAGGACAGGCGCATTTTCCTCCCCGACTCGAAGTCCGGGCCGCGCACGGTCTGGCTGTCGAGCGCGGCCCGCGCCGTCATCGACGCCATCCCGCGCTACAGCGAGGATTGCCCGTATCTCTTTCCCGCCCGTCCGCCGACGCGGCCCGTCGACAACATTGGATACCAGTGGGACCGCATCCGCGACGAGGCCGGTCTGCCCGGCCTGCGGCTGCACGACCTTCGCCATAGCTGGGCGTCCACCGCCGCCATGAACGGCGTGGACATGGTGACCATCGCCAAGCTGCTCGGTCATGCGCTGGTGGAGACCACGGAGCGCTACGTCCATCTGTCCGACCGGTCCGTTGCGGACGCCGCCGACCGGGTATCGAACCGCATCCATGCGGCCCTGGCCGGAAGGGAGGAAGGGGGCGGGCGGGCGTCCCGCGCCGTGCGTCCCGCCCAGGCCGGACCCGAGACCCAGTCCAGGGGAGCGTCCCGCTATGTCCACATTTGACCTCACCCCGCGCCTTGCCCGCGAGAGCAAGCCCAACGGCAAGGACACCATCCTATTCGACAAGGCGGTCACCGGCTTCGGCCTTCGCATACACCCGTCGGGCCGCAAGGTCTGGATCGTACAGGCCCGCATCGAGGGACGGAGCCGCCGCATCGTCATCGCCCGCTACGGAGAAATGCAGTTGGCGCAAGCGCGCCGCCGCGCCCGCGACATGCTCGACCGCATCCGCGCGGGCGGGAACCCCGCAGACGACATCCAGAGGGAGAAGGAGACCCCGACCCTTCGGGAGTTCGCGGACGAGTATCTGCGCCGCTCGGAACCGCACTGGAAGCCCTCCGGGCGCAAGACCGTGCGCATCTATCTCAAGGCCCGCATCCTGCCCGCGTTCGGCAGGATGCCGCTCGACCGCATCGGCCCGGAGGACGTGGCGGCGTGGTTCGACGCGGCGAGCAAGGACCAGCCCGGCGCGGCCAACCGCGCCTTCGAGATACTGCGCGCGATGATGAACCGGGCGGAGGAGTGGGGATTGCGCGAGCGCGACTCAAACCCCTGTCTCGGTATCGCGAAGAACCCGAGGAAGCAGGTCGCCCGCTTCCTCGACGCCGACGAACTGGCCCGGCTCGGGCGCGCGCTCGACGACAACGAAGCCCGCTGGCCCGAGGCCGTCGCCGCGATCCGTCTGCTGGCGCTCACCGGATGCCGCCGGAACGAAGTGCTCAATCTTCGATGGCGCGATATCGGCGAGGACGCCATCAATCTCGAAGACTCGAAGACCGGCCCGCGCAGCGTTCCGCTCGGCGAGGCCGCGCGGGCGCTCATCGAGGCGCTGCCCGGCTCCCGCGATCCGGACGCCTTCCTGTTCCCGCGCCATGCCGAGGGCCGGGGCGAATGGAGCCTCACGAATTGCTGGCGGACGATCTGCGCCGATGCGAAGCTCGGCAGGCTGCGCCAGCATGACCTTCGGCATACGGCAGCCAGTCAGGCGGTCATGGCGGGCGAAAACCTGCCGCTCGTCGGCAAGCTGCTCGGTCACAAGAGACATCGGACGACGGCGGGCTACGCCCATCTTTCCGATGAGCACCTTGTCGAAGCGGCGGAGCGGGTCGGGAGCCTCGTTGCGGAGGCGATGAACCTTGAATGCGCGCCGCCGCCTCGCTGCGCCCGTGTTCGACTTGCGGAACTCGATTTGCTTTGACGAAAAACCCTTGTAGAGACCGTCCACCAGAAGGTAGAGTGCTCGATGCGCCCGGCGCTGGTCCGTCGGCATCAGGTCCGGGTCTCGGCCTCCGGCTAGTCTTCTCGTGCCTGTGTGCTCATTTGTTGGATTTCCTGCGATTGCACGGCTTGCACAGCATCTGACAGTTCTGTTCGTTCGTCTTGCCGCCCTCCGCCCACGGGGTGATGTGGTCCGCCTCCATGTCCGCGATCTCAAACGCCTTCGCACACACCTTGCAGATGCCCTCTTGAATTTCGAACGCCTTCTGCTTCATGGCCTCGGAGAAGGCCCGGATGTTGAGATGCCTTTCCTCGCCGGTGAGGAGATACGGGTAGATGCCCGCCCTTTTCGTCACATCGTCGTCGATCATTAGGCGGGCAACCTCGGCCTCAAGCCCTTCGGGATCCAAGTTCTCGTCCTTGAGGTGCTCGTACAGCCCGCCCCAATCCACGCCCTTCATTTGCGTGCGGTAGTTCGGGAATACCGCTTCCACCCGGTTGATTACGGCCTGGAATTGACTCCACAAGGCGGTTGCGGTCCTGTCGTGCTGATGCGCGGCCATGTACTCCTCGACGGTCTGGCCCTCGCCCTTGGTCCATTGGATCGCAGTTTCGAGGTATTCCTGCCGCTCCGCCCTCCCATTCACGTAACGGCTGCCGATCACGTAGGCGGGGCAGGCGGTCCCCCTCCGACTGAAATGCCGTTTTGCGTCGGACACCCACGGGCCAGCATAGACTGCGTTCCGCAGTTCCTGATCGGTCAGCCTTTCGCCCGCTATATTGATGATCCGGAACCACGCGAGCTTTTCGCTGTCGCTCCCGTCGCAGACATAAACCTGCAACGAGTAATCGAGTATCCGCTCCTGCTCGTCATCTTGCAGGTTGTGGAAATACCGCCCATCAAGGGAGTAGTCGCCTTTCACGTACTGCGCGACGGAGATCGTGCGCTGCTGGCCGTCGATGACTTCATACGTTCCGTCTTGGCGCAACGCCCAATACATCACATTGAGCGGAAAGCCGTTGTTGATCGTCTCGATCACCGCGTCGCGCTGCTTGTCCTTGTAGACGAACTCGCGCTGAAACGGCGGGCGGATGTCGAGCTGGCCGCCATAGCCGCGCACCCCGCCTTCGCCGTCGTCATGGTAGCCCTTCACAAGGTCGCGGACAGTGATTTCCTTTAGAGTTCAACTCGAAACTAGTTGAGTGATTTCAGTCGGTTGTGTCTTACTCGGTTGTGTCAAATCAAACGAGGAGGCACAACATGTGGACCGAAATCACTCGCCCGAAGTATGAGCGCCGTGGCGGTCGCTATGCAAGCGACCTTACGGATCGGGAGTGGGCGTTGATCGCGCCGTTCATGCCGCCGCGCAAGAAGATAGGCCGGCCGCGGACGACGGAGCTGCGCAATGTCATGGATGCGATCATGTACATGGCCTCGACGGGCTGTCAGTGGGCGATGCTGCCGAACGACTTCCCGCCGCCCTCCACGGTGCAGCGTTACTTCTACGACTGGCGCTCGAACGGGCTGCTGGAGGCGATCAACCATCATCTGGTTGTGGCGGCCCGTGAGTTGGAAGGACGCGAGGCCGGCCCGAGCGCCGGGGTGATCGACAGCCAGAGCGTGAAAACCACGGAAAGCGGTGGTATTCGGGGCTATGACGCGGGCAAGAAGATCAAGGGCCGCAAGCGTCACATCGTCACCGATACGCTCGGCCTGCTGCTCGGCCTGATCGTGCATTCAGCCGATATCCAGGACCGCGACGGCGCCCCCGGGGTCCTCAAATCGATCCGTCATCGCTTCCCCCGGCTGCGTCACCTCTTCGCTGACGCCGCCTATGGCGGACCGAAACTTGAGGGTGCCCTCGAAGACATCGGCCGCTGGACGATCGAGATTATAAGACGTCCCGATACCGCCAAGGGCTTTGAGGTGCTGCCCAGGAGATGGGTCGTCGAGAGGACCTTCGCCTGGCTCAACCGATGCCGCCGACTGGCCAAGGACTGGGAGAAATCAATCGCCTCCGCACAGGCATGGATCCTCGTCGCACACATCCGACTCCTCACAAGGCGGATCGCAAGCCATTGTTATTAAATGTAGAGTTTCGAGTCAGACTCTTAGATCGATTTTCATGAGCGTACCTTACTGTGGATTGGGCCGATCTTTCCGCCTGATAAAAATCCTTCTGTATAAGGAATACACCGCTTCCTCACCTCGAATGAGATAGTTTCCGTTGCGCGGCCTGCCCTTCATGATGGGATAGCCGTTGGCCTTTTGGCCAGACATGCCAGTTTTCGTTCCATCCGGCCTCATCTCCACAAAATCATCGTAAAATGTGTGGCTCGCGAAACCGTCATCCCACAAAGAGGAAAAGCCCAGTATTTCAAACTGCTCCGGGTTGTGCTTGTCCAGAAACGTGATTGGCACCCCCATCGCGCCGTCCCAATCCATCGGGATATCGGCCACCCTGTCCACGTTGATCGCGTCGTAGTTGTCGTAGGCCGGGTATTCCTCCGGCGAGTAGCGCTTGTAGAGGATCAATTCCTCATGGCGCTTGGCATGGTCCAGATTGGTGAACCAGGCCGCGTTGCCCAACCGTCCCTTGATAACCCCTTCGACGACCCTGTAGGCGCTCCCCTCCTTTGCGGTCGCCAGCAACTCCTGCGCATAGCCCTCCGGTACATCGAACAGCATGTCTTGGCCTTTCGGGGTGACGCCAAGCCACATCGTGCTGTCCTTGATTAGAGGGAAAATCTCCTTGTAGGTGACGGCGTTCTGGCTCCCGACGATCAGGAACCTCTTGCCGTACTGCACCAGTTGGGCGACGTAATCGCGGAACAACGAAAACGGCGGATTGGTCACCACGATGTCCGCCTGCTTCAGAAGCTCGATGCATTCCGCGCTGCGGAAATCTCCGTCCCCGTCGAACTCTCGGATTCCAATATCCCCGACTTCGGGGACCCTGCCGCCCTTTGCGTTCCCCTTGTATTCGAGCCATATCGCCTGCTCCGAGTCGTGACGGCTGAACAGGTCGCGTTCCTGGTTCCTGTAGCAGGCGGTGACGAGCCTCTTCAGGCCCAGGCGCTCGAAGTTGTACGAGAAGTAATGGAAAAAGTTGGAGACGCGGGGATCGTCGCAATTGCAGTACACGACCTTGCCACGGAAGTGTCTGCTGTAGTGGCGCAGTTCGTTCTCGATGTCGGGAAGCTGCGTGTAGAACTCGTCGTTCCGTTGCCGCCTAGCTTTCCGCAAGTTTTCGTTCAGAGACATGGGGGTGCTCCCGCATCAAGCCCATTATCGGCGATCGGTTGCCGACGTAGACAGACGCACCAGCCCGAGCCGACAGCGCCGACGGCGCGGGCCGCGATCATGCGTGCAGCGCCCTCACGCGCCGATCCTCAGCCGTCCGGTCGCGCCGCGCCTGCGCAAGCTCGTAGCTCGCCTGCATCCGCATCCAGTGCTCGGCGGTGCCCCAGCCGATGTCCTCCAAAGACAGCGCCATGTTCGCGGACACTCCCGCCTTGCCGTTCAGCAGCCGCGACAGCGTTCCGCGCTCGCAGCCGAGCCGCTCTGCCGTCTCGGTCACGTTCCAGCCCACATCGTCCATGCTCTCGCGGATGAGTTCGCCCAGGTGCGGCGGGTTCCGCATCGGGCCGACGCGCTCGCTTGCAATGTCGTTCATGGTCAGCACTCCCCTTCGGTCAGTGGTAGTCGATCAGGTCCACGTCCACGGCCTCGCCGTCCTCGAAGCGGAACACCACGCGCCAGTTGCCGGAGACGCGAACGCTCCACTGTCCCGCGCGGTCGCCCTTGAGGGGATGCAGCCGGAAGCCGGGCGCGTCGGCGCTCCCTGGATACGTCGCCTCTTGCAGACGGAACAGGATGCGCCGAAGCCGTGGCACGAGACCAGCGGGCAACCGCGCCACGTCGTCGCGTTCGTGCAGCGCCCGTAGTCCTTTGTGCCTGATCCTCATGATTCACTGTAGCGCGCTACGTTACACGCCGCAAGCGCTTGCTCTTCCGTCACGATCACCGGACGGTGCGGGCCGAGTAAATGATGCTGCCAGTGAGCGAGGCGGCACGCATTGAATTGTTACCTCGTGCTTCCTATAGTGCCGCTCGGAAGCCGCGCGGCGGTTCGGGACTATCTCCGCAAGTGCGCGGCGGGCGCTGCCGCTCAAACGCCGCTCGGGCTAAATGCCGATAGCACAACGGCTTTCACCGCCCGACAGCTTGAGTGGTTAGGAAGCGTGATCGGGACGCCCTTCGGCGCGTAGGTTTCACACCTGACGCACCCTGGGTGCCTTGAGCGAGACCTCCCCGGCCCGGTGTAGCGAGCGATTTCCTCAATCGCAGCAATCCGTTAGGCCGTCTTGGCCTCTCGCCGCAGGCTCCCGCGCGGGCCGCATCTCCTTCCCCAAACCGACGCCGCCGTTCCCTCGGAACACGGCGGCTCCGAGGGAACGGAAAGGAGACAGCCCCATGCGCATCCACGCAAACATCAACGAACGGACGGTACGCCGCACATTCACCGAGCCGAAGCACCGCAAGCGGCCGCTGACGATCATCGACCATAGCCTTCCGGCCTTCAGCCTCAGGATTGTCGCCGACGACACCCGGACCTTCCTCGTCCGCGTGACGCGCAGGCTGAACGTCGACACCCTGCGCCTCGGCACGGCGGCGGAACTGACCGCCGACGAGGCCCGCGCGATGGCGGTGGCCGAGATCGAGGCTGCTGAAGCCGAGTGCAGGACTGGCCCCCTGTTCCGCTATTTCGCCGACGAGTTCATGCGACGCCAGGGGTCGCGCTGGAAGCCCGCCACGCGGGCGAGCAACCGCTCCGCGCTCAGGAACCACAATGGAGCCCTCAACTGAGATTCTCAGCAATGTCGAAGTGATCCCCGGTTCTGTAGGCCGGCGCCACCGCGAGGCCGAGCGCGTTCATCATCGCATGCCCGGCGCCCTGGGCGAGATAGGGCGGCATGGCGTGCGTGGCGTCGCCCAGAACCGCCACCGCCCAGATCGCCCAACTGCAACGCGACCTGTGCGGCTCGCACTCGGAAAAGCGCAAGGAGGGCGGGGACGGGTCCGGCAGCGATGACGGGGCCGACGGCAAGGACGGCCGCCGCGGCGGCAGGCCCGGCCGCGGAAAGGAGCGCGGCGATGCGGTCAACGACACCGGGCTGTGCTTCAACGGCCAGGTCCCGGTGATCGACATCACCGTGACGCCGCCGGCGATCGAGGGGCTGTCGGAGGACGATTACGAGGTGGTCTCGGAGCGCGTCCACTGCCGGCTTGCCGCGATCGAATGCCGGCACGTGGTCATCCGCTATCGCCACGTCAAGGTGAAGATCCGCGAGACCGGCTCCCTAATGGGCGCCCCGGCCCGCGAAGGCGTGTTCAAGAACAGCTGCGCCGATGTCTCCTTCGTCGCCGCCCTGCTGATCGACAAGTTCCTCTGGCACTTGCCGCTCTGACGATAGGTCGAAGTACATATCCGCCCTACCTTGAACGGCTGGAAGATCGAACGGAAGAAGGGTATCTTCGGTCATAGTGGCGTGGCGCTTTCGTGGCATCGGCAGAAGTGCGCTAGTAAAGGAATTTTTGCCCCATACCAACGACTTACACCACTTTGTCACGCTGTGACGCATAATGCGGGCTAGCGCGTCCGTACAAGAGGAATCAACCATGAATAGAGAAAATCTGAAACTCGAAATACCACGGGAAATCCTAGACACCATTCCCACTGGAGAGACCAGACTTGTTGGCAGATTGACTGTTACCGCGAAAGGCGAAGGGTTACGCGCTAGGAAGGGCACCGTCGATGAGGCAACTAACGAGATTTATGGGACGAAAGACAACGATGGAAATGTCTCTTTCTCTGTTAGAGAAGTTCAGCGCATTACGGGCGCTGCTGAGCAAGCTACCGGGATCATTGAATTAGGTGGCGATTGAGCTTCGGTCCTTCCAACGGAAGTACCTGCTGGGCGCGTCGGCATTCCACGCAAATCTGTCGCGAGGTTCTGCTGGGCATGAAGCAGCGCGGCTTCACGCATCCGGCAAAGCTGAGGATGGGTGACGGCGCTACGGTATCGCCGTTCAGCCCAACATGAACCTGATCTTCCGGACGCTCGAGATTGCCGACGAGGTGATCGCGGGCGGGGCGCGGATCGACCGGCGCGATTCGCTCGATGGGGACGGCAACGTCGTGATGACCCGCAAGACCGAGCGAAGCCCTTACCGCATCGACCGCCGTCACATCGTTGGCCTGATCGCCCGTTGCGCGGCCGAGGCCGGTGCGGAAATCGCGCTTGGGTCGCGTATATTTCGGAGGTCTCTCCCGATGGAACCATCACGACCGACGACGGGACCCGGAAGGAGGCGGATCTGGTCGTGCTGGCGGATGGGGCGGGATCGACGCTGCGGGCCCCTCTCGACCTGCTCAGGCATCGGATCTGACAGCGCGACGGCGGGGTCCGGGTCACCATCCCCCGCACGCCGGACGAAATCGCCGAGGACGCTGTCTCGGGCACCATGATGATCGAAGCGTGGTCGGACAACCGTCGGGTGCTCGATTGCCCGGTCAACGACACCGAGTATTACGTCCTGCTCGGTTCGCTGGTCGACGACGAGGCGGGCAAGGCGACACCGATCGATCCCGATGTCTGGGCGCGCTCGTTCCCGGCGCTGGCCCCATTCCTGGTCCGCGTTGCCGAGGAGGCGGACTGGGAAGAGACCCTGGGCTCAATTTCAGACGGTCCGGCTCAAGCGGTGGTGGAAGGGCCGGGTGCTCAGCAAGGATCTTCGCTGCCCTACGGGCAGACGCAAGCAAATTTGTCTTATTGTTTTCTCCAGAAATCATGTCACATAACTTTACGTTTCTTCGTTATCCATTCAATCTTCTGGTTCGATTTATTGAAACAGACGCGTGAGCTCTTCTCGTTGCGCTGCGTGCTTCTCAGGATTGTCGCGCTTCAGCCGATCCAGGTTCATGAGCTTCCAGCGGATGGCCGGTAGGTTTGCAGCTTCTGGTAAGCCGATCAGGTCGAAGTCGGGTATCGCGTCGTGGAGTGAGAGCAGAAAGGATGCGATGTTCCCGGTCAGTCGATTCCTGATATCCGTGTGCAAGCGGGCGCGGGCCTCGACCAGTTCTTCCTTGGTGACCCTCTCCCGCGTCATGCCGACAAATTCATCGTTGTAGAGCGCGTCGTGGAGCGGTGCCGCTGGGGCCAGCAGTTCGTGCATGGGGCGGCCCGAGCTTGCTACATAGACCATGAATACCCGGAACAGGTCGTCGGTAACGCCTTCATTATCGTACAGGAGCTTGACATCAAACAGGTCGCGCGGGTGCTGGCGATCGAGTGCGGCGTGAAGCTTGCCGCCGTAAAGGTCCTCAAAGGCAACGACGTTCATTTCCGCAAAGCCGAATTGCTCAGTCACAGTGTCTGACACCATCATCATCGTCGGCGGGTAAACCGCGCCGCGCGTCACTGGGGACGTCTCGATCTTTATTTGCACCCGTCCGTCGCCGACCATGATACGGGTGTCGTTGTTGCCGCCGCCGGCGACGCGTCGGGCCTGGACTCGTGGGTTGCGTTTGGTGGCCGCCGCCATGATGCGGTCGAGGGTTTCGTCGATGTCCTTCAGGGACGCCTCCCGGTTGCCAAGCGGCAGGTAGGTGAGGTCGATGTCCACCGACAACCGGGGCATATCCCGATAGAACAGGTTGATAGCTGTGCCGCCCTTTAGGGCGAACACGTCCTCTACGACGATGTCTGGCAAGACGCTCAGAAGGAGCCGAACTTGATCCACATAACGATCAAGCACTTGCGTCGGGCTCCGTGTCTGTATTCGGCACGAAGTCCTGCGGGACGTAGATGCGATATGAGGGGTGGAGCTTGCCACCCTCGACAAGCGCCCGCGGCCCGGAGCCGAAGTCGACCTTTTCGACGTCCAGGTGCTTGCGCCACGCGTGCTGATGGCGATCAGCGAAGACAAAGAACAAGCGCCGCACCTTCACGCTTCGGCAGGCCGTGATCAGCGTCATCAGCTGCTTGGGTCGCAGGATGGTCAGACCTTCGAAAACCTTGTCTAGGCTGGCGAAGCCAGCATCGTTGGTCAGCTCGTCGAGGGCTTCGAGAATGGCACGCTCCGATGTTGATGCTTTCAGAGGCCAGCGCCAGACGTTCACGGCCTGACTGCTTTCGCGGGTATCCCGGTCGGCGTCGATGATCCCCGTCTGATCGTCACCGAAGAGGGTGCGTCGATGCATGACAATCTGCGCGTCCATAGGTAGCCTCTTCAGCCATGTGGGGATATCGCCGTAGAGGTGGACGCGTGGCGTCCCGCCAAGGTGCAGATAATGAGCATGTCCGGCCAGATCGAGCGCGCTCACGCCGCCCAGGTGTACGTCGTACTTCATGATCCATTGGAGGGAGAGTAGGGCGCTGTCCCATGAGACGGCTGGCTGCGCCTGTACGCCTTCCGGCAGGGGGCGGCGGTAGACGCCCCGTATGAGCCGCTCCAGCCAGCACCGTGCGACGTAGTCGTGGATCGACTTGGCGTCGATGCCCTGGGCCCTGAGCCAGCGGGTATCCACCAGGAAGCCCGGTGGCACCTTGTCAAGGAGGGGTTTTAGACGTTGCTGTCTTTGATGGTTCATAGTCATTAAATTAGACTATTTTCAAAACAACGCCAAGAGATATTTCGAATTCTTTATATTTCAATGGTCTAAGACCATGTAATTATAAAAAATTCAAAATAACTTAATATGCTCCACGAGTTCGATAGCCAGTGCCAGATACGGGATATGAGGCCAAGCGAGGTCGCGCCCGTGGCAGGTTGCGACGGCTTTCCCTCCGCTTCGTAGATGCCCATGCCCACGTCTATGAACGGGATGCCGTCGAACTCCAGCTTGTTGACGATGGGGCGTTTCACGTCCCCGGCATCAACGCAGAGTAACACGAACGCCATGCCGTCAAGCAAGTCCAGGTTATCCTCGTCGATAACGACAGGGTGGCGCACGAGGCCCTTGCGCACGGGCGCGTACGTCGCGGCCTCGGGCACGGTCTCCCCGGCGGTCGAGGGGCGGATCGTCTGTCTGGATTGAAGGCCGGCTCCCGGGCTCGCCGACGAGTCCTTTATAAATGGCGGGGAGTCCCATTGTCGCCCCGGCCCTCGACGGGCAGATGGCGGAAACCCACTTTCCCTGCGGCGGGCCGGTCAGGAGAGCGAACATCCTGCCGATCTCTTCCAAATATGCAGCAGGACCAGCGCCTCACTGGCGATCCGAGCGACACAATTCGAGAAGCGGCCGCAATCCGCGGCGGAGCGGACAGTTCGCCCCGCGGGCCGTCAATCCTGTGCGGAATCGATCAGGTCCGCCTGTAGGCCACGGGCCGCGGCGATCATCTGATCGAGCACTTCCTGCTCGCCTGCCTCAAGCATTTCATCGCGCAGTCTCGATACCAGAATATGGGTGCCGCGAAACGCCGTCTGAATGAGCGGCGCCAGCCCGGCGACCGAGGCGCCCCCGTCCGCGATCGCGTTGAGTGTCGCGAACCGGACGAACTCGGCGGGCGCAAGGCCCCGCGCCTCCGCGAACGCTTCGACGTTTTCCCATTCCGGGTCGAGAAACCGAATGGTGTGCGGCGAGCGCTTCGTCAGCGCGTCCGTATTTGTTGAGTCCTTCGATCGCTTTCCACGCATCGTATATCCCCTTCTTAGAAATTTCGGGTAAACCCCGGCCGTCTTCCGCGTCCCGTTCCGGGTTCCGACGCAGCCTCCGCGGCCGGCCGAAGCCCATGGCGGCGCGGCCTTGTCCCTGGCGATCACCAGCCGCGCGAGGCCGGCCGGAGGCGCGAATGCGCCGAGGCTCCCTGCCGAGAGCGCTGCCGCGGCCCGGATTTCCGGCACGGCGGTAACCAGGGAGAGCACCGTCTCGATGCCCTCGCCGACGACGAGCGGTGCGTCGCCGGAAGGCGCGCCGAAGCGCACCGCGAGGCCGTGGATGCGGCCGAGGGCCTTGCGCGGGTTCCCATCGCGCCGTCGTAGGTGCTGCTGGCTTCCGTGGTGATGGTGTCGTCCTGGGAGACGATGTTGATGTCGCCTTCCCCCCGATGGTAACCGTAGATCCCGTGGGCGGAGAATCCCTTCGTCGTGACGGTGTTGGACGTCGAGGTGACCGTGACATTGCCCGGGCCTTCAAGCGCGCCCCGAATGCCGTGGGCTTCCTGGCCCTCCGTGACGATCTCGTTGGACGTGGCCGTGACGGAAACGCGGGGGTCGGTGCCGGGGCTCGTATCGGTGCTCACGTGATCCGCATAGATCCCGTGGGAGCCCGTGCCCTTGGTGTCGATCCGGCTGTCACTGACATCAAGCACAATGCGTCCGGAACCGGTATGATAACCATGAACGCCGTGGGCCGACGAACCCATCGTGCCTATGGTGGTGGTGGACACCGAGATGTCGACGGTTCCGGTGCCGGTATGTTGGCCCAAAACGCCATAGGCCTGAGCCGCCCCTGACGTGTCGATCGTGCTGCGGACGGTTTGGTTGGCCTCATCGACGCTGGAAGTTATGTTGATGTCGATATTGCCGCTGCCTTCGTGCTTTGCGCTCACGGCATGGGTATTGACTTCCGTCGCGTCATCGACATCGATATCGACGCCCTCCAACAGGATGTCGATATTGTCGCTTGACGTGGAATCCTCCGTGCATTCGACCCTTTCGTCGGCCGCAGGCGTATTGGAGCAGACCGCGGTCTGGGCTAACGCATTGTCTGTTGTTCCCAGGAGGGCGCCGGCCAAAATGGCCAACGGGATGATCGGCAGTGCGGAAATTCGGCAGGCGAACCCGCCAAAAGCATAAATCGCTCTCAATAATTGCGCCGCGTTGACCATCAGATAACTATATTGTCATAGCCGTCGTCAGAGTTATGGCAGTTATGTGGCGGAGGCTCCGGTTCGATTTCTGCTTAATTTTGGCGTAGCAGCTTGGTGCAGCAAGCGGCCCTCCCGGATTGTCTGTTTCTTGATTTCCTCTCTCATCTTCAGAATCTTGGCGCCGCGTCCCTGATAGACATCGGCGAGCTTCGGCCTGAACATCAACCCAAACCACGCCAAACTCTAACATAAGCTGTGGACCACTCAATAGGGGCAGGCCACTTCAACGGGAGGCGCCCCCGTCCGCGATCGCGTTGAGCGTCGCGAACCGGACGAACTCGGCGGGCGCGAGCCCGCGCGCCTCCGCGAACGCTTCGACGTTTTCCCATTCCGCTTCGAGGAACCGGATCGTATGCGGCGAGTGCCGCCGGGACGATGCGCGGCAGCGGCGTGTCGGCGAGCGGGTCTTCCGTGGAGCGCGCCCGGGCCAGCGCCACGAATGATCGCTCGGCGCGGAGCGCGGCCTCGGTCAGAAGCGTCTCCGCCGGATCCGCCGCAACAGGCGGTCCCCCGTCCGGTACGGCCGGGGCAAATGCGGCGCAGGCCGGGAGCATGTTGACAGTCCAAACTTCCGCCGAATCCCGGAATCAAAAAGCCCTCGAAAACATCAATGTTTTCAAAGGCTTTCGGTGGTTGCGGGGGCTCGCAACCACCGAGACCGACATTTGATTAATATTCCGGTCTGATCTGCCACAACCCTATGATCTACAAGAGGTACAGGTAAGTCCGTAGCCTGCCGCCCGCCAGTGTGTCCTACTCTTGGAACGATCGACCCGAACGATTCTGCTCTGCTTGCCACGGCCCAACATGTCGATATAGCTTCTCTGTATCGACATGAACTGTAGCCGGAAAAAAGTCGGGTGAAATCGCCTCGATTTTACCACCGATTTACCGACCAAAAACGGCTCCAAAAACGGCCATGAATCGAGACCGGTTGAAATACAATTGAATTACAAATCATCAGGAAGGCATTTCCGGCTCGCGCGGCCACACTTTATCGACGTGAGCCGAACTGCGGCCGCCGTGAGTGCAGACAAGAATATAAGCCGTCTCGCCGATCGCAACGCTATGATCGACCGTTTGCCCGGCAAATCCCATGCTGAACAAAATGTCGGCCATCACCTGAGCGTCGCAGTGCTGCTCGAGCGCCCAGTTTTTTCCCTCGGTACGGAACTCCCAAGTCACCACGAAATCCACGCCGACCGACACCGCCGATTTGACGCTGGCCTCGTAAACGCCCGCTGGCGGCGACGTTTGTTGAGTTCTAAGGCGTTGTTTCTCGGGGACATTGATTGTTGCCATGGTTCAAACCTTACTACGATGCGCTCGGATCTCTCACCATTATCTGGCGCACGGACGGGCCGGCTGATCGTTCAGTAGATGCCGAACGGGAAATACCGGGCGTTGATCGTCCCGTAGGTGCCGTCGGCGAGGATTGCCCGGATCGCGTCGTTCAGACGCCGGCGCAGCGCCTCGTCCTCCTTGCGCACGGCAATGCCGATGCCCTCATCAAGGCGGTATGTGTCGCCCGCATAGGCGAAGCCCGCGCCCTCGGGGCTCCCCAGCCACTTCCAGAAGCCGAGCGCGTCGCCGAACGCCGCGTCCAAGCGGCCTTCGATCAGCGCCCGGTCGAGCGCGCCCTGGTCGTCGTACAGCCTTACGCCGGCAAACTTCGACCGGTTGTCCTCCAGCCAGTCCGAGGCGATCGTCGCGCGCATCGCGCCGACGGTCCGCCCCGCCGCGTCTTCGGGATCGAAACCCAAGCCTTTCCGCGCGACGAAGCGCACCCCGCTGCTGTAGTAGCGCTCGGTGAATGAGACCAGCCGGCGGCGCTTCTCGGTGATCGACATGCTAGAGACGATGGCGTCGAACCGGCCGGCCCGCAGCGCCGGGATCAGCCCCTCCCAGTCCTGACGGACGAACGCGCACGCGACTTCCAACCGCGCGCACAAGGCCACGGCGATGTCGACGTCGAAGCCGATGAGCCGGTCCGCATCGTCGATGTCGCTGAACGGCGGATAGCTGGGGTCGATCCCGATGCGGAGCGTCTCCCGGGCCGCCTCTTCCCCGAACGCGGGCGCGGCAGTCACCAGAACGAGGATCAGCGCCGTGATCAATCCCTTCATGGAACCTCCGAGCTTGCGGTTATGGAACTCTACGCCGTCCACATGGACGCAGTCAGTGTTCATGTGAGATGCGCTCATCGGAGACATTGTTCCGCCCTCGCCATATCGGGCCGCGACGCGCTCCCCTTTTGGCCGGCATCTCAGAACCGCTTGTTGAGGGTTACGAAGAGGGTGCGTCCCCAGCCGGCCGCGCGCGGCCCGTCGGTCACCGCCGGGTTCGCGGTGTTGGTGGAGAGCTTCGCGTCGGTGATATTATACACGCCTGCGGTCACCCGCGCGTTAAGCCCGAGCGGACGCTTCCAGTCGAGCGTCACGTCGTGGCCGGTCCACGATTTGAACCGTCCGTCGCCCTGCCGGCTCTCGATTTCGTCGCGGTAGTTCACCGCCCAGAATGCGGTGAGGTTGCCGCGCCCGGTCGAGGTCACGATGCGTACCGCGTTGCGCGGCAGCGGGTACGGCCGCCCCTCGCCCGCGATGTACTCCTCGCTGCTGCCGACGCGGCGCCAGAACCCGCGCATCGCGACGAAGCCCCAGCCGGTCTTCGCGCGCGCTCCGAACCGAGTGTTGAGCCCCGAGATATCGATCCTGACGATGTTCGCGAAGCTGTCGTGGATGGTGATGTCGCCGGCCGCGCGTTCGATGCAGCCGGCGCCGCCGCCCGGCGGGCACTCGGGATGGTTCAGCATCGCGTAAGTGGCATCGTGCCGCCCCGGCAGATCGGAGGTCGTGAGCCAATACCAGTCGGCGACGAGGTAGAACGGCCCCTTGCGGGCCTCCGCGCCGATCGAGCGCCTCTCCGACCGCGACGGCTCAAGGTCTGGGTTGCCGCTCGTGCGGCGCGTCACCTGCCGGTAATTCGCCGTATCGCAATTGCGCGGCGGCGGCCCGCTTTCGGGGACGCAGCGGACATAGGGGTGGTCCTGCGCCGCGGTGCTGTGCAGGTGGTGCATCGAGGGCGCCTTGTCGCCCGTGCTCCACGAGCCGCGCAGCGTCACGATCTCGATCGGGCGGTACTCGGCCCCGAGGCGCCATGCGCGCAGACCGCCGACATCGTCGTAATTGTCGGCCCGCGCCGCGGCTCTCACCTCCACGGTGTCAGCGACGGGCACGGACACCTCGGCGAAGACGCCCACCGCGTTGCGTTCGCCGGCGTAGCTGGTGCCGCCCGACCCCAGCACCCCGTTTACGTCGCGGGTCCGGCCGTCTCTCGCCCGGAACGCCAGCAGGCTGTGGGCCTCCGTGTCGGCGAGTTCGACCCCCGCAGTCCATGCCGAGGCGCGCCCGCCGATGCCCGGACCCGCACCCTCGAGTGCAAGACGCAGGCCCAGATACCTCCCGCCGAAGTCGTTCTCCTCGCGCAGGCTGCTCCTCGCGATCGCTCTCAGGTGATCCGGGTCCGCCGACAGCGGATTTGTCAGGTCGTACCTTCCGGCCTCGATCTCCTCCCTGATGATCTCAGCGTCCACGAACGTATCACCCGTCACCGAGCCATCGAGCCTCCAGGCCTCGATGCGGGCGTCGTAGCCGAGGCCTTCGGCGAACCGGCCCTCGACGCTTGCCGAGACGTCGTACTCCTCGGTGCTCGTCTTCCAGTCCCGATTGCCATGGCCGATGAAGCGGTGCCCGACCGCGAACACGTCCTCTCCCGTCGCCTCGAACGCCGGGTCGGCCTCGCGCGCCGACGCGTTGATTGCGTCGAGCAGCCTCGCGCCCGGGGCCACGGAGAAGACACCGACCGACGGGGCGTAGCGGAACGCCGAGCGCCCCTGCGTGAAATTTGCGTCCACATGGAGATCCGCGTGCTCTCCGAGCGGGTGGTCGAAGCTCAGGATTGCGTTTTTCTGGTCGTAGCTCGCGCTGTCCCACCAGAAATCGCCGTAAGCGAACCCGCAGCCCTTGTCGCCCGAGGCGATCCCCGGCGGGTTGCTGAGCGGGCCGGTGTAGCCATGCGCCGGATCGCACGCGCCGAGCGGAACGGCTCTCAGCGCGCCCGCGCTCCTGTCGAAAATGTAGACCGTGTTGCCGCCGACGCTCACGTTCCTCGCCTCGGCGAAGCTCCCGCCCTCCGAGTACTCCGAGCGGCTGTGCTCGCGGGTCCTGCCGGCGATCTCCTGGCGGTCGAGGATGTCGACGCCCACGGTCAGGTGTCCGCCGGCGCCGATCGCGCCGCCCCAGACCACGCTGCCCTGGCGCGCGTCGCCGCCGTCGCGGCTCGGCATCCGGGCGACGGTGCGCACGTCGAACCCGTCCAGATCCTTTCTCAGCACAAGGTTGAACGCGCCGCGTACCGCGGCGTGGCCGCCGAGCGTCCCCAGGCTCTCGCCTCTCAGCACCTCGATGCGCTCGACCGCCGAGAGCGGGAGTGAGTCCAGATTGTGCGCGGTCGTTGCGTAGGGCCGCCCGTTCACCATAATGAGTGTGTCGCGTCCTCCGGTGAAGAAATAACGGATGATGCCCGTGTCGAGCATCTCGCCGAACGTCTGGGCGCCAGACCTTTCGATGAAGCCGCGGTCGTACTCGGCGACGATCTGCGGGGACGGCGCCAGCGCGCCGGCGCGGACCTGACCCGCCGTGAGCATGGCGGCTAAGGCGAGCGCTGCGAGGATAAATCTCATCCGTTGGTCACTTCCTTGTTCGTACAGGTACAAAACTGTCCGTCGTTGACCGACCAAAGATGAATTGGCATGGACCGAGCGCATGTCGGCGCGTAGAGCTTGGTGGGCCTGCGGAATTCGTTTCAATAAAGCTGCGTACGGTTGGCCTCCTCCTCATCGGCATCGATTTCAACGGCATCGGCCCCCGCGATCTGATCGGCCAGCACTTGGCCATAGGTAGGGAAGCTGGAGCGCTCAATTTGCACCGCCGGATCCCACAACCTAGAGCGGATCAGCGCCCTGCCACAGTGAAGGAACGCCTCTTCAACCGTAACCCGCAATCCGGACAGTGGAGCTTTGCCCTTTAGCGATAGAGGCGCCAGATATTCCGCGTCTGTCACGATTTCAGCGCACCCTTTTACCCGCAGGGTCTCGTTCATTCCCGGTACGAAGAACAACAGTCCGACATAAGGGTTTTCGACAATGCTCTGTAACGAATCGATCTGGTTGTTTCCCGGGCGGTCGGGAATCAGCAGCGTCCGATCGTTCAACACGGCTACAAACCCAGGTGGATCACCCCTCGGCGAGGCATCCGCGCGACCGTCGGCGCCGGCAGAGCTGATCACGAGAAATGGAGATTTGGCAATCAAGTTCCGGCAGTGAACATCCAAGTGATCGAGCACCTTCAGTCCCGCCCGCTCATTCGGTTCGCAATAGGTCTCACGCAATTGCCTAGCGTTCGTTATCGTCACCGCAATCGGCTCCGTTGACCAGAACGCTGAAGTAAATCACAGATGTCGGTTTCAGTAAATGTTGAACAGCATAATGGCAGGGCAATCGCTTTTGGATTTGTCATGCAGCGGCGCGGATCAAGTTGAGTAGGAAGTCGTCGTTCCACGCGGCGCGCTTGAGCTTGCCATACATGGCGTCCTTTGTCGGTTCGCGGCGTGCGATGTTTGGGGCGAGGCGTCGCAGCATGGCGAGGTTTTCGGGTCCGTATCCTTTGCGGTTTCGTTGGCGGTCCTCCGTCGAGGACCCAGTGCGGGCAGTTTTCAATGGCCCAATGGGCGCGCACTGCATGCTGGAAGCGTTCGGGCGAGAGCGTCGCGCTCATGATGTAGTAGCGGGTTTCGGTTGTCGTCTGCCTTGCGGTTTTGCGCGTCGCCTCGATCTTGCGGATCGCGGCAAGGCCCGGCCAGTCATGGTCCTCCCGCAGCCATGCAATCTCGTGGCAGACCGCGGCGCGGCGCGTCTCGATGCGCCCGTGATCCAGTTGGCCCGTGGTGACCCAGTTATGGATCGTGCGACGGTTCACCCTGAACCGTCTCGACAACTCCGCCTTCGAAACGCCCTGTTCCAGATAGTGCTTCAACAACATCCCGGTCTCCCATTCGTACATTCGCGAACCGCTCCCGCTCTGTCGGCAAAGCCAGCAGACGGGAGCCCTGGCGCCGGTGAACCGCATCACCGGGATTCTCAATGGTCGGCGCGCCATCACCGGCGACACGGCGCTCAGGCTCGCGAGGTTTTCCCGGGCAGGCCGGACGTCCGGCGAGCAGCTAGCCACCTCCGGTATCGGGATTGCGCCCTGTCGTGCATTCGCCGTAGGTAGTCGACCGTGACGGGCAACGGCTCGACCATTGCCAGTGGAATACCGCCCGACTTCGTCAACGCTGTGCCGGGCGTGATCGCGCAGACTGTGGAGAGATGTCGATGAAGATACTGCTTTTCCCGGCCACCCTCGCAGCCTTTGCGCTGCCCGGCGTTTCCCTCGTTTACTTCCCTTGAGGCCCCCACTAAGCTCGGCGGTGTCCGGCCCGGTTCCGGGCCCATCGGAGGAAGAATTTGCGGTTTTCGGCATTCAGGTCTCGCGGCGGGATTGGAGCGGTAGCGCTGATCATTCTGCTCTCCGCCTGTCAGACCCAAGTGTCGCAATTGCCGCCCCCGGTGCAGACCCCGGACCGGGTGCCGCCGTCCCAGACGCAAGCACCCCAGCGGCCTTGTTGCGGCTGTAACGCGAACACCGCGGATGACTGGAAATGCTGCATGACCTCGACCGGGCAATGGTGCTGCCCGATTGCAAGCGACGCGGCCGTCATCGCCAACGACAAGGAAACGGCGATCGACCTGAGACACGCCTTTCTGGAAATGCTGACCGCGACGGGCTTGGCCCGATAGGTGTCCGAACGCGTTGCCGGCGCTTCGCGCCACGCTCAGACGGGTCGCCGATCGCCCGTTTCCCCACAGGCCGGATATGCACATGCGGGCCGCGGAACAAGTACCGACCATACGTGCGTCCGACGCTGTCCGCCTCTGGCCGCCCATGGCCGCGAATATCGCCCGATGGCCTTCCGGCGGGGGCTTGCATGTCCCGCAACAGTCTGATAACAATTTGATAGCCGATGACTGGAGGCGAACCCATGGTGACGATCAATGTGCGGCGGCTCAACGATGACGTGGCGGATCGCCTCAAACAGCGTGCGGCGCGGAACAACCGCTCCCTGGAGGGCGAGGCGCGCCACATCCTGCAATGCGCGGCCGACGACGACATGGCGGCGAAACGCGCCCGCTTCCTGGAGGCATCGGACCGGCTGCGGGAGAAGACCAGGGGCCGCAAGCAAACCCCGGCGGAAGTGCTGATCCGGGAAGACCGCGACCACGGCCATCGCGACGACTTCTGATGCGCTTCGTTGTCGATGCGAGCGTGGCGGTCAAATTGCTGGTCGACGAGGCCGATTCGGATGCCGCGCGGGAACTGGCGGCGAGCGGCCAGGAGCTGCATGCACCGCGCCTGATGGCTTCCGAGGTCGCCAATGCGCTGTGGCGCAAGGCGAGGGTGGGCGAGATGGAGCGCGCCGATGCCGGCGCCGCGCTGGCCTTGATGACCGATATGCCGGTGCGCTGGAACGACGACGAGCTTGTCTCCGCCGATGCGGTCCGTCTGGCGCTGGCCCTCGACCACCCGGTTTACGACTGCGTGTATCTCGCGCTCGCCCATCGTATCGGCGCGACCGTGGTCACGGCGGACAGCCGATTCGTGACGGCCGTTTCATCGACCGAGCATGGCGAGGCCGTGGTGACGCTGGCCGATTACGCGAGTGCGCGATGATCGCGGTAATATTTTTTCATCGTAGTCAAACGCGGCCACAGCGTGACAGGGCGTGCCATGCGCGGACAAGTGTATGATTCCATGCAGGGAATTCAATACCGGCCGAGTTTGACAGGGCCGGTTTTGAGGTCCAAATCGAATCCCGGAAACGCAGTATTGCGGGAGACGCCGGGAGATGCCAGAAAGCGAGGATCGCGGGATTGCCGCCATGCGCGGCGTGGTTGCCAACGACAACCCCGGATCGGGATTCCCCGGATCGGGATTCCCCGGATCGAGATTCCCCGGATCGAGATTCCCCGGCTCGGCGTCCCCCGGGTCGGGTCCGGGGCAGATTGGGACAGATGGCGGGGCCGAGGCGCGGATCGATGCCGCCGTGATGACGCTGGCCCGGCTGATCGGCCGGCGCATCGCGCGCGGGGAACTGGAGAGGTTTGATGCCGCCAACGACAACGCGCCGGATACGGAGGCGCACGAAGGATAGGAGACCGGAAGCCATGACCCTGCGCTGCGCGCTTTACGCCCGCTACTCGTCCGACCAGCAGCGGGCGGCATCGATCGAGGACCAGTTCCGGGTGTGCCGCGAGCACGCCGAGCGCGAGGGCTGGAAGATCGCGGGCGCGTACAAGGACTCCGCCATCTCGGGCGCAAGTGTGATCCTGCGTCCGGGCATCCAGGCGCTTCTGGAGGACGCGCGGCGGGGCCTGTTCGAGATCGTGGTCGCCGAAGCGCTCGACCGGGTGAGCCGCGACCAGGCGGATGTGGCGACGCTGTACAAGCACCTGAAGTTCGCGGGCGTGATGATCGTTACGCTCTCGGAAGGCGAGATCAACGAACTCCATGTCGGGCTCAAGGGCACCATGAACGCGCTGTTCCTGAAGGACCTCGCGGCGAAGACCCACCGGGGGCTCAGGGGCCGGGTCGAGCAGGGCCGCTCGGGCGGCGGGCTCTGCTACGGCTACGACGTGGTGAAGTCGTTCGACGGCTCGGGCGATCCGGTCCGCGGCGGGCGGACCATCAACCAAACCGAGGCCGAAACCGTGCGCCGGGTGTTCCGGGAGTTCGCCGACGGTACGAGCCCGCGCACGATCGCGCGGCGGCTGAACGGGGAAGGCATACCCGGCCCCTCGGGCAGGCTCTGGATGGATACCACCATCCGGGGCCACGCCAAGCGGGGCACCGGCCTGATCAACAACGAGCTCTACATCGGACGGCTGGTGTGGAACCGGCTGCACTACGTCAAGAACCCGGAGACCGGCAGGCGGGTGTCGCGGATCAACCCGCCCGGGGACTGGATCGTCAGGGAGGTCCCCGGGCTCCGCATCGTCGACGACGCGCTATGGAAGGCGGTCAAGCACCGCCAGGGCGAACTCACCGAGCAATACGCCACCGTCATCGAGGCCACGCAATCCGCGCGGGCCAACCGGCTGAACGGCGCCCACCGGCCCCGCCACCTGCTCTCGGGCCTGCTCGAATGCGGTGTCTGCGGCGGCCCCTATTCCATGCGCGGCCAGGACCGCTACGGCTGCTCGAACCACATCATGACCGGAACATGCTCCAACGGCAGGGGTATCCGGCGTACGGTCATCGAAGAACGCGTCCTTACCGGACTGAAGGACCGGCTGATGGCGCCGGAGGCGGCCGCCGAGGCGATGCGGGCCTATGCCGGGGAGACCAACCGGATCAACCGGGAGCGCCGCGCCTCGGGGGCGGGCGAGAGGAAGGAGCTGGCCGGCGTCGAGAAGAAGATCGCCGCCATGATCGCGGTCATCGAGGACGGCGGCTATGTGCGCGGCATGGTGGACCGGCTGGCGTTGCCGGCATGGAAGAACACTTTCTTGTGTCGGACGACATCCGCGAGGAGGTCGCGGTTGGCCATCGCGGCCTCGCCGAGTTCGTGGGCGGCGAGGCACATCAGGTCGAACCAGTGACGGGAAAGGCGGTCTGGCTTGTTTGTGAGTTGCCGGCGGTGGCATGCGACATGGATGAGCGTCGCCTTCTCCCAGAAGGTGCGGGCCGCAGAAAGGACGGTCACGGTCGCGGCGGGATAGTTGAGGTCCGGGACGAGGGCGGCGATATCGGGAACGATCGCATGTCGTTCGTTTGGATCGATGACGTTGCGGCCGCCGAATTCCAACAGGACCTCGCTGCTTACGTAGCTGTCCGACTCCTCAACCGCGGATGGGTAGGCGAACCGGATGGTTTCGCCGTCGTCGCCGACCTGGATGTGGTAGCGGCCGTTGGGCGCGAGGCGCTTGGCGGCGCCGTCGAGGGCAGGCGCAATGACGTCGCGAATGTATCTATCGACCCGGCCCTTGAGGCGTTCGCTGAATAGCCTGATCTGGTTGCGGCTGACGCCGTCGGCAAAGGGGTCGAAAGCATCATCGAAGTGGTGGTAGTCGAGGGTGACGTCTACGTCCTCGGAAAACCGGTCGATGACGCGGTAGACCTTCGAGAGAGAGGTGCCGCCCTTGAAGGCCATCGGATGAGGGTCTGGCATGGAGAAGAGGGCCTGCAGGACCCAGCAGACCCAGATGTCCTTTTCCAGGATGACGGCCGAGCGCCGGGAGCGGGTGGCCACGGTGCGAAGAATGTCGGCGCGGTCACGGGCGCCGAGGGAGAGGAACGGCTCAGCCACTGGCCGTTTGCCGGGCGGCGTCGGCGAAAGCCTTCTGCATCCAGGCCGGCATGTCGGCGGAGCGAAGCTTCTCGAACTCCGCAGGGGCAAGGGCGGATTCGATCGTGGCGACTGTCTCAGGCGTCACGTTGTTCTTGCCGAGATACCACAGCGCGGAGAGAGCGGCGCCCGTCGCCTCGCCGGCGAATTGCAGCCGGCGGCGGTTCGCGGTGTGGACTAGCCTGACGGCGATGCCGGTGACCCGTATCGTGCGGGTCGAGGCGCTGGTATGGAACACGGGCGCGGTCGGCACCTGAGTGCTGAGTCGGAAGCGCCTCGCGGCTTCGGCGCCGTGGATCTGGAGCGTCTCGCCATTGCTACGCGCGATGGTCTCGACGACCTCGTGAATGTCGGGAAGGACCGTGCCGACGAAGCGGCTGGTCCTCGGACGAACGAAGGTGCCTTGGGCGAGACGCTGAATCTCGCCTTCGGCCGCGAGGCGGGAAAGGGTCCGGTCGACGGCGCCGCGGGTTCCGTGCTTCAGGAGCCCGGCAGTCGTAAAGGGCCTGCCTTGGGGCAGCTTTCGTATGGCGGTTCGAACGGCCTTTGCAGTAGACATGGCGTAACCCTCTGATGTCCGAAATTATAGCGATAATTCGGACAAGTTCAAGCAGCGTGCCGGACCGCGGGCGCGGACTCAGTGCCGGGTGAGAGTGTCGGGCTGCATTGTTGATATGTCCTTCAGAGCGCGAGGGCATTGTCGAGATCACCATGTTCGAACGCACTGGCCATCCGGCTGATTTCGGCAGGGCGGGCGCCGAGTTCTTTGGCGGTTTCTCGCCAAGTCGATGTCACGGTTGCGACCTCCTTGATGATTTCTCGCGCATCTGTAAGAGCGAGGCTGAAATACTCCGACGCTCTTTCGAGTAAGTCGAGCGAACAGGTGCCCTCGTCGAGGTCGATATTGGTGGTCAGGACGCGTGCTTTGAGATCAACCGGTGTAGGATTCAGGTCATAGGCAGGAGAAAGTGTCCAGCCATCCCTGCCGGTCCAAAGGAACCCGTGATTGCGAAGATGGTCGTCGACATTGGAGATCAGGACGCTAAAGGCGACGCGACGAAAGAGCGCGACCGCATCGGCCTTCGCCTGTGCGCCGTGCTCGGCCAAGGAGTCGACAATCTCAGGGTAGCTGCCCCGCTCGCCATCCTTTGAACCGGTCATGGCCATAGCGGAAAGAAACGGTATTCGGGTGTTGCCGTCCCGGTCGAACCGCCGCGACAGCAACACCGCTTTTCCAGCGACCTCAACCATTTCGTGATTAGGCGTCGCGATACCTGCGCGTTCAGCAAGCCTAAGGGCGATCTCCTCCCAGGTTTCCATGCTGTATTCGTCTGTCTCTTTTGGAAACTTCGCGATGGAGAGATGACCGTGCTGGTCAATGATCGAGGCTTTGGGGCGCGCGCCGCCGAGGGAAGAACCCGGAGCGAAGATCGTCTGTAGATCTTCATCCGTTTCCTCGTTTCGCAGGATGCGTTCGGTAACCTGCAAAAGGCGGCCGAGTTCGATCATGGCTGGAACACCCTTACTAACCGGCGACTGAAACACCTCCTCGCCAACGCGCCGGAAGCGCAGCGCGCCAAGCCGGGTCTCATCGGCAACACCGAGCAGATAGTCGGTTTCTGTCAGCGTACGGACCTGCCGCCCTTCGTGGTCGGCCAGTCGACGTTCTGCGCGCTGCATCAAGCTGCGCCCCCATGTATCCGGCGCGGAGTCGCCCAGTGATCCGAAAATCGCCTGTCCCCGAGGGGGCGCGAAACCGCCTCGCGTCAGTACAAGTGCCGGTTCGATCGAGAAGCGTTGCGGATCAGCCAGCCATTCGTCGAGATATTCGAAAACAACAGTTTCGTTTCCGCGCGCTTGATTGGCGTGAGCAATACCGATGGGTCGGGGTGACCCGTCGAGGTTGATATGGACTTCGATATCACTCACGAGGTGATGGTCCGGCTTTGCTTTTGAGATGAACGCGCTTGGGAAGGTTGGCACTCGCCAGCGATTGTCCGACTTCGTCTTGGGCAATATCAGCGATATCGCCCAGCCCATCTAACAAGCCGAGTGCCTGCAATACGGAGGCATAGATTCCGATGCCGACATTCGTGTCACCTTCCTCGACCTTTTGAAGGGTCGAGCGGGACGTAAAGGCGCGCTCCGCCACAACCGCCATAGGCAGTTTTCGGCGACTTCTTGCGTCACGGATATCTGCGCCTAGTTTACGGAGCGTGCGCCGCACGGCAACAGGCGGGCGGTGAGGTGTTGGCATGAATTGAGGTCTTCGCGCTACAAAATTGACGTTTATGTAGCACGAAGATTACATTTTGTCCATGACACTACCGTCAGCCAAAGAACCCCAAAGAAGTTGCTCGACTGGAATCTGATCTGTCTAGTGATGAACTACGCGTTATGGAATTGAGAGCTCAACCTGTACGACTCGGCGTTGCTCCTCGACGCCGACATGCGGCGCCCCGCGAATAAGACAGTGTGGTGCAGACGTTTCAAGACCCGTAACAGGAAGCCCATTGGTCGACGAGGTCGGTTATCTCTCGGACAACCTTCTCGGCCGGGTCTTTCTTGCTCATCGATTTCTGCCTCATCTTCGTTCCCTTCGGTCACTACGATGAGCCAGAAATCCTCCCTTGGGAAAACCCCCCAGTGTGTCCCAAGGGCGGTGATGTCAGACAAGCGTTATCGGCATCGATACTTCCAAGAGGAGTTTTCAACTACACGGCAGTACGGCCGAACCCGGCGCGAACGGCGGCAATCTCGTTCAGGTGTAGGGGAGTCCCCGATTGCGCGCTGCCGGGTGCTTGCCCAGCGCGCACTGGGCCATCCCACCGGCATGGGGTGGCATGTGTTGTAGCCGGGGGACCGGTCGGTGCAGAGTTGCCGATTTTTATTAGGGACTTGGAGCTGTCGCTCCGGCTGTAGCGATTGCGGCAAGAGGAATCCAAGGCTTCTTCCAAGCCGGCGAAGGGCGCGAGCTGTTGAGTGGTGGGCTCATCGCGAGGGGTGGTTCGGGATCAAATTCGGAGATCCCCGGGCGGCCTTGATCGCGGCGAAGGGGACGCCGACAGGATTGATGAGTTTGTTCGCTGGGTAGTATCGGCGTCACAACGTTACCTCACTCGGGCGCACGCTCGAGAGAGCTGGTGTCGTGAAGGACGATGGGCGATCCCGTCCTCTTTTCGATGACGGCGACCCCTGGGGGCTGCAGCCCCGACGGAGTTACGGCTGGATGCGCTCCCAGTTGAGGAGCTGGGTCAAAAAGGCGGCGGCGCTCGCCGAGGGCGGCTGGCGAGATCTCGTGCCGCGCGCCTTGCCCGAGGAGTGACGGGACGTCCGAAGCAACTGGTGGAGGGAAACCGGTAGCCATAGCGCCGCACTATTCTTCTGAGAAATCTGAGAGCAGCTCTCTTGTCGCGTCGCTTGGTGGCAAAAGGGGCAAAATGCCCATTCTGCCGCCCAATTACGATTTACGAACTCGCCGCCGCGACGTGGATTTCGAATAGCTCGGGGAGCGTTTCCGGCTTGCGGCGCCCGAAGCCGCACTCGGTGGCGATGCCGAATTCCGCTGCGTGGCGGCGCGCGGTGACCAGCCGGCCGAGGGTGGCGTCGATACCGCCCGTGTGGTGCACCAGCCCGAGGATAAGTTCGGTTTCGGGCGTCATGTCGAGGTTCGCCAACGGCGTAAAATAAGCATCGTCGTCACGGTCGCGCGGCACGGGCATGTGCATCCACTGTACGCTGCGCGATATGCCGGCCGTCAGCGCGTTGGCGAACTGGACGCAAACCGAGAGGTCCGGCGGCTCGATCACATGCTTGTGGCCGGGGTCGCCGTAACAAAGATGAATACCCAGCTCGGCGGGTTCGGGTAACAAGTCGGACAACTCGCTGACCCGCTTGACTGTCCCATCAAAGAGATCGTCGTAGAATAGCTCGCGCCCGCCTTCAACGGCGATCACTTCGGAGGCGATGTCCCATTGGAAAGAAAGATCATCATTTGGAATCGCCGAGACGATATTCGCCAATTCGGCGCGCATCGCCTTGTCGTAAGCCGGTTCGATAGCGGCTTGGATTTCCGGATCGATGAAGCCCTGGACAACGGCGACCGGCGTTGGCAGACAGACCTGAAACCGCGTTCCAGCGGGAATCACCCCTTCGGAGCGGAGCTTTTTGAATATGGCGTAGGATTTTTCTGCTTCCGCCGCATAACCGAGGGCACCGAAATCAAACCCGGGGATGTCTTCGCCCTCAACAGGGCGGTAGTACGGGCGATTGAACATTTCGCCGCCGGCCTGCATCTCGACACGCTTCACCAATTCGATCTTGGGATGCGCCTCAAGCATATCGATCTGGTAGCGGATCCAGATCGAACGGGCGCCCGGTTCGCCATCGGGGTAGCGCTTGGCGAGATCGCCGACCTGTTCGGCGACCGTCCGGAATGCAGTTTCAGCATCCGACATGCCTAGACTGCCCACGAAAAGAATAGGGTGTACCATCTTGACCTTCCGGCCCGCTGAGCATGATTTGGGAACCGCTCCCATGGGCTGTCCGCAAATATATGGAACATTCCGCGTGATCGCAATGGCACCATCGGACGGCCAGTGACTATCGGTGGTCAGGCGCAGGCAGACCGCGACCTCTGCGCCCACAGGCAGCGTGGTCTGGTAGTTGGCAAGGCTCAGAGAGGGCGCGTTGGCGGGTCTTACGGCGGATGTCCTTGACCCTCAATCCATCGGAAAACGCCAACATTGACGAGAGCGGGCAATCCAGCCTCGTGCTGATGACCGATGGCTGCAAGACGGCTGGTGATCTATCGCGAATGGGTTGGCGGCGGTGGGCAAGGTCTCTTGGCCGAGATGGCTTATTTAAGGGGGCTTTCGCTGAGACGGGCGTTATTTAAACATGTCGCCAGACCCTTTAATAGTGGCCGCTCCCTGATTGGTGCAAGAGGCGCTCCGACGTCCCAGCCCAATTTACGGCCGCTTACCTTAGCCGGTTCGTTATTAAAGACGAAAGCATATTGCTTAAATAGCGGACCGATGCCATGATCATGCCATGAGCAATCTGCAACTTCTGGATGAACGACTTGGCAGGCATGTCGAAACCCCGGTCGGCGGGGAGGTGGTGCGCGCCTTCGTGCCCCCGCCGCTCCCGCCGATACCTCCCATCGACGTCCTGCCTCGAGGCCGTGTTCTCCGCCCTCAAGCGGCTTTACGGGCTGCGCCGCGCCAAGAGCCGGTCCCGGGACAGGAACACGGCCCGCCTCTTCGCCGCCGCCGCCGTCTACAACATGCGCCGGGCCTGGGCCGCCCTGGTGGCGCCGGGTCGCGATGCGGCGACGCCGGTCAGCCGCTATGAGCTTCTGGAGCTGCTGGCCAGCAGCCGGTTCGTAAACCTCGGCTGGTTTGTCGATCTACAGGCCATGGGCCGGGATAACCTGCTGCGCGAACTGGTCACCCTGCAGGCGGTCTCGCTGATGCTCGACTGGCGCCGCTACCGGCTCGACGAACGGCGCGGCGCCATCGACGCCACCGGGCTCGCGCTCGCCACGGAACGCATGCGTCTTCTGCCCGGCCTCGCCAACCCGGCCGCCGGGGCGAACTGAGCGCCATGGGCGCGCTCCGCTTCCTGTTCGCCCCGGAATTGACCCGCTCCCTTAGGGTCGCGTCATTCAAGCTGGCCTCCTTCTCCAGTAGGCAACTTGAATCACATCACAAAAACCAACGGAACCCCTAAGATTCAATCAATGACAGATACGCTCTAAATCGCCCTGGTGCAGCGCAAAATGGTTATCCACCGGCAACGGGCCAAAAAAATATATACTTCTCCCCAGGTTCCACAGGGGTGTGGATGAAATAGGGGTTGTGCGTCAATTCGCCGCCGCGCTAGCCTAAAGACGGATCAAGAAGCGGCTGTGGATCGCGAGTGAAGCGGAAGCGGAAGGGTCCGATCAGAGTTCCCCAGGGATCTCTTCGGAGATGACAGAGGATTTCTGATTAGGAGCGGCCTCGCCGGGCGACCGGCGGGGCCGTTCTGCTATTCGACGACGCGCCGATAGAGATGCCAGGTGGCGTGGCCGAGGACCGGGAACACGATCACCAGCCCGGCGAGCGCCGGCAGGGTGCCGAGCAACAGCGCCATCGCGACAACAAACCCCCAGACCGCCATGACCACCGGGTTGTGAACCACCACGTCGACCGAAACCATGATCGCCGTGCCGGCCGTCACGTGGCGGTCGATGATCAGCGGAAACGACACCACGCTGATGGCCAGTGCGATCATCGCGAACAAAAGGCCGATGCCGTTGCCGAACACGATCAGCACCCAGCCCGGACCGGTGGTCAGAATCTCGGCCGCGAACTCACCAAAGGTCGGTGGCGCCGGAAAGCCGAGGGTTGCCTGGTAAATGGTCATCGCCACCGAGAGCCAGAAGCCGAATAAAATCGTCAGAATCACCCCCAGGCTAACCAGCGAACTCACCGCCTTGTGGCGAAAGATGTTAAACGCCTGACGAAAGGTGATGTTCTGGCCCATCTCCCGCTGGCGGCTCAATTCGTAGAGCCCCAAAGCCAGGAATGGCCCGAGGAGCGCAAACCCGGTGAGGATCGGAAACACCAACGGGACCAGCCGTTGGGCGGTACCCACCCAAAAGGCGATGAGCATAATCAGCGGGATAAGAAAGATGATGAAAATGGCGTGAGTCGGGCGCGCGTTGAAGTCTTCGAGGCCCTTGATGACCGACTGGCGCAGGTCCTCGAGGCTTATGGTGCGGACTCGGTACGAGACCGAAGCCGAGCCCGTATCCGGAAGAACGGTGTCCTCTGCCATAACTCACCCAGTATAGAACAGGCCGGATCAAAAGTAATTCGAGCGACCACAAGACGTTGAAAACGCTTAACCTTATGCGGCAAGCCTGATCTCCGCACAAGTTATCCGCACGGAAGCCGCACACTGTTTGCATGCAACTCGGATATGCACCAATTGGTGGTCTGGACGTGCCTGCGCGCGTCGTTACCATGCAGCCAAACCAAACCACCTCAGGAGAACCCACGTGGATTTAGGATTGAAGGACAAGGTCGCTCTGGTCTCGGGCGGCAACAAGGGACTGGGCGCGGCGTCGGCTACGGCGCTCGCCGCCGAGGGCGCAAGAATTTTTCTCACCGCCCGCAATCAGGACGATCTCAATGCGGTGCAGGAAAGCATCGCGTCCGATCATGGAGTGGAGGTGGACAACCTAGCCATCGACCTCACCGATGACGGCGCCGGC
Organism: Rhodospirillales bacterium; assembly: GCA_965213765.1. Taxonomy (GTDB): domain Bacteria; phylum Pseudomonadota; class Alphaproteobacteria; order Rhodospirillales; family UBA2165; genus JAJDXO01. The sequence continues at coordinate 1,489,885 of OZ243926.1, read as the reverse complement.
GACACGATCATCGCGAAGGCGATGGAGCGTTTCGGGCGGATCGATATCCTGGTGAACGCGGCGGGCGCGGCCCGCGGCGGGGTGTTTCTCGATGTCGAAGACCAGGTCTACAGGGACGCCATGGAGCTCAAGTTCCTCGGTGCGCTCAAGCTGTGCCGGGCCGCCATTCCGCATATGCAGGAACAAGAGTACGGCCGCATCGTCAATGTGATCGGGATTTTCGGGCGCGAACCGGCGTTCCAGGCCATGCCGGCCTCTTGCGTCAATGCAGCGTTCATGGCCCTGAATACCGGCCTCTCGCGGCTCCATGGCGGCGACGGCATTTTCGTCAACGCCGTCGATCCCGGACCGACGAGGTCCGAGCGGATCATGCGATTGTTCCAGGAAATGGCTGAGGCCCAGGGCAAGACCCCGGACGAGCTGGAGGAGGGGTTCCGCCGGCAGATTCCCATCGGCCGGCTTGGCGAGATGGCCGAGGTGGCCCGCAACGTGGCCTTCCTGGCCTCCGATGCATCCGGCAACGTGAACGGCGCCATCGTCACCGTCGATGGCGGCATGGCCCGGGGGCTGTTCTAGTGTCCTGATCGAGAAGTTTGTTAGAGTATTTCTGCATCCTGTGTGGGGGTATGGATCATGGGCAGACCAGCGGTAGCGATTACCTTGTCGACGGCGGAGCGTCAGGAGTTGGAGGGGTTGGCACGGCGCCGGAAGACGGCTCAGGGTCTGGCGCGCCGGGCGCGGATCGTGCTGGCGGCGGCCGAGGGGCTGGAGAACCAGACGATCGCCGAGCAGGTCGGCGCCGATGCCAACACCGTGGGGAAGTGGCGTCGCCGGTTTGCCGAGCGCCGGGTGGGCGGCCTCCACGACGAGCCGCGCTCGGGTGCGCCGCGGCAGATCGGCGATGAACGGATCGCCGAGGTGGTGACCCGCACGCTGGAAGAGACACCGCCCGACGGCACGCACTGGAGCCTGCGGTCGATGGCGCGGGCGGTGGGCTATGCCCCCTCCACGATCCACCGGATCTGGCAGGCGTTCGGTCTGCAGCCGCACCGCTCCGAGACGTTCAAGCTGTCTTCGGACCCGCTCTTCGTGGAGAAGGTGCGCGACGTCGTCGGGCTCTATCTGGATCCGCCGGAACGGGCCCTGGTGCTGTGTGTCGACGAGAAGAGCCAAATCCAGGCACTGGATCACTCCCGGCCGTTGCTGCCGATGATGGCCGAGCAGAGTGGTGCGGGCGCAGGGCCCAATCGGAGCCTGGCGAGGAACGAGCCATGGCGGAGATCAGGCCCGAGCCACGGTCGCGTATTCCACCTGCGTTAGCCGCGCAGCGGCGTGGCATTACGCGCTATCGCCGTAACAGAGCGTCAGCGGAGTGAAGGACCCCGAGCTGAGTGCGCCGATGCTGGCCGATCTCAAGAACTGGATGCAGGCCGAGCGGGCCAGGCTGTCGCGTCATTCCTCCGTGGCGAAGGCCATGGACTACATGCTCAGACGCTGGGAGATGTTCGGCCGTTTCGTCGATGACGGTCGCATCTGCCTGACGAATAATGCCGCTGAAAGGGCCCTCAGGGGGATTGCCCTCGGAAGACGCAGTTGGTTGTTCGCCGGCTCGGACCGCGGCGGCGTGCGTGAGGCGGCGATGTACACGCTGATCGGCACCGCCAAACTCAACGACATCGATCCGCTTCGATGCCGGCACGCCAGCACGGCAGCACCTCCGCCGGGGTCGAGATCTTGCGCCGCACCTTGCGATGAAACTTGCTACCGCCGGCGAGCCATAGATCGACCGGATTGCGCAGCCCCTGCAAGTTCTATTCGAGATCCCGATCGATATCCTCGGGAATTCGTGCCGCGATGTTCATCCGGTGGGCATAGAGCGCTTCGAGCACGATTGTATCTTCACGGTCCAGCCGGAAGAATACCGAAACCGGAAAATCCTTCAGGCCCCATTTACGAAAGTCCTTGTCCTCCAGACGGGTGTAAACAGCGCAACTCAGAGGCCTTTCGGCTTCGCGCCGGGCGTCTGCGTCGCGTGGATCGATGCCTTTCTTCGCGGAAGCCAATATCTCAAGCGCGCGGGCACGCGCCTGATCCGGGTTCAGAGGCCCATGCGGGCCGATGGTGAACCAGCACAGTTTCCCGGCGATGCGGGTCTGAACGACGTAGCTCTTGCGTCCCGAGCGCCGAACACGCAGGCCGAAGCCTGTGAGCTCTCCATCCCAATAGACGGTATCCGTCCCACCGGCCTTGACGGCATCGACGGAGCGCTTGGTGATACGGGGGATGCGGTTTGCCACGGCATTGCTCCTTGACGGGGGAGGGAGCATGTATCATCCTGGCTAACTATTGGCAAACACTTTCAGGTAAACCACAGCGCATTCCTGCGTACGTCTGTCGTAGAAAGAATCAATAAATCCCTTGTAATACAACGTTTTATCATACTCCTGCGCACGTGTGCGCATCCCTGTCTACCATATGTAACGAAATTTCATAACCTGAAGGTCGTTGGTTCAAATCCAACCCCCGCAACCACCGAGACCGACATCTCCGGCATGGGGAGGCCGGTCTTCGTGTTTTGGCTCCCGTTTCCCGCCCATTCGAGGATCGTCCCGAGATCGCCGTATAGCACGGCGTCCATCTCGGCCCACTTCTCACCGGGGGTGAGCACGATGCGCTCGATCAGGCCCCTTATGGCGGACGCCGCCGCGTCGCGGTCGCGCGGGTCGGCTACCAGCATGGCGATCGCGGCCGCGGAGGTTAGCCCCGGAATGGCGCCAACGATGACGCCGGTGAAAGCCGCCAGGACCACAAAGCCCAATGTGACGGGGTCGCTGAAGAGTGTCGCGAAACCGGTGAGGATATCCATGTCCGACCGTCTCCCCTAGAGCCAGGACAAATCAATGAGACTGCCAGGGGGATCGTAAATGTTGAGCAGCTTGACGAAGAGGAGGAACAGAAGCACCGAGCCCACTGTGCCGTGGATCAAAATGGTCTTGAGGTCGTTGCCGAAGATCCGAAAGACCAAGTAGCTGATCAGCAAACTGGCAAGCAAATATCCGAACCAGAGTTGAAAGACGGCGTAGAGGCCCATTAGCAGCACCAGCGGTGCCGAGCGATAAAGAAACCGGTCGACCAAGATCAAGCCGGCATCTCCGGAAAACGGCTCTGCACTTTCAAGTTCCACTTGTCCGGCGGCGCGAGACCGCAGGTCGTTGACGATCTGGACGGCAACCAGCAACGCCATGATAACGCTCATCCAGAACGGTACCAATCGCGCGCCGATACTCTCGCCATCGGATGGGATCCGGAGTGCCTCGGCCGCGAACACGAGTCCGAAGAGCAGCAAGACAAGATTGGAAAGCCAGTTGATCTTCATCGGACACCCAATACCGCCTGTGTCTTCCCAGGCAAAGGGGTTTGGGGGGCGCAAATGTACCCCCCAACAGGTAAGGATCAAACGGGACTGCCTGCTGGTTAGGAACTCGAGCCTTTTAGTTTGGGCAGCATCTTATCGACGCTCATCTTTAGACCAGTAACCAGGGCTTTGCCGTCTGCCGGCCCGAAATAGGCAGCTTTCTTGCGCCGTTTTTTGAGGGTCGCCTGGAATGATGCACTGTCGCTTACCGTTTTGATCGCATCAGCGATTCTGGCGACAACCGAATCCGGTACGGCGCTCGGAACCAACACACCCACCGGCGATCGCACGGCCAGGAAGGGAATATTCAGTTCTTTAAGCGTTGGCAATTTATTGTCCAAGACGGCGGCCCGATCGGATGTGATCGCACCTAAAACCCGGAGCTTTCCTTTCCATTTCGGGGTAAGGCTGTCGCCGGCATCAGTAACGCCGAAGTCGACCTGCTTGGCAACGATAAGACCCCGCATATTGCGACCCGTGGAAGGTACGTCCTTCATGTTCAATTTGTTGGCGACGGCGAACCCGGTGCCGGCTGCGAAGAACGCGGACGCCCTGCCGCCATGAGTCCAGCGGAGTGTTCCTGGCTTGGCCTTCGCGGCATTGATCACGTCCTGGACGGTCTTGAAAGGACTGCTGTCGGGAACCGTGATCGACGGCACCAATTCACCGGTGATGCCGGCGAGTTTGAAGTCCTTGAAGAAGTCGAGCTTGGTCTTGCCGAGCGCATTGGCGATCACCATGGTCCCGGCTGAGCCAAACCAAACGGTGTGGCCGTCGGGTTTTGATTTCGCAACCTGGGCGGCAGCGACCATGCTGGCCGCACCCGGTTTGTTGACAACGGTCACCGGTTTTCCCAGAACCTTCTGCAGGCCCTGGGCAAGGGCCCGTCCTTGCGCATCGGTGCCGCCGCCGGCTGGAAAGCCGATAATCATGGTTACGGGTTTTTCCGGAAACTCTGCCTGAGCCGGCAAGTTGAATAGCGCCGTAGACACCGCAATCACGACACACGCCGTAGCAAACATGTATATGCGTTTCATGAAGCTCTCCAAATAGCTTGTTCAATTCCCTGATCGACGGTCATCCAATCAGCTGGCCGCCGACATTTCTTTTAGTTGCCGCATAAGATTATCCGGTATTGACATAGTGAAAAAATGAATAGTTTGTCGTATTATATTTGAATATTGCATATAGAGAAGGTTATGCAAAACGTTCGGTTGCGGCAGTTAAGAGCTTACCAGGCCATCATGAATGCCGGTTCCGTCTCAGCGGCAGCGGAACAGATTTACCTGACCCAGTCCTCGGTCAGTCGGTTACTTGCAGGGCTGGAGGAAGAACTGGGTTTCAAGTTGTTCTATCGTCGGGGTAGACGGTTGGTGCCGTCGGTGGAAGGCAAGACATTTTACCAGCGGATAGAGGGCACGCTCGCCGCGATCGACGATATCTCCACCATCGCCGAGGACGTCCGGCGTGGACAGGGATTGCGGCTCCGGGTATGCGCGATTGGCCCGTTGGTGTTCAGCCAGTACCTCTCCCGCGCGATGCGGCTCTTTACCGATCAACACCCCGATACGATTTTTACCGTCGAGCAGCAGCCCCGGATCGAGATCGATGAATGGGTAGCAAGCCGGAAAGCCGACCTCGGCCTAACCCTTTTGCCGGTGGAAAGCCTCTCGGTCGGGGTTGAGTCCATCACAACCGTATCGGCCGTCTCAATTATTCCGACATTTCATCCTTTGGCGGAAAAACGAACCTTGGAACCACCAGACCTTGAGGGGCAATCGGTGATCTTGCCCAAACAGTCTGTCCGATTACGCCAGATGGCGGATGGTATGCTCCTGGGTTCCGGTGTCCGTTTTGCTTCTCTCGCCGAAACGTCTTCTGCGATCGTCAGCTGCCAGATGGTTGCGCAGGGACTTGGGGTCGGGATCAGCGATCCATTTAGCGTTTATGGGATCGTGGGGGAGGGATTAGAGATTGCGCGTTGGCGGCCGGAGTTGAAATTAACCTATGGCGCCCTCTGGCCCAAGGACCGCACTCCATCGGATTACACACTCGAACTGATCGAGATACTAAAAACGGTATCCGGCGAAATGATGATGGAAATGCCAGAAGCCCTTCCGGATGGGTAATCGTTGAGCCGATCGTAGTGCGAGCTGGCCGGTTTGATACGGCGCTTAGTCCATAGCCGTATCCGAGTCCGGAAACTCCTCAGGATACCAAACCATCGCGGCCTTGTCGGAGGTTGGCGGGAGCGGCCATTGATTTCCCCGCTGGGCATAGAGGGTGCGGTTGATGCCGGGTTTAAACTCCCGATCCGTTTCGCCGGTCAATTGGCCGCTAGTCAGCCATTTCTCGTCAGACCCGTACATCTGGCCGACCATAATTTCGGTCAGCCGTTCCAGATCGGCCCTATGATCCGGCTCACCGGACAGGTCACGCAACTCCTGGGGATCGTCGGAAATATCAAATAGCTGGCGCTGATCGCCAACGGGGTAATAGATCAATTTATAACGTCCGTCATGCACCATACGGGACGAGTGACCGTTCTCGCCGTCCTCTCCGTATATGAAATCATGTGTTTCGTCGCTGAACATTGAAATCCCGTCGACGGTCTCCGGAATATCGATCCCGCACAAGTCGAGCAGTGTCGGCACGATGTCCTGGTGTGCCGTGAGGCGGTCGCTGACCTGATGATGGCCGAGGCGCCGATCGCCTTCCGCGCCCATCATGATCATCGGTACGCAGGCGGAGTTTTCATAGAACACCCGTTTGGCCCACATGTGATGATTACCCAGCATGTCACCGTGGTCGGAGGTGAACATGATGATGGTCTCGTCCAGGATGCTTTCCTCGCGTAGGGTACCGACAATCAATCTGATTTGATGATCGATGTGGGTACAGAGGGCGTAAAAAGCCCGCCGGGCGGCCTCGACCTGAATGTTGTTGTGTTTGAATTTTCGGATCATGTGGGCCTTCACCGTGTAGACCTGACGGTCATAGTCGTCGGCCCAATCGGCAATCAACGGTTTATCGATCGGGACATCCCGATAGAGGTCCAGATAGGATTGCAACGGTACCAGCGGCGGATGGGGGTGGCGGTATCCCACATACCAAAAGCCCGGTTTGCGATCATCACGGCGCTTGATCTGCCGGGTGACCTCACGGGTGGCCCAATTGGTCACATGAGTTTCCTCGGGCAGATGCCACGGCCGGTAGGCATACTCGTTGTTGCTCATGCCGTGATTGAAGCCTTGGCCGGGATAGCCGGCGTCCCCGAGGAAGGCTTCATAGTCGTCATGGACGCCGAACATCGGCCGGCCCTCATCGTCGAGCAAGATATCGTCAAAGCCGATCCGGTCGCGTTGAGGATAGACGTGTATCTTCCCGACCCCATAAGCTTGGTATCCCGCATTCCTGAAGCACTGTGCCAATGTCGGCACGTCTTCGGGCATGGGCAGCTTCGGATTAAAGACCCGGTCGCCGTGGGTCCGCGGCGTGGTTCCCGTCATGATCGACCTGCGGGCCCCGAGGCAGACGGGATTTTCGGCGTAGTGATTGGTGAAGCGAATTCCGTTACGAGCGAGTTCATCCAGGGTCGGAGTCTGCACGCTGGGATGTCCCGCAATCCCCAAAAGCGAACCAAACCAATGATCCGTAACGATCAGGACGACATTGGGTTTTTTATCCATAAACTATGTTTCCTTGTAAGATTTCTTGGCTCGCATCACCGTCGGCAGAATCACGACCAACGCGGTCAACATGAATACCCCGATGGCAATTGGATCGCTCAGGAACTCGAGGATATCTCCCTCTGCACTAACGAGCCCTTGGCGTAATTTTTCCTCGAAGGTTTTTCCCAACGCCATGCCGATGACAATGGGCGCCAAGGGATATTTTGCAAATCGTAGCGCGAGGCCGATCAAACCGGCACCGATCGCCACCAAGACATCCACGGGATTGCCGCGCACCACGAAGGCCCCGACCAGAGAAAACAATAGAACCATGCCCATCAAAAGAGGTTCCGGTGTTGCGAGTATTTTGGCGAAAACCCGGGCGCCATATGCACCGATCGCGAACATCAGCAGATTTGCGACGAATATCAACGCGAAGGCGCCGGTCAAGATGTGAGGTGTGTTCTTGACCAGATCGAAACCGGGTACCAATCCCTGGATGGTCAGCACCCCCAGCAAGACAACGGTGCCGCCGTCTCCCGGTATACCGAGCGCCAGGGTCGGGATGAGTGCGCCGCCGGTTACCGCATTATTGGAGGCCTCCGATGCAATCAGTCCATCGGGCTCGCCGTTGCCGAAATTTTCGGAGCGCGGCGAAGTTCTCCGCAGTTCGGAATAGGCGATGAACGTGGCTGCCGTCGCGCCCGTTCCGGGCAGGATGCCGATGAACGTTCCAATTGAGCAACTCTGCAGGAACTGTTTCCAGCGGATTCGGATTTCTTCGAACGCCGGCAAACGAAATCCCACATTCGTGACGTCCGGTGGTTTTTCTTCATGATAGGTGGCTGCCCGGTAAAACACTTCGGTCATGGCAAAAAGACCAATGAGAACCGGAATGAGGGCGAGACCGCCGGCCAACAGGTCGGTACCGAAAGCAAACCGTGTCGCACCGGTCAGATCGTCGGCGCCTATGGTCGTGAGGAAAAGACCGATGATGCCCGCCATCAGCCCTTTAACAGTGCTGCCGCGGGAAACCCACGCGATGCAGGTGAGGGCGAACAGAACGATAGCAAAAACCGCGGCGGGACCGAACGCAATCGCGACCTTGGCGAGGGCGGGAGCGGCGACGATCAGAATGACCAGGGAAAACAGGCCGCCGATGAGAGACGCCAACGTGGCCCAACCCAGCGCCAGATCCGCCTTGCCTTGCTTGGCCATGGGATATCCGTCCAAGACAGTGGCCGCGGATTGGGGGGTTCCGGGGGTGTTGATGAGAATCGCGGAAATCGAGCCGCCATAAACGGATGTCACGTAGATCGACAAGAACAGGCCGATGGAGGTTTCCATGGACAAGCTGAACGTAAACGGCAGGGCGACAATCAGGGCTGCCACGGTGCCCATTCCCGGCAGAACTCCGGCAACGGTTCCCCAGAGGGCGCCAATCACGATGGCGATCAGAACCGGGGCAGTGGCGAATTGGCCAAGGGCGATAACAAGATTTTCCATGGCCGGCCTACATGATGTGGAACCAGGGCGATTTCGGAAGGATCAGTTGAAAACCGAAGGTGAAGAGGGCCCATATGGCCAATGGACCGGTGACACTGATTATTCCCAGCGGCACGAGCTTCCGATAACCGAAAGCCCAGCAAAATAGGAAGAAGCCGGGGACAGTGGCAAAAACGAAACCGATGGTGATCATGCCGTACCCGGTGGCGACGGCGATCGCCATCACGTAATAAAGCTGCCTTAGGTCAAATTTTTCAGGCGTGTCGGGGACGGTTTCGTCAGCAGGCCGGAAGGCGTACCGGCAGGCCATGATTGCCAGCACGAACCAAACTACAAAATAGACGCGCGGGGCGAAGGCCGGACCGACATCGCCGCCGAACGTAAAGACGTCGAAGTCATCGGAAAACGTCACCCCAAACAGAATGACCGGAATGACGAGAAGGAGAACCGATACGATCTGGTCTAAGGAGCGCGGCATGTCCTACTCCGAAAAGGAACCGGGGAATGGCATAGCGTGAATCTCCACTCCCCGTCCCATAGGTTACACCAAATTCGCGTACGCTATTTGACCAAGCCGGCTTTCCTTAGAAGCTCTCCGTTCTTCTTATAGGTCTCACGGAAGAACTTGGTGAACTCCGCCGTGTCCATGTAACGGACGAGGCGTTTTGCCTTCTTCATGTTGTTGACGAAGGAGTCGGTCGCGACCGCCTTGCCGCAGGCCCGGGATAAAATCGACACGACCTTCGTCGGAGTTTTGGCCGGAGCGAAAAAGCCGAACCACACGAATGATTTCACATCGTAACCGAGTTCCTTCATGGTCGGAATGTTAGGATGTGTTTTCGATCGCTGATCGTTCAAAAGCGCAAGGGCGCGGTAGCCGAACTTGCTGTCGAAATCCGAAAACCAGACCGTTGCGTCGAGCCGTCCGCCATTTACCTCAGCGGCGATTTTGCCGCCGCCGCCGGATACCGGCACGTATTTGGCGTTCACGCCAAGCGCCTGGTTCAACAGCATTGCCGTCACGTGCGGGATGGAACCCGGGCCGGGGCCGCCAAATTTCAGCCCGCCGGATTTGGCCTTCGCAATATAGTCCTGGACGGTTTTGATCGAAGAGTCCTTGGCGACGTTCAGGTAATACGGCCCTTGCGCTACCAGGCAAACCGGCGCCCAGCTATCGACATTGTACTTGGTCCGTTTGAGATGCGGCTGGGTGGTTGTCGTCCCAACCGGCATAAACCCAAGGTGATAACCGTCAGCTTTGGCCTTGGACAACTGAGTGGCACCAACGGTTCCGCCGGCGCCGGAAACGTTGCTAACGACCAAATTCTGGCCAAGGATCTTTTCCATTTCGGCGGCGAAAAAGCGCGCCGGTACGTCCGTACCGCCACCCGCACCGAATGGTACCATCACGGAAATCGATCTCTCTGGATATTCCGCCTGGGCCGCACCGGCTACTAGCAATACGATTCCGGCTGCCGCAGAAGTAAGTAGTCCAGTCTTCAACATCATTTCCTCCTCAGTAGTTTGATGTTTTGTCGGGCCCTATTGCCCATAGTCTTCCAGGTACATGCGCCGCGCTTCATCGACGAAAGGCTGGTCGAGCGCCTGTAGATCGCCGAGTTGAAGCGCGAGATGTATGATCTCGGCCTCTTCCTCCACGTATATTGCGTATTTGAGCGCCTCGTATGCGGAGGTGCCGATGGTGAAGACGCCGTGGCTGCGCATCAGGATCGCCGAACCGGCGCCGATCTTGGCGACGATTTCCTTGCCGATCTCCTCCTCGCCGATTGTCGCGAAGTCGGAGACGGGGATCTCGCCGCCGAAAAGCGCCGAGGCCGTGGTCGTGTACATGCGGATCGGCTCTCCCCGGACGGCAAAGCTGGTGGCATAAGGTGAGTGGGTGTGGACAATCCCATGGATATCGTCCCGGTGCCGGTAAACATAAAGATGCGAGGCCGTATCGATGGAGGGTTTCATATCCCCGTCAACTACCGTTCCGTCGATATCGATGATGACGACCTCTTCGGCCTTTAGTTGGTCGAGACGTACACCGCTGGGCTTGATGCCGATCAGACCGGTCTCGGGATCCCGGCCGCTGGCATTTCCCTGCGCCCATTTTACGAGCCCTGCCTTGGGGAGGGACGCATTCGCTTCCCAGACGGCGTCACGCAATTTCTTATACTTCATTACAGAGCCTCCAAGCGTTCGGCACCGATGGCGGATCTTTCTTGAAGCCGCACGGTGTCAAGATCATCCTCGGAAATCTGGAAGTCCTCACCAAGCATTTCCTCGACCTGATGAACCAATGCCAGCGCGTCAATTCCATGTTTGCGCAACAAATAGGGAAAGGATGCGCCTTGGGCGTAGGTATTGTTGACCCCCATTCGGAACAGCCTACGGCCGACGCCGTGCTCTGCCATGACTTCTGCAACGCTGGTTCCAAGTCCGCCGGTCACCACATGATTTTCCATAGTGACAACGCCGTGTTTGGGAGAGGAGACGGCATCGACAACAGCCGGATCGTTAAAGGGTTTCAGTGTGCTCACATGCAGATGGGTGATGGAAACCCCGCGTTGCGTCAGCAGCGCGGTTGCCCGCATCGCTTCCTCAGTGCAGTTTCCCGAGGTCAACAGCGTCAGATCAGTTCCTTCGCTGACGACACGGGCTCGGTCCAACCGTATCGGTTCATCCTTCGGGAACAGGCGCGGCACCCCTCCCCTGAGCATCCGGATATAGACCGGTCCGGAAATCTGATCGGTAACATCTAGAACGCTCTCGACGTCGGTCGCGTCGCCCATCTCCAAGATGGTCATATTGGGGAGACCGCGAAGTACGGCTATGTCCTCGATCGCCTGATGGGTGACACCACCCGGCGTGCTCAGGCCGGGAAGGAACCCGATCAGTCGCACCGGGAGGTTTGGATAGCAGACGGACATTTCCAATTGGTCAAGGGGACGCCGATAGAGGAAAACCGCAAAAGTGTGCAGGAACGGCACGTACCCTTCACGGGCGAGACCGCCAGCCCAGCTCAGCATGTTCTGTTCCGCCATGCCCATGGAGATGAACCGGTCCGGATAGGTATCCTTGAAGAGCTGAATTTCGGTGGAGCCAGTGAGATCGCCCGAGAGCACTAGCACATCGGGCCGATCCTTGGCCCAAGCGACAAGATTGTGTTCGTGTGGTTTGGTAATTGTTTCCATAACTGCTTACTCCGCCGCCGCCCATGACTCTGCAAACGTCTTGGCCGCCGCTAGTTCCTCATCATCTTTGAAACGCACGAAGTGCAGTTTGGGTTTGCGTTCTTCCAGCATCGGCACCCGGCGAGCACTGTCCGTGTAACAGAGGACGAACAGGGGTTTATGTTCGTGAGGTGTGTCATGAATTGCTGCGTCTATGGCCTCGACATCGTGCCCGTCAACGGTCACGGCGACGCCGCCAAAGCCTTCCACCCGCGACGTGATCGGCTCGATGTTCATTACGTCGGCGGTGGCCCCGTCATACTGCATGCCGTTTACGTCGACGCAGATGAAAACATTGTCGAGATCGTAGTGGTGCAGGCACTGGACCGCTTCCCAGGTCTGGCCTTCCTCCAACTCACCGTCCGACATAAAAACGAATACCCGCCCGGCCTCGCCGCGCAGCTTTCGCGCCATAGCGATCCCGCCGGCCTGGCTGAGCGCCTGTCCGAAGGAGCCGGTTGTTAATTCGAAGCCCGGGGAGTGTTCCGCCCCAATCATCTCCACAGTGGAACCGTCGGTATTGAACTGGTCCAACGCTTCCGGGGCCATTCGGCCGGTTTCGACGAGGGTCGCGTAAATTGCAACGGCGTAGTGGGCAGGAGAGATCAAGAGCCGGTCGAACCCCGCATTTTGGGGCCCGTTATAGGCGGCACCCAGGCCGTAACCAGCGCCGTCCTGGCCGGGCACACCACGAAACGCCGGCGGGATGGGCGCGCCCTCGCTGGGGCCGAGTTTCAGGGATTTTGTGTACAAGGTCGCCAGGATATCTGCGCTTGAGAGGGTCTGACTCAGATAACAGCCATTGCGATCAATTGTCAGATCGAGGACCCGTTTCCGCGTGCCATCAGCCACTCGCCGTGCTTGCGCGGGCCAGGTATTTGAGATGTTTGTTTCCGAGTTCATATTTCCGTTCGACTTTCTTTGACGGCGGTCGTCTAGGCCACCTGTTCACTATGGACGAGTTTTGCGGATGCGAGACGCAGGACCTCGCGCGCCGATTCTTCTTCGATGACGATGCAGTTGAAATACTGGCCGCGAAGTGCGCCCAAAATAGCCGGGGCTTTTTCTACCGACGCACTGATCCCGATGGACCAAAGCGCCTTGCGCATGTTTTCCAAAGGAATACCGATTACCCGATTAGAATAACCGCTCACCTCTTGGCCGTTGATATCAATCATGCGGGCGAACACATGACCAACCGCACCAACGGCGCGCGCTGCCTCACGCTCCTCACTCGAGATGTAGTTGGCGCGGCGGAGGCTCGACATGCCGGCAGCCAGCGTACCGATCCCCTGAACAATGACATCAACATTGGCGGCGCGATCAAGCGCTTCGCGAATTTGCGGCTGGCTTATGAACAGATCCCGGGCTTGCTCGGAATCGACGACCGCCGGTGCGGGGATCAAATGACAGCTTGCATCAAGGAGCTCGGCCAGGCGAATAGCGGATTTCGGCCCATCCTCATCCGAGGTGCTGGGACCCAGGGAGCCTGAAATCTGGACCACTTCGACGTCTTCGAGAGCCTGGGGCTCCATCGCCTGTAAAGCTTCTGCCAGTGTCTCACCCCAGGTGACACCCACCTTCATACCGTCATCGATAACGCCGGACAAAAACTCGGCCGCAGCGGTCCCGACATTTCGGTAGTTCTGTTTCCGATTGGCACCGTCCCGGACAACGACTGCGTTGCGGAGATCGAATTTACGCCGCAGCTCAACGGCGAGGTCGGGAACCGTATCCACGGGACGGTTTATTTTAAATTCCACGATCTCCAGCTCCCGTGCATCGGCGAGCAGCCGCGATACCGTGGAGTGGGAACAGCCCAGAATTCTTGAGATTTCCTGCTGGCTCAGGTCCTGCTCGTAATACAACTCCGCTGCGTGTCGGATGAGCGCTGTTTTAGGGCGTTTGGCCATTTGCCTCTTTCTCTTGTTTCCTTCACCCAATCAGCTATCCGCCTATTTCTTTAGAATTATCAAATGCTTATGAAATGAACGGAAAAATGTCGGTATGCCTAAGGTGGCGTTATACTCGTTAACGAAAAAATTTGCAAGATAATGCAAATTATTGCATAACGGTTTGCACATCCCACACCGGCAAATTCGAACCCAATACGACTAATGAAGTGATGGAGGAAGTTAATGGCGAAGGTACGTTCCATTCTCGGGGATATTGATGCAACGGAATTGGGATTCACCATGCCCCACGAGCACATTCTCACCCAACCGAAGGGACAGGGTGAGAAGGCCGTCGGTTCATTGGGCGCGGATCACGCGCTGGACGATCTAGAGAAGAGTATTGAGATGTGCCGTCAGTACAAAGAGGCCGGTGGCGATACATTAGTGGAAGCGACCCCCAAAACCTGGGGCCGGAATACCCTGGGGATGGTTGAGTGTTCGGAAAAATCCGGTGTTCATGTCATCGCCTGTTGCGGCGTCATTTGTGAAGAGCATGGCATGGATCCACGAACCTCCGATATGACGGTCAATGAAATTGCCGACGAGATGATCCAAGATATTACCGAAGGTATGGATGGTACGTCGCACAAAGCAGGGTGGATCAAAGTTGGTGCCGCTCACCAACAGGTTACGCCAAACGAAGAAAAATTCATTCGTGCGGGTGCGCATGCCGCGACGGTGACGGGTGTTCCTCTTCATGCCCACACCACGGGCGGGACCATGGGCATTGAGATTTGCGAAATCCTGCAAGAAGAAAAGTTCGATATGGAGCGCATGATCATCGCGCACGTCGATCGTAATCCCGACCTTTGGTATCACCGCCAAATGCTGAAAACGGGCATCTACCTGATCTATGACGGGCCCGGCAAAGCGAAATACTATCCGGACTCGATCCGCGTTGATCTGCTGCGCCAACTGGTCGCCGATGGCTATGAGGAAAAACTCATGTTGTGCAACGATATGGGCAAGAGGAGCTATCATCCGGCCTACGGCGGTGGGCCCGGGTTGTCCTGGATCAAGGAGAGATTTTTGCCGCGCCTTCGGGATGAGGGATTCGAAGAGTCCGTCGTCCATAAGTTCATGTACGAAAATCCGGCCCGAATATACTCCATGGCCGATCCCAAATGACCGATGGGCCCCTCCTCCAACTGGCCCTGGATGTCCTAAGCCTGGATACGGCATTGGAAGCGGCCCGGCTTGCCTCCGAATCAATCGATGTGATCGAAGCCGGCACGCTCTTGTGCCTGTCGGAAGGTATGCACGCGGTGCGCGCCCTCCGTCAGGAGTTTCCCAACAAGACAATTGTGGGAGACGTACGAATTGTTCGTGCGGGAAAAAATATTGCCGATATAGCCTTTGATGCCGGTGCGGACTGGGTGTCGGTCGTCGGTGAAGCACCCATGGAATCGATCGAGGCGGCGGTGAAGGTCGCCGAATCCTATAACGGTGAAATCCAGGTGGAGCTAAACCACGATTGGACGGAACGCCAAGCCCAGCAGTGGCGAGATCTTGGTGTTCGGCAAGCGATCTACCGCAGCACCGCCGAGGTGGCGGCGGTCGGGGGTGGGTGGTCTGCCGATAGTATTGAAATCGTAAAGCGTCTTTCCGAACTCGGGTTCGACGTTACGGTAACGGGTGGCATTCAGATCGAAACCATCCCAATGTTCGAGGACATTCCGGTCTATGTATTTATCACCGGTCGATCGATCGTCAAAGCGGATGATCCCGCCGATACCGCCCGGCGGTTCAAGGAGGCCATCGGACAACTCAAATGAGCGATCCTGCCATCGGCATCTATGAAAAGGCGCTGCCTGAACACCCCGATTGGCCGTCCCGGCTGGGTGCGGCCGCCCAAGCTGGTTTCGACTTTATCGAAATTGCGGTCGATGATGATCCGGACAGACTGGCCCGGCTCGATTGGTCGGCATCTACGCGCCGCGAACTACGGGACCAAGCCGCGACGGCCAAGGTTCCCGTCGACACGGTTATTTTGAGCGCACAT
Source organism: Rhodospirillales bacterium (assembly GCA_965213765.1). Lineage (GTDB taxonomy): Bacteria > Pseudomonadota > Alphaproteobacteria > Rhodospirillales > UBA2165 > JAJDXO01. The sequence goes on along the minus strand of OZ243926.1, from coordinate 1,474,097 downwards.
CGCCGCTACCCGCTCGGCAGCGCGTCGCGCGAGACACGAAACTTAGCCAACACGATTTTCGAAAAGGCGATCCATTTTGCCGGAGATATCGACGCCCGCACGATCCAAGTGGCAGGATATTTCGTCTACTTCGAAGATCATACGGAATATTCCAGGGGTTGGTTCCTTGAGGGCCTGGACAAAGCAGCCCAATTAGCGGCGTCCTCCGGAATAGTGCTGGGGCTTGAGACCATGGATGGCGAGGACGTGACATCCGTTACTGACGCAATGGAGGTCGTCGCCGCGATAAATTCGCCGTCGCTTGAGGTCTACCCGGATATCGGCAATTTGGCAGCCAATGGTTTGAATGTCAGCGCCGAGCTTACTGCCGCCCAAGACCATCTCGTTGGCATTCACCTAAAAGACACGCGGCATGGCGAGTACCGGCGCGTGCCGTTTGGCGAAGGAGTAGTGCCCTTTGCCGATGCCTTTCGGACGCTAAAAGCGATTGGCTATGATGGGTCCTTCCTGATCGAGATGTGGAATGATGGGGAGGAAGACGCCCTTTCTGTCATAAAGAACGCCCGTAATTGGATTTGCGAGCGGATGGCGGAAGCGGGTTATTTGGACAGGGAATAGAAAACAAAAATGCCACGCTTTGATGTCACGACCTATGGCGAAGGGGTATTGCGCCTGAGTGTACCGGCCGGCCAACGCATTGAAACGGCCGCAAATTTCGACGTCCATGTTGCCGGTACAGAGGCAAATGTCGTCGGCGCTCTCTCTCGGCTCGGTTGGACGTGCGGCTGGGTGAGCGCCTTGCCCGACACGCCCCCCGGGCGTCGAGTGCAGCATGCCTACCGTGCCCACGGCACGGACCTGTCCTCCGTTGTCTGGCGGGAGGGCGGACGGGTGAGCTCCGTCTATGTCGAATACGCACATCCGCCCCGACCCATAAAAATCTACTATGACCGCAAGGAATCCTGCTTTACCCAGATGACGGCAGACGATGTCGACTGGGATTATCTATTGGACACGCGGCACCTTCATCTGAGCGGACTTACGGTACCCCTTTCCACCGACACGGCGGAAATCATCGAACTTGCCTTCAGCCGCGCCAAGGAAAATGGAATCACTACAAGTTTCGACGTGAATTACCGAAACCTGCTGTGGTCAACAGATGAAGCACGGGACCGGCTGTTGCCACTCCTCAACGGTGTCGACATTTTATTTTGTGGCCGTCGCGATGCAGAAGCCGTTTTTGGTTGTGAAGGCGAGCCCGAAGACCTCATCGGCCAGGTGGTGGACTTGACCAGCGCATCAAATGTTGTTGTCTCCCTGGGCAGCGAGGGTGTCATCGGCTGGGACGGCGCAGGCATCTACAGGGAAGACGCGAAAAGGGTATGGATTGTGGACCGTATCGGTGCTGGCGACGCGATGTTAGCAGGCGTTCTTCATGGTTGGATGAAAGGATCCCTTGCCGATGGCCTTCAATACGGTGCGGTAATGGCGGCCCTTGCCCTCAGTCAGCACGGCGATACCGTCGTCACCCATGCGCGGGAACTGGAAACCCTGCGAAGTGGTGACGCGGCAGACATTGTCCGCTAACGGGATTTGACATGAAAACGGATACCGTCGCGGACAAAGTCACGATCTCGCTCATCACCGGATTTCTCGGCAGCGGCAAGACTACCGTCATCAACAATCTGCTGACGACGCCGGCGATGGCAAAGACAATGGTGCTGGTCAACGAGTTCGGGCAAATCTCAATTGACAGCGATTTGATCAAACGGTCCGACGACACGATTGTCGAAATGAAAAATGGCTGTGTCTGTTGTTCCTTGAACGATGATTTGGGCACGACCCTGCATGACTTCATCAAAAAACGCCGGTCCGGAGACACACCTCCTTTCGAAAATGTGCTGATCGAGGCCACAGGTCTGGCCAACGCGGGTCCGATCGTCCAGGTCATTTTGGAGGATCCGCTGGTGCGGGACGACTACCGGTTGGACAAGGTGATTACAACCGTTGATACAGTCCACGGCGTCGCTACGTTAGATATCCATGCGGAATCCGTTGAACAGGCCGCAATCGCCGACCGACTTATACTCACTAAACTGGACAGGCTTGAAACCAAAGAGGATAAAGCCCGTCTCGCTGAGTTGCGGGCTCGTCTTGAGAAACTCAACCCTTCGACACCAATACTCGAGGCGGATCACGGGCAGGTAAACACCGATATCCTGTTCAATGAGGGTGCAGATGAGGACCTAGCCCGTTATGCCGATCCGGCAAAATGGTCGAAGGAAGATCAAGATTATCACCATGAAGATGGACAGGACCCTGCCCAGGGAAGCGGCGATACCGTCGGCGGCTTAAATCCCCATCGTCATGATCATCACATCAAGTCCTTTTGTATCGTCCGGGATGCGCCGCTACCGCGCGAAGGCCTCCAGCAGTTCTGGGCTACTCTTGCCGAAGAGGCCGGACCAAATCTGCTTCGGGTCAAGGGCCTGGTCAAAGTCGCCGGCCATGCCGAAACCCCCGCCGTGGTACAGGGGGTCCAACAAACATTCGACGAGATGGACTGGCTGCCCAGATGGCCCAGCGATGACCGCCGTACGCGGCTGGTCTTCATCGGTTGGCAAATTGAAGAAGAACACATCCAGCAACTCATGGAGGCCGCTGGAGCGGCAAACGAACTCGCTTAGGCATCGAGCCAAGCCGATTCCAGGAGGCGCCAATGAGTAACGTGTTGTCGCCAGCGCAATTGGAGCAATACCAGCGACAGGGTTATTTGTTTCCGCTCGACGTTTATACGAAAGCGGAAGCAGCCGAGCTTCGTAATAACCTTGAAGTAAATTGGGGCGCGCGCCAGTGGAGATCAGGATCGCGAAGCTGTACTCGCCCACAACTCAAACTGGGTTATCCCGTTTATTGACGAAGTGGTTCGAAACGCCGCCATTGTTGATCCGACTGAGTCGATATTGGGGCCTAACCTCCTCGCAATACATGTGAACCTATTCATTAAGGAACCCAATTCCCCAAATTTCATTAGCTGGCACCAAGATTTGCACTATTGGGGATTGGATTCAGATGATGAGGTTACAGCTTGGTTGGCTTTGTCTCCTGCTACCGTCGAATCAGGTTGTAAGAGGTTTCTACCCGGAAGCCATAAGACGATCGTTGAGCATCGGGATACTCTTGCCGAGACCAACCTTCTTTCTCGTGGTCAAGAAGTCCCAGTTGAGGTCGACAAGCGCGCAACCGTCAACGTGGAGCTAATTTCCGGGCAAATGTCTTTGCATCACGGACGCGTGTTCCACGCCTCGAACGCAAATGCCTCTAATGACCGGCGGATTGGGCTAGCCATTCGATTTATTGCGCCGTCGGTCGGGTTAACATTTGACGGCGAGAAAATGGGGGCAAGTTTGGTGCGGGGGACCGACGAAATCGGAAACTTTGAACTTGTTAATAGACCGATCGTTGAGTTTGATCGCGCGGCAATATCAAACTGGAAGCGCCTGCGGGACATAGAGAACGGTATTAATTTCCGTGACGCCAACCGGCGATGAACCTGATCAATCGTCCACTGTTAGATGAGACCCTCGAAATTTTTTTGATAGTAACGTTATAAATTAGAGTTCAACTTGGTGGGTCCTCTCTCTCAGATACTTTGCATCTGCAAATTAGCGCTGGGTCGACAATTCGATTTGATTCAGAAGCCGCTTTCCGGCGGCAATGCGCTGGCAGTTCTCGAATGCGATGCCCAGGCTGCGGCCTAGTGTTTCGGGAGTCAGCCAGGCGATGTGTGGGGTGACCACGACATTCTCAAGCGCAAAAAGCGGGTTGTCGGCCCCGGCAGGCTCCACCGCGACGGTATCAAGGCCGGCGGCTTTGAGGTGGCCCGAGATGAGCGCGCTCAATAGAGCCTCTTCATCGACCAGCCCGCCCCGCGCGGTATTGATCAGGACCGGCGCCAGGCGCTTCGGCACTTCCCCATAGCCGACCAAGCCGACCGTCTTCCCCGAAACCTCCCCTGCCGTATCAAAGGTGTCTTCCTCCAAAGACCAGCCCTGCCCCGCGCGCGTTGCCTGATCGAGCAGCGGTACACGCCGGAGGGTGGCCAGCATGAGCGACAGCGTCATTTCAGCCACGGCCTGACTGTTGGTGCCGGGCATGTTGGCGACTGCAACACCATGAATTGCCGCCGCATCGAGGTCGATGGTATTCACCCCAACCCCGATTTTCTGGATGAGCTTTAACTTAGGCGCAGCGGCGATCACATCTGCCGTCACCGGCTCCAACACATGCAATAGGAAATCGGCGCCCCGCATCTCCACCGCAAACCGTTCCCGGTCGGCTTCCTCGACGATAACCACGTCAATGGCGTTCGGGGCGAGCTTAGCAATCTGGTCCTGAAACCCCGGCCCGGCCCGAAACTGCAACACGGCTTTCATCTCTTCGCAGACCTCAACCTATTCGGCAGCGAATTCGCCCCGGCAAAAACGGCATCACCCCCAAGGGATTCTTCGATACGAAGCGCCTCATTCCATTTTGCCATCCGTTCAGAGCGCGCAAAGGAGCCGACCTTGAGCTGGCCTGTGTTCCAACCCGTCGCAAGATGCACGATCATCGTATCCTCGGTCTCGCCTGACCGCGCGGAGACCACCATACCCCAGCCGGCAGCCTTCGCGGTCTCCATGGCCCGGCGAGTGCGGGTAATCGTGCCCGCCTGATTGGGTTTCAAAAGTACCGCGTTGCAGCATCCAGCAGCGATGCCATCCGCGACACGATCAGGATCGGTCACCAGAAAATCATCGCCGATCACCTGCACATGATCGCCGACGGCGTCGGTAAAAGCCTTCATACCCTCGGCATCATCCTCGCCGACCGGGTCTTCGATGGAGAGAATCGGATATTTGGCAACCCAATCGCAGAGCTTGTCGATCCACGCGCCGGTGTCGAATTCCCGATCTTCGAGGCCGAGTCGATAGATGCCGTTCTCACCGAACTCAGAGGCTGCGATGTCGAGGGAGATCATTACCTCGCCATTTTTGTAACCCGCCGCCTCGATAGATTGCGCCAATGCGTCGAGGGCGTCTTCATTAGTGGAGAAATTGGGCCACCAGCCTCCCTCATCCGCGACCCCCGCCAGTGCGCGCCGCGCCGCCATGAACTCGCCTGCCGCGTTATAGACATTCGCCGTCATGACCATGGCTTCGTCGAAGCTCCCCGCGCCTATAGGCATGATCAAAAAGTCCTGGATGTCGACCCGCCGACCCGCATGCGCGTGCTGGCGCAACACGTGAATTGGGTCGTCAATCTGATTGGTCCTGAGCGTGTGGCGCGATGCGTTTCTTTGCCAAGATCAGTTCGACCGGGTTGAAGTCCTACAAATGATGGCGACTTGGCGCTGATCAGATTAGCCAAGCAGTATGGCTGGTACGGCTATCGTAAGATCACCCATCTCCTTCGTATCGAGGGTTGGAAGGTCAATCACAAGAAGATTGAATGTTTCTGGCGGGAAGAAGGATTGCAGTTACTTCACCGTCATAAGAAGCGCCGCCGGCTCTATCACACCGCTGTGGGCAGCATGCGGTCTGCGGTGGTTCTAGTCGAGCATCCATGCGGCCAGCACGGCTCTGGCGTGCGACAGCGACGAGAACAGCGTCTAGATGCCTTCGGGTAGCAGCCGCCCACAGCATCAGAAGCGAATCTTGATCCTTTGATGCGACTGCTTATTTGAGGGTTGCGAGATTGAGCCCTTGGTAAAACAGATACGCTCTAGCCTTCCGACCAGTCTCGCAGCAAAGTGGTTAACGGGTCCGGGTCGTGACCGTCGGCAGCCTTAAGAGCGGCAATGTAGGCCTCTCTCATCTGAGCGCGCCCTTGGTGAAGGTCATGGCGCGGTCTCGGACCACCCCATTCAATCGTCGGGGCGTCGATCTGTCGCCCCAGCAGGTCGGTCATCAGGCGGGCCCAGCGGCCGTTCCCGTTGGGGAACGGGTGAATCAAGGTGAGACGGTGATGGTAGTTCGCGAGAACTTCGACCGGTTCGGGATTGGCATGTTCTAGTTGGTAGGCAAGGTCGCCGACGAGGGTCTGGAGGGCCGGTGCAATTTCGTAGGCAGGTAGCCCGAGGGAACGTTCCGATTGCTGCGTGAATTCGCCAGCCCAGGTCCAGACCTGATCGAACATGTGCTGGTGAACGTCACACATCTGATCGACCGACAGCGCATCGATCGACCGCCGACGGGCGATCCACTCGCGCGCTGCGTCGATGTTTGCCGCTTCAAGTTCGTCGAGTTCGCCACGCGTTTGAATATGGCCGGGGATCAGTCCGAGGCGGTCATCCGCCGTCAGCGACGTTTGACCGTCCTGGGTATTGAAAGGGTCAGCCACGCCACAAGTCCCTGGGCGGGCGAAACTGGTAGCTACGTGTCAGGTCCTCGACAAGCCGCTGGACAGTCTGTTCCTCGAGATCTTGTTTTTCGAGGCTCATCGTGTCCGCGGTTCGGTACGCATCTCTTTTCGCCCGTCGTTCGATCTGATCGGCGACAGTTTCTTCAAGGCTCGTTCTAGGTACGAAGCCGTAGACCAGGTCGCAGGCCATCGCGTCGGCCATTTTGCGCAACTGACGGAGCGTAACGGAGTCCTTGGTTTCAGATCGTTCTGCTTGGCGCACGTTGGCCTCGGAAACACCTAGCCGGCAGGCTAGATCGACGATCCGCATCCCAAGGGCAATACGAATCGTCCGAATCCAGCCGTCGCGCGGCTGTGCCAGAGTCCGGACAAGATCATGGTCGATCCGACGATCGAGCTGGCGCCGAATTACCGTGACGTTCATCTTCGGTTTCTTCTTCGTCTTCGTTTTAATCATGGTCATGATCCTCGCGATCACTTCGGTGTTGACGATCGTCCAAGTCGGCGGACCGTACGCCATCGGGATGATTGGCGTTTATCCACATACGTTTTAATTTATCTAAAACATATATAAAGCTTCGTCATTTAATTTTCAATCCGAATATATAACTACTTTATATAACGCATTGAATGGGGCTTTATATAGCCCGAAATCGTCCTAAATTGGCGTATGAGCGACCCCCGGCCTTCCGCCGTAAACAGTGCGAATGGCCCTGTGGCGCACTGTGCGTCATAGGGGCGTAGCACTCCAGGTGCCGCCCCGATTCCGCACCCGGATCAAGCGCCTCCTTGAAATCGGATGACGCGGCCATGAGCGTGTGGCGGTGACGATCCCATGAGCGGAACACCGACCGTTGTGACGGCTCAGGGACGATTTCGCGGTCGGATGGCGATTGTCCTCCCAAATTGGCGCAACCATGTCCCTCCTCATGCCGAGGCGAACGATGTTGTTTTGCTTGTTGCCCGAGGGGGCCGAGATGTGCGCGCTGACTTTGACGCCGGCCGTCGCGGGCACAGGTCTTCCAGTCCCGCACAGTCGCCCGCATTGTTGGATCGGAATTGCTTAGCTGCGTGCGCCTAGGTCGCCGCGCCCATGATCTGAGAAATCGGCTTGCGGCGTTAGGCAGCTCGTGACCCGGGCTGCGTATTATCTCCCTGCCCCATGAGCAGAGCTTCCACCGAGATATCTTCGTCAAGATCTTCCCAGTGCAGGCCATTGCCGGAATAGCCGATCCGGTAGCTTTCCCGTTGCTCAGCGGTTGCACGCATCAATCGCGGAAACCACGCTAGAGGCACCCCAAGCGACCGGCCGTCGTCCAACTCGACCCACATCGTGTCGCGATCAAAGGCGAGCTTCCTAGCTTTAACCGAAATGTTCATTCCAGGCTCTTTCGATTTCTTCCCGGTGGTGGTGGACCAACTCGGCCAACTCCGAGAGCTGCCTTCGGTTGAAGCCGGCACTTCGGGCAACTCTTACCTCCGGATACAACCAGAATTTCGCCTCGCCGTCACTGCTTTCCGCATGGACGTGCACCGGCTCCCGGGGCGCTCCCTCGTTCGAGAAAAAGTGAAAGCGCACGTTTTGATGGCGAAAGACAACCGGCATTCAGGCTAGTCCCATAGTATGTACCGCTGAACTCGTTTTGTGCAGGTCCAAATTCGCCTCATTGATCTTGGACGGTCTCATGGAAGCAGCATACGCGGGCTTTGAATGTGTGAGGAGTCTCGTATATCGCGGGGCACTCGACTTCCGTACCTCCTTAGCTGAACTGGAGCGCTACACGGCGGCTATCGCGGGGACTAATTCTCCGTTCATTAAAGCCTCGATCCGATCCGCGATGCGTTGTGCCGGCTCTCGAAGCTGCCCGACAGTCCAGTCGGCGGCGTAGCCCTCGGTGACATCATTGGGACGGGCATGATTGACCAGCCGCTTGGTCAGCGCCGACGGCAGCATCAACTCGCGCTCGGCGACGGTAATGAAACAGTTGCGCAGGCCGTGGAACCAGAACTTGGCGCCACCGGCTTCCGTGATCCGACCATAGAGATGATGCGGGTCCTCGACATGGCCGGACGCGCTGGTCGGGGAGGGGAATACCCAGTTCCTACGGTCGGCGGGCAGGTCCCCGGTCTCCGTTTGGCGGCGCTCGAGGATGGCGCGCAGTTGCCGGGTGACGGGCAGCTCCAGGGGAACGCCGGTCTTTGTTTCCTCGACCCGGAAGGTAACCGCCGCCATGTCCACCCGTTCCCACCGCAGGGTCAAAACCTCGTCCCGGCGCATGCCGGTGTAGAGCCCGAACCACAGTGCATCCCGGATTGCCGGGTTGTTGACTTCCGCTTCGATGCCGGCACGCCAGCACGGCAGCACCTCGGCGGGGGTCGAGATCTTGCGCCGCGTCTTACGGTGGAACTTGCCGCCGCCGGCGATCCAGAGATCGACCGGATTGCGCAATCCGTTCCAATCGACGCACGGCCGACGATAGATCGACCGCAACAGGGATATGGCTCGGTTGGCGGGAGACCATCCATGGTCCGCGGTGATGGTGTTGAAGCGGATCTCGACATCGCGGCGGGTGACGGTATCGAGAGGCCGGGTGAACCAGTCGCCGAGATAGCGTTTGGCCTCGTAGCGGTAGAGTTCATCGGTGCGCTTCGAACGATTTGGATTGACCGCCATGTACTCTTCGAAGGCATCCTTGAGGATGGGCATGGCGCGGGCTTTGGTGCGCTCATAGGCGGGATCGGCGCCGCCGGCGACCTGACCGAGGAGGTTCTGCGCCAGCTTCCGCGCCTGGTCGACGGTGACCCTACCGTGGCGGCCGATCACGACACGCTTGTTGGGTGCCTTCCGGCCGCCCTCGCCCGCACGATAATTAACGAGGAACGACTTGCTACCGCCGGGCTGGATGCGCACACCGAAGCCGGTAAGCTTGTCGTCCCAGGCGATCCAGGGCTTTTCGCCCGGCTGAAACGCCTCAACAGCCCGCTTGGTGAGCGTCGTGCGCACCTTGGCGGTACGTTTTCCCGAGGTGAGCTGCATCAGGAGACGATGTCAGAAGAGCAAAATTCAGTCAACACAATTGTCAACACCTGAAAGTAAAACCGTGCGCATTCGTGCGCATGTTTGGCGAGATTGGACACGAGCGAAGAGTCGAAAATCCTTATTTTATCGTGTTTTTGTCGTCGTGAGCGCATTCGTGCGCACCAGAGCGCAAATGACGCGCGAGACTCATAACCTGAAGGTCGTTGGTTCAAATCCAACCCCCGCAACCAAAAAAACCCCGTTATTCCAATAGGATAGCGGGGTTTTTCTTTTCCGTATACGTGCCCCTTGTATGAACCGTAAGCATATCGAAAGCGGATTCAAGACAAATCCGGACGCCGGACGGTAAGCGGCGTGCCTGTCCTTGTGGCGGGTCGGCGAAGCGTTGTTTTCGTTCGGTCACGCGGTGACGGCGGCGGTTTTCGTCCGGTCATCTGGCGATGCCATCGCCGGGGCAACCGCTATTCCGGGTTCTGACTGACTGACGACGGGTAGGCTCGGTAATTTGCTCACTGCCATCACCCCCTGAGCGAACGAATTCGGCGAAGCGGTAGTTTTCGCTGGTGTGGGATGGGAGCTTGATGGTGCCCACCATCGGCTAGTGGACACCATCGACGGAGGCGTTGCGGCGGCGCGTCTCGGCCGCGAACGCGGTACGCTGTCGCGCCTGCTGAACGGCAAGGCGGGCGTGTCCGCGAACATGGCCTTGGCACTGGAGGACATCGGCTGGGGCGCCGCCGAGCACTGGATGCGGATGCAGCTGCCAGACGTCCATACAACGGCATCATGAAGAACACTTCGAACAAGGCCCTCGCGCGGGCCCGTAGCTGCCTTCCGCTTAGCCGGCGGGAAGGACGCACGACGGGCACAGCCTCCGGATGCTTCTGGAGGTCGTCGTATAGGAAAACCTTATGCAGAGCACAATGGAACGGTCTTGGGCTTTATGAGATTTAGCTGTAATCTTTCGGCTCATTCAGGGTGCACCGGCTCTGACCGGGGCACCGCGCTTCGGAAGGAGTAAAGGTCATGAGACGGGACTTGAACGGGAAAAACGCACGAATTGCATGGTACGCGGCCCTTGCCGGCGTCGTGCTGGCAGGGAGCGCCGCGCTCGCCATGCCGCAGGCGGCGCACGCCGCTGACGCCGGCGCAACCGAGGGCGACACGATGGAGTTCACGGTCAAGCTCGGGGCCGCGCCGAACGGCTGGGCGGTGCGCTACAAGTACAAGACGGAAGACGGCGCGGCCGTCGCGGGCGAGGATTACGAGAACACCACCGGCACCGTGACCTTCAATTCGGGGGTCAAGGAGCAGAAGGTCAATGTGGACACGATCGACGACAGCGAGGAAGAAGACCCGGAGGTCTTCAAGCTCAAGCTCTACGACCAGGAGGTCAACGGGCTCTACCGCGGCGTCACCGGGTGGGTTACACCGACGTCCAACATCCGGTCCATGCCGCGCACGATCACCTTGACCGGCCAGATCCAGGATAACGATCAGGCGGTCAAGGCGGATTGCGGGAACGCGGGTCAGTATTGCCAGTGACCGGCAATTCATGCTGAGGCCGCACGGCCGTGCGACGAGTGTGCGGGCGATGCCGATCCCGGCCCGCGCCGGCCATGGCGGAAAACAGAGGAAGCGAATGCCATGAGAACCAAAACCTATCCGCGGGCCTTTCCCGGAATTGCCCTTGCAGCGGTCGTGCTGGCCGCCGCCCTTGCCGCCGCCGGGCCCGCCCGCGCCCAGAACGCCCCCACATATGGCGACTGTGCTAACGCCTGGTACGAGAGCGACGCCTCCGAGCATTGCCCGGCTCCCGGCACCCAATTCTGGTTTGACACCCCGAACGGAGAGTGCAGCGTCACGGCCAGGTGCCGGAAGTTGAATGGCGTGCCATCACCCCAGAATACTGTCACCGGCGATCTAAATGACATGCGCGATCTGGTGAGCTGCGACGGCAAGCTCAAAATCGGCCAATGCCTCACCGCTACTCAACAGGCCGCCCTGGAGACAACATGCAAGGACGCGTGGAATGACAGCGATGCCAGCCGACAATGCGGTTCGTCCCGCGGCTCCCACAGCGTGTCGACATATCAAGGCGTGCAATGTCATGTCTCGACCTCCTGCGGGACCCTGGCGGTGGCGGCGTCCTTCTACGGATCTTCCGATGATGTGAAACGGCTCGATTACTGCAACAACGGGTTGTCCACCTCATGCCCAACGGTCGAGAACTGCACGAATGCATGGAATTCGAGTTCGGCCAAGGTTACCTGTAACTATTCCGGCTCCTACAGCACTCAGATCGGAGTGGATTCGGGACAGTGCTCCGTAAAGACCCATTGCCAAAGACGGGTTGATGATCCATTCGGGAAGACTGGGGGAATCATCGCAGTTGAGACCTCGTACAAGGGGGACCTGGGACAGGTGCAGAACCTCAAGAACTGCGATGGGTACCTCAAGACCTCCTGCTGAGTTCCCGGTTTCGCGGGTCGCAGACATCGATCGGTACGCGGGGCCTCTTCGGCCCGGCGCCCCGGCGGCTTGGCCCGCCGGGCCGCAGGTCTGTGTATCCGCTGCGGCCACCTCCCGCCCGAGGAGGGCCGGTCGATGTGCGAACCCTGCCGCGAGGACAGGCGGGCCGGAAAACGCGCACTCCATGCCGAACGCCGCGCTGCTGGTTTGTGTGTCCAGTGCGCGACGCCCGCGCCCGGCGGCAAGGCCTATTGCGATCCCTGCGCCAAGACCCGCTCCAGGCGGCGGAACCTCAAGGCGAAGCGGGAGGCCGACCGCCGGCGCTATGCCGAGCGGAGAGCCAGGGGCGATTGTACATCATGCGGCAAGCCGGCAAACGGGGCGGCCGAGTGCCGGGCCTGCCGCGAGGCCGCCCGCGCCCGCTACGGCGCCCGACGGGCCGCCGGAATCTGCGTCAAGTGCCAAACCCCCACCTATGGCGGCGCCACCTACTGCGGCCCTTGCGCCGTGGCCAAGGAGGAACGCCGCGACCGCGAGGCGGAATACGCCGCCAAGCGCGCCCGCTATGCCGACCGGAAGGCCCGAGGCCGATGCGTCGCCTGCAATGCGCCATCGCCGGGGGTGGCCCGCTGCGAGCCCTGTTCGCGCAGGCATCGCGAGAGCTCGGGCGCATTCCGGGGCATCCCGGTCTGGGATCCCACCTGGACGGTGATCGAGATCGCCACCGGCCGGGATCTCGGCACCTATGACAGCGAGGCCGATGTCGCGCTCTGCCTCGCCTTCGAGAAGCTGGCGCGGGACGAGGTCGAGGTGATCGCCGACGTCAGTCAAATGACAACGATGACCGCACCTCCCTGGTGAGCCGGCGCGGCCCCGGATCGGCGACTGTTTCCACCTGCATCCAAGCCCGGGGGCCAGGCGCGGTGGGGCCTTCTTGCCGCGTTGCCGGCTCGCCGTCCGCCTTGAGCCTTCATGTTGGAACCCCTATATGTTCGGTGATGACCGTATCCGACACTCCCATCGAACCCGGCGGCGGCGACACCTCTGCCGATCCCGACCTCCCGGACGCCGACGCGCACATCGTGAAAGCCGAGCTGGTCGCCCGCATCGACGATATCATCCAGCAGCGCGACCTCACCCAGGCCGAAGCGGGACGGCTGCTCGGCCTCTCCCAGCCCGACCTCTCCCGTCTGCTCCGGGGAGATATCCGGGAGTATTCGCTGGAGCGGTTGCTGGGGCTCCTGATTGCTCTCAACCGCGATATCGACATCGTTATCCGCCAGCCGCGCTCTCCCACCGGCGGCCGGCTGCGCGTCGCCGTGTCCGAGACCGACTGACCCCATTCCCTTGCAGCCCGCGGACGGACTGCCGTCCGCCGGCAAAGGACGCCCTGGCGCGGGTCAACGCCTCCGGGAACCGCCGCTGCGGCGTGCGGCGTACATCTTCAGCACGCCGCGGATAGATGTTTCGTCGATGTCCTCCGGGTCGAACGGTCCGCCGTACCACTCCGTCATCGGCGCATGCTCTTCGTGGCCCGGATCGAGCACCACCTCGAGAAACTCCATGAAGCCCGGAGGCCCGCCCACATCTTCCGGCGGACAGCGGCGCGCACCGTCCACGAATGCCGGGTATTCAGTGTCCCCGGCGCCGTCGCGGACCTCTTCCACGATCACGTCGTGACTCCAGTCGTCGCCGAAATCGTAGACGTAGAGGAAGCGCTCCACGCCCCGCTCGACAACGGTCTTCAAACGGATCGCCGATGCCTTGTGGATCTTGTGGTCGTCGAAGGGGTCCTCATCCAACGGCACGCCGTAAACCCGTTCGCCGACGTAGAACTCGTACAGGTGATAGTTCTGCCAGCGGAACGCCGCCTGGATGATGTGGTGCAGCGCCTCCAGGGTCGAGGACAGGGGCACGTCGACGCGCCGCCAGATCATCGGTTCCAGTTCCCGGAGTTCGATACGGATACGTGCAACCTGCTCGATCATGAGGGACATTCCCGCCGCGCCCGATGCCGTGCGGCCTCCCTGCTGCATCGTCTCTCCTTCATCCCTGCATGCCTCCTGCGTCCATCCCTTCCGCGAGCGCCGCCGACAACCTCACCGCCGGCGCTCCCCGGCGCCGGCCAGAACGCCCTCGACCTGGGCGCGCGACAGGCGGAACTCCCGGGCGATCGCCGACGGCGTCAACCCGGCCTCCGACGCGGCCAGGATCAGCTTTTCCTGTCCCGCCGTCACCGGCGCGGGTTTGCCGCGCGCCCTTGCTCCAGACGTCTTGCCGTCCGTCCGGCCGCGCCTGCGGGCTTCCGCGGCCACCGCTTCGAGCAACCGGTCCAGGTCTTCGTCATCGAGATGGCGGAGCGAGCGCCCCAGGTTCGCGGGCAGGGCAAGCGTGCCCGCCACACCACTCCCGCCGCCTTCGGACGCGTCCCCGCCCGGCCGGCTGCCGTCGCGCTTGCCCGGACCGTCGCCGGGCCGGAAGCTCCTCCCCGTATCTCGCGCCATTCCCGTTGCCCATCCATCCGCAGCCGTCGCACCGATTACACCGCAAGCGGTCCCGGATCGCCACGGCAAAATGCGTTTCGCCGCCTCAGCCGCAAGCCCATGGCTATGGCGCAACATGCGCCCATCGCCCTGACTGTCCGGCGCCGTCCCGGGGGGCATCAGCCGCGCCGCGCCAGCCACCACCAGGCTATCCATACGGGCAGGCTGAGGTGGCCGTCTCCCGCAGTTGCTGACCATCGGCAAACGGCGGACCGAAAAAGGCGATTGCCAACTCTATTTGGCCGATATTCTCGACGGAAAAACCTTCCAAGGCGGCGCGGACAGATGGTCATCGCCCTGCCGCCCGAAAACTGGACGCAGCGCATGATAAGCACCTGCTTAAACTGAAACATTAGTTTCAGAACAATCTATATCTATCTGTTAAACATAACCATTATGGAGATGACTTCCACCGGATTTATGCGCTTACGGCGCATGCGAAACAGGCCGGAATCCCCATTGTCGCAACCAATGACGTCCATTATCACGTCCCCGAACGGCGGCGGCTGCACGATGTCCTGAGCTGTATCCGGGAACACTGCCCTCTCGCGGAAGCGGGCTACATGATCGCATACACTGTGATCGCGATTGGCCCGAGCAAGCGTTACCACCACCGTCGCCGCGCCCAGCGCGACGCCCCCGATCCAGGCCGCGCGCCGACGGCGCAGACGCCAGAGCCGGCGGCAGCCGGGCGCCAACGGCTGCCGCCCTGCCATGCCCCCGACATGCCATGCCGCCAACTCTCCGGCCTGCCCCGACCGTCGTGCGGGAGAGTTCGGGGAAGGCGAAGAGAAGGGCGACGCGCCCAAGGGTAAAGAGAGTTCCCTCCGGGGGGCGTCCCAATGGTTCGAATCCCTTCACGCGAAACCGGCCTCGGCGAACCGGTCGCTACCGGTGCTGTCGGTCAAAAGACTGGGCTTTGAGCAATCAGCTGTTACCGGTTTTCGGCAACTTGCCGCTCGACAAGATCGACAGGCCAAGTGTCATCCGATGGTTCGAGGGATACAGCGCGACAGCACCCGGCGGCGCGAACTCGGCGCTGCTTGTGTTCCGGCAGATCATGAACCATGCGGTTTCCCGGGACACATCGAGACCAACCCGGCCCGGGGCCTGAAGAGGAACCCGCGCCCCAAACTCACCCGCTTCCTGTCGCGCGAGGAAATCGGCCGTCTCCATGAGGTGCTGGACGGGTACGAACCCAGGCGGCCTTCCTGCAAGGCGCAGGTGGACATCATTCGCCTCCTGTTGCTGACGGGTTGCCGCACGGGCGAGATGTTGAAGCTGCGGTGGCGGGAAGTGGGTGTCGACACCCTTGAGTTGGAGGATAGCAAGACCGGCCCGAGACAGGTGCTGCTGAGCCCTGAGGCGCGCGCCATTATCGAGCGGCAGCCAAGGTCGGGGAGCCCCTGGGTGTTTCCTTCACCGATGAATCCGGGGCGACCGCGTTTTGATATAAGCATTTGGAAGAGGGTGCGAAAGCTGGCCGGTATACACCCGCATTTATTGCTGGCGCGACCGCAGCATCTCCCGTTTGAAGAGTTCAAGGCTTTAATAATCAGCACTTGGAAACGAACGGAATGGGCTGATCATCAAGCGGAGGATGGCAAACAGCTATTAATCCAACCCATCACCGACGGCCATTACCGTACGGTGAAATACAACGTGAAATCGTCTCCCGATTCACTTGACTTAGAGTCGGTTTCGAAAGTCATGCGTCTCGGGCCAATCTGCGGACGAGGAGCATGACGGAGGCGGCGTAGAGGAAGGCTCGGGCTGAGGCGATGGTGGCCTCGAAGTCCTTTGCCAGTCTCCGGTTGCGGTTGATCCAGGCGAAGAAGCGTTCCACGACCCAGCGGCGCGGTTGGACGGCGAAGCCGACCTGATCGGGGCTTTTGCGTACGATCTCGACAGCGATCACCGTGGCCGTGGCGACCCTTTCAGGTAACCGCTATGCATTAGTGTATCGTTACCGCGAATTGTCACCGTCGCCAGGCGCGCCTTCGCATCGGTGCGAATGTCTTTCAAATTCATTTCGGTTCCACGGAAAGCGAGCACGGCGAAATTGTCTTCCTTGTGCCGGCAGAGAAGTCCCTGCGCCCCCGCTTCCGCCGCATTGAAGGTCGCAACCAGCTCGAACCCGCTGGTATCAAGGATCTCGGTCAGCAACTTTTCGCCCTCGGTGGCAGTTGACGGCATCAACGAAGATTTCACGATTTCGGTGATTTTCGTGAGGTCCGATCCCGCCGGCATGAGTTCCTTCACGTTTGCGAGCACGTCGGCGATATTATTTCCGCCCTCAAATCGGAAATAGGCGAGACGCGACATTTCCGCCATAAGATAGGCCGTGCGGTCGCTGAACGCGGCGCGTTTACCGGGCGTTTTTAGCAAGGTTTCATTGCTAAAATATGAGGGCATGAGGCTCCTCCTTCACATATTTCTGTTCGTTGTTTCCTGCTGGCCAACTCCTGGGATTTCAAAATTCCGTCCGGTCAGGCTCGGCGTTTGAAGATTTTGGGGATTGCGGATCAAGTACTCCTGCAGGGGTGCTAAATTGCTGACGCGTGGGTTTGGAACCCGCCTAGCCTTTGTGCAGGTGTGTATAGAATAGCGCTAAACTTCAAGGCACCGTAGAAGAGATTCTCGTATCTACGAAAACTTCCTCTGCAAGCTCATCGAGCAGTTCAATATCGTCGTCTATGAACCGCCTTATGCCGCTGTGTCCAGTATTGTCTGGAAGTGGCTCATGGGTAATGCGGACATTTACTTCGTGCTGTGCACAAATATTCGAGATGTTTTCAACATTTGCCGCGGAGAAACCGTCATTCTTTTTGACCGCCAGCTGGTTTCTGATCGCGTTTGCTGCGGCAGCAAAACCAGTCTCGTAATCTGGTGAAAAGTGTTCCATCCAGGTGATCGAGGGATATTCTTCGCCCGGTCGAAGTTCAAGTGCCTGCGGCAATATCCCAAGTACATTTCCATCTTCGTCTTTACGAAGATTTTTCTTTTTCACGTAACGCAGCGCGTGATCTTCAGGTGGTAGATAGTCAGTCGCCAAGGCTAAACCACTTCCCAGGATTGTAAGGCGCTAGTACCTCAGGAAGCCGACTAACTGTCGTTTCTCCTGACGCTCGCTCAACAGTTTGTTCCACCTCATTCTTGATACTTAAAACCCATCGGACAATGTCCATGTCCTTGAACTCAAGGGTCAACCGAGCGTCTACGTTTGTCCAAGCCGCAATAAGATTTCCAGAATCGGAGAGCCCAAGACCCGGACGACGATCAGGGTTCGCATACACTATTAATCGTAGAAATGTCTTGAAAGAAGATTTCTGAAGAACCTCATCTTCATCGTGCCAGTCCTCCGCGTCCAAAAGGTCGTCCAATTGCTCAAACAACTTCTTCCGCCAGTCCTGCTGGAGATGCATGGCTACTTGGGAGGTCAAAGTCTTTGCTGCTGCCAAAGCATCAAAGAGATGGTTTGTTGGACCTGCCAAGGTTGAGTCCGCCGGGATGTTCTTCGCTCCCCGGAGCGTTGCGCCTATGGATGACGACCCGAGTAGCGAGTCACGGCTGAAGAACTCGCTGCGAAATTTTTTCAACGCTGCGAGACTTTCGCTCTCGTTTTCAAATGGGTCATCGTCGGCTTCGGTACCAACGAACCAGTCGCGTTTGGCCTCAATCAAGGAGGGTGCAATTTCAGTCATTTGCTAAAAAGCTCTCGCGACGCATCAGTTATACAATTTTCAAAGACATCGTTCTTGTAATCTCTGATCCGATCAATTTGTTCCCAAATATCCTTGTCCTTTTGAGGTACATCACTACTTCTGTTCACATCAATATCAAGAAGAATCGAAATCGTTTTCACTAGTGGAGGCGGTACAATCGCTGATTGGATCAGAAGTTCGCAGCCATCTTTTCCCAGTAATCCGGCCAATTGGAGGGAATATCGCCCAAAGGCTGGCAGGTTTGGTGGTGCTGGCGTCTCTGGATAAACATGGAGATAGTCTTCTAGAAGAAGCGCCTCACCTGGCTCGTGGGGAATGTCGATTCGATTTAAGTATCTGACCCCAATTCTGGAGATCTTTCGATACCTGGCTATTCTCTTCCAGTGTTGCCAATTGGTGAATGCTCTCTCTCTGAGATGTTCCCAATTCGTATAGGGGGCCAATCGGGATGTGATGATCGAGTCATTCGTAATGATAGCGATATCAGTCTGATCTTTATCTCTCAGCCGAAATCCGACGCTCTCCTCTTCATAGTGCGTCTTTCGGTGGTCGACATCGACATGCACCCCCATTTTTCTTAAAGGTTCTGAGAACGGGTAGGATTCGTCGAGTTTCGACCGAATCTTTTCCACGTCGTCTTGGTCAAGACTCTCACCGAATCGAATTTCAATGACAGCTTCTGTAATTGGAGGGCGGTTGTAGTTCGGCAACTTCTGTGACTCCAAACCATTCACAGAGGTATTGATGATAGGGGATTATGTACGAGAGTATGGCCTGCCCCCATTAAGTGGTCCACCACTTAAGTTAGAGTTTGGCCATGCAACTTGTCGAATCGTCAATCCTCGACGAGTGTGGAATCGATGTCGTGATCACCCAAGAGGTTCCCGCCGATGCTTCCTGTGATGCGCGCCGCAGCGGTCTGAATCGAGTCACGCGCCAGATGCGCGTAGCGCGCCGTCGTTTGTACCTGGGTGTGCCCGAGCAGTTTCCCGATCATGGTCAGGCTCTCGCCGAGAGCCAGCGCACGCGAGGCAAACGAATGTCTCAGATCGTGGATCCGCACATCCTCAAGGCCCGCCTGCTTGCGGATGCGCTGCCAGGGGCGTTGCAGGTCGGTGAGGTGAGAGCCGGGGAGGCGGCCCGCGATGACCCAGGGATTGTCCTTGTCACGGGGAATGGCTGACAACACCGCCCGGGCCTCGGGGCCCAGAGGCACCACCCGTCCGCCGGTCTTGGCGTCGGGAAGCTCGATGCAATCGTCCTTGACGTACTCCCAGCGCAGGAACTGGATCTCCGACAGCCGGCAGCCGGTCAGCAGCAACAGGCGGAAGGCGGCGACCGCCGAGGGCATCTCTTCCTCGGCCTCGCACAGTACCTGGCCCAGCCGTTCCGTCTCTTCCGGCGACAGGAAGCGCTCCCGCTTGTGCTCCTTGTAGCGCTTGACATGCCGGCAGGGATTGGAGCCGTCGGGTCGCCAGCCCCAGACTTCGGCAAGGGAGAACATCTTGGACAGCACTGCGAGCGTCCGGTTGGCCTGATAGGGTTTGTCCCGCAGGCCGTGATGCAGGGCGGCAATATCCTTGCGCTGCGGCGCTTGTTCTTTGTCTTCGCTGATCGCCATCAGCACGCGTGGCGCAAGCACCTGGACGTCGAAAAGGTCGACTTCGGCTCCGGGCCGCGGGCGCTTGTCGAGGGTGGCAAGCTCCACCCCTCATATCGCATCTACGTCCCGCAGGACTTCGTGCCGAATACAGACACGGAGCCCGACGCAAGTGCTTGATCGTTATGTGGATCAAGTTCGGCTCCTTCTGAGCGTCTTGCCGGACATCGTCGTAGAGGACGTGTTCGCCCTAAAGGGCGGCACAGCTATCAACCTGTTCTATCGGGATATGCCCCGGTTGTCGGTGGACATCGACCTCACCTACCTGCCGCTTGGCGAGCCTCCACCAAGCAAACCGGGGGGTTCCCTGGTGGTCGTCGGTGGGATCACAACCGGGCCTTTGGGGTCAACTCGACCTCGAAGCGTGGGGTGAAGGTCTGGCCGGTGACACGGGCGCCTCGGATGCGATCAACGCGGTAGCTGCAGTGCTCGTTCTTGTCGATGTTATGGGCATGGAGAATGATGTTTCCATAGCGCGTACGACGCAGGGAGTAGGGCTCAATGCACCGGTTTGAACCCTGATAGTCAAGCTCCACGCACAGGCGGTTGGAGGCGGCAAAGCGGATGACCTCGAGATAGGACTGTGCGGTACCGGTGAGCGGCAGGCGTAATGTCGACTCACGGATCGTTTCTTCGCCCGGTGCCGAGACGTAGGCTGCCGGAAGCTGGGGGGCTGCCCCGCCCTCCAGCCACGCGAGGAAGGCAGGGAGTTCGTTCCAGAATGATTCCACAGGCGGGAGTTCGGGTAATTGATGGGCGAGCATGGTCGCCCATGCGCCTTCCAGATCGACCCTATGCGATTCAAGAAAGTCCAATGTCGGTACGTCGATGCCTTTGAATTCACATTTTTGACGCAGCACGTCGAGGAGAATTGCCGCCTCCGGCCGGGCGTCTGCATTCCGGTAAAGGTTGATGACGTCATACAGGTCGCGGGGCCGCGTCCGTTCGGCAAGCGCGCGCGTCTTCTCGGCAAACGCCTCTTCATAGGCATATGCCTGGGCTACGATCCTGTCCTCGGGAGCGTCGCTGTAAGGATGAAAAACAGGGATCGACACCGCCGGCAGGACGACATGCTCGTCGGCAGTGAGGTCAAGCTTGATGCGGGGAATGTTTTGGCCGGCCGGGGAGACAGGGCCGCGATAGGCGATCCGGCCCTGACAGGATTCCTCGCCACGTGGGTTCTCATAGATCTCGAACCGTTGCAGGTCCGAGGGAATTTCGATGCCGGTTTCCTCGTAGATGCGTTCGCCAATCTCCGCAAAAGTCGCGGCGAGGAAGCCGGCGTTGATGTGAGCGGGATCGGTGAGGGTGAAGTCGAGGTCTTCGGAAAAGCGATAGGTTTCAAAGAAGCATTTCTTGAGACAAGTGCCGCCCTTGAAAATCCAGTTCCCGGCCAGCGCCGCGTGGCCGTTGATCCCCCAGAGCATCCAGCCAAGCACGTAGTCTTTTTCAATAACGTGGGGATTGAGGCCGGTAGCGGTTGCTACGTCGAGGATTTCGCGTTTGTCGATCACGCGGCACTGCCTTCCGCCCATGACACCGGAACCCACAACCGCCAGCGCGATATGAGCCGGTCAGAACCCAAAGTTGGATCGAGTTTCGCGTTGCCTTTGGTCAGGCGTGAATGGTACTCCTCCGTAAGTTCGGACTCGCCCGCGGTTTGTTCCAGTAGGAAGCCGAGCCGCTTGAAGACCGCCCCGTTGCCGAGCTTGTCGGCATAAGAAATCAGCATCTCATCACTGCGGTCAGGACGTTTCAGGTACGCGTTCAGGCAATCGGCGACGTGCTGGATACCGCCACCAAGGGCCGGATCATCGAACATATCGATGATCGTCCTGTGCACATCGGACACGAGCACCTTTGAGCGCCCCCGCCAGACCGCCTTGGTGCCGAATATTTTCGAGTCCTGAATTCGGTGAAGCGTGAATTGAGCGCCGTGGCGCTGCTGTTTCCGGTCGCGTACCGGGCGCGCGGTCTTCACGACGATGTCGCGGAAATGCTGTTCGGTCAGGTCCCAGTATTCGGCGGCGGTTCGTCCGCCGATATAGGCAGGGTCGTAGAGGGCGGGCACCAGAACCCAGGGATCGTCGAGCACATGCTCGCTTTCAAGCGAGTCCAGAGAGGCGGGGGCATATGCACCGGGCCCGACGCGTCTTAACCAGCCCTGGCCGGTCCAACGCGAAAGCAATTTGGCAGCGTCGGTGCGGGAAATCGAAAGCGCGCGGACGGCATCTTCGATCTCAATTATGTCGCCGCCGGCGCGAATGACCGACACGAGCCTGCTTCTGCCCTTCGGCAGTCTGTCATCCGACGTTGTTGTATAATTCATTTGTTGTAATTCATAATTATTGTGAATTCTCACATATTGAAAGTACATAATGGGTAATCATGCTGTCAAGGAGATCAATACTATACTCGCATAAATTCGCGAAATTCGAGAATTTAGAAATATAGAATATACTTAATCTCCTGTCGCTTCCCAGCCTGCAAAACGCCGGCTGAGCATCGGCTTCATACGGAAACCAAGAAAATCACGAAACAATTGGGCGTTGGTATCGTGCGGCGTTCAAAAGACGATACTGTTCGGATTGACGGCGATCACGGGCGCATTGAGACGCGCCGCGCCACGGTCTGCCACGAGATTGCATGGCTGCGGGAGGACCATGACTGGCCGGGCCTGGCCGCCATCGGCAAGATCGAGGCGACGCGCAAGACCGCAAGGCAGACGACAACCGAAACCCGCTACTACATCATGAGCGCGCCGCTCTCGCCCGAACGCTTCCAGCATGCCGTGCGCGCCCATTGGGCCATCGAAAACTGCCTCCACTGGGTCCTCGACGTGACCATGAACGAGGACCGCTAACGAAACCGCAAAGGATACGGACCCGAAAACCTCGCCATGCTGCGACGCCTCGCCCTCAACATCGCGCGCCGCGAACCGACAAAGGACGCCATGCGTGGCAAGCTCAAGCGCGCCGCGTGGAACGACGAATTCCTACTCAACTTGATCCGCGCCGCCGCATGACAAATCCAAAAGCGATTGCCCTGGAGATTAAGGGGCGTCGCATGGTGCTCGGCCACGTGATAGCTGTAGAACCCGGCTTCCTCGACCGCTTTCACATACTTAATGCGTTTGTCCAAAAGCTCCGAGAGGGGGAGCCCATTCGTGTCCACATGGTCAAAGATGCCAAATTTCATCTGGTCGACCCCATTCCGTATGTTCTGTCGGATTAGTGCCCCGATGCGGCGTCCACGCCCGCCGCCGGATGGGCCCCGATGAGCACAAAGGCGATGCGGCAGGGTTCCGTTCCCCGGTTGGACCAGGCGTGGTTGTTGCCCCGTTGCACCACCACATCACCGGCTTTGACGAGCACCTCGTCCTCGTCCACCATCATGTGAATCTCGCCGCTCATGATGACGGCATAGTCGATGGAATTGGTAATGTGCATACCGGGATGACGGCGCACTTCTTGCTGAATGGCGCCGGCCCCGCCGATATAGGCGGCTCCCTCGGCATCCCCCTGACTGCCCTCCGGGGCAAACTCGACCATGCGGAATATGGAACCCATCTCGGGCGGCGGAATGCCGATCTGCCGGTCCGCGGCGTCTTCCGTACCATCATTGCTGGCGGGCGTATCGTCGGTGACCCAGAGAAGGGTGCTGGTGATCTCCTTGGTGGGGGTGCGGATATTGATGGCTTCGCTGTCATAGAGGATGACCGCTTTGCCGTCCTCATCGTGTCCCGCCACAACGCGTCTGACGCTCATCTCAACTTCTCCCTTTTGACAACCAAGCCTCGGCCAGCCAGCGGCCGACAGCGACGAGTAT
Organism: Rhodospirillales bacterium; assembly: GCA_965213765.1. Taxonomy (GTDB): domain Bacteria; phylum Pseudomonadota; class Alphaproteobacteria; order Rhodospirillales; family UBA2165; genus JAJDXO01. The sequence goes on along the minus strand of OZ243926.1, from coordinate 1,450,427 downwards.
TTCATCTTCCCGGTAAAATCCCATCACCTGTACGCCCAGGGGCAGTCCCTCCGCCGCAAGGAGGGGCAGGTTCACGGCCGGCACGCCGGTGATGGAACACCCGTCCCCATAAATGGGATTGCCCGTGGTGGCGACGTCCGGGGCCGGGCCGGCGGAGTTCAAAGTGATCAAGGCATCGCCAATTTCCGAAAGAGCAGCATGCCGGTCCCGGAGGGCCAGGGCGTCCGCGTGGGCGGTCCGGTAGTCCTCCAACGTGATCGGCGGGATTTCTTCCAGGCGCTTCCTTGTCCGGGTTCTCAACTGATCCGGATGAGAGTCCAGGTAGGCATACATGGGGTATCGGTTCTCCCATCCCCGGAGGGTGTCGGAGATGCGAACGGTGTCTTCCAAAGCCCGCTCGTAGGAGTCGACTATCTCGTTGTTTCGGCGGTTGTGGACGGTCACGTCCGAAGCGCGTAGGCGTTCGACATATTCTTTGAACGCGGTCCGTGAACTCTCCGGCGTCAACGACCAGCCCGGCGTTTCCAATTGAATGAGCGTCTTGGGTTTCCGCGCACCGGGCAGCTCAGCTGGGCCGTCCAGCGGCAACTGGCCCGGCTCCCCACCCCCCGTTTGAGATAGTTGCCGGGTGGTGACCCAACTGTCGGCCAGACTGCCGGCCAGGATGCCCAGATGGTTGATCACCCTGGAAATGGGTGAAACCCCTTGCAGATTGATGGTGCCGAGGGACGGCTTGAATGCGAAGATGCCGCAATAGGCGGCGGGCCGGAGAACCGAGCCCCTAACCTGGGTTCCGGTGGCCGCGGGCACCATTCGGGCGGTCACGGCGGCGGCAGACCCGCTTGATGATCCGCCCGGTGAACGGGACAGATCCCAGGGGTTGCGGGTCGGTCCCGGCGGATCGGCCGCGAATTCCGTGGTCACGGTTTTGCCCAGGATGATGGCGCCCGCCTTGCGCAGCCAATAGACGGGGGCGGCGTCCATATGGGGCACGAAGCCCTCATAAATCTCGCTCCCGAATCCCGTCGGCATGTCGCCGGTTTCGATCACGTCCTTCATGCCCAGGGGCATGCCGTCGAGGGGGGAGAGAGGCCTGCCGTCTTTGTAGCGCAGGCCCGCCAAATCCGCGCCCTGGCGGGCGCCCTCCAGATCAATATGAGCAAACGCTTGAAGCGCCTCGTCGTATTCCAGACGGTCGATACAGCGTTCCAGATACTCCCGGGGGGTGTCGCTACAGTCCAGAAACGCTGGTCTCGCGGAGGCAAAATCGAGCAGTTTCGCCGTGTGCGGATCATATGCTCCGAGGAGGCTGCCGGTTAATTCAGACATGGCTCTCGCCCGCTCGATCGTGTCCAAACAAGTGAGTATATGTCTGGAAAACAGGCCCGACCAGCCGCTTCGACACTGACCTGAATAGGGTTGCATGATGGAGTTTCACCGGCGAAATTGTCTTGCTGGAGGACGACGGATGGACGCGCAAGACATCAATGCAATGGTTATCGACAGGCCCGAAGAAGGCATCTTCAAAGTCCACGCGGACGTCTACCGGTCCCAAGAAGTTTTCGAGTTGGAGATTAAGCATATCTTCGAAGGCGGCTGGATGTTTTTGGGCGTTGACTGCCAAGTGCCCAACCCCCACGACTTCTTCACCACCTATATCGGTCGCCAATCGGTCATCATTTCAAGGGACCAGGCCGGCACGGTCCATGGCCTGATCAATTCCTGCCGCCACCGGGGCTCGCTGATCTGTCACACGGAAACCGGCAACAGCAAAGTTCACATTTGCCCCTACCATGCCTGGACCTATGACAGCGCCGGGCGGAATGTTGGCCTGACGACCAAGGACCAGGGGGCTTACGGCGATGAGTTCGATTCAGAAGATCACGGCCTCCGCCCTATTCCGGCTTTTGACTCCTATCGCGGGTTCATGTTCGGTAGTCTAAATTCCGACGTACCGCCGTTGGGAGAGTTCCTCGGCGACACCAAAGTGTTCATCGATCTCTGCGTGGACCAGAGCGAGGAAGGGCTGGAGCTTGTCCCCGGCATTGTGAACTACACCTATCACGGCAACTGGAAGCTTCAGATCGAGAATTCCGCCGATCTTTATCACTTTATACCGACCCACCAAACCTTCGTCCAAATCCTGAACAGCCGCTCCGCCAATGATGCCAAGGCGGATTCACCTTACCGGAACCGGGCGGAAGGCGATGTGATCCGGGGTTCCATGGTGTTCCCCAATGGCCACAACATGATGTTCGGTGGCGGGGACAAAATCGAAGCCCGGCCTCTCTACCAGGAGATCGACAGGCTGAAGGAACGCATCGGCGATCCACACCTGAAGTGGATGTTCTATACGCGGAATGCCCTTTACTTCCCGAACATGCAGCTTTTGGAAAACGCGTCCCTGCAGATCAGGGTCAATCGCCCCATAAGCGCCAACCGGACCGACATCACCACCTATTGCGTCGCGCCCAAAGGGGAATCCCGGGCGGCGCGGGAACTCCGTATCCGGCAGTATGAAGAATTCTTCAATCCAAGCGGATTGGCCACGCCCGACGACACCTCTATTTTCGAGGACATTCAGGACGGCCCCGGCGCCGACATGGTGGAATGGAACCAGGGGTATATGCGGGGCCTGACGGCGGTGAGCCATGAGCCAATAGAAGATGCGGCGGAGCTGGGGCTTAATCCCATTACTTCCATTGTCGGCTCCCTTGGCCTCGGCGACGAAACCATTTTGCACGGCCCGATCCGGGAATGGCGGGACCGGCTCATGGCAGCTCTTTCCAAAGAAGCAGGCGCGGACAAGGCGGCGACGGAATGAGCGGCCCGGAATCGATGTCCGAAGCGACGGAGCTTCTCTACCGGGAAGCACTTTGCCTTGACGAGCAGCGCTGGGACAACTGGCTCGACCTCATGACAGAGGATGTAGAGTACTGGGTACCTGCCTGGAAGACGGAACACGAACCCACGGACAATCCGGCAAGTGAGATTTCGCTGATTTATCTAACCGCCCGCGCCAGGCTGGAAGAACGGGTGACGCGCATCCGGTCCGGCAGATCAGCCGCGTCGCTGGTGCTGCCGCGGACGGCCCACGCCATTTCCAACGTGCTGGTGGAGGACGGGGCGCACGCGGACGAACTTCTGGTGAACTGCGTTTGCGTCACCCATATTTATGATCCGAAACGCCGGCGGGAGAACCAATCCAATTGCCGCTACACCGTGCGGTTGGTGCGGGAGAACAATATCTGGAAGATCGCCGCCAAGAAGATCATTTTGTTGAACGACAATCTGCCCACGAAACTCGAATTTTATATGCTCTAGTGGATAAAATCTGACGATTGCATCCCGAGGGGGATTCCGTTCTGGCTGGGAATGTGCGAGTCTGTCGCATGCGACCAGGAATCAACATTGATCTTTCTTCCGCTGATCGGCTGCGGCTCGAAGCGCTGGTGCGGGATCGGAACACGGCGCAGAAGCACGTCTGGCGGGCCCGCATCGTGCTGCTCAGCGCCTCGGGTATTGGCACCAACGCGATCATGCGCGAGACCGGCAAGTCCAAGACTTGCGTCTGGCGCTGGCAGGAGCGCTTTGCTGAAGAGGGCGTAGAGGGCCTGCTGCGCGACAAGACCAGACCCTCGCGAATTGCGCCGCTGCCGCCCGAGGTGGCCGAGCGGGTGGTGGAACTGACCTTCACCGAGCCGCCCGCCGAGGCCACGCACTGGACCGGAGCGATGATGGCCGAGGCAGTCGGGATCAGCGTCAGTTCGGTACACCGCATCTGGCGGGCCCACGGCCTGCGGCCGCACCGGGTGCGCCAGTTCAAGCTCTCCAACGATCCCGAGTTCGTCACCAAGCTGCGCGACGTGGTCGGGCTCTATGTCGATCCCCCCGCCCACGCCATCGTCCTCTCGGTCGATGAGAAGTCGCAGATCCAAGCCCTCGATCGCACTCAGCCCGGCCTGCCCCTGAAGAAGGGTCGGGCCGGCACCATGACCCACGACTACAAACGCAACGGTACCACCACCCTGTTTGCCGCCCTCAACGTGCTCGACGGCACCGTGATCGGGCGCTGTATGCAGCGCCACCGTCACCAGGAATTCCTCCGCTTCTTGAAGGCCATTGAGCGTGAGGTGCCAGTCGGCAAGATGGTGCACGTGATCCTCGACAACTATGCCGCCCACAAGCATCCCAAGGTGCGCGCCTGGCTCGCCCGTCATCCGCGCTTCGTCTTCCACTTCGTGCCGACCTCGTGCTCCTGGCTCAACGCCGTCGAGGGATACTTCGCCAAGCTCTCCAGACGCCGTCTCAAGCGCGGTGTCTTCAGATCCGTGGTCGACCTGCAAACCGCCATCAATCGATTCATCGACGAGACCAATGATGACCCCAAGCCCTTCGTCTGGACCGCCGATCCCGACAAAATTATCGCCGCCGTCAAACGGGGGCATCAAATGTTAGATTCAATCCACTAGAGCATCGGGCGAGAAAGTTGAATCGATTTGATTATGGGGATTCCCTTTAGCTTTCGGTGATGATTCCATGGGGTGTAGGAGGTGCCCTATGGGAAAAGCCATATCGAACGATCTTCGTCTTCGGATGATACGAGGCATTGCGGCGGGCAAGTCGCGCCGTGAAGTTGCGGCTCAGTTTGAGGTCGCGCCTTCGACGGCGGTGCGCATTCACGCCCGCTATGCGGCCACCGGTTCGGTGGACCCCGCCCGGCAGGGCCGGCCCAGCGGGTCGGGCAAGCTAGGATGCCACCGCGATGTCCTGATTGCGCAGGTAAAGGCCGAGCCGGATATCACCATGGCGGACCTCGCTGCCTGGTTGAAGGCGGAACATGGCGTTACGGCTGATCCGTCGAACCTGTCCAAGCTTTTGTGCAAGGCAGGGTTTAGCTATAAAAAAAACGCTGCTGGCCGCGGAGAAAGAACGCTCTGACGTCAGGGCCGCGCGCCGCACCTGGATCAAACTCCGTCAGCCCTTCATGCGCCGCCAGCCGGGGAGGCTCGTCTTTGTCGACGAGACCAGCGTGAAGACCAACATGACGCCCTTGCGCGGGCGCAGCCCTCGGGGAGAACGGCTCGTGGCCAATGCCCCCTTCGGCAAATGGCACACCCAAACCTTCATCGCCGGCCTGCGCTGCGATGGACTTGTCGCTCCCTGGATTGTCGACGGGGCCATGGACGGACCGGCCTTCGATGCCTATGTGCGCACCCAACTAGCGCCACGCTTGAGACAGGGCGACGTGGTGATCCTCGACAATCTCAATGTCCATAAAAGCCCGCGGGCGGCAAAAGCCCTCGCCGAGCAGGGCGCCTGGTTCCTGTTCCTGCCCAAGTACTCGCCCGATCTCAACCCCATCGAGCAGGCCTTCGCCAAGCTCAAGACACGGCTGCGAAAAGCCAATGCAAGAACCTATGACACCCTCTGGCGCGCCGTCGGCGACATCTGCGAACTCTTCGACCCAAACGAATGCTGGAACTACCTCAAAGACACTGGCTATGTTGCAGATTAAACGCCCGGTGCTCTAGGCTACAACGGCCGGGCGTTCTTTCCGTCAGGACCGGTCAGCACGGGATCGCTTGCCAGCCAAGCGCCTCCCTCGTCATGCCATGTCCGGTTCACGGAGACGACCTGCCCGGCGACCGGCTTGATGATTGACTGAAGGGGCAGCGTACCGATACAGGCTTCCAGTCCTATCGGCCCCGTAGAGAAACCCGGCAGGTCGCTAGTATCCGCCGTGCCGGCCGCAGAGGCGATGTGAGCTTCCAACTCATTGGCCCGATCTTCCGGCCAACGCTGATCAAAACTTCGCGCAAGACGCACCCAATGTCCCTTATAGGCGACGGAAAGGCGTATTGCGTAGCGGTCCTTGAAGGCCGTTGGGCCGTCGAGGCGGCGGAACCGACCGTCGGCAGTGAGGTCTTCGGCCACATCGATCAATATTTCCTCGCACCCCCCCATTCGGGCTGAGTGTTCGATGGCCGAGAGGATATCCGCCTGGACGGGGGGGGCGCCCGGCCTTGCCAACGCCAATGCCGTCCGGGCGATCTCCGCCGCCCGGCGGGACAGGGCAATTTCCGTCTTATCCGCCGTTGCCCGGAAGTCCTGGTAGAGCGCGGTGGAGTCGGTGAGTTCAATGTCCGGATATTCGGCCTTGAGTGCGTTGATGACCGCGCCCGGCAGGCGATTTAGTTCCACCGCGCCGACACAGGTGTGGCCACTGCCCTTCAAACAGGCCGCCAGTTCCTTGCCCAGGTTCGGCGTATTGATGATCTCGGACACATGGGCCGTCTCCCTGATCCAGTTGGAGACGCGCTTGGAGAGGCTCACCGCCAGGACGGGCGCCCCTTCCGGCGGCACGATCAACATCCCTTGCGACCAATAGGGTACAAAATGGGTGAGGTAGGAGACGGCGGCCGGGCGGGGAAAGTTGGTGTAAACCAGCAGGGCGTCCAATCCCTCATTCGCCATGTGCCCTCGAAGCCGGGCGAGCCGATCCTCCAGGACGGCGGGAGGAACCTCCGTCTCGGACCAGGAAAGCAGGCCGCGCCGCATGGTGCCTCCCTACCCAACCGTCGAAAGAAGTTCAGCGGCGGTCGAACTGAAAATCTGGTAGCCGTCTTTGGTGACCAGCGCCGCGTCGCCCAACACCATATAGCCGGCCACCGGATGGTATGTATTTGGGTGCACAATGCAGAACGCGCCTTCCTCCAGCACGATGTCCACATCCTCCAGTATGTGGGGTTTGGTATCCAGGAACAGCCCCAGCCCGTGTCCGCGAACCCTTGTGTATTCGCTGGTGGTATATTTCTCGAGGCCGTAATCCCGGAACACGTCGTTCTCCGCCTTGGCCACTTCGCTCGCGGTGACACCCGCCTTGAGCACTGAGAATCCTGCATTCATGGCATCGATATAGACCTGGAACGCGGCTTGCTGGGCCTGGCTCGGCTCGCCGATCACCAGGGTCCGGCAGATTTGCGAGAAATAGCCGTCCACACAGGGGCTGAGTTCGGTCGTTACCAGGTCTCCTTCCCGGAGACGCCGCTCACCCGCCGGATGCATGCCCCGCACTTCCTGCCCGCCCGAACCGATGATCATGAAATTTTCCGGAGACCCTGTTTCGCGGAAATAGCCTTCGATTTCCGCGACCAGTTCAAACTCCGCCACCCCCGGCTCGGCCGCGTCGCGAAACACCTGATAACCGGCATCCGCCATTTCCGTCGCCCGGCGCATGGCATCGATCTCAGCGGGCGACTTGGTCATGAGGAGCCGGTCCAGCAAATCCGTCCCGTCAGCGGCGGCCCGGTCGAGGTTTTCCGGCGCTAAGCCATAAGGCAGCAGGGTCCGGGGTGCGGTCACGATTTTCCGGTTGCCCAGCTTGGCGAGATACCGGCGCGCCGCTTCAACCAGATCATCGGTGGCCTCCACGGTCGCACCGGGGCATTTGGCGCGGGCCCGCCCGGCTTCCGTCTCCCCTTCGACAATTAAATGGAGGTCGCCGTCGGTCAGGATGATGGCGATGGCATCCCCCTCCAGCACCGAATAATCGGAGACATAGCGGAGGTAATCACATTGCCATGCGTTCCCCCAGGACATCACCACATCCACGCCTTCGTCGGCCATGGCGGCGAAGAGGCGCTCTTGGCGTTCCCGGTGGATCACATTCATGAGCCCGTGACACCAACCCCGACGGAGAGGCCGTAATCCTGTTTGATCTTTGCCGCCGTCAGCAGGCCGGTCTCGTAGTCCGCGAGGATCGCGTCCTCGTCTCGCTCGCCCGGATCGCCAAATCCGCCGCCGCCACCGGTGAAGAAGCTCACCCAATCTCCCGCCTGTAGGTGAATGTTGGTCTGCTTAAGCACCCGTTCCTCCCGGCCGTCCCTAAAATAGACCACCGCTTCATTCACGGCTCCGGGGGTGCCCCCGTGCAGTCCCCACGGCACATCGACGGACCGGTCGAAATTGATGTTGGCCGTTGTGTCTTGGATACAGCGGTAGCGTATCTCGATACCAAACCCGCCCCGGTACTTGCCGCTTCCGGCACTGTCGGGACGGTATTTGTGGCATTCGATGACAAAGGGATAGGTCATCTCCTGAACCTCCACCGGCACGTTGCGGACGTCGCTTTGGCAGACGGACATGGCCGCGCTTTCGCCGTCCCGGTCCGGCCGGCCACCCCAACCGCCGCCCATGATGTTCATGAGCAGGAATCGGCTGCCGTCGTCTTCCCGGTAACCATAAAAGGAACAGCCACCCATATCCCCCTTGTGGGCGGCGGGGATGACATTGGGGAGCGCCGGGGCCAAGGCTTTCAATATAAGATCAATTACGGTCGGGAGGGCGATGCTCCAGAGGCCGATGGCGGCGGGGGGCCTGGCGTTCAGAATGGTGCCCTCGGGCGAGATCAGATCGAGGGGCCGGAAGCAGCCTTCGTTTACCGGCGCGTTCGGCAGCGTCAGGCTTTTGAAGGCAATACGCGCTGCCGCCAGACCACCGGAGCCGGAATTCAGAGGTGACCGGACCTGCGGGTTGGTGCCCGTATAGTCGATGGTCATCCGGCTGCCCATAATGGTCACTTTGACTTTGATGACCAGGGGCGTGTCGAGGTTTACCCCGTCATTGTCGAGACAGCCTTCCGCTTCATAGGTGCCGTCGGCAATGCCGGCGATCACCTCCCGCGCAGCGGCCTCGGACTGTTCCCAGGTGGTTTCGATGCAGGCCCGAATGGTTTCCGCATCGTATCGATTGTAGAGCTCGGTCAAACGGCGCTCGGCGATGTTGCATGACGCAATCTGGGCCCTGAGGTCGCCCAAAGAGGATTCCGGGAAGCGGAGATTGTCCTCAATGATCTGCCAGATGGCGTCGTTACGCTTTCCGGCGTCATAAATTTTGAGGGAACGAAACTGCAAGCCTTCCTGAAAAATCTCGTATGACTCGTACGATCCAAAGCCGACCCTTGTGCCGCCCACATCCACCCAGTGGGCCCGGTTGGCCGCGAAGGCAACGACCTCGCCGTCGTGGAAGCATGGCGTATAGATGACAATGTTGTTGAGGTGCTGGCCGCACACCTCGGCGTGGTTCATGATGATTACATCGCCAGGCGAGAATCCGTCCAGTCCATAACGGTCAATGCCGTCTTTCACGGCGACGCCAAGGTCCGCCAGAAAAATTGGCAGCCCGCCGGCGTTCTGACTAATGAGGTCGCCGCGGGTGTCCACCAGTCCGCAGCAGAAATCTCGCACCTCATAAATCATAAGATTGTGGGCCGAGCGGCAAAGGGCCGTCGCCATTTCCTCCGAATAGGCGACAAAGGCGCTGCGCACCACCTCCAACGTGATCGGATGAACGTTACGGGTCATGGGCTATGGCCCTTTCACGGAAATGATGAGATGACCGTGCTCACTTACTTTCGCCATATCACCGGGAAAGAGCAAGGTCGTGGAATTCGGTTCTTCGATCACCGCCGGCCCGGCAATCTCGGTTCCGGGCGCCAATCCCGGCCGCCAGACGATCCGGCTCTCGACCGCGTCCGTCTCTTGGTCGAAATAGACCGGGCGTTCCTGGTCCGGCTGGGCATCTACCGGCCGGTAGGGCGTTGACAGCCGTTGCTTCGCGGCTTCCGTGTCACCCTCCACCGTCACAGTAAGACGGATTTTGGCCACCTGAATTCTTTCACCGGGCGCAGCATGACCGTACCGGTCGAGGTGGCGTTTCTCAAAGTCCGCGCGGAGCTGCGCCGATCCACCATCTTTCAAACAGCTGGAATCCTTGAACGGAACGGGAATGGCATGCTCTTGGCCCATGTATCGTAGATCGGCGGCGTAGCCAAAACCGGCCTCGCCTGCCGACAACCCTTCGTCTTCCAGCAACGCCGTTCCTTGGCCCATCAAATCTTCCATGAGGCCTTGAACCGCGGTTGGGTCGACGTCGCTTAATGGCGCGACAAAGGTGCGCAGAAGATCTTGCCGCCAGGGCGCCATCAGCATCCCGAACGCCGAGAAATTTCCGGGAAAGCGTGGGACCACCACGGTCGGGATGGAGATGTCCCGGGCGATGGAGAGCGCGTGGAGAGGGCCGGCGCCGCCAAATGTTATCATGGCGCAGTCCCGGGGATCGCTCCCCCGCTCAACGGAGACCGAGCGGACAGCCAGGGACATGGCCGTGTCCGCGATCTTGGCAATGCCGAAAGCGGCCTCCACCAGGCTCAGCTCCAAGGGATCACCTACGGCATCCGCAATGGCCTTCTCACCGAGGCCGGATTGCAACGCCATCCGTCCGGAGAGAAAGCGATCGCCGTTCAACCGGCCCAGCACCAGGTCCGCATCCGTAATAGTCGCTTCCGAACCGCCATTGCCGTAACAGGCCGGGCCCGGATCCGCGCCGGCGCTTTGCGGCCCTATGTGAAGGCCGCCCTGCTGGTCGCACCAGGCAATGCTGCCCCCGCCGGCGCCGATCTCAACGATATCCACGACGGGGATTTGCATTGGTTGTCCCGTCGCATAGCCGCCGATGAAGTAATCTTCGTGTACGGTGGGCTGGCCGTCCCGGAACATACCGGACTTGGCGGTCGTACCCCCCATGTCGAAGCCGATGCATTGTTCGTAGCCCAAGAGTTCGGCCAGATGTCCCGCGCCGATCATGCCGGCAACAGGCCCGGATTCCATCATGGCCACCGGCTGCACCCGCGCCTGGTCCATGGACATGGAACCGCCGTTGGAGCGCATGATATGTTTCTGGCCGGTGAAGCCGCCATCCGAGAGATAGGTATCGAGCCGGTCCAGATAGCGGCTCACCCGGGGCCCAACATAGGCGTTGAGGGCCGTCGTGGAGGTGCGCTCGTATTCCCGGTACTCCCGCAAAATGTCGGATGACAGAGTGACGAAACAGCCGGGACATGTTTCCCGGAGGATATCGCCCAACCGGACTTCATGGGCCGGATTGGCGTAGGAGTGCAAGAGGCAGACGGCAACGGCGTCGATGCCAAGCTCGTTCAGGCGTACTCCCGTCCGGCAGGCGCCTTCTTCGTCCAGAGGTGTCAATTCCTCCCCCTTGGCGTTGAGCCGTTCCGTCACTTCGAATGACAGTTCCCGGGGAATCAGGGGCTTCGGCCGGGTGAAGGCAAGGTTGAACCCTTCGGGCCGGTTGCTGCGGCCGATGGCGTAAACGTCACGGAACCCTTCCGTGGTGACGAGGGCCGTTTTGGCGCCTTTGCGCTCCAGGACCGTGTTGATGGCGATGGTGGAGCCGTGGCGGAACTGATCGATTTCCGCAAGCGACATACCGGCTTCTTGGATACAAGTCGCGACACCCTCCGTAGGATTGTCCTGCACGGTGGCGGATTTCCCGATATAGATCTCGCCTTCCGAAATGCCGACCAGATCGGTGAAAGTCCCACCGATGTCGACGCCGATGACACAGGAAGTCCGGACGGACATGCTCAAGCGCCTTTATTCATTCCGGACGCCCGCCTCAAACGAGGGCGCAGCCGCCTTCGTCATTACGCACGAGCTTGCCGGCCCGGTCCGGCCCTGCAGTTCATGGGCGAGGAAAGTCGGATCTGCGGGCTCCTCCACCCGACGCAAGAGTCCCGTCTCCTTAATCTTCGCGAGGTGTTTCCTCGGCGAAATCCGGTCTTCCGCCGGTACGTCAACAACAACTGTTTGGTCATTCATCTTTCGGTTCCCCGGTACATTCCGTCAAGTCTGGGATGTCCGGTCCAGGCATTCCATTTGGCGCCGGACGCGCCTCTAATACGGTTTGCCTCATTTGAGCCCGACGCGGCGCAGCAGTCTGGTTTCCACAGCCGGAAAGTCGTTGCGGGCATGCTGGACACTACAATTGTCCCAAATCAGGACGTCACCCGGCCGCCAAATGTGGGTGTAGCGCAGCCCCGGATCCTCCAGCCGCTTGAACAGATCACTCAAAATCGAGTCACTCTCTTCGGCCGGTAGGCCGACGATCTCCTCCGTCATCAGCCGGTTCACATAGATGGCCTTCCTGCCCGTCTCCGGGTGGGTGCGGACGACGGGATGAACGGCAAAGGGTCCCGTAGTCCGATCATAGGCCGCCGTTTTTACTTGCGTGTAATAGTCGTAGGCGTTTACGGCCTTGAGGCCTCGCAGGCGCTCTTTCTGATCGTCCGTCAGAATTTCATATGCTTTCGCCGCACTGGCAAACAACGTCTCGCCTCCTCGGCTTGGAATTTGATCTCCATGGAGCATGGTCGCCATAAGGGGTTCCTCCAGGAAGGCGGAGTCGGAGTGAAACTGCAGTTCCCCGTCCGGCAGTGCACCGATGGGTTTTCCGTTTTCCCGGATGTTGCTGATGAGGAGAACATGCGGGTCGCGCCCGTACTCCGGCTCAGTCACCTTGTTGGGCGTCACCGGCCTACCGAAGAGGCGGGCGGCATCCACCAGTTGGGGATCGTCCAGGAATTGATCCCGGAACAGCATCACCCCGTGCTCAAGCCACAAAGACCTAAGCTCCGATGCCGACTCCCTGCCCAAGGGCCTCGATAATTCAATGCCGGAGACCTCAATCCCGAGAGCGGGAGAAAGCGGTGTCGTATCCAGTGCCGTCATATCAGCGTTACCGAAATGGGGCCGGCCTTCACAGACCGGCCCCTTCCCATCGTTGCACGTTAAGTCGGCCTACTTGATGTCCATGGCCATTTTGCTGGCTTTGTCAGCTGCGTCCGTCCACAGGCCCTGGCCTTTGTAGAACTTCGCCGAGGCTTGGTGGTACGGCACCATCGGATAGATGGTCACGGCGTTCTTCTTGGCGAAGCCCCGGAAGATCGGGCTGGCCTTGGTGAAGGCATCCGTGCCCTTCCACAGCGCTTCGGTGATTTTATGTGCCGTGGCGTCGTCCAGGTCTTTGTGGGCCATGAGATAGGTGTCATAGGTGATCAGGTTCGTGGGGCCCATGATACCCAGCGGCGGAATGGGTTTCGGGAACTTGGCAAGCTGCAGTCCCGGGAACATCATTTGCCGCATTTTGGCCAGTTTGCCAGGTGAGCCGTCAAAGCTCAGGAAACGTACTTTGTTCTTGGCGTGAATTTCACGAAGGACCGGCATGCCCATGGCGGCCCAGCTGGAATCCACGCGGCCGGCGCCGAAAGTCTTAATGCCATCGACCACACCGGTGACCGGCACTTTCACAACGTCATCCCAGGTAAGACCGCCGTTTCCGAGACCCGTCGCGATGGAGCGCGGCAGGGTGGAGTGGCCGCCGAAGTCGGAGGTCAGCTTCTTGCCCTTGAGATCCGCGACCTGCTTGATCGGGGAGTCGTTGTTCACAACCAAACCCAAGCGCAGGACGTTGGGACCGGCCCGGAGAATCCGGAAGTTTCTGCGGACCTTTTTGGCCTTGTTGCCGCCGGTCACTTCCAGATAGACGGAGCTGGCCGTCAATACGGAGAGTTTAATCTCACCCCGGTTGTGGGCATCCAAATAGGCGTCCGGTCCGGCGAAAGGCCGCACCACAAACCGCATGTCGGAATGGTCCGTCATGACCTTGGCCATGGCCGTGCCGACGCGGTTCATCAGGCTGCCCTGACGGTCCGTGGCGACCACCATGGTTTGCGCCTGAGCAATACCCGCCGCAAAGGTCACTAGACCGGCGCCAATCACCAGTCCTGCAAAGGGTCTTGATACTGAGTTAACCATCTTGAAGTTCTCCCATTATGGTTCAATGCTCTCCGATGAGAATTAATGCGAAACGAGACTCGATTTCGGCAACATCGTCGCCGGCTACTTCCGATCAGATGACTAAACACATATTCTCAAAAAAACCTAGGCCGTCCGGGTCAGCCCTCCTGTTCACTGAGCAGTGGCCGTTGCCGCCATTGCATCACCGAAATGGCAACCATGATGACCGCCGCCGTGCCGAGGAGCGGCCAGGAAAAGGCCGTCCCAAAGGGCACCACCATAATCACCACCCCGCAGATCGTGGAAATGGCCTGCTCCGGCAGCGTCATGGATCTAAACATGTAACCGGCCATCCCGACGGCCAGGATGCCGACCCCGATGCCGGTCTTCATGGCGACCGTGAGCACTTCCATTGCCGTGCCGTGGAATATGAGCGCCGGTTGGAAAACGAAGACGAACGGCACCAAATAGGCGACGATACCGAGGCGCACGCCCGCCCAACCCGTTTTCCAGAAATCCGTGTTGGCCACCGCGCAAGCCGCAAATGTCGCAATACAAATGGGCGGCGTGATCATGGAGAGCATACCGAAATAGAAGATAAACAGATGCGCCGCCATCTTCGGAATGCCGATTTCCACCAGGGCCGGTGCGATCAAGAGCGCCAGCATGAGGTAGATAACGCCGGACGGCATGCCCATGCCGAGAATGATGCACACCACAGCGGTCATCAGGAGGAGGCTTAACGCGCTATCCCCTGCCATCTGGGTCAACAAGAGTGAGAAATTAAACCCGAGCGTCGAGATTTGAATGGCGCCGATGATCATGCCGGCGAGCGCCGTGATGATGACCAACTCAAGGACGGTTTGGCCCGTCTCCCGGATTGCGATCCAAAGCTGATTCAGCGTGGGCCGAGTGGACTTGTTGAAGACGGCGACGGCGACGGTCGCTCCGGCCGCCAACATGGCGGAACGGCCCGGCGCCCAGCCTTCGGCGATCAACGTCCAGATCAGCAGGAAGATGGGGATTACAAAAATCCAACCCCTGGCCATGATGTTGCCGACGGAGGGTGCGTTGGAGGTATCGACACCGGTGAGTTTTTGTTTCGCCGCTTCCAGGTCCACCTGCATGAACAGCGCCAAGTAGTACATGAGCGCCGGCAGGAGCGCGGCGATAATCACCTCGCCATAGGATACCTGCAGAATGTCGATCATGAGAAAGGCGACGATGCCCATCACCGGCGGCATGATCTGACCGCCCGTCGACGCAACGGCTTCAATTGCCGCCGCCACGTGGCCCCGGTAGCCGGAGCGCCGCATCATGGGGATGGTGATGGGGCCGTCCATCACAACGTTGGAGACTGCGCTGCCGGAGATGGTGCCGAACAGGCTGGAGGCCACAACGGCGACCTTGGCCGGCCCGCCCCGATATTTGCCCATGGTCGTCAGCGCAAAGTCATTGAGGAACTTATCGCCATTTGCGGCGAACAGCACCCTGCCAAATAGAATGAAGGCCACGATGATGCCGGTCGTGACGTCGAGGGGTGTCCCAAAGAGCGAATTATTGTCGAGATAGAGATATGTCGCGATCCGGTTCAGCGGCGTGCTCGGCACATTCAAGATACCAGGGGCAAAGTCGGATAGTGCGGAATAGCTGATGAACACCGCGCCCAGGGCCACGAGGGCCCACCCCGTCGCCCGCCGAGTGGCTTCGAACACCAAAATTACCGCCGCATACCCGAGCACCACCCGTTCCGGCCGTAATTCTCCGATAGTCTCGACAATGTCCCGGTAGGTGGCGACAACAAATAAACCGCAGATCAAGCATAGGATTGCCAAAATCCAATCATGCACAGGCACCTCATTCGAGGTGACCGTTTTGTTCACTTTCAGCCCGATAAAGATCGCCGCCATGGCGAGGGCGAAGATGAGGGCCAGGAACTGTTCCTTGAACACCGGAACGCCGACGATGTGGTGAAGATCAATGGACCACGCCGCACACAACAGGGTAATGGCGGCCAGGAACGTATTCTTGATATAGAGCGGCCAGCCACTCAGCTTACGCCACTTGGTGGTCCCCACCAAATCCTCGGCGGGACTCTCCGTCCCTTGCGAAGCCTGATCTGTCGCCATGCCGCTCCCTGTGCGCCGCTACCGGGTTTTGGACCGGCGCGAAGTTAAATTCGCTCGCTATTTTCAGACAATCCATTTTGCACCCTCTTCTGCAGCCAGGGGGGCTTGTTGGGGAGAATATGCTAATACGAAAATTTAGGGCACAAAAGCGGCAAGTGGTCCCACCCGATTTCGGAGATATCCCCGCCAATCGCCCGTCCCACTCCTAATGAGCGGGACGGCCACCGGAGGCTTTATCCCGGGGATTAAATTCCCTTATTGCTTGACCCATAAATCCTCCGGACTGGAACAATCAAATTAGCGGCTTGCCAAAAAGTCTTCGATTAGTGCGTTGAAGATAGCCGGCTTTTCAAGGTGCACCATGTGGGCGCAGCCGGGTACAACGGCCAATTGGGAGCCGGCGATTGACTGCCAAAGGTTCCCGGTTTGGCTCCAAGGATAGGTGCGGTCTCCATCTCCCCATAGGACAAGCGTGGGCGATCTTATCTCTGGCAACGCTTCAACACCCGACCAGGCCTCCATGGCACTCAAACCCGCCAGAATAGCTTGCGGAGAGGCTTTGATCCCCAAATTGGCGCACACACTATATTGCTCCGCTTGGTCATTGTTCATGAACCAAGTGGCGGCGATGCGGCGTGCCGTCAATTCAGGCCCGTCTTCGATGGCACGGCGTTTAGATTCAGAGATCGTCTCAAATCGTCCTGGAAGGACGCCCAGCGAACCGGTCCCATAGAGGATGAGTTTGTCGACCCGGTGAGGTGCCATCTTGATCATTTCCTGAACGATCATGCCGCCCATCGAATGGCCCAGCAGATGGAAATACTCAATTTCAAGTTCATCCAATTGCCCCAGCACGGCGCGGGCGTATTCCTCAATACGGTTGGGGGCAGGTGATCCATTGTCTCGGCCAAACCCTGGCAGGTCAGGGGCAACGACTTGGAACTTATCCGAAAAATCCGAGACTTGATTATCCCATTGGGCACCGCCGCCCAGAAAACCATGGACCAGCACGAGTGCTTCTGAGTCTCCGTCGGAGGAGTCTGCTTGTCTGCGAATTGAACTGACCCTCCGGCATCAGAGTTCCATGATTGAGCGTGTGTTGGCGTCTTATCGATAATCGTCGAATTCGAAGGCGCCGCGATAGCCGAACAACCCCGCGCTGCCGCCGGTATGCAGGAAGACAATGTTTTCGTCCTGGCTGAATTCACCTTTCTTCACGAGATCGATCATGCCGTCCATCCCCTTACCGGAATATACCGGGTCGAGAAGGATCGATTCCTTGCGGGCGAGCAATTTGACCGCTTCGACCATACCCTTCGTCGGGAGGCCATATCCTTCACCGACGTAGTTGCAATTGGCCACGACATGATCCCGTTTGACAACGTCCCCCACGCCAATATAGTCGGCGACCCGGCAGGCGAGCTTATAAACATTCTTTTCCTGCTTTTCCTGAGGTGCCCGGACGCCAATCCCGAGAACGGGAACGCCGCTGCCGCCGGCGATCAGTCCCGTGACGAGGCCCGCCTGCGTCCCGGCACTACCAGTGGCATGGGGGAGCGTGGCCCTGGGCATTTTCTGCGACCGCCGCCAGAAGGGCTGACCGCCCCCTTTCCAGGACATCCAGCCGTCCCACCTCCGGCTCCTGGTGAGCCTGTCCCGGCCGCCGGGCCGGGGGGGGGGCTGGGCCGCCGGCCGGGCGTCCACACTTCCTCATTTCAATATCCATGGAGGCAGCCAATGGCCTATGCCGATCCGGCGGTTCGCCGTCAGCGGAACCGCGAGCGTGTCGCCCGGCGCAAGGCCGCCGGCATCTGCACAAAGTGCAAATCTCCCGCACGACCCGGGCGCACCACCTGCGAGCCCTGCGCCGAGAAGCGCCGGGCCGGGGACCGCGCCCGTCACGCCAGGGCCAAGGCCGAGGGGATTCCGTATGGCGGTCGCGACCCGGAAGCGCGGCGCCTGGCCGGCCGGAAGCGCAGCCGCCGGCGAGCCGAGGCCCGCCGGGCCGCAGGTCTGTGTATCCGCTGCGGCCACCTCCCGCCCGAGAATGGCCGGGCAATGTGCGAACCCTGCCGCGAGGACAGGCGGGCCGCGAAACGCGCACTCCATGCCGAGCGCAGGGTTAGGGGCCGATGTGTCCAGTGCGCGACGCCCGCGCCCGGCGGCAAGGCCTATTGCGATCCCTGCGCCGGGGCCCGCTCCAGGCGGCGGAATCTCAAGGCGAGGCGGGAGGCCGACCGCCGCAGATATTCCGAGCGGCGCGCCCGGGGCGATTGCACATCATGCGGCAAGCCGGCAAACGGGGCGGCCGAGTGCCGGGCCTGCCGCGAGGCCGCCCGCGCCCGCTACGATGCCCGACGGGCCGCCGGAATCTGTGTCAAGTGCCAAACCCCCACCTATGGCGGCGCCACCTACTGCGGCCCTTGCGCCGTGGCCAAGGAGGAACGCCGTGACAGAGAGGCGGAATACGCCGCCAAGCGCGCCCGCTATGCCGACCGGAGGGCCAGGGGCAGGTGTGTCCAGTGCAACACACCATCGCCGGGGGTCGCCCGCTGCGAGCCCTGTTCGCGCAGGCACCGGGAGAGCTCGGGCGCATACCGGGGCATCCCGGTCTGGGATCCCACCTGGACGGTGATCGAGACCGCCACGGGCCGGGATCTCGGCACCTATGACAGCGAGGCCGATGTCGCGCTCTGTCTCGCCTTCGAGAAGCTGGCGCGGGACGAGGTCGAGGTGATCGCCGACGTCAGTCAAATGACAACGATGACCGCACCTCCCTGGTGAGCCGGCGCGGTCCCGGATCGGCGACTGTTCCCACCTGCATCCAAGCCCGGGGGCCGGGCGCGGTGGGGCCTTCCTACCGCGCGGCCGGTCCGCCGACCACCTTGAGCCTTCATGCTGGAACCCCTATATGTTCGGGGATGACCGTATCCGACACTCCCATCGAACCCGGCGGCGGCGACACCTTTGCCGATCCCGACCTCCAGGACGCCGACGCGCACATCGTGAAAGCCGAGCTGGTCGCCCGCATCGACGATATCATCCAGCAGCGCGACCTCACCCAGGCCGAAGCGGGACGGCTGCTCGGCCTCTCCCAGCCCGACCTCTCCCGTCTGCTCCGGGGAGATATCCGGGAGTATTCGCTGGAGCGGTTGCTGGGGCTCCTGATTGCTCTCAACCGCGATATCGACATCGTTATCCGCCAGCCGCGCTCTCCCACCGGCGGCCGGCTGCGCGTCGCCGTGTCCGAGACCGACTGACCGCATTCCCTCGCAGCCCTCCGCAGGGGGCGCCCTGCCGCTGATCCGATGTGGTGGACGCCTCCTCCAGACGGCATCCCACTATGTGCCATGTTGGTAGGGTGATAAACACCAACAGAAGGAGAAGGCGTCCAGGGATCAGGCTAGCATCATCGGGATCGATCCGGGAAGCATGGTTTTCAGCTTCACGGCGCTCGGCCTCGACCGCGCCGCCTGGACCGCGCTCGCCGCCCGCTGCCGGCGCGGCGCGGGTCAACGCCTCCGTGAACCGCCGCGACGGCGCGCGGCGTACATCTTCAGCACGCCGCGGATAGATGTTTCGTCGATGTCCTCCGGGTCGAACGGTCCGCCGTACCACTCCATCATCGGCGCATGCTCTTCGTGGCCCGGATCGAGCACCGCCTCGAGAAACTCCATGAAGCCCGGAGGCCCGCCCACATCTTCCGGCGGACAGCGGCGCGCACCGTCCACGAATGCCGGGTATTCAGTGTCCCCGGCGCCGTCGCGGACCTCTTCCACGATCACGTCGTGACTCCAGTCGTCGCCGAAATCGTAGACGTAGAGGAAGCGCTCCACGCCCCGCTCGACAACGGTCTTCAAACGGATCGCCGATGCCTTGTGGATCTTGTGGTCGTCGAAGGGGTCCTCATCCAACGGCACGCCGTAAACCCGTTCGCCGACGTAGAACTCGTACAGGTGATAGTTCTGCCAGCGGAACGCCGCCTGGATGATGTGGTGCAGCGCCTCCAGGGTCGAGGACAGGGGCACGTCGACGCGCCGCCAGATCATCGGTTCCAGTTCCCGGAGTTCGATACGGATACGTGCAACCTGCTCGATCATGAGGGACATTCCCGCCGCGCCCGATGCCGTGCGGCCTCCCTGCATCGTCTCTCCTTCATGCCTGCATGCCTTCCTCCTGCGTCCACGACTTCCGCGAGCGCCGCCGAAAACCTCACCGCCGACCCTGCCGGGCGCCGGCCAGAACACCGTCCACCTGGGCGCGCGACAGGCGGAACTCCCGGGCGATCGCCGCCGGCGTCAGCCCGGCCTCCGACGCGGCCAGGATCAGCTTTTCCTGTCCCGCCGTCACCGGCGCGGCTTTGCCGCGCGCCCGTGCTCCAGTCGTCTTGCCGTCCGTCCGGCCGCGCCTGCGGGCTTCCGCGGCCACCGCTTCGAGCAGCCGGTCCAGGTCTCCGTCGTCGAGATGGCGGAGCGAGCGCCCCAGGTTCGCGGGCAGGGCAAGCGTGCCCGCCACACCACTCCCGCCGCCTTCGGACGCGTCCCCGCCCGGCCGGCTGCCGTCGCGCTTGCCCGGACCGTCGCCGGGCCGGAAGCTCCTCCCCGTATGTCGCGCCATTCCCGTTGCCCATCCATCCGCAGCCGTCGCACCGATTACACCGCAAGCGGTCCCGGATCGCCACGGCAAAATGCGTTTCGCCGCCTCAGCCGCAAGCCCATGGCGCAACATGCGCATCGCCCTGACTGTCCGGCGCTGTCCCGGGGGGCATCAGCCGCGCCGCGCCAGCCACCACCAGGCTATCCATACGGGCAGGCTGAGGTGGCCGCCTCCCGCAGTTGCTGACCATCGGCAAACGGCGGACCGAAAAAGGCGATTGCCAACTCTATTTGGCCGATATTCTCGACGGAAAAACCTTCCAAGGCGGCGCGGACAGATGGTCATCGCCCTGCCGCCGGAAAACCGGACGCAGCGCATGATAAGCACCTTCTTAAACTGAAACATTAGTTTCAGAACAATCTATATCTATCTGTTAAACATAACTATTATTGATATGACTTCCGCCGGATTTATGCGCTCACGGCGCATGCGAAACAGGCCGGAATCCCCATTGTCGCAACCAATGACGTCCATTATCACGTCCCCGAACGGCGGCGGCTGCACGATGTCCTGAGCTGTATCTGGGAACACTGCCCTCTCGCGGAAGCGGGCTACATGATCGCAAACACTGTGATCGCGATTGGCCCGGGCAAGCGTTACCACCACCGTCGCCGCGCCCAGCGCGACGCCCTCGATCCAGGGGCCGCGCGCCGACGGCGCAGACGCCAGAGCCGGCGGCAGCCGGGCGCCAACGATTGCCGCCGTGCGATGCCCCCGGACATGCCATGCCCCGGACATGCCATGCCGCCAACTCCCCGGCCTGCCTCGACCGGCGTGCGGGAGAGTTAGGGGAAGGCGAAGAGAAGGGCGACGCGCCCAAGGGAAGAGAGAGTTCCCTCCGGGGGGCGTCCCGACCCCATCAACCGGAGAAACCCGATGTTCGATCCCATTCATAGCCCGACCGAGTCCAACGACACCCTTCTCAATCCCGGCAACACAGGCGATGCCGATCCCGGCTCCGCCGCACCGCTTCCCGACGCCGGCTCACTGCTGGCCGCGGCCGGATTGCCGGCCCATGCGATCCGCGAGGTTCTCGGCTCCCGGGCATATGCCGGTGCGGACGGCTGAAGAGAGGAGGAGGAAGGCTTGGAGAATGGTGAAGGGGGAAGGGCCGGGAGAGGCCTGACCCCGTTCACCAACCAGATGTCATAACCCGGATCACAGGAGATTGATCATGTTCGGACTGAATAACGCACAGTTGATCGGACGCCTCGGCGCCGACGCCACCATCAGCCATCTCACCAACGGCGGCCGCGTGGCCAACGTTTCGATCGCGACCGATGAGAGCTATCTGGATCGAAATTCGGGCGACAAAATGGACCGCACCGAGTGGCACCGCGTCGTCACCTTCCAGGACGGTCTGGTGGAGATGATGGAGAAGCACGCCAAGAAGGGCCGTCTGGTCTACGTCTCGGGCAAGCTGCAGACCCGCAAGTGGCGCAAGGACGGCGAGGACTCGGACCGGTTCTCGACTGAGATCCTGCTGGTTCCCGGCGGCAGGGTACAGTTCCTCGACAAGCCGAACGGCAACGGCGCGCAATCTCGGTCTGAGCCATGGCAAGGAAGATCAAGCTGACCGATACGAAGATAGAAAAGCTCAAAGCCGGGGATGTCGATTACATGGTTTGGGACACTCGTATCGCCGGGTTCGGAGTCCGGGTCAGGCGGTCACCTGATCGGCCAGGAGCACATCCTTCTCGGACAGCTCGCGGTGGACGAGGTCTGGCGCGGCCGGCGCCTGGGATCTGACCTCCTGATCGACGCGGCAAGGCGCTCGCTCGCCGCCGCCGGCACGGTCGGCGCCCGCGCCGTCATCGTGCAGGCCGTCGACGACCGCGCCCGGGCGTTCTACGAGAAGTTCGGCTTCCGTCCGTTCTCGGAGCGCGAGCCGCTCATGCTGGTCCTGCGCATGTCCGAGATCGCCGGCCTGCTGGACGCGTGAGCTGCGGCGCAGCCGGCCTGCCGTCCTCCGGCATCAGCCGCGCCGCACCAGCCGCTCGCCGCGTGACTCCCGGAGAATTCATCCGTTCAATGCCCGGCCGGAACACATATTGCCGGCCGGGCGGCGGCCGACCCGGCATGACAAGGAGACCGACCCCATGACCGCGCACACCCTGCCGGACGACCCTAATTTCTGTTTCGTGCCCGCCTATGACGTCGAGACCGACGTGCAGCAGATCAGAATCGTGATCGAGGGGTTGTCCGGGCACGTCCCCACCGCGCTGATCGCCCTCGATCTGGACGATGCGCTGAACATCTGCGACAAGCTCAATCGAAGGCTCGGTTACGACCGGGAGGCCTGGACCGCCATGGCGGCGGCCTCCATGCGGGCCGAAAACGGCGATCCGGAGAGCGGGGCCCGGCATTGACATGACAGCCGTCTTGTCCGGTTATGGCGAAACCCCTAGGGTCCGGCGTCGCCGTCGCGCCGCCGGGCGGCGCTACCTTGACACCCACCACGGAGACTGACGCCATGGAAACCACCGACACCACCGTGGAGCGCGGCAACGGCAACGTCTTCACCGATCTCGGCTTTTCCGACGCCGACGCTCACCTCGTCAAGGCCGAACTCGTCAGCCGCATCGACGACATCGTCCGCGATCGCGGCATCACCCAGACCGAGGCCGCGCGGCTGCTCGGCCTCTCCCAGCCCGACGTGTCACGGCTGCTGCGCGGCGACTTCCGCGAATACTCGCTGGAACGCCTGTTCCGGCTGTTGACCGCGCTGGGGCGCGACGTCGAAATTGTCGTCCGCCAGCCGCGCGCGGCCTCCGGGGGAACGCTCCGCGTCGTCACCCCCGAAACCACCTGAGCGCGTCCCCGTGTCCCGGACCCGTCCTACCGCGCCGCAGCGCTGCCGGCGCGCCGTCCGCATGTCGGCCGGCATTCTCGGCGCCGTCCTGCTCGGCTGCGCCGCCATTGCCGCCGCGGAGACCGACTCCGACGACTCTTGGCATAGCGGGCAGAACGAAACGACCGTTCAGCTTGTCAGAATGCTGCCTTCAGACATTCCCCAGCTTGACTTTCGGGAAGCCGAAAGCGAGGTCGAGTCATTGCTGGACCGATACGGATTCGCGGTAGCGAAGGGGCATTTGACGCAGGCTGTCTCGGCGTTCAGTCGAGGGGAGTGGTCATCGGCCAACGGAGAGTTGCGAAACTTTTACGAGAGCTATCTGAACGAAATAGCCACCAGCTTAGGCTATACCGGCAGCGGTGACGGCAAGGCGAGGCGGGACTACCTTGGCAGCCTTCAACCGCCGTTTCTGCTTGCAGACTACAACGAGTGGAATTCCAACAACCAAAAACCGCAATTCGTTCAAGGGTTGATGAGCAGAATGCACCCCCATGGCGGACACCCAGGCCTCGCCGAAGAAGAGGATGCGGCCTTCAGACTTCAGAATTCGCTAGTCACCGCACGCCTTTTCCTTCGTCGATTCGACCAGATGGTCGGTCATTGAAATGAAAGATTTAATCCCATCCGTTTGGGTCGACACCGGAGGCCTGACTCGGCATGCAGATAGCCTACAATCTCTGGCAGATGCGCAACCGTGCCGACGAAATCAAGGTCGACAAGTTTGAGGCGGCCTGATCAGCGACATATCGCATCTTGCACGCATCCGGTGCCTCTTTTGCTGGTCGTGACGGCTGGAACTGGAGGTTACCTTGAAGATCAGCAGACCAAAAAATACGGAATTTTGGGGGCATAAGAACTGCTGACTTGCTCTTTCCGGATCACGTCGTATTGATCGTCGACAACAACATCGGAAAATCCGCGGTCTTGGAAGCCATAGACCTTGTGCTCGTCGCAAATTGAATTACAAAGTATTTCGAATGATCCCTGATCTCATTGACCGAGCGATCAAGGAAATCGAAAGCGCCGCCCATTGGGCGAAGCACGATGCGGACCCTTTGCTGAGTGTTGCTGCATCCTATTCAACTCACGGAGGAGTCCCTTGGAGTTCAAAGATAAGCGATATTTCTTTGCCGTCGGGCAGCGGAGCTTCGAGGCCGGCGCCAGTGACAATTTCTTTTCGACAGTCGTTCCGATCGCCGATACCGAGGGTAAGCTTGTCACCGAGCCCATGCTGGAGTTTCCGAACCGTGGCCGTGCCTGGTGGATGCTGAAGGGCGAGGCGCGCGTCATGCACGCGCCACCCGGATGTCTGGTCATGTCGGGGATCGAGGACGCGGTGGGTCCGTCTGCGTCGCCCGACAAGGACATTTACCAGCTGCTGCAACCGAGTCTGCCGAGTCCGAAGAACCTGCTGGAGATTCTGACACCGGACGCGGCGGTCTCGGATCCGAATGAACTGCTCGACGATTTCCGGATGCGATGCAACCATGAGCCAACACGACATGTGCTGGTGCGCGTTGATGACTCTCTCTACGGACCATTGAAGGTCGAACTCAACAGACCCGAGAACGATCGCCTGATGGAGCCGGAAATCCGGTTCAGCAAGCCGATCGCGCCGCACACGATTTACCGTATCGAGGTTGGTGCGGCCGTCGGTCGGCCCGGGTATTTCCGGCATAACGTCGTCGTGCAGCGGGATGCCAGCAAGCCGAACGACCATTTCGGACACGATGTCCTTTACGAGGCCGTGACCGGCGCACTCTACGAGGAACTTCGGGACGATGCGGAGGAAGTGGAACTTGTCTCACTTCAGGACGCCATTCGACAGGTGGCGAGGGACTTCCTGTCGCGTCGCGAGCGGCGCGATTTTCTCGACCGGCTGGGGCGTTTCGTCGAACAGTCACAATCGTCACCTGGTGTCGTCGCGCGTGTCGAACAATTTCTGGGCAGCGAGACAGCCACACTTGATGCGCTCGACCCCCTATTTGAGGTCTTGCTGTCGGACGAGACATTCGCTCTTCGGATCGAAGAAGGTGTGAAGGCCGAGGTCAACCGGCGCGTAGATTCCCAGGCAGCACAGATCGACGCCCGCGCGCAGGAACGGGTGGCCGCGCTCAATACGACGCTCGCGGAATTGAAGTCCCAGTACGAAGAGCAGAAGACGACTTTGGACAGAGAGCGCACTCGCCGTCTTGAGGAACTCGAAAACGAACTCGAAGCCCGTCGCAGGACAGCCGACGAAAATCTCGAAAGCCAACGAGACCAGTTGCAGCGCCAGGAGGAAATGATCACTCAAAGTCTGGAGGCTGTCGCGGAGCGACTATCATCCGATCGTACGGGTGTCCTCAACGATTTTCTGGCATTGGAGCCGCTGCTTCAACGGTTGGGGCTGAGCGCTTCGAGTCAACAAGGCGAACGAGAGCATGCGCCGTCTCAAGCCGGCACGGCGACTCCCTTTCTGGACTTTCCCGATTTGCCGGACATCAAGTCCGACAGGGCGCATGTTCAAGAGGAAGAATTTTTCGAACGATTTGTGCAGCACGTCGAGGAATGCGAATTCGTTTTCGAGCGGGATGACCTGCTCGCCTTCCACCTGGCAGCGAAAGAGCGTGCTCCGCTCGTTCTCGGCGGCGTGTCCGGCTCCGGGAAATCGTCTCTGCCCGTCCTCTATGCAGAAGCTCTTGCGGGGGAGAACGTCGACACGAGGTTCGTAGCGATAGATGTGAACCCATCCTGGACAAGTCCCGCCGACTTCCTTGGTTACACGGATGCGCTTGAGCACAGGTTTATTCCTGCTGCCTCCGGAATGTTGCACCACATGATCCTAGCGCAGCACGCGTCCAACGCACTCGGGTCACTCGCTCCCGTTTTTTCGGTTTGTCTCGATGAACTCAACCTTGCGCAGCCCGAGCACTACCTCGCCGACATCATGCAGGCAATTTCGCGAGCGCCGGAAAACCAGTCCATAAATGTGTTCGACCCAAATGCGGTCATCGCCGAGGATCCGTTCCGTCCCTATGCACGTCTTGCGATCGCCCCTAATCTCATCATCACAGGAACCGTAAACTTCGACGAAACCACTCGTCCCCTGTCCATGCGCTTGCTGGATCGGTGTAATCTGCTCGAGTTCACCGTTGATGATCACCTGCATGTATTCGGGCCGACGGCGCAGACCGGAGCCCATCAAGTCTCTGGACAGCCTGTGCTGCAAGCAGACCGAGACCGTTGGACGCGGAACGAGAATGTTCCTGCGCGCACGGTCGAAGTTCTGAGTGAAATTCAGTCGGAACTCAGCGCGCTCGGGTGCGGGTTGACCCAGCGGCGGCAGACCCTAATACGCCGATTCGTTGCGAACGCCCCGGAAGGTCTCTGTTCGCTTGACCAGGCGCTGGATATGCAGTTGCGCCAGCGAGTACTTCCCCAAATTCGACGACTCTACCGGCCGGGAGCGATGGAGGCCCTTAAAGGTCTCTTTAGCAAGTTAGAGCGCATGTGCGACGTGCCACGTACGCTCCAGGCACTTCACCGGTTGGAGGCATCCGAGCGCACCTTGGACGACTCATTGTTTACCGAAGAATGACCCGCTTCATCGTTTTTTCCGGCCGCGCGAAATTGCTCGACGTACCTCTCGGGGGGCCAACGGTACCGGCCACCTTTGAGGTAACGGAGACCACGCGGATCGGCTTCGAAGTCGAGGAGCATGACGAGAATACATCGTACGAAGTTTTCATCGGCGATTTCCCGCTAGCGGAAAACGTTCAACCGCAGGAACATCGAAGCCGTCTCGAATGGCCGGCCTCGGCCTGTCTTGATGGCGCCTCGGGCGTAACGCCCATTTTGCTGCGTGATGCAAGCACTGGTTCTGTGCTGGTTCGGCTCTACGCCTTGGTCGAACCGAGCAAACTATCTGCGATCGCATACGAGCGCATGTTCGATGACGTAAGGCAGGTCAGTATCGAACTCTTGCTCGATCTCGTATCGAAATCGCGGGTGGCTGTGTCTCGTGGATTGCCGGTTCAGCGCAACAGCCTTCAGGCACTCACCGCACGCGTCGAACTGACTCAGATTAGACGCTTCTGGCACGTCTATTCCGCAATACTGTCAGATGTCTTCGACGAACCTCACCTGGAGCTACGAAGAGGCTTGGCGGTTCGCATGCTTCATTCTGGAGAGCGCCTAGATGCTAGCGTCTTGCGCGGATTTGCCCATCGCGGGCTCCGGCCCCGGCAGGCGCTACGTACAGGTACTTTGCTTGAATTGCCCACCGCGTTGCCTTCACGGGACACTTTGGAAAACAGAACTATTGTTGCGTTTATCGACCTTCTTTGCCGTCGAGTCGAACGCAGTCTCATGCGCGCCAGGGAGGAGCGGGACACGCGCGCCGCCTCGATAGCCGTGCATGGAGAGACTGGTTCCGCATTGCGGCGCTTCTTTCAACTGCGCGAAGCACCGAAAATTGCAAAACTGCAGGAGGTTATCGATAGCGCGGAGACCTTGCTCACCAATATGCGCAGGGCGATACGAGTTTTCGCCGTTCCGGTTTCACGGATGCTGCCGCGTGATTTCTTCGATGGCTTCAACACTCCGGTCTTTCGGAGCCATCCTCGGTATTCGCTCGCTGCCCAAATGATGCGAGGTTTCCTGCGAAATACGGCGATCGTCGTAGAGCAGGGAGACTCCGAGGGGGCGAAACCAATCGAAACCATATACGAGCAATGGGTGTTCTTTCAAATTTGTGCGGCACTGCGCGATGCTGGGCTGACCTGCGTCTCCCACAATTCCATATTCGAGCCGATTGCCCGTGATCGGTTCTCGGTTGACCTTGATCGAAATGCTGCGATCACCTTTGAGGCCCCGGACAAACGAATCGTTCGTCTTCGCTATGAACCCACCATCCTACCGCACGACGCGGCACAGGGTATCGATTCGATTTATCGGGGTAGGTCCGAGTCCCCCTGGACACCTGACATCGTTCTTGAGATCCTCAAACCTCGCGACGATCCCCGCGACTATCGCCTGGTTTACGCTGCGGTGATTGATGCCAAGTACACCACGGCTGGGAACACGGAAAACCGATTGGAAGGGATTGAAAAATATCGGGAAATTCGGAGCGTGGAGACTGGAGACCAGATCGCCCGTCAGGTCTGGGTAGTTGCGCCGATCAAAGCATCGCTCCGGCCGCGTGACGAGGCGATCACTTGGTCGGCCGCGGGCGATATAGGTGCCAATCCGCTCGATGTGATCCTCGGTATTGTTGGTTCCGATCCCGGGAGCCCGATTGACACGAGAGAAATGCTGCGTGCATTTATTTTAGGTACGCTCAACCATGCGGAGAGTTTTGCCTCGGCCACCGACCTGTGAACATCCGAAGAGCAGGTGACGTCCTCCCAATAAACGGTACCAGTTGCGATGTGACAAATCTGGCAGAGTCCAAGGATTTGATTATCAAGGATTTTGTCGATGAAGAAGCGTCGTTACACGGAAGAACAGATCGCGTTTGCGTTGCGTGAGGCCGAGTTGGGCACGTCGGTTGGCGAGGTTTGCCGGAAGATGGGGATCGCGGAGCAGACCTATTACCGTTGGAAGAGGAAGTATGCCGGGCTCGGTACCAGCGAGTTGCGGCGTCTGCGCCAGCTTGAGGAAGAGAACGGCAAGCTGAAAAGGCTGCCGTCAATAATGGCGCACATGAACAAGCAACTCTATACTCGGTCGCCCCTCGATGGTTGCAGGCCAGCCAACAAGGTCAGGACGGAGCCCGAAGAGGACAAAAACCTTGCCGTCTCGCTTGGGTCCGGGTTGGAGCCCGCTGTCTACGCGCCATCCGTGGGCACCTCCCGGACGCAGCGCGGCGGAGGGCGCCGTGATGCCGTCAACTGCCGTTCGATTGGCTTGGGCGAAGTCTCGGCATGCCGGCCAATCTTCGGGCCCGCCCATCTGGATCTCTTGAGGGAGATCGGGTTGGAGGGATGGAGGTTCGCCGATGTCGACGGCCCACAATGCACGGCGAATGGTGAGAAGATCCTCCGGATCGGTAATTTCCTCATGCCGGAGAAACTCAGCCCAGGCACCGTCGGGGGTATCGCAGAAATAGTGGGTCAGTTCGCCGGCGGCATTCCATCGGCCGGCGGACTGCGATGAATCCTCCCGCAAATAGGGAAAGCGGGGATCGGCATGCCGGAACGCGATCACGTGGCTGGCGATGTCCTGAGGGCACTGGCGAGGTTCTGCACTCGAAGAGGCCCATCATCATCCGGCGACCAGTGCTCGCCCAGTGCTTGGGCAGGAGTACTGCCGTCCAGCCGCCCGCGACGTCGCTCGAACCAGCGCCGGACACCGATGTCGTTGTACGCTCCGGAGAGATCGCCGACCACGAAGGCAAGGAAATGAAGACGGCTCGCTACCGTGTCGGGCGTGGAGCGGCTGCCTGACAAGTAACGTCGCGCACTGGATTGGGAGATACCCAGGAGACGGGTCAGCAGGTCCAGTCCCAGGACTTCCTGCAAGATGCGCCACTCGTGCTCTGGGGCGGGCGACTGATCCAGAGCTTCGCTAATCTTTTCCAACAGCACGGAAAGCTGGCTTGGGTCGGAGCACGGCAGGCGATTGAGCTCAGTAAGAAATGTATGGCCGATGCCAGCTTCGGTCATACCCGTTTGAAGTTTCTGCATGGCAGTGTCGTCAAGGCAGGTAATTTGTCGAGACAGCAGGCCCATAGCGTCGGCGCGGCTCAGTGCCGCGATAGCCGCGGATGCAAGCTTCGGTTCATCGTATGGACTGCGAACGGAATGTATATGGAGATTACCCATGGTCCAAATACTATCCGAGAGCCTGGTCTCGGTCAACTGCGGTCTGACTCTCCTCCGGTAGATCACCTTCCTGCAACACTTCAAGGGCAGCCGGCTGAGCTTCGGGGAAGTCGCCGAGCGCGCCGGCGCTCACCGGGACAAGACGCGCGCGATGGCATTTCTCGCCGTGTTCCGACCGATCTTCGAGCGCTATCAAGACACGTTGGCCGCCTCCAGGGAGATCGACTTCCACGACATGATCAACCGGGCGACCGATCTCGTGGAGGAAGGACGTTACCGCAGCCCGTTCAGCTACATCCTGGTCGACGAGTTCCAGGACATCTCGCCGTCCCGCGCGCGGCTGCTGAAGGCGCTGCTCGACAGTTCGCCCGGGTCGCAACTGTTCGCGGTTGGCGACGACTGGCAGGCGATCTACCGGTTCGGCGGCTCGGATATTTCGGTAATGCGGGATTTCGGGGATCATTTCGGCACGATCGAGCGCGTCGATCTTGCCACCACGTTCCGCTGCGCCGATCGCATCGCGACGGTCGCCACGGACTTCCTGCTACGCAACCCTACACATGCCTTACCCAGGACGCGCACATCGTTGGCAAGGTCCTCTGGACATTGAGGCGGATGTAAAGGCGGCGGCGGTCGTCACCACATTACGATGAAACTTGCCGTCGCCCGCGAGCCATAGGTTGACTGGATTGCGCAGACCACTGAAGTACGTAACAAGATTATTATCTCTTGGCGTTATTATCTCTTGGCGTTATTATACGTATCGTGAACCAGTTCAAGGATAAGGACGCCGAACGTCTCTTCAGCGGCCAAACCGTTCGCCGCCTTCCGCCAGATATCCAGCGTCGTGCCCGCATGAGAGTTCAGCGTGTGGTGGCGGCAAGAGAGCTAGCGGACTTGCGGTTTCCGCCGTCCCATCGCCTCGAAGCATTGCGCGGCGGCAGGAAGGGTCAGCACAGTATCCGCATCAACGACCAGTGGCGCGTGTGCTTTCGATGGACGGGCCGAGGCGCGATGGACATTGAAATCACCGACTACCATTGAGGCATCGAATATCATGACCACACTCGCTCCGATTCACCCTGGCGAACATCTGACCGAGATCCTCGACGAGCTCGGGATCAGTCAGTACCGGTTGGCAAAAACGATCGGTGTATCGCCGCGTCGCATCAACGAAATCGTCCACGGTCGTCGATCCATCACGGCGGACACTGCGCTACGCATGGGGCAAGCCCTCGGAATGACACCGGAGTTTTGGTTGAATCTGCAAAACTTCTACGACCTGGATGTAGCGCGAGGTTCAAACGAAATTGGCACTATCGAACCGCTTGTTGCCGCAGGCTAGGGAGAGTGCTCCTGGCCCGGCTCTATTGTTCGGCCAGCCCAACCGAAGCTATTTTGCCAGCGAGTTGATCGGGCTGACCGGGTCCGCTTCACCCGCTGACTTCGGCGATCCTGCTCGCGATCCGGTTTGCCGCCGACTTGACGGGATCGTTGGCGAGATGGGCGTATCGCGCGGTTGTCTGAACCTGGGTGTGGCCGAGCAGCTTGCCGATCATCGGAAGCCCTTCGCCGACGAGCAATCCGCCACTGGCAAAGCTATGGCGGAGATCATGAATTCGCACATCGTCGAGCCCGGCCCGAGCCCGGATACGCCGCCAGGGAGCCTGCCAATCCCGGGATCTATGAACAGTGTCACCGATCGACGGTATCAGGCAGGCCCCGGGGACTCGGCTTCGAACGGAATTCGGACCGCGGCCCGTGCCCAATATCATTCAACATAGTGTATTGCGATGACCGATAAGTGAGGGTTGAGCAGTTTGCCGGTCACCTGCAGGATCTCCCCGAGTGGCAACGCACGGGGCGCAAAGAAGTCCAAAAAGTCAGTCTCCGGCTCAAGTACACCCTGCTAATGCTCGCGATCACGTGGTGGCACCGGATCGTTGCCGCCGCCGAGCGTATCCTTGCTGCGAATACGCCCGTTGCGGCCTTTGACGGTCAGCTCGCCACCGCCGGCGTTGATCAACTTTTCCCGGCCCGACCCGATAGCAGCCGCCTGGGTGTCGAACACGAAGCCGCGCGACGCATCATTCCTCTTATCGACCCACTTGTTGTCCGAGGGCCGCCGATAGACGGTTCTGTCTCTGTCTTTGGTCATGTTCAGATTCCTTGGTTCTCCATGTCGATGTCGGTCTCGACGACTGCGGTTTCAACAAAGGCGCCGAGCTGGTCGCGCAACTCGTTATAGACATCATCATTCTCGTCACCAATGCCGAGTGACAGGATAAAAGTCGTTTCCATCTCGGACATAGAAGCATCCGCCGCGCGGCAAGAAAGCTATACTATTATTCCGTTTGCACCTCTCCGCTCAGGATATCGGCACCGATACTGTCGGCGATCCTGGAACCCGAGGCCTTGACCGACTCATTCGCCAGATGGGCGTAGCGGCCGGTTGTCTGCACCTGTGTGTGCCCCAATAGCTTGCCAATCATGGGCAGGCTTTCGCCGAGCGCCAGGGCGCGAGACGCAAAAGAGTGGCGCAAGTCATGAATTCGCACGTCATCGAGCCCGGCGCGTGCGCGAATGCGCCGCCAGGGGTGTTGCAGGTCGGTAAGATGCGCGCCCGGCTTCCTGCCGACGATGACCCAGGGATTGTCGGCATCACGGGGCAGGGCGGAAAGCACGCTTGCCGCCGCCCTTGATAACGGCACCATCCGTGCGCCGGTTTTGCTGTCGGGCAACCGCAACTCTCCCGCATCCAGATCGACATCCTCCCAGCGCAGCGTCTGGATCTCGTTGAGACGACAGCCTGTGAGCATGAGCAGACGGATGGCGGTCACCGCGGAGCGGGTTTCCGAACCCTCGGCCTCCACCTCGTTCAAAACCTGCCCCAAGCGGCGGAACTCTTCCTCGGTGAGAAACCGCTCGCGCTTCTGTTCCTTGTATTTCTGGACGAACCGGCAGGGATTGCCACCGTCACGCCGCAGACCCCACGCTTCGGCGAGATTGAACATCTTTCTCACCACCTCGAGGATGCGGTTAGCCTGATAGGGCGTCTCCCTGTGCTCGTAATGCAGCGCCGCAATATGCTCACGCTCGACCTCGTTGATGCCCAGTTTACCCAGTTTCGGCAACACGAACTTCTCCACCAACCAGCGGTACGCCTCCCTCGTCCGGGGCTTGCAATGAACCTCGGCATGCTCCTTGAGATAGCGCTCCGCCAAATCGGCGACGGTAAGCTTGGCCACCGAAACGGATGGAGCGGGCGAGGGGTCTTCTCCCGCCTTGATGCGTGCAATGATCATGGCCGCCTTGCGGCGGGCCTGATCGGCCGAGATCACGCCGTGCCGCCCGAGGGTGACGCGTTTTGACTTTCCCAGCGCACGGGTCTGCACCACATAGACCTTGGCGCCGGAAGGATAGACCCGGACCCCGAAGCCGCTGAGCTCGCGATCCCAGAACACGGTATCCTTGTCCCCAACGGGGAGCCCATCCACCGTGCGCTTGGAGATCGACCGATATTCCAATCTGGCCATGTTTCTCACACTGTTTGACAAGAACCCTATATCGCATTACCGTAAGCATACCGCAAGCGAGTCAAGGTAAACCGCTGCGCATTAGAGCGCATCTCTGGCGGTGACTCAAGTGTGATGCTGGATTTAGATATCGCCAAGAAACGGGAGTTTATCATACCCTAGCGCATGTGAGCGCATCCCTGCGCAGCAGAGGCGGTTTCCGGACCGGAAAGCATCTCTCCGGCTCATAACCTGAAGGTCGTTGGTTCAAATCCAACCCCCGCAACCACCGAGACCGACATCTCCGGCATGGGGAGGCCGGTCTTCGTGTTTTGGCTCCCGTTTCCCGCCCATTCGAGGATCGTCCCGAGATCGCCGTATAGCACGGCGTCCATCTCGGCCCACTTCTCGCCGGGGGTGAGCACGATGCGCTCGATCAGGCCCCTTATGGCGGACGCCGCCGCGTCGCGGTCTTCCGCGTGGTCCAGCGCCTCGGCGAGCCGCTCCACCTTGCGCCGGTAGACGTCCCCGATGTTGGGGTGGATGTCCGGGAGGTCGGCGGGCGTGGCGGAAAGCCGTTCGTTCAGCTCGTCCTGGCGCGCCTCCAGCTCGCGCAGCCGGTCCACCATGCCCCGGACATAGCCGCCGTCCTCGATGACCGCGATCATGGCGGCGATCTTCTTCTCGACGCCGGCCAGCTCCTTCCTCTCGCCCGCCCCCGAGGCGCGGCGCTCCCGGTTGATCCGGTTGGTCTCCCCGGCATAGGCCCGCATCGCCTCGGCGGCCGCTTCGGGCGCCATCAGCCGGTCCTTCAGACCGGTAAGGACGCGTTCCTCGATGACCGAGCGCCGGATGCCCCTGCCGTTGGAGCAGGCGCCGGTCATGATGTGGTTCGAGCAGCCGTAGCGGTCCTGGCCGCGCATGGAATAGGGGCCGCCGCAGACACCGCATTCGAGCAGGCCCGAGAGCAGGTGGCGGGGCCGGTGGGCGCCGTTCAGCCGGTTGGCCCGTGCACTCTGTGTGGCCTCGATGATTGTGGCGTATTGCTCGGTGATTTCGCCCTGGCGGTGCTTGACCGCCTTCCATAGCGCGTCGTCGACGATGCGGAGCTCGGGGACCTCCCTGACGATCCAGTCCCCGGGCGGGTTGATCCGCGACACCCGCTTGCCGGTCTCCGGGTTCTTGACGTAGTGCAGCCGGTTCCACACCAGCCTGCCGATATAAAGCTCGTTGTTGATCAGGCCGGTGCCCCGCTTGGCGTGGCCCCGGATGGTGGTATCCATCCAGAGCCTGCCCGAGGGGCCGGGGATCTTCTCTTCGTTCAGCCGCCGCGCGACCGTGCGCGGGCTGGCACCGTCGGCAAACTCCCGGAACACCCGGCGCACGGTTTCGGCCTCGGTTTGGTTGATGGTCCGCCCGCCGCGGACCGGATCGCCCGAGCCGTCGAACGACTTCACCACGTCGTAGCCGTAGCAGAGCCCGCCGCCCGAGCGGCCCTGCTCGACCCGGCCCCTGAGCCCCCGGTGGGTCTTCGCCGCGAGGTCCTTCAGGAACAGCGCGTTCATCGTCCCCTTGAGCCCGACATGGAGTTCGTTGATCTCGCCTTCGGACAGGGTAACGATCATCACGCCGGCGAACTTCAGGTGCTTGTACAGCGTTGCCACATCCGCCTGGTCGCGGCTCACCCGGTCGAGCGCTTCGGCGACCACGATCTCGAACAGGCCGCGCCGCGCATCCTCCAGCAGCGCCTGGATGCCCGGACGGAGGATCATGCTGGCGCCCGAGACGGCGGAGTCCTTGTACGCGCCCGCGATCTTCCAGTTCTCCCGCGCCGCGCGCTCGCGGCACACCCGGAACTGGTCCTCGATCGATGCCGCCCGCTGCTGGTCGGACGAGTAGCGGGCGTAAAGCGCACAGCGCAGGGTCATGGCTTCCGGTCTCCTATCCTTCGTGCGCCTCCGTATCCGGCGCGTTGTCGTTGGCGGCATCAAACCTCTCCAGTTCCCCGCGCGCGATGCGCCGGCCGATCAGCCGGGCCAGCGTCATCACGGCGGCATCGATCCGCGCCTCGGCCCCGCCATCTGTCCCAGCCCGCCCCGGACCTGACCCGGGGGACGCCGAGCCGGGGAATCTCGATCCGGGGAATCTCGATCCGGGGAATCCCGATCCGGGGAATCCCGATCCGGGGTTGTCGTTGGCAACCACGCCGCGCATGGCGGCAATCCCGCGATCCTCGCTTTCTGGCATCTCCCGGCGTCTCCCGCAATACTGCGTTTCCGGGATTCGATTTGGACCTCAAAACCGGCCCTGTCAAACTCGGCCGGTATTGAATTCCCTGCATGGAATCATACACTTGTCCGCGCATGGCACGCCCTGTCACGCTGTGGCCGCGTTTGACTACGATGAAAAAATATTACCGCGATCATCGCGCACTCGCGTAATCGGCCAGCGTCACCACGGCCTCGCCATGCTCGGTCGATGAAACGGCCGTCACGAATCGGCTGTCCGCCGTGACCACGGTCGCGCCGATACGATGGGCGAGCGCGAGATACACGCAGTCGTAAACCGGGTGGTCGAGGGCCAGCGCCAGACGGACCGCATCGGCGGAGACAAGCTCGTCGTCGTTCCAGCGCACCGGCATATCGGTCATCAAGGCCAGCGCGGCGCCGGCATCGGCGCGCTCCATCTCGCCCACCCTCGCCTTGCGCCACAGCGCATTGGC
The DNA here is from genome assembly GCA_965213765.1 of Rhodospirillales bacterium. Lineage (GTDB taxonomy): Bacteria > Pseudomonadota > Alphaproteobacteria > Rhodospirillales > UBA2165 > JAJDXO01. The sequence continues at coordinate 1,414,090 of OZ243926.1, read as the reverse complement.
GACCTCGGAAGCCATCAGGCGCGGTGCATGCAGCTCCTGGCCGCTCGCCGCCAGTTCCCGCGCGGCATCCGAATCGGCCTCGTCGACCAGCAATTTGACCGCCACGCTCGCATCGACAACGAAGCGCATCAGAAGTCGTCGCGATGGCCGTGGTCGCGGTCTTCCCGGATCAGCACTTCCGCCGGGGTTTGCTTGCGGCCCCTGGTCTTCTCCCGCAGCCGGTCCGATGCCTCCAGGAAGCGGGCGCGTTTCGCCGCCATGTCGTCGTCGGCCGCGCATTGCAGGATGTGGCGCGCCTCGCCCTCCAGGGAGCGGTTGTTCCGCGCCGCACGCTGTTTGAGGCGATCCGCCACGTCATCGTTGAGCCGCCGCACATTGATCGTCACCATGGGTTCGCCTCCAGTCATCGGCTATCAAATTGTTATCAGACTGTTGCGGGACATGCAAGCCCCCGCCGGAAGGCCATCGGGCGATATTCGCGGCCATGGGCGGCCATGGGCGGCCAGAGGCGGACAGCGTCGGACGCTCGTATGGTCGGTACTTGTTCCGCGGCCCGCATGTGCATATCCGGCCTGTGAGGAAACGGGCGATCGGCGACCCGTCTGAGCGTGGCGCGAAGCGCCGGCAACGCGTTCGGACACCTATCGGGCCAAGCCCGTCGCGGTCAGCATTTCCAGAAAGGCGTGTCTCAGGTCGATCGCCGTTTCCTTGTCGTTGGCGATGACGGCCGCGTCGCTTGCAATCGGGCAGCACCATTGCCCGGTCGAGGTCATGCAGCATTTCCAGTCATCCGCGGTGTTCGCGTTACAGCCGCAACAAGGCCGCTGGGGTGCTTGCGTCTGGGACGGCGGCACCCGGTCCGGGGTCTGCACCGGGGGCGGCAATTGCGACACTTGGGTCTGACAGGCGGAGAGCAGAATGATCAGCGCTACCGCTCCAATCCCGCCGCGAGACCTGAATGCCGAAAACCGCAAATTCTTCCTCCGATGGGCCCGGAACCGGGCCGGACACCGCCGAGCTTAGTGGGGGCCCCGAGGGAAGTAAACGAGGGAAACGCCGGGCAGCGCAAAGGCTGCGAGGGTGGCCGGGAAAAGCAGTATCTTCATCGACATCTCTCCACAGTCTGCGCGATCACGCCCGGCACAGCGTTGACGAAGTCGGGCGGTATTCCACTGGCAATGGTCGAGCCGTTGCCCGTCACGGTCGACTACCTACGGCGAATGCACGACAGGGCGCAATCCCGATACCGGAGGTGGCTAGCTGCTCGCCGGACGTCCGGCCTGCCCGGGAAAACCTCGCGAGCCTGAGCGCCGTGTCGCCGGTGATGGCGCGCCGACCATTGAGAATCCCGGTGATGCGGTTCACCGGCGCCAGGGCTCCCGTCTGCTGCCGCCGGCGTTGCCGTCCGCACCGCCGCGGGCACTGCCGCCGATCTTCGTGACGGCGCTCCCGGCGAGCCCGCCGTCACCGCGCGCGACACGCCGTCCCATGGCAGTGTCCGCACCAGCCGCCACTTAATCGCCGTGGCGGCTCCCCTCCGCCGTCTTCGACGGCGTCGATGCCCCCATGAACATCGCTGCACGATTTTAGCCTTCTGGACCGCGGAGCGGTTGTTTCGTCACACCTGACGCACCGATGGTGAATCGGGCGCATGCGTACGCTAGACGTACAGTTTCGGGGCCAATTGGCGACAGGTGGCGCCAGACGTATGCCGGGATGAGTAGATGCTCTGGAGAACCGCTGCTATCCTATTGAAACCGTTAGCGATTTTTTGATGCGGTTCTCCAGGGAACTATGGGATTTCCTACAGGATACCAATCTGGTAGCTCGGAGATGCGCCCGAATAGCCCTCGGCCGCCGCTCCAATATCCCCGCTGTCGCCTACGATTCAATGCTTCCTTCGGGCTGAGGGCAGCACCGAAATGCCTTGGCGAGGACAGCTTTCGCTCGTCCCCGAAGGTCTTGGGGGGACGTTCTCTTGAGCCCGGAAAACGTTTGGAAGAGCGGAGACGAGACGATTACCGGCGGCGCTATGCTCTCTCCTCGAGCTTGTCCCAGTGCTCCTCCGTCTGCGCAGCCAGCCGGGGAAGCCCCTTCGCCGTCAGATCGCAAACGAACTCCAACGGCGTGAAGGGAGGATTGCTGTACGCCTTCCGAAGGGAGTGCAGCACGCCAAGCGCCTCGGAAGGATAGAGATCGAACGTCCGAGACAGAAACCCGTCGGCATCGGCCGCCGCGATATGGAATTTTGCGAGGACCTCGGCCGGAAAGTCGGACAGGTTGTCGGTGACGATGCATTGCGCGCCGCAGCGGATCGCCGCCGCCAGGACGTGGCGGTCGTCCGCATCCGGAAGTTCGAGCGTCCCGATTAACGGCTCGTATCCGGTAACCACCGCCTCCCCAAAATGCTCGCGCATAGCGTGGCGCTGGGAGCGGACACTCGGTTCGAGATGCGGCTTCTGTTCGAGGAGGTTCAGCGTCCACTCGTCAAGAATGCGTTCGGTCCATCGTGCCCGGAACAAGCCGGCGTGGTGGAAACGCAAGAGAATATCCCTCTTGCGGAATGGAAACAGGACATTGGCGTCCAGCAGGGCGACACGAGGATCCGCGAGCCGCGTCAAGACGCATCGAACTCCTGACCGAGACGGGCGAGGTCGTCGAGTGCCGCATGGCGCGCGGCGGCGCGACGGTCCATGTAGGCCATCAGATCGGCGTGCATGACGCGCCGGTGCGAACCGACCGAAACGAACGGGATCTTGCCCAACTTGAGGAGTTTGCTGAGGTGCGGACGCGAGACGCCCAGGATGTCGGCCGCCTGCTGCGTGGTCAACATCGCGCCGGCCGGAACCAGCGTGACGGTTTGGCCTGACGCGACACCGCCCAGAAGTTCGATCACCAGGTCGGCGATCGCAGGTGCCAGGCGAACGGCCTCGCCGTCTTCGCGATGAATGGCGAGGACGCCGTTTCCGGCCCGCGCGTCTCCAAGTGCCGTTACCGCTTGGGCTGCGCACGCGATCTCGTCCCGCGTCGGAAGACGGTGTCCCAAGTCTACCGCGTCTGTAGCGTTGCTCATCCCGATCCTCCTCTCCTGCAATGGCCAAGGGTCTCGCTCGCGGTGGGCGGGCCCGCTCATCAAGTGTAATATCGACAATAACAGAAACAAGTGTAACCGCAAGGCCGGATCTGGTGACCATATCGCGGGTCTGACAATGCCCCAAAGCCGCCTAAAGCCCGCCCCCCGTAGCCGTGCTCGTGCTAGCCTCGTGACTGGATTCTTGCGCCGCTTGCCGACGCACGTTTGAAGACCAGACGCAGTTTCCGCATGAATTCGGCCGCTCCGTCCAAGATATTGCCCGGCGGTACCACTTCAGGCGCCGCGACATCGACGGGTTTTCCGATACTGCCAGCAACACGACCGACAACGCGGACGACTGGAAAGCGACATCCGCGCGGGGGCAGGCCCAGCATCATCTTGGCCACGTTGAACTTCCAGGCGGCGTACCAGTCGTGCCCGGTCGTGCCGAGTGCGAGCGCGATGCCGGCGGTGCAGATCCCGGCCCACACGAGCGTCCGGAGCAAATCGTCGGTGTCAAACATAACGGACATTCCAGCATCCGGGGACGCCCGGGCTCACGACGATGCCCACCGTGCGGCCTCGTCCCCGGCGCGGACGCCTCCGTTCCGGTGTTTCCTGCGCCCGGGCGGCCCATTCCTCCAGATCGTCCCCCCGGTAGCGCACGCAGCGGCCTAAACGGTAAAACCAGGGACCTTCTCCGGTGATCCGGTAGCGGGCCAGCGTGCCCGGGGCCAGCCCGAGCCGCTTCGCGGCCCCGCGGGTGTCGACATAGCACTGGTCCGTGTCACAGCCGTCCGCCCCCTCCGGTTCAGAGTCGCGATTTACCGGCCGGGCATGCGTGGGAGACCGACCAGGATGCGCTTCGCCGCAAGCACTTCGAACAGCAACACCAGCCCGCCGCGCGCCGTCGACGCCGGGCCCTCCCGAGACACTTCGAGCTTGATCGGAGAGCGATAAGGCAGGACCATAGTCTTCACCCGGCTGGTGACGCCCCAAGGGGCGGGTTAGAGGGACTAACTCATTGTAAGCAATGGCCCAGCCGGGCACTCAACACTTTTCTGCTCGCCGATCAGGGATACGCGGAAGGGATGGCGTTCATCGGAATTCAATGAGAAAATGGGACGAATTACGAGTGCTCAGTCGCGACAGAATTAACACGCTCCCTACTTTAAGCCGGGATTCCCCATATGGAACCCTCCCAGCCCATTGAGTGTGACTCGAAACACCTCGACGTGCATTCGCCTTCGAATGACGACCATCTTCGCGCCGATCCGGATGATTGGGTACCAGATGGCGGCATTGGGCGCTCTGGTGCTAATTGTATTGCCGGGCGTATTCGGGGCGCTGTAGCCGTTTCCCCGTTCCCCCATCCTGATCCACCTTGGTGAAGCCAACGTTCCGCCCGCGGCGGCTACCACAAAGAGTGTGCAAACCGACCGTGATTGTCCGGTATTTGGAAGGCTCGGTGTTAGATCGGAACACGAAAGGGATTTGCCGCCGGTCCGAAGGAGAAAAGGCCGTAAAACCAGGCCTTTTTCGGCATCATTGTCCGGAAAACGAAATGGGGTGTTCAGGCGGCGCCCGCAAGGCACGGGTGGAGGGTGCACGCCTGACCCCTGAGGAACCGCGGTAAACGAGCCCGATCTACAAAGCGTGCGCAAATTGCTCCCGGTATTTTTCAATTTTATTGCGAAAGCCTGCTTCACACTCGCGCCCAGCCTTGGCATGGGGCGAATCCTCGGAGACCGCGTTACTCGCAAAAGTGTCCAGTTGCTGCATGCTCGGCCGGCTTGAAACCCGGTCCCACCATTCTCTGGTCTTCGGGTAGGGCTCAAGCCAGAAATCCAGGAAGCGAATCATTTCGATCACCTTGACGAACGTCGCCGAGTTGGTTTCCGCCAGCGTGAACTGGTCACCCATAAGATAAGGCCTTCCGTCAGCCAGCGCCGCCTCCATCCGCCGGAAGATAGTTTCCCAGGCACCGATGGCACGCAGTACATAAAGGGAGTCGAGACCCTCCCTGATAACGGACTGCTGACGATGAAGGCGATCAATGACCGGAATGTGCTTCCAGCGTTCTTCCAATTTGTCCCGTGGGATCGTCAGGCGAAACTTGGTCACGAAGTTGATGATCCCGGTGGCCGCAAATCCTCGCTCATCAAATAACTTTATGAATTCGGCCATGTGATAGCGCTCAACCAGGTCACTGGGCGACAGCGGCGGATCAGCCTTCAAATTGTCAATATAGCTGCAAATCAGAGAAGATTCTCGGATGACGGCACCATCGTGAACAAGTGTCGGAACCGTGCCATTCGGATTTAGCTTTAGATATTCCGGGGTGAACTGATCCCTGTTCATGAGGATCATCTTGTGGGGAACCCAGTCGGCAATTCCCTTCTCGGACAGGGTTACAACAACTCGATTCGAGCAAATCGAGTCAGTCTCCTCAAGATAATAGAGTTCCAGGGCCATCAAATCCTCCTCAAGTCAATCGGCTACTCTCGACACGGCACTAGGGCTCAACGACGTTGAACCACAAATCGAATGTATCGTGCATTTCGAGGTAGGCCTTAAACGTGTCGACACTACCGGTCACATTGACCGAGCCACTCTCCATGGCGTCATCAATGGAACTGCGGCCGTACGCGATATCGTTGAGCGTAGTTCGAGTTAGTGAAACGGTCAGGTCTGCGTCATCATCCCGCGCATTGAGCTTGTGGTTCTCGACCTGTTTTCCAACAGTCACCACGACACTCTCATCCGAGTCCGTGAGTTCAAAATTGATGGCGCAGTCGACAGACTTCGCCTTTGCCGGGTCGAGTTTGACGGCGAGGAGATTGAAGAAGTCACCGATCGGCATAGCCCGCGCGATATCTTCGTTGACCCCACCGACTCTCTGACGCGGTTTTACGCCCTCTCGTAGTTCGTGAGCTCCACAGAGATAGATGTTGCGCCAAATGACCGACTCCGCTTGGAAACCGAGCTGCTCATATGTCGATGCCAGCATCGCTCTTGCTGTTTCGTTAGAAGGCTCAGCGAAGACCAAGTGATTGAGAATCGTTGCGGCCCAGCGGTAGTCTCCCGCTTCGAATGCCGACCATGCGAGGTCCAAAACGGCGTCGCTGCCGCCCATCGCCTGGACGTATCTCTTGCCCTCCTCAACCGGCGTGTGGGGCTCGAGATGAGCGGGATTGCCATCAAAGTAACCGTAATATTTTTGGTAAGTTGCTTTCAGATTGTGGTTCAGCGTCCCGTAATATCCGCGCACGGAAAAGGACTGCTTCATGAACTCGGGCTCTTCTACCTCCTCGGCAATTTCCCGAGGTGTATAGCCGGTGTTCGCCAGCCGGAGAGTCTGATCATGGATATAGCGATAGATATCGCGCTGCTCTTCCAGGTACTCGCGGATGTTCTCGTTTCCCCATTCCGGCCAGTTGTGACAGGCGAAATAGATTTCGACTTCGTCGCCAAACATATTCAGCGACTCGTCGATGCACGCCGACCATTGGAGAGGGTCGCGAACCTCAGCGCCGCGCAAGGTCAAAATATTGTGCATGGTACGGCAGGTGACCTCGGCCATGCACAACGCCTTATGCTGAGGTAGGTAGAATATGAACTCAGACGGTGCCTCGGTGCCTGAGGCCATCTGGAAGACAAACTCAACGCCGTCAACCGTCAGCCGTTCGCCGGTCTTCGAAATTTCCTTGGTCGGCAACACAAAGCTTCGATTGCCCTTCGCGTTGGACTTGCCGATCCCGCTATCTACAAAGCCGGCGGGCCCCGGGGGCACCAAGAGACCGAACTGATACATCGCCCGGCGTGCCATTTGGTTGCCGGCCAGAACCGCCTCGCTCACGGAATATCGTGTGAAACCCTCGGGAACAATTATGGGGATGTCGCCATCGGCGATCATATCGTCCGTCAAGACGCCGCGGCTGCCGCCGAAATGGTCGGCATGCGTATGGGTGACCCATCATCGTTCCTCCCCAACTGGGCCGGCGCCTCGCGCGCCGGCCTTTTTTTGCTGCCCACCTGGAGCCTCTTCCCGGCCGGGTATCTCGCCCGGCGCTGTGCGCGGGCCGCGATGCGGGCGCGGGCGGCCGTCGCCGCCACGGTCATCGTGCCCGCCGGCTGGAGGAAGAGAAGAACTGGGGGATCGGGCAAGCCGACACAAGGAGAGAGAAAATGAGAGCCATCGTCAATCTGAAGCACGAGCCCAGGCTGCGCGAAGAGTTCGAATATGCGCACGTCGTCGACAACACCGTGCTGATCGACCGCCGCACGAAATGGGGCAACCCGTATCTCGTGACCGGCGGAGTCACCCATGCCGAGGCCGTCGCCCGTTACCGCGCCGATCTCTGGCGCCGCATCCGGGCGGGCGAGGTGACGCTGGAAGAGCTCGCGGAGTTGGACGGCTGCTGGCTGGCCTGCTGGTGCGAGCCGCTGCCCTGTCACGGCGATGTGCTGGCCCGCGCGGCGGCATGGGCGTCCGAACGGCTGGCGGAGCGGGCGGGTGCGTGACGCGCCACCGTGCCTCCCTTTCAACGATGTGCCAAACCGAACCGCCGATGGGGTCGGTGCGGGTGGAAAGAATTGGCCAACCTACGTGATCTCCCATTGTGATCCACGTGCTCGCTACAGCAACCCCTCCGGGGTCCTCCGGTCGCCGGGCTCCCTCCGGCCTGGCCGAAGAAGCTCTAGGGGCGGACCGTGAAAGCCGCCGACCGTGAAGATCGAAGGGCGATCTTCCGCACCACTCGGCGACTTTCCGCACCACTCCGCCCCAAGAGCTTCCAGGGCCAGGTGCTTCCGCTGCGCGCGCGGTTCCCAACAGGACATCACTTCGGGGCAGATGCTCCGATCGCTGCAACCCGATCATCAAGGAGATCGTCATGACCACCATCGAGAACATCGACACCATCGAGACCGCCACTGAAACCGCTGGGCAGTCCGTCACCGCCACCGTCTGCGAGAACGCCGCCCTCTACGGCGCAACCCCCGAGCGGGACGAGTTCGACAGCCGCGAGGTGTGGGACCACGACAGCGCCACCGACGCCGTCACCGAAGCCTTCCGCATCATCGCCGAGGGCGCCTGCCCGGACGGGTTCCAGTTGGCGGACGAGCGCGAGAGCCTGCTCTGGGGCTTCGTCAACATGCTCGACGCCCAGGTCCGCCGCCTCGACCGCTCCGTCGACCGGCTCAGCCCGGAGTTGCGCGACCTCCAGCGCGCCCAGGACGGCTCCGAGATCAAGTCCCGCGAGCTGGAACTGGTCACCGACCGCGCGCGGAACCTCGGCGACCGCCGCGACGCCTTCGAGACCATGCGCGACGCCGTGGCCGAGCAGTACCGCGGCGAGACCGGCGAGGTCTGGCGCCCGCGTCACGGCAGCCACGTCTCGCAGACCGGCAAGCTGACCGCCGCCAGCATCGACGCCCGCGACTACCAGCGCGCCCGGAAGGACCGCGAGACGCAAGCGCACCTGCCCGAGGGCACCCTCGTCGCCATCGCCGGCGGCAAGGACGTCGCCGACCCGGCAGCCGTCATCGCGCGCCTCGACACGGCGAAGGCGAAGTGCGCCGACATCGTCCTCGTCCACGGCGGCGGACCCGGCGTCGAGAAGATCGCGGCAAGCTGGGCGGAGCGCAACGGCGTCCACCAGGTTGTCTGCAAGCCGGACTGGGACCGCCATGGCCGTGCCGCCCCGTTCAGGCGCAACGACGAACTGCTCAACCTCCTGCCGAAGGGCGTGATCGCGTTTCCCGGTTCCGGCATCACCGAGAACCTTGTCGACAAAGCGCGCACCCTCGGCATCCCGGTCGCCCGGTGCGCGGCCTGACCGCACCGCCTCGACGGGCCGCGTCGTCATCCCCGGCAACGGGAGGTGGCGGCGCGGCCCGTTTCTTCGTTCGCACATCGATGATGCGGCGACGCCGTCCTCGCGCGCGCTTCGCGCCGCGCTCGTGCTCCGGCTCGCTGTTGCTCGCCGATCGCGGTTGCGTTCCGCTGCCGCGTCACGCGCCGCTGCACCATGCTGTGCATGAGTGCATCGGCAACTGCGCTGACCCCGCCGCACCGTCGCTCCCATCGCTCGCGACACTCGTGCAGGCGCTCCTGCGGAGCCCGCCTGCACTTCGTTCGGCACTCCGTCCCATGGCAGTGTCCGCACCAGCCGTCACTCGATCGCCGTGGCGGCTCCCCTCCGCCGTCTTCGACGGCGTCGATGCCCCCATGAACATCGCTGTAGGTTTTAGCCTTTTGGACGCCCTTCGGCGTTTGGTTCTCACACCCGACGCACCTGAAGGTGAATGGGGTCATGCGTACGCTAATAGTACAGTTTCGACGCCAATTGGCGACAGGCGGCGCCAGACGTATGCCGGAATGAGTAGATTCTCCGGAGAACCGCTGCTATCGTATTGAAACCGTTGGCGATTTCTTGGCGTGGTTCTCCAGGGAACTATGGAATTTCCTATAGGATACCAATCTGGTTGCCCGGAGATGCACCTGATCCGCCCTACACCCCCGCTCCGATATCGCCGCCGTTCAGGGCCGGCCTCCGCCATCACACAGCCGAGACTGGCCCCGTTTTTGCGCCGTGTGCATAAAGCCACGGCCCATGACGGGGCGCTTCGCGCCACCGCCAACCATACGGGCCTGCGCTCGCCAGCGGCTCCTCGTTCTTCGAACGATGCATCGCCGCCGGCCCGGCGTATCGCGCCATCGCCGCACGCGGGCGCTGAAGCGCCACGCCGGCGCCCAAGTCTCCGCCCATTGCAACAGCGACCAAACCCTGCGGATGCCAATTCGGTTGTTGGAACCAGCGTTGGTGCCGTGTGCAGCTACACAACCACTGCAAATCCCGATGCAGAACCAGAACCGCTCCCCGAAATCATAGCAGCCTCAGCATAATGCTCTTGAATATTGCCACGGGCCGTATCTTGTATTCCAATCCGTAGTGTACAAATGTCCTCCACCAATTGAATTTCCAACGAAGGGAGTTTGGTTGTGCATACATTTATTTGCATATTGGCGGGAGGGCTTGCGGCCTATTCATCCGTCACAGGGCGCCAACAGCTTTTTAATACAAACATTGATTTACTTGTGGCCGTTTTCATGGCCGTCTTGGCCGGATCGTTGAACAAGGAGGCGCTGGAAAAAATTCTCTTTACTAGGCGCGGTGAAGGAGAAATTGATTAGGGAGGTGTTGTCCATCAGCCTTTTTTTCAGCGTCTTTTGGGGTGTGCTCTCGTTGGTTAGGTACCGTCGGTACATGGCAAACGTAGAATCCGGAGAGCAGAACAGAGCCCATGTGTGATTTTGCTGTGGCTCTGTGAATCTGCGAAATCGACCTTGCTATTCGCGAATTTGTTCGGGTCTGGCATTAAGTGACGATCCTAAAATTTAAGACCAAGTCTATAATTTCGGCTCTGGGTCGTGTCGCGGCCCCTTGGTCGCTAGACTAATTTCTTCTCTAGCGGCTATATGACTTTCATTCGCGGGAGTGGGGAGAGGTTTATTGATAAATGTACTTTTTCCGGATAGGTGCGAAATTGGGCTATGGCGGTACTTGTTCGCTTACGGATTTTTCTCCCATTATGTTGGGATGGTGTCATTTGTGAGTGTAATTTGCGCAGCTATTCGTGATCGAATGAGAGAATCCTCAACAACTGTAGACGAACTCACGCTTTTCTGTGCAGGATTTAGCGTGATATGGGGATGCTTGGCTCTGCTTCGATTTGGCACGTCAGATAGCTTGGCCGATGGTAAAGAATAACGATGGGGTCCTTCCTGGCCGACAATGCAAGTAGGACAATATTCCACATAGTTGATGCGCCATAGTTGTTCGAATGAACTCTCGACGTACCGGCAAACCCTGGCTAATTCGTCATTGGCATTTAATTGGCGCAACAATTTACTCTAATGTCAGAGGAGGTAAGTGGACAGATGTTCAAATTGCCTACTTGGAGTGATGCGTTTCCTGAGGACCAACGCGTAGGACTACTGACCTATGCGATTAAGTATGGTTTTCTGTCCCGGTCAGTTGGCATCTTCGCGATAGTGTGGTTGGTGGCGAATGTGCTCTCGGACCATTGGATGAACGGTTCAACAGAGGCTGTTGAGATGCTTCCGGTGTTATCCGTTTATTCGGGTGCATGGGGTCTCATCGCCGTAGCAATGTATCCTTCTTCGGCACATATTGATGAAAAGAACGATTAGGCCGAAGGCATATTTAGTTGTTTCTGTTTCGGTCGTCACTTTAGCTGCCGGTTTAGCTCTTGGCTTAAAACTGGGCACCGGTCAGTCGCTAACGACTTCCGAACTTTTTAGTCCAGACCACCAAAACTTCCATGTCCAACTTTCTCCCGACGGAACCAAGTCCCTGGTTCGACGAGCGATTGATGGCACGCGCCGAATTGACGTCTTTGAATTTGCCGAAGACCGATTTCTCGATATTCATAGAGAAAATTTTACCAGCGCACATTGGCGGCTCGATAGCAATTCAATCTACGCGTCTACTCGCAAGAACCTTTACGTCTACGATCTGGTCAATCGGGTTTCGGGCCAGCACAGCATTTCCCCTACCAATCTTAAACAATGGCGGGTCGTGAGATATCCTCAGACGGAGTCTCAATCGCTATTGGTTGCTGCAAGAAGCAGCAATAGGAGCCGGCAACGTGATATCCACCGCTGTTCTGACCTGCTCGGTGCTGCGCCACGCTGCGAGACGGTTGTCGAGGGTCTGCCGCCCCATGGCGTCGTCGTCTGGGATCATGGCGACAATGTGGTTGGGCGTAGTGCCGCGGATGACGGTGGCAATATACATTGGGCCTACCGATCAGGTGGTTCTGGTTGGCTGCCGGCATTTCATTACCCGTCGGACAGAATATTTACACCACTCAGCCCCATTGATCTGAATGGTGAGTTCTTGGCTCTCTCCGACCGCGGCCGAAATTTTGCTGCCATGGTCAATGTAAATCTATCAACCGGCGAAGAGCGCGTTGTTTACGCTGACCCGCAGAAATCACTCCGATGGGTTTATATGAGCCGGGATAAGCGCCGCCCCCTTGTCGCGAAAACCTCCGATCCCTTCGGGAAGTTTTACTATTTTGACACTGCACCAAAGACTCTATTTGAGCGTCTGCGAGCCAGGTATGCCAACCCGGTCTGGATCAACATCGTTGACATAGACCGCCGCGAAAACCGGTGGCTGGTTACCGTCCAGGGTCTAACCCTACCTCAGGAACTGTTCCTCTTGGATGTCGAGCGTGACCAGATCCAACAGCTGGCCGCCGCCTCATACTCCAACCGGACAGCACAATTCTCGAACACTGTGTCAATTGGAATTCCCGCTGTGGACGGACGGGAAATGCCGTCATATCTGACCATGCCTAAGGACGCCGACCAAGAACCGGTGCCGTTGATTATTCGCCTCCATGGCGGACCATGGGGTCGGTATCTGCCAATTTTGACAGGCGGACTCAGTTGTTGGCTAATCGCGGATATGCGGTCTTGGCTCTGAATTACCGCGGATCTTCCGGCTTCGGTATCGACTATCAAGAAGCGGTCCTCGGCCGGGTATTTGAGGGCCTGATCGAGGACATTAACGCAGCGATCGATCACCTAACAAAACACCACAGAGTTGATGCTGAGCGGGTGGCCCTAATGGGATTGAGTTTCGGCGGGTACGCGGCTCTGCTCGGCGCATTTCAGGAAGCTGGAAAGGTTAAGGCTGCCATATCCATAAACGGCATCGCTGACCTTCCTGAATTTATTCACAAGATGCAGAGTTCACCATTGGGCGGCTTCGTGTGGAACAAGTATCTTGGCTTGCCTGGCGCGCATCCCACTGAGGAAGAACTCAAGAACAAACTTGCGTCATTCTCCCCGGCCGAAAACATCGAAAAAATTCGTGCGCCGGTGCTGCTGATCGTTGGCATGCGAGACGGGCGGGTAAGTCCGGCGGCAACGCAATCATTCGAGAAAAGTCTCAAAAGTAGCGGCAGGGAGGTCGAAGCATTGTACTTCGATGACGAGGGCCATACCATCAGGCGCCGCTCAAATTTAGTAACCATGCATGACAAAATTCTTGAGTTCTTAGAGGCGAGTCTCTGAGTCGGTTGACGTTCATGCCACGCATTGTTGGGTAAGTTGGATCACAAGTCTGAGGAAAATAGCTTTGGGGAGGTCTCCGCTGTCGGCATCGGCTTCCGTCTCGCCATCGGCAAGTGGACCGCCGGGTGCAGGAGGCGATTGCACTGGTCTTCGACAAGGTCGAGGAACTGGGCAACGCCCGCCAGGCACTGTTGTGGTTCCTCGAACACGGACTAGATCTGCCCGCGAAGCGTCGCGACGGCACCACCGTGTGGCGCCAGCCCAGGTACGCTATGGCCAGTCGGATGATCGTAGCCGTCAGTGCCTCTTCATCGTCACTGCCGCGGGGTATCTTCCGTTGGGTCGAACGATGCTGACCCACAACAGCACAGCCGCGGCGCTCCGAGATACCCAATTCGGCCTGAAGATGATCGACGCACTGCCGGCGGTGGGCGGGGCTCAGTAGTTTCCCTCAAGCGCCTCTTTCAGGATCAGCTTGTCCAGGGTCAGATCGGAGACCGCTTTCCGCAGACGACCATTCTCTTTCTCCAACTCCTTCAAACGTTTAGCCTGATCGGTCCGGAGACCACCATACTCCTTGCGCCAGCGGTAGTAGCTCTGTTCCGACACACCAAGCGTGCGGCACACCTGGACAACCCGCTGGATGATCCGCAGATCTTACTGTCCCAGCTTCCGCCCTTCCGCTACACCCCAAGGGTTGTACGGCGGCTGAATTGGTCCGACGCTAGTGGATTGATTCCAACGTTTGGAACCCTCGGTTTCGAGCGGCGATGATTTTATCAGGATCGGCTTTCCAGACGAATGGCAGCGGGTTCCCGGCATTGTATTCACGGACGAAACGGTTGATGGCGGCCTGAAGGTCGACGACGGAATGGAAGACGCCATGCTTGAGCCTGCACCGCGTGAGTTTGGCGAAGAAACCCTCGACAGCATTGAGCCACGAGCACGAGGTCGGTGTGAAATGGAAGGTCCAGCGCGGCTGAGGCCGTGGGCCTTCCAGATCGCCTGTACCGTCGAGGCCGCGACGCCGGCCACCTTCGCCATCGCGCGCAGCGTCCAGTGGGTCGCCTCGAACGGCGGCGGTTGCTGCGTCAGGCGGACGATCTCGGCGACGCGCTCCGGCGGGACCGGCGCCTTGCCCGGCGGACGGGACCTGTCGCGAAGCAGGCCGTCCACGCCCTCGTGCATGAACCGCTCCTGCCAGCGCCACACGCAGGTCTTGGACTTTCCGGTCGCGGCCATGATCGCCGAGGCGCCCAGACCCTCGCCGCTCAGAAGGACAATACGCGCACGCCAGACGTGTTTCTGCGGGCTCTTGGGGGCCGCGACGATCGCTTGCAATCGCTGACGGTCGCGGGAAGATATGGTGAAGGAGATACCGCTGCGCATGCGCCAGACTCGCACGCCACAACCAAACAAGAAATCCCAAATCGGACTCTTTTGATCCGATCAATCCACTAGCCTACAGGTACCGTATGAGATATTTCACTAATGAACTGAGGCAGAGCTACTTCTCGGGTAAATCCAAATCAGCGGCCCAGCGCACACGGAGTATTCCCCGAATTTGCTCCCCAAATTCAAAAACTGGCGCCATGGCAGCTCTGGAGTTCGGAGATCTTCGGCGTGGGGGAGAAGGTAGACTGAATACCGAAAACTCTTTGACTTGGACTGCCGCGTCGGACAGCCGCATTCGCAGATGATCCCTGAACTTTCCGCCGAAATACTCCTGATCACCACTTAAATAGACGAATAAGTCTCTCTTTGACCGTTCGACAAAGATTTTGATGGGTTGTTCGGAGCCACGAAAAACAAACATACCAACCCCCGTACAAATCGTAGTTTCCGAGTTGCAGTCGAGAGGAACCGTCGTATTTTGGCCATCAAGAATATGGCTCACTCTGAGTTGCACTGAATCGACGGATTCAGCAGATACTCGCGGCGTCATTGCAATTATCGATAACAGGACGCCCCCGGTGGCCACCAGAAAATATTGGAACCAGTTCATTTGTTTCGATGCTAGAAGAATTATCGCATTCGCGCTATGCCCAGACAATTCTACAACAAGTCCAAGAAGGTTAGACTGGGTCCACGCCAACGCCACAGACCCAATCGCATAAAGCTATTCTGGCTTTTCCACGAGGCCGAACCAAAGCCAAATCAGGTCCGGCGTCCACACAGATGTGCTCGGGTGCTCACCTTGACCTTTCTGGGGAGTGGGATTGCCGCAGAAATCCCAACAAGCACGAAGGCTCGATCGTTTTGATCGGCAATAGTCTGCGCGATTTGAACCGCGGTCTCGAACGCGCCGAGTGAACAGGCATTCAATGCCAATTCCACTAAGTGGCGTGCTCGCCATTCCGCGTTTTCAACGTCCATCACCGCATCAATCAAACGAGATAGATTTCCTTCTTCTGCCCACAAAACGGGCGCCAGGTACCTCATGCTGAGGGATTTCCGGAGGCGCTGTCCCGACTGAGTGCTCGGTGACTCCTTGCTCAACATCTTCCAAATCGACGAGTGGATTTTCCCCCTCGCTTCGGACAGTGCGGCATCGTGGGCGGCCGCGCCAGCCACCACCATGTAAGGCACGCTCTCCATGTTTTCCGCTAACTCACTCAATCTTGAGACAAGTAAATCAATCTTTGGAAGGGCTGCGGACCGTTGCGCAGTGAGAATAAGATTTCGGACGAGAGCAGCCTGATCGGCAGCGGAATTTAATGAAGATGAAAGTTCGACAGCCCCTTTCATATCCCCTCGTCTTAAGCGTGAGCGGGCCGCACTCCGAGTTATTCGGAGCCTCTCGCCGTAACTCACCCCTGGTCCTTCCGCCAGGTTCCGCAAGTCGGATTCCAATTCATCTGCTTGTTCAGGGAATCCGGCTGCGGCTGCGTTCACGATGGCGTCCTCCAAGAAACTCCTATGAATCACTGGTGAGGCAATTTCCTTGGCAACCATGCGCAAAATGGGGAGGCGACCGATTTTGGCCAATGTGGAGCCGAGCCGCGCTAGATAGGTATCGCGCTGAGACGCGTTGCCAAGATCGGATCGCCAATCCATTAAAAGCTCGACCGCCTGCCGCGTTAAACCGGCATCAATCAGAAACTCAGCAACGAGCAAACGTTGGAATTCCGGCGGACCGTGGGCCGCAGATAGCGCCGCCGCAGTGTATTTCCGCCGGCTCTCATTGTCGTCGAGAAGATTGGCTCTTTCGGCCAAACGTAACCATTCGGGCGTCACATCCGCCTTCGACGCCAATTTCTCCGAAATCGCACGGTATTTCTGAAAATCGGCTTCAGCATTCCCTTTCGGAAAAGGCAGGTCAACCAGCCAAATCTGACCGGATTCTGTCTGATCGACTAGCCAAAACCGGAGCGGGTTATTCTGATTGGCGTGATCTTGCCTTGCGGTGATGAGGGACTGCAGCAAATCTTTGACAGGTGACAAGTGAAAGTTGAACAGTTGCGCCGACCGCCCTTCAGCACCCAGCTGCCTCCACAAGGCCGCAAGTCGGTCAATCTGACCGAGAAGCCGAACACCAAAAGCGTATGATCGTCTCAACGGGATCGTATATGGGATGTCAGGGCTGTCCCGCTCCTCCAGTATACGATCCGTCCGAGCGAGAATTAACTCTGCCTCGACCAACAGTTCGCGCGTCAGACTGGGATTACGTGATACAACGTGCTGGGCAACACCTAACAACCCTTCGGACTGCCAATGAGCCCGCCTGACCAAGCGTGTGATCTTCAGGGCACCGTCAATACTCTCGGCAGCGACCAAATGTTTCAGGATTTCCTGAAACGCCATATATCCACGACTCTCCGCGGTCACGTAGCTGGATACAAGTACCGGATCGTCTGCAAGCGCTAATCTAGCGCGACGAAATAAAGACTTTAGGCTGTGGTGACAATTTAATCATTTAAGCCAGAGCATGATACTTGCGAGTTTGATGAAGCCGAGGAAGTGGGCGGCAAGTTTGTCGTAGCGTGTTGCGATGCGCCGCCATTGCTTGAGCTTGGCGAAAAAGCCTTCGACGCCCCAGCGCTGTTTATAGGCGATGCGGTCATAGCTATGCTGGTATTTGCGATGCCGGCGCGGTGGGATGACGGGCTCACCGCCTTGCTCATAGATCAGGTCATGCAGGCTGTCGGCGTCGTAGGCGCGGTCCGCGAGGACGTGGCCCGCGGCCAGGCCCTGGATGAGGTTGTGGGCGGGGACCATGTCGTTTTGTTGTCCTGGCCCGAGATCGAAGCGCACTGGCAGGCCTAACGCATCGACGACGGCGTGGATTTTGGTGCCGAACCCGCCCCGGGACCGGCCGAGAGCCTGGGCTTGCGGTCCCCCCTTTTTCGCCGCCCGCCGGCGGCTTGGGCCTGGGCCCGGACGATGGTGGCGTCGATCGCCAGCCATTCCAAGTCCGGATCATCCGCGACAGCCTCGAAGATGCGGTCAAACACACCCGCCTCGATCCAGCGGTAGTAGCGCCGCTTCACCGTCTGATAGGGGCCAAACCGATCCGCCGGCAAATCACGCCACCGCGCACCAGAGCGCGCCAGCCACAGGATCGCATCGAAAAACCGCCGCCCGTCGCTGCGTGGACCACGCTTGCCCTTCATCCCGCCAGGAACAAAGTCCCGAAGCCGCGCCCATTGATCGTCTCTCAGCACTTCGCCTTCCACACCAACCTCCAAAAGCCAGTGTTGAATCACACCAAAGACAAAAAAGGAATCCCTAAAATGTCACCGCAGCCTAGTGCGTTGTCATTTTCCACGACCGAGATGGCGTTGACGGCTTGGAGATAGGTTGCCGTAAGTCTTGTGGAGGACGTATCCACCTCTGCTACAGCTGCGGAGACGAATGAGTCCAGAGCGATAACAGTTATCAAATACGAAAAAAGGAGGAGGCGTCCAAGCCAGAGCATTTCCTACTTCCGGAATGAAAACGGTCAAACGACCAGTTCGACGCCCCTCCAGACTATTTGGTCCCAGATTGCCGTCAATTGGAAATATGGTAGTGCAGAGTCACTCGGACGCCGTTCACATTGGCGGTATGCCCATCGCGTCCGCCACGATCTCGGAGAGCGCTAGCACGCGGGCATCGAAGAAATCATTGAAGTCGTCGTTGCGCAGATGACCGGGCTCGATGAGGTGGGATTGCAGGATATCGTCCAGCACAAACGGGGATACGCCTTCCTGCTCTTCGATTTTCCGGAAGTACAGGGACGGGGCGTCCCCACCGATCGAGATATTCGAGGCTTTGGACATGATCGCACCCTCCGAGACTTTGCCGACCTCCGCTCGACCTTCGTGCCGAACTCCGGCCCGATCCGGTCGACCATGTTCTCGAACACGATGCGGATCTGCTGCACCTCGTCCTTGAGGTGGTCAAATTTGCGCGCCGAATAACATGCCGACGCTATTTCTGCCGCTTCACCCGCTGACTTCGGCGATTCTGCTCGCGATCCGGTTTGCCGCCGACTTGACGGGATCGTTGGCGAGATGGGCGTATCGCGCGGTCGCCCCCTCGGCTAGGCTGCCGCGATGTTCCAGCAGCATCTGAGTCATCAGGCCCATCGCCCGCCGCCGCGTCCGGTCCGGTAGACTGCGCCATCGTGGCGTGTCGAGCGGTTGGCTGTCGTCTGGCGGGCCGAACAGACCCAACTGAACGGACTTCGGATGGGGATCGGTGCATCATCGGCTCCTTGACTACGGTAATGAAGCCTTAAGTCTGCATGTCGATCGGAAACCGCCGAAGAAAGATATAGAGACGCCCCCATCATCGCGCAAAGCCGCGGCCAACAAATCCGCGAGCGCTTCTAGCGTCCTCAGATCGACATGCGCCCGCTCCCGTCTACGATCGGTCGAGCAACTCTGCCGGTCGAACATCCAAAACGGTGCTTCGACCAGGGGTCCTGGTGCGCCGCCCAGCAAGCGGCAGCGGGTTACGCAAACCCCGCCCCTGGTCGACACTCGATCAATGGCGACGTCCTGTCCAAACCAGGGGTGAAACTCGTAAAGAATCCTGCGATGAGCATTACTGTGGGTGTTCGAGAGTCGAGTTGTATAACACCGAGCGTCCCCATTCGGCCCTCGGCGGCCGAACGCCGGCGGGAACCTACGGCAGCGAGCAGCTTGTGGATATGATGGACAAGGCTGGCCGCAAATAGGCCGGGTGCGCCGTCGCGGTCCTGAATGTCGGCGGCATGGACCTGGGCGGCGAGCAGCAGGCCACCGGTGTCGGTAACGATATGACGCTTGCGGCCCTTCACCTTCTTGCCCGCGTCAAAGCCCCGTGGGCCGCCGCTTTCCGTGCTCTTCACCGATTGGCTGTCGATAACGCCGGCGGACGGAGCCGCATCGCGGCCCTCCGCCTCGCGGGCCGCCGACAGCAGGGCGTGGTTGATCCCAGCCCACAGACCCTCGTCCCGCCACGCGGCGAAATAGCGCTGCACCGTCGAACGAGGCGGAAAATCCTTCGGCAGCAGGCGCCACGGGCAGCCCGAGCGCAAGACATACAGAACCGCGTTCACCACGTCCCGCAAGTCTGTCGTCCGCGGTCGACCCAGAGCTTGCGCCGCCGGCATATGGGGTTCGATCAACGTCCACTCATCGTCGGTAAGATCACTTGCATATCGCAACTGCTCGCGGTCATACTTCGGTCGAGTGATTTCAGTCCACATGCTGTGCCTCCATGCTCTTGCGGCACAAGGCAGTGAAGCACAACATACTGAAATCACTCAATTCATTTCGGGCCAGACACTGAGGCCTGCCCGCGACGGGTTCAAACCGCTATATCGGAAGGAAAGCAACCATGCCACCGGTACCGGAACAATCGAAGGACAATTCGCGGCGCGGCCTGCCGCGGAAACCGGGGCGGATCGGCCTGCTGCCGGCAGCGATCGCGGCGGCGTTCCTGACCGGCGCGATCGCGGCGCCACAACTCGCCGGAGCGAATGAATATAAGAGAGGACAACGAGTTTGTGATTTTGACTATGCTGAAAAAGAATACAAACAAGACAGTGAAGATATAGACAATCAATATCTTTATGCCTCTTGTTTAGAGTCGGTTTCGAAAGTCATGCGTTTCGGGCCAATCTGCGGACGAGGAGCATGACGGAGGCGGCGTAGAGGAAGGCGCGAGCCGAGGCGATGGTGGCCTCGAAATCCTTTGCCAGTCGCCGGTTGCGGTTGATCCAGGCGAAGAAGCGTTCCACGACCCAGCGGCGCGGTTGGACGGCGAAGCCGACCTGATCGGGGCTTTTGCGTACGATCTCGACAGCGATCACGGTGGCCGTGGCGACCCTTTCGCCGGCGTAGCCGCTGTCGGCAAAGACCTTCTCGATGAACGGAAACGAGCCGCGTGAGGCGCACAGCAGCGGCCCACCACCATCGCGGTCCTGGATACTCGCCGGGTGCGCCTCGAACACGAGGCCGCGCCCGTCGGTGTCGACCAGCGCGTGGCGCTTGCGTCCCTTGATCTTCTTGCCCGCATCGTAGCCGCGGGGGCCGCCAGCCTCGGTCGTCTTGACGCTCTGGCTGTCGATAATCGCGCCGCTCGGGCTGGCCTCGCGTCCGACCCGTTCGCGGTCGGCCATGACCAGAGAGTGATTGATCTTCTCAAGGAGGCCGTCATCGCGGAACTTGGCGAACCAGCGATAGATCGTGCCCCACGGTGGCAAATCGCTTGGCAGCAAGCGCCAAGGGCAGCCAGCCCGCATCACATAGAAAATGCCGTTGACGATCTCGCGCATCGGCCATGACCGGGGCCGTCCCGTGCCATGAGCCGGAGGCAAATGAGGCTCAATCACAACCCACTCCGCATCAGTCAAATCAGTCTGATAACGCAGCGCCTTGCGGCTATGCTGCTCTCGGGTGGTCGGCGTCCACATGGCGGCTCCAGATCAGTCTCAAAAACCTTCCTGGAATCACATCAATACCGGACACTCAACCACTTTCGAAACGGCCTCTGAGGGAAAAAGAAGCCGCATCTATCTTGCACCCAACGAGGCGCACATCGCCATTGCCGCATCACCCCAAGCAAGCGAGATTGCCGGAGAGTGCCGCGACAAGTTCCTTTCTGGAGAGACACCAGCGAAACTAACGGGTGGAACTTGTCACGGGTACGGCCTGAATCAGTGGGGAAAGCTGTTTACCAACCGGCAGCTTGTGGCGCTGACCACCTTCAGTGATCTGGTGCACGAGGCGCGGACCAAGATAGAGCGGGATGCCCTGGCCGCTGGTCTTTCCGACGATCCGACTCCGCTGCGCGACGGCGGCACCGGCGCCAAAGCCTATGCCGAGGCGTTGAGCGTGTATTTGGCGTTCGCCGTAGATCGCCTTGCAGACGCGGGCAGCAGTATCGCTACATGGGCGAGCGGCGGTTTCATACGGTTCACATTCGCGCGCCAAGCAATCCCCATGACCTGGGACTTTGCTGAATGTAACTTTTTCAGTGAAAGCACAGGAAATATAGGTGGTGCGCTCGATTGGATTTCAAAGGCAATAGAGACATTTCGGCCGGGCAATTCAGGTGAATCGCAACAGCATGATGCTCAACACACAACATTGCCTTCCGGTGCAGTGATTTCCACTGATCCTCCATACTACGATAATATCGGTTACGCTGATTTGTCCGACTACTTCTATGTATGGTTGAGGCTAAATGCGAAAGACGTGTATCCCTCTTTGACTGCGACGATCTCCGTCCCAAAGTCGGAGGAGCTTGTCGCAACACCGTACCGGCATGGTGGAAAAACGCAGGCGGAGACCTTTTTCCTTTCGGGGATGACCGACGCAATATCACAGCTATCCAGACAGTCAGGAAACGACTATCCCACCACCATCTATTACGCCTTCAAACAGAGTGAGATCGATCAAGAGGGAATCAGTTCCACAGGTTGGGCGACTTTCCTTCAAGCTGTCATTCGCTCAGGATATGCGGTTGTCGGCACTTGGCCGGTTCGGACAGAAAGATCAGCCCGAACGATCGCCTCGGGCACCAACGCCCTCGCCAACTCAGTGGTTCTTGTATGCCGCAAGAAATCTAAAACTGCCGAGACCGTTACCCGCGCAGAGTTCATTCGAGCCCTCAAACGAGAACTACCTCCGGCAATTGTAGAACTTCAGGCTGCCAACGTGTCTCCCGCCGACATGCCGCAATCTGCAATTGGCCCTGGTATGGGGGTGTATTCCCGATACAAGGCTGTTCTTGAAGCAGACGATAGCCCGATGACTGTAAGAACGGCGCTTCAACTCATCAATCGAGAGCTGGATGAATTCTTGAGTGATATTCAAGGTGAGTTTGATCTGGATACACGGTTTAGCATTACATGGTTTGAGCAGAATGGTTACGAAAAAGGGGAGTCTGGTGTTGCTATCAATATCGCCCAGGCCCGTGGGATATCCGTTGAGAGTGTCAAGCACGCCGGAATTATTGAATATTCAGCCGGACGGGTTCGAATACTAAGACGGGACGAGCTTCAGGATGATTGGGAGCCTGCGACCGACACCCATTTGACAATCTGGGAGTGTTGCCAATATCTCGTTCGTTCCCTTGAGGACGAAGGCGAGGAAGCTGCCGCGCTTTTGATCAAGAAGCTTGGCAGCGACAAGGCCGAGGCCGTGAAGGAGCTCGCCTATTGCCTCTATGACATTTGTTCCAACAAGCGGAGCGATGCGAAAGAGGCGACAGCCTATAACGCGCTGATTGCGGTCTGGACGGACCTGACCCGCATGGCGGCGACCATTCACGATGTTCGAGGCGACGGCCAATCGTCGCTTGATCTGTAAGGGGGAGCAGAGATGGCGAAATCCACAAGGCAGCACGTCTTCGAAGGCATGGAGCTCCTGCCGGCGGCCTTGGCTCCGTTCGTCGAGAAGCGGCTTGAGAGTTCGTTGACTGGCCATTGGCAGGTTCAGGTTCTGGAGCGTTATAAGGGACTGAAGCCGGACAAGAACGGCCAGGTCGATTGGGACCAGCAATCGCTTCTGAAGGTCATGAACATCTTCTGGATGGAGGCCTTCAAGGATGTGCTCGGTCAAACCGAACGGGCCATCGTCAACGAACTGATCGCCGTCCGCAACGAACTCGCCCACGACGGCAAGTTCACTTACGACGACGCGGAACGCGCTCTGGATTCGATGCGCCGCTTGCCCGCCCAGCTGCCATGCAAGCTCGCCCCAGGTGGTTCGGATTTCCCGCCCGCCTTCCAGGCCAATAACATCCTGGGGACCCCGCGACGTTCCGACCAGCACCGCCCGGTTGACCTTATCCGGCACCGACAAGCCGTTGTCCGTCAGGAGCTGATCCAGTCCCGGCAGATCACCAACCTTGGCCCCGCCCACCATGTGGTAAAGCGCCAGCATGGAGTGGGTCTTACCCCCGCCGAAGTTGGTTTGCAGCTCGACAACAGGATCGCCGCCTGAACCGGTAAGGCGCTTGGCCGCACCAACAAGCAAGGTGCTCAAGCCATCAGTCAGCTCGCCACCGCCGGCGTTGATCAACTTTTCCCGGCCCGACCAGCATGACGGACGTAAAGACATTCAACGTCTATTGCGACGAAAACTGCCATCTGAAACACGACCATATCCCGGTCATGGCCTGGGGGGCGTCTCATGTGAAACCCATGTCGTTCGCGAACTCTCCGAACGGATTAGGGCCCTCAAGGCCGAATACGGTCTGAAACCGGCTTTCGGGGCGAAATGGACCAAGGTCTCGCCGGCCAGGGTCGACTTTTATTTGGAGTTGGTCGACTTGTTTGTGACCGATGATCGGCTTCGTTTTCGCGGGCTTGTGGTCCCGGACAAGGGGCTTTTGAACCACGCCGCCTTCGACCAGACCCACGACGACTGGTACTACAAGATGTATTTCGGCGACAACAGAATAGGCTTCGGGATTTTGTTCCTGGCGGGATGAAGGGCAAGCGTGGTCCACGCAGCGACGGGCGGCGGTTTTTCGATGCGATCCTGTGGCTGGCGCGCTGTGGTGCGCGGTGGCGTGATTTGCCGGCGGATCGGTTTGGCCCCTATCAGACGGTGAAGCGGCGATACTACCGCTGGATCGAGGCGGGTGGCCCTCAATGAGCCGGAGCTGTCGCACGCAAGGGTATCTCAAGCAAACGCGACGGTCATTGGCCTTCCGACCGTGCAGCAAGCGTTTTCGGCGTCCGCGCCTGAGGGATCGACCTCTGACGCCGATGTCACGGGCTCGGGCCGCCTACACCATATCCGTCAAACTGGACCGGGATATTATGAAACAAGCGGCAGCGCCGGCTGAATGCGAGTCGTGTCAATCGGGTTTCCGGTCATACGCCCGACGATCTCCGCCGCCTCCGTCGTGGCGCTCATATACGTGACGTATGCGCTCGGCGCGCATGTTTCGGTGGCGAATTCCACGGTCCTGTCTTCCGCTGCCTTCTCCCTCCATTGAGTCGAATTGGCGACCGCCGAAGTAAAGGCGGTCTCCAGCGACCGGACCTTGTCCAGTTTTGCGTTCAGCTCACGGAAGAGATTGCTGCCGACATACTTTCCGCCGACATAGGCGCTTTGGCTAATTCCGATGAGCGCGAGATATGTTTCATCGACGACGAACGTCGAAAACTCGCTCGCGGACGCCGCTGTAGCACCATTGTAAAGAAGGGCAATGCCGACAACTAACGAGAACCCTACCGCTTGAAATCTCGCCACGTCGAAATTCCCGTCGGAGGTCAGCAGATCGCCGATGATCGGCGCACGCTTAGTGGACGATTTGGTGAAGTCCTTCTCGATCCAGTTCTTCCTTTTGGCCCATGCCATATTCTCGGCCGTCGCCTGGAAACGAGTGGAATCCGTGATCTTCCCGACACCAGACCCGGCAACGGCAATAGCCAACAGTCCGAGAACAGAATTGTCGACAGGAACAAGCGTTCCTTCCCGTGTGACCCAGTAGATCGCAAGCCAAAGCACGATCAAGGTGAAGAATAAGACCTGTGTGCTCGATAGGCTGGCTCTTCCGCTTGCGTCGGCAATCAATTTCAACGGATGTACGACAATCCTGTGTTCCCACCGACGTTTGACGGCGAGACCCGCCAGTCCGTAGAGAACCAGCACTGCCACGGTCGCACCGACCGCATGAGGAATGCTGAGCACCATCGGAACCCCCTAGTTTCCTACCGTATACCATGCGCTGGCTAGGATAAGCCAGAGCCCCCGATCGGGGAGCTGATTTTCATGCGGTCGGATTTCGACCTTGGGCAGGGCCGTCAGGACCTGCCGGGCCATTGATGACGCTGGCGGTAGGCTCTTGAGGCGTGTGGGGGGCGGGCCGGCCAGCATTTTCTTGATGGTTGGGTCGTCACCGGCATTTTGGGCGCGTGCGGCTCGCTCCGGCGTTGTGCCGGATCGGTTTCTCGGTGCTGAGCTGGTCGCGCCGGGGTCAGCCGGGCGCTGCTGGCGGCGGCATGGCGAGGTTCATCCGCTGGCGCGCCGCCAGGAGGTGTGCGCTGGCGGCACCGAGCATCCGACATCCGCGATCGCTTCCGTCCGTTCCACGGTGGGCGTCACGGCGCCCACTCCCGATCGCAAACAATCGCCGACTTTCAGATCACCGCACAGGCGGTCCCCGCCGGCTTACAGATCACTCAAACAATCTCCGCATCAACAGCGGGTTCCTAGTGATCCATGGGCCAGGCGTATCGATTGATCCTGACCTTCCGATCAGTGGTCAGGGTGATCTCGATTACGTCGTTGACGGGCTCGTCACCGGCCAATTGATCCAAGGCGAGCTCGAACAATACCCTCTGGACCTGCAGGCTCATGAGCCCAGGTGCGACATTCAGGCAGACAAGGCCGGCATGGACGTCCTCTCGGCCAACGAGTGATGTGAAGTCCGTCGTATTGTTGGTGACGAGTACATAGCCGTCTTCGACGGCGCGCCGAACGATGGTCCAATCCTTCTTCGATCGGAGACCGAGCCAAGTGACGTGCGTCGACAAGGAGAAACCCCGATCCCGTGCGATTGCGACAAGATCAGGGCTCAGGCACTCGTCGATCAGAAACTTCACGAGGCCTGCGGCAACTTGTCGAGCTCAACCTTTTTTGAGGCGCGCTGCTTGGCTTTCCGCCACTCCGGCTGATGACGTGGACGACCGCGACGAGGGTACGCCTCGGCGTAGATTGCGGCGGCAGTCACCTGCCCTTTGGTCAGCGTCGGGTAGGCCGCAAGAATCGCAGCAACTTGGTCCCCATTGGCCAGCATTTCGGCAATGTCGTGAACGGCAATCCGCGTGCCCTTGAAGCACGGCGCGCCGCCCAGTATGTCCTTGTTGCTCACGACCATTTTTCTGGCATTCTCCAGCGATGTAATGCCTTGCTTCACATCGTTCTTCATGGGGCGCACGTCGACGGAAACTGCGTCCTCTCGGACCGTCCTCGCCTCAGGATCGTCGAGAACATGGCGTACAAGCCGCCGCCGGCCTTCCAAGGTCAAAATTTCGGTTGTCTCATGGGCGAGCTTCAGACCGACCAGCGCGTGTTTCAAAATCACCCGCGCGCCTTTGCGGCTCTTCACGGAGTCGCCCAACAGTCCTGCATCGATGATCCGATGCACCTGCTTC
The DNA here is from genome assembly GCA_965213765.1 of Rhodospirillales bacterium. Classification (GTDB taxonomy): domain Bacteria; phylum Pseudomonadota; class Alphaproteobacteria; order Rhodospirillales; family UBA2165; genus JAJDXO01. The sequence continues at coordinate 1,387,315 of OZ243926.1, read as the reverse complement.
AACGGCACTCCTGTCACACAAGCTGATTCGTTGGCCGACAGTGCTATTTCTTCGGGCCTCATCGCCATAATCCTTCCTTTTATCTAGAAAGAATATAAGCGATTCCGGTGAGGAATTCCAGTGCGCAAGGTCCGGAGCCGGCCCTTCATTCGATGGTTAAGATTCGTTAATCAACCGTTCCGTCGGTTCCAAACAAGAAAGCCGCCCCGCCCTCCTCGAACAGCGCCGCGCGGATAGGCTCGGGAAAGCTTGAGAGTGCGCAGGCTTTTGGCGGGGACCGCGGGGTAGGGAGGTCGGCAACCGTACGGCGGACGGCACAAGCGGAACTACTCGCCCGCCAGTCTCGAGCGGGCGCACCCGGTAACGACGCAATTGAAGCATCCGCCGCGCGGCAATGATGCTATTCTCTTATTCCGTTTGCGCCTCTCCGCTCAGGATATCGTCACCGATACTGTCGGCGATCCTGGAACCCGAGGCCTTCACCGACTCATTCGCCAGATGGGCGTAGCGGGCGGTTGTCTGCACCTGTGTGTGACCCAATAGCTTGCCAATCATGGGCAGGCTTTCGCCGAGCGCCAGGGCGCGAGACGCAAAAGAGTGGCGCAAGTCATGAATTCGCACGTCATCGAGCCCGGCGCGTGCGCGAATGCGCCGCCAGGGATGTTGCAGGTCGGTAAGATGCGCGCCCGGCTTCCTGCCGACGATGACCCAGGGATTGTCGGCATCACAGGGCAGGGCGGAAAGCACGCTTGCCGCCGCCCTTGATAACGGCACCATCCGTGCGCCGGTTTTGCTATCGGGCAACCGCAACTCTCCCGCTTCCAGATCGACATCCTCCCAGCGCAGCGTCTGGATCTCGTTGAGACGGCAGCCTGTGAGCATGAGCAGACGGATGGCGGTCACCGCGGAGCGCGTTTCCGAACCCTCGGCCTCCGCCTCGTTCAAAACCTGCCCCAACCGGCGGAACTCTTCCTCGGTGAGAAACCGCTCGCGCTTCTGTTCCTTGTATTTCTGGACGAACCGGCAGGGATTGCCACCGTCACGCCGCAGACCCCACGCTTCGGCGAGATTGAACATCTTTCTCACCACCTCGAGGATGCGGTTAGCCTGATAGGGCGTCTCCCTGTGCTCGTAATGCAGCGCCGCAATATGCTCACGCTCGACCTCGTTGATGCCCAGTTTGCCCAGTTTCGGCAACACGAACTTCTCCACCAACCAGCGATACGCCTCCCTCGTCCGGGGCTTGCAATGAACCTCGGCATGCTCCTTGAGATAGCGCTCCGCCAGATCGGCGACGGTAAGCTTGGCCACCGAAACGGATGGAGCGGGCGAGGGGTCTTCTCCCGCCTTGATGCGTGCAATGATCATGGCCGCCTTGCGGCGGGCCTGATCGGCCGAGATCACGCCGTGCCGCCCGAGGGTGGCCGAAGCGGCCAAAGCCGGATTGTCGGGATTGCCGAGAAGGCGCAGGGCCGGATCGAAGCGCAGCGTGTCGTGATCGTTGATGTCTTCGTAACCCAGGGCGATGGCGCTCACCCTTTGGTTCAGCAGGTCCGCGAGGGCATGGCGAACGCGCGCGCCGTCGCGGTGACCCTCGAAACACGCCGCCATGCGCCGGGACAGGTCCAGCCGGCGCTCGCATTGGCGCAGGAGCAGCGCCCCGGCGTCCGATGTGATCTCGCCGCCGTCGAAGGCGGCGATGACGGTGCGCGGACCGAAATCGGAAAACTGCATGACGGCACCTTTTCCTATTGATAACAAACGGTGTTATAAGAAAATACACAGTTACGGACGAGGAAAAACATGGGCGCGCAGGGGGGTCTGTTAAGTTCGTGTTCCCGTCATATGTCATTGGAGCCCGCCCATGCCCGTCAGTAAAAACCGCCGCAAGGGCGGCAGGAAAGCCGCGAACCCCCCGAGTCCGAAAGTCCGGCACGCGCCGGATGCTTCCTCCGCCGATTGGATAAGTGACCCGGCCCTGGCGTCGATGGAAGCGCTGATGAGTAACCTGCAACGCGAACTCTCCGGTGGCGGCCTTTTCGATAAGGGCGCTTCGTCCGATCCGCTGTCCGCGGCGCAGGACGTGATGTACGAGGCTTGGGACCGCGGAACCAAACGGGGCCGGGTGGCGCTGGCGAAGCAGGCGCTGGAGATCTCGGAGCTCTGCGCCGACGCCTGGACGTTGCTGGCGGAAGAAGCGGCGAAAAACGTGATCGAGAAACGCGATTATCTGGAAAAAGCGGTGGCCGCCGGGGAAGCGGCGGTGCGTCAGGCTCTGGGGCCGGACGCCTTCGAGAATGAAGAAGGATACTTCTGGGGTATTCTGGAGACCCGGCCCTACATGCGCGCCCGCGCCGCGTTGGCCGAGACCCTCTGGGAGACGGGCGAGCGTGAAGAGGCCGTCGCCCACTGGCGGGACATGCTGAGATTGTGCCCCAACGACAATCTGGGTGTCCGCCATATCCTCGGCCCGAAACTGCTCGGCCTGAACCGGTTCGATGCCGCGCGCGAATTGCTCGACGAATACGAGGAGGAGGACTTCGCCGAATGGGGTTACACCTACGCCCTGCTGCTGTTCAGACAGGGCGGTCCCAACAGCGGCGCGGCCCAGGCGCTGAAGGCGGCGATCGAACACAACCCGCATGTGCCCGCCTACCTGCTCGGCGCCAAACGCCTGCCCAAAACCCTGCCGCCCCATTACGCCCCGGGGTCGAAAGAGGAAGCCATCCTCTACGTCGTCAACGCAAGCGATACCTGGACCTCGGCCAAGGGTGCCCTCATCTGGCTCGATGAGATTGCCAAAAACACCCTGTAAATTCTCAATACAACGAAATACGGGATAAACGCCTGTTATCAATCAGAAAATCAGGTCAAAGCGCAAACTTGGTGATGGATCCGGGTATAACGTTGGTAGCCCAAGTTCGGCAACCGCGACCTGCAATTGACGCGGTAATACCAAACCCGTCAAATGCTCTGACAAGCGGCGGACCGGGGACTGGGAGATCGACACGGCGCCGTCGTCGCCTCAACCCCCGGTATCGCCGGCGGGATCCCGCCCTGGACAATAGACTGGGCCTGTTCCGCGACCGCGGGCAAAAGGGCTGACCGCCCCTTTCCCGGACGATGGAACCGTCTTGGGCTTTATGAGATTTAGCTGTAATCTTTCGGCTCATTCAGGGTGCGCCGGCTCTGACCGGGGCACCGCGCTTCGGAAGGAGTAAAGTCCATGAGACGGGATTCGAACTGGAAAACTGCACGAACCGCATGGTGCGCCGCCCTTGCCGGCGTCGTGCTGGCGGCCGGGACGATGAACTCTTCGGCCGCCAGTGCGGCGGATGCGCAAGCCTGCGAAGGCAATAACGCGGTGTTTGAGTTGAATACGGGCTTCCCGCCGAACAATTGGTCCTATCGCTGGTCCTACGGAACAGCCAGCGGGTCGGCCACGAACGGGACGGATTTCGCTTCGGTTTCGGGCAAGCTGGTATTCAACAGCGGCGAGTATACCAAGTCCGTTTCGGTGGCAACATACAAAGACACGGTAAACGAAGGGACGGAGAGCTTCGTTCTGAAATTTTCCGGTTTCGAGACCAAGGACTTCCTCAGAAACACCTCGGGATGGGTATCGACGGACCCCTCGCAGTTCTACGGAATGCCGCCCGGCGAGTTCGACATGGATGGCGCGATCGTCAATCGGGACAGCATCACCGGGAATTGCGGATGATCGTGCGCAGACAACATAACCGGCAGTTCATGCTGAGGCCGCACGGCCATGCACCGAGCGGGCGGGCGATGCCGCTTCAAACCCGTAACCCGCGCCGGCCATGGCGGAGAGCATAGGAGGCGAATGCCATGAGAACCTCATACAAGGACCTGCAAAACCTGCCCCCCCGCCGGATACTGAGCACGCTGGCGCTCGTCCTGGCCGCCGCCCTTGCCGCCGCCGGGCCCGCCCGCGCCCAGGACGGCCCGACGCGGGCCGAGTGTCTTGACGCGTGGAACGAGAGCGACGCCTCCGAGCATTGCCCATATTCCAGCAACCAGTTCTGGATGACGGCTTCGAACGGAGAGTGCAGCGTCACGACCAGGTGCCGGAAATCGGATGGCTGGGCATCAGGGATGCAAAATGTCACCGGCGATCTGGATGACATGAGCGATCTGGTGAGCTGCGACGGCACGCTCAAAATCGGCTCCTGCCTCTCCGCTACCGAACAAGCCGCTTTGGCAACAGCATGCGAGGAGGCGTGGGACGACAGCGACGCCAGCCAACAATGCGGTTCGTCCTACGGATCCCACAGCGTGTCGATATCGAACCGGCAATGTCATGTCGCGACCTCCTGCGGGACCCTGGCAGTGGCGGCGTCCTTCTACGGGTCGTCCGACGATGTGAAACAGCTCGAATACTGCGACAACCAGTTGTCCACCTCCTGCCCCACCCCCGTAACGGTCGAGAACTGCAAGAGCGCCTGGAATGCGAGCGATGCCAACGATACCTGTAGCGTTACGGGATATGCCAATACCAGGCCGGTCGCGGTGGACTCGGGACAATGCACCATGAGGGCCAGGTGCAGAAGATGGAGTACGGTATTCCCCGGCAACCCGGAGATCTCCCCGCAGTACAGCGATTTCAGGGGGAGCGTGGAACAGGTGAAAGACCTCAAGAACTGCCATGGGGCGCTCAAGACCTCCTGCTGAGTTCCCGGTTTCGCGGATCGCATGACGTCGATCGGGGCGTGGGGCCTCTTCGGCCCGGCGGCTTCCTACTTGCCTTGGAGTCCGGCGATGGGATCGAGCCTCGAGGCCTGGTGGGCGGGCAGGCATTTTCTGGGGCGCCCGCGATGGCGGCGCGGTGCTGTTGAAGTCCGGCGCCATGAAGCGGCCGGCGATTACGCGCGAACTTGCCTTGACATGGATCGTCGAAAATCACAAACCATGACCAACTCGCCTCTTTGATCCTCCAGTTAAGCAAATAGCAAGGTACGCCCTTCAAATTGCCGGGCAATACAACGAAGAACAATAGATCATGAGGATAATGATCAAGCCCGAGAATTGCGGGGGGGGGGGGGAACTCCGCCTGTTGAGTTGTCGAAGCGGATATAGCCGGCGTTTCCATGAGAAATTTTCTTCCTTCCGGCATGGCCGCCGGGAAGCCCGCTTTGTCGAGGCAGCACCTCGCCGGCCGCTTCCTGTCCTTGCGGCTCTTGGCCTGGGCGCCCTGTGCCTTGCCGGTGGCGATGCCTTCGCGGCGCCCGTGTGCAGCGACACGCCCGGGACCGGGAATCATATCGACTGCGTGGAAGAAAGCTCGTCGACCGACGATATCGACATCAATGCGAAGGGGATTGATATCGATTTCGATGAAAGCGGGACAGACTCATCCCCTATCGCGGGTGTCTCCGCCAAACATTCGGGCAGCGGGAATGTCAGCATCAACATTTCCGGGAAGACCAACGCCGACATGACCACCACGCCCTCGACGATCGATACGACGGGCAGCAATAGCTACGGCGTTTATGGCCGGCTTGAGGGTACGGGTGGCCTCACCTTCACGTTGGAGAATACTGAAATCGGTACACAGGGTGAATCCGCCGTGGGCATGAATGGCCTCCACACCGGCAATGGTCATCTTGTCGTGGATCTGAAGACGGGTGTTACGATCAACACGGAGGGGGTCCATGCATACGGCATCAGTGTGCAACAGGCGAATGTAACCGCGGGTGAGATGAATGACGCCAGCCTCACAACCCAAGGGACATCCATTACAACGAAAGGGAATCATGCGCACGGTATTTGGGCCAGACGGGGGCCTGAAAATACGTTGGGCCCGGTAGGGACTGGCGATGTCCGCATTATATTCAAAGACAGCACAGTGGCGACCGGCGGCAATGAGGCACATGGTATTTATGGTTACAGGTATGGTACTGGCAGCGGCAGCGGCGATGGCCATGTCGACATTCGTTCCGAAAACAGCACCATCACGACCAATGGCGCGGAAGCCTATGGCATTCTTGGCTGGCGGCAGGACACCGGCAATGGCGATGTCATTATCAATCTCAACGGTGGCAGCACCACGACAAACCGTTATCTAGGCCACGGCATCTATGGCATTCATTACCGAGTAGGCACCGGCAACATCAAGATCACCACGACGAACCACGCCATCTGGGACACCTCCGAACTGCACCACTCCGCCGCCGCCCATGTGTCCGGAGGGGCAGGTTGGGACACCTCCGAACTGCACCACTCCGCCCCCGCCCACGTGCCCGGAGGGGCAGGAGGGAACGTACCCCGACTGTACCACTCCACCCCCGCCTCCGGTGTTCATGGAGGAATACGCCCCGAGAGCGGCGCTCTATGAAGCCCTGCCTGATTTCCTGCTGGGCCTGCATACGATCCCCTCGCCCCCCGACCTGCCGGTATGGGGCGAGCTGTCGGGCCATACCGGGAGCCGGGACTTCGATCACTCCACGGTGGATACCCGGTACGATACCGAGCACCTGGTGGTCAGCGCGGGCGTTACGGTCCCGGTGAGCAGCCACTGGAAGATCGATGCCTCGGTGCATCAGGTATCCGGTTCCGCGGACGTCTCTTCTCCGGTGAAGGGAGGGGACATTCACGCCCGGGGCCAGGGTCTGTCGTTTGGCGCGCGCTGGCGCAGTGAGCACGACTACTACGCAACCGGCCGTGTCTCGTGGACGGACTATGATCTGGATATTTCCTCGGACAACATAGGGTTGTTGATTTCGAATGTGGAGGCGGACCGGCTGGCCCTGCGGGTGGAGGCCGGACGTCGTATTCCCTGGGGGGAGCGGGCGCACTGGACACCGCAGGTGCGTGTCGACCGCACACAGGTGCGGGTGGATCGCTTTACCGATGCGGTGGGCGCGCGTGCATCGTTTCCACGGGCCGAGCGGTATCGTGCGAGCCTGGGGGTGCTGGCGGATACCACGAAAAGAGGTTGGGGCGGTGAGTTGTCGTTGTGGGGTTCGGCGCACCTGAAGCATGCATTCGGGGATACGAGCACCACCAGCCTGGTCTCGGGCGAGCGGCTGCGGGCAAAACCGCCAGCAGACAGTGTGCAACTCGGCCTGGGCGCCACCTTGCAGCGGGGTCCGTGGGCACTGAATGTTGCGCTGTCGGCCCGGCAGGCCCCCGGCGGAAGCCATACCTACTCGGGCTCTCTAAATGTCGGAATGCAGTTCTGAAAAAGATATATCCAGGACCTGGAGCGTTATCTGAACAAGAATCACACACCACAATTGACTGGAACAATCAGATCGATATGAGGTGGATGCATGGGGGTGTACACATGGTGCCGGCACGCTTCCCGGGTATAAGGGAATTTGTGCCTTGTACTGGAGACAAGGTAATTATGCCTGTGCGTAATCTTGTGATCAGGCGGTTCAGGGGGGCAGTGTGGTCGGAAAGCGGCCTTTGGGGGTTGAGTCGGGGGACTTTGATATGGATATAATAGCCGAGCCGAGCCGAGCCGAGCCGAGCCGAGCCGAGCCGAGCCGAGCCGAGCCGAGCCGAGCCGAGCCGAGCCGAGCCGAGCCGAGCCGAGCCGCCCTGTTTGCGCCTTCCCTTCATGGCTTCGTCGCCTAGTGCATTTATCCTCTCTGTTTGGGTCCAACCCTTTTGCCGGTTGCGCGCTCACCGGCGTCCGCCGTCTGCGGCGTAATCTTGCCGCCATACTGCTCGTCCTCCCCCTGCTGCTCGGCCTTGTCGCTCCGAACGAGGCACACGCGCAATCAGACAACGACGAGCCGAGCGCGGCCGACCGGGTTCAGATGAGAAATGTAAAGCGGAGCATCGCCGAGTTCGGCAATCACAAAGCCAATGGCGGCGTAAGAGTCTTGGTGGAAATCGGCGACGGGCTCAGTCCGAAGGGCAGTGCCCGCACTATCAACTACACCGTCGGCGGCACGGCGAGCCGCGGTGTCGGCAAGGACTACACCATTGACGGCTGCACATCCTCGACCTGCAGCGTGAAACTGCCCGCGAACCGCCATACCGCCGTGATCACCATCTACGTGCACGATGATGGCATCGACGAGAACGACGAGACCATCGTCTTCACCCTGACAGACGGCAACGGCTATATGCTGAACAATGCCAGGAAAACGACCACGGTGACGATTCGCGACGACGACACCCGGGGCCTGACGTTCCATCGGAGATGGCCGGACGTGAAAGAGGGCGCCAGCGCAACCTACACGGTGAGGCTGTCATCGCAGCCGACGGCCGCAGTGACGGTCAACATCGCGTCGGACAACCCGGACGTGACGGTCAGCCCGACCTCGCTCACCTTCAACCCCAGCGGCGACACCGACAAGCTCTGGAGCAGGGCGCGGACGGTGACAATCGACGCCGCGCAGGACAGCGATGCGGTGGACGATGAAGCCACCCTGACTCATACCACGTCGGGCGGGGACTACGGCGGCGCCAATGCGCTGAGCATCGGCCGGCCGGTCAGCGTCGATGATGATGACACCTCCACCACCAGGCCGGGACCCCAGGCAACCCTGTCGCTCAGCGGGCCTGCCGGCGCCAACGAGGGCAACTCGGGCTCATCCGACAAGTTCTTTACGGTGAGTCTTTCGAGGGCGCCGTCGAGATTCGTGTCCTGGCAGCTCTGCTTCAGCGGCACCGCGACCATCGACGCCTCGGGCAGCGGAACCATTCCGGCCGGCGCCGACTACCAGGCCATTTCCGGCGGGACGCCCATAGACCTGAGGGGCAGAAGCCCCGTGTGCACGAGTCGTACATTCAAGACAACTGACAGCTCCTTTGCGAACACTGACCTGGGAATCCGCATAAAGGGCGACACCGAGTCCGAGTCCGACGAGACGGTCACTTTGACGCTGAGGATAGACGACGGGCCTGCCGACGTCGTTCTGGGGACGTCCGTGGTGACGTACACGATCCGCGACGACGATGCCCCATCGCAGCCCTCGGCTTCCTTCGCGGCGGGCTCTTCGAGCGCCGCCGAGAACGCCGGCACGCACAATGTGAGGGTCAACCTTTCCTCGGCCGCGCCTTCGGGCGGCCTCACGCTCGGCTACAGTGTTTCCGGCTCGGCGACGGCGGGGAGCGGCAACGATTTCACCATCCGGAACTCCGGTACGCTGAGTATCGCCGCCGGGGCCAGAACCGCGAACATCCCGGTTGCAATCAATGACGACAGCACCCAGGAAGGTCCCGAAACGGTCATCCTGACCCTCACCGGCCGTACGGGCTATACGCTGGGCACACGAACCACCCACACGCTCACCATCACCGACAACGACACTCCACAACCAGGTACACCGGCCCTGCAGCTCTCAAGGAACACGCTCAGCGTCTCCGAAGGTGGTACGGGCAGCTACACGGTGCGGCTTGCAACCGAACCCACAGGTAGGGTGATCGTCAACATTGCCTCGGACAATGGGGATGTGACGGTCAGTCCGTCCTCGCTCACCTTCAACCCCAGCGGCGGCAATCTCTGGAACAGCCCACAGACCGTGACGGTCTCGGCGGTGCAGGATGCGGACAGCGCCAACGACTCCGCGACACTCACCCACACCGCCTCGGACGGTGGCTACGGCGGTGTGGCGGCAGCCTCGGCCACGGTGACGGTCAACGATGACGACGGGACCAACCCGGGTCCGGCTCCAAGCGCGGATTCAAACCCGGGTCCGGAACCGGAACCGGGACTTGAGGCGGGCCGCGGCTGGCTGGTGCGTATTGGCCGCACCGTGGCCGGGCAGGGCCTGGACAGCATTGCCCGGCGCCTGCGTGCGCCGCGCACGCCCGGCATGGAGGGCCGCCTCGGCGGGCAGGCCATCGCGTTCAACCCGTGGGCTGCCGCGGGGGCGGGCGACCGTGCGCCTGTATCCACGGGCGGCGCATCGCGGCCCGGTTCATCGGCGAACCGTGCCGGCACGCAGGGTCCGGCCGATATCGCCCGGCACCTCGACGGCGGACAGGACGGCCGCTTCGGCGCGGCGGAGACGCAAACGATGACCGGGCGCGAGCTGCTGCTGGGGAGTTCCTTCTCGCTTACCGGCGGAAAGAATGCCGACGGCGGCACCATGGCCTTCTGGGGCCGTGCGGCAACGGGGACGTTCGACGGCGAGGAGGACGCGCTCGGCCTCGACGGCGAGGTGACCACCGGCATGCTGGGCGCGGACTATGCGCGCGGCAAGTGGCTGGTGGGGCTCGCGCTGACGCACAGTACCGGCGAGGGCGGCTACCGGGGCATCGCGTCCGGCGGGGACGCCGTGATCGCGGGCAAGGCGAAGTCCTCGCTTACCGCCGCGCTTCCCTATGCGGCGCTGCGGGTATCGGAACAGCTGAAGCTCTGGGGCGCGGCGGGCTACGGCACGGGTGAAGTTACGCTCACCCCGGAGGATGGCGATCCGATGTCCGCCGACACCGACTGGATGATGGCGGCGGCGGGGTTCAGGGACGAACTGCTCGCGCCGCCGGCCGAGGGTTCCGGTCCGGCGCTTGCCGTCACGTCCGATGTCATGTGGGCCAACACGACCTCGGAGAAGACGGCCGGGCTTGCGGCCTCGGACGCCGACGTGACGCGGCTCCGGTTCGGCCTGGAGGGCGGTTGGCGCATCGCCATGGAGGATGACGCTTATCTCACGCCGACGCTGGAGTTGGGCGCGCGCCATGACGGCGGCGACGCCGAGACCGGGTTCGGGGTCGAACTCGGCGGCGGCATCGCCTGGGCCGATCCCGATATCGGCCTCTTGGTCGATGTTACGGGCCGGACGCTCATTGCGCACGAGGACGGAGACCTCAAGGACCGGGGCCTGTCGGCCTCCGTCGCCTTTGACCCCGACCCGGCGAGCGGGCGCGGCCCGTCGCTCAGTCTTCTCCAGGAGTTCGGCGGACCGGCGCGGGGCGGTCTCGACGCGCTGTTTGTCGACGACCCGCTGGAGGACCGCACCGGGAGCGAGGCGGAGAGCCGCTGGTCGGCGGAGGCCGCCTACGGCTTCCCGGTCTTCGGCGGGCGCTTCACCGGCAGTCCGCATGCCGGGTTCGGCCTTGCCACGGGCCGGCGCGACTACAGCCTCGGCTGGCGATGGACCCCGGCGGCGAGCGCGCCCGAGCTGCCGTTCGGCCTCAAGGCGGTGCGCCGGGAGAGCGACACGAAGGCGCCGGAGCATACCGTCGGGCTCGAAGCCACCGTCCGCTGGTGAGCCGCGGCGGTCGGGTGACGGTCGACGGGGCGGTGGGCGACCAATAATTCGGTCCTGGTAAGCAGGCTGGCGGGGAAGCAATGTTGGCAATATCCATTGTTCACGATTAGGCTGGTGAAATGGGATGCCCGTTCTTCCAAGAGTCTGACCCATAATGAATTGTTGTTTTTCAAGCCCTTGCGAGCCGCCGGGCGAGGAGTTGAACGTTGGCAGTGAGGAGCCAGGCCCGGGCGGTGGCGGTTTTCGCCTCGAAGTCTTACGATTCTTGAAGGTACCGACGACGACCCGCGGCTGGCAATTTCCGGCAATCGCGTTCGTCTGGTTGGTGTTCGCCGTCTCCGCGGCGCCGGCGGGGGCCGAGGAGGGCAGGCCCGCCTCGCTGTGGTCGGGCAGCTACGCGGGGATTTCGGCCGGCATCGGCCGGTTCTCCAACCGCATTCGCGACATCGACGGTTTCTCGGACTGGGGAAATCCGGGCTCGACAAATGGCTACGATGACGGCGGCGCGGTCGGTGGCGTTTTCTGGGGCCGCCGCTTCGCGTTCCGCGGCGTCGGTCTTCGCTATGAGGTCGAGGCGATGCTGGGCGATCTGTCGGCGCGCACCGACGGGCTTGACCCGACCTGCCCCGATGAGGCGGCCGAGGCGCGGCTGCGCTGGGCCTTCGCGGCGCGGTTCGGCGCAGAGAAGGAAATCGGCGACAGTCGCGTGTTCGCTCTCGCCGGGCCGGCGCTGGGGCGCATCGTCAATGCCGTGATCGACACCGATTACTCCGGAAGCAGCTGCCTGGAACGCGACCTGCGTTTCGACGCCGACGATTCGTTCCGCAGCGAATCCACCCGGCTCGGCTGGAGCCTGGGGCTCGGGGTCGAGACTGCGTTGGCGCCGCGCTGGACGCTTCGTTTCGAAGGCGTGTATTTCGATTTCGGGGAAGAGAGCTACCGCGTCAACCATTCGCGCAACAATTCGTGCGGACCGGGTGGGCCGCGGGCGCCGTGCACTTTTGAGGTCGACAATCGCATCACCGCCCTGCGCCTTGCCATCGTCTACCGGTTCGACCGTTAGACCCGTTGCCGCGGCCGGCGGTTCGGGGATGGGCCCGGCCACCGAGGCCGAGGATGCTTACGACTTCCCCGACCGCGGTGGTTTTGTTCCCGCTTTCTTCCTCTTTGCCCTGGAGGCGCGCTTACCGGCCGCCGACACCTTGCGGCCTTTTGCCGGCTTCGGTCGCCGGTTCGCACCGATCCATACCGACATTTCAGCTGTGCAGACCTTGGCCTCGTCTGGAATAGCGACGTCCTTTTCCCGCGCGATCGCCTCACCGACCTCTCGCCGCGCAGGCTCGACGCCCTTCTGCGCCGAACGCGCAGCGTCAAGGTCAAGCGCTTGTTCTTCTGGCTGGCGGAGCGGCAGGGGCACGCCTGGATGAAGCGGCTGGACGCCAGCGACTTCGATCTGGGCCGGGGCAAGCGCGTCCTGGCGAGGGACGGCCGGTTGGTGCGCCGCTACGGGATCACCGTGCCGAAAACGATGCATGGATAACTTAAGCGATGGACCACTCAATGGGGGCAGGCCAAAGTTGGTTATTATTTTTTTGGGAGCGATCTAGCGATGGCGAACCGAATCTATTGGGGGCGCGCCGGGAGCAAGAGCGCGATACAGTCTTCTAATTCCGGGGTGCGCCCCCAATAGGTCGGCGTCTTCCGAGGAACGGAAGACATTGCAATCGACCATATGCCGGTCGACCTAATGGGCTCCGACCGGGTTCGCCGACATTCCCATCATCGTCATTGATCCGCCCCGCCGACGGCTTCTCCGACGCTCCCGGCGCTTATTGGGTCCCGGTCCCCACTTCCGGCAGAATTCCCTGCACCATTATTCTGCAGCCAAGGCGTCGATCTCTGAGATTTTCCGAAACTCACTCAAAATCTCTGGGTGGTTTTGGTCCAGATATCGGACAACCTTGTCGTTGCTCAAAAGCGAAACCAGATAGCCGCGCGCCAAAACCAGGTTCAAATGGTCGGGGCCATAGCTGTCTTCAACCATCTTCATGTCGCGATGCAGCTTGGCCATCTCCTTTTCCATCCGAGCGATTTGATCCGGGGACACGCCGTTGAATGATTTCGGCTTTCCGGAGTCGACCAACTGTTCCTGCGGAGTCGCTGCGAGGAGCGCCCTGGCGTATGAAACCGAATACGTGTTCATGGCGATCATCAGCTCGCAGACCTCAACCTGTCGCATTGGGTTCATCTTCTTCAAGGACTGAAACGTATTTATTGGACAGGCCTTGTCCTTGAGGAGCTCAGCAGCCTCGGAGCATATGCCATCCAGCAGCCGTCGTTTCGTTTTGATGTTTGACACGTTGACATCGAGGGCTTTTGCAATCCGCTCCTCAGGTACCCCTCGCTCAATCGCCGTTAATATCATTCGGTGCTCTTGAATCGTGGCGAGCCGATTAATTCGTTTGTTATAGGTGAACGCCTCATCATCGGTCGCGACCAGGCAGGCCACACCTTCGATGCCGAGATCCTTTAGGATTTCAATTCGAAGATGGCCATCGAGAATTAAGTATTTGTCGGATTTTGAACCATTTCGAGCGACGACTGGCGGCTCAATAATGCCCACCTCCACGATTGAGGCGGTGATTTGTTGGTACTTCCGCGTTTTCTTGATGCGTTTTTGTAGCGTCTTGACCGGTAGGAGATCAGACAGATCAACGAAGACGCTATTTTGCTCAAATGCCGCGGCGACCTGACTTGGCATACTATTCGACCCCGCGTTCCGTCACTAAATCCGCCAATGGTCGCGGGATAGAATCAATGCTCTCGGCGCGGAGCAGGGTGGTGAAATTCTCATCCGCCAGGAGCGTCCGCACGGCTTCGATAACGAACAGAAGACGATTCTGCGTCAATTCAGCTTTCTTGATAAACAGACGTTGACGGTCAGCCTCCCGCTCATAGGCGCGAACCAGTGCTTGGGAAGATATTCGCTGGCGGCTTGGCTGCCGACCACCTACCACGATATCCTTTCCCCGCTTCCGTCTACGTTCGACGATCTTCTTGGCGGCCAAAAGTTTTTTCCCTCGCAGTAGGCCGCGTTGGTAAGCGTCAGCCAATGCTCCCTGTACGCCTTCGTCGTCGGTGTCCGCAATGTCGACCGCTACACTTAAGGGAATCTGGTTGAACTCCACGGCAGATAGCAAATGCTCTTCGCCTTTATCGAACAGGCGACATATTGCGTGGACGTAGTTGTAGGTTAAGCCGGTTCGCTTTGCTATTGCCCTTTCGGAATGCCCGCGCTTCTTCTGTGCGGCGATGTCGTGCAATAGCTCGAGTGGTTTGTGCTGACGCCTGGCCAGATTTTCGACGAGACTCATAATCAACGAATCATTTTGCGTGGCTTCAATCACAATCGCCGGAATCTCGGTCGCGCCGAGAGATTGGAATGCCTCCAGCCGTCCTTGACCGCAAATCAGGTCGTAAGAGTATTTGGAGCTTTTTGTCTTCCGGCACCTTACGGTAATCGGCTTTTTGAGACCCACACTCGCGATACTGTCGACAATCAAACGAAACGCTTTTTGATTTCTCGCTCGCGGATTTGGCACATGAATTTCATCAATTGGAATTAATTTAACCTCAAGCACGTCGGACTTTTTGGCCATTAGACGATCTCCGAAATCAGCTTACGTTCGGCCATCGCAAAGAAATATTCCAATGACTCAAACCGATAAGCATCGAGCATGAGACTGTTCTCATCACTCAGACGGATGCGATCTGTCGACATGTCAAAGAAGGGGAGGAGGTAATAGTCCAGCGGATTCTGGTTGGTCGTATCCATGCGAATAGCAACTGTGAGATCCGGCGAGAGACCGGTATCAAGTCGAATTTTCCAACGGTTGGAGCCCGCCGGCGTTTGTTGGCAGCGAGCGAGGACAATTGAGGCGGTGAACTCGCGATTGACCGTCAGCAGATCGGTTGCCGGGTTCCTGGTAATTGAACCTCCGAGGCCCTCAATTGATTCAATCGCGGCAGCAACGATATCTCCATGGAGACGACGGAGCATTCTATTGATCTCGATGTATCGATAATCCCGGTCCGGTGTGAAGCCAATCAAATCGTAGGCTCGAACGAGACTCCCGAACCGTCGTTGGTAGGAGCCGCTCGACGGCATGTTTTCCGCTTCATCGATGATTAGACCTGAGAGAAATCCGTGGTGCTCGAATAGCCGCTTGAGGCGTTCAAGCATCTCTTCATCGGTAAATCTCCGATTGCGTTCGCGAATGATGCCCTGAGCGGTATAGAAGATTTCAGCGTCAACTATCGCTTCGAACGCGTTGTCCGCTCTGATCCACAGCTCGGGATCATTTTCCACACGCTTCTGCTTTAACTTGAAGGATTGGCGATTGTAGACATTGTTGCCGATATATTTCTCATTTGTGAGAACCTGATGAACCGTCCCACGCGTCCACGGCCGGTCCAAATCCGTAACAATCCCCTGCTCATTCAACGAGGACGCAATTTCCTTTTCCGATTTTCCACCGTCGACGAACTCACCATACATCCACCGCACCGTGGCAATCTCACCGTCGGGGCCGGGAACCAATATTACGCGGTCAGTTTGTATACTCTTGTGTTCGCCGGCCTTGAGTACACCCTGGGAGACCCCATTTTCGTTGATGCGCATTCTTCGAAGGCCATAGCCGGCCATGCCGCCTTGCCGAAAACCCAGTTGAATAAGGCGGCATTGTCCGGCGAATACCTTCGCCGAAAGCTCGCGGCTGTATTCTCCTGCCATCGCGCGTTTGACGCCTTTGACAATCGTCGAGACCGGGCTTCCATCGTTGTCGAACTGCTCTGCACAGTAGTGAACCGCAATACCGTTTTCGCGACAGATGAACTCGTAATGTGCGCTTTCATCTGCATCTTGGAATCGTCCCCAGCGACTGATGTCGTAGACCAGAATTGCCTGGAAGTCAGCGGCCCCACTTTCGACATCGTCGATGAGCTTCTGAAGAGCCTTGCGCCCTTCTATCTTGAGACCGCTTTTCCCCGCATCCGAATAAGTCCGGACAATCTCCATCCCATAACGCTCGGCATAAGCTCGGATGGCATCAGACTGATTCTCAGTCGAGTACTTTTGGTGTTCGGTGGACATGCGAACGTACTCTGCTGCAGGGGTACGCTCTGAAGCAGATCCTTTATCGCTACTCCCACCGTCGACCGAACGCTCCACCAAACCGATCGCTCCCAAAGTATCGCAAGACTTCTCGGGCCCAAAGCGACAGCAAAAATCAACCGAACTTTGCAATCCAAGCGTAGCTTGCCTGTTGTCGATTTCCGTTTCTCAAAACTAGAACACGGAGATCAGGTATGTCTTTTCGAAAAAAGGGCCGAAAATTTCGGACCGAATCTGGAAAATCTTTTCCGAATTCGTCGGGTAGGGTTTTGGTTTCAGAGGACGACAATTTCACCAGCGTCATCGCCAAATCATTGCACGCTGGGTTTGGGGCTAATCGTGCTGCAACTAAATCGCTGATGCGCATCACCGGCGCCGGTGAACGAACTGTCAAAAACTGGCTTGAGGGAAAGAATGCGCCGAATGGGGCTAATCTGGTCGAATTGGTTCACCATTCAGATGAGGTGTTGGAAATGTTCCTAATGTTAGCGGGACGCGAGGAAATTCTGACGATGAAAAAGGTGAGAGATGCCCGCGACAAGCTGGTTCAAATAATTGACCTAATTGATGCTCTGGTGGCCTCTGATTCGGATGAACCAGGATAGTGCATTTTGTGAACTGGGGGCGGCGACAACCTGTTTTGAGGGTTGTCTCCCGTCCAACTAGTGTCCTGATTCTGAAGTTTTGATGAGTTCGTGCTGCCGCTGGGCAGTGTCGAGAGTGCGCAGGCAGAAGCGTTTGATGGTGGCGAGGATGTCGTCGGCGGACTTGGTCCAGCGGAAGGGTCTCGGATTGGCGTTGACGGTGTCGATGTAGTCCCGGATGGTCTGTTCAAGCTCCCGCGTGGAGCGATGGACGCCACGGCGCAGCTGTTTGTCGGTGAGCATCGCGAAGAAGCGCTCCACCTGGTTCAGCCAGGAGGCTCTATGACATATTCCTCTAGTGATCGTCTGGTGCGAAGGAATCCTCTCGCCCGCAAAAAGTCGAAAACCGTTTGATGACGAAACCCAATGGATAGTCGGTTTGCCGACCGAATCAGGAAGCCCGACTCCTCAAGGCCTTCAAGCTCCCGAGCAAAGTCCGCCTCAAACCGTGCTCGCCCCAGCCAGAGCTCTTCTTCATCAGCCATTGCGGCTGCTATGGTTTCAGCCGCCTCGACCGCCCCCTTGGTCGCCAACGCATGACGCAAGCGCTCATCCTTGACGCCGGCAATCAACCGGCAACTCAGTTCCAGCCCAACAAGCTGCCGGGCACTGAACATCTGCCGGTAATGGCTGTAACCCCAGCGGTGAAGCCGGTCGGTTTCATCGCCAGACAGAATCTCCTGGTCGGGAACGAAGCGGGCGCGGGTCCTGCGCCACCGCTGCTCGGTCTCGGCAATGCGCGCTAAATCCTTCGCATCCGGCTTTTTGAAAAAGCGGCCCTTGTGCTGCGCCTTGCGGTGCGGGTTGTAATATTCGATTGCGAACAGCCGGTGCCGGAGCGGGCCTTCGGCGGCGTGTGGGTACTCGTTTTCATGGCCGCAATGCGCGCAAACGCATCGGCCGCGACCAGCGGGCCCTTCGGTCAACAATGCTGCATCGCAGCTCCTGCACACGCCGGGCGTCGACCGGTCCTCGGCTTCATTCAGATCGCCGCAAGCCGGACAAACCAGTACGCTCTTCGGATGCCGGGAGTCTTCGGCAACCAAGTAGCCGGGAAACAGGTCCAAATCTTTGCCGCAGGCAGCGCAGTCGATGACCTTGACCCACAGGAAGTATTTCACCGGTACGTCGATATCGCCGTAGTGCGGGCAGTCCGTCAGGTATAGATGCTCAATCTCTCGTGGACCTCCGCTTCATGGTCCTGGCCGGCGCGATCGGTGCCGTTCGAGAATACTTCGCCAAGCCCGTCCATCGCCTGGCGCTTCCACGCGCTCACCTGATTCGGATGTACCTTGGGCGACATCGCTCACGCTCTGCCCAGGCCAGAAACTCTCACGCACGATCCGCGCCTTCTCATCGGCGCTCCACCGCGGCGCCGGCTCCTGCTCAGCGGGTGGGGCAGTCGGCCAATCCCAATCAGCCCCGTCGCTTCGTTCAGTATCCTGCATCGGCTGACCCTCCTCGTGGAGAGGGTCATCAAACGACACTCCTTATATATATGGTAGGTGGGGGACCCGCACCGCTTACGCCGAAACGGGGGTTCGCTCAGGTCCGGAGAGAAAATCGCCCGCGCTCAATCCAAGGGTCTTAATGCATGTTTCGAGCGGCAACTCGTAAGCCGGCCCGCCTCTGGTCGGCTCCGGGCCTTCGCGCACAAACCAAACTTTGACCATGGTCACGATCCCTCCTGATGTTCGCGGCTGAGCGCTTCAAGATCGGCAGGCCGGAGCCGGTAGCGTATGACGTTCCCCTCATGCAGGCCACGGAACTCCTGTCCGACATAGTTGACCACCTGCTCGCGATCCTCTTCCGGAATGTCGGCCTGCGCGGCCATTTCCATGACTTGCTGCGGCCGGAACGCCTTCCAGTCAAGCACGCTGCGCCGCACGGCCTCGCGGACAAAGTCGCGATAGACGAGCGCTGCCTTTTCCGGCACCTCGATCTCGGCGCGCAGCACGCGATAATTCTCGGCGGAAGCCAAATAGGCATCGATATAGACCTCGCGCAGCAAGGAGACATTGTTCAGTTCATAGACGCCGATCAGTCCGTCGATATAGGCGCCGTCATCCATGGTTAGAAACGACATGGGCGCAAGGTCGGCCTTGAGCAGCGGGATGTTGGAGGCCACGCGCGAGGTGCGTTTGTTGATATCGTCGAACGCCTGCAAATACGGGATGTGAACGAGCAGAAATAAGGATTGCTCGAACGGATCGGTAATGGCTGCGGCCTTCGCGATCAGGATGTCGAACTCCTCTTCGATCGCGAACTGGTCCTCAAGCGGTCGGTAGCGCGAATGGGTGATTCCGACCGCCATGCGCCGCAGGCGTCCGGCCATGGCGGGATCGGCCAGAAGGCCGTCGGCCAGCAAGGCGTGGATATTGCACAGTTCCGGCCGGCTGATCGTGATCTGATCGAGATTGTCCACGACGTACTGAATGGCTTCCTTGTGATTGAGGATCATGACCGCTTCCTTGCGGTCCTTCCCGGAAGCCTCCTGGCCGAAACGGATCAGGCGTTCGGTTTCGAGCAGGTTGTAGGTGTTCCCCTCCATGCGCGAAGACGCCCATGAGAGATCGACCAGCAGCCGTTCGAGAATGAGGCGCGCATAGGTGCCTGCCGGTAGCGGCGCGCCGGCGGGCGTACCGGCTTCGTTCAGGCGTTGCCGGTCTGCTTCGGCGAGGTAAAAGGTTTTGTCCGGGACGTAGCGGTCCAAGAATTCTCGATTGTAGCTGACAGGCTTGCGCCGGTTATAGGGCGTTTGCAGGTAAGCCCGGATCACCGCAGGCCCTGCGAGCGTGTAACCGGTGGCGCGCGCCTTGCCGGAGACCTCCAGCTTTCCCTCATCGACCAGGCGCTTGAGCGCGCGCCATACGGTCGTGTCGCTCGCGTCCGGCGCGGCATGACGCCGGATATCCTCCCGGCGGGCTCCAGCATGGTCAGCGATGTAGTCGATTATGGCCTGGTCCGAGAGGGGCATGAAACGATCCGTCTATCCTGCGAAACGATTATGCATCTACAATATATAGAGATTTTCGGTTGTTCAAGGTATCGTTTCACCAATTTTGAAACGATACGGGCGCCTTGCAGGTGCAACGAAATGCGGCCCGCGTGAAACGTTTAGGCTATTGATCTGCTTATGATAATTTGCACCACAGAAGAATCGCTTCATCGCAAATGAAACGATACGGGGCATGCCCCTGCCCGTGGCCCGGCTCAGGGCGATTGGCAGGGAGGTGCCCATCTGGCGATGCCATCGCCGGGGCAACCGCTATTCCGGGTTCTGCCTGACTGACGACGGGTAGGCTCCCCGCCCACGACCTCATCCAGAGCCTGGCCGCGGGCCACGTCCTCGCGGACCGCGCCTACGACGCCGACAGCCTGCATGACCTGATCCATGAACAAGGCGGTGAGCCCGTCATCCCACCGCGCCGGCATCGCAAATACCAGCATAGCTATGACCGCATCGCCTATAAACAGCGCTGGGGCGTCGAGGGCTTTTTCGCCAAGCTCAAGCAATGGCGGCGCATCGCAACACGCTACGACAAACTTGCCGCCCACTTCCTCGGTTTCATCAAACTCGCAAGTATCATGCTCTGGCTTAAATGATTAAATCGTCACCACAGCCTAGTCCTTGTGTCACCCCTGATTCCCGGATAAGGCGGTTACCGGGTTGGAAAAAGAGCGCACGCTGCGGGCGAAATCGGCAATATTGCCGTTGGACATGAGATCACCTCGCAGGTGCGCGATGAACACGGTAATTCCCCGACCAATCCATCTCATCCAACATCCCGCCGGACACCACCGCACCGGCTCCGGCATCGCTGTACCCGAAAATCCGCATCCTGTGCTCCAATCCCTCCCGTGCTCAACGCTTATCAGGGAATCGAGGCATTTGACGCTCGGCCCGAATCCCCCTAGGCATGGAGGATGTTCCGGCGAAGACAGATCGCTGCTGCCCCCGGCTTGGTATTCGGCATTGGGCCGTTCACCGATGATGTTAGAGTTCAACTCGAAACTAGTTGAGTGATTTCAGTCGGTTGTGTCTTACTCGGTTGTGTCAAATCAAACGAGGAGGCACAACATGTGGACCGAAATCACTCGCCCGAAGTATGAGCGCCGTGGCGGTCGCTATGCAAGCGACCTTACGGATCGGGAGTGGGCGTTGATCGCGCCGTTCATGCCGCCGCGCAAGAAGATAGGCCGGCCGCGGACGACGGAGCTGCGCAATGTCATGGATGCGATCATGTACATGGCCTCGACGGGCTGTCAGTGGGCGATGCTGCCGAACGACTTCCCGCCGCCCTCCACGGTGCAGCGTTACTTCTACGACTGGCGCTCGAACGGGCTGCTGGAGGCGATCAACCATCATCTGGTTGTGGCGGCCCGTGAGTTGGAAGGACGCGAGGCCGGCCCGAGCGCCGGGGTGATCGACAGCCAGAGCGTGAAAACCACGGAAAGCGGTGGTATTCGGGGCTATGACGCGGGCAAGAAGATCAAGGGCCGCAAGCGTCACATCGTCACCGATACGCTCGGCCTGCTGCTCGGCCTGATCGTGCATTCAGCCGATATCCAGGACCGCGACGGCGCCCCCGGGGTCCTCAAATCGATCCGTCATCGCTTCCCCCGGCTGCGTCACCTCTTCGCTGACGCCGCCTATGGCGGACCGAAACTTGAGGGTGCCCTCGAAGACATCGGCCGCTGGACGATCGAGATTATAAGACGTCCCGATACCGCCAAGGGCTTTGAGGTCCTGCCCAGGAGATGGGTCGTCGAGAGGACCTTCGCCTGGCTCAACCGATGCCGCCGACTGGCCAAGGACTGGGAGAAATCAATCGCCTCCGCACAGGCATGGATCCTCGTCGCACACATCCGACTCCTCACAAGGCGGATCGCAAGCCATTGTTATTAAATGTAGAGTTTCGAGTCAGACTCTTACAGTCTGACTCAAAACTCCTGAGCGGTTTTTCTTGCAACAAGGCGTGCGGATCTTCGGATGGCGGCGATGAGCGTCCAGGCATCCGCCGATGCGATTGTTTTTTCCCAGTCCTTTGCCAAGCGACGGCAGCGCCCGAGCCAGGCGAAGGTGCGCTCTACCACCCAGCGGCGGGCGATGACGACAAAGCCCGTGACACCGGGTGGGCGCTTCACGATCTCGATTGTCGGGCCATCGATTGAGGCCATTGCGTCACGAAGTTTGTCGCCTGAGTAGCCACCGTCGGCAAAAATGTGGGTCAGGCTCGAATAGGTTTCGAGGGCCTGCGCGATTACGATGGATGCCCCGTCGCGGTCCTGGATGTCTGCGGCATGGGTGATCAGCCCCAACAGGTTTCCGTCTGTGTCGGTTACGATGTGACGCTTACGCCCCTTGATCTTTTTGCCCGCATCGTAGCCACGCGGGCCGCCACTCTCGGTCGTCTTGACCGATTGACTGTCGATGATCCCAGCTGTGGGCGTGGCCTCCCGCCCCGTCAGCATACGCGCCGCCACGACAAGCGCATCGTTCAGAATGTCCAGTACACCGCTGTCGCGCATTTGGTAGAAATAGTACTGCACGGTCGTGAACGGCGGAAACTCTTTGGGCAGCATGGACCATTGGCAGCCCGTGGCCGCGATGTACTGGATCGCATTCCACACAGAGCGCATGCAAGTCCGCCGCGGGCGCCCCGTTTTAGCCCTCTCGGGCATAAAATGTTGGATCAAAGCCCATTCCGCGTCGGTCACATCGCTTGCATAACGGAGTCCGCGACGGTCATAGTCAGGGCGCGTGATTTCAGTCCAAGGCATAACTTCCTCCACGGTGGCAACTCGGAAGAAGCATAAAGGACTGAAATCACTCAAATTAGTTTTCGGTTGGGCTCTTAGAGATTTTCTAATGGATTTCGGTCTAACTGGGGAGGCGCTAGGGGTATGGAAAGGTATTTGCCTCACCCTGTCGGTGGTCGTTGTTGTGTGGGCTTTGCCGGAACCGAAGTGGTGCCCGTTCAGCTTCCCCGCCGAAGAGGAGCCGGCTCCGCCGGGCCCGGAAGCCGTGCAACAGTCCGCCAACCTCGCGGAGGAGGCGGTGGAGCGCATACATCGGACATGCCAAGACGCTATGGCTTCGTTCAGCGACGATCGGAATAGCGACGCATGAGCCGTCGTCCCGGAAGGCGGCGGTTGACACGCAAGCGCGGGCAGACGCCGAATTGGGTGTGGGGCGGCGTAATGGCCGCAGCCGTTATCCTCGCTATCGGCGGGGTCGTCCTTGTGCGGTCATTCAAGGGCGAGGAGATCCCGGTGTCGCCGGCGCGCCTGGCGGCGTTGGAAGGCTACGAGCAATGGATCGAGAAGAACAAGGACGAGACCATTGAAGCGCTGGATTTGCGTCGCGAGCTCGATCCGGACGGCGAGGCCAGCAATGAAGAGCTGGTGAGCCGGATCGAGGACCTGCTGGCAAGGGAACGCGTGGTCGATAGCCGGCTTTCGGCGGTCAAGGACCGGCTCGCCGAAGACGCGGCGGCGCGCGGGGAGTTCATCGACAATCTGAAACGCGAGCTTGCGGCGGACGTGGAGAAGGCGGGCGGAGAGATCGACCCGTCCGGCCGGGTCGTATTTCCCGAAACGGTGGTTTTCGAGACAGGCAGCGCAGTTATCCCGCCGGGTTTCAAGGCTGTGCTGGACGACATTTGTCCCCGATGGCTGGCGGAGCTCAGGAACTCGGCGGACAGGTTTGACATCGACGAAATCCGCATCGAGGGCCATTCCTCGCCGGAATGGGCCAGCGCGCAAACGAAACGGGACGCATGGGTAGCGAATCTCGGCCTGTCGCAGCGCCGGGCGCAGTCGGTGCTGGCGCATTGCCTGGACCATGCGGCCGGAACCGCGCTTGGCGAGTGGGCGCGCGGCAAACTCACGGCGGTCGGTTACTCATCGTCTAGGCCCGTAACGGTGGATGGACAGGAAGACCCGGGCGCATCGCGTCGCGTCGTGCTCGGCCATGAATTCAACCGCGACAGGCTGATCGCCGATCTCGGAGACGCCGGACGGATGGAAGCCGGCAGCGGTGCGATCCGGCCGCTCGGCGGCAAGGCGCTGGTGATTGACGCCGATTCGATAAAGGTCGGGGAGGCCGCAACACGGGTCCGGCTCGACGGCATCGACGCGCCCGAACTCAAGCAGCCCTGCATCAGGGCGGACGGGTCCGAATGGGCCTGCGGCCGCGAGGCGGGCCGGGCGCTGGAACGGCGCATTGCGGGCCGCAATGTGATCTGCGAGCGCCTGCGTCCCGGCTTGGTGCGGCTCCGGGGCGTATGCAGGATCGAAGGAGAGGAAACCGAACTGAACCGTTGGGTGGTGGAAGCCGGATGGGCCTTCGCGTTCGTCAAGTCCTCAAGGGCCTATTCAGACGATGAAGCCGCCGCCCGCGCGGCCCGGCGCGGAATCTGGTCCGGCCGCGCACCCGCGCCGCCGTGGGAATGGCGCAGAAATCTGAAACGCGCAACCAATACCCGCTAAGAGTCGGTTTCGAAAGTCATGCGTCTCGGGCCAATCTGCGGACGAGGAGCATGACGGAGGCGGCGTATAGGAAGGCGCGAGCCGAGGCGATGGTGGCCTCGATATCCTTTGCCAGTCGCCGGTTGCGGTGCCGAGCTGAGCGATCACCTGGGCTACGAGAAGGGCGACCCGTCCGGGCGGGGCACGGGCAACAGTCGCAACGGCCATTCGGGCAAGACGGTGCTCACTGAGGACGGCGAGGTTGAGCTGGCGGTGCCGCGCGACCGCACCCGCCTCAGCGCGCTCGGCATGTTCATCATGACCATGGTGATCCAGTTCTTCGTCTTCCCGGATGCGTGGCTGGGCCAGCACATGTTCTGGGCGTCCCTCCTGTTCGCCGTGATGGTGCTCGGACCCGGGCAGATCTCGCTCGACCGGGTGTTTTTCAGGCGGTAGGAGACCGGGCACCGCCTCTCGCCGTCTCGTCTGCCCGGCGCGTTGACCGTATCCGCGCGCTCCATACATCATGCGGTGCGGTCAGATGTCTTCTCCGAGTTCGTTCGCCCACAAGATGTCCGAGGCCACCGCCGCCGTCAGCGACGACGCCTCCACCTTGCCGTCGCCCTCTTGCACCGCGCCGTCGAACGGCGCGGTGGGTCGGCTGTGCCCGAAAACCGTATCCCACCGGTCCGCGCGGACCTCCTGTAGACGTCGCGGCACGGGCGCGGATGACCCGGATCAACCCACGCATGGTTGCTCTCCATCACCCCCCGTCCTCAGTCGCGACAAAAAATGATCCTGCGAATACGAATAAACCGGTGTCTGCCAGCGTCCATTAGGGTATTATACGGTACCATGAAGTACCTGCTCAATCAGCGGTCGGGTACAGGCTGGGAGGAAACGATAAATTTGGCGCTGTGCGACAATGCCGACGGAAGCGGTGAGGCATGGCTGACCGCAATGCTCCTCAGTTTGTTCGGCTGGTCAATGGGATCGGCGAGTGTATAAATCGCCTTGGCCTGCGGCCGATCAACCTGTCTCCCGAGCGTCTGATGGCGAAGGCAAGCAGGCAGACCGGCCTGTCCGATTGGGGCGAGGGCGATTTCCTGTCGGCTCTGCCGGTTTTGCTTGAGAGCTACGAGAGCGAAGCCAATTTGAGTCTCGTGGGACGGGCAGTCGAGCAACAGACAATACTTCGACTTCTGACCAACCGGTTGAAGGCGCAGAGAGACTTCACAGAGCACCCCGAGATCCTTCGTCAATCTGTGGACAAGCCGCTGTTCATTTTCGGATTGCCGAGGACGGGCACGACGCTTCTGTTCAACCTGATGGCCCGGACTCCCGGCGCAAGGGCGCCGCTCTGGTGGGAGCTGTTTCAACCATCCCCACCGCCGGTGGAAGCCTTGCGGCAGACCGACTCTCGGATCGCGGAGGCGGAACGGGCGAACCGAATAGCGAACCGTATCTTTCCGGATTTGCGCTCGCTGCACGAGACGACCGCGACCTCACCGGAGGAATGCCTGTTCGTCTTTCAGATGACCTTCTCAACCGTCTATTTTGGCATGGCGCACGTGATGCCGACCTATGTCCGATGGCTGATGCAGCACGATATGGTACCCGCATACCGGTATTACCGGTCGATTCTGCAGCTGTTGCAATGGCAGTCGCCGGGACAGCATTGGGTCATGAAGTCGCCCCATCATCTCTTCCATCTCGATGCTTTGCTCCGAGTTTTCCCTGATGCATGCATCGTTCATCTCCATCGCGACGTGACCAAGGTGGTCGGGTCGGCCTGCAGCATGATCGCCATGCTGCGCCGGGTATACGGCCGTCGCGAGGATCCCGAAAATCTCGGTCCGTTTCTGCTCGAGGTCTTGGCAACCGGAGTGGACCGTACGATGAAGATCAGGGAGCAAACCTCTGCTGACGGAATTTATGATTTGCATTACACTGAACTGATGGCGGATCCCAAAGGTCAGGTGGAACGCATTTGTAAGCGTTTCGGTCGTCCATTCGACGAACGGACGTCGACCGAACTCGACTCTTGGATGAACTCGAACCGACAGCACAAGCACGGCGTACACAATTACGCCCTCGAACGGTTCGGATTGAACGAGGACCGGGTGAACGCACGGTTTGCAGAGTACATATCGCGATACGGCGTCAGCGATCATGGGGCACCAGGATGAAGAAAGGCACGAAGGAGCGCGCAGGAAAGGCGGGACCGCCCGACCGCCTTGCGATTCGAGCAACGCCTTTCTCCACAGCATCCCGACACATATGCCGAGGCTGAACGCAGCCAAGACCGCAGGGGCGAGCGAGGCGATGCTGTCACTCGCCGAAGAATTGCTCCTGTTGATCTTGAACGACGAGACGGGTGAAGTCGGGTCATCCCCGGAGGAACGCTCGCTCGGTATGGCACTCGCCGGCGCAGTGTTGATGGACCTAGCATTGGAAAGCCGTATCGATACCGATCTCGAGAACCTGATGCTGGTTGATCCGTCCCCGGTTGGCGACGATCTGCTGGACTCGGTTCTGGCCGATATTGCTAGCGAAGCCGCCAGCCATCCCATTTCGTGGTGGCTCGAACGCCTGTTCGAACGTGCAGGACAAATCCGCCACAAGTCGCTCTCAAGTTTGATTGAACGCGGCATTCTGGAGTCGGATGAATTCGACCTGTTTTTCCTTTCGCCGAACGTGTCGCGGACCAAGCGATATCCGGCCATTCGTGGCATAGAAGCGGACGAAGTTCGGTTTCGAATCCTGAGACTGGTGTTTAGCGATGATATTCCGGATTCGCGCGATGTGTTAATCGTCTCGCTTGCTGCGGCCTGCAGCCTGTTCGAGCGAATCCTGTCCGGGCAGGAATTGGCAACGGTAAAGGAGCGAATCGACCTTCTTTGCCGAATGGACACTATCGGCCGGTCGATCACCGCGTCCATACTCAAGGCGAAGCGTCCCTCCGCGCTTCCCGCCGCCCGCCCTTTCGGAGCTATTCCACAAATTTCCGGACTACCTGTTGCCGGCAGCGCCTTCGATCTGTCAAGGGACCTGAGATCATTTCTGGCCAAGGGGTATCGCGATCTGGGGCCGATCTTCCGGTTCCGCGCATTCAACAGTCGGTTTATCGCGCTCGCCGGCCCCGATGCCAGTCTTTTCGTGCAAAAGCATGGCAGAAATTTTCTGCGTTCGCATGAGACCTGGGAAGGCTTCAACAGGGCGTTTGGAGCCAGGCAAGCACTTATGGGCATGGACGGTGCAGATCATGTCCGTATGCGGAAGCTGCACAGACGGGCATTTTCGCAACTGCATATCGAGGGTCGTCTGGAAGAAGTGGTCGGGATCACCAGGCGCATGATCGTCGACTGGCCGAGAAACAAGCCAATCGCTGCCCACAACGCCCTCAAGCGCATCCTCGTCGAGCAGATTGTTTTGCTGACGACGGGAGTATCCGCCGTCGACTATATCGACGAACTCATCGATGCTCTGAACAGTTTGCTAAGGGTTCACGTCATGCAGCAACGGCCCGCGTGGGTACTCCGGTTTCCCCGACACCGGCGGGCTCTCAAACGTCTGGATGACCTGTACGCGCTCGTCTTGGAGCACCACGAACGCGGAGGGGGTGGGGAAGGCAACCCCGATCTGATCGACGAATTGTTGGAACTGCACAGAACCGACCCGCTGTTCCTTCCCGAAACCGATTTGAAGATTGCTGTGCTGGGTCCTTTCTTCGCCGGAATCGAAACCGCCGCGAACGCTTCGGCTTTTTTGCTCTATTCGGTCCTGAAGCATCCCGGGCTGCGCGCTCGCATGGCCATCGAGGCGGAAGAGTTCTTCGGACATGCGTCGTCCACGGTCGACAGGCTGCACACGCTGGACGTCACCCGGCGCGTCGTTCTGGAAAGCCTACGAATGTATCCGGTTCTTCCCGCACTGATGCGCACCGTGTCCAATTCTTTCGAATTTGCCGGCTACAGGGTTCCGGCCGGGGCACGTGTCGTGGTCGGTTGCACGGTGGCGCATCATCTTCCGGAACTGTTCCCCGAACCCGGGCGCTTCAACATTGAACGCTACACTCCGGGACGTATGGAACATGAACAACCGGGGGCCTTCGCCCCGTTCGGCCTCGGAACCCATCGATGCCCGGGCAGCAGGTTCGCCGAAACCCAGATGGCCATTACGATCCTCACGATCCTACGGGAAGTCGGTATCGTCCTGCATCCGCCGGACTACCGCTTAAAAGTCAGGCATACGCCAACCCCACACCCGTCGTCCTCCTTCAAGTTCAAAGTCCCCGGCTAGCACGACCGATGCGGACAACCGAACCGGATCATCCAGGCGAACATGTCTCCTCTCGTCGCCGCGTGAGCAATGTCATCTGGCAAAATCTCAAGACCGACAAGGCGGCGCAGGGCCCGGGATGGGTCAACAGCCCTGCCTGTTGTGGCTGACCGGACTGCTGGCAGCCGGGAAGTCAACTGTTGCCGATTGTGTGGAGCAGAAGCTACATGCGGGGGGGTGCGCACCCGGTCAAACCCGGCGACGTTGAGAACCAGCACCGCGAGGATCATCTGCGCGTCGCTCCACCCCTGCGCCGGGCTGCCGCCCATGCGTGGGAGACCGACCAGAATGCGCTTCGCCGCCAGCACTTCGAACAGCAACACCAGCCCGCCGCGCGCCGTCGCCGCCGGGCCCTCCCGAGACACTTCAAGCTTGATCGGAGAGCGATAAGGCAGGACCATAGTCTTCACCCGGCTGGTGACGCCCCAAGGGGCGGGTTAGAGGGACTAACCCTCGACAGCATTGAGCCACGAGCACGAGGTCGGTGTGAAATGGAAGGTCCAGCGCGGATGATCCGATCAATCCACTAGTCAATGAGATCCGAACGTCCAACGCCCAGCTATATGATTATCGGCGGAATCGTGTGGAGTTTCAGTTCGTGCGACAGTTCTGGGAGTGAACGGATGCGGATGGATTGCTCATGCCACGGCAGGGCCAAGACGAGGCGATTGCATGTCTTGCGGCGACATGGCAGGAAAGAATTCGATGCAACAATGCTACACGCGCGCCTGCGCGACCTCGGGAATGGAAGGAGCCGTTGAAATGTCAAAGTATTTCTTGCCTGCAGCAGCCTCAGTCGTCCTTGTCATCTTGCTTGCTGGGTGTTCGACCAAGACGCAGTTGGGAGCGCGGGACCAAGTTTACGGCTATTCTCTTGCCGCGGTCGAGGTGACGATCAGCGATGACGTGTATACCGGTGTGTTCGAGCGCATGGACAATGTGGACAAAGAGGAATTCGCGGAGCGGGTAAAAACCAGGCTCGAAGCAGTCATGACCGAATCCGTCGGCCCCTCCTTCTCCGGAACGCAGCCGGCCCGCATGCTTGTTCATGTGGACGAGATGGATATCGCCAGCGGCGCCGGCAGGGCGATTTTCGGTAAGGAAAGCTATATTGGCGGCAAGGTGGATATCGTGGACGTCGCCTCGAACAAGATTATTGCGGAGCGGCATTTCAGGGAGCGAGAAAAGGACGTCTCGTTCGGCGGAAATCTCGGAGGCCTGATCGAGCTCACCAAGAACATCGTTGACGCCGTAGCCAACGACAGGGTGGATGAAGTGGCGCGGGAGTTTGCAGAACGCGTGAAGGGCTGGCTGGACTCCTGACGCCGGGGTCCGGCTTCGGGGCGTTGCGGCGCGTCCGGAACCCGCGGGTTTTTCGCGCACTGCCGTTGAGATATCTTCTGTCGGGCAAGGACACCCAAAAAATGAGACATGGGACAAGCATCCTTTTTCTTGTGCTGGCGCTTTCCGGCTGTATGACGGGAACGGGGCCCGGTGCTGGCCCATTGGCCGCGGTGGAAGCCGACTTATCCTGTAGCGAGATTCTCGACAACGAGCACATCCGAAATGCGGCGCATCACGGGTCTCTGGGCTATGGAACGCTGGTCGAACGGTACCGCGCGCAGAAATGCCCTGCGCCCGAGTTCCACAAGGTCAGGATCCTCGCAATCGACGAAGCAAATATCCGGCGTCTTTCCGAGGCTGACAGGGCGCTGGAATGCTACGATATCCTTGTCGAAAAGACGCGGCTCGATGAATTGGTGGAATGGAATTCTACTAACGCGGGGCAGTTGTCGGAGCTGCGTATCGGTTCGGGCGGAAAACCGTCCCAGAGTGTCGGCCGCGAACAGTTCCGGGCGATGGTCGAACGAAAAAAGGGCCTCGGCTCGCTGTATGGAGTCAACGGTTGCAACCACCGACTGTCTCCAGCGGAACAAACGCGGGCGAAAGAAGAGTATCGTGGCCCCCTTCGTGAGGCCCGTAGGAAGTTTATCGACGATAGAGACAAGTCCGAAATGTTACGAATCTTCGGTAGTGCGAGTGCGGAAGAACGCTCATTGTCCTGCGAGGAGCTTGTCCGGGAAATCAGGATTGAGGAGGACAACCGCGTTTATCGCCTCGGCACTGCGAGCCGCACTATCGTGAATGCCGGCTCTACTGGCGCCGGTACGGTAATCGGGGCGATGTTGTTCGGGGCAAAGGGCGCGGCATTAGGGTTGATGCTGGACGCCCAGACCTTCGAGATGATCAGGCGGATGACCCGACGGGAAGGAAGGTTGCTGGTTCAGTTGAACCGGAGATCGTGCTAGGCTGCGGTGACATTTTAGGGATTCCTTTTTTGTCTTTGGTGTGATTCAACACTGGCTTTTGGAGGTTGGTGTGGAAGGCGAAGTGCTGAGAGACGATCAATGGGCGCGGCTTCGGGACTTTGTTCCTGGCGGGATGAAGGGCAAGCGTGGTCCACGCAGCGACGGGCGGCGGTTTTTCGATGCGATCCTGTGGCTGGCGCGCTCTGGTGCGCGGTGGCGTGATTTGCCGGCGGATCGGTTTGGCCCCTATCAGACGGTGAAGCGGCGCTACTACCGCTGGATCGAGGCGGGTGTGTTTGACCGCATCTTCGAGGCTGTCGCGGATGATCCGGACTTGGAATGGCTGGCGATCGACGCCACCATCGTCCGGGCCCAGGCCCAAGCCGCCGGCGGGCGGCGAAAAAGGGGGGACCGCAAGCCCAGGCTCTCGGCCGGTCCCGGGGCGGGTTCGGCACAAAAATCCACGCCGTCGTCGATGCGTTAGGCCTGCCAGTGCGCTTCGATCTCGGGCCAGGACAACAAAACGACATGGTCCCCGCCCACAACCTCATCCAGGGCCTGGCCGCGGGCCACGTCCTCGCGGACCGCGCCTACGACGCCGACAGCCTGCATGACCTGATCTATGAGCAAGGCGGTGAGCCCGTCATCCCACCGCGCCGGCATCGCAAATACCAGCACAGCTATGACCGCATCGCCTATAAACAGCGCTGGGGCGTCGAAGGCTTTTTCGCCAAGCTCAAGCAATGGCGGCGCATCGCAACACGCTACGACAAACTTGCCGCCCACTTCCTCGGCTTCATCAAACTCGCAAGTATCATGCTCTGGCTTAAATAATTAAATTGTCACCACAGCCTAGGGCATTGAATCTAAGAGTTCAACTCGGAACTAGTTGAGTGATTTCAGTCGGTTGTGTCTTACTCGGTTGTGTCAAAGCAAACGAGGAGGCACAACATGTGGACCGAAATCACTCGCCCGAAGTATGAGCGCCGTGGCGGTCGCTATGCAAGTGATCCTCGACAACTATGCCGCCCACAAGCATCCCAAGGTGCGCGCCTGCCGGAACAGATTCTGGCCATCGAAGAACGCTACAGCTCGCTTGATTTCCGGTTCTGTCACCATGGCCCGCGCATAAATAACCCCGCCGGGGCCTTTCGGCGAGTCCGGCGGGGAACAATTGAGGTCCATTGTATAGGCACTTCAGCACTAACGGTCAAGACCCGCCCCGAGGCCGAGGCCAAAAGGGCGTTTCTTCGCCACAGGCCGAGGTCCATGTCGCCCCTGCCGCGCCCGCGCGACAGGGGTTCCGGTGCCTTCGCGCGGGATTTCTTCCCGGCGGACCCTGCCGACGCCCTCTCCGGCGCTGCGTTCCGGCTGCGACCGGGGCCCTCCGGCGCAGCCCTTTCCCGGTCCGTTGCAGTCGTGACGGGGCGATCCTGTGTCCTGCCGCGGAAGTAACCAAAGCTATTCTCTTATTCCGTTTGCGCCTCTCCGCTCAGGATATCGGCACCGATACTGTCGGCGATCCTGGAACCCGAGGCCTTGACCGACTCATTCGCCAGATGGGCGTAGCGGGCGGTTGTCTGCACCTGTGTGTGACCCAATAGCTTGCCAATCATGGGCAGGCTTTAGCTTGCCAATCATGGGCAGGCTTTCGCCGAGCGCCAGGGCAACCGCCACGCCGCCCGGTAGTCCGCGACCCGGCGCAGGAAGTCCCACGCCTGGATGCCGTCGCCCGTCTCCATCGCAACGCGCGTCCAGGGACGTCACCAGCGGGCGATCGCCTCGAACCCCATGGTGTGCTCCGGCTCCGTCCAGTCGTTCTCCCTGCGGGTTGCCCGGATGCCGAAGGAGATATCGGGCGCGTTGGCATTCGCCGCCGGCGTCAGACGCCACCCCAGGCTGTAGTCGCGTGCGCCGGTGGCGAGACCGAGCCCGACATGCGGGCTGCCGGTGAAGCGGACGGGACCCGGAAGCCCGGCGCCTAGTGGATTGAATCTAACATTTGATGCCCCCGTTTGACGGCGGCGATAATTTTGTCGGGATCGGCGGTCCAGACGAAGGGCTTGGGGTCATCATTGGTCTCGTCGATGAATCGATTGATGGCGGTTTGCAGGTCGACCACGGATCTGAAGACACCGCGCTTGAGACGGCGTCTGGAGAGCTTGGCGAAGTATCCCTCGACGGCGTTGAGCCAGGAACACGAGGTCGGCACGAAGTGGAAGACGAAGCGCGGATGACGGGCGAGCCAGGCGCGCACCTTGGGATGCTTGTGGGCGGCATAGTTGTCGAGGATCACGTGCACCATCTTGCCGACCGGCACCTCACGCTCAATGGCCTTCAAGAAGCGGAGGAATTCCTGGTGACGGTGGCGCTGCATACAGCGCCCGATCACGGTACCGTCGAGCACGTTGAGGGCGGCAAACAGGGTGGTGGTACCGTTGCGTTTGTAGTCGTGGGTCATGGTGCCGGCCCGACCCTTCTTCAGGGGCAGGCCGGGCTGAGTGCGATCGAGGGCTTGGATCTGCGACTTCTCATCGACCGAGAGGACGATGGCGTGGGCGGGGGGATCGACATAGAGCCCGACCACGTCGCGCAGCTTGGTGACGAACTCGGGATCGTTGGAGAGCTTGAACTGGCGCACCCGGTGCGGCCGCAGGCCGTGGGCCCGCCAGATGCGGTGTACCGAACTGACGCTGATCCCGACTGCCTCGGCCATCATCGCTCCGGTCCAGTGCGTGGCCTCGGCGGGCGGCTCGGTGAAGGTCAGTTCCACCACCCGCTCGGCCACCTCGGGCGGCAGCGGCGCAATTCGCGAGGGTCTGGTCTTGTCGCGCAGCAGGCCCTCTACGCCCTCTTCAGCAAAGCGCTCCTGCCAGCGCCAGACGCAAGTCTTGGACTTGCCGGTCTCGCGCATGATCGCGTTGGTGCCAATACCCGAGGCGCTGAGCAGCACAATGCGGGCCCGCCAGACGTGCTTCTGCGCCGTGTTCCGATCCCGCACCAGCGCTTCGAGCCGCAGCCGATCAGCGGAAGAAAGATCAATGTTGATTCCTGGTCGCATGCGACAGACTCGCACATTCCCAGTCAGCGCGGAATCCCCCTCGGGATGCAATCGTCTGATTTTATCCACTAGCCGGCCGGAAGCGAAGCCGCCGGCGAGCCGAGACCCGCCGGGCCGCCGGGTTATGCGTCCGCTGCGGGCACCCGCGAACCTGGACTGGTGGCACCTCCCGTGGCGGAGCGCCTGGAAGACTTTCGCGAGATAGCCGGCTAGCGACACTCGCGGTTCTCGATCATGATTTAGTTGAGGAATATGCTCGTGCCGAACCACCCGGATGTCCGGCTATTCATCAACGGCCGACGGCGTGATGGGGCCAAGGGCAGGACATTGGGGGTGCGGTTGCGACCAATGAGCGATCAGATCTTCAACAGACGCTCGGCATTACCGCTGTAGATCTTGGCGAGGTCCTCGTCCGAAAGAGAGACCGTCTTCATCCAGTCCGTTCCCTCGCGGTTCTGAACGTAGGGGTAGTCGACGGAGAATAAAATCCTATCGGCGCCCATCTCCATGAGCGTGCACAGCAGAGCCGGGTCGGAGAAGTTGCCGCTGGTGGTAACGTAGAACTGACGCCGGAATATTTCCCTGAATGGTGTCGTCTTGTTGGCACCCCGCGAAAAGGCATGGTTGATACGCCAGAGCAGGAACGGCAGCCCCTCGCCCATATGGCCGAGGATGACCTTCAGTCCGGGGTGCTTGTCGAATACGCCGGAGAGGACGAGACGAACACCCTGGGTCGCGGTTTCAATGGTAAACCCCCAGCCGGCGTGGATGAACTCGGGATAGTCCTGGATATAGTCCTTAAGGTAGGCGCCAACGACGGCCGGGTGGGGCAGTGCCGGATGGAAATAGATGGGCACATCCAGCGCTTCGGCACGGGCGAAAATCGGCCAGAACTCCGGCAAATCGAGCCATTTCTGTTCGTGGGACAGGCCGTGGAGCATGGCCCCGCAGAATCCCAGGTCCGTAACGGCCCGCTCCAGCTCATCGGCGGCAGCCTCAGGCGCTGCGGTTGGCAACGTCGCAAACCCGGCGAACCGGTCGGGATGGGTGTCAACGATCCCCTTCAGCCGGTCGTTGGCAGCGCTCGCCAGCGGCACTGCTGTGTCGGCATCAAAGGCCTGCATCGCCGGTGCGCCCAATGAGAGGACCTGCACATCGATGCCCGCGGCATCCATATCGGCGATGCGGTTGTCGCCGACTTCGAG
The DNA here is from genome assembly GCA_965213765.1 of Rhodospirillales bacterium. GTDB lineage: Bacteria > Pseudomonadota > Alphaproteobacteria > Rhodospirillales > UBA2165 > JAJDXO01. Next base: position 1,351,917 of record OZ243926.1, on the reverse strand, counting down.
GAGCTGCTCCGCGGGCTGTTTTCCCTTTGCCGGCCCCCAGGCTTCGACGACCTCTGAATCCCAATAGTGCTCTTCGAGGGCGATGACTTTAGGGGATTGCGAATTTGACATAAGCGACTTTCTCTATGACAGCCCCGTCTGGAGGGGTGAGTTTTGTTGCATTGCCATCATTCGGCGGAGGAGTTTTTCCGTCAGCTCGGCGCGCTTTTCCTTATAGGTGTCGTCCGCCCAAAGATTCTTGGTTTCGCCGGGATCGTCGACGAGATCGTACAGTTCGCCCCACTCAAACCCCTGATGAATGGTGTAGCGCCAATCCCGCGTTACGAGGGTCCGCGTACGGGGATTATGGGGACCATGGGGAAAGGGATTGTCCAATTCGATCAAAAGGCTATCGGGAGCAAGATCTGAATTAAACAGATCACGTCCCTGCACGCCATTGTTGGGTTGGATGCCGGCACGGCGCAAAATGGTCGGCGCGATATCAATGGAGCTGGCGAGAGAGCTATCGGTGTCTTGAGGCGAGCCCGGGTCCCGCCAAATGAACGGTACCCGTGTTAAACCCTGTGTGTGCATGGAGCTTTTCAGCATGACCCCGTGATCACCCATGTGATCACCGTGATCAGATGTGAAGATGATGATGGTGTCTTCATCGAGGTCGAGATTTCGGAGGCACTCAAGCACCCGCCCGACGCAATCGTCGATCATGGCGATCATACCGTATGTCAGCGCGATGATTTCCTTGGCTTCACGGTCGGTCACCGCAAAGGTGGCGTGCCCCTCCCGATATGCCTTGCCCTCGGCCAGCCTCCTTTTTAGTCCCGCGTGGAACGGTGTAACCGAGACATTGAAATTGGCAGGAAGCTCAACGTCGTCGGGATCGTACATTCCCCAATACTTACCGGGCGGCGTGAAAGGATAATGCGGATCGGGAATTCCCATCTGGATATAGAATGGCTGATCCGGATCTTCGCTTTTGTGACGTTCAAGAAACGCGATGGTGCGGTCGGCAGCATAAGTGCTCGGGTAAAGCTTCTCCGGGATAGCGGTGCGGCGTGCCTGCGGGGCGCTATAGTTGCCGCGATCCAGCGCGTTCTTGGGATCACGCAATCGGTCGAAATCCGGCTCTTTCTCCCGCGCCCAAAAAAGGTAGTCTCCAGCCACCAGGTCGCCGTGATTGGTGGCGATCTCAAAATGCTCGAAACCGTAGTAGGGTTCAGAACGCCGCTCCATCGCTGGTGCCGGCCAGTTCAGTTCGTCCTCCAATTCGTACTCCGGGCCTCGCCGGCCACCGATCTCAGCCTCGAGAAGGTGGTCCGCCGGCTGCTCCAGGCCTTCCTCGAATTTGCGCTCCTGCGCCGGAGGCAAGCCAGTCATGTTTTGTAGATGGGATTTTCCGAGCAGCGCGGTCCGATAACCGGCGGAGCGTAAGATTTCCACGAACGTGGTCGCCTCGAACGGTAACGGCAGACCGTTGTGTCGGACACCGTTCAAAGACGACATTCGCCCGGTCATGATGCAGGCCCGATTGCTTTGACAGGTGGGCGCCGCCACGTGAAATCGATCGAACCGTGCGCCTGAAGCGGCCAGACCATCGATGTAGGGCGTCCGTAATATCGGGTTGCCGTAACAGCCCAAATGATCCGCGCGTTGCTGGTCGGTGACGATGAATAGAAAATTCGGCCGCTTGGTCACGGCGTGCCCTCCCGTTGGTGCCGCCCAGCCTAATCGCCGGTCGAGATATTCGCCAAATTCCCGGATGTGATAAGCGCTATCACGTTTGGTGATACCTTAAAGCTAGAGCTCGGCGGCGACGTCGATTAGAAATTTACGGAGCCACATATTGGCGGGGTCGTTGTCACGGTTGCGATGCCATTGAATCCGCTCTCGAAGAGTGGGGAAGTCGATTTCCGGTGCGACGATTTTAAGAGGCAGGCTGGCGGCAAATAAGCGCGCCAGGCGTTCGTGGATCGTCGCAAGCAGTTTGGTTCCGACCACGTAGAAGGGCAGCAGGTTGAAGCTTGGCAGGTGCGCAACCGTATCGCGCCGCACCCCCAGCGCCTGCAAGCGGGCTTCATCGAACGCCAACATTCGCTCGTTGTCGAAGGCGGTCACCACGTGACGGGCGGAGAGGTACGCATCGAGTGTCAATGGCGAATTGACCGAGCGATTTCGTGACCACGCAATACATGTGTACCGGTCTTCGAATAGAAGTTCATGGGGATGCTCAGGCGTTGTGGTTTCTTCCGGGATAATTAGGAAGTCCGCTTCACCCCGCCGGAGCAGACCAAGATTCCGCTCGGTTACGGGCAGGCTTTGAATGCTGATCTGCGGCGCGGACACTGTCAGCCGTTGAATTGCCACTGGCAGCAAGATCGCGGCAACGTAGTCGGATGCGACGATTTTAAACTCCTTGCCCACGGTCGATGGATCGAAACTCGGACGCGATTCCGCGATGGCTTGCAAATCCACCAACGCCTCCCGGACCGGTTCGCGCAACGACTCCGCGAGCGGTGTCGGAACCATGTGCCGCCCCAACTTCACCAGCAAATCATCCTGAAAATGCTGGCGTAATTTAGCCAATGAATTGCTGATCGCCGGTTGCGTCAGGTTCAGCCGTTCGGCCGCCCTGCTGACATTGCGCTCTGCGATGAGCGCATCGAGCACCACCAAAAGGTTCAAATCAAGCCGATGAAAACGCATAGCCTAATTATCACCAAAATTGATAGTTCTCATAGTTAAAAAAAATTTCTCGAATACCTGAAGTTATCGCTAGTCTCACTCTCAGAAAATTAGAATAGAGAAAATAGGGAACGTGAAGGCTCGTCGAAGAGTCCGGGGACCAAGCAGACAGCTAATGTCAACGCGTGGGGTGCTGGACATAGATATCCAGAGGCCTACCGCGAAGGCTATATGGCATGGGGACCTAGATGCTCGAACTTTATCACTGGATTACTTCCACCTGCTCGAAACGGGTGAGGATTTGCCTGGCGGAAAAAGACCTGGAATGGGAGAGCCATCACATCCGTTTGGACCGCGGCGAACAACTCGCGCCCGATTACGTCAAAATGAACCCTAACGGCGTCGTCCCGACGCTGGTCCATGACGGCCGCGTCCTAATCGAATCCATGTTTATCATGGAGTACCTGGACGACGTCTTTCCCGACCCGCCGCTTCGTCCTGCCGATCTGTATGAGCGGGCACAGATGCGCATCTGGATGGATCGCTGTGAGCACGTCCTGCACAAAAGCGTCAACGTCATCTCCTTCATCAAGCAGGGGCGCTACAAACGATATGAAGGCATGTCCGAGGATGAACTCCAGGTGGCGTTTGCCAAACAGCCGGAAATCGACCGGCGTGCCATCCTGGAACGCCGCATCCGGCAAGGGGTTACACAAGAAGAAATGGATCATGCCGAGGCGCGTATCGCCATCATATTCGATGATATGGAGGAGCGGCTCAGCGACCGGCCTTGGCTGTGCGGCGAGGAGTATTCGCTCGCCGACATCGCCTACGCGCCGTTTATAGAGCGCTTTCAAGCGAACGAAATGAACCGTCTGGTCGATTGGACGGTGCGGCCGGCGTTGGGCGATTGGTGGGCCCGCACCCAAGAGCGCCCGGCTTTCCAAAAGGGTTTCTTTTTCAAACCCGCTGAGGAGTGATGGGAGGAAAATACCTTCAAGGGCGTTCCTGACGCGTTCGCATCCGGGAGCGTCCGATCTGAAAAACCAGGACTTAACGAGGAGGCGACACATGAAACTCAATCTGAAGTATCTGGCAATCATTGGGACGGCGATGTTGTTTGTTGGACAGGCATCGGCGCAGGAAGTTCTAAACTTTGTCTCTCCATCCAATCCGCGCTCGCACACCAACCGGCTAGTGTTCCCGCCGTGGATCAAAGCGATCAACGAAGATGCCGGCGGCGCCATTAAGGTAGTTCTTAACACCGGCGGTAAACTCGCCAACCCCCGCAACATCTGGGAACGCGTACAGGCTGACGTCGTGCAAATCGGCTGGGGTATCGCTTCAGGGCGCGCCAAGCAGTTTCCGCGATCGACCGTGACCGCTCTGCCCCTGGGCGTCAGTTCAGCGAAAGTCGCCTCGGTTGCAATTTGGCGGCTGCACGCGAAAGGAATCACGTCTTCCGATTTCGCCAAGGCGGGAATCGTACCGCTGACGATCGTCGCGTTTCCACAGTCCAGCATCCACACCAGCAAACCAATCACGAAATTGGCTGATATCAAGGGCATGAAATTAGCGGCCAGTTCACGGGTGCCCGCGCAGATGCTGGCCATACTGGGAGCCACGCCCTTATCGTTCCCGTTGCCGGCCATGTATCAACAGGTTCAGAAGGGTGTTGTGGACGGCATTTATATGCAGTGGACGGCATTCCAGCCTTTCAAACTGCATGAAGTTACGAGTCACCATCTCGATGGGCCGTTCGGCGGCGCAACCGGAATGATCTGGATGACCAAGAAAAGGTTCGACGGACTGTCCGACGCCGCAAGGAAGGCGCTGATAAAAAATTCCGCCGAAGGCCATAGCCGGAGTTTTGGCCAGCATTGGGATACTCAGGACGCGCTCGGCCGTAAGCGGACGGCTGGACGGGGCGGCCATACGATTAACCGGGTGGGCCCGGAGGAGCAGGCGAAATTTCTCGGCCAAATGAAGCCTGTCATCGCCGACTGGGTCAAACGGCTTCCGGATGGCCAGAAAATCCTGGACGCGTACAAGGCGGAGGTTGCCGCCGCAGGCAAGTAATAGCCGTCAGAGAGCCCAGGTTACGGACCTCGGGGGAAGGCAATGCGCGACGCATTGGAACGGGTAGACCAAGTCAACGTATTGGTCTCACGACGCATTGCTTTCGCCGGGGTCCTGGCGATCCTTGCCATCGCTTTCGTCGTCATTCTCGATATTTTGACGCGCCTGGTGCCGTTTGTTGACGCTTTTCACGGCCTCAATGAATATGTCGAAATGGTGCTCTCCGTGGCGATCGCGGCGACCTTTCCCGCCGCGATCGCCATGCGGGCCCATCTTCGCATCAATATTCTGAGCGGCATTGGGGAGCAGACCAAAGCCTGGCTCAATGTGCTGGGATCCGGGATGCTCTTCTGGATGTTTGTGCTCTTGGCGTGGCGGATCGGGGACGCGGCTAGCGTCGTCCAAGTGTCGCAAAGAGCGACTGCCATTCATGAAATACCGCACTATCCCTTTTTCTGGGCAATCAGCGGATTGCTGGTCATCTGCTCCGCCAGCCAGCTGATCGTGTTCATTGTCGACGCCGCGCGGGCCGACCGGGACTATGACACGCAGCGATCGAGTGGTGAGGCGGAAGGACCTGGACCTCATGCATCCGGTGACACCGGCGTCCAGGTAGATGTTGCCCAACAGCTCGGTTACAAGACACCTCTGGCATTGATACTCGCGGTCGTCGTGAGTTTGGCGATTGCGCTCTCATTCGAGTTTCTGATCGGAGCCCTGACCGGTACCGCGAAATCGGCACCGACGATCCTGGCACTGATCATGATTGTCGTGAAACTCGGCTTCTTATTCATCTTTATCCCGGTAGCCGCTGTGAGTGCCATGCTGGCCATTACCGGATCAGCCCTCATTATCGGGATACCTCAGTCGCTCACCGTGTTCGGCACGGAAGGCACCGACTTCCTGACCAACCCGGACGTCTCCGTCCTGCCCCTGTTTTTGATCATGGGCATTTTGGCCGCCGCGGCGGGAATCGCCGACGATGTCTATCGTTTGGCGCAAGCCTTGTTTGGTCATCTAAAAGGCGGCCTGGCGCTGGCGACCATCGGCGGGTGTGCGGGGTTCGGCGCCGTGACCGGTTCATCCATCGCAACCGTGGCAACGATCGGAAAGGTTTCCCTGCCTCAGATGCAACAGCGGGGATACTCGACAAAGTTCTCTACCGGCTCCATTGCGGCCGGCGGCACCTTGGGTGCACTTGTCCCGCCTTCTGGTGCACTGGTTGTCTATGCATTTCTGACGGAACAATCACTCGGCCAATTGTTCATGGCGGCGATGATCCCGGCATTGATCGCAATCACCTTTTATATGATTACGATCAGTATCTATGTACGTCTCACACCGACGTCGGTACCAACCCAGGAAAGTTTCTCCGGACACGAAGCCTTCGCGGCCATCAAACGAAGTGTTGCGGTCTTCAGTCTGTTCGGACTGGTAATGGGCGGCATCTTCTTTGGCTGGTTTACGGTGGCGGAGGCCGCCTCGGTCGGCGCTGTCTTTGCGTTCTGCATTGCCCTCTATCGCGGCAAGCTCAAAGGGGATGCCTTTTGGCGCGTGATGGGAGAGGCCGCATCGCTCACGGCCATGATCTATGCGCTGATCATGGGCGGTCTGGGTCTTGCGTTCTTCTTCCGGATCACCGGGCTTCCCGAGTTTTTGACCAATGTCGTGGGCGGCATGGATGTTGCGCCGTTGTGGGTCATCGCCGTCTTGATGGTGGTGTACATATTTTTGGGCGCGGTCATGGAGTCCTTCGCCATCATGATCATCACCGTCCCCATCGTCTCCGGACTCATCCTGGACCTAAACTACGACCTGATTTGGTGGGGCATCATTATGTTGGTCGTTCTCGAGATCGGCATGATCAGCCCGCCGATCGGCATGAATGTTTTCGTCCTGCAAAGCCTTGTCGGCAAGGACGTTCCCCTTACAACGATCTACAAGGGCGTGCTGCCGTTCCTGACCGCCGACATCATCAAGCTGACACTGCTGATTTTGTTCCCGTCCATCGTCCTTTTGCTGCCCTCCATCATGTTCTGACCGGGATGACCGAAATGAGTTTTCGCCTGATTAACTATACCGCCGAAGGAAGTTCCGAGCCCCGCGCCGGACTAAAAGTCGACGAGACGGTCGTCGACGTTGGATCGCGCCTGGCTGACGCCAACTACGATACAAGCTCAACAATTGCTCTGATCCAGAACTGGGATGTGGCGCTGCCTGGTCTGGAGAAATTGGTGGCGTCAGGAGCTGTTGATCTTGATTTCGCCGAGGTCAACTTGGCGGCGCCGCTTTTGTATCCGAGCAATATATTTTGCGCCGGGGCTAATTACAGCGACCATCTGAAAGAAATGTCCGGCCGGGATGTCGATAAGAGCACGATCAACCCTTACATTTTCAACAAGGTCGTCCGTCAGACGGTGATCGGCCCCGGCGACGAAATCCGCCGTCCCCCGGATACGAAAAAGCTCGATTGGGAGGCGGAAATATGTGTCGTGATCGGTAAGGACGGCTTTAACATCCGCGAAGAGGACGCCCTCAACCACGTTGCCGGCTACACGATTGTCAACGATCTTTCGGCGCGGGACTTTTTGTTCCGTGAGGATTGGCCGGCGCTAAAGACCGACTGGTTGTCGCAGAAGTCGTTCGATACGGCCGCACCCATGGGCCCCTGGATCACGCCTCGATCAGAGATTCCTGATGCACAGAACTTGAGGATCAATACCTGGGTGAACGGCGAGTTGCATCAGGACACCAACAGCAATCTTATGATCTTTACCATTCCGGAACTGATCGCGACTCTCTCCAAGCGCCTAACCCTGTTGGCGGGCGACGTCTTCGCAACCGGCACCGGAAGTGGCGTTGGCCATTCAACCGACACCTTTCTGAAAGGTGGAGACGTCTGCCGCATCGAAATTGAAGGCCTGGGGACGCTGGAAAATCCGATCGTCGAGGGAGAGTAATAATGGCTTCGGTCAACAAGGTACTGATCGTCGGGGCCGGAATTGTTGGACAGACATTTGCGTGCTCCCTGGCGAAGCGGGGCATTCAAGCTGACATCATTGAACTCGCCGATGAGTTCAAAATTCTTGGCGCGGGCATGATCCTTCGAGGGACAGCCCTGCGGGCACTGCTTGATATCGATGTGGTCGGCCGAATCGTTGAGGCGGGTTGGTCGGATACCGTCAACGGCCTCATTCTTCAGGACACGACCGGCGAGCCGTTCGGCGGCGGTCCCGAGCCGCAAATTGCCGGACCCGAATATCCCGGCAGCGTCTGTCTCCGGCGGCATTCAGTTCATGACATTTTGCATGAACGCGTCACGGAAATGGGTCTTTCCGTCCGCATGGGAATGACGGTCGATCAACTCACGAATTCTGGCGACGGGGTCGATGTCGTTTTCTCGGATGGCAGTGAAGACCGCTATGACCTTGTAGTCGGTTGTGACGGCATTCATTCCAAAACCCGGCAAATGGTGTTCCCTGGATTTGATCCGGAGTTCGCCGGCTTTTGCAACTACCGACTCATCCTTCCCCGGCCGGAGAGCGTGCAAACCATGGTTTGGATGTTCGGCTTCGGCAAAACCGTCGGCGTTCTGCCCGTCAACGACACCCACATTTATGTCGCTTGCGTCGCCAAGGCGGCGACCCCGGACCGCAGCCCACCTGAAAAGGCTCTTGAGGAATTTCGGGCACGCTACAGCCATTTCGGCGGCTATTTGAAGGACATAATAGCGATGGATATTCAACCTTCCGACATCCTCCATACGGTGATGGAGCAGATCAAATTGCCGGCACCCTGGTATGACGGCCGCATCGTCATCATGGGAGATGCGGCCCACGCATCATGTCCGTTCTGGGCGTCCGGCGCGGCGATGGGGATTGAAGACGCGGTTGCCTACGCACAGGAGTTGGAGAAAGGTGAGACGATTGACGCCGTCAATGCCTCCTGGATGGAGCGGCGTTTCGAACGCGCTCTTTTCGTTCAGCAGGGCTCATTCGAGACGGGGCAGCATCTCACCCTGGATGAAGAGAGCAATGAGCCGAAATTTTTCCCACCGCCAGTACGCGAAGGGATGGCCAAGCAAGGAATGGCCATAGGCAAACGACTCTCTGAAGCCTTTTGAGTATAAATCAACTGGAGTATTCGAAATGGCTATTAATGGTATTTCATCGCTGATCTACGGCGTCCCGGACGTCGCGGAAGCGACAAAATTCTATAAGGATTTTGGTCTCACGGTTGATCGCGAGGACGAGATCGGTGCCGACTTCAGCGTTGCCGACGGCGCCACCATCCTTATTCGGCACATGACCGATCCGACACTTCGGGAAAATGTGTTGGAACGCCCTGGGGTGCGCGAAACCGTCTGGGGCGTCGATAACGCCGAAAGTCTGGATGAGCTGGAGAGAAAACTTGCCGGTCATGGCGAAGTGAGCCGAGACGACGATGGAACCCTTCATACCGTCGATGCTCTCGGCATTCCACTCGGCTTTCGCGTCTTCGAACGCAGCGTTGTTGCGGGCGAGCATGTCCCGACCAACACCGTCGATACGGTCCAGCGCTGGAACGCGAACCGAAAATGGTACGAGCGGGCCCAGCCCCGCGTGATCCACCATATTGGGTACACCGTGCCCAAGGATGATATCGACAAGATCGAGGCATACTACGTCGACGTTCTGAATTTCCGAGTAACCGATATTTCGCGCGATCTCGCGACCTTTCTGCTCGCCGATGGCCGGCAGGATCACCACAGTATCTTCATCATGGATTCGGACCGTGTGCAGGCCAAAGGCATCACTTGGAACCACGTATCCTTCGGCGTCGAGAACATCGACGAACTGATGGCGGGCGCCAACCACCTCCAACGCCAGGGTTGGCAAAGTTTCTTAGGGATTAGCCGGCACCGTATCTCGTCGGCGATCAACTACTACGCCAATAATCCGGGCGGGGGCGACTCCGAATATCTGACCGATATCGACTACATCACGGAGGAATGGAAACCGAGAATTTGGGATCCGCGCTTCGGCATGATGATGTGGTCCCACGAAATTCCCGAATTTATGAACCCGGAGCCTGAATGGGATGTCACGGTCGTCGAAGGAGACCTCCCGAAATTCAGCGAGGCAAGGTAATGGGAACCTCCTATCCATACGAAAGAGGCCTACATGATCTGGGCAACGGGTGTTACGGGTATCTCCAGCCCAGTGGCGGCTGGGGGTACAGCAATGCAGGCCTGATCGAAGATCAGGGCGAGACCCTGCTCGTCGATACGCTGATGGACCTGCCGCTCACCCGCGACATGCTGGATAGCATGAAGCGGGCGGTGCCAGCGGCCGAACACATCGGCACACTCCTCAACACCCACTCGAATCCGGACCACACGTTCGGCAATCAACTGGTCGAAGGGGCCGTGATCATTTCCTCGGATGCGTGCCTCGAGGAAATGAAGGAGCATTCCGCGCCGTCCGATGACCCGCGAGGCAACATCCGAATGAACTGGGAAAATTTCGGGGATGCGGGGAAATTCTTCAACGAGGTCATGTGGACCAAGTTTTCGCCCGAGGGGTTCGTTCAGACCCTTCCAACCAATACTTTTTCCGGTGAACAAACGATCCACGTCGGCGACAAGGAGGTCCGATTCATCGAAGTGGGGCCGGCGCATACCAAAGGCGATGTCGTCGTCTACGTCCCCGAGGACCGGGTCATCTTCGCGGGCGACATTTTGTTCATGGACGGCCATCCCATCATTTGGTGCGGACCCAGCGACAATTGGATCAAGGCCTGCGATTTGATAATGAGTTGGGATGTGGACATCGTGGTCCCCGGCCATGGGCCCATAACGGACAAACAAGGTATCCAGGGGCTAAAGGACTATATCGAGTTCGTTCAAAGCGAATCGCGAAGACGCTACGACGCCGGCATGGGCTATGAAGAAGCCGCCCGTGACATAGATCTCGGTCCCTATGCGGACTGGATCGACCGGGAACGCATCGTACTCAACGTACACCTCTGCTACACCGAATTCGGCGCGGAAACCGAGGGTGACCGGTGGGAAGTTCTCGGTGCCGCCGGGAGGTATTATTTCAACGAGCGGGCCGGCAAGTTGTAGGGGATTTATCCGATGCTGACACTTTACCACCACGACACATCGGTGTGCTCGCAGAAGGTCCGGCTGGTCCTGTCGGAGAAAGAAATTCCATGGGAAGGTTCGTTCATCAATCTCGGCAAGGGAGAGCATCAAACCCCCGAATATATGAAGCTCAATCCCAATGCGGTTGTTCCGACACTGGTCCATGATGATTGCGTGATCATCAAATCATCGATCATCAACGAGTACCTCGACGACCTTGAACCCGCGCGGCCCATGAAACCCGAGGCGCCATACCGGCGGGCGCGTATGCGGCTATGGATCAAGCAACTCGACGACTCCATCCACTACGCCATCAATACGGTCAGCAACGCCATCGCTTTTCGCCGGTTCCGGGCGAAACAGTCACCCGAGGAACGCGCGGCGCGGCTCGCCGGGATTCCGGATCCGGCGAAGCGGGCCAAAATGAAGGATTTGGCGGAGAACGGAATCGAGTCTCCGTTGATGGGCGAAGCCCTCACGCGGCTGGACAGGATGCTGGCCGATATGGAGGCGGAGCTCGCGGCGCAGGACTGGCTGGCCGGCGGCCGCCACTCCTTGGCCGACGCCGGTTTCACACCTTACGTAAATCGGATGGCGATACTTGGACTCCAGGAAATGTGGTCGCCGGGCCGCCCGAACGTTGCGGATTGGTATGAACGGGCGACGCAGAGGCCATCCTACAAGACCGCAATATTAGATCACGATCCCGCGGACCGGGTTGCGCTCATGAGGAAATCAGGCGACGAACTTTGGCCGCGTATTCAGGAGCTTTGGCTACATGACAGGCATTGATCACACGCACGACCCTTCGGCGGAGAGCTGGGTGACTTCGGCCAACGCGCCGGAGACGGATTTCCCGATTCAGAACTTGCCGTTCTGCGCCTATCGCCACGGCGGGAAAACGGGCATAGGCGTCGGCATCGGGGATCGAATCCTGTCGTCGGAGGCCTGCTCCCGAGCCGGCCTCCTCGAAGGCTTGGGCGACGTGGTGAGTGAAAATTGTGCTCAGGAGAGACTGGACGGTTTGCTGGGCATTCAGCCGGCTGAGCGGCAGGCGTTGCGCCACCGGCTGTTTGACATTCTCGCCGAGGACGGCGCGCGCGGGAAACAGGCACGCTCCATGGAGGGCGAACTTCTTGTCGATCAATCGGCGGTAGAATTGGCGCTCCCGTTCACGATAACGGATTTTACCGATTTCTCGGCATCCGCCCATCATGGGCGGAGGATGCCGCAAATCATGGGGCATGGCGGACCGCCGCCACCGAATAATGGGTGGCTGCCGATGGCTTATGGCGCGCGTGCCTCGACGGTCGTGGTGTCCGGAACGCCCGTCCCTCTCCCAATGGGTCAGCTGGGACGCGGCGAGGGAAACCCGCCTGAGTACGGTCCTTGCGAAACCATGGACTACGAACTCGAGCTGGCGATTGTGCTGGGACCCGGCAACGAAATGGGCGTGCCAATTCCGGTCGCCGAGGCGGAAGACCACATATTTGGATTCGCACTCCTAAACGACTGGTCGGCGCGGGACATCCAACAATGGGAAAGCAGGCCATTGGGGCCGTTGCTGGGCAAAAGCTTCAGCTCGACCCTCGCCCCGTGGGTCGTGACCTTGGAAGCGATGGCGCCATTCCGCGGGCCACTCAATCCGGCGCCCGAGGAGCTTCCCGATCGTCTGCCCTATCTCGTCTCCCCGGCAGACCGGAAATCGGGCGGGTTGGACATTCAGTTTGAGGTGTTTCTCGGCACCACCGCCATGCGGAGCAACGGGGCGGAACCCCATCGGCTCAGCATCAGCAACTCCCTCGATCTGCATTGGACCGCGGCCCAACTGGTCTCCTATGTGTCGTCGAACGGCGCCAAGGTCGGACCTGGAGAAATCCTTGGCACTGGTACGGTTTCCGGTCCCGAGGTCGAGGAGGCAGGGTGCATTATCGAGCTTGCCCATGGCGGACAGAATCCATTGGCGCTGCCCGGCGGAGAAACCCGCGGTTTCCTTGAGGCGGGTGATGAGATTATTCTCCGCGCCCATGCCGCGGCCGAGGGCCGGCGAACCATTGGATTTGGTGAGTGCCGGGGGCAAATTGTGACACTGGGCTGACTTCTAACCAATTCCCGCTTTGGGTCCTGGCTGTGTGAAAACGTTAGGGCGAATGCGGGATTTTTGATGGAGGCCCGGAACTTTGTCTTCGGCACGGTGATTTTGTGATTATAGACCTGAGCAACCCGACGATGGCTGATTGGGTCGATCTGGGGTGGTTATTCGGGTCTTTGGGCTTGTGACGGGCGCAGACGGGCCTGTTACGCCCGCATCGCCTGGATCAGCGGCCCGGTTCCCAGGATGTTCATGGCCCTGGTGAGATTGTAGGCGAGCACGCTCAAGGCTGTCTCCGTCTTCACGTTCTTCAGTCGCTTCATCAAAAAGTGGGTGGCGCCCAGGCGCATCTTGATGGTGCCGAAGGGCTACGGCACCGGCGAGGTGACGCTCAAGCCGGAGGCGGGCGGCGGTCCCGCCCTGGCGGTGACCTCGGACGCGTTGTGGGCGCGGACGAGCTCGGACAAGACGCACGAACTGGCGGCATCGGATTCCGATGTGACCCGCCTCCGGCTCGGTTTGGAAGGCGGTTACCGCATCGCCACCGAGGGCGGCGGCCATGTGACGCCGAAGCTGGAAGCGGGCATGCGCCATGACGGCGGCGATGCGGAGACCGGCTTCGGGGTCGAGCTTGGCGGCGGGCTGGCCTGGGCCGACCCGGCGCTCGGCCTGTCGCTCGACGTCTCGGGCCGCACGCTGATCGCGCACGGCTCGGACGACCTCAAGGACCGGGGGTTTGCCGCGTCACTGGCGTTCGATCCCGAGCCGGCCTCGGAGCGCGGCCCGTCGCTTGCGCTGACCCAGGACTGGGGCGGACAGGCCAAGGGCGGGCTCGACGCGCTGTTCGTCGACGACCCGCTGGAGGACCGCACAGGGAGCGGCGAGACCACCGCCCGCTGGACGGCTGAGGGGGCATACGGCTTCCCGGCCTTCTCGGGCCGCGCCACCGGCAGCCCGCATGTCGGGCTGGGGATGGCGACGGCTGCGCGCGACTACAGCATCGGCTGGAGACTGACGCCCGCGGCCAATGCCAACGTGCCCGATATCTCCTTCGGGCTGAAGGCGACCCGCAGGGAGAACGACTGGACGGCGCCGGAGTACACACTGGGGTTCGAGGCGATCGCGCGGTGGTGACGTCTTTGCCGGCCGCCGCCGCGATGGTCCCGGCCGCCGAGGCCGAGGGCGCGAGCCCTTCTTCTCCGTCGCCGGGAGGGGCGTCCACTCCATCGCTTACGATTTTCCCGACCAAGGTGGTTTTGTTCGTAAGCATCCGGCGAGGACCGCAGACGGTGAATCGCGGGTCGTGACACAGTGGGATCGGGGACGTGATAATGGACGTCATTGGTCGCGACAATGGAAATTCCGGCCTGTTTCGCACGCGCCGTGAGCGCATAAATCCGACGGAGGTCATCTCCATAATGGTTATGTTTAACAGATAGATATAGATTGTTCTGAAACTAATGTTTCAGTTTAAGAAGGTGCTTATCATGCGCTGCGTCCAGTTTTCGGGCGGCAGGGCGATGACCATCTGTCCGGCGCCGCCCTGGAAGGTTTTTCCGTCGAGAATATCGGCCAAATAGAGCTGGCAATCGCCTTTTTCGGTCCGCCGTTTGCCGATGCTCAGCAACTGCGAGAGGCGGCCATAGGCGGCCTATCGCCATCACCGGCGCAACGTGATAGGGCCGCACCATGTCTGGGAAGCCGCATGATTCCAGTACCGTCGCGAGTAGTGCCGCGGATCGGTTGCTAGCCGAGGTCCGCACCGTCGAGATCGCCAAGGGCGGGCTCGATGCGCTGTTCCGGGCCGATCCGCTGGAGGACCGCACGGGCAGCGAGGCGACGAGCCGCTGGAACATGGAGGCGGCATATGGCTTCCCGGCCGTCGCGGGGCGCGCCACCGGCAGCCCGTATGTCGGGCTGGGGCTTCCGAGACGCATGCCGTGACCGGAGAACGCCGTCGATGCCACGAACCGCCCGGAACCCGGCGACAAGCACCAACCGCCCGACAACGTCGCCAACCCCGCCGAACGCCAAGAGCGGGCGCGACAGACAATTGAATATCGATCGATGACCCTAAGTCCGATAGACTGTTAGGGTTTCCGTCTCCATCTTCGGAATGCACATGTTCGGCGAATGCCGAAGGAGGCACAGCGTGTCGTCAAGAGCAGCGGAAGACCTGATCGCGCGGGCCGGGCTCATGCGCGGGCTCCACACCGGTATGGGGCTGGCGGCCAAGGGGATGGTGGTGGCTTTCGTGGTCTTCACGGTGCTCAACGTCGAGTTCGCCAACGAGGTTTACACGGCGATCCGCGGCTGGATCGAGGCCTCGCTCAGCTGGTACTACATCGTGGTCGTGATGGGGATGGTGCTGTTCTGCCTCATCATGATGTTATCGAGGTTCGGCTCGATCCGACTGGGCGACGACGATTCGCGCCCGGAGTTCAGCAATTTCTCCTGGTTCGCCATGCTGTTCTCGGCCGGAGTCGGGATCGGCATCCTGTTCTTCGGCGTTGCCGAGCCGATCGTCTATTTCGATAATTCGGGCGCCTTCGGCTACCCCAACAACCCGCATGCCGATGTCGCGGGCGCGACGTCCATGGATTTGACCCGCGCGGTCCATGCGATGCGGGTCACCTATTTCCATTGGGGCTTCCATGGCTGGGCCGTCTATGTGGTGGTCGGTCTCTGCCTGGCCTATTTCGGCTTCCGCAAGAAGCTGCCGTTCACCATGCGCTCGGCGCTCCACCCGATCATCGGCGACCGGATCTACGGCCCCATCGGGCACGGCGTCGACCTTCTGGCGGTATTCGGCACGATCTTCGGCGTCGCGACCTCGCTGGGGCTCGGCGTCAACCAGATGGCGACCGGGCTCAACGTGCTGTTCGGTGTCGATCCGGGCATCACGACGCAGATCCTGCTGATCGTCGGCATCTCGATCGTGGCGACGTTTTCGGCGGTCACCGGCGTCGGCAACGGCATCCGCATCATCTCGGAGTGGAATATCTGGCTGTCGCTTGTGCTGCTCGCCTTCTTCCTCTTCTGCGGGCCGTTCAAGTGGCTGATGGGCTTCTTCGTCACCTCGCTCGGCGACTATATCTGGAACGTGATCCCGATGGGGTTCTGGACCGCCGGCACCGAGAAGGAGATCGCCTGGCAGGGCGGCTGGACGATCTTCTACTGGGGCTGGTGGATATCCTGGGCGCCCTTCGTGGGCCTGTTCATCGCGCGCATCAGCCGCGGCCGCACGATCCGCGAGTTCATGGTCGGCGTGATGTTCGTCCCCACCACGATCGCCTTCTTCTGGCTCTGCATGTTCGGCGGCAACGCGATCTATATGGAGCTCAACGCCGCGGGCGGCGTCGGCACCGCCGGTATCGTCGATCTGGTGAAGGCGTGGAACCTGCCGGCGGCGCTCTACGGAACCATCGAACGCCTGACCGATATCTCGACCCTGCAATGGGTGATGTCGGCGCTCGCGACCTTACTGCTGGCCACCTGGTTCATCACCTCGTCCGATTCCGGGACGCTGGTGATCACCACCATGCTGTCGATGGGCGACGACGACCCGCCGCGGCGCTTCCGTATCGTCTGGGGGCTGGGCGAGGGATTCGTCGCCGCGGTGCTGCTCCTGGCGGGCGGGCTGAAAGCGCTTCAGACGGCATCCATAGCGGCGGCGCTGCCGATCTCGGTCATCATGATCTTCATGGCCTACGGCCTTCTGAAATCCCTCTCCGAGGACAGCTCGGCCGTCCCGGCACCCGCTCCAGCGGAGGAAAGGGGAGAGGCCGCGGCCTGAGGAGATACGCCGGTCACGCAGCACCACCGTGTCCCCCAATGGGCCGGGTTCGTCTTCAGACTTCTAGGAGCCTTCGTTCAATGGCGTTGGTGGTTCTGACCTGTTTTCGCTCGGCCAGGGTGGAGGCGCGCTTACCGGCCGCTGACACCTTACGGCCTTTTGCAGGCTTCGGCTGCCGGTTCGCATCGATCCATGCCGACATTTCAGCTGTGCAGACCTTGGCCTCGTCTGGAATGGCGATGCCTTTTTCCCGCGCGATCACCTTGGCAAACGACACCTGCGCCGGACTCGGCGGCCTGGTGCCCGTTTCTCCCGTGGGCTTCCTGTCTGCATCCCGGGCAGTTCGCTCCGGAGCATGCAGATCCAGGAACGCCCGGCAGATCGCGCCCGACTTCGTGTAGCCCGCCGGTGGCTTGATACCCTTGCGGCGGGCGATCGAAGCGGCAAATTTCTTCATCGCCGCCGTCGGTGGCCGCTCTCCGCGGTTGTCCCCACCTGGAGATACCCCGGGTTCCACAGCCTCGCCGGCAACGGCGCCGTCCTCGAGGCTGGCGATGATGCGCCGGGCTGCATCGCACACCGCGTCGATCGCGCCCATCATCTCCTGTTTGCCGGTTACCACATCGTCGAGCAGGCATTCGAGTTCCGCCGTCACCCCTGGATCGACCAAGGCCGGATCGGCGCGTTCGAGAACCCCGAACAGCGCCAGTCCGCGGCCGGTCGGTACGATGTTCTGTCCGTGGGCCGTCAGGAAACCCTGCGTCTTCAGCCCGCCGATGATTTCCGCCCGCGTTGCCGGCGTGCCGATCCCCTTGGCCTCCTTGAGGCGGCCCCGCAGGGCTTCGTCCTCGACGAAGCGCCAGGCATTCTGCATCGCCTCGATCAGCGTGCCTTCCCTGTAGCGCGGCGGCGGACGGGTCTCCTTGTCCTCGATCTCCGGACCGTGCAACCGCGCGGTCTCCTTGTCGCGCAAGGCAGGCAGCACCTGCGCCGCCTCGCCCTTTTCCTCGGCGGGCCGCCAGTCGGGAAAAGCGTCGCGCCATTGCGTCTCGCGGTCTCCGTCACTGGGTCTTGGCCGCGGCCCAGCGGATGAAGGCGGGTGAGCGCTGTAGCGCGGGCTCCCGGCGCACGCAGGCGCCGACCAGGGATTCCCCCACCTCGCGCCGGAGCCGGGTGGCGTAGGTGACGATGGCATCCAGCGTGACGTCGGAGGCCATGCGGTAGAGGGAGCCGCAGAGCGCCATCAGGGTGCTGGCATTCTCCGGGATGTCCGCGTTCTCGGGGTCGTTGATGATGGCTCTCGGGTGGGGCAGCTCGTGCCACACCTTGAGGAACGCGGTGAACTGCACCGCCGCAGCCTCGCCGACCGTGCCCCGGAACAGCGCCCGCTCGACCTCCGGATCGAGGCCGTTGCGGTTCTTGACGATGTTGGAAGCGAACTCCCAACTCCGGGGGCTCGGGAAGGCGTGCTCCCTGGACTGGGGATCGAAGTCGTGAAGCAGGTCCGGCTGCAACTCGATGAAGAACAGCACTTCCGGGGCAATCCCGTTGGCCGCGCCCCAGGCGCACCAGTCGTTCGCATCGACCCGAATCTCGAGATGGACCAGGCGGTTGCTGAGCGGCGCCGGCATGCGGTACACCACGGCGCGGTCGGCATCCCGGTTCCCGCAGGCGATCAGGGATGCGCCCTCGGGCAGTTCGTACTCCCCGCACTTCCTCTCCAGAAACAGTTGGTAGAGGGCGGCCTGGACCATCGGCACCGCGGACGGCAGCTCTTCCAGGTTAATGAGCCACAAGCCGGGATCGTCCGTCGGCGGCAGGAACACCGGCGGCGCCCAGCGGGTGCGGTCGGCGCTGTCGCGCCACGGAATGCCCCGCAGGTCCACGGGATCGAGCAGCAGCGCGCGGACGTCGACATAGTTGCGGTTGGCGGCGTCCGCGACCTGCCGGGCGATCATCGACTTGGCCGCCCCGGGAGGGCCCCAGACCATGGTCGGCTGGCGGGCTTCGACCAGGATAGCGAGGACCTCGGCAAGCTCGCTCGGGCGCAGGGTGTAGTCGGCGGAGATGGTATCGGGAAGGGTCATGGGCATGCTCCGGAATGGCGGGAAGGCGGCGCGGACCGCCTCCTCCGGGCGTCCGGCCTTCGCCCCGCCCGGGCTGGCCTTGTCTCCTGGTGGCCGCCCGGCATGTGGCCGGCCGAAGTGACGGCTGCGGGGCGCTCTACGGGCGGGCGACCTCCGGCGGCGCGGCGGGCAACGGTAGGAGTGGTGGTCCCGGATGGGGCGGCCGGGCGGGAGTTGACGGACGGCTTGCAGGGTCCGGCAGGTCGGCGCTAACCTGCGGGCATGCGAACCTGGCGCGACAACCTTGAGGCGGTCGCGCGGGCCCTCTGGGCGAAGAAGCTGGCGCATGACGGTATCAGCGAGGAACAGCTCGCGGCCGATGTCGACATGTGGTGGCACCGTGTGGCGGCGGACCTCGAGTGCGGGAACATCGACGAGACCGGCGAATACGTCGGCGGTGAGATCGACCACGAGCGCAACCTTGCGGCCTACCGAGACTGGATGCGCGCCATCCGGCGAGCCGCGCGGTCTGGGAGACTGCGCGGTTCGGAGCGCCGCTACCGAGGAACTGACGTGGCCCGCGGGCCTTCTTCGGCGTGCATGGACGGAGCGGCCAACATCATTCAGGCTATGGACTCCGCTGACATTCGACCGCCGAAGTTCGCGGTTCATGCTGCGTCGCCGCGCCAGTACCTAAACCTCTTCCCCAAGGATTTGACCGTGCTCCCTCAGCCATCTGCGCGCTCTGTCTATGGTGGGCGGACAGGCCAAATCGACAAAGCAACGACGTCACCCAGCATTCCGTCTGCGTAGTTCCTCTTTCACTGCATCGGCATAAGCCTCAATGAACTTCATTTGATTAAAGAATAGAAATCGCATGACACGTGGGCCCATTCCTATGGTCGTCGCTGTCTCGGTGAATGTGCCAATGGTAGAGTTGCCGTCTCTTTTGAACTTCGCCGAATACCGTCCCTTGAAACGGCCAGGGGAACCGGTCGCTAGGACAAACGTCTCAGGTCGGTTCTTCTTTACGATCTGGAAGTTGATGACCATACCAGTGGCCTCCAAAGTCTCAGACCAAGAACGGCCATCATCAGCCATCCTGACTTCGCCGACATCTTCGCGCCACTGCTCCTGGTCTTCTGGTGTTGTGTAGATATCCCAAACATCTTCGATATCCGCATCAAACCGAATGGACCTGGTTGCGCTGTTGGTTTTCGGGATGAGCAGCAAAGCGATCCAACATGTGATTAGAACAGCGATTGAGATTGCAAACCAGATCATTGTTCTGCCGCCCGCCTATCCGCAATCCACTGGCTATCAACACTCAGTTTCTTCGCTATCTTGCTTTCAGGCTCAACTATTCGCCAGAACGGAGAGACATCTGCCAAGTCCGCACCGGCCTCCAAACGTTCGAGCGCCGCTTGCGCTGCAGTTCTGACGAAAATCGCCGTCGACAGAGGGCACATTGCATCACAATTTCTTCGACGTGCGAGTTCGTTCCGCATGCGTGTGATCGAGCGCGTTTCGCCTACCGGGATTCGCCTAATGTATTCGTCAACAATCTTCGGCGTCGCCACGAACATCTTCTGACCTCTCTTGATCCCTGCAAAATCAGAGTGAAGGATCACGATCTTATGTTTCTTGTCCGCGTTTAGTCGTTCTATTGCTGTTTTTGGCATACCAATGTAATTCTCGCTCTACTCCTAAGAGTTCAACTCGGAACTAGTTGAGTGATTTCAGTCGGTTGTGTCTTACTCGGTTGTGTCAAAGCAAACGAGGAGGCACAACATGTGGACCGAAATCACTCGCCCGAAGTATGAGCGCCGTGGCGGTCGCTATGCAAGCGACCTGGCCCTCAATGAGCCGGAGCTGTCGCCGCGGGAACTGGCGGTGACGTTTACCGATACCAAGGGCTACTTCGTCTCGGAAGCGTCCGTCTACCGTCTGCTCAAGGCCCACGGCCTGATCACCAGCCCGGCCTTCGCCGTTATCAAGGCCGCCGATGCGTTCCGCGACAAGACCACGGCCCCGAACCAGCTATGGCAGACCGACTTCACCTACCTCAAATGAACCGACCGACCGACGAATCCATCTCATCCGACATCCCGCCGGATACGACCGCACCGGATCCGGCATCGCCGTACACGAAAACCCGCATCCCGAGCTTCAACCCCGCCCGTGCTCAGCGCTTATCAGGGAATCGAGGGAGGGCTTGCATTGTGTGCGGCATTGCCGCATAGTGGCGGACCATGCGGGTCTTCTCCACACGCACCTACGAGCGTGCCATTCACAAGCTGCTTGGGGAAGAGGCCCGCAGGGAGATGGAGGAAGCAATCGTGGCCGCGCCTGATGCGGCTCCGGTCATTCGGGGCACCGGCGGTATCCGTAAGCTGCGATGGGCCGGTTCCGGGCGTGGGAAGCGGGGAGGCATCCGCACCGTCTACTTCTACCATACCGGCCCGAACTCCATCTATCTGCTGACGGCCTACGCGAAAGCGGATCGCGAAGACTTGACGCCGGCGGACACCAGGGCGCTGTCGCGTCTGGTCGTCGCAATCAAGAAGGGGACGACGTGACAATGATAGAGGAACGCACCGAACTTGGGCGGGAGATCGAAACGGCGCTGGGCGAGGTTCTCGCCCATGTCCGTGGCGAGACGGAGTTGCCATGCCGGATCGTCGATGACCCCGCGGCTGGCCGAATTGTCGCTCTGCGCAAGCGGTTCCGGTTGAGTCGTCAGAAATTCGCCGACCGCTTCGGTCTCGATGTCCGCGCCCTTCAGGAGTGGGAACAGGGACGCCGGGTTCCCGACAGGGCGGCTCGCGTTCTGTTGACCGTCATAGACCGAAACCCTGACGCCGTGGTCGAGGCGCTCGGCGAGAATGGAGACGGTGGACGACGGGGTCATTCCTCTGCGTCGTGAACGGCGCGTGTGCCATCGGGAGTTAGGTTCCCGCCGATGCTTTCTGTGATGCGCGCCGCAGCGGTCTGAATCGAGTCCCGCGCCAGATGCGCGTAGCGCGCCGTCGTTTGTACCTGGGTGTGCCCGAGCAGTTTCCCGATCATGGTCAGGCTCTCGCCGAGAGCCAGCGCACGCGAGGCAAAACTGTGTCTCAGATCGTGGATCCGCACGTCTTCGAGGCCCGCCTGCTTGCGGATGCGCCGCCAGGGGCGTTGCAGGTCGGTGAGGTGAGAGCCGGGGAGGCGGCCCGCGATGACCCAGGGATTGTCGTCGTCACGGGGAATGGCTGACAACACCGCCCGGGCCTCGGGGCCCAGAGGTACGACCCGTCCGCCGGTCTTGGCGTCGGGAAGCCGGGCGTCTCGGCGAACATGACCTTGGCGCTGGAGGACATGGGCCGGGGCGCCGCCGATCACTGGATGCGGATGCAGCCGCCAGACGGTGGTGCGGCGCGACAATCAACTTGAGACTTCCGCGACAAATCAGGATGAGACGGGGGAAGGCGGCGGCCTGAACCGGAGGGAGGCCTCCCAACGGCCAAGGTCTCTGTCAATTAATACCAAGCCCGTCAAATACTCTGACACGCGGCGGATATCATGAACAGTCGTGCTTCCCGCCCGGCCAGGGGAATCGCGAGGATCAACCGGCGTTGCGGGCCTTGGCGATGAGCCGCTTGAGACGCGCCGCGCCGACCGCGCCGGGAACGAGCGTGTCGCCGATCACGAAGGCGGGCGTTCCGCGGATGCCGATCTCCGCGGCAAACCGGGAGGTCTCGTCGAGATACGCCTCGATCGCCGGATCCTTCATGTCCCGGCGCAGCCGTTCGACGTCGAGCCCGACACGCCGTGCGATCACCATGACGGAGCCTTCGCTCGGTTTGCCGCTCGCGCCCATCAGTGCCCTGTGGAACGCGAGGTATTTTCCCTGCTTCGCCGCCGCCATCGACGCGCTTGCGGCGAAACGCGAAGCCGGGCCGAGCACCGGCAGCTCCTTCCAGACGATGCGAAGGCGCCGGTCGGCGGCCAGCAGGTCCATCACGGGTTTGAGCGAGCGCTTGCAGTAGCCGCATTGGTAGTCGAAGAACTCGACCAGCGTGACGTCGCCCTTCGGGTTGCCCGAGACCGGGGACATCGGGTGGTACAGGAGAACCGCGCGGTTCTCCATGATCGCGGCCTCCGCCCGGGCCCGTTTCTCCCGTTCGCGCCTGGCCCGCAGAACCTTCATGGCCTCTTCGAGAACCTCGGGTCGTTCGAGCAGGTACTCGCGCACGATGTCCCGGACGGCCTGCCTGTCCACGGCCGGCGGCCGTTGCTCAGCCGCGTCGGCCGAGGCGGCCGAAAGGATTCCCGCCAGCACGATCCACGTCCCTATTCTCATGGTTCTTCCCCCTGGTCGGCGGGCATGCCGATAGCGAATCTTCGGGCCGCTCCCGAACTCGGGTTATCGATCCGGACGCATCGAGTCAAACCCCCCGATACGCCATGTGACCTGCCCTGCCAGCCGATCCCCCGCCGCCCTCGCGGGCGCCTCAGCAAATACCTGCCCGCCCATCAGGCATCGAGGCTCGACCCCATCGCCGGACTCCAGGGCAAGTAGGAAGCCGCCGGGGCGCCGGGCCGAAGAGGCCCCGCGCACCGATCGATGTCATGCGATCCGCAAAACCGGGACCTCAGCAGGAGGTCTTGAGGTACCCATCGCAGTTCTTGAGGTTTTGCACCTGTCCCAGGTCCCCCTTGTACGAGGTCTCAACTGCGAGGATTCCCCCAATCTTCCCCAATGGATCGTCAACCCGTCTTTGGCAATGGGTCTTTACGGAGCACTGTCCCGAATCCACTCCGATCTGGGTGCTGTAGGAGCCGGAATAGTTACAGGTAACTTTGGCCGAACTCGAATTCCATGCGTTCGTGCAGTTCTCGACCGTTGGGCATGAGGTGGACAACCCGTTGTTGCAGTAATCGAGCCGTTTCACATCATCGGAAGATCCGTAGAAGGACGCCGCCACCGCCAGGGTCCCGCAGGAGGTCGAGACATGACATTGCACGCCTTGATATGTCGACACGCTGTGGGAGCCGCGGGACGAACCGCATTGTCGGCTGGCATCGCTGTCATTCCACGCGTCCTTGCATGTTGTCTCCAGGGCGGCCTGTTGAGTAGCGGTGAGGCATTGGCCGATTTTGAGCTTGCCGTCGCAGCTCACCAGATCGCGCATGTCATTTAGATCGCCGGTGACAGTATTCTGGGGTGATGGCACGCCATTCAACTTCCGGCACCTGGCCGTGACGCTGCACTCTCCGTTCGGGGTGTCAAACCAGAATTGGGTGCCGGGAGCCGGGCAATGCTCGGAGGCGTCGCTCTCGTACCAGGCGTTAGCACAGTCGCCATATGTGGGGGCGTTCTGGGCGCGGGCGGGCCCGGCGGCGGCAAGGGCGGCGGCCAGCACGACCGCTGCAAGGGCAATTCCGGGAAAGGCCCGCGGATAGGTTTTGGTTCTCATGGCATTCGCTTCCTCTGTTTTCCGCCATGGCCGGCGCGGGCCGGGATCGGCATCGCCCGCACACTCGTCGCACGGCCGTGCGGCCTCAGCATGAATTGCCGGTCACTGGCAATACTGACCCGCGTTCCCGCAATCCGCCTTGACCGCCTGATCGTTATCCTGGATCTGGCCGGTCAAGGTGATCGTGCGCGGCATGGACCGGATGTTGGACGTCGGTGTAACCCACCCGGTGACGCCGCGGTAGAGCCCGTTGACCTCCTGGTCGTAGAGCTTGAGCTTGAAGACCTCCGGGTCTTCTTCCTCGCTGTCGTCGATCGTGTCCACATTGACCTTCTGCTCCTTGACCCCCGAATTGAAGGTCACGGTGCCGGTGGTGTTCTCGTAATCCTCGCCCGCGACGGCCGCGCCGTCTTCCGTCTTGTACTTGTAGCGCACCGCCCAGCCGTTCGGCGCGGCCCCGAGCTTGACCGTGAACTCCATCGTGTCGCCCTCGGTTGCGCCGGCGTCAGCGGCGTGCGCCGCCTGCGGCATGGCGAGCGCGGCGCCCCCTGCCAGCACGACGCCGGCAAGGGCCGCGTACCATGCAATTCGTGCGGTTTTCCCGTTCAAGTCCCGTCTCATGACCTTTACTCCTTCCGAAGCGCGGTGCCCCGGTCAGAGCCGGCGCACCCTGAATGAGCCGAAAGATTACAGCTAAATCTCATAAAGCCCAAGACGGAAACTGGTCACGCGAGAGACTGAGGCTTAGGATGAGCGACCTCGCCAATTGCGCCAATTGATAATGGAACGGAGGTGGTATGCTGATGACTGGTGACCATCATGTCGCACGACTGCTGAAGTCAGAAGTGAAATACATACTCCTGGCGCTGGCAGCAGTCGTCTACGCACCCGGGAGCATGGCATACGGCAGTGATGTAAAAGAATACGAAGGCAACACCATGACCTTCGTGATAACAAAGCCAACGACAAATGCCGGTTACAATTATCCGCAAAAAGTCCGTTATTCGTATAGTGTGAATGACGGTTCGGCGAAGATTGGATCGGACTACAGTGTCCCTGACGGGAAATCGGAACACGGCGCAGAAGCACGTCTGGCGGGCCCGCATTGTGCTGCTCAGCGCCTCGGGTATTGGCACCAACGCGATCATGCGCGAGACCGGCAAGTCCAAGACTTGCGTCTGGCGCTGGCAGGAGCGCTTTGCTGAAGAGGGCGTAGAGGGCCTGCTGCGCGACAAGACCAGACCCTCGCGAATTGCGCCGCTGCCGCCCGAGGTGGCCGAGCGGGTGGTGGAACTGACCTTCACCGAGCCGCCCGCCGAGGCCACGCACTGGACCGGAGCGATGATGGCCGAGGCAGTCGGGATCAGCGTCAGTTCGGTACACCGCATCTGGCGGGCCCACGGCCTGCGGCCGCACCGGGTGCGCCAGTTCAAGCTCTCCAACGATCCCGAGTTCGTCACCAAGCTGCGCGACGTGGTCGGGCTCTATGTCGATCCCCCCGCCCACGCCATCGTCCTCTCGGTCGATGAGAAGTCGCAGATCCAAGCCCTCGATCGCACTCAGCCCGGCCTGCCCCTGAAGAAGGGTCGGGCCGGCACCATGACCCACGACTACAAACGCAACGGTACCACCACCCTGTTTGCCGCCCTCAACGTGCTCGACGGCACCGTGATCGGGCGCTGTATGCAGCGCCACCGTCACCAGGAATTCCTCCGCTTCTTGAAGGCCGTCGAGCGTGAGGCGCCAGTCGGCAAGATGGTGCACGTGATCCTCGACAACTATGCCGCCCACAAGCATCCCAAGGTGCGCGCCTGGCTCGCCCGTCATCCGCGCTTCGTCTTCCACTTCGTGCCGACCTCGTGCTCCTGGCTCAACGCCGTCGAGGGATACTTCGCCAAGCTCTCCAGACGCCGTCTCAAGCGCGGTGTCTTCAGATCCGTGGTCGACCTGCAAACCGCCATCAATCGATTCATCGACGAGACCAATGATGACCCCAAGCCCTTCGTCTGGACCGCCGATCCCGACAAAATTATCGCCGCCGTCAAACGGGGGCATCAAATGTTAGATTCAATCCACTAGGCTGTGGTGACGATTTAATCATTTAAGCCAGAGCATGATACTTGCGAGTTTGATGAAGCCGAGGAAGTGGGCGGCAAGTTTGTCGTAGCGTGTTGCGATGCGCCGCCATTGCTTGAGCTTGGCGAAAAAGCCTTCGACGCCCCAGCGCTGTTTATAGGCGATGCGGTCATAGCTGTGCTGGTATTTGCGATGCCGGCGCGGTGGGATGACGGGCTCACCGCCTTGCTCATAGATCAGGTCATGCAGGCTGTCGGCGTCGTAGGCGCGGTCCGCGAGGACGTGGCCCGCGGCCAGGCCCTGGATGAGGTTGTGGGCGGGGACCATGTCGTTTTGTTGTCCTGGCCCGAGATCGAAGCGCACTGGCAGGCCTAACGCATCGACGACGGCGTGGATTTTTGTGCCGAACCCGCCCCGGGACCGGCCGGGAGCCTGGGCTTGCGATCCCCCCTTTTTCGCCGCCCGCCGGCGGCTTGGGCCTGGGCCCGGACGATGGTGGCGTCGATCGCCAGCCATTCCAAGTCCGGATCATCCGCGACAGCCTCGAAGATGCGGTCAAACACACCCGCCTCGATCCAGCGGTAGTAGCGCCGCTTCACCGTCTGATAGGGGCCAAACCGATCCGCCGGCAAATCACGCCACCGCGCACCAGAGCGCGCCAGCCACAGGATCGCATCGAAAAACCGCCGCCCGTCGCTGCGTGGACCACGCTTGCCCTTCATCCCGCCAGGAACAAAGTCCCGAAGCCGCGCCCATTGATCGTCTCTCAGCACTTCGCCTTCCACACCAACCTCCAAAAGCCAGTGTTGAATCACGCCAAAGACAAAAAAGGAATCCCTAAAATGTCACCGCAGCCTAGTGTCCTGATTCTGAAGTTTTGATGAGTTCGTGCTGCCGCTGGGCAGTGTCGAGAGTGCGCAGGCAGAAGCGTTTGATGGTGGCGAGGATGTCGTCGGCGGACTTGGTCCAGCGGAAGGGTCTCGGATTGGCGTTGACGGTGTCGATGTAGTCCCGGATGGTCTGTTCAAGCTCCCGCGTGGAGCGATGGACGCCGCGGCGCAGCTGTTTGTCGGTGAGCATCGCGAAGAAGCGCTCCACCTGGTTCAGCCAGGAGGCTCCGGTAGGGGTGAAGTGAACGTGCCAGCGCGGGTGCCCGGCCAACCAGCGCTGCACGGCCGGGGTCTTGTGGGTGGCGTAGTTGTCCATGACCAGATGGACCTCGAGATCGTCCGGGACGTGGCTCTCGATCACCCGCAGGAACTTGAGGAACTCCCGGCTGCGGTGGCGCGGGAAGCACTGTCCGATGATCGTGCCGGTAGCGATGTCGAGGGCGGCGAACAGCGTTGTGGTTCCATGGCGCAGGTAGTCGTGGGCGCGCCGTTCGACCTGGCCCGGCCTCATCGGCAGCAACGGCCGGGAGTGATCCAGCGCCTGGATCTGGCTCTTCTCGTCGACACACAGCACCAGGGCCCGTTCCGGCGGATCCAGATAGAGCCCGACGACGTCGCGCACCTTCTCCACGAAGAGCGGGTCCGAAGACAGCTTGAACGTCTCGGAGCGGTGCGGCTGCAGACCGAACGCCTGCCAGATCCGGTGGATCGTGGAGGGGGCATAGCCCACCGCCCGCGCCATCGACCGCAGGCTCCAGTGCGTGCCGTCGGGCGGTGTCTCTTCCAGCGTGCGGGTCACCACCTCGGCGATCTGTTCATCGCCGATCTGCCGCGGCGCACCCGAGCGCGGCTCGTCGTGGAGGCCGTCCACCCGGCGCTCGGCAAACCGGCGACGCCACTTCCCCACGGTGTTGGCATCGGCGCCGACCTGCTCGGCGATCGTCTGGTTCTCCAGCCCCTCGGCCGCCGCCAGCACGATCCGCGCCCGGCGCGCCAGACCCTGAGCCGTCTTCCGGCGCCGTGCCAACCCCTCCAACTCCTGACGCTCCGCCGTCGACAAGGTAATCGCTACCGCTGGTCTGCCCATGATCCATACCCCCATACAGGATGCGGAATTACTCTAACAAACTTCTCGATCAGGACACTAGAACGGCTTCCTACTTGCCCTGGAGTCCGGCGATGGGGTCGAGCCTGGAGGCCTGGTGGGCGGGCTGGAACCCGAAGAACAGGCCGACCGCCGCCGCCGTGCCGAGACCGCTCGCCACGGAGAGCCCCGAGATCAGGAAGTCCCAGCCGGTGAACCGGCAGATCGTCCAGGTCGCCGCCAGCCCGAGCGCGATGCCGAGTATGCCGCCTGTAATTGTCAGGATGACGGATTCGATGAGGAACTGGCTCCTTATGTCCCGCTGCCGCGCGCCCAGGGCCCGGCGGATGGCGATTTCCGCGCGCCGCTCGGCCACGGACACGAGCATGATGTTCATGATGCCGATCCCGCCGACGATCAGCGAAATGCTGCCCACCGCGCCCAGCAACAGGGTGAAAATGCCCATCTGCGCCTCCATTCGGGCGATCAACTCTTTCGCGGTGACGATATCGAGGCCGAGATCGGGCGCGCGCTTGCGGAAATACGACCGGATATCCTCCACCGCCGCCGCGTAATGGATGCCGGCGCCGGATCGGGCGACGATGACCTCGATTCCGGGGTCGGGGGCGATTCTCTGCGCCGTGGTTATCGGGACGAAGACCGATTTGTCCGCTCTCACTTGGAACGGCAGCGCATAGCTCTCCGCCTTGCGGTTCAGCACACCCACGACGGTGAAGAGAACCTCATCGACCTCGATGAGCGCCCCCGCGAGACGGTCCGCCCCCGCCGCGCGCATTTTCTCCGCGACCTCGGCGCCGATGACGCACCAGTATCGGCCGGTATCCAGGTTCGAAACGAACCGGCCCTTCTGCAGCGTCAGCTTGTTCACGCTCGCGAAGGATCGGGTGACGCCCTGAACCGCGCCCCGCCCGACCTGGCGACCGGCGAAGCGGAACGTTCCGCGCCCCGATATCCTGGGCGCCGCCTCAACGATCGACGGGACCTCCGCCGCCAGTCGCAGGGCGTCCGGGAGGCCGATCACGGCCCTTCCGGCAGCAGACGACTTGCGGACGACGACGATGTCGGTGCCGAGCGCCTCGAACTGCTTGCGGGCCTGCTCCCTGGCGATCTCGCCGAGCGAGACCATCGCAATGACCGAGGAGATGCCGATCATGACGCCGACAAGACCCAGCACCGTGCGCAGCCTCGCCCGGCGCAGGCTGTCGGCCGCCTCGCGGGCATTGGCCGCAATGACCTGGAAGGTTCTCGACATGCCGGACGCCCGCCTCACGCCCCGGACGCCGCCGCGGCGCCGAGCCCGGCCCCCGGCTCGAAGAGCCTGC
Organism: Rhodospirillales bacterium; assembly: GCA_965213765.1. Lineage (GTDB taxonomy): Bacteria > Pseudomonadota > Alphaproteobacteria > Rhodospirillales > UBA2165 > JAJDXO01. The sequence continues at coordinate 1,322,226 of OZ243926.1, read as the reverse complement.
CGTCGCGAATGCGCGTCCGCCGCGCGCACTGGTCAGCGACCGACGGGTCGTGCGTGATAATCAGGATCGTGATGCCGCGCTCCTCGTTCAGCCGCTGTAGCAGCGCCATCACCTCGCCGGCCGTGTCGATATCCAGCGCGCCGGTCGGCTCGTCGGCGAGCAGCAGCGCCGGCTCGCCCACCAGCGCCCGGGCGATGGCGACCCTCTGTTTCTGCCCGCCGGAAAGCTGGTCCGGCCGGTGGCCGGTCCGGTCCGCCATGCCGACGCGCTCCAATATCTCCTGCGCGCGGCGGCGCATTTCCGGCCGCCCGGCGCCCCGATAGACCAGCGGCAGGCAGACATTCTCCAATGCGGTCAGTTGCGGCAGCAGGTGGAAGGACTGGAACACGAAACCGATATGCCGGTTCCGGAGCGCGGACAACTCGTCGTCACGAAGCCCGGAGACATCGCGCCCGTCGAGGACGCAGGCACCCGAGGTCGGGCGGTCCAGCAGGCCGATAATATTCATGAGGGTCGTCTTGCCGCTGCCCGAAGGCCCCATGATCGACATCAGGTCGCCCGCATCGACCTCCAGATCGACGCCCCGCAGAACCTCTGTCGTGACCGGCCCGATCCAGTAGGACCTGCGGATGTCGGTCAGCCTCAGCATCCCGCCCGGCGCCTCCCTTCGGCGCCCCGGTCCCTGCCCCGGATCATCGGACGAGGACGACCTTGTCGCCAGGCGAGAGGCCCTTCACCACCTCGACCGAATCGAGTGTGGTAAGGCCGAGTTCGACCGCGCGCCGCTCCGTGCCGCCGCCGTCGGCGAGGACGAGCAGCCAAGCCTTGCCGTCCCCACCCTGTTCCACCGCGCCGATCGGCACCATCAGGGCCGCCGGGCGATGGTGGACGACGATCGTGACATAGGCCGACATGCCGACCCGCAGCCGGTCGCGGGCCCCGGCTTCCAGCCTGTCCAGCGTGACGACGACCTCGAATTGCGGTGCGCCGCGCCGCCGCGTCCTGCTGTCAGCGCGCGACGAGACGCGGGTCACGTCGCCCTCGACCTTCAGGCCGGGAAATCCGGGGCCGGAAATCCAGGCCCGCTGGCCAGCCTTGACCTTCCTCACGTCCACCTCGTCCACGCTCATGACGACGGAGAGGCGCTCCAGGTCCGCGATGTTCAGTATCAACTCTCCCTGTGCCACCGGCCTGCCCTTCGTCAGGGGCCTGACTCTCAAGCCTTCCGCCGCCATGACGACCCCGGCGATCGGCGCCCGGACCAGCGCCAGATCCAGTTTCTCCTCATGCGTGCGCAGGCGGTCCTCGGCCGTCCGGGACTCCAGACGAACCACCCTCCGCGCCTCTTCGCCGCCTTTCGCCTTCACCGCCTCCAGTTCCCGCCGGGCCTCCTCGATATCCAGGGCCCGGTTCTGCCGCTGCCGCTGCGCATCTTCGTGCTGCGAGGCGGGAACGAGGCCCTGCTCCAGCAGGAAGGCGGTCCTGGCGAGGTGCCGCTCCGCATCGGCGAACGCGATCTTCGCCCGCCGCAAGGCCCGTCGGGCGCGCGCCATGTCGGCGCTGTTCTCCCAGTTCTCGATCTCGACAAGCCGGTCATGCACTTTGATATGCTCGACCTGAGCCCGCCTGTGGTCCGAGGCGAGCTTGCCGGTATCGAGAGCAACCAGCGGGTCGCCCGCCGCCACCCGGTCCCCGGGGGCGGCATGCACGGCGCTCACATGGCTTTCAATCGGGCTGACGATCTCGGCGACGCGGCCGGGCGCCAGATGGCCCCTGAGCGCAATGGTGGACCGGAATTCGCGCGGCTGTACCGTCACGGCCGGCAGCACACCCGGATCGCCGGCGTCCACTTCCGGGCCGGCAACCAGCGCCGCGGTGGCGCTGAAGAGATCTAGCGGCTGGACATACCAGGCGCCGATGGCGAGGAAGAGCACCATAACGAAAAGCATCGCCGCGCCGCGCACCACGCGCATGCGCTTCGTCATCGCCGAAAGCGCCTCATTCCGGGTCTCGAGGTCGCGATAGGCGCTCTGGAGTTCGCCGAGTTGCGTTTCGATGACGGCCGCTTGGCGCAACTCCGTCTCACGCAGCTCGCGGACTTCGGTGATGTCGGAGACAACGACGATCACCGCCACCCGTTCCTCTCCCGCCATGAGACAGGACGTTGTCACGGACAGCGAACGAAGCGCCTCGCCGACCTGGACCCGCGTGACGCGCCGCGCGATGTCCCCGCGTTCGGCAACGGCGTCGAGGACAATTTGGGTGAACTCGTCGAAACCCTCGAACGCGATGAAGATCCGCCCGAAGGAACGCCCGGCCGCCTCATCGGAGTCGAGACCGAACATCCGGCAGAACGCAGCATTGGCCATCCTGACCGTCCCGTCAAAACCGATGACGATCACCCCGTCGGACAGGTTCTCCAGCAGCGTGCGGTAAATGTCGGGGTCGCGATCCGTCATTGCGGCGCCGTCTCAAGCCGGACGCCCCAGCGGTCCAGCACGCGTCCGGCGGTCCGGTCGAGACTCGTCAGCGCATTGAGCCAGGAAAGAATCGCGTCCGTTTCGGCCTGCTCCGCCCGGACCAACTCCTCCTCGGAGGCCGCGACCTCGAAGGTGGATGACAGGCCCTGGCCGAATTTCGCCTCCTCCACCGCCAGGTTCCGCTCCGCCAGTGCGCGAGCATCGCCGGCCAGATCTGTCAATCGGAGCCCCGCCTCGACATCGTTTAGCGCCTGGCGCAGCGCCGTGCCGATCATCTCGCGCAACTCGACAACGTTTCTCTCCGCCTTCCTGAGCGCGTTGCGGGCCCGTAGACGTTCAAGAGCAGGCGTCCGGTCGTTCAGCGGAACCGTGGCGTCCAGCCGCACCAGATTGTCCGTCTCGCCAGTATCGTTATGCGTCCACTGGAAGCTGAGAGCAACATCCGGCAACAGATTGTTGCGGGCCACCGTGAGCGCGATCCTGGAGATCTCGACCCTGAGTTCGGCCTGGAGATAATCGACGCGGTCTTGCAGCGCGTCTTTGAGCGTTGGCGCAAAGGCAACGTCCTGCTGCCCGCCTTCCAACTTCTCCAGGGGACGGATGCGAACCCGGCTATCCAGCTCCAGAATGTCGATCAGGGCGAATTGCGCGGTCTCCAAGCGGTTCCGCGCGCGGACCAGCGCCAACTCCCGATTGGCAATCGCCGCCTCGGACCGCCCCGCTTCGCGCGCAGCCACACGCCCCGCGCCGATCAGCGCGCGGGTCGCCTCAAGCTGTTTACGGGCGCGCTCTAATGAAGCTTCGCCGATCTCCACTTCACGCACCGCTGCGATCAGCGTCCGATACGCCCCGATCACAGCGACCACCAGATTCGCCGCCGTCTGGCGGAAGGTGAGGATGTCGATCCGTTCTTCGAGCCGCGCCTGTCGCACTGTCGCACTGTCGATACCGCCCCAGGCGCCTTTCAGCAAGGGTTGGGAAAAGCTGAAGGTCTGCGAGCCGGAGCCGTCGGATTTCCTCGACAGCGTTTTGTCCCAACTGAGCGCGAACGCGCCGCCGGTGGGAACACGCAGGCTTGGCCGGACACCGACACCAGCTTTGTTGTCCCAGCGGTTCCGGCTGGCAAAGGGGCCGACGGTAACCAGGGGGCTCCAGCGGTCCTCGGCCACTTCCAGCGAAAATCTCTGCACTTCCCGGTCGAGCCGGCTGTTGAGTAGCAGGCGGTTGCGCGCCAGCGCCAGCCCAATCGCGTCTTTCAGCCTCAGGTCACAGACATTGGCAGTGCAGCCAAGTGGATCGTCCTCCGCCGCAGACGTCTGGGCAGCCGCAGGGAGCGGCGCCCAGAGGCACAAAACAGAGACAATAAAGCGGAAACGCCTCGCTAGGCCCGACCAACAGGCGCACGCAGTCAACACCCGGCTTGCGGTTTGCCACCGTCGATTACCCGGACGATCCATCCTACTCTGTCCGTACTATCATGCGACGAACCTTGACACCGTAAGTCACCTCCACACCCCGCGGGACTCCGGCGACGATCAAGAGCCGTTCGACGCATCCCGCTTCCAGGAATTCTAAGCGAATTTATCAGGGCAAACAAAGGCCGTTTTGCAGAAGCCCGGGGCTGAGAGCGCCGCGAACGCCGCCGTGTGGTGCTCGAGAGCGGGGTCGTAATGTTCCAACCTTGCCTTGTTCAGCTTGTAGATCGAGGCGATTCGTTCGATCCATGTCTGGCACCAGTGCGCCAGCCCTGCCTGACCGGCCGCACCGTGGATGAAGTCGCGGCGCTGATGCGCCCAGCACCAACAGAGAATCACCGCGCCGTCGCATTCGCGCGCCATCGTCTTGTAGGACGAGAGACGGTCGCAGACCAGGAACAGGACGCACGCCGTGCCACCGAACAACTGGGTGGCGACCTTGGCGCTGACCCCACCTGGACGGTAATCGAGATCGCCACCGGCCGGGATCTCGGCACCTATGACAGCGAAGCCGAAATCGCGCTCTGTCTCGCCTTCGAGAAACTGGCGCGGGACGAGGTCGAGGTGCTGTGCGATGCGAGTCTCATGGCGACGATGATCGCTATGTAGAGCTCTACATAGCGGTCATTATGGTGAGCGAAATGTTATGGAGAGTGGCGGCGTGCCGGCCCCGGAATCGCGGGGATTCGGAGCCGGAACACTCTCCATAAAGTTATGGTACTCCTCCGACTGTTCATCATAGGAGAACCGAGATGTCGATCACGACGCAACGCAATGGCTTACGAGAGCCATGGCCCGACCACCTGACAGAATTCTTGGCGCACCTTCGGGACGAGGGATATTCCGAATCGCAAGTTAACCTGTTTCGGTCCTCAGCCCGGCATTTTCTGACCTGGCTGCCCGGCGATGGAACACCGCTCGACTCGGTCGATGACGCGGTTCTGCGGCGCTTTCATCATCACGACTGTCGATGCGTCCGGACGAGGAACGGGCTTGTCTATGCGATCAAGGTAAGAGCGTTGACCGAAAGTCAGTGATGTCAGGCGGCCTGATACCTGTCGACCTTAATTTCGTCGGCTCGGTTGCGCGCCTTCCAGAGATCGTAGGACATCTGCATACCGAGCCAAGTTTCCGGGGTGGAGCCGAACCCCTTGGAGAGCCGGATCGCCATCTCGACGGAGATCCCGGCGTGTTCGTTGACCAGTTCGGACAAAGATTGCCTGGTGACGCCAATGTGCTCGGCGGCCTTGGTCACGGACAGGCCGAGCGGTTCCAGACATTGCCGTCTCACGATCCCGCCCGGATGCGGGGGATTTTGCATTGCCATCACGTACTCCTCATCAATGGTAGTCGAGGTAATCCACGTCCACCACGTCACCGTCCTCGAACCGGAAGGTCACCCGCCAATTCCCCGACACGGCAATGGCATAGTGGCCCTTCAGGTCGCCTCTTAACGAATGGAGGCGCAGCCCTGGAAGACCAATGTCCTGCGGCTTCGAGCTCCGATCGAGAACGCCTAGGATGTCCCTTAGCTTCTCGACGTGCTCCGGCGCCACGCGCCGCGCCGTTCGGTCATCGTAGAGCGCTTTCAGGCCTCGATGCTTGAACGACGTGATCATCGGGCGATGCTAATCTGTCAGGCGTCGCCAGTCAATTGACACTAAAGATGGTTCGCGCAAGGTGCAGGCTACTGCGGTAGAGGAAGGCGCACGCCGCCGGCATTGCCGCGCTTGTCCAGCGGATACAAGGGCGGAGAGTTCAAGATGTACCATGTCTCCGCCGATCCGCCCGCCGACGTTATCCGCAAGCGCGGCACGGTGCTGGTCTTTCCGTCCCTGGTGATGCACGGGATCGAACCGGTGCACGGTGACGACTGCGAGGCCCACGGCGCCGTGAAACCTCGTTTCACGCGATGATGACGGAACGTCCGTCAGGAAAGATCGACCCTTGCTCGTGGCCGGACTGGATGAAGAACGGCGGCGACTTCCTCTGGCGGCAGTACAGCCTCCTGACCCGCACCAGGGTCCGGATGACGAGCGGACGCCATGTCATGGCCCCGATTCGGCGTGAACCGTGTCGTCATTGACCGGGAAGGCGGACGGTTGACGGCGTACAGGAGGGTCGTCTCCGGTGAGCGTGGAGACCAGGTCACTCCGAAGGAGTCCCTGCCGAGTACTACGGGAGCCTGTAGCTTCAGCCGTGGCTCGGAGGCCAGCGAAACAGCCACAGGCGCAAACTCTTCCTGCCAGCGTCAAGCAGCCTCGCGCGACGATCCCACTCTCCATAACCGCGCGACGGTCGTCCGGGCTTTCGGAATCATGGACCTTGATGGTCCGCGGGGCGGGTGCACAACGACCGCCAGAGGGTGGTGGGCCGAAATCCTGCCCAAGCTCCGTGACTTCGAACCGATGACATGGGCGGAAATCATGCGCGCGGCCGGCGGACGGACAAGAGGAAACAACAACCAATTCGTCGAGATCCGCAAGCTGTCCGGTCCTGCCTGCGGCCCGTCTCGCCGAGATCCGGCAGGACGACGTGTCCGGATTGTTCTCGCTGCGGTTGAGCGCGACCGTGCGCATCTACGGTATTCGGGCCCGTAGGGCGCTAAAGCTGCTGCGGCACGATCCGTATCATGGAGCGAACGCACGGACAGTCTACCCTCTCCGCCATCGCTGAATGGGCCGAAGCTGCCTGGTCCGCATTGCATGCGGGGGAAAGTCAGTTGACTCGAACAATGGACAATCGTTAGGGTCAATGATCGTGGAAAACAGCAGGGTGAATTCCATTATGCCAATGTTCAGAGAGTAAGGCGAACAGAACATGAATACACAATCACAGATCGAGGCGCAGGTACGTGCCAGGGCTGACGAGGACGTCGAATTCCGCGCCCGGCTCATGAAAGACCCAAAGAAAGCCATCAAGGAGGCGACCGGGTATTTGGTTCCCGACGGCATCAACATCCATGTCGTTGAAGACAACGCCACCGACTATCACCTGGTCCTGCCACCGGTGGGCCGCAACCTGCCGGATGGAGAGATCAGCGGCGTTGCCGGCGGTACCAACAATTATGGCCCGTGGGGTTGGTAACATCGGCACCTGGTGAGCATTGTCGGGTCTCCGGCAGTGGATTTGCTGATTTTCTGCCGGAGCCATTCTTCCGGTCAAGCAATGCCGTCATACCAAGGTCAGAGAATAAGGAGAACAGACATGAACACACAATCACAGATCGAGGCGCAGGTACGTGCCAGGGCTGACGAGGACGTCGAATTCCGCACCCGGCTCCTGAATGACCCAAAGAAAGCCATCAAGGAGGCAACCGGGCTTTCGGTTCCGGACGGCATCAACATCCATGTCGTTGAAGACAACGCCACCGACTATCACCTGGTCCTGCCACCGGTGGGCCGCAACCTGCCGGATGGGGAAATCAGCGGCGTTGCCGGCGGGATTGGTGACATAAACACCTGGTGAGCATTGTCGGGTCTCCGGCAGTGATCTGCTGATTTTCTGCCGGAGCCATTCTTCCGGTCAGGCAATGCCGTCATGCCAATGTTCAGAAAATAAGACGAACGAACATGACCTCACCGTCACAGATCGAGGCGCAGGCATTTGCCAGGGCCGACGAGGACGGAGAATTCCGCACCCTGCTCCTTAATGGCCCGAAGGCAGCCGTCAAGGACGCAACCGGGTTTTCGGTTCCGGACGACATCAACATCCATGTCCTTGGAGACAACGCCACCGACTGTCACCTGGTCCTGGCATCGGCGGGCCGCAACCTGTCGGATAGAGAAATCAGCGGCGTTGCCGGCAGAATCGGAGTCGACGGTGTCAGAAATGCCACCGGCACCCCGACTTGGTGAGCCCGGCGCGGCAGCAATCCCGATTTCTCGCGACAGAGTTGAACAGGACATTTGCACACGATACCCTGTCCACGGCAGTAATGGTTCGCAAGGAAATTGACCCGGCAATCGGCATTGACATGCTCCGGATGCCGAATTCGAGATCGGAATCGATGTTTCGCACATCACATGGGGCACCATTTCGATGCTGCCCGGTCCCCGACTTCCGGGTCTTTTCGATGCCTCGTATGTCAGACTGAAGATTATGTCCGCGCTGAACCGCCCTGTTCCAGTCCGGCAATGGCGCAAATACGCCAACTCGACCCCCCGGAAGCAGGTTATGGACAATAGGAAAATCAGGAAACTCGTGATCGCCGGAGGTGGTACTGCCGGATGGATGGCTGCGGCAATGTTTGCCCGGCAGCTCGGCGAAATCGTGGACGTTGTCCTGGTCGAGTCCGACGAGATCGGCACTGTCGGGGTGGGTGAAGCAACGCTTCCACCGCTGCGACTTTTTCACAAATACATGGATATCAGGGAGACTGACTTCCTGCGGGCGGTTCAGGGCACCTTCAAGCTTGGAATTTCCTTCGAGAACTGGCGGGCTCTGGGCGAAGACTACTTTCATTCCTTCGGGTGGGTCGGAAATGAGCGCTGGACCGCCGGCTTTCAGCATTACTGGCTGAGGGGCCATTTGCTGGGCCTGTCCCGGGATTATGGCGAATATTGCCCGGAAACAGCGGCGTCGCTGCGCAATCGGTTTGCAATCAGCCTGCACAACGTTCTGAATTACGCCTATCATATTGATGCTGGCCTTTACGGACAATTCCTGCGAGGTATTGCCGAGGAGCTTGGCGTTGTCCGACATGAAGGACGAATTGGGCGAGTGGAACAGGATCCGGCCAGTGGATTCATAACCGGTCTGCGCCTGCAATCCGGGCAACTCGTCACCGGCGACCTGTTCATCGACTGCACCGGCTTTCGCGGGCTCCTGATCGGGCAAACTCTTGATGTCGGCTTCGAAGACTATAGCGACTGGTTGCCCTGTGACAGCGCAATCGCGGTGCCAACCGAATCGACCGAAATCGCGCGTCCATACACCCGCTCGATAGCTCATGAAGCGGGGTGGCAATGGCGCATTCCGCTGCAGCACCGGGTCGGAAACGGCATGGTGTTCTCATCCCGGCACTGGTCCGACGACGAGGCAAGGGCGCGGCTGCTCGACAATGTGCAGGGTCGGGTGCTTGGAGAGCCGCAGCTGATCCGTTTCAGATCCGGCCAGAGGCACAGGTACTGGCACAAGAACTGTGTGGCCGTGGGACTGGCATCCGGTTTCATCGAACCACTCGAATCGACCAGCATTCACCTCATTCAGCGCGCCATCACCCGCCTGGTCCAGATGTTCCCCGATGATGGAATTCGCGAACCCGACATCACAGAGTTCAACTCTCAGATGCAGCTCGAAATCGACAATATCCGGGATTTCATCATCCTGCACTACCATGTGACCAGCCGGTCGGATACACCGTTCTGGCGGCAGTGTCGGACCATGGACATTCCCGACTCCCTTGGACACCGAATTCAGTTGTTCCGTCAAACGGGCCGGATTTTCTGGAACCCGGCGGAACTGTTCGGCACAACTTCATGGGCACAGGTCATGCTGGGCCAGGGTTTGATTCCGGAACAGTATCATCCGATCGCCAATGCGATGAGCGACGAGGAACTCGAGGAATACCTGGCTGACATCCACGAAAATGTCAACAAACAGGTGAGTCAGCTTCCGGAACACCAGCAGTTCATTGACGACTATTGCAAGGCACAACCGCCCGAATTCCAGGACCTGCTGACGTCATGATGTGGCAGCAGGTTTTCCGCGGGATTGCACCATGGCGTCATTGGCCCGGACCTGACATCTGTTTCCTGGCGCTTCTGTCTTCGATGACCCCGCCCCTAACCCGCACGGTTGTCGCGCAGCGTGTTCCAACATGCGAGCACACCGGAGCCCCGATCGGCGAGCTGAATTTTTCGCAGCCAGATTTCGGCCTGCGCAGGGGCGTTTGGACTCGCCGGGTCGGTGTTCACGCTGTTGGAGCCGCCCGATGGGGTGCAGCGAGGAGTTCCGGCACTGTCCGGGCGACATTTTCGCGCTCCCCGGCGGCATGGCGAGGTTCATCCGCCGGCGCGCCGCCAGGAGGTGGGCGCTGGCGGCACCGAGCACGAGCATGGTCTGGCGCCCGTGACGCACGACGCGGGCGACATGGTGGATCCACACCGCGCGGATGCGCTTCATCCGCACCCAGCGCCACTCGTGGCCGTAGGCGGCGCGGCGCACCAGCGCCATCGTGTTCAGCGCCAGCGCCGAGAGCCACAGCCAGGCGGCGTTCGCCCCGAACCGCCCCGAGGGCATCATCCCGGCGGCGAGGTCGGACTTGAGCACCGCGTGCACCTCCTCGCCATGGCCGCACCGCTCATGGGCCGCAACCACCACTTCGCGTGCGTGCATCGTCTTCAGCCCGTTCGCCTTCTCGATCGGCAACGCATCGGGGGCCGGGAAGTTGGTCATGTAGGCCCGGATCGCGTAGGCGGGCCTGCCGTGTGCGGCCGGGAGTTCTCCCTCACCCAGGCCCAGCGACCCCGGAACAGCGCGCCGGGTCACAACGTAGCGGATCACGTGCTCGGGCCTTGCGCTGTAGCTCCCATTCGAGACGAAGGGCAGTTCGGCGCATTCAAGTTGCGGCCTGTCCGGCCCCGCCGCATCGATCCCCGTCTCGGCCGGCGCCGCCACCGGCTGCCAGGCATCGTCCGTGAGCTGCGTCACCTCCGCCATCAGTTCCTCCGAGCGCGTCGCGCCGCAGATCAACCCAACCGTTCCCAGCCGCCGCGTCTGCTCCGGGCGGAAGGCGGGGTTGTTGCAGGCACGGATCACATTCTCCTGGTAGCCCGCCCCGTCGGTGCGCAGCGTGACCTCGCGCACCTGTGCGGGCAGCTGCAACAGCGCCTCCTCGAACCCGCGCTCGTTGTCCATCGCCGCCGGCACGTTGCCGTCGCGGGCCTCCAGCCACGGCACCATCCCGGTCTCGGGACAAAAGGCGACCAGCGGCTGATAGCCCCGCTCGCCCGGAACCACCCGCTCCGCCGCGCGGTAGGTATACAGGCACTCGCGCTTGCCGGACGCGATGATCGTCGCATCGAGGTCGATGGTCAGGGCGACCGCCCCCGCCTCGCGCACCCCTTCCGCCATCAGTCGCCGGCTCACCTCGCGGAACAGTTCGTGGCGTTCGGTGTGTGCCGGGATGAAGGCCGTGCCCTTCTCGCGCTCGACGTCATGCACCCCCGCGACATGGAACCGGTCGAGCCAGTCCCGCAGCGAGCGCGCCGAGGGAAAGCAGCGCTCGCGCCCGCCCCGGAACCGCCTGGCGATGGAACGCCGCGACAGCCCGAGCAGCTTCGCCTCAAAGCGTCCGAGCATCGCGCAAAGCCCCGCATCGGCCTCCAGATGTTCGATGTCCGACACCCGGTCGAACCCGGCGACGTTGAGAACCAGCACCGCGAGGATCATCTGCGCGTCGCTCCAGCCCTGCGCCGGGCTGCCGCCCATGCGTGGGAGACCGACCAGGATGCGCTTCGCCGCCAGCACTTCGAACGTAAGCGATTAAAGCACGGCGTTCCGTATTTGTATTGATCCGGCCCGCCCTCGCGCGAGAGGATTTTCCGATCCATTCACCTTGATCGGAGGGAATTCGATGTCGAACGATGTTTTGGCGGGAGCGGTTAACGGTTCGGCCCGGGAGTTTCGCGGCGAGGCCGAGTGGCGGGCGCTGATGGCGGATTTCGAGCGCTGGGACGGTTCGCAGGTCATCTTCTGCGAGGCCCGGGGGTTGTCGCGGAAGACGTTCCAGGGCTGGCGCCGGCGGTTTGGTCTCACCACCGGCAAGCGCCGCGGCAAGCCCGGCGGCTTTGTGGAGATCGCGGCGGCGTCGGGGCCGGGCTGGGATGTCGAGCTGTCGCTCGGCGACGGGGTGGTGCTCCGCCTGCGGCGGTCCTGATGCTGGGCGGCTGGCCGGCGGGCGGTATCTGGCTGTCGACGGAACCGGCGGACATGCGCCGCAGCTTCGACGGTCTGTGCGCGCTGGTCGCGACCCATCTCGGGGAGAACCCGGCGAGCGGGCGCTGGTACGTGTTCATCAACCGTCGCCGCACGATGGTGAAGGTTCTCGGCTTCGAGCATGGCGGGTTCTTCATCTGGGCCAAGAGGCTGGAGCAGGGCCTGTTCGCGTCGCCCCGGCCGGCGGGGCGGAAGTCTCTGTCGCTGTCGCGGACCGAGCTTTCGGCGCTTCTGGAGGGGCTGGACATCACCGTCCGGCGCTACCGCAAGCGCTATGCGGCTCCCCTGGCGGCGGCGTGAAGCCGCCCCGCCGTGGCCGCCGCGATATCGGACGTCATCGGGTTGCCGGCGAACAGCGTCTTCCACCACCTCGGCGTCAGCTCGTCGACCCGGTTCGCCGGATGGGTGTCGATGCGCAGCAGGACGTCGGTCAGCCAGATGCGGGGATCGACGCCCTGCATCCGGCAGGTGGCGAGCAGGCCGTTGACGATCCCGATGTTCTCGGCGCCGAGCTCGGTCCAGGCGAACAGCCAGTTGCGCTGGCCGATCTTGGCCGGGCGCAGCTTGTTCTCGATCCGGTTGGTGTCCGGCGGCACGTCCGGGTCGGCGAGGAACACCTCCAGAGTGGCCCGTCGCGCGACGGCGTAGCCGATCGCCTTGCGGATCGGGTGCTTCGGCGTCAGCGCCGGGTCCTCCAGCGTCCGGCCGCACCAGTCCCAGAACCCGTCGACCGCCGCGCGCGACCGGGTCCGCCGTGCAATCAGCCGCTCGGCCGGCCGGCGGCCGTCGATCTCGTCTTCGATCCGGTAGATGGCGCCGATCAGCGCCAGCGCCTCCCCGGCCATCGCCGGGTGGCTGTCCTTCTGCTCCCAGAAGTTGCGGCGGGTGTGGATCCAGCAGCCCTGATGCCGGACCGCCCCTTCGCGCGCCTCGACATAGGCTTCGTAGGCGCCGTAGCCGTTGCTCACCAGGGTTCCGGCGTACTCGCCGAGGAACTCGGCCGTATGCCGGTGTTGACGGGAGCCGGCGAACGGGAACACCACCTCGCCCCGGTCGCCGAGCACCGGCCAGAAGTAGCCCTTCTTCATGCTGCCGGGCTTGCCCGGATGCCGCCCGGCCCGGATCGGCGTCTCGTCCATCTCGATGACGGCGCTCTCCAGCACCGAACGCCACTGCGCGTCGTGGATCGGCTTCAGGAGCGCGATCGCCCGGTTGGCCCAAAGGCTCAGCGAGCCCCGGTTGACGGTGATGCCGGCGGCGGCCAGCATCCGGTGCTGGCGGTAGAGCGGCAAGTGCCAGAGGAACTTGTCGATCAGCAGGGCGGCGACGAAGGAGACATCGGCGCAGCTGTTCTTGAACACGCTTTCGCGGGCCGGTGCGCCCACCAGGGCGCCGGTCTCGCGGATCTTCACCTTGACGTGGCGATAGCGGATGACCACATGCCGGCATTCGATCGCGGCAAGCCGGCAGTGGACGCGCTCCGAGACCACCTCGTAATCGTCCTCCGACAGCCCCTCGATCGCCGGCGGCGTCACGGTGATGTCGATCACCGGCCCGCGGACGAGGCGGTCAGTCGCTCCGCTTTGTGACCTGACCTGGTCGTTGAAGCGCAGCCCGGTGTCGTTGACCGCATCGCCGCGCTCCTTTCCGCGGCCGGGCCTGCCGCCGCGGCGGCCGTCCTTGCCGTCGGCCCCGTCATCGCTGCCGGACCCGTCCCCGCCCTCCTTGCGCCTTTCCGAGCGCGAACCGTACAGGTCGCGTTGCAGCTGGGCGATCTGGGCGGTAAGAGCGGCGATCCGTGCCGCGAGCCCGGCGATCTGCCCTTCCTGGGCGGCGATCGTGGCCGTCATCCCGGCCTTGTCCGACGCCAGCCGCCCGGACAGCGCGATCAGCGACCGGAGCGCTTCTTCGGCCTCCGGCGGCGGGGTGCCATCCCCGAGCCAGCGGGACAGGTCGCGGCCGAGCGCCTCGACCGCGCGGACATCGGACGACGCGCTCACTCCTCGGCCTCGACGGCCATCATCGCCGCCAGCACCGCCAGCCGCTCGGCCCGCGGCATCGCCTTGTACCGGCGGCTCCAGCTCGCCGCCTTCCGCTTCACGGTCTGGCGGTGGGTGAAGTCCCGCCCGGCGAAGGACGCCCAGTGCACCCGGTCGGGCTCGAAGTTGAACCACAGCTTCTCGGTGACGACGCAGGACTGGTTGTTGACCTGGATCTCGAGCGAGCGCCAACCGGCCAGCCGTTCGTCGTAGAGCCGGGACGGATAGCCGGAGACCATCACCTGGCAGGGCAGCGACTTCAGGATGTCGAGAAGCGCGGCGTGGTCCGCGTCCGTGTAGTCGAAGCGGTAGCGGCGCCGCGACCTGCGCGCCGACTGCACGTAGGGCGGGTCGCTGTAGACCAACTCGCGGCCGCCGAACTCGAACCCGGACAGAAAGCGGTGGGCGCAGCCGTGGTGAAGCTCGACCGGGTAGTCGCAGCGGAAGTTGTCGATCGCCCGGCGGTTGAGATCAATGCCGATGTTGCGCAGCGCCGGCGGCTTGCGCTTCATGATCGCGCCGCCCCCCAGATGGGATTCCACAAAAACGTCATGCGGCGGCATCAGGCTCACAATGGCCTGGCAGAGCCCCGTCGTCGCCTTGGATCCGTACCATGTCGCCATCGCCGCCCCCGACGCAAGTCGCCCGGTCGGAAAGTCAATAGGACAAACGGCCTATGTTGTCAAACGAAAATCCGGCTCAAATACAAAATCAACGTCGGGGTTTAACCGCTTACCTTCGAACAGCAACACCAGCCCGCCGCGCGCCGTCGCCGCCGGGCCCTCCCGAGACACTTCAAGCTTGATCGGAGAGCGATAAGGCAGGATCATGTTCTTCACCCGGTTGGTGACGCCCCACGGGGCGGGTTAGAGGCACTAACCCATTGTAAGCAATGGCCCAGCCGGGCACTCAACACTTTTCTGCTCGCCGATCAGGGCGGAGCACAAGGTCTTGGCAGCGAAGCCCGATTCGTTGTAGGGATTCACTGTGCAGCGTGGCGTGACATGCGATTGGTCATGTTTCCGGTGCTGACAGGACAACCGGTTTTCGCGAGAGTAATCCGAAAGTGTTTCGAAGAGATTCCCTGATCCACAAGGCACAGCCCGAGGCCATGGACGAGCCATTGAAGGTGTCGGCACCGCATGAGCGCATTTTCAAGGCAGCATTGATGGCACTGTTACTGGCGATGCTTGGTCTGGTTGCGCTGACAACCTGATCCCGAACCAAGATGACACAACCGGCCAAATCAACGTCTGCGAAGGCAAAACGTATCCCGAAATTCCGGCGGCGACCACGCCGCACCCCGCTGATGATGCAGCTGGAGGCGACCGATTGCGGGGCCGCCTGTCTCGGTATCGTGCTGGCACATCATGGCTGCTGGATATCGCTGGAAGAGTTGCGCGAGCAATGCAGTGTCGGTCGCGATGGCTCCAACCTGAAGGACATTGCACAGGCCGCGCGCAGCTATGGCCTGGATGCGACCGGCCACAGCTGTCAGATCGACCAGTTGGCTGCGCTTTCGCTACCGATCATTCTTTTCTGGGGGTTCAACCACTTCGTTGTGCTCGAGGGTATGGCCGGGGATCGTTTCTTTCTCAATGATCCCGCGGAAGGGCATCGCAATGTCGACCGGGAAGAATTCGACCGCCACTTCACCGGTGTCAGCCTGCTGCTCGGGCCCGGGAGCGAATTCAGGCAGCTGGGAGCCAGGCGCGGCGTCGTCCAAAGGCTCTGGCCCTGGCTGCGGGTTCACAAACCGCTGTTGGCCCGCACCACGGTTTTCGGATTACTGCTGGCAATCGTTTTGCTGGCCCTGCCGCTGCTGCTGGCCCTGTTCGTGGATCGCGTTCTGGAATCCGGGCAGACCGAACTCAGCTGGACATTGACCGCGGGCGCGCTGCTAGCCGGCGTATCCGCCTACCTTCTGACCTGGCTACAGATGCGTTCACTGCGTGATCTGGTGATCCGCCTCTCGATCACCCAGTCCGACAGCTTCCTCGATACCATGCTGCGCCTTCCCATCAGTTTCTTTGCCCACAGGCTGGCTGGCGACCTCGCCTTACGCCTGCGAACGATTGACCAGATGGCCGACACCGGGGCCGGACAACTCGTGCGACTCTCGGTCGACCTGATCATGAGCGCGGCCTTCCTGGCAGTCATGCTGGTCTGGCATCCGCCGCTGACGCTTGTGGTTGCCAGCCTTGGCGGGTCCTGCTTTGTCATGACTCGGTTGCTGGCCCGCCTGCGTCGCGACCATAACCACAGGTTGCGTCGGGAGCAGAGCATGCTAGTCGGTGTCAGCGCCGCCGGCCTGTCGTCAATCGAGAGCCTGCAGGCCACGGCGCGGGAGAATGACTTCTTTTCCGACTGGGGCGGCAGACAGGCCCGCGAACTTGTCGCTCGCCAGGAATTCGTGGAGCTGGGGCATGTCGCATCATCTCTCCCGCAACTCTTTCAGTTGCTCAATACAGCGGCGGTGTTCGGTCTTGGTGGCTGGCTGATGATGCTGGAACAAATCAGTCTCGGCCAGTTGATGGGTTTCTACATACTTGCCGACAACTTCATTCGTCCGGTCGCCCGCATTGGGCAATTCTCCGACATGCTGGAGACCTTGGAGGCCGATCTGACAAGAATGGATGATGTCATCAATGCGCCGCACGAGGCGGCGCGGGCAGTCAGTGGTGACAGCGGGCTGGGGAGGGTCATGACTACCGAAGGCCGGCTGCGATTGATCGGCAAGCTTGAAATGAAGGGGGTGACTTTCGGGTACCAGAAAAACCGTGACCCGCTGGTCACGGATTTCAGCCTGACCATGGAGCCCGGCCAGCGAATTGCACTGGTAGGCCCCAGCGGTTCCGGCAAGTCCACGATCGCACAGCTTGCGGCAGGCCTCTACCTGCCCTGGTCGGGAGACATCTTGTTCGACGGCCATCCGATCGAGGATATCCCGCACGAGGTATTCTGCAGGTCAATTTCCATCGTCGACCAGAACCCGGTCATGTTTGCCGCCACCATCCGCGACAATCTGACCATGTGGGACACAACCATTCCGGATCACTACGTGACGTCCGCCGCCAGGGATGCATCAATTCACGAGGACATCATCAACTACCCCGAAGGCTACGAAGCCATGGTTGAGGAAGGAGGGAAGAATTTCAGCGGTGGTCAGCGGCTGCGGCTGGAAATCGCCAGGGCGCTGGTCAACAAGCCGTCACTGCTGATCATGGACGAGGCCACGAGCGCTCTCGATCCTGTTACCGAGTTGATGATTGACGACAGCATTCGCCGCCGCGGATGTTCCTGCCTGATCATTGCCCATCGCCTGAGCACCATTCGCGATGCGGACCTGATCATGATTGTCGATGGCGGCCGCATCGTCGAGCAGGGGACCCACAACGAGTTATACGCCCGAGACAACATATATCGGAGATTGCTTCATGGTGAATGAATTCCATCCGGATGACGCTCTGGCGGCGTTGTTTCTTGAGCGGGGCAACGCATGTCCTGCTCCTGCGAACCAGCCGGTCAGCCTGTGGGAGTCCGGCCATGTCTGGTATGTCGAGGCAGGGGCCATTGATGTGCTGGCGGCCGAGTTTGAATCCGGGCGAATGACGTCCACCTACAAGCATTTCGTTCGTCTTGAAGTCGGCCAGCTGGCATTCAGTGTCGATGGATCCGGCCATTCATTGGACCTGGTCGCCAGGGGGTTGCAGGACACCCGGCTGCGGCGACTGACGCAGGAATGTTTGTTGGACGCGCTGGCGAACAGCGATAATTCCATTGCAATCAGGTTGGAGCTCGACAGGCAGATCGATTTCTGGATCGAATGCATGTCCGCTGCCGTATCCCGTGACATGGAAGGCATTCCGACCACGGAGCTTCGTCTCCATCCCGGGCCAATGACCGGAACAGGTGTTGCCTCGCCCGATCATGGCGTTGTCTGGCTGACTGCAAGCGGGATGGAGGCCAATTTTCTGGATCTTGCCGATACCGGTCGCCATGGACTGGTACCGGTCTCCCGGGATGCCTGGATCCGGTTGCACAGGGAGGAGGCATTCGACTGTAGGATCACCTCCGAACTTGATGGAACGTGTCTTTTGGAGGAGGGATTGCCGGGGTTTCACGAGATATTGTTCGATGCCGAAAGTCTCAATCGGAAATTACTGCTTGTTGATGAAGCCAATCTCCAGGTTGCGCAGGTCGCCAGGCGCCGGGGCGAAAAGGCACGGGCCAGGACCAGCCTGGAGGCGTTGTACAATTCCAGGCTTCGGTCGGTGGGTGACGAGCCGGCCATGGCGAGAGCCTTGCGCATGATTGGTAGGAAGGAAGGATTTGACGTTCGAATGCCTGTCGTTCCGGACGACGAGGAGCCCTCGCTGGCCGATTACTGTGAAGCATCGGCGATACGGAAGCGCCGGGTGCGGCTGTCGACATCGAATCGCTGGTGGCTCGAAGACAGCGGGGCGATGCTGGCAATTCGACGAGATGATGGGCAACCGCTGGTTCTGTTGCCGGGGCTGACCGGCCGCTACCGGGTCGTGGATCCCTCGACCGGCGAATCGAGCCCGGCGAACAGGAGGACCGCCGCCCTGTTCCGGGAGACACATTGCCTGTATCCGAGATTGACCAGCAATGGAGCGTCCGGCCTGAAGGAGCTGTTCCGGACTGGGTCTTGCGGCGTGGCATGGGATGTCACCGTGCTGGTCCTGACAGGCATAACCGCCGGTATACTGGCATTGACACCGGCATTCGCGGTCAACCGGCTGGTTGGCACGGTGGCGCCGGGCGGAAATGCAATCCCGGCCCTGCAGCTCGCGGCAATTCTGGTTGGAATTGGTGCGCTGGTGGCCCTGTTGCATATTCTTCGGGGCACGGCGTTAATGAGGGTAGAAGGCCGTGTGGCCGCCCGGCTGGGCGCCTTGATCTGGGATCGCCTGCTGCGCCTGAATTCGGGTTTCTTCCGCAGCTATACTGCCGGTGAACTCACGGCCAGATCAATGGTGTTCCAGGATGTGAGGGACCAGGTCGCCGGTGTCACGGCCGATGGCGTATTGTCCACGCTGTTCCTGTTGCCTGCATTCGGACTGCTGTTCTTCTACGATGCGTGGCTGGGCTTGATCGCCCTCCTACTCTCGGCAGCGATGATCGGGGTGACGGCCGCGTTCTGCATCCTGCAAATCAGGCCCCAGCACCAGTATCTGGAGACCATGCGAAGACTGGCAGGGGACACGCAGCAATTCCTCACCGGCATTTCCAAGCTGCGCACCACCGGCGCCGAAGACCTGGCCTTTGCGGCCTGGGCACGGCAGTATCATGGTCACAAACAGGCGGAAATTCGGCTGTCGATCCTCGGCGAGCACCTTGCCGCATTCGGGGCTGCAGTGCCCGCCCTGACAAGTGCAGTGCTGTTCTCGATCGTCGCCATTCAGGGTGATGGTGGTGTGGACACGGCAAATTTCCTCGCAGTGTTCACGGCAGTGATGGTGCTGTGCATGGCAGTTATCATGCTAGGCAATGCAGCGCGGGCCGTCGCATTTGTCAAACCGGCCTGCGACCAGGTCCTGCCAATCCTGGCAAGCCCGGCATCCACGAGAAAGGCTGCTCGGGTCCGGCCCGTGCTGTCCGGCCGAATACTGCTCGACCAAGTGAGTCACGCCTATATCACGGGCGGACCAACGGTGTTGGATGAGGTTTCGATCAGCGCCAAACCGGGCGAGTTTGTGGCAATTGTCGGAGAATCCGGCGCTGGCAAGACGACCCTGTTCCGTCTCCTGCTTGGCCTCGAGAAGCCGGACTCAGGGGCAGTCTATTATGACGGCCGGGATCTTGCGCAGCTGGATTTCAGTGTCGTGAGAAGACAGATAGGAGTGGTCATGCAGGACAGCTCCCTGCGGCCCGGCAGCGTGCTCGACAATATCATTGGCACAGACAGCGACCTCACCGACGATGATGCATGGCGGGCATTGGAACAGGTCGGTGTTGCCGACGAGATCCGCGCCATGCCGATGGGGTTGTACACAACGGTAGGCGAGAATTCGGCAAACTTCTCCGGTGGCCAGAGCCAGCGAATCAGGATGGCAGCAGCGCTGGTCTACAAGCCCCGGGTCATATTCCTTGATGAGCCGACAAGCTGGCTGGACACGAGAAGCCAGGCATTGGCCATGAAGGGAATTGAGGACTCCACGAGCACCCGGCTCGTCATTGCCCACCGCCTGTCCACGATCCGCAAGGCAAACCGGATTCATGTGCTGCACCGGGGGCGGCTGGTGCAAACCGGAAGTTACGACGAATTGCTGGCGACAGAAGGCCAGTTTCGTGACCTGGCCTTGCGCCAGACAGTTTGAGAGGGCCAGCGCCGTGAGAACTCTGCCATTGTTTCCCGATACGCCGTTTGTTGTTTCGGAAAGTGTCTTCGTGAATCCGAGATACCGCGGGTTCCGGCTGCCATGCCACGGTGACGGGGCCGATCATTCGGAAATGCTCGTTGTCAAGCCGATCCGCGTTCACGATGCGCGCGCCCTCGAACCGGTCGCCACCATCGGGCGCATGGGGTTCGAGCTTGTGCATGCGCCGATCGATATCGATTACGGCAATCATGACGATGTCGTTTCCCGGTTCTACGACCAGTGCGCGGAGCTGGTCATGGCGGCCACCGGATGCCTTTGTGCACGGACCATGCAGCACGAGTTTCGCACCGGTGTGCCGATGTCGCCCAACGGCCTTGGGACCTATGCGGAGACACCCCACGCGGATCTGACTCCCCATGTCGAGGATGTGCTCGACATACCTGATGGCCATCACTTCGGCGTCTACAATGTCTGGCGCAGCAGGGACCCCCTGCAGGCAATCGAGTCAAAACCCCTTGCCCTGTGCGACCATTCGACCATCTCGGCCGATGACATGATCAGTTCCGATGGATGGCGCATGACTGAGCCGGGCACCCGCCTGGTGTTGTATCGCCTTGTTCATGACATGGCCCAGAACTGGCATTACTTTCCACGGATGGAGCCGAACGAGGCGATGATCTTCAGGCAATACGATTCCCGCATCGAGGATCCGGCCTCCCGGGTCACCTTTCACACCGCCTTCAACGATCCGACGACACGGGAGGATGCGCCAAGGCGGCGCTCTGTCGAAGCCCGCGTGGTCGCGGTCTTTGCCGAAGAAGATCCGGCAGGCCGGAAATCAAGATACCAGGCCGAAATTCCAACGATGTATCCGGATGGCAGAACGTCATCCTGGCGCTATGAGAAGATGCTTGACTGGGGCGTCGATTGAATCCTTTCATCCCCCCACATACGACTCAGAGTCTGACTCGAAACTCTACATTTAATAACAATGGCTTGCGATCCGCCTTGTGAGGAGTCGGATGTGGGCGACGAGGATCCATGCCTGTGCGGAGGCGATTGATTTCTCCCAGTCCTTGGCCAATCGGCGGCATCGGTTGAGCCAGGCGAAGGTCCTCTCGACGACCCATCTCCTGGGCAGGACCTCAAAGCCCTTGGCGGTATCGGGCCGTCTTATGATCTCGATCGTCCAGCGGCCGATGTCTTCGAGGGCACCCTCAAGTTTCGGTCCGCCATAGGCGGCGTCGGCGAAGAGGTGACGCAGCCGGGGGAAGCGATGACGGATCGATTTGAGGACCCCGGGCGCGCCGTCGCGGTCCTGGATATCGGCTGAATGCACGATCAGGCCGAGCAGCAGGCCGAGCGTATCGGTGACCCGGTTCGCCGGATGGGTGTCGATGCGCAGCAGGACGTCGGTCAGCCAGATGCGGGGATCGACGCCCTGCATCCGGCAGGTGGCGAGCAGGCCGTTGACGATCCCGATGTTCTCGGCGCCGAGCTCGGTCCAGGCGAACAGCCAGTTGCGCTGGCCGATCTTGGCCGGACGCAGCTTGTTCTCGATCCGGTTGGTGTCCGGCGGGACGTCTATGGACGCCTCCCTGGATGCAAGCATTTTCTTCAAGCGGCTTCGGTGCATGTGGTCAGGTGCGGTCGTCTATCAGGGGCGGCGGCAAGCGTGCTTTCCGCCCTGCCCCGTGATGCCGACAATCCCTGGGTCATCGTCGGCAGGAAGCCGGGCGCGCATCTTACCGACCTGCAATCCAACGCGTGCAGCGTGTCGTTGATGCTTTGCTGGGAAATCTGGATCGCCCCTCATTACCAAACCTGTAGCGTGCCTGGTCGAACGCCGCTATCATGTGACCATCTGCATGACCATGTGAGGTTGTCATGGACACAGTGAATCTTGCCCAAGCCAAAGCCCGTCTCAGCGAACTTCTCGACAAGGTGGAAGCGGGCCAGGAGGTGGTCATTACCCGCCGCGGAAAAGCCGTGGCGCATCTTTCCCCCGCCATCGGCCCCAAGAAGCCGCTGCCTCTCGGGGAGTTGGCCGACTTCCGGGCGTCAATGCCGCCCTTGCGGCGCCCTTCCGCCGATCTGCTGCGCGAGGCACGGGACGAGGGCCTCTGAGGTTGGCGGCTTGCCCGAATGCTCTATTTCGACACCAGTTTCCTCGCGCCCCTCATACTTCCCGAGGCCACCAGCGAACCGATCGCGGAATTTTTCGATGCTCTGCCGCAGGACGATCTCGCCGTAAGCCATTGGACCCGCGTCGAGTTCGCTTCGCTGCTTGCCCGTGAAGTTCGCATGGGCGGCCTGGACCCCGCGTCGGCGCACGAGGCGGGTTCGCGCTTCGAAACCATGGTCCGCGAGTCCTTTATCGTGATTCTGCCGAATCCAGACGACTTCGATCGGGCACGAGACTACCTAAACCGCTTCGAAACCGGATTGCGGGCTGGTGATGCATTGCACCTCGCTATCGCATGGAACCGCGGCTCGGAGGGTATCTACAGCCTGGACAAGCGGATGATCGCCGCAGGCAAGGCGCTGGGACTGCCGACAACCGCCGGAACCCTTTCAGGACATGACGACTGATGGCACACCCGGTAACGACGCAATTGAGGCATCCGCCGCGCGGCAATGATGCTATTCTCTTATTCCGTTTGCGCCTCTCCGCTCAGGATATCGTCACCGATACTGTCGGCGATCCTGGAACCCGAGGCCTTCACCGACTCATTCGCCAGATGGGCGTAGCGGGCGGTTGTCTGCACCTGTGTGTGACCCAATAGCTTGCCAATCATGGGCAGGCTTTCGCCGAGCGCCAGGGCGCGAGACGCAAAAGAGTGGCGCAAGTCATGAATTCGCACGTCATCGAGCCCGGCGCGTGCGCGAATGCGCCGCCAGGGATGTTGCAGGTCGGTAAGATGCGCGCCCGGCTTCCTGCCGACGATGACCCAGGGATTGTCGGCATCTTGGGGCAGGGCGGAGAGCACGCTTGCCGCCGCCCTTGATAACGGCACCATCCGTGCGCCGGTTTTGCTGTCGCGCAACCGCAACTCTCCCGCATCCAGATCGACATCCTCCCAGCGCAGCGTCTGGATCTCGTTGAGACGACAGCCTGTGAGCATGAGCAGACGGATGGCGGTCACCGCGGAGCGGGTTTCCGAACCCTCGGCCTCCACCTCGTTCAAAACCTGCCCCAAGCGGCGGAACTCTTCCTCGGTGAGAAACCGCTCGCGCTTCTGTTCCTTGTATTTCTGGACGAACCGGCAGGGATTGCCACCGTCACGCCGCAGACCCCACGCTTCGGCGAGATTGAACATCTTTCTCACCACCTCGAGGATGCGGTTAGCCTGATAGGGCGTCTCCCTGTGCTCGTAATGCAGCGCCGCAATATGCTCACGCTCGACCTCGTTGATGCCCAGTTTACCCAGTTTCGGCAACACGAACTTCTCCACCAACCAGCGGTACGCCTCCCTCGTCCGGGGCTTGCAATGAACCTCGGCATGCTCCTTGAGATAGCGCTCCGCCAAATCGGCGACGGTAAGCTTGGCCACCGAAACGGATGGAGCGGGCGAGGGGTCTTCTCCCGCCTTGATGCGTGCAATGATCATGGCCGCCTTGCGGCGGGCCTGATCGGCCGAGATCACGCCGTGCCGCCCGAGGGTGACGCGTTTTGACTTTCCCAGCGCACGGGTCTGCACCACATAGACCTTGGCGCCGGAAGGATAGACCCGGACCCCGAAGCCGCTGAGCTCGCGATCCCAGAACACGGTATCCTTGTCCCCAACGGGGAGCCCATCCACCGTGCGCTTGGAGATCGACCGATATTCCAATCTGGCCATGTTTCTCACACTGTTTGACAAGAACCCTATATCGCATTACCGTAAGCATACCGCAAGCGAGTCAAGGTAAACCGCTGCGCATTAGAGCGCATCTCTGGCGGTGACTCAAGTGTGATGCTGGATTTAGATATCGCCAAGAAACGGGAGTTTATCATACCCTAGCGCATGTGAGCGCATCCCTGCGCAGCAGAGGCGGTTTCCGGACCGGAAAGCATCTCTCCGGCTCATAACCTGAAGGTCGTTGGTTCAAATCCAACCCCCGCAACCAAAAAATCCCCGTTATTCCAATAGGATAGCGGGGATTTTCTTTTGTAGCACAGCACCCTGTTTTGTCCAGGTACCACATAGGCACCGTTTTGTTTCCAAGTCGTGCGCAGCCCTGCGCACGTACTCCCAATAACCCGGATCCATCACGACGATTTTTTTTCGATGTGATGTAAGTGTCCGGCGTGCCTGTCCTTGTGGCGGGTCAGAGCGAAGCGGTAGTTTTCGATGGTGTGGACCGGAGCTTGATGGTGTCCACCATCGGCTGGGCGCCTCGTAGTGGCGGTTGCTGTTGAACGGCGGGTCCAGATAGATCAGATCAATGCAGGCGTCATTCATGCGGCGCATGACGGGGAGATTGTGCCCGTCCAAACCATGCCGCTGGCGAAATTGGCCGTCATTTTGTGGGCCACTCCTTCACGCTTTTGCGAACTATCTTTAGCCCTTTCCAATAACCATGTATCCGAAACGCTTCGGAAAACCACGCCGCCCGCTGTGCGTAAGTGTCCATCTTCATTCCTACTGGGAACCAACGGCCAAATTTCTCAACATAATAAGCGAACTGCGCCTGTTCTTCGCGCGACGGCACCTGCGACATAAGCCGGTCGGCACTTCTGCTAAACTCTGACAATTCCCTAATAAGCGTATCGGCCTTTTGCTGCGCCCAGGAGCGACACGCGACAAACACCCACGCCAAAGCAAAGGTGATTAGGAATATCCCGACGAACGGCAAAAGGGCTGTAAGAAGCGGAACGGCGGTCGCCATTATTGTCTTTGACCCGAAGGCATCGAACAAAAGCCCGAGACCCGTTGCAAGCATGGTGCAAATCGTGGCGATGGTTGATCGCGTACCCATTCCCCCTGCCTCGGGGGATTCGGTCCGCGCGTCAAGCCACATTTATAAGAGGCCGTTTCGAAAGTGGTTGAGTGTCCGGTATTGATGTGATTCCAGGAAGGTTGTTGAGACCGATCTGGAGCCGCCATGTGGACGCCGACCAGGGCATACGCCATTCCCTGGTGGGCTGGTACCTGCCACGCTGCCGGTCCGCCGCCCGGGCCCCACCGCCGCGCCCATCGCCGCCGAGAGGAGAGCCTTGGCCGTGAGCGGGGCGGCGGTTGGATGTCCGGGGGAGGGCGTCCCGCCGTCGATTTCCCTCATCGGCACCATGGAGACCAAATCATGAGCGCAGCACTGGCGATACCCGGCAACACGGCGGAAACCTTCCTGGTTCATTTCTTCGGCACCGGCCTGGCCGACGACCGATACGTGGTCGAACGGTACCGGGCGCTTGCGGACGGCGACATCGTTCCCGCCCCCGCCGAGGCCCCCAAAGCGAAGGGCCGTGGCAAGGCGAAGAACATGGTCGTCTCGCGCAAGCAGGCCGAGGCGATGCGCCCCGGCCGCACGGAGATCATCATCTGCACTGGGCTCAGCACCCGAGGCGGCCGACAAGCGTGGGGTTCCGTGGCCCTGGGCCTATTCTGCGACCGCAGGCAGAAGGGCTGACCGGCCCCTTTCCTGGACGTCCTGCCGTCGCCCCGGCATGTGGTGAGTCTGTCCCGGCCGCCAAGCCGGGACGTCCGCTTTTTTCTTTCCCGCCACGAATGGAGGACAGCATGGCCTATGCCGATCCGGTGGTTCGCCGTCAGGGCGACCGCGAGCGCGTCGCCCGGCGCAAGGCCGCCGGCATCTGCACAAAGTGCAAAGCTCCCGCACGCCCCGGGCACACGACCTGCGAGCCCTGCGCCGAGAAGCACCGGGCCGGGGACCGCGCCCGTCACGCCAGGGCCAAGGCCGAGGGGATCCCATATGGCGGACGGGACCCGGAAGCCCGGCGCCTGGCCGGCCGGAAGCGAAGCCGCCGGCGGGCCGAGGCCCGCAGGGCCGCCGGGTTATGCGTCCGCTGCGGCCACCTCCCGCCCGAGGAAGGCCGGGCCATGTGCGAGCCCTGCCGCGAGGACCGCCGGGCCGGAAAACGGGCACTCCATGCCGAACGCCGGGCGAAGCGCCTTTGTGTCCAGTGCGCGACCCCCGCGCCCGGCGGCAAGGCCTATTGCGATCCCTGCGCCAAGACCCGCTCCAGGCGGCGGAACCTCAAGGCGAAGCGGGACGCCGACCGCCGCAGATATTCCGAGCGGCGCGCCCGGGGCGATTGTACATCATGCGGCAAGCCGGCCCACGGGGCGGCCGAGTGCCGGGCCTGCCGCGAGGCCGCCCGCGCCCGCTACGACGCCCGACGGGCCGCCGGGGTCTGTGTCAAGTGCCAAACCCCCACCTATGGCGGCGCCACCTACTGCGGCCCTTGCGCCGTGGCCAAGGAGGAACGCCGTGACCGCGAGGCGGAATACGCCGCCAAGCGCGCCCGCTATGCCGATCGGCGGGCCAGGGGCAGGTGTGTCGAGTGCAATGCGCCCTCGCCGGGGGTCGCGCGCTGCGAGCCCTGTTCGCGCAGGCACCGGGAGAGCTCGGGCGCATTCCGGGGCATCCCGGTCTGGGATCCCACCTGGACGGTGATCGAGATCGCCACGGGCCGGGATCTCGGCACCTATGACAGCGAGGCCGAAATCGCGCTTTGTCTCGCCCTCGAGAAGCTCTCGCGCGAGGAGGTCGAGGTGATCTCCGACGTCAGTCAAATGGCGACGATGACCGCGCCCAGTTGGTGGTGAGCCGGCGTGGGCGTCCGAAAGCTCGGTGCCGCCCTCTGCGCGCACTTCCGGGAATTTGCGCCTTCATGCTGGAACCCCTATATGTTCGGTGATGACCGTATCCGACACGCCCATCGAACCCGGCGGCGGCAACACTTCTGCCGATCCCGACCTCCCGGACGCCGACGCGCACATCGTGAAAGCCGAGCTGGTCGCCCGCATCGACGATATCATCCAGCAGCGCGACCTCACCCAGGCCGAAGCGGGACGGCTGCTCGGCCTCTCCCAGCCCGACCTCTCCCGTCTGCTCCGGGGAGATATCCGGGAGTATTCGCTGGAGCGGTTGCTTGAGCTCCTGATTGGTCTCAACCGTGATATCGACATCGTTATCCGCCAGCCGCGCTCTCCCACCGGCGGCCGGCTGCGCGTCGCCGTGTCCGAGACCGACTGACCGCATTCCCTCGCAGCCCTCCGCGGGGGGCGCCCTGCCGCGCGGCCGGTCCGACCGGCAGCACCCTGCCCGACGACCCGGCTTATTGCCTCTATCCGCACGCCGACGAGGACGAACTGCCGCAGATCCGATGTGGTGGACGCCTCCTCCAGACGGCATCCCAATATGTGCCATGTTGGTGGGGTCATCAATACCAACAGAAGGAGAAGGCGTCCACGGATCAGGATAGCATCACCGGGATCGATCCGGGAAGCATGGTTTTCAGCTTCACGGCGCTCGGCCTCGACCGCGCCGCCTGGACCGCGCTCGCCGCGCGCTGCTCGCGCCCCGGCGGCCCGACCGGCAGCACCCTGCACTGATCCGCGCCGGATGCTATCGCGGCGCGTCCCGCGACGGCCGCGCCGGTCTCCGCCACCGGCTTCTCCATCTTGAGAACATATTGATGAGCGCCAGGGGCGGCCTCGACGACGCTGTCATCGCCATCATGGACGCCGACGACGCGACGCGCTGACAACCCGCGCGGCGCTTGCCGGGCACGATCGGACATCCGGTCCGCCAATGGCTGCCGCCCTGCGATGCCCCCGGACATGCCATGCCGCCAACTCTCCAGCTTGCCTCGACCGGCGTGCGGGAGAGTTCGGGGAAGGCGAAGAGAAGGGCGACGCGCCCAAGGGATAAAGAGAGTTCCCTCCGGTGGCGTCCCGACTCCATCAACAGGAGATGCCCGATGTTCGATCCCATTTATAACCCGACCGAGTCCAACGACACCCTTTTCGATGCCGGCGTCACAGGCGATGCCGATCCCGACGCCGGCGCGCTGCTGGCCGCTGCCGGATTGCCGGCCCATGCGATCCGCGAGGTTCTCGGCTCCCAGGCATATGCCGACGCGGACGGCTGAACTGAGAGGGAAAGAGGAGCTTAGAGAAGGATGAAGGGGGAAGGGCCGGGAGAGGCCTGACCCCGTTCACCAACCAGATGTCATAACCCGGATCACAGGAGATTGATCATGTTCGGACTGAATAACGCACAGTTGATCGGACGCCTCGGCGCCGACGCCACCATCAGCCATCTCACCAACGGCGGCCGCGTGGCCAACGTTTCGATCGCGACCGACGAAAGCTATCTGGACAAAAATTCGGGCGACAAAGTGGATCGCACCGAGTGGCACCGGGTCGTCACCTTCCAGGACGGCCTGGTGGAGATGATGGAGAAGCACGCCAGGAAGGGCCGTCTGGTCTACGTCTCTGGCAAGCTGCAGACCCGCAAGTGGCGCAAGGACGGCGAGGACTCGGACCGGTTCTCGACCGAGATCCTGCTGGTTCCCGGCGGCAGGGTGCAATTCCTGGACAAGCCGAACGGCAACGGCGCGCCGGCGGCGAACGGCGAGACTACGCCCTCCGGCGAAACCGCCGCGACGGCGGATGACAGCGATATTCCGTTCTAACAGACCACCGCTTCCTGTCCCTCCCCAACTGGGCCGGCGCCTCGCGCGCCGGCCTTTTTTTGCTGCCAGCCCGGAGGCGGACCATCCGGGCCCCGCGCCCGCGCTTCGCGCGGGCCGCGGCGGGCGCGAGCGGCCGTCGCCGCCATGGTCATCGCGCCCGCCAACTGGAGGAAGAGGGGAGCGGGGGACCGGGCGAGCCGACACAAGGAGAGGAGCGAGTAGATGAGGGCAATCGTAAACCTGAAGCACGAGCCCAGGCTGCGCGAGGCGTTCGAATATGCGCACGTCGTCGACAACACCGTGCTGATCGACCGCCGCACCAAGTGGGGGAACCCATACAAACTGGGAGTCGACGGCGACCGCGAGCAGGTGATCGCGCGCTACCGCGCCGATCTCTGGCGCCGCATCCGGGCGGGTGAGGTCCCGCTGGAAGAGCTCGCCGAACTCGACGGCTGCTGGCTGGCCTGCTGGTGCGAGCCGCTGCCCTGTCACGGCGATGTGCTGGCCCGCGCGGCGGAATGGGCGTCCGGGGTTATGGCGGAGCGGTCCGATGCGTGACGCGCCGCCGTACCTCCCATTCAACGATGTGCCAGGCTGAACCGCCGATGGGGCCGGTACGGGTGGAAAGAATTGGCCAACCTACGTGCTGTCCCATTGTGATCCACGTGCTCGCTACAGCAACCCCTCCGGGGTCCTCCGGTCGCCGGGCTCCCTCCGGCCTGGCCGAAGAAGCTCTAGGGGCGGACCGTGAAAGCCGCCGACCGTGAAGATCGCAGGGCGATCTTCCGCACCACTCGGCGGCTTTCCGCACCACTCCGCCCCAAGAGCTTCCAGGGCCAGGTGCTTCCGCTGCGCGCGCGGTTCCCAACAGGACATCACTTCGGGGCGCACCGCTCCGATCGCTTCAACCCGATCGTCAAGGAGATCGTCATGACCACCATCGAGAACATCGACACCATCGAGACCGCCACTGAAACCGCTGGACAGTCCGTCACCGCGACAGTCTGCGAGAACGCCGCGCTTTACGGCGCAACCCCCGAGCGGGACGAGTTCGACAGCCGCGAGGTGTGGGACCCCGACAGCGCCACCGACGCCGTCATCGAAGCCTTCCGCATCATCGCCGAGGGCGCCTGCCCGGACGGGTTCCAGTTGGCCGACGAGCGCGAGAGCCTGCTCTGGGGCTTCGTCAACTGCCTCGACGCCCAGGTCCGCCGCCTCGACCGCTCCGCCGACCGGCTCAGCCCGGAGCTGCGCGACCTCCAGCGCGCCCAGGACGGCTCCGAGATCAAGTCCCGCGAACTGGAACTGGTCACCGACCGCGCGCGGAACCTCGGCGACCGCCGCGACGCCTTCGAGACCATGCGCGACGCCGCCGCCGAGAGCTACCTGGTAAAGACCGGCGGCATGTGGAGGCCCCGGCGCGGATCGCACAGCAGCCAGACCGGCACGCTGACCTCGGCCGCCATCGACGCCCGCGACTACCAGCGCGCCCGCAAGGACCGCAAGACCCAAGCGCACCTGCCCGAGGGCACCCTGGTCGCCATCGCCGGCGGCAAGGACATCGCCAACCCGGCAGCCGTCATCGAGCGGCTCGACAAGGCCCGTACCAAATATGCAGACATGGTGCTGGTGCACGGCGGCGGTCCCGGCGTCGAGAAGATCGCGGCAAGCTGGGCGGAGCGCAACGGCGTCCACCAGGTTGTCTGCAAGCCCGACTGGGACCGCCACGGCCGTGCCGCCCCGTTCAGGCGCAACGACGAGCTCCTCAACCTCCTGCCGAAGGGCGTGATCGCGTTTCCCGGCTCCGGCATCACCGAGAACCTCGTCGACAAAGCGCGCACCCTCGGCATCCCGGTTCAGCGCATCGCGGCCTGACCGCAGCGCCTCGACGGGCCGCGTCGTCGCTTCGGTGGCGGCGCGGCCCGTTTCTTCGTTCGCACATCGGTGGCCGCGGCGTCGCCGTCCTCGCGCGCGCTTCGCGCCGCGCTCGTGCTCCGGCTCGCTGTCGCTCGCCGATCGCGGTTGTTCGCCGACCCCGGCGCACCGCTTGCGGCACTCGTGCAGGCGCTCCTGCGGAGCCCGCCTGCTCTTCGTTCGGCACCGCCTCGCGCAGTGCGCTCCGCACCAGCCGCCACTCAATCGCCGTGGCGGCTCCCCTCCGCCGTCTTCGACGGCGTCGATGCCCCCATGAACATCGCTGCATGATTTTAGCCTTCTGGACCGCGGAGCGGCGTTTCGTCACACCTAACGCACCCTGGGTGCCCCGAGCGAGACCTCCCCGGCAGGGTGCAGCGGGCGATTTCCTCAATCGTAGCAACCCGTTAGGCCGTCCTGGCCTATCGCCGCGGGCGCCTGCGCGGGCCGCGTCTCCTTCCCCAAATCGCCGTCGCCGTTCCCTCGGAACGCGGCGGCCCCGAGGGAACGGAAAGGAGACGGCCCCATGCGCATCTACGCAAACATCAACCAACGGACGGTACGCCGCAAATTCACCGAGCCGAAGCACCGGAAGCGGCCGCTGACGATCATCGACCATAGCCTTCCGGCCTTCAGCCTCAGGATTGTCGCCGACGACACCCGGACGTTCCTCGTCCGCGTGAAGCGGAGGCTGAACGTGGATACCCTGCGCCTCGGCACGGCGGCGGAACTGACCGCCGACGAGGCGCGTGCAATGGCCATTGCCGAGATCGAGGCTGCTGAAGCCGAGTGCAGGACCGGCCCCCTGTTCCGCTATTTCGCCGACGAGTTCATGCGCCGCCAGGGACCGCGCTGGAAGCCCGCCACGCGAGCGAGCAATCGCTCCGCGCTCAGGAACCACATTCTGCCTTTCTTCGGCGGAATGCGGGTCGCCGACATTGCCCGCGCCGACGTGCGGCGCTGGTTCGACTCCATGAGCGGGGCTCCCGGCACCGCGAACCGGGCTCTGCCGGTGTTGTCGGTGATGATGACCCGGGCCGAACTCTGGGAACTCCGACCCCAGGGCTCCAACCCCTGCCGCAACATGCGCCGCTACAGAACGAAGCCGAGGGAAAGGTTCCTGTCGCTCGACGAACTGAAGCGCCTCGGCTTCATCCTCGACCATGCCGAGGACCGGCAGGCCGCCGCCGCGATCCGGCTCTTGCTGTTCACCGGCGCCCGGTCGTCGGAGATCACCGGCCTGCGGTGGGACTGGATACGCGACACCCGCGCGGTCCTGCCGGATTCGAAGACCGGGCCGAAAACGATCCAGCTTCCGCCCCCGGCGCGGGCCGTCCTGCATTCCCTGCCGCGCACATCGCGGTTCGTTTTTCCCGACGCGCAGGGCACGGCGCCGATGACCGACCTCGGCCGCCGCTGGCTAAAGCTGCGGGCGCTTGCCGGGCTCGACGGGGTGCGCATCCACGATAGCCGCCACACCTTCGCCAGCCATGCCGTGATGAGCGGCCTCGACCTCTACACTGTGGGCCGCCTGCTCGGACATGCCGACAGCGCCTCGACCGAGCGCTACGCCCATCTCGCGGACGAACATGTCCGCGAGTCGGCGGGGCGCATTTCCGGCATCGTCGGCGAGGCCATGTCGGGCGGCCGGAAGCGGGAGGGCTGAATCATGGCATATAACCCCACGAAGAAGCCATTGACCCAGAAGGCCATAGCAGCGGCGAAGCCCAGGGCGTCCGAATACACCCTCTGGGACGGCGCGCTGGCGCATTTCGGGGTCCGGGTGCAGCCCTCCGGCGTGCGGTCGTTCATCGTCCAGGTCCGCGTTCAGGGCCGGATGCGCAAGTTCACCCTCGGGCGGTTTCCCGAAACGGGCCTCGCCGATGCGCGCAAGGCGGCGGCGGCTCTGCTCGCCCAGTTGTGGGCCGGCGAGTCGGTTCCGAAACGCAAGGTCAAGGCGCCGCTGTTCCGCGACTTCGCCGCCACCTACCGCGAGCGGCGCGGAAACCGGTGGAAGCTGTCCTCGCTCAAGACCCACGACATCTACATGCGCAAGCGGCTGATGCCGGCGTTCGGCAGGCTGCGGCTCGACGCCATCGACCATGCGCGGGTCTCGGCGTGGTTCGACGCCGCCAGCGCGGACCGGCCCGGCGCGGCCAACCGCGCCTTCGAGATTCTGCGCGCCATGCTCGCCGCCGCGCGCCAGTGGGGCGATCTCGGCGAGCACGTTCCCGACGCCTGCGCCAACATCGTCATGAACCCGCGCCGGTCCGTCGCGCGGTTCCTCGGCCGCGACGAGCTGCAACGTCTGGGTGCGGTGCTGGACCGGCACGCGGCCGATCGTCCGTGGCCGGTCGCGGCGATCCGCCTGCTGACGCTGACCGGTGCCCGGTTGTCCGAAGTGCTCAACCTCGAATGGCGTGAAATCGGCGCGCTGTCGGAAGATGGCGCGCGCGCGCGCCTCGAAGACTCGAAGACCGGTCCGCGCACCCTGTGGTTCGGGCCGGAAGCGGTGGCGGTCCTCGCCGCGCTGCCCCGGAGGGACGGCGCGGCGCGGGTGTTTCCCGAAGACCTCACGTCGGGGCGTCTCTACGCCTTCTGGGTCGGGGTGCGGGAGGAGGCCGGGCTGCGCGGCGTCCGCATTCACGACGCCCGCCATACCTACGCCTCGCAGGGCGTCATGAACGGCGTCGGGCTGACCGCCGTGGGCAAGCTGCTCGGGCACCGCAAGCGGGCCACCACCGCGATCTACGCCCATCTCGACGATACGGCGCTTCGCGCCGCCGCCGCCCAGGCCGCAACAGTCATCGCCCTGGCTATGGGATACACGGTCCCGCCGCCGCCCGCACCCGTCGATACCGGCGACGCGGAAACGGGCGAAACACCGCCGAAGCTGGATCCGGCGAACGGGCGCCGAAGATGCTTGATTTGAGATGGCGGCACGACCGGCCGCCGATCAAGACCGCCGTTTTGCCTCGGACGCGCCGACATCGCCCCGGTGTCGAACACGTTCCAGTCCTCCCGGTACTGCGTACCGCAGAAATCGGCAGCGATGTAACCCTATCGACCTACCGCCATACTGACGCTGACATGGGACCATCCCCGCGTGGGCGGGGGAACCCCGGTTGGTACACCTGTCGGCGCGGCCGGAAGGGGACCATCCCCGCGTGGGCGGGGGAACCTCTACGCACGCATGGAACAAAACGCTTACTACGGGACCATCCCCGCGTGGGCGGGGGAACCAGCCAGCCGGTGACCGCTGCCAATGCGCGGCAGGGACCATCCCCGCGTGGGCGGGGGAACCCTCAACAGAGCGTCCAGAATATCCTTCGGCGACGGACCATCCCCGCGTGGGCGGGGGAACCGAAGACGAAGGATTGAGCCACTTGCCAACAGACGGACCATCCCCGCGTGGGCGGGGGAACCGAGAACCACCAACGCGGCTGTTGTGCGCTTGAGGGACCATCCCCGCGTGGGCGGGGGAACCGCCTGGAGTGCCCATTGGCATTTTTTATTCTCGGGACCATCCCCGCGTGGGCGGGGGAACCTCCGATACGGCCCTCCCAGCCTACCTAGATGAGGGACCATCCCCGCGTGGGCGGGGGAACCATCTACGAGAGCCTCCGAATTCACCGGTGACGAGGACCATCCCCGCGTGGGCGGGGGAACCGAGCTGACAAAGATTCTGGGGGTCAGCTATGAGGGACCATCCCCGCGTGGGCGGGGGAACCATATACTACATGCCGAGCGTAAGCCAGATGTCGGGACCATCCCCGCGTGGGCGGGGGAACCGGCGAGACTGGCCCGCAACCTAACCGATGTCAGGGACCATCCCCGCGTGGGCGGGGGAACCGCAGCGCCGCAACAGTCTTGCCCATAAAGATGTGGACCATCCCCGCGTGGGCGGGGGAACCGCCATCGTCAGGTCGCCGTGGTGATGTAGAGCGGGACCATCCCCGCGTGGGCGGGGGAACCTCAACTACGTGGCCAAATACGTGACCAAAAACGGGACCATCCCCGCGTGGGCGGGGGAACCGCTGCGGTACAGGCTGCTTGCAACGTCGGAATGGGACCATCCCCGCGTGGGCGGGGGAACCACATCAAAGACTTAGCCAAAATCGTATGCCTTAGGACCATCCCCGCGTGGGCGGGGGAACCGAAATCGACATGACGGAACTAACGTCAGTTAGGGGACCATCCCCGCGTGGGCGGGGGAACCCTTGGGCGGGGGAGCACCTAGCGCCTTTACATCGGACCATCCCCGCGTGGGCGGGGGAACCGCCTACTTGTAGCGACCGTTGAGCCGCTTCTGAGGACCATCCCCGCGTGGGCGGGGGAACCGTGAGGGGCCAAAAGCATAATGGTCGATTCGGGGGACCATCCCCGCGTGGGCGGGGGAACCATGAGGAGATAGTGATATGAGTGATCAAAAAGGGGACCATCCCCGCGTGGGCGGGGGAACCTCCACGGTCCTGGCGTGTGCTTCGTCATTCTGAGGACCATCCCCGCGTGGGCGGGGGAACCAATGACCTGTGCCACTATTTGGCCTCCTCTTGAGGACCATCCCCGCGTGGGCGGGGGAACCTCGCATATCGTTATAAATAATCCGGGAAAGTACGGACCATCCCCGCGTGGGCGGGGGAACCGCGATTTTCATAATCCTGCCAGGCTCTAATCAAGGACCATCCCCGCGTGGGCGGGGGAACCGATCTCGTCGGCGCGCATGATGACGCTTCCCTGGGACCATCCCCGCGTGGGCGGGGGAACCCCTTCCTTAAGGATCGGGAAGGTGTTCCGATTCGGACCATCCCCGCGTGGGCGGGGGAACCTTCGGAATTTGGCACACAAGCCCATAATGCTTGGGACCATCCCCGCGTGGGCGGGGGAACCCCTCGCAAGTAAGGGGTTGTTGCAAAGGGATATTTTGGCAGATTCATCGAAATCAGGAAAGCTCATGCAGCGCCCGGCGCACCAGCATGATCCCATCGGAATCGTGCAAATTGCGAGCCGGTTCGCCAAGGAGCCGTATACCCTGGCCGCCCGGGGCGCCCGGTTCGCTCCAGGTCATGACGATCGCTCCCTGACGCAGTGTGCCGTGCCACTCGGAAAGCACGCGCCAGACACGTTCCCGGACGCCTGAAGTCATGCGCGGCCCCGTGTACACACCAGGCGCGATTTCCAGCATGCAGGAAGCAAGGAAACCGCGGTAACGGTCTTCGACATTCCGCGTGACGATGACGGTCATTGGCATGACGGATCATCCCTCGTCGACCAGGTCCTTGATGCGTTCGATCATGGTCGGGATGACCTTCTTCTGGCGAAAGGTTGTAGCCATTTTGCGACGAACGAGCCGATCAATGGTCTCCGAGGACGACCGGGCTTCCTTTGCGGTGCTGAAGGCGACAGGCAGAGTGACATGGTCTCGGAAGAGATCGGCGATATCCAGGACGAAGGCCTGGTCGGAATTCTCATGGATAAAGCCCAGCTGGGGAAGGGCAGCCAGGGATGTGACCGCAATGGCGGCCGCGGCTTGCACCGCCGTGGCTGCATGGTTGATGGCCTGGTTCGGAATATCGGCGGCGGCAGGGTCGGCACGATCGTATCGCCGGCCTTCCCACCGGATACCGAAACGCTGGGCCGTGAGCCTGTAGGTCTCCTTCATGCGGGCGCCTTCGATCCCGCGCAGGACCGCAATATCCCGGTGCGGGAGCACTTCGCCGAGCCGCCACGCATACATCCGTCGGGCCACATCCAGGCGTTTTGCCGGGTCGGCCCACAGGCGGGCCTGCCGCCGGGCGAGGTCCGAGCGGTCGGGTCCGATAGGGGGAGCCGTGTAGAGCCGGATTCCACCTTCGCCGACCGCCGCCATCAAGGTCCCGTGCCGGGCAAGCAGGCGAAGGGCGTCATGGCTGATGGTCGAGCCGGGCCCCAGGAGAATCATGGATACGGATTGATGGGGGATCTGGTAATCCCCGGGCTCGAGATTGCCGCCGGCGGTGACGAAGCGAAGGCAGCCGGATTCCACGGTCAGATTACCGCGATCGAGCCATAGGAGTCCAAAGCGGTCCGCATGCGGGATGCGGGCCGTCTCCAGTCCCAGTCGTCCGGGCAGCATGCGGCTCAGGCCAAGGCGCCCGGGGGCGAGAGAAGAAGGCACCCGAACCCGAAAGAGGCATGCCTTCCCACGCCGCGTGCGAGCCCTCCCGCGAACAGTTCCGGGTCGGCAACAGCCAGTTCACCGCGGAACAGGACATCCGGACCTTCCGTGTCCCGCGCCGTGCGTCCGGTTCCGGGATGGACAGGTCGGCGGCGCACTCTCGTGCGGCGCATCGAGACCATGCGGGCGTTCACGAGACGGGCGCCTCGGGTCTCAAGTCGCGCAGCGAGCCAGTTGCGGTACACGTCTTCCCTGGGAAGAACCGGACCATCTTCGACGTGCTGCGCATGCCACGCAGCGGCATCGACTTCATAGCCCCGGCGGGTCCGCCCTTCCGGGCGCGACCGCACGACAGGCCTTACACGGACCTCGAAGCCCAGATGCGTGTCAGGACGCCAGCACCGGGGCATCGCCCGGGCTTCAAGGCCCGGCAAGTCAAACAGACCCTCCAGGGCGCTCTCCGCGGGCGGCAGCGAGGCAGTATCCCGGAGCGTGTCCGGGTCCGCGGCGACGTAACCGAGGAGTTCAGCAGCAGGCGACGCGCGTTCCGTCCGACGCAGCACGAAGGGTTTCGGGGAGAGCGTACCAAGCGTCGCCTTGAGCGCCGCATGCAGGCAATAGCCGAAATCGGCATTCCCTCTTCCGGGAAGGAATTTCCGTTCCAGGCCCCAGCGCGTCAGGGAGACCATGTCCGGACGGAGCCGGACGAGAGAAAGCGGAGCGCTCATGCGGGAGACTCCGGGATAACGGCTTTGATGCGGCCCTCAAGCCAGCGCTGGGCGCCGCCATGCGTATCGGTGGCCCAATTGCGCGCCCCGCTTGTCCAGATCTCCCGACACCGCCGGTCGATGAAGGGGTGTGGAGTGTCATGGGCCGGGGCGAAGGCGCTGCAATCCTCCGGCGCCTTTGTGCGCTCCATGGCGTCTTCCGGCAGCGGGACGCGCGCAACGGCCTCGAGAGCGCTTTCGCCCTCGCTCCAGCCGACGAAAAGCGGGGCTGCAGGCAGAAAGGGCTTGCGTCCGATGAACAGCGGCCGGGCCGGGGCCTCCAGAGCCCGGGCGATCCGGTCCGGCTCTTCGGCAGTAGGCTCTTTCTCCATGCGGAAAGCGAGGGTGACGATCCGGTCCGCCCAGAAATGGCGGAAGCGGATATGTTTGCCCTTGTAGGTATCGGCCCCGCCGGCCCGGCCTTCCGGCTGCCCCCGGGTCGTCCAGCCGTCTTCATTGGCCTTCAGTTCGGCAGTCTGGTAGTCCACTGTCTGCTGCCCCTCCCGGTCGGCCCTGCACGCAAAGACGAGCCGGTCCTGCAGGTCCTGCAAGGCATCGCCTTCGGTGCGACGGAGCCCGAGAGCATTGCCGACGATCCCGGCGAGCAAGGACGCGGCGGGCCAGGCGTCGGTTTCGCCGTGATTGTCGATTGTGACCCCGCCGAAACTCATCATCGGGGCATCCAGGCGGACGACCAAGTGAGGCTTGCTCACGCGCTCATCCCCCGTATTCGCGGATGGCGTCGGCGGCGCAGCTGGCGAGATCGTCGAGATTCATGCGGTCGATCCCGGGCAGGAGGGCGCTCCCGTCCACGGCGAGTTGGCGGCGGATGGCGTCCGTCCCGTAGGCCTCGTCGAGAGCGCCAAGATAGGCTGCGAGACGGGAGACAGTCGTCTGCAGGAGATGGGTGCCGCCCCCGTGAGACTGGACCGGGTCGCGAAAAGCATTCGCCAGCGTCCGGGGCTGGAGCCCTCCTGTCTCGATGAGCATGAACTCGGCCCAGGAATAAGGAGCGGTCGAGCCCTTCTTCGCCCCCGGAGAGACCTGGGCCACGAGATGGATCAGGTGTTCGGCCACCTTTGCGGCGATCTCGCGGTCGCCGGCAAGGTTGGAGACGAGGAGCCCGGCATCCACCACGACATAGCCGTAGTAGAGCCCGCTCGTAAGCTCCATGTCGAACATGCCGGCGGATCCGGCATGTTCGTCGTCCTCACGCCGGACAAGATCGTCGACCGCCGTTATGAAGTCGAGTTCGCGCTCCATGGAATGGACGGTGATCGCATGGGCGACATGGATGGCCGCATCGGTGTTGGCCGCCGGGTCGGAGGTGACCATACGCCCGAAGAGCGCGGCTCCGAGCCCTGCTCCAACCTTGAGCGCACGCAGGTTCCTGCGCTCGGCCTTGAGGCGGTCCTTGAAGGCACCGGCAGCTTCCTTGGTTGTGCCGACGGCGAGAGCCTCGGCAGCCAGCCCGCCGAGAAACTCAATCTCGGGCTCGCCAAAATAAAGCGCCTGACGCTTCTTCGGATCGGTCGCGTTCTTGCCGTGGAGTTCCGTGAGCAGGGCGTCCTGAACTGCTTCCGCAACCGCATCCGGGGCCTCCTGGAGTTTCCGGGCGCGCGGCATGATCTTCTCCTCCACCGCGAGCTTCGTGCGGACCCCCATCGGGATATCGAGATTCTGCAGTGCCCATGGATTGTCGCCAGCGCGGTCGAGATTGTCCGAGCCGGCGAGGCGCCAGTGGCGCTTCAGCGACTGCGAGGAGACCCGGCCGCGGGTGACGCCGCCGAAGGGGAGCCGCTTGCCGAGCCCCGCCTCGTCACGATTCAGAAGTGCGCCGGGATAGGACGAAAGCCAGTGGATCTGAAGGAAACGCAGTGACATGTGGATGTATTCTCCTGGGTCAGGTTGTGACAGCGCGAGCGTAGGTCCGCGCGATCCGGTTGCGGGCATGGTCGGCCAGGTCTTCGTTCCGGCCGGTCCAGCGCAGGATTTGTGCAAGCGGCAGCCAGTCCATAGGAGTTCCCTTCGACCCGAGGAGCCGGGCAAGACGGGGCGTCATGTCGGCCACCACCGCGAAATCAGAGGAGAGCAGGCGGGTGAGGCGTTCTTCGGAGTATCCGAGTCCCGCCAGCATCCGTCCGGTGTCGGCGTCCCGCGCATGTCGGCCGCCCGCAAGGCCAAGGCAATGCAGGATGAAGAGCCACCTCTGGCGGTCGGCGCCTTCCGGCCGAAGGCCCGAACGGACGAACAGGCGTTCGGCGGCGATCAGGGCGTGGCCCGACGGTGCCTGCGGGTCCATGCGCCTCAGGGCTGCATGGTCACCGGTCGCGAGCGCCGCGCCCGCCAGCGCGCCGGAGAGCGAGGCGATCCAACGGGCTTCGCTTGTCCAAGGGGGCTCGTGGTCATGATCTGTCATGTGCGGGGGCGCCTTGTAAAGGTGGGGACATGTCCGGTAGGTGCTTGCGCATCGTGCCTTCAAGCAAATTGCGGGCGCGAGCACGGGCCATTATCCGACGTTCGTCGGCGCGCGGAGCCGCCTCCGAAGCCGCATCCAGGGTGTCGCGAGCCAGTTCCGCCAGAGCCTGCGCCCATGAGAGCGCCGCGGCTTGGTCGTCCAAGTCGAGAGAATCCCACAGTGCGGTAAAGAATATCCGGTCGACGGCGCTGTCGAAGCGGCGGGTCCAGGGGGCGGTCAAGGCGTTATTGGACGGTTTGTCCCACGCCGCTTCCGCAGGCCCCTTTTGGACAAGCACGACCAGGGCCGGATACAGGCACTTCCCCTGCACCGCCGCAGCGGCCCCTACCCGTTCGCGCGCGCGGCCTGAAAGCACGTCGGGATTTGTTTCGAGAAGCTGAACAGCTGCGTCAGGGACCGGAATCGATCTTCGGTGAAAGCCCTCGGTTTTACCCTGTCCGCGCGCAATCCCTTCGGCGACGAACTGAGCAGCGGAAGCCGAACTGCGAACCTTCGCGAGGAGCGGCAGTTGCCAGGACCGCTTGTCGGAACCGAACATGAGTTCGTTCATCCGCCGGTAGGAAAATCCTTCACCGGTGAGGGAAAGAGCTTTTGCCTCGTCCGATCGTTCGACGGGGGTCCATGGATCCGCCAGGTTGCCCTTGTGCTCCTTTGCCTCGACCCTGGTGGCCGTCGAGTTGGCGACCCGGGCCGACAGGGTTCCGTTGCGGAATTCGAGACGCACCCTTCGGCAGATTTCGACGAACAGCGGATGCAGCCGGGAAAGGAGCAGGGAGTCTTCTCCGTTCCAAGGAACGGTCCAGAGAAGCGCGAGAGCCTCTTCCGTCGCAAATCCGATGGGCTGTGCGTCGTTCCAGAGTTCGTTTGCGCCGCTCGAAAGGGCCCGCAGGTCGTGGTGGAAGGCTGCGCCCGGGGTAGAGGCTGAGGAGGGACGAAGCGCGACATAGGACCGATTGCCGTAACCCTTGTTCATCCGGGCGATACCGTAATTGCCGCGCCCCATCGATCCTTCCTGCGTCTGGAGCGAGACCAGGGAGAAGAGCCAGTCGTCGGGCTCTGCCGCGTGCATGCGGGCGGATTTCTGGTCGTGGTTCTTCGCCGTCGCCAGCATGTCGAGGGCATCGGCCGCCTTGACGGTCTTCTCGAAGATCTTGTCGTAACGGGCCGCATCGGCTTCCGGGACCGGCGCCTGGAGCAGGGCGGGCGAGGTCGCCGGAGAGACAAGACACCAAGGCTCGTCATCCGGCCAGTCGGGCGTCAATTCTCGCAGAAGCCGCGACCAGTCCCCTTCGTCCTCGCCCGGAAGCTCCGTCGTTCCGAGCGCTTCCAGTCCCATAGCAGCGATCTGGACCAGGAATGCATGCCAGGCCGGGGCCTGGTGGGGGCGAAGCGCCGGGAAGGTCTCGATCCGGTCGGTGACGAGGGCGGCGCAGACCTGCGGCAGGTTCATCTTCGCTGGCGTGCCGCCGGTGAGAGTCCCCCGGATCAGGGGCTCGACGATCACGTTTAACGTTCTGTCGGTCATGCTGGCAAGCCTCCGTTGCACAGCGTTAGGCCGTGCCGGTCGTAAAGGAATTCCCGCCCCGCCCAGCGGAAGCGGAGCGCCCCGGCGGTGGCTTCGACAAGGGCCGCCGGCTCGTCGGAGGGTTCGGCGCCGTCAGCCATCCATCCGGGAATTTTCATCTCCATCAGGGTCTGACCGAATGGGCTTGTCCAGCTATCCGCAAGAGTGGCGAGGCGGTCGTCGAGTCCCAGGCGAGTGCGCAGCTTCTCCCCGGGCTCCGGCCACGTGGCCTGCTTGTCCCACGGAATGTTCCAGTCCAGGCGATTGATATGGGCGGCTCCACGCATGGCGCCCTGGCTGCCGATATAGTCCGCCCGGTGCCGCTCCCATTCGGGGCCGAGTTCGCCCGCCAGGGCGTCGAGCGCAGGGCCGGACGTCGCCGCCTCCACGATGGCGCGGTTCTCAGCAGGTAGATCGAGTTGGGAGCGCCGATCGAGTTCGCGCCAGGTCGCCTCGATCGACAACAGGTTTTCATATACGCGGCCGCCGATGCCGTGCCTCTGCGCGCGCCGTCTGTGCGGCAGGAATCCGGACAAATCGCGCGAGGCGGGCGTGAGGATGACGATCTCGGGCGAAGTGAACCGATCCGGCCTGTTGCCGCGGGCATGCCTATGCAAACGGCCCAAGCGTTGAAGCAGAACGTCTGCCGGGGCCAGGTCGGTCAGGAGATAGTCGGCGTCGATATCGAGGCTCTGCTCCAGGGTCTGGGTGCCGACGAGTACCGTAGCCCCGTTACGGGAGGCATGTTTGCCGAAATACAGCTCGACAGCCTCGTCTAGCACCCGTCTGTCCCGAGCGGCGAAGCGCCCGTGATGGGGGGCGGCCACGCCCCGCGCCCGGAAAAGCGCCGGATGAGAGTCGCCCAGTTCCTGTTCGATCTCCCGCTGCACGGCCACGGCATCTGCTACCGTGTTGCGGATGATCAGGATCTTCGCTCCGTCCCCGGCGGCCTGGGCGGCCATCGCCGCGATCCGATCCGGCGCGTCGATGCAGGGCCAAAGTCTCACCCGCGCGGTCCTGGCTGCGTTGTCCCGCGCCGGGACGTGCCGGATAGCGTGCCTGTCCGATATCGCGGGATACGGGGCGTCGGCAAGCGCGCCGGACGGAGGAGTATCGCGTTTCTCGTTCGGCCTGAGGCGTCGCTGCGGTGAGCCGAGAAGACGCTTGCGGGCTTCGGAGCCAAGCGTCGCCGAGAGCAGCAGCGCATGCCCGCCGGCATCGGTGTGCCGGTCCAACAGTCCGACCAGGAGCTGGGTCATATAGGCGTCGGACGCATGGACCTCGTCCACGACGATCAGGGTTCTCAGCAGGGCCGCACCCCTCAGATGCGCATGGCGTACGGTGAGGCTGGACAACAGCGCCTGGTCGACCGTGCCGACGGCAACGGCCGCGGCGAGGAAGCGCTTGGGATGTTCGGCCGCCCAGCGCCGGTGGGCGGCGGCGTCGAGGTCGCTGTCCGGCCACAGGGTCTCGAAGCGCGGCAGGGACGTCCCGCGCTCGCCGTCCGACTGGATGTATCCCGGGACCGCGAGAACGACATTCGGGCGCTGGTCTGCGTCCGGAAACAGATTATCGAGGAACGACCTTACCCGCTTTTCGAGGGAGACGGCCGCGACCCGGGTGGGGAGCAGGAAGGCAAGGCCGTCCACTTCTCCGGCCGCGAACAGAGTAATGAACCTCCAAAGCGCCGCTTCCGTCTTTCCCGATCCGGTGTCGGATTCCACGATGACGACAGGGCCCAATCCGGGGTCCTCCATCGCCTGTTGCAGCGCAGTTGCGACGAAGGGACGGTCATCCTCCCGAAACACGTCGCCGAAGGCGGGGGGATTGTCCTGGATGATTGAGCGCGGATCCTCGATATCCAGCTTCATGTGTCGGATCACGCGCCGCGCGCGGGCGCGGGAGAAGGCGGCCCGGTCCTCATGGCCAGGGCTGCAATACGGGAAGAACTCGTCGTGGTCGTTAGATGCAATCCAGTCGGCCAGGCTGACAAGGCCAGCGAAGTAATGGATAGCGGCGGGGTTTGAGGGGAGAAGGGAAGCGGGGGCGTCGCGCCATGCGGCAGGAAACCAGGCCTGTGCAGCAGTCCCCAATGCCGCGACAGCCGTCATCGGGCTGTATCCGTCGGCCGGGGCCCATAGCGCCGCCCACCGGACCGCACTTGAACCCGCGAGCTCGCCGGAAGTAAGGGGTTGTCCATGATGGGAAATCGCGGCAAGCAGCAGGTTATGAACTTCCGGCCCCCATGCGAGCATTTGCTCAAGCGGAAATACCTCGCTCATGCGGCGAACCCTGGCCCGGTCGAACAGCAACCCGGCGACAACATGGGTATGGCCGCATTGCCTAGGGTGGATACCGTGTTTGTGGAGCCAAGAGGACCGTTCTTCATCGGGGAGCGCTTTCGATTGGAACCCAACGCTGGTCTTGCCGATGTCGTGCAGGAAAACGAGCACAGAGAGGCGGGCCAAGACGGTGTCGGTGAATTTGGAACCGCTGAGTTGCTCAATGCGTTGGTGGATTAGAGGTGTGCGGACAAGCGCTTCGAAAACAGCTGCGACGTCCATCGAATGATAAGCAAGACTGAGTCTCGCGCTCTCGATGTTCCCATCGCCCGACCGTCGCTTTCCCCACGGTTCGCCTGTCAGCATCCCGCTCGCTATTTCCTTTCAGAAGATGTCCTCATCAGCCGTTTCGCCAGTGTCATTACCCTTTTAC
Source organism: Rhodospirillales bacterium (assembly GCA_965213765.1). Classification (GTDB taxonomy): domain Bacteria; phylum Pseudomonadota; class Alphaproteobacteria; order Rhodospirillales; family UBA2165; genus JAJDXO01. Next base: position 1,277,701 of record OZ243926.1, on the reverse strand, counting down.
TGGATCGAATTCAATGTTTGGAACCTGCGATTTCCAGCGACGACTCTTTTGTGTGGTTCTGTGGTCCAATTGAGGGGCTTTGCTTCATTGCCATCGTGCTCTTCGAAGAAGCGGGACAGGTATATAGGCCTGTGTGCTGTCGGACAGGGTCCACTCGTAGTGGACAACTGAAATGTCGACCAGGTTCCAGCCTGCGTCCTTAAGGAATGCGTCGACCCTAACACGCGCGAAAGCCTCCGTCGCGCAGCTCATGCGGCCGTCCAGGGATCGACGAACTCGACGTCGATGTCCCCGAAATCCCGGAGGTTGCGAGTCGCGACCGCCATACTGCGGCACCGCGCGAGCGCCGCGTTCTGGCGGTCCACCGGAGCGATGGGATGTCCGGCGGAACGCCGGACCGCCGCGATGTCCGCGTGGGCGCGTGTCGCGCGGCTGTCGAACAGTAGAAACCGTTCCGCGAAGCCGGTGTCCAGCCACCGGAGCATGACGGCCTCAAGCTCGTTTGGCCGTCGCCCCGCCGGCACGATCGCGACGCCGTAGAGCAGTTCGGCCTCGCTGACGGCCGTCAGATACAGCTCTTCCGCGTCCCGACCGGCAATCCACGCCGCGACGGCAGGGGACGATGAATGCCGCATCAGTTCGGACACGACATTCGTGTCTATGACATGCATCCGGCCGGCGTCCGGCGGATTGCGCATCGCGGCCCGCACACGCAGCCGCGTCTTCTCGTCGTCATCTAGATTGCGGATCGTGATGCTCGCCATGCCCGCGATCATCCGCCTGCCGGTCGGTTGCATTCTAGGAGCGACTACTATGCAATCAAGACACCGGCGCGCACCACCCTGACCGGAGAGATCGCACCGGTGCCGTGTCCGCCGATATCCGTATAGCCGTCACTGACGCCGCCGTTCGCCTGCGCCTTGCCGCGCGCCGTCGAGAGTGGAGGGCGGGCCGGAAGCGGGGCGGCGGTGGGCGTCCCCGAGGGAGGCGCCGCCGTCGTTCCCACCCACAGCAGGACGGAGACGGCACGATGAATGCAGCACTGGCGGTTCCCGGCAACACCGCGGCGACGTTCCTGGTTCACTTCTTCGGAAGCGGCCTAACCGACGAGAAATACGTGGTCGAGAGGTACCGGGCCCACGCAGACGGCGATATACGCCCCTGGCCCGGCAAGACGCCGGCGAAGGGTAAGGGACGCCGAGCGAGGCCCGTCACCGTCACGCTCAAGGCGGTCAGGGAGTTGCGCCCGGCCCGCACCGAGATCATCGTCTGCACCGGGCTTCGCACCCGCGGCGGCCAGCAGCTCTGGGGCGACTTGGCGACCTCTCTGTGGCACGACCGCCGCCAGCGCGGTTGAGCGGCGCTCCCGCAGGACGTCCGGCAGGCCCGTCTGCCTCGGACTGAGATCCGGGGCCCCGGCCGGGCGTCCTCCATCCGGAACCCGATATCGACAGGGAGAACGGCCGTGGCCTACTCCGACCCCGAAGTTCGCAAGCAGCGCGACCGCGAACGGTTTCGCAGGCGCACCGAAGCACGTATCGCGGCCGGGCTCTGCCCGCGGTGTGGAATCCAGCCGCCCGCGCCGGAGCACTCCCTTTGCGACGGCTGCGCGGCGAAGCGCAACGCCGCATCCCACGCCCGCGACGCGCGGCTGCGCGAAGCCGGCCGGCCCAGGAGGAACCCGACCCGAGCCCGCCAATACGAGCGCGAGCGGTCGCGCAGGGAGAGGGCCGCGCGCCATGCCGAAGGCGTTTGCACCCGGTGCGGCAAACTCCCGGCGGCGGAGGGCCGTTCGTCCTGCGAGCCGTGCCTTGAGAAAAGGCGGGCGGCGGACCGCGCGAAATACGCGGCCAGCAAGGCCGCGGGGAAACCCTACGGCGGCGCGGACCCGGCCGCCAAGCGAAAGAGCGGCCGCGCCAAGAGCAGACGGCGCCGGAAGGCGCGCATCGAGGCCGGGCTCTGCATCCGGTGCGGCAGGCGCCCGCCCGCCGGGGGCGGGACGACCTGCGCGTCCTGCCGCGAGAAGCGGCAGGCTGCGGACCGCCGGCAGTACGCCGAGCGAAGGGCCGCCGGGCGCTGCACCCGCTGCGAAGGCCCGGTCCACGACGGCCTGTCGCGCTGCGCGCCCTGCGCCGCGATCGAGGAGGCCACCAGGTGTCCGGAACGCAAGAATGCCCGCTCGCGCAAGCTCTACCGGGAGCGAAGGGCCGCCGGCCTGTGTACGGCATGCGGGGCGCCGTCCCAGGGCGACGCAAGATGTGCGCCCTGCGCGAAGCGTTCGTATGAGAACTCGGGGCATTTCCGGGGCATGCCGGTCTATCCCCCGAGCTTTGCCGTGTTCCTGCGCGGCAGCGACGAATGCCTTGCCACCTTCGACGACGAGATGGAGGCCGCCGCCTGGCTCGCCTTCGAGAAGCTCGACAGAAACCGGGTCGAGGTCGTCGCCGACCGGCCCTGGCTCGCATCGCTGACGGCCTGGGAGTGACGCCCCCATCGCCCGCGGCGGCCAGGAGCGAGAGGCAAGCGAGTGCCGGGCAAGCGCCCGGCGGAAAGAGGGAGGTGGGCTTCCTCGCGCCGGGCGCCGCATCCGAAAGGAGACCCAGCCATGTTCAATCTGCAATCCGACTACGACCCGATCGCCCCGTGCGGCGCCGAACTGCTGACCGAGCTCGGGCTCGATGTCGGCGCCGCAAGGGAGGCCATGACCGACGACCGCGCCCGGCGCTGCCCCGACCGCGAGACCCCGGCGCGGGAGAGCTGGAGGTAAGCGAGTGAAAAGTGAGCGGAAGGGATTGGGAGCGAGCGTTCCCGGTCCCGCCGCCCGACCATCGTCAACATCGAGACCTTGAGGAGAATCGCAATGGCATTCGGAATCAACCGCGTGGAACTCATCGGCCGCCTCGGCGCCGACGTCACCGTCAATCACCTGGCTTCGGGGGGCCGCGTCGCCAATATGAGCATCGCGACCGACGAGAGCTTTTTCAACAAGACCGGCGAGAAGGTGCAGAAGACGGAATGGCACCGGGTCGTCACCTTCCAGGACGGCCTCATCGACATGCTGGAGCGGCACGCCAGGAAGGGCCGCCTGGTCCATGCCGAAGGCAAGCTTCAGACCCGGCGCTGGAAGAAGGACGGCGAGGACAGCGACCGCTTCTCGACCGAGATCCTGGTGGTCCCCGGCTATCGCCTGCAATTCCTGGACAAGCCGAACGGCGCGAACGGGAACAGCGCCCAGGCCGCGGCCGAGACCGCCCCGGCGCAGCCCGACGATCTGGCAACGGAAGAGGTGCCGTTCTAAAGGGCCAGTCTCCCATCCTCCCGCTCCCCACTCGGGCGACCGCTCCGGCGGTCGCCTTTTTTCTTGCAGCCGAACCGGAGTCTTCCCTCGCCGCAGGGCTGGCGCGCAAACCCCCGGCGCCGTGCAGGCCGAAACGCCGAAGGGGGCGGTGCAGGTGGAGAGAATACGCTCTCTCGCTTGATCCATCATTGTGCCACACGTGCTCGGTCCGCCAAGCCCTGCGGGCTCCTCCACTCCGCTCGCGCTCCGTTCCGGCCGGGACTCAGAATGAAACGGCGCTGGCGCGCCTAGGCCCGGCGCGGCGCACGGCCGTGGCTCGGTCGCTACGCTCCCTGCGCCCGCACCACCCGCGCGCCACGCCGCGCCATTCATTCCGGCCCCGGTGGCTCCCCTGCGCGCGCGTGTCCCAACAATGCATCAAGCGAGGCATCCGCCCCGCACGGTTCAACCTTCAGCTCAGGGGAGCTTCATCATGACCTTCGATACCGACATCTTCGAGACTCAGGACCAATCCGTCACCGCCACCGTCTGCGAGAACGCCGCCCTGTTCGGCGCGGCGCCCGAACGCGGCGAAATCGACACCCGCGAGGTCTGGGACGCCGACGACGCCACCGCCGCGCTCGCCGAGGCGTTCCGCATCATCGCCGAGGGCGTCGCGCCCGACGGCGTCCAGCTCGCCGACGAGCGCGAGCAGATGCTGTGGGGGTTCGTCAACATGCTGCACGCCCAGGTCCAGCGCCTCGACCGCGGCGTCGACCGGCTTACCCCGGACATGCGCGACCTCCAGTCCGCCCAGGACGGCAGCGAGATCAAGGCCCGCGAGCTGGAACTGCTGACCGACCGGGCGCGGAACCTCGGCGACCGCCGCGACGCCTTCGAACAATTGCGCGACGCGGCCGCCGAGCAGTACCGCGCCGTCACTGCCGGGACCTGGCGCCCGAGGCACGGCAGCCATACCAGCCGGACCGGCAAACTCACGTCCGCCGCCATCGACGCCCGCGACTTCGTCCGGGCGCGGAAAGACCGCGAGACCCGGGCGCATCTGCCCGCCGGCACCCTGGTCGCCATCGCCGGCGGCAAGGACATCGCCGACGCGGGCGCCGTCATCCGCAGCCTCGACAAGGCCCGCGCCAAGTATGCCGACCTCGTGCTGGTGCACGGCGGCGGCCCCGGTGTCGAGAAGATCGCCGCCCAGTGGGCCGAGCGCAACGGCGTCCACCAGGTGGTGTGCAAGCCCGACTGGCAGCGCCACGGCCGCGCCGCCCCGTTCCGGCGCAACGACGACCTGCTCGACCTGCTGCCCAAGGGCGTCATCGCCTTCCCCGGCGGCGGCATCACCGGCAACCTCGTCGACAAGGCCCGCCAGCGCGGCATACCCGTCATGAAGGCCGCCGCATAGGCCGCACTGCATCGAGAGGCCGCGCCGTTCATCCGGCGCGGCCTCTCTCCTTTTGCTCGGACCCTGACGACGGTACCAACACCGGCGTCCGCCTTCGCGTCGCGCGTCGCCTGCGGCGCCGCGCTCCGCGGTGGCGCCGATGCGGAACGGTAACAGAAACACGACCGTTCCATGCGCGCCCGGTAACGAGTCGGGAGACGTCCCACTGCCCCACACGCCGGCCCGCGCTTCGGCAAGTTTGTGTCCGCGGTAACGTGTGCAGGCGCTCGCAAGGAAATGCGGTAACGTGTGAACGACCACCGCTGCGCGGCGGTAACGCCGTGCCGCCGGTGCGCGGTGTGTGAAATCCCCCATCGCGGTTTGCACGCCGCATCCCGTTCTGTTACCTCTGCTGTCAGGAAGGCGATGCGGAACGCGCACGGTGACTGCGGCCCGGTCGTCTCGCTCAAACGCCGCGACGGCTTCAACCCATTGCGGCGCCGGCTGTCCCGGCCGATGACGGTGTGCAGGGCATAAGCCCGCCATGACTCCATTCGGAGTCATCTCTCGTCACACCTGACGCACCGCTGGTGAATTGGGCGCATGCGTACGCTAATAGTACAGTTTCGACGCCAATTGGCGACAGGCGGTGCCAGACGTATGATGGGCATCTGTAGTGCGGATTGTGTTGCCGCCAACTCGCTGGAATCATTGGAGGTGTTTTTTCGGTGTTTGGTGTGTATGCTCCGGAGCACCTTGCGCAATGCTACCGGAAACGGAAAATACACGGGGTTGCCGCCCGCGCGCGGGTAGGCCAATGGACCACGAAATGGCCCTATGGCCCTCCACAACCGCTCGGCAATCGGCGCGCGGCGAAGCATGTTCGGGCTTGAATAGGGGAGGTAACGATGGCGATCAGGAGCTTTCAGCGCTCGATCCGGTTTACGAAAAACGAGTGGGACACCGTGGTCGAGGCCGCCGAGAAGGCTGGAATTACTCCTGGCTCGTTCGTGCGCAAGGCCGCCGCGCGCGCCGCGGCCGACGATCTCTACCTCTATGGCGGCGGTTTGACGCCGGAACTGGCCGAACTGATCGAGCGGACCTACCGCGGCGTCCACCTGCTCGCGTACCTGAAGCAGGAGGAACTCGCCGGATTAGACAGGCGATCGCTTTTCGACAGGGCTGCCGAAGAGGCGCGCATCGCCCAGAACAAGGCACTCGGGACTGACCGCTCAGGAGAAGAATCGTAGCGCCCGCCATCCGAAACTCGGGCGAGAGCGCACAAGGAGTCGGTCGTGGCCTGGGCTATCAACTCTTCACATTGCGCATTTGTCGCCGATCCAGAACAGCCACCCGTGCCATCGCCTTCTCGATCGTGCTTTCTGATCCAGTCCACCCATTGCTGGTGGGTGAAGACGGCGAAGATCGCACGCCCCCGGAACACCGTCCTCCACCCGCGGAGGTCGGACAATTCGAGCTTCCGTAGGCCCCCGTTCCTGTCGTCATTGCGCCCATCGACGGCGACCGCGGATACGGTCAGGACGTATTTTCCCGACCGCGCGATCACCTCGGCCAGGGCAGTTTGCCGGAACAGCTGATAATCCCGTCTTGCGGTGGGGCAACTCGACGCGAACTACACGCGAGACTGGCAGGCCGAGGGCCGAGGGCCGAGGCGCTTAAATCGTCCTCTGGTTCGGCGATGTCGCCAAGAAGTGCCTACCACGGCATCCGGAGGGCCTGGGGCGTCCGGAGACACCCGAAGCCCTCAGGCGGATGCTGATCGACCGCCTGCCCGAGGATCGGCGTTTCCGGATTGATATCTTCGTCCTGGACGTCACCAGGCCCCGGTGAACTGCCACCACCGGCGATCACATTCCCATCCCCATCCCGTGCGATTCCCGGGACTTGTCCAACTCCGCGGTGCGTTCCTGCTCCCACGCTTTCTCCCGCTCGGCCTCTCGGCTCTTGTCCGCCGCCTCGTCACGGGCTCCGACGGGCCGTTCCAGCGTTGCGTCTAGCCCGCGCCCGCGCTCCTTTTCGTGGCCGCGAGCCCTCTCTTCGGCGAGCGCCTTCTCCGCCGCGCCGATCCCTTCCAGCGCCGAGACCCGCTCGCCCGTCGCAGCCTCCAGGGTCTCCCGTAGCGCCTTGGCATCGTCGGTGACCAGCTCCGCATTGTGCCTTGCGCGGCTGATCTCGACATAGAAACTCTTCCGGGTCGACAGTTTCGGGTGCTTCGCCTCCATCACCGCGATCACGTTGTCGACGGTGCGCCCCTGGAACGCATGCACCGTCGAGGCCCAGGCATGGTCGAGATGGCGCATCTGCGGATCGTTCCCGCCGAGTTCCAGCATCCGTCCGTCGCCGAGCCGGAAGGCGACGCGGTTTCCCCGGACCGCCGCAACCTCCGCCGTGTCGCTGTTCACGAGGCCGAGGCCGGCATCGTTGCGGGTCCAGCGGATGCGGTCGCTGGCCCGCAGTTCCATGGCCTCGGTCCGGTAGACCTCGACCGCGCCGCGCTTCGCCCCGACTGCGCGCGGCCGCCAGGGGACGGATTGTCCATCGGGGCCCTCCAGCATCACCGTGCCCTTGCGGTGATCGACCCCGGCGACGCGCCACTCGTCGCCCTTCGAGACGCCGAGAGACTTGTAATCCCGGTGGAAGGCGACCACATCGCCGGGCGAATAGTTCCCCGCAACCGCCTTCTCGGCACTGGTATAGCCATGGGAGACCAGCCGTTCGGCTTGATAAGCGGGGCCATGGATAACGCCGTCGCGAGCGAGGCGCTCGCGGATATGGCCGTTGATCCCGGTGCGCAGCGCATGGCTCGGCGCCATCAGCCCGGTGTTCTCCCGTTCATGGGACGAGAGCTTGAGCCAGCGCGCCGCGGCCGCCCCGGCGAGATTGTCGGGATTGACCTCGGCCACCCGGCCGCCGAGCTTGCCGAAGGCCGTAGCGATTTCTCCCGCGAGGCTTGCCCGCACCGCCTCCTTCAGTTCGGCGTCCTTCTGGCGCAGGATCTCGTCCATCACCGCCGTCTTCATGCCCGCCGCCTGGAGCTGGGCGAAGGGCTTGCCGGCATCGACCGCGTCGAGCTGCTTCGCATCGCCCACCAGCACCACGCGGGGTATGCGGATCGCTCCGGCGATGCGCAGCAGGTCGCGGGCCTGGACGGTGGAGGCCAGCGAGCCCTCGTCGACCACCAGCACCGTCTTCCGGAACGCGGCGCGCATGTCGCGCGCGCCCTTGCCGGTAAGCCGCCCCTCGGCGATACCGGCGTTGCGGGCGAGGAAGCGCTGCAGGGTTTCGGTTTCGATCCCGGCTTCCGCCGCCAATGTGCGCGCCGCCGAGGCGGATGGCGCCACGCCGATCATGCGGTAGCCGCTTTTCGCGGCGAGCTGCCGGGCGCGGTCGAGCATGGTGGTCTTGCCGGTGCCGGCATAGCCCTGCACGCCGACCACCCGGTCTCTAGACGAGAGGATGGTCTTCACCGCCTCCTTCTGGCCGACGGTGAGGCGGCCGTTGTGCAAGAGCGGCCCGGCGATCCAGCTCCGCATGACGGGCCGCGATGCGTCCCGGCCGCGTTCCATCAGCGCGATGGTCTCTTTTTCGTCGGCGACGGCCTTGTCGGTGGTGAGCGATTCTCCCCATTGAGGCAGGCCGCAGGTATGCAGCGTGCCTTCCTTCTCCAGCCGCGCGGCGGCAGCCTCGGCCTCGCCGATGGTTATCGATCCCGGCTTCCACGACAGCGCGGCGGCAAGCAGGTCGGTCCTGGCGAACACCGCCTCGCGCTCCGACAGGTGCTCCACCGCCCAGGACATGGCCGCGTCCGCCGGAGACTGCGGCGGGGGATCGAACAGATCCGCCTGGTGAACCGCCGTCCCGTCCGGTGCGGCCACTCGACCGGCCTCCATACTCTTGCCCGGGGCGCCCCGGCTCTTCTCCATCGCGTCGGCCGCGAGCCCTCGTGCGTCGAAACCGAGCCCGTCCGCCTGGAGCCGCCACATCTCCCGCAGTTCGGCCCGGTCCACATCGCGCTTCGCCGCCCGGGTCATCAGCGCCGCGCGCTGGGCGGCGCGCTGGTTCTCCGCCGGCGTGCCCAAGCCGCGGCCCTCCATCGCCGCCTCGATCTCCGCCCGCCGGGTGGAGAAGGCTTCGATCACGTCCCGCGACACGCCCGCGATCTCGAACCGCCCGTCGGCATGGGTCTTCTCGATGCCGTATCCCAACGTAGTCAGCTCCCGCGCGAGTTCGCTCCTATAGAGCGCGCCGATCAGCATTTTCGAGGAATACAGCTTCTCGTTGGCCATGGTGCGCCACCTGCCGTCTTCGCCCCGCACCATGTTGGCGATCACCGCATGGGTATGGAGCTGCGGATCGAGGTTGCGCGAGGTCTCATGGGTGAAGGTGGCGATCACCGCCCTCTGGTCCCCGGCGCGGATCATTCCTCCTCCGTCGGGGTTCTTCATCCGGGTCTCGACGGCGCGGGCCTCGACCCAGGCAAGGGTCCGCGTCACCGCCCGGCCGTGGGCCTCCGCAACGCGGGCGTCGCCGCCCACCAGCGCGGCGAGAGATACCGACTTAGGGGCGGAGAGGGTGAGGTCCCGGCCGGGACGGTGGAGGAGTTCACCGTCCTTGCCGGAACGCCCCAACCGCGGCCCGTCCGGCACCCGGCCCTCCAGGATCGCGGTGAAGACGTCCGGATCCACCGGGCCCGATAGCCCCAGCGCGTCGGCGCCCCTGCCGGCCCAGGCGCTGGCGGCGCGGTGATCGGGATCGTCCTTGGCGTAGTAGCCGTCCCTCTCGTAATAGCTAACGCCCTGGGACGGCGCGGCGACGGCGCCGATCGAGGCGACCATCAGAAGAACTGCTCGCCCGGCTCGCGCCCACGCGCATCAGACTTGTCCCCGGCCGGGTGGTCCCCGGCCGGCTTGTCTTCGGCCGGATTGTCCGCCTCCGTCGTATCCGGGCGGCTTCCGGGATCGCCCGGGACCGGGGCATCGGCGTTCCGGGCGCTCTCCGGCGAGGGAAGGCCGGGTAACGGAGTCCGCGACGGTCATAGTCAGGGCGCGTGATTTCAGTCCAAGGCATAACTTCCTCCACGGTGGCAACTCGGAAGAAGCATAAAGGACTGAAATCACTCAAATTAGTTTTCGGTTGGGCTCTTAGAGTTCAACTCGAAACTAGTTGAGTGATTTCAGTCGGTTGTGTCTTACTCGGTTGTGTCAAAGCAAACGAGGAGGCACAACATGTGGACCGAAATCACTCGCCCGAAGTATGAGCGCCGTGGCGGTCGCTATGCAAGCGACCTTACGGATCGGGAGTGGGCGTTGATCGCGCCGTTCATGCCGCCGCGCAAGAAGATAGGCCGGCCGCGGACGACGGAGTTGCGCAATGTCATGGATGCGATCATGTACATGGCCTCGACGGGCTGTCAGTGGGCGATGCTGCCGAACGACTTCCCGCCGCCCTCCACGGTCCAGCGCTACTTTTACGACTGGCGCTCGAACGGGGTGCTGGAGGCGATCAACCATCATCTGGTTGTGGCGGCCCGTGAGCTGGAAGGACGCGAGGCCGGCCCGAGCGCCGGGGTGATCGACAGCCAGAGCGTGAAAACCACGGAAAGCGGTGGTATTCGGGGCTACGACGCGGGCAAGAAGATCAAGGGCCGCAAGCGTCACATCGTCACCGATACGCTTGGCCTGCTGCTCGGCCTGATCGTGCATTCAGCCGATATCCAGGACCGCGACGGCGCGCCCGGGGTCCTCAAATCGATCCGTCATCGCTTTCCCCAACTGCGTCACCTCTTCGCCGACGCCGCCTATGGCGGACCAAAACTTGAGGGTGCCCTCGAAGACATCGGCCGCTGGACGATCGAGATCATAAGACGTCCCGATACCGCCAAGGGCTTTGAGGTCCTGCCCAGGAGATGGGTCGTCGAGAGGACCTTCGCTTGGCTCAACCGATGCCGCCGACTGGCCAAGGACTGGGAGAAATCAATCGCCTCCGCACAGGCATGGATCCTCGTCGCACACATCCGACTCCTCACAAGGCGGATCGCAAGCCATTGTTATTAAATGTAGAGTTTCGAGTCAGACTCTTAGAAATTTATGCTCGGATTGAGGTGACGATCAGTCACTGATGCGCTAAGCAGGCTGCAGACCCAACCGCTCATCCCGCTGACGAATTAGCCAGATGGCCGGCAACGCCAACAAGATCATCCAGCCTTTGCCAATAATTTGGCCCGTCACAAAGTCCAAGCTACCAAAGGCGAGTTGAAGGAAGATAACACTATCAATCACCAGTCCCACTAGCCCACTCAGGAACACAGCCAGCACTAACCGCTTTTGCTGCAGCGGCGTGTAAACGGCAAAATCTGCAAACTCCGAAATAAGAAACGCTGTCGCCGATGCGATAACAAGAGCTGGTGGGGCCACCACGCCTGATAAGATGGCGCCAGCAATGATCGCACCGACTGTCCATAGTTTGCCCAGCCGGCGCTGAACCAGGTCCCGAAGCACCAATGCGAGCCCGATCATCAAAACACCGCTTGGAGCTAGAATCCCAGGAGCGACAGGAATTAGACACGGACCACTATCTGTACAAACCGTTCCCACATTACCAATCATCCAGTTGGCAACAGGAATGGTTAGAATGAATGCCACCAAATAGCCATAGCCCTCATTTCTTGCTTCCATCAATTCACTCCCACAAAGTTCGATATTTGACGCTTACTGCTGTACCCGATTTGCACGCTCCTTGGAACAGTTAATTGAGTAATTGGTAACACCATTCTTTAATTAACTGCGATAAATTAGCTCGAACAGGTTGAAAAGAAAATGCATTAATTGACGAGGCTGCTATCATTACGATGTCGATTATCTGATATCATTGAAAATAAGATGCCTCTGCTATTAACTTCATGCACAAAGCGCAAACGGGCCAAGGCAACCATCTTGGCCAGCGATCTCCAACCAGATTCACTGGAGAATACCGCTCGTGAGTGGGTAACTCTGACTGAAGCTGCCTCAGAATTGCATGAGGCAAAGGTATTGTATTCAGGTCGGTCGATAAAAGAGATTCGGGATCTGGTCAATTCGACTGAGCACCAAGCGTTTATATTGTCTGCAGGACTAGGGTTGGTGCAATGGCACGACAAAATTCCTTCATACGACTTAACGATACAGGGGAACGGTCCAGCTTCAATTCAAACGCGGATTGTGGAACCCATTGGTGCCGTTAACTGGTGGACGGCGCTGACGTCTGCGGCCGGCACCATAAATCCGGTCTCTAAACTCGTCTCAGATCACCCAGATGAATTGGTGATCATCGCCTGTCCGATGAATTACGTCTTGATGATCTCCGAAGACCTAAGAAGCCTGATCCCGGAGGATCTAAAGCGCGTAAGGCTCTTCGGCCCTCGAAACAAGGATGATATGCCCGTACATCTGCGTGAATTGGTCATGCCCTACAACGAAAATTTTGACGGACCAGAAAGCCCAAACCCTGGCACCCGTGTCGATTTTCCCCAACGTATTTGTCGTCACTTCGTCGAGCACGTTCTCCCAGGTTGTGGAGTGGCCAGCGGACTCGATGAACATAGCTCTGCGGTCACCGCTTTCATGAGTGAGTTGCCTGCCCCAGAGTCGGTCAAACGCACATCAATGAATGATGAGCAAATAATTCAATTGATTGCGGCTTGTTGGGATGAGGCACATGGCCAGTCGGGCAAGATGCTGCGAGTTCTTCGAGACGACAAGAAGGTTGCCTGCGAACAAGGGAGATTTGCGGCACTGTTTAGAGAGGCCAAGGAGAGGATCAGTCAATGAGCAAAACTCGTGGCAACAATATGCTGACGGTTCGTGCGCTTAAGACTGAACAAATGAAAGGCGTCGAAACTTACGCCTTTTTTGTTCCCGGTTCGCAGATCGTCGAGATCGCCGATATCAGCAGAGTGGCCAGGGATGATCAGGACAAGCTCAAGGGCTTCCAAAGGAAGGAAATCAAAAACCACGTAAATGCGATTGTTGAGTACTTGGATCAAGGCGACATCCTTTTTCCTAACTCAATAATTCTTGCGCTTGGCCACGAGGTCGAATTTAAGCAGGCACGTGGACCGGCGCCGGATGGTCTTACCGATATTGCGGCCATGGGAACACTCTACATCCCCATTGAGAAAGAAGGAGAGCACGTCGCCTGGATTGTCGATGGACAGCAGAGGTCCATGGCGCTCTCCAAATCGAAGAACACGTCTCTGCCGGTTCCAGTCGTCGCGTTTGTCGCGTCCGATCTGGAAACTCAGCGCTCCCAGTTTATTTTAGTAAACAAAGCCCGACCTTTGCCCAGTGCACTAATTAACGAGTTGCTTCCCGAGGTCAGCACAATGCTCCCTCGCGATTTGGCAGTACGAAAAATTCCTGCTGAGCTTTGCGATCAATTGAACAGAGATCCCAAATCGCCATTCCAAAAGCTGATAGTTCGTCAGTCTGATGAAAAAGGCGAAGCAGTGGTCACTCATTCAGCTGTGATGAAGGCAATCGAGAGAAACCTCAAGCCGCCGCTCGGCGCGCTAAATCAATATAAGGGGCTAGGTAACGCGCCATCCAATATCGATGGCATGTATCAGACGGTCGTCTTGTATTGGTCAAAAGTGAGGGAAACGTTCCCGGAAGCTTGGGGGCTCCCCCCAACCAAAAGCCGGCTGATGCACTCCGCGGGCATTCGGGTAATGGGAGAACTGATGGACCAAGTTATGCTGCGTGCCGACAGTTCTGCGGATCCAGTGGGAGAAATCCGTAACTCACTCAAAAGAATAAAGCCGTACTGCCGTTGGACAGAAGGCGTTTGGGATGACTTGGGCTGGCAGTGGAATGAAGTACAGAGCACCGGCCCGCACATCCGGCGCCTCTCCGACTACCTTCTGCAACTCGACCGCCGACTTTCTAGGCACCACTGATGAAGTTTCTTTATGCGGATAGCCTGGATTTCGTCGATCCCGACTACAACTTCCTAGAAGATCGGTCGCGGCCGGGGCGCGAAGTTTACTGGGACGATCAATTCATCCACGAATATTTGGGTGAAGCACCGTTCGATGGGTACCTCATCTCCCGAGGAATTGTCGGCGACCACAAGTTCCCCGGCAAATACACCCAGTCTCAGGGCATGCGGTTTAGACGAGGCGGCGCTCGCAAATTTTTGCGTCTCGAAGATCCTGAGTTTGAAAACCTAATAATCATGGGGGACTGTGGGGCCTATAGCTACCACAAGCTAGACGTTCCACCCTACTCCCCCGCTGAAATTCTGGAGTTCTACAGTGATGGTCTGTTCACTCACGGCTGCTCTGTCGACCACATAATCTTTCAATTCGATCGCGACCTGCGGGGCATGGAGGCGTTCGCTGATTCCTCCGACACAAAGGCAGGGGAGAAGATCAAGGAACGTTGGGATATCACCCAATCTAACGCTGAAGCCTTTCTAAAAGAGTGCAAGCAACTCACCCATCCGTTTGTGCCACTCGGCGTCATCCAAGGTTGGTCTCCCGGAAGTATGGCCAAGGCTGCGCACAATTTGGTGGCCATGGGCTACGACTATCTGGCGCTAGGCGGCATGGCAATTGCTGCGACAGACACGATTGAGACAGCTCTTCATGAAATCCAGGCGCAAATCCCCAGCTACGTGAAACTCCATCTTCTTGGATTTGGAAAGATTGATGAACTAGAGCAAATCCAGGACTACGGTGTTGCCAGCATAGACACCACCTCACCGATGCTCCGCGCCTTTAAGGACGATCGCCGAAACTATTTCATGCTCGGCAATGGGGATGGTCTCAATTACTACACCGCTCTAAGAATTCCGAACGCCCAAGATAGCCAAGGGCTACAAGTCCTGATTAAGAAAGGCGTATTCACGCAAGAGTATCTCATCCAGCAGGAACAACGTGCACTTTCAGCGGTAAGAGAGTTTGATGCCGGCAAACGAAAAGCGGAATCAACACTCGAAGCAGTAATGGCCTATGCCGAAAGCGTACTTACCAACCCAAAGACCGGTGCTCCGCCCACAAAGTCAAAACTATCAACCTTGCGCAAAGAATATTCGAGGCTGCTGGAGGACAGACCGTGGAAACAGTGTGAGTGCTTTGTTTGCAAGTCAGTTTCAATCGAGGCGGTGATATTCAGGGCAAGCAATCGCAACAAACGACGCGGAATGCACAATACCTGGATCGTCAATCAGCGTCTCAAACAGCTAGATGAAACGAGGACAGAAAATGGCTCAGAAACTGAGCTTCAAGGCAATCAGGGCGCAGCAAAGTAAGGTCCACTCGGTCGTTTCCTTTGCCGCAAAGGCGTCGGACATTCTTCAGTTCGCCTCAATTGACCGAATTTCTCGCGGCGAAGATGGAACAGTAAGCGGGTTCCAACGGCCGCAGATTGCAACTCATATTAATGAAATCCGCGACTACCTATCCCAATCTGATGCCGTCCTTCCCAACCCGATCGTGGTCGCATTTGCCGATCGTGCTGACGTAAAGGAGTTGGACGACAATCTCGTAGAGTTGACGATCGATCTCAGCGACGGGGCACCGGGCTTGGTTGTCGATGGGCAACAGCGGTTAACGGCTCTCTCCGGCATCCCGGGTTCCGACTTTGAAGTGTTTGTTTCGGCGCTTCTTTGTCGGAATAAAGAGGAACTTCGAAAACAATTCATATTGATCAACAACACACGGCCGTTGCCAAAATCGTTGATCTACGAATTGTTGCCTGAGGTGGGAGGTCTCCCCAAAAGACTGTCATCTCGATCCTTGTCAGCAAAGCTAACCGAGATGCTTAACTATCAAGAAGGTTCGTCGCTCAAGGGTTTCATCAAGCAACACACCAATCCCGAAGGGGTTATCGGCGATACCTCGGTCCAGAAGCTAATCATGAACTCCTTAGCTGATGGGGCATGTCGAGAATTGCTCAGCGGAGACCAAGGCATCGAGAATTGCTTTGCTCTAGTGAGTGAGTTTTTCGGGGCTGTTCAATTGACGTTCCCAGAGGCATGGTTCGATCACACCCCTAAAACCTCGCGATTGACCCACGGTGCCGGGATTGTTGCGATGGGGTACGTGATGGAGTTCCTGTACTTCCGAGATAATGCGAAAACGGCTGAAGAATTTGAGCATGGATTAGTTCCCCTCAAGGGTCGACTTCCTTGGACTAATGGCGAGTGGCAGTTCGATGAGAATGAAACTCGGCCTTGGAACGGAATTCAGAATCTTCACCGCGACATTCAACTCCTTGCCTCATATTTGACGCGAGAACTCAAACGCCTATCGAACGAGAAAGTCGTCCCTCTTCAGTCAGCATAGGAGGATAGCTTGGCAAGCTTTGAAAACTCCGCGCTCGTCCTTTTTTCAGGCGGACAAGACAGCACGACGTGCCTCGCATGGGCGCTCGACAAATTTGAACGAGTAGAAACGGTCGGCTTTGACTACGGACAACGACACCGGATCGAGCTGGAGTGTCGTGACGTCATTAGAGAAAGTTTGGCAACAGTCGAAGGGGGGTGGGGAAGCCGGCTCGGAGAAGATCATCTATTGGATATCTCCGTTCTGGGCCAGATCGGTGAGACCGCAATGACCCGAGACGTCGAGATCATGATGAGCGACAATGGATTGCCCAATACATTCGTCCCAGGCCGAAATCTTATATTCTTTAATTTTGCGGCGGCGATCGCTTACCGGCGAGGTATTAAACATATTGTTGGCGGAATGTGCGAGACGGACTACTCGGGATATCCAGACTGTCGGGACGACACGCTCAAGTCACTTCAGGCGACTATCAATCTGGGAATGGGAAGTCGGTTAGTCTTTCACACGCCGCTGATGTGGATCGATAAGGCGCAGACTTGGAGGCTAGCCGATAAGTTGGGCGGAAAGAATCTCACGGATTTAATAGTTGAAGAAACACACACCTGTTATCTGGGCGACAGGGACAAAAGACATGACTGGGGTTTCGGTTGCGGGGAATGTCCAGCTTGTGACTTGCGTAGCAAAGGATGGAAAATTTGGTTGAACTGCAACTGAGCGTCGATTTGCTGAGCGTTCAACTCGTCGCCCCAAAACGGGAATAGGATTGTTTGTGCCTAAAATTGTGCTGCCAAGAACGCTCGGATTGGAGAAAATCCTCGTAACATTTGAAAGTGCCAATCTATTGTCCGGCGACTGGGTGGACCTAGAAATCGTACCAAATCAAAGGCAAGTAATCGAACCATCAGGAGCAACTTTCTTAGCAACCTGGTGCCTTAGAGTCGGTTTCGAAAGTCATGCGTCTCGGGCCAATCTGCGGACGAGGAGCATGACGGATGCGGCGTAGAGGAAGGCTCGGGCTGAGGCGATGGTGGCCTCGAAATCCTTTGCCAGTCGCCGGTTGCGGTTGATCCAGGCGAAGAAGCGTTCCACGACCCAGCGGCGCGGTTGGACGGCAAAGCCGACCTGATCGGGGCTTTTGCGTACGATCTCGACAGCGATCACGGTGGCCGTGGCGACCCTTTCGCCGGCGTAGCCGCTGTCGGCAAAGACCTTCTCGATGAACGGAAACGAGCCGCGTGAGGCGCACAGCAGCGGCCCACCACCATCGCGGTCCTGGATACTCGCCGGGTGCGCCTCGAACTGCAGTCCAGTTTGAGTTTGATACTAAGGCGCAGGTAGATCTCAGCCAGACCTCCATTGCTGGGGGCGGTTCTATCACGAGTTGGAATTACCTGGACTACTCAAGCCAAAAGATTTCCGGCGCTGGTGGAATGAAGATCAAAGAGGAATGTATTCACTGCGGTGGACGCCGTCCGTAAGCGATGGAGTGGACGCCCCTCCCGGCGGCATCGCGATGTGGCAAGTTGGCGGTGGTGTCAATGCTAAGAGAGAAAGGGGTGTCCATGGAACAGGTTAGCATGATCGGGATTGATCTCGCGAAGAACAGCTTTCAGCTTCATGGTGCGCGCACCGACGGATCGGTCGCGTTCCGCAAGAAGCTGAGCCGGGGGAAAGTGCTGGAGTTTCTGGCCTCGCAGCCGCGCTGTGCAGTGGCGATGGAGGCCTGTGGCGGTGCGCACTACTGGGGCCGTGAGATCGGCCGCCAGGGCCATTCGGTTCAGCTGATCCCGCCCGCCTACGTCAAGGCTTATGTGAAGCGGCAGAAGAACGATGCAGCCGACGCAGAAGCGATCTGCGAAGCAGCATCGCGCCCGACGATGAGCTTCGTCGCGGTGAAGACCGCCGAGCAGCAGGCTCGTGGCATGCTGTTCCGCACGCGCGATCTTCTGGTGCGTCAGCGGACCCAGACGATCAACGCGCTTCGCGGCCATCTGGCGGAGTTCGGTGTTGTTGCGCCCCAGGGCCCGGTTCATGTCGCGCGCCTGGCGTCGGCGCTTGAAGATCCGGACCGGGATCTGCCGGACGCGGTCCGCGATCTGGCCGGCCTTCTTCTGAACCAGATTGCCGGGCTTGGCGAGAAGATCGATAGCCTTGACCGGGAAATCCGGGCAGCTGCCCGGCAGGACGACGAAGTACGCCGTCTGATGACCGTGCCGGGGATCGGCCCGATCACCGCGATGGCGGTTCAAGCGTTCGCGCCGCCGATGGAGACCTTCCGGCGCGGACGGGACTTCGCCGCTTGGCTCGGCCTGGTGCCGCGCCAGCACACGACCGGCGGCAAGCCGCGGCTGGGCAAGATATCGAAGATGGGCCAGCGCGATCTGAGGCGTCTGCTGATCACCGGCGCCATGGCGGTTATCAGATGGGCCGTTCGGCGCGGCACGACGAACGACCCATGGCTTGCCAGGATGCTGATGCGCAAGCCGCGCATGCTGGTCGCCGTGGCGCTGGCCAACCGGATGTCCGTCACGCCGCTCGCCAGCCATACCCGGGTCGAAGACGGGACCGGGATCATCCGCCGAGCGCCCGCACCACGCGGCATAGCGCGTCCACATCGAACGACCCGCTCGCGCTCACCCGGTGCCCGCTCGGCAGCGCGATCTCGATCCGACCGTCCGATAATGCCTGTGGCGCCGAAGCCGGCTCCGCCACCACCTCCACCGGCAGAAAGGACAGCGCGCCCGCGCCATCCTCCCTCGGCCGGTAGCGCGGATCGCGGCGCCACTTGAAAATCAGGTTCGCGTTGACGTCATAGCGACGGCCCACCTGGGATACCGAAACCCCCGGTGCACAGGTCTGCGCAACAATCCGGCGCTTCTCATCCTCCGACCAGAAACGGCGTGTTCGACACGACACCGCAATGCCTCCTCCGATGGTGTCCACTAGCCGATGGTGGACACCATCAAGCTCCGATTCCACACCATCAAAAACTACCGCTTCGCGCTGAACCGCAACAAGGTCGGTCACGCCGGACGCTTACCGCCGTCCCGCAAAAGAACTGCGAAATAAAGTTCTCGCCGTGTTGCCCCACTACGAGGGTAAGTTAAATTTGGATTTTGACGGGATCGAAATGGCAGCTAGCAGTTTTCTGGATGAACTTCTAGGCCGAATGGTAGCCGAATTAGACGTTGAAGCATTCCGCGAGAAAGTTTCCGTGGTCAATCAAAACGAACTAATAGACAAAATCGCTAAGAGGCCGTTTCGAAAGTGGTTGAGTGGCCGGTATTGATGTGATTCCAGGAAGGTTTTTGAGACCGATCTGGAGCCGCCATGTGGACGCCGACCACCCGAAAGCAGCATAGCCGCAACCGCAACCGGCGACTGACAAAGGACTTCGAGGCCACCATCGCCCCAGCCCGCGCCTGCCTATACGCCGCCTCCGTCATGCTCCTCGTCCGCAGATTGGCCCGAGACGCATGACTTTCGAAACCGACTCTAACCGGGTAATTCAGCAGCGCCTCGATATGGTTGGGCGCTGATCCCATCCCAATCAATCTTTGGCTAGTCGTAGATTGAAATTTGACTTGGCATCATATTGCTCTAGCCAAGCGCTAACAGTCGGCGTCAGATCCTCCAGTGTCGTCTGGTTTCTTGCGCATTTCACCAGGAACTGATTTACCTCAACGTCAACGCCCTTCGACTCGATTTGCTCCCAAAGTTTATCGCGCCGTTTCAGCAACTGACGCACTTTCGTCCGGGCTTTATCGTCGGACGGCATCGTTTCGCCGATGGACTTAAGGTCCTTCTGGTGCGCCACAATTTCTCTGAAAATTACCTTAAATTCCTTAACGCGACGGATGGCTTTCGCGACCCGATAGAGAGGGGAAAAGGCCTCCGACTGCCAAGTACTCCAATACTCAGTAAGAGCTACTTCAAATCTATCAAACGCGCTATCGATTTCAGTTGCGACCGCCCGATCGTGAAAATCAATTATGCTCTTCAGGTCTTCTTGTTTCGTCTTTTCCCCGGCCAAATATGACAGACGTTCTATCGTTTCCTCAATTCCACTGGCGTCCAATGGACGCTGCTCGTCACCAACCTCCAAAGTGTCATTCATAAGAGCGATGGTTTTCGCAGCAGTGGCTAATTCCGAAATCCGCGCATCAATGCCTTCCATCTCTTCCAGTGCATCATTCAGATCGCTCAGGTTTTGCTCAAACTCTTTTGCCTTTGGAATACTCGAAAGAGTCGAAGCTAAATCGTCAATAAGATGAGTCACGATTTTGAATCCCCGACTATCTTGTCGCACGACTTAGATATCTTAAGCGCTAGATCCTTTATCTTCTTTACAAGGTCCTCGCTCTTACTCTGCTCATCTTCGCCAAACTGGATGTCTTGTGTGTAGGGTGTCACTTCCTGAATCAATTCGATAGCCGCTTCCAATAAATTCTTGAACGCAAGAAGTTCCGAGGAATTCTGATTAGCGAGCCAGATAAACTCTTTGAATCCATTTGGTCGGGCGGCAATTAATCTTTGCTCTTCTAAGATCTGCGCCTGGTAGTCACTCGTCCAAGCGTTGCTCCCGCCCCAGATTTCGTGACTGTTAGTTTTTGCTTGTTCCCAACGCGCAATCTGCGCGGCTAAGGCATTTGGGTATGCATTACGAAATGATCCAATGAGTCTCTGAATTTTTTCCACGAGATCCATTGGGCCCAGTCCAAAGACCTCTTCCTTACTCGCCGTCTCGATAAGATTCTTCGAAACGCTTCGCTCTGCCGCCAATGCTTTGTCGAGTCGGCTATATGCCGCAGACAGTGACGAACGCAGTTTGCCCACCGGAGAGCTATCACTCATTCCTTTAAGTTGTTCCGGCGGTTCGCCAAGCAAGGTGATATCGTCTTCTAACTCCAATTTCGACATCACTTCGATAAGCGAGGAACTATCAAAAAAATTAGTCCGGTCTCCTTGCTCTCTTGGAAAGGCTTCAATGATGATACTTTGGAATTCCCCCCGGCGGTCCCTCAGAAACTTCGCAAACTCCTTCCATTGCTCTGGGCGCGCATCATCTATCGAGATCTCGTTACTTGCTTCAAATGACCTATTCAAAAACTCATCGCTCTTTTCTGAGTTCACGGCGCGTCCGTTTGAAATGTTCTCCAAAGCCAGCAGTGCGTATGCAGATGAGACAGGATTCCAACTTTCGCCTCTTGTGCTTGGAAGCAAGTTTCTTAAGTTTTTTGCCACCTCTTCCGAACATTTGTTGCCAAACGCTACCAGCAATCTCGCTTGTACCAAAAGACTCTGGGTAGCAACGTTTTCATCAAATTGAACGAGCGTCTTTAGGGCGTTTGCTGTCTCCTCATCCCGCGGCAAACTTAGTAAGGGAGAGGATATGCTGGTTCTTTGCCCTATTATTTCTATCCGGCGTTCGTGAAAGTAGCTGACAAGAAATGGTGGAATTCCATGCTTCTGCCAATCGCCAAAACTCTTGGTGAATGACGCTACCTTTTTTCTAATCTCTTCGTCACGCTCCAACGGCTCCCCTGCAAGCCAATTGTCAATTTGGTTTTGAAGTCTTGCCGTTGCTGAACGAACTGGGGTCGGTGGTGGCTCCTCTGGAGGTCGTAACGGGGTAGTGACAGTTGGTCCTTCCGGCGTCGCTGGTGCCGGTGGAGCCTCTGTTATGCCTTGATCTGGAAATGGTATGCCGAATGCTTGAAATACTGACTTTGGCACCCCTCCCATGAAGATTTCTTCGCCCTTTTGAGTGAAGCTGGCGCTCGCCTCACCGTAAAACCGAACGAGAGTTGAGACGTTTTGTGCATTCTCCCCGGAAATATTTTTTATGGCGGCCGAGTTGCCAACGTCTAATGCAGGGACATGATCCAGATCGAGCAACTCATTAAATATCTCAGTGCGTGGAGAACTCGTGGACTGCGAACCGGACATATCCCCCAGCAATGACCTCATGAAACCCGCGAGCGAACGTGGTGTAGTAACGAGCGCCTTGGCCTCCGACCCAGGCTCAACCAATGCATTCATAGCAATACCTATCAGCCGCCTGTTTAGTGGGTATAGGCCAATGCCATCAACAGCACCGAAAGCAGAATGGCACAAAATTTCATGCTTGCAGGTTTTGCACGCTACCGGTGGGCGCTCATCAGGAGCTCGATCTGAGTTATCGGCCCAGGAGCGGAGCTTTGGTTCATCCACTCGCGCAGCGTTTAAATATCTAGCTACGAAACGATCAACCTTCGCGGCTTCGTCTAGAACTACAGAACATTGTGCCTCGGAATCGGGTGTGGATAGATTAAATATGTCAGTAATTCGCTGAACCATGTTGCCCTTTGGCTCAATCTGGTCAGTAAAATACTGGTCAGTGATGCCTACAACCGAATAAAGGCTACCAATCTTTTGGCCGGCCTCGCCGGGCTCGGCCAGCGCTTCAATCAACTGATCATCAATCCCCTGGAAACAGGATACGTCCTCAATGAGAAGTACCAGCCGTCTTGGGAAGATTCGCTGCCGAAGTTCGAATAATATGTCGCTTAAATCGGTGGGAGCCAGGCCAAGTATTTGCTGCTCCGCGATTTTTAACCTCTGATTTATCGTTGATACTAGTTTACGCAGATCTTTATCGTTATTAATGTATTTCTCCAATCTATTTTTGACAATATTATCTATTTTATCTTTAGATTCATTGAAAATTTGTATCAGATCTTCTTCTGAGAACTCTTCTATATTATAATCATCATTAATTTCTTCGACGTTAGACCCAACCAACTTGTTTACGATGCGACTAATTACACCACCTGCATTGGTCAGAACTGGTCTGACTCGCCAGCTTCTGAGAAACAACACAAACCGGCTGCCATCGATGATTTCCGCCCCATCGTAGGATTCGTGCAGTCCCTTCACGTCCAAAAGCTGAGCTAATTTATCAACCAACGCATCAGCAATTCCGCGTTCATTCAGGCTTGATGAGACGTTTCGAAGGCTGGTTGCAAGATCGGCGAATTCCTCATCCAGACTCTCGATAAGCCGTGCCAATGTAGCGCGCAATGTCGAGTCCCGCCTTGGAATAAATATTGCGTGATCATCTGGGTTAATGCGCGACCATTCCTGATGCATCCATCTAATCAAATGCGATTTACCTGTTCCCGGAGCTCCTTTGATCACGACAAATTTATGGCGGTCGCTAGAGTTCGCGGTCTGGGCGATCAGATCGGAGTCTGAACGGGTAACCCCACGTCGAGTAGACTTCTCTACAACAATCCCATCGATTGGTGCATGAACTGCCGCAAATAGATGACCTTCCTGCTCATGGGCTTGGACGGGAAAGATCTCTCCGAGTTGTTCCGAATTCCAACACTGAAAATTTAGAAAGTCGGACATGCAACTACTTACTGACTTCTAATAGCCGGACGCGAGTGATGCCGCGCGTAACTTGGTGGGATAAATCCGAAAATAGAACTACTTGCTTCGGAGCGTCGGTGGTAGGCACCAGCTGAATAACCTGCTCATCGTGCAGAGATCTAAGCGCGGCTGAAACACAGGGGCTGACCTCCGATCGATCATTCTGCGGCAAGGACAAAAAGATTTCTCCTCCGTCCAAATATGGATGAATCTCTGCCAAGCGATTCATAAAATCGTTTGCAGACAGTTCCTTTTTTTGTTCAAGAATTTGCGAGAGATCTGAGCGAATTAGCTCAGATGGGTACGGAACAAATTTTTGGTTAATTCTGTATCCGAACCCCAAATATGAGGCCCAGTTCACAAAACTTCGGAATTTGGTGGAATTAAATAGTCTGTCATCGCGATCGCCACCTAGTTGAGCGTTAAACTCTTCGGCGATTTGGGTTTCGGTTGCGTCGAATGGATTTATTCCACCTGGCCAACCTACACAAGCAAGCAACCATGCAAAAAACTGTACCAGCAAATAATTATTGTCGCTCTGCTTGCGGGCGGAAAGCACCAACTCAGATATAACTCTAGATACCTCCTTCTTTTTCAAACTTTTTTTTGTATCTTCAGCTAGTATGTAATTTCCCTTTTTGGTTTCGATTAAACCAAGCCACTTTGACTCATTGACCACTGATCGCAGTATGCTTCTTTGCGAGTCTTGAACGCCAGGCATCATGAAGTTGCCCAGTTCGGGCTCACTTATAGAACCCTCAGTCGAATCCAAAAAACTGACAAGCGCTGCTATCCGATCGGGTCGAGCTAGACCCTCATTGAGTATTTCGTGTGCCATCCTCCTCCCCTAAAGTGAGGTTAAGTATTTTTTCGCGTTCACGTATCGCTTTGTAGAAATCATACTCGCAAAAGTTCTATCCATCATAGACCTCAGTCGAAACCCTCGCGGCGCAAGAAAGATGCACGGTCTATGGAAGGAGAAATAATTCTCCATATTTTGAATTACGTCTAGGAAAGACACCAATCCAGGGTCATCGTGATCGGGCGGAATGATAGGGACCAGCGTTGATAGAGCTCCAAGATTGGGGACCATTTCTTGAACCACCTGATCTCGGGTCAAAATAAAGCCAAAGCTGCCAAACTCCTGACTTAGCAGTTCCGCAAATTTTGGGGCCAACTCGCTTGGTACAATGAACTGATCCACGCCCTCATCGGCAAGTTTTTGACAGATAAGTCCAAACTCGCCTGCGATCCTCGACTGGTTAAATTGGCCAGCGTCATATTCAAAAAATCCAAAAGGGAATGGCCGCAATACATATTGCAGACGGTCTGAAAGGGGCCTCGACTCAGTCATCCAAGTCCCACTAGTTCGGATTCGGTTTATCTCAAATTGGCCTTCAAGTTCGCGACCGCCATAGCTTCGGTCCCGACAATAGTCGCACCTGCCGCAATTTCCCTGGAAATCTATTTCGTACTGGCGACAAATTTCCTCTGTCACGCATGACTTCCTTTTGGGATCGATCCATTCCGCAATCCGTTCTAGCCCCTTTCGATTGCGATCCTGTTCCGTCTTTCTAGGCAACTCCAAGGACTCTCTAATTGTTTCGGAAGACCCAAGGCAGGTTTCCGCCTTGATGAGTTCAAGGTACGCAGTTTCTGTATCATCGGAGAACTCCCACGATTTCAGCAGACCCGCACGCTCCATTAGCAGCAGCGTGCCCTCATTCCACTCCCTATTTGTTCGCCCACTAGCCACCGTCTGTTGAGCAACATGCGGGGGTTGAGTGTCCAAGTTAACCTTCCAGACCACCCGTCCTTCTAGGTTAGTATTTTCTCCATTATCTCGTAACGCCATCCAACGCTGGGCTGCCAGTTTGGAGGTGATCAGGTTGCTAAGCGCGTTGCGATGGGCAACACGTCGGTCATTGCCAGCGGTGAAAAGGATGCTGGAACAGGGAAATCCGTCCCTGCCACCTCTGCCGATCTCTTGATAGAACCGATCCAGATTCTCCGGCATTGTGAGATGCAGTATCGAGCGTACATCAGGCTTGTCGACACCTAGTCCGAATGCAGACGTCGCGCAAACGATATCTATTTCGTCTCTGCGCCATTCTCCGATTATGCGTTGTCTCTCATCTGATTGGGTCTGCCCAGTAAAGCAAGCTACCCTTCTATATCCAGCATCATGCAAAGTGGCGAAATGCCTTTCGGCGTCCCTTACTAGCGTCGAGTAGACGATTATCGGCCGCGGCAAATGATCAACAACATGCGAAAGAAGTGCATCACGCTTAGCCTCTGTACCGCAGGAGCGAGTAAAATAATCGTGCTCCGTTCGGAGAGCTGATCCGTCGATGTGTGTGAAAGGGTCTCCCTGGTTCGCATAAAGACCGTAGATGCGCTCCGGTGCACCATGAGAAACGGTTGCACTGAGCAAGACGGTCCGAAGTTCCTCATTTGCGCTGCTCAATTGACGACGAAACTCAGCAATTTTCTGAATCGCAGGTCGAAACTTTACCCCCCAAGTTTCAAGGAGATGAACTTCATCAACCACCAACATCTTTAGTTTGTGATTGTCTGCCGCTTCCTGGATTGCACTTCGTCCCGCACCGAGCGCTAACTCCGGTGACATGAAGACCAGAGCTTGCTGGCCACTTGCAATCTCCGTGAAGACGCCCTGTCTTTTTCCCTCAGGCGTATCAGCCGTTACTGCCGTCACACATGCGGAATTCGGCTCGAACATTTCTTTGGCGATTGCCTGCTGATCTTCTGCCAGCGCCACGGTCGGAACTATTACAATTGTTGTCCCCCCTCCCCTGTTTTCCCCTGCTCGGGTCCATTGAAGGGCGGGCAATTGGTAACAGATGCTTTTGCCTGCCCCGGTTGGCAGCGTCACCAACACCACTGCTCGCGGTGGACTAGACAGAATTTGTCGGACAGCCTCACGTTGATATTCTGATTGATAACTTGGATATCTCGTCCACCGTTTCATCAAGGCGTCGCTACTTCCACTGGTCGGAGTGCGCCGCAGAACAGGTTTGGGATCAAATATCGAAGCTATCCCCTCAGAATCGGCTTCAATAACCAATGGACCAGAATTGGCATAAGTGACGCCTGAAAGATCATCACGCAGTCGAACGCTAGACGCGTGAGCATACCCGGCAATCTCGTCAGAAAGCGTTTTGGGCAAGCGGAGTTGAACGCCATCTCCTAGCAGGCGAAGCAGGTTCCTCAAAAGTACTGTTTTGTCCTTAGTGCTCGGAGCACAGTCCTTAGGCACGCTTGCAAGGCCCGCAACCTCAAATGGTTGCCCCGGCGAATTTCGGACGATGCGCCGATCGCACAAAATAGCTAGTGGTCTTGCTATCGATCTTACCTGCCAGGCCGACTGGACATCATTGGAGAGGCTACGACGTGAAATCGCCTCCCAAAACCCGTCAGAACTAGCTGCGTCCTGCGTCTCCAGAGCCCCTTCGACAATTTCCTTGAGTGACAAATTATTCTCGGTATTTGCCATCCGTACTCAACTCTGGATTGCTACCCTTTGCATGGAGGAATTTTGGAGTCAGAATTGTTCTAGCGACCAAACCAGCTAAAAATCATATCGAAGGCATGTGGGATGGGTAATGGATTCTAACAAACTGTCAGTGTTGCGAGCCTTATATAGGTTAGAGGAACCCCTATTAAATGCAACCAACCGAACCAGCCTGGCGAACATATGGCATAGCGCAACGGAAATTGGCGAAATTGCTCGCCAAATCGACCATGAACTAGATCAAGAGAAGGTTGTTTATTTACTCGATGAGTTGTGGCGTGACGCTCAACTGCTGTCGGCGACGTCGGTCAACAATGTCGACCTCACTGAGCGGGAAGCACCTTCAGTATTACCCATCAGTCCCTTCGATCAACCCGACGAGGGGCAATACGTCCTTAAAGGCGAGATCACGTTTTCCGATGCACATGGCAGAAACGTCGATGTAAGCAATCCCGAGGACCGTCGTTATCGCTCGAGAGTGGCAGAATCTCTCAGAATGCTCGCTTTTAACCGGCAGCGATTTGGAGATTTGTTACCGTCCTCTAGTTCGTTCGCATACAAGCTTCAGGAGCGCCGACGACCAAAGCGCAATGTCCACATTGACGATGCGATTGCCGAGATAAAAAACGGAAATCCAGCTAACGCCAGTCTATGTGAAGCAATTGAAATTTCACTTCAAGCGCTCGGAGCCACGATCGGCAAACATATTGCGGAGTTCCAAATCGAAGCGACAAGAGCTGCTCTCTTCCCCGACAAACATACTGAGGCACTCGCATTATTGGCCGGAGTTTCTTCGGGTAAGACGATTGCCTTTGCGCTTCCATCCGTCATCCTCGCGGTACAAAGAAGCCTGGATTCGTCAGCTGGTGTGGTCAGGTCCCTTTTCGTGTATCCGCGAGCAACATTGGTTGAGGATCAATTCCAGCGGCTAGAGACCTGGACCGAAAACATCAATCGAATTGCAGGCAAACGGCTTCTTCACGGACCCGCCTTGGATGCCGCCGGAAAACTTCCACATCAGGTTTACCCGGACCCGTCGTCCCGCACCTCAGTCATACAGGCATTAAAACTGGCTTTCTCAGAGCCTGGGAAGTGCTTTGAGTTTGTATTGACGACGACCGAAACTTTGAAACGACGGCTGCAAAATCCGTATTCATTCGGCCCATACATCCGCGATTTGGACACAGTAGTTTTGGACGAGGCACACTTGCTGGAAGGCTTGCAAGGGGCACACGCCGGCCAAATGTTCAGGCGCATCGACGCTGCTAGAAAACTATTGGGGGTGCCCCCAATCCCACTAAAAATTGCGGCTAGCGCGACGATGGCAGATCCGGACGCTCATGTTGGAAAGCTTTTTGGACTACCACGAGAGAAGGTGAAGTGCATTATTCCAACCGAGGAAACCGAAGAAATATTTGGAGCATTTCACCATATCTTTGTTCGGTCAGTTGCCGGCACACCATTGTTGTCCGCCATTACAAACGGCGCGTCGTGTCTCATTCACAATAGGTCGGATGGCTTGATCAATCAGTACTACCGTCCAGGAACGTTTCAATCACATGGCGCTAGAATGGATTTCACAACGGAGTCACTCCACCCTACGAAAGAAATCAAAAAAACTATCGCCTTCGTAGATTCCCTTTCGACCATTGGGTCGTGGAACTTTACGCTTAGGGACAATGAATTCTCCCTGGCTGATCAACAGCACATGGGAGAGTTTCAGCGTCGGCAGGATAGACGATATCCATATTTTACATGGTTCAATGAGCCGCTTTGGAGAATTCCTGCTCGGCAGGGCCACGACGAACTGGCATCAAAACTTCGTCCTATATGTGAGGAATGTAAAGCCGGACGGAGCCTAGATATTCCACCTCAGATCGTAGAGCAGAATCTCGAGATACTCACAAACGTACAATACGGGCCCCGGAGCTCGAATCGCCTCCCATTTTCTCTAACAGATGATCGAAAAAGTTTTGGAACCCTAGAAAAGTGCCCCTATTTCAATGAGGGTATGTGCTGGTGGTTCAGTAAAGACGACGAAACCCAAGTGCCCTGGATTTCTTCCGATCTCTACGGGGCTAGTGCGGCAGAGAAGAGTCAACACTCAGTGGATGCCAACAGATATCTGACCTTTGGCGGCCAAATAAGGTCAATGCCAATTACCAGCCATGTCGGACTAGATGAAGATGAATTACTGGCGGACGTAAATGATTTATTTCAGCAACCTGCTGACCAGGTCTTTCAAGTGCGTGAGTCGCCTATAAGGAGACGAATTCACGGCAATTTCGGTGGAGAAGCTCCTGAACGAACCAAACCCTGGAAAGAGAACTTTTCTCTCCTGATGGCATCACCGAAAATTGAGGTCGGCGTTGATTTCGACAACGTCCGCGACGGAATTTTATTTAGGGCAATTCGCAACGTTGCATCCTACCAACAAAAGGCCGGTCGAGTAGGCCGGGAGAGCAATAGTGACAGCGTCATAGTTACCTTCATGACGCAAACGCCAACAGATTTTCACTACTACCGGAATCCGACCAAACTGGCCGCCCCAGGGTACTTAGACCCCGTTCCCTTAAAACCGGATAACCCGGATGTTTTGTGTTGCCACCTGTACCTTAGTTGCTTTGATTTTGTGGCAAGTAAGAACTCTGAATTGATGCTCGTCAGGGGTCCCGGCCAGTTGACGGAAAACGGCCATCCGGACGCCGTCGACTTTGATAAGTCGGTCGCTAAGCTTGTCGCGACATTTCCGGACTGGCGGACAGAACTAAAAGGCCATCTTCAAAATCTTGCGCCTAATGTAGACGACACGATCGTTGATGAGGCGATCGAGAAATTCGAGCGTCTACTTGGAATTCTGAATTATCCGGCCGCTAATCTTAATCAGGCGCACCCTGCTAGTTGGTCATTTGCCTCCCTAATCCAAAGACGCCAACCGGTTGCCGCCGGCGGCGAACTAGAAGAACTCCGCAAGTGGCACTCAGACATGCGGGATCGCTTGCGCGATTGTGAGCGAAGCTACGTGGAAGCTCGGCATGGCGACTACTCGGTCTCGATTTTTCGCCAGCTTGAACAAGCTATTCTCAATGCCGACGAAGTTGGGTTTGCCGCTCAATTGAAAATTGCCATGGAGTTGTATCCAAAAATTGCCGGGCGGGCAGTCGACATAGATGCACCGTCGGAGGACCAAGTTTACTTTCAAAACTCAATGCAGTTCATTAGTCAGGCGTCCAATTTTTCGAAGAAGCTGGACAAATTTGGAAGAGAACGGCAGTACGCGCTTGCGTTCCTGACGATTGCTACCGAGTTCGACTCTCGCCTAGCAAATGCGAGAGAAGCCCGAAGAGTGATCCCGGACTTCTATTACCTGGACGGTATCCTAACCAAGTTCTCTTATTTTGTTAGACAATACCCATATGTGATGCCGCAAACCTTCTTTGATCATCCAAAGAGTGAAAAGGTGCTGGTCTCTTTTTCAGATCGGACAGGGTCCCAAGAATATCTACCGCGGCCTACGGCACTCTTTGATCTGTTACCGGGAACTTGGACATATCGTTTTGGACGACCACTAAAGAGTCCGTCGGGAAGGATCGACGTACAACCACACAACAACATTGGTTACATCAACCTGAATTCAGCAGAGAACAACGGATTTAGGACTACCAGCTTAACACTACCGGTTGACGCAGATGAACTTCCCGAAGATTTTCCCGCCTTGCTTCGCAATGCGAGGAAGGAGATCGATATTCGAGCGCCGCTTGAGGTTTCTTTAATACCGGCTCGTGATCAAGTGCTAGTCAACCGTGCTAGAGCATTGGTGGCGGATGACGACGAGAATGAACGCAGGGAATCTGATCAAGATGCAGAGACGTCGGAACGGGGCGCAAGCCGAACCCAGACCATTCCTCGCACATCCCCACGATCCTGGTATCGTATTGACTATGAAGAAGCGTCGACCAATCCGATTGAAGCCGCGCGAACTCATCCCGTACCTGCCGCTTTGTTCGAACGTGTTAGCGAATCGTCCAGTTTACGCGTTACGAGATACGCATATGGCCTGAATAGGAGTTACGGATCCGACGTCACCCCACCTCCGTTTTTCTTTGTTCAAGACGGTAATCGACCGGTTTGCATTGGCGACCAAATTATCACGGACGGTATTGTTTTGCAGGTTGACAGAAATCTCGTTGATAGAGTTATCGACCGATCAGTTGGTGCGGATTCTCCTGTTCTGTCTTCACAAATTCGCCACGCGCTGGCTGGTTTTCTAGCAAAAGAATGTGGGGCTTCCCTCTTTACTGCCACACGAGTGAGGCAGGCGATAATTACGGCTGCTGTTAAAGGAACAAAACATCTATCGCTTCAAATCTCAGATATTCAGAATGCCGCAAGCAATCTAAACGACCATCAGTTTGAGGCTCAAATCGAGGAGTGCGAACTTGCAAAATTTTTTGGGAGTCCTGCCGAGGAACGTGTGGCTGCCAAGGAAAGAGCGGCAAGATATGTTGACGAAAGTTTAGAGGTTTTTCGTGAGTTCACATCAAGGATCTCGGAGTTTGGCATCGACTTCGTTGCTCGTTGGACGAGAGATACCCTGGTTCATACGCTCGCACTAAAATGCTATCAGTCTGCTGTTCTGGCGGCGGGGGCAGGGTCAGACCAACTTGGCTACTTCTATAAGTCTGCTAAATCCGAGGACGAACGAGATTACATCTACTTGTTCGATTATGTTGAGAGCGGCAGCGGTCTAACCGACCTGATCGCGAAACATTTCTTCATTGATGAAAAACGAAGAATAGATGGCGAGTTTGTAGCGAGTACAGATTTTGTTACCCAGTTCTTGGGTAGCATGGGATCGTGCCCTTCCCATATGGCGATGACCGTCTGCAACGAGAAACGCGATCAAGACTCTCCGCCGGTCCTGGGAGCTTCTGCCCGTAAGTTGATATCGTCAGACGTGAATCACTCATTTGATTCACTTCACACAAACCGTGTTCTCCGCTGGCTAGCGAACCTAGAGGACTTCAAGTACCAACCAGACCGTTTGGACGAGGCTCGGATCGCTATCGATGCATCCGCATGTTTGATACCCTTGGCCGTCCGCGACAACTTGATTGACGAAGTCGACGCGATGAACAAATTCGAGCGCGCTTTAGCCGGATGTATCTCGTCGTGTCCCGAATGCGTCGATGACCAGGAAAATAGTATCTTTGGCGCCTATCTAAATGGTGATCATGTAGACAATCGGCTTACATCAATGCTCCTTGAGGTCGGAACGGAATCGATGGGAGACAAGGTTGTCAAAATCGCCACCGCTGAAGACGAGATTTCAACTGGCAGGCTCGGTGTGGCATCGGAGTCCATTCGGAGAGTGGTCGCTGATGTCACAGCAGACGAACTAGTTGATGATGGAGGGACACTCACCTTCAAGCATCGCCTGATATTTGACGTTTAGAGGTCCAGTTAGAATCTTGCCGTTAATCCCGCATGGAAGTCTGGCCACTATCGCCCGTGATTTGCTGCTCCTTTGCCTCTCTGACGCAGCCGGAACTTGTCGAACCGGTGGCGACAATAGCCAAGTCGAAATCGTTTCACCTTGGATATCAGACATCCGAATTCCTGCAGCCGGAGAGTCGCCTTTTGCATCTGATATTCCGAACCATCTGATGCCCAGTGATAACGTACTTTCCGAATACATACAGTGTCTCGGCAGAGTTGGCTGCAGTGTAACGATCACCACACTGCCAGTGTATCAGAATGACGGAATACTGGGAAAAACACCAAAGCAAGTGATCAGAGAAAGAGATTTCTTACTGGCAACACGCCTAACTGGTACCAATGTACAAACTGTAGCTGGTCTACACGCTAAACTTCTTTCCACGCCGCAGGCTGCGATAGTCGGCAGCTCCAACCTCACACAAAGCGGATACGGGAAACATCGAGAACTCAACTATCTTATTGTTAAGAAACAGGTTGAAAGCGAAGATCGGGCGCTAGCAAAAGAAATTTCATTCTTGCTTGAAGGCGCTCAGCCTTGGTCGCCTGACACTTCGTTTTGAGTTGAGCCACTCGACTTCCGTACCTCCTTAGCTGAATTGGAGCGCTACACGGCGGCTATCGCAGGGACTAATTCCCCGTTCATTAAAGCCTCGATCCGATCCGCGATGCGTTGTGCCGGCTCTCGGAGCTGCCCGACAGTCCAGTCGGCGGCGTAGCCCTCGGTGACATCATTGGGACGGGCATGATTCCCGCGCACGGCGGCGGTAACGTTTGATGTCTTTGCAGGGATTGCTGTCCTCCGGCCTGTATCCGTACACCTCGGCCTGCCGCAGGATGACCGACAGCACCGGTAGCGACCGGTTCGCCGAGGCCGGTTTCGCGTGAAGGGATTCGAACCACTCCAGCACCTCGGGCCGCGCAATACCGCCGATCGGGCGCCCCTTGAACCACGGCAAAATATTGTTCTCGTAGTAATTCAGGTTGACGGCGAGCGTGCGCGGTTTCCAGTGCCTCCGGTAATAGGAGAACACCTCGTCGGCGACCTCCTCGAAAGCGATCTCTGCCGGCTTTGGGGGGACGTTCTCCCGCCCTGCCTGAGGCCGGCCAACAAGGTTCGCGCTTGCGACCGTGCCTCGGCCTCGGACATGTCACCGACATCGCCGATCTTCGTCCAGCGGCGCCGGCCTTCGTGTTGCGTTTGCAGGAAGTAGCTTTTCCCGCCCGAAGGCAACTGGAACCCGTCCGGGCAGGCGTTGTCGGTTCCGCGCGGTGTGGATCCACCGTGTCGCCCGCGTCGTGCGTCACGGGCGCCAGACCATGCTCGTGCTCGGTGCCGCCAGCGCCCACCTCCTGGCGGCGCGCCAGCGGATGACCCTCGCCATGCCGCCGCCAGCATCGCCCGGCTGACCCCGGCGCGACCAGCTCAACACCGAGAAACCGATCCGGCACAACCCCGGAGCGAGCCGCGCGCGCCCAAAATGCCGGTGACGACCCAACCATCAAGAAAATGCTGGCCGGTTCGCCCCCAACACGCCTCAAGCGCCTGCCGCCAGCGTCATCAATGACACGGCAGGCCCCGAAGGCCTTGCCCAAGGTCGAAATCCGACCGCATGAAAAATCAGCTCGCCGATCGGGGCCGGCAGGGTGCCGATTGACAGGCGCTTGGGTTGAACATACATTGTCGGGACAAAGTGAGGAGGTGCCATCGTGTTGAACTTCTCCGACGTCACGGCGTCCCCGGACGAGCGGGCGACCGACAACATCGAGATGCGGGTCAAGCCGAGCGACAAGGAGCGCATTTCGCGCGCGGCCGAGCTGACCGGCGTCAAGCTCACGACGTTCGTGCGGGCATCGGCGGCGAGGGAAGCCGAACGCATCCTGCGAGAGCACGGGACCACGACGCTTTCGGAGCGCGACAGGCGGGCGCTTCTGGATGCGCTGGACAATCCGCCGCCGCCGACGCGGGCGGCCCGGGACGCGGTTCGCGACTACCGCTCCCGGATCGCCAATGCCCGGTGACGGCGAAGGTGCGAACGTCCCCCGAATCGTCATTGAGCCGTTCGATCCCGGACGGCACGACCGATCAGGGTTTTCCTGCGGAACGGTTCGTCTCGACAACTTCCTGAGGCTCAGCGCCAGGAAGCAGCAGAAGGACGACTTCACGCGGGTATTCGTCGCGGTGGCCGAAGGGTCGCTCGAAGTTCTCGGCTATTACGCGCTGAACGCTCATGCGGTGGCGACGGAGGCGCTTGGAGCGGATCGCCCCCGGAGGGTGCCCAGGACCGGGAGCATTCCGGCGCTCTACCTCTCGATGATCGCGGTGGACGAACGCCGGCAGGGCACGGGGCTCGGGTCGGACCTTGCGGTCGACGCGCTGGGACGGGCGCTGAGCGTCGCCGGGGAGATCGGCGTCAAGCTGGTCGTCCTGGATGTCATCGACGACGACGGCGAGGACGTCTTCGCGCGCCGCATGGAGTTCTACCGGCGCCTCGGCTTCCGGAGCCTTCAGGACCGCCCGGAACGGATGTTCATCACCATCGACACGATACGGGCCATGTTCGGCGAGGGATGATCGGAGCGATCCCTCGCCGCGCGAAACCGATAGTTGGAAAACACGAAGGCCCGCACCGGAGCGAAGGCCCCAGCGCGCGGAACCTCCGCGGTGGACTACCCTGCGACCTCTGCGATCCTGCTCGCGATCCGGTTTGCCGCCGACTTGACGGGATCGTTGGCGAGATGGGCGTATCGCGCGGTTGTCTGAACCTGGGTGTGGCCGAGCAGCTTGCCGATCATCGGAAGCCCTTCGCCGACGAGCAATCCGCCACTGGCAAAGCTATGGCGGAGGTCATGAATTCGCACATCGTCGAGCCCGGCCCGAGCCCGGATACGCCGCCAGGGATGCTGCAGGTCGGTGAGATGGCTGTCGGGCTTGCGCCCGGCGATCACCCAGGGGTTGTCATCTTGTCTATCAATGCCGCGCAACACGGCGACGGCCGGATCGCCCAGATGCACCGTCTTGGCACCCGTCTTGGTGTCGGGCAACCGCAATTCGCCCGCATCCAGGTCGATATGCTCCCAGCGGAGTTTCTGGACCTCCGAGAGCCGGCAGCCGGTCAGCATCAGCAGCCGGATCGCCGCAATGGCGGCGGGCGTCTCCGAGCCGTCCCGCTCGACCTCCTTCAAAGTCTCTCCAAGGCGCCGGTACTCCTCGTCCGACAGGAACCGCTCCCGCTTCTCCTCGCGGAACCGCTTCACATGGCGGCACGGGTTCGACCCGTCCGGGCGCAGGCCCCAGACCTCGGCCATGTTGAACATCTTCGAGAGCACCCCGAGCGTCCGGTTGGCCTGGTAGGGGGTCTCCCGCATGCCGTGATGCAGCGCCGCAATGTCCTTGCGCTGGATGTCGGGAACACGGAGCCGGCCAATCCCGGGATCTATGAACAGTGTCACCGATCGGCGGTATTCCGCCGCCGTGCTCGGCTTGCAATGCGACGGCACGTATTCTTCCAGGAACCGCTTGCCCAGTTCCCGCATGGTCGGCGCGTTTGCAGTGGCCCCGCGCCCCGCCGCCGGGTCCTTGCCCGCCCGCGCATCGGATATGATTTCCGCCGCCCGGGTGCGCGCCTCGGCCGGCGTGACCGCGCCGTGCGGTCCGATGGTGACCTTGACCGCGCGCCCCCGGAAGCGCGTCTTGACGATATAGACCTTGCGGCCGGAGGGATGGATGCGAACGCCGAAACCCTTGAGATCGTCATCCCAGACAACACGCTCGCGCTCCTGGGGAGAGAGCGCGTCGACGGTTCTCTTGGTGATTTTGGCCATGGCGCGCTCCATCTCTTGCAATTCCCAATCAGGTACCGTATAGGTACTCAGGGAACGCAAGTCAAGGCGCAGAGTAGGGTAGGGGAGCGCACGAAAAGTATTGATTATCCTATGTACTATAGTACCTTAGCGCATTCCAGCGCATGTGTGTCGTCGTATTCACACCAAACTCATAACCTGAAGGTCGTTGGTTCAAATCCAACCCCCGCAACCACCGAGACCGACATCTCCGGCATGGGGAGGCCGGTCTTCGTGTTTTGGCTCCCGTTTCCCGCCCATTCGAGGATCGTCCCGAGATCGCCGTATAGCACGGCGTCCATCTCGGCCCACTTCTCGCCGGGGGTGAGCACGATGCGCTCGATCAGGCCCCTTATGGCGGACGCCGCCGCGTCGCGGTCTTCCGCGTGGTCCAGCGCCTCGGCGAGCCGCTCCACCTTGCGCCGGTAGACGTCCCCGATGTTGGGGTGGATGTCCGGGAGGTCGGCGGGCGTGGCGGAAAGCCGTTCGTTCAGCTCGTCCTGGCGCGCCTCCAGCTCGCGCAGCCGGTCCACCATGCCCCGGACATAGCCGCCGTCCTCGATGACCGCGATCATGGCGGCGATCTTCTTCTCGACGCCGGCCAGCTCCTTCCTCTCGCCCGCCCCCGAGGCGCGGCGCTCCCGGTTGATCCGGTTGGTCTCCCCGGCATAGGCCCGCATCGCCTCGGCGGCCGCTTCGGGCGCCATCAGCCGGTCCTTCAGACCGGTAAGGACGCGTTCCTCGATGACCGAGCGCCGGATGCCCCTGCCGTTGGAGCAGGCGCCGGTCATGATGTGGTTCGAGCAGCCGTAGCGGTCCTGGCCGCGCATGGAATAGGGGCCGCCGCAGACACCGCATTCGAGCAGGCCCGAGAGCAGGTGGCGGGGCCGGTGGGCGCCGTTCAGCCGGTTGGCCCGTGCACTCTGTGTGGCCTCGATGATTGTGGCGTATTGCTCGGTGATTTCGCCCTGGCGGTGCTTGACCGCCTTCCATAGCGCGTCGTCGACGATGCGGAGCTCGGGGACCTCCCTGACGATCCAGTCCCCGGGCGGGTTGATCCGCGACACCCGCTTGCCGGTCTCCGGGTTCTTGACGTAGTGCAGCCGGTTCCACACCAGCCTGCCGATATAAAGCTCGTTGTTGATCAGGCCGGTGCCCCGCTTGGCGTGGCCCCGGATGGTGGTATCCATCCAGAGCCTGCCCGAGGGGCCGGGGATCTTCTCTTCGTTCAGCCGCCGCGCGACCGTGCGCGGGCTGGCACCGTCGGCAAACTCCCGGAACACCCGGCGCACGGTTTCGGCCTCGGTTTGGTTGATGGTCCGCCCGCCGCGGACCGGATCGCCCGAGCCGTCGAACGACTTCACCACGTCGTAGCCGTAGCAGAGCCCGCCGCCCGAGCGGCCCTGCTCGACCCGGCCCCTGAGCCCCCGGTGGGTCTTCGCCGCGAGGTCCTTCAGGAACAGCGCGTTCATCGTCCCCTTGAGCCCGACATGGAGTTCGTTGATCTCGCCTTCGGACAGGGTAACGATCATCACGCCGGCGAACTTCAGGTGCTTGTACAGCGTTGCCACATCCGCCTGGTCGCGGCTCACCCGGTCGAGCGCTTCGGCGACCACGATCTCGAACAGGCCGCGCCGCGCATCCTCCAGCAGCGCCTGGATGCCCGGACGGAGGATCATGCTGGCGCCCGAGACGGCGGAGTCCTTGTACGCGCCCGCGATCTTCCAGTTCTCCCGCGCCGCGCGCTCGCGGCACACCCGGAACTGGTCCTCGATCGATGCCGCCCGCTGCTGGTCGGACGAGTAGCGGGCGTAAAGCGCACAGCGCAGGGTCATGGCTTCCGGTCTCCTATCCTTCGTGCGCCTCCGTATCCGGCGCGTTGTCGTTGGCGGCATCAAACCTCTCCAGTTCCCCGCGCGCGATGCGCCGGCCGATCAGCCGGGCCAGCGTCATCACGGCGGCATCGATCCGCGCCTCGGCCCCGCCATCTGTCCCAGCCCGCCCCGGACCCGACCCGGGGGACGCCGAGCCGGGGAATCTCGATCCGGGGAATCTCGATCCGGGGAATCCCGATCCGGGGAATCCCGATCCGGGGTTGTCGTTGGCAACCACGCCGCGCATGGCGGCAATCCCGCGATCCTCGCTTTCTGGCATCTCCCGGCGTCTCCCGCAATACTGCGTTTCCGGGATTCGATTTGGACCTCAAAACCGGCCCTGTCAAACTCGGCCGGTATTGAATTCCCTGCATGGAATCATACACTTGAGTAGCCCAGGGGGCGCAGGGGACGACATGTGGCGCCTGGAGTATGATCGAAAAAATTCGATGATTACCCATGCAGCGCACTGATCATTGCCTACACTGCCCATGGATCGACAGTCTTCAATCCCGCTGCCTCGAACGGCGCGGTGTCCCGCGTCGCCACCATCATGCCGTTGGCCGCGGCGGTCGCCGCAATGTAACCGTCGGACACCGGGATCGTCCGCCCCTCGGACCGTGCCTTCGCCATGAGCTCCGCATAGGCTTGTGAAGCCGGCAGATCGAATGCCAATACCCGCCCGGCGAACATCGGCAGGACCTTCCCCTCCAGATCCTCGTGCAGCCGGTCCCGACGCCGGCCGTCCGGCAGCGCCCGGACCCCGAACCGCAGCTCAGCGACGGTAATGGCGGACAGGTACAGCGTTTCCAGCGCCTGCGCGTCGAGCCATTCCGCGACGCGCGGCTCCGGAGCCCTGCGCAGCGGCTCCGACACCACGTTGGTGTCTACCAGAATCATTCCAGATCGATAGGCCGGGCCGGAGCCGTGTCGCGCTGCGCGAAGCCCGCGAACTCCTCGTCCGTCAATCCGGCTCGCCGGCCGACAGCGGTCAGCAGCGTTCCCAGCGCGGTGCGGCCTTCCGGAAGGACGGTTTCCTCCAGGATGGCCCGCACCTCCGCCTCGGTGCTGCGGCCTCTCAGGGCGGCCCGCACGCGCAGGGCGCGGTGCACCTCTTCGGGCAGGTTGCGCACGGTCAGCATGGCCATAAGCGAATTCCAGTATTGATTTCGTTGCATACAAGTTATCCATATGACAGCAACTATGCAAGCTCCCAATATGGCCGGGATTCGTGCCGGTCATCCGGATTGGGCCGGATGGAACCAGGTTGCGGCGATGCGGCCTCGCACAGATCGTATACCGCCAACTCGCGTCCCTCGATCGCCGTCCGTTCTTCTTTACCGACCAGGCGATGAGTGCGGCTAGGGCATCGCGCGAATAGCCACCGTCCTCGATAACGGTGATCATGGCGGCGATCTTCTTCTCGACGCTGGCCAGTCCCTTCCTCTCGCCCGCACCCGAAGCGCGGCGCTCCCGGTTGATCCGGTTGGTCTCCTCGGCATAGGCCCGCATCGCCTCGGCGGCCGCCTCCGGGGCCATCAGCCGGTCCTTCAGACCGGTAAGGACGCGTTCTTCGATGACCGTACGCCGGTTGCCCCTGCCGTTGGAGCAGGCGCCGGTCATGATGTGGTTCGAGCAGCCGTAGCGGTCCTGGCCGCGCATGGAATAGGGGCCGCCGGCACCAAAACAATCTTGCCCATCATTGATGTTCAGCCCTACGCTGTTGATGGGCTTCGGCCTGAACATCAACTCAAACCGCGCCAAACACTAACTTAAGCGGTGGACCACTCAATGGGGGCAGGCCAGTCCGACTCGGAAAGCCACCCTACAATGAAACTTAATTCAGTGTCAGGTGACTAGGCTGCGGTGACATTTTAGGGATTCCTTTTTTGTCTTTGGTGTGATTCAACACTGGCTTTTGGAGGTTGGTGTGGAAGGCGAAGTGCTGAGAGACGATCAATGGGCGCGGCTTCGGGACTTTGTTCCTGGCGGGATGAAGGGCAAGCGTGGTCCACGCAGCGACGGGCGGCGGTTTTTCGATGCGATCCTGTGGCTGGCGCGCTCTGGTGCGCGGTGGCGTGATTTGCCGGCGGATCGGTTTGGCCCCTATCAGACGGTGAAGCGGCGCTACTACCGCTGGATCGAGGCGGGTGTGTTTGACCGCATCTTCGAGGCTGTCGCGGATGATCCGGACTTGGAATGGCTGGCGATCGACGCCACCATCGTCCGGGCCCAGGCCCAAGCCGCCGGCGGGCGGCGAAAAAGGGGGGACCGCAAGCCCAGGCTCCCGGCCGGTCCCGGGGCGGGTTCGGCACAAAAATCCACGCCGTCGTCGATGCGTTAGGCCTGCCAGTGCGCTTCGATCTCGGGCCAGGACAACAAAACGACATGGTCCCCGCCCACAACCTCATCCAGGGCCTGGCCGCGGGCCACGTCCTCGCGGACCGCGCCTACGACGCCGACAGCCTGCATGACCTGATCTATGAGCAAGGCGGTGAGCCCGTCATCCCACCGCGCCGGCATCGCAAATACCAGCACAGCTATGACCGCATCGCCTATAAACAGCGCTGGGGCGTCGAAGGCTTTTTCGCCAAGCTCAAGCAATGGCGGCGCATCGCAACACGCTACGACAAACTTGCCGCCCACTTCCTCGGCTTCATCAAACTCGCAAGTATCATGCTCTGGCTTAAATGATTAAATTGTCACCACAGCCTAGTTTAG
The DNA here is from genome assembly GCA_965213765.1 of Rhodospirillales bacterium. GTDB lineage: Bacteria > Pseudomonadota > Alphaproteobacteria > Rhodospirillales > UBA2165 > JAJDXO01. The sequence continues at coordinate 1,236,796 of OZ243926.1, read as the reverse complement.
AGGGGGGAATGGCGGAAAAAATAGGGATGATCGGCCTCGGCAAAATGGGGCTCGAACTGGCGCGGCAGATGATTGCCGATGGCCATGAACTATTCGGCTACGACATTGATCCTGAACGAATGAAAATGCTGGCCGATGAGGGAGGTCAGCCGGTGGAGTCGTCCAAAATCATGGCCGAGAATTGCGATATCACTTGCTCGATTCTCCTCGCGCCCGAACACATCGAGGAAAACACCGTCGGAGAGAACGGCATCGTCCAGGCGGGTAAGGCAGGCCTGATCCATATCGAGATGAGCACGATGGCACCGTCCTTCCAGGTCGAACTGGCGGGCAAGCTGGCCGAGCACGGTATCAACATGCTGGATGCGCCCATTTCCGGTTCCCACGATAAGGCAGCATCCCGGGTCATCACATTCATGGTTGGCGGCACGGTTGAGGCTTTTGAGCGGGTACGCCCAATCCTCGAGCCGCTGGCGAAGGATACGTCCCATACGGGCGAGTTAGGCTCGGGCGCGACCATGAAGGTGATCACCAATCTATACGTCAACTCAGTGACCGCTCTGTTGGCCGAAATGACCGCCCTGGGCGAGAAAGCCGGGCTAAGCCATAAATCGATGGAGGAGTGCCTGTCAAAAGGGTCCGTCCGGGGGGCTATGTTCGACACTATGATCCCGCGTTTCTTCAACCGCGACTTCGCGCCGAGAGGCGCCGTGGAAATTTTCTACAAGGATATGGGGTTGGCGATCGAACTCGCCGAGAAACACGGTCTCGACCTCCGCGTGGTCCCTGCCGCCCGGGAGATGTTCAAGCGCGCCGTGGACGCCGGATGGGCCAAAGACGATGCCAGCCGGGTATTGGAAGTTTACGAGGGGAAGGACCGGGTTTCCGGCTAACTTTTCGGGAAGTGTTGGGACGCCATGTCTTCCCCATATCGGACCCGAAACAGCAGCGTGCGCTCGTGACCGTTGACATATTCATGGATTTCACCCGGCGGGTGGAGGATGAACATCCCGGGCTCGATCGTGACCTGCTCGCCATTGACGTTCATATGCCCGCCGCCTTCGAGGCAAAAGTAAATCTCCGTCGCCTGGGGGTGACAGTGATTGGGGCTGGTTTGCCCGGGCTCCCAGCAGGCGACGGTCACGTCCCCGCCGGATTCAACGCCCAAAATTTTTTCGATGTGCTTCTCGGGTGAGAATTCCTGCTCTGCCCGTAGATCAAAAGCAATCATCCTGGTTTTCCCCAAATTTAGCCGATATCTAGCGGCCGTTGGTCTTAACCCTCGAACCAGCCCGCGCCCGGAAACGGGACATAAAACACGTGGGTGAAGACGATAAAGGCGACGATGCAAATCCCTATGGGGACAATTATTGCCATCACCATATTCCGCCGCGTTCTCTCAACGGTCAGATAAACCGAAGCCAATACCAACATGATCAGGCTCGAAATCCAGAAACCGACACCGAACATGACAAACATGTAAGCGAGCACGATTACCAGGAATACGAACACATTCAGGAAGGCGGCGCGGTCCTCGCCGGTTAAACGAATGGCTTCCGGTAATTGTTTTACAATTGCCGCGTAGAAGAAGCGGGCAAGAAAAACGAACGCAATTCCCAAGACAACGTAGTTTGCCAGTAATGGAAACGCCCAGTCTTTTGGATCCGAACTGGAGCCAACGGAAAACAAAGCGCCGACCCCAAATAAAACTAAAGCTGTCAGTAACTCGGTACTTAGCAATTTGCTCATGCCATCATCTATTCAGAACTGCCAACGGTCGTGCTTTGGCCGACCGTTGCGGCACCTTCGCGCGCCTTAATCCGATCCCGATGACGGGTCCAAATAACGAGGCCAATTGAAAGAACAGAAAGCGTGATCAGAATGATGTTTATGGTACCGGTGAAGAACACATTCCAAACAGATGTGGCGTCGGAGATGTACATGGCCTGAACCAATGAAGGCTCGATGATCGGGCCAAGGATGAGCCCGAGACCGATCGGGCCAGGGTGGAACCCCAAACGTCGGATGAAGAACACAAAAATTCCCAAGCCGAGCATGATGTACACATCAAATATATTGTTGCGGATCGCATAAGCACCGATCACGGCCAACAGCATGATCAGCGGTGCTAACAGCCGTAAGGGAATCCGGATAATCTTGACCAGCAATGGGGCAAACAAGCTGCCGAGGATGAAGGTGACGATGCCGGCAAACAGCAACGACCAACCGAAGGAGAAGACTAATGAGCCGTCGCTCTGGAACAGTTCTGGACCGGGGTTCAGGCCACGAAGCATCAATGCGCCTGCGATGACTGCTGCGGGCGACGAACCGGGAACGCCCAGCGTGACCAGTGGGATCATGGCTGCTGGAGCTGCGGCATTGTTGGCAATCTCTGATGCGGTCACGCCCCGAAGATCACCCTTGCCATAGTTTTCATTGTCCTTGCTCCAGCGCACGGCCTCGTTGTAGGAGACCAACGCGGCAATGGGGCTGCCCGCGCCTGGAAGGATGCCAATGAAAGCTCCGATGACAGCCGAACGCACTACGTGGAATGGGTGCGCTAGGACCTTGACGATGGTTTTCAGGGTCTGGCCGCTTTTGGGCTGGTATTCGGCTATGAATTCTTTCTTGCGCAAATCGAAGACCATCGAAAGTACCTGGGGCACGGCGAAGATGCCAATTAATCCGGCGACGAGGGAAAGGCCACCACGCAACTCGGGAATGCCATAGGTGAAACGCGCAATTTCATTGCCGTGACTGATGCCGACGCTACTGATCAGCAGGCCGATGGCGCCACCCGCAAGTCCTTTGAGAATGGAATCGCCGGCAAGGCTGCCGATGATGCTGAGGGCGAATATCCCGAGCCAAAAAAATTCCGGCGGGCCGAACTTGAGGGCAATAGCGATCATCGGCCAGGCAAGCAGCAGATAGCACGCCGCACCGAATAGCGTGCCGATGGCGGAGCTAAAACACGCACCAATAATGGCTTCTTGGCCGCGGCCCTGGTGGACCATCGGATGTCCGTCGAAGGCGGTCGCCATCGCCGCTGGTGTTCCCGGCGTGTTGACGAGAACCGCGGGGATAGCATCGGAGAACATTGCGCAGACGTATAGTCCGCCCAACATGGCGATGCCTGCATCGGTCGGCAACGCGAAGGTAAAGGGCACGAGCAGTGCTGTCCCCATGGTCGCGGTTAGCCCGGGTAACGTGCCAACCACCATGCCGATCATCACACCCACGGTCAGCCACATCATGACCGTTGGGGTGAGCGTCTGCATAAGACCTTCGATCACCGCAATGCTCCTAGAATATAAATTGTCGAAATTCGGATTAAACTTCGACGGGTGTCGTCGAGTCGTTTGCTGCGGGAGCAATCAGGCCGCCCCGGCATTGAAACTCAATGTCCGGGGCGGCCCAAACTACAGAAGTGCTTTAGTTAGCAAACTTCTTGATCGCGGCGTCGACGTAAGCCTTGGCCTCCGCCGGGGTCTGGCGCATCTGCGCCAAGCCAATGCTCGTCACGAGTTGACGAACCTTGGGATCAGCTGTTGCTTGGTTGAGCGCCGCATTGAGCTTTGCGACACGATCAGCCGGTGTGCCTGGAGGCGCCATGATGCCCCAGGTCGTGGTGTAGTCCCACTTAGCCTCGTTCGGCACGCCGGGCAGTGCGTTCGAGGATTTCGGACCGGCGATAACCAACGTGTCGATTTTGGCGCGATGCTTCACCGCGTGGTTAGAAGCGGTCATGCCGGCATCAACGTGGTTACCCAGCAGCATGGGAATCATTTTACCGACACCGCCGGAGACCGGCACGTAGGCCGTCTTGATGCCGAGGATTTCGGCCAGCACGCCGTAGTTCCGGGCACCTGTGCTACCGACGCCTGCGACGGTGAGTTTACCGGGAGTGGCTTTGGCGGCCGCGACGAAGTCAGCGAGGCTCTTGTACTTGCTGCCCTTCGGAACCATCAAGGCGCCGACGGAACGAGCGGTCATGCCGATATAGGCAAATTCGCCCGGTTTGAAGCCGACGTCTTTACCCTTGGCGGAAATGACAACATTGGGCACAACAACGTTGCTGATGGTGTAGCCATCGTTCTTCGAACGCCAAAGTTCGTTGAAGCCCACCGCGCCACCACCGCCGGTCTTGTAGACGATCCGGATTTTGACGCCGAGAGCTTTTTCGAGGCCCGGCTGCAAGCGGCGTGCCTGCTGATCAGAACCCCCGCCCGGAGAATAAGGAACGATAAAGGTGATTGGCTTGTCGGGGTACTCAGCCTTGGCGTCCGCAACGGGAAACGCCATGAACGCGCCGGCAACGGCGCCAAGGACGACACCGTTCATATAAGTTGGATGCTTTTTCAAAACTACCTCCAAATTAGGTACATCTTTACGCTGTATAGAAGAGAAACATTATCTCCACTTCTCTCATGATTTCAGGCCGGCCGCAAAGGAGAACCGAAATGCTTGAAACCAAGAACGCTTTTATTTTATTGGGACCGAGAATATTGTCCACTCTTATATAAGAGTGGCCTTCAAGCAGCCCTAAGCCACCGCGGCTAGTTTCTCCTGGAGTTCTTCCAGGTTAGGAACAGCTCTGTAGTCCTCGGAAAGTGCGCCGGATCCTGCCGGGCTCTTACAGGTGAAGAAACGACAGCTTGACCCTAATAGCCGTATCCCATGAACCACATTGCGTGGGATATAGACTAAGTCACCCGGGCCAATGGTATCGGTCTCATCGCCCAGGAGCGTCGCCAGCCGCCCTTCAAGCAGGAAAATCCATTGTTCGTCATTGGGATGAACGTGGGGCAATGGGACGTCGCCTTCTTCATAGTAAACAACCCCGGCCTTAATAAGCTCGCCGCCATATTGCTTCATCATGACGTTTGGATTGACGACATCCGGCGTCAGTACCATTTCGTCGGCTTTGTAGATCGGCATTTTCCCGTCCTCCCGGAATATTGGGTTTGGCCTCGGCCCCGACCCGACCCGTGTCACGAGAATTGTGACCCGCCGCTATGCCGTGTCAACCACGTGTCGGCGAAAGCAACTCGAAACAATTTCCGGTGACAGATCCCGAAAGATCAGAACAAACCGGGTCTCGGGTTTACCATCAGGCCAAGCATCCAGGTACGTGGGCCGACTAACGACAGATCCGACGGTCTGGAACAGCAGCGGTAACTCTATTCCCGAAATATGCGCGTATCCCTTGACCCGGAGCAGCGAGTAGGGACGAAGCGTAATGAGCATCCGGAGCCACTCCCTAATCCGTTCTTCTGCAACCGGCGGCTCATGCACCAGACAGCAGGTGGTGATCGCCCCGTGACGGTGGCCGCCGACGTGGCCATGTCCGTCATCAGCGCCATGAAACGCAACGGCGCTCGCCGCGGTCCGCTCACCCGAAAATAGGAGTTTCGGGTCGATCACGCCCCGGGCGACGGTGTAAATCCGCGCGGCCGGGTTTATCGCCACCAGTTTTTTGGAGAGTTCTGCACTCGCGTCGTCGTCGACTAGGTCGGATTTACTTAGCAGCAGCGCATCCGCAATGGCGACCTGGGCGACCGCCTCGTCATGCTCGGAAATCTGTCCTAACCCTTGAACGCCATCAACGACCGTCACCACCCGGTCAAGCCGGCAATGATCTGCGGCCACCGCGTCTTCGTCGATTGTGCGCACAATCGGCACCGGATCTGCGATGCCGGTGGTCTCAATCAAAATACGATCAAAGGCGGGAAGCTGTCCGCTCTCAACCTTGCGGAATAGGTCCAGAAGTGTGTCCACGAGGTCGCCACGAATGGAACAGCAGATGCAACCGTTCTCAAGCAACAAGGTGTTCTCGATGGAAGTCTCGACCAGCAGGTGGTCCAGGCCGGTCTCCCCGAATTCGTTGATGATTAGGGCGGTGGTCTCCATTCCCGGCTGCTTCACCAAATGGTTCAAGAGAGTCGTCTTTCCGCTCCCGAGAAAACCGGTGATCAGGCTGACCGGCACCCGGTGGGAACGGGTATCCGCCTGAGCTGTTTCAGAATTCACCGCGGTATCCATGGCCTAAGTCTAGTCGATCCAAAGAGCCAAAAAACAAATTTCACGCCGATGCTATTTGCGTCGTTGAACGCTCGGAATCCAGATGCTTCACTGAGCCTAAGAAAAGAACCACTCGGGGGACACATGTCCGATATGCTCATCAACAATATGAAACTCATTGCCCAAGACACGTTGAACGGATTTGGCGGGGTCGGAGAGGGTATGGCGCTGCAGATAACCAACAAAGGCGATCGGGTTCTCTGGATTGCGCACGAAGGGCCGCCGAAAAATTTTACCGCCGTCGACGTCAGTAATCCGCGCAATCCCGAGATTATCTGTCAGACCGAACTGCCGCACGCGAACATGCGGTCCAACTCCCTCGAGGTGACGGGTGATATCCTTGCCGTCGCCTATCAGGTTTACGAACTCGGCTTGGAGCCCGCCGGTTTCGAACTCTTCGATGTCAGCGACCCGCGCAACCCGAAATCGATCAGCCACTATTCCACGGCAGGTCCTCATTCGCGCGGCGCTCACTGCCTGTGGTTCGTCGATGGTGAATACGTTCATATGGCAAGCGGTGCGCCCGATTTCATTCCACGACACCCGCGCGACGATCAAATTTATCAGATCATCGACGTCCGCAAACCCAGCCAGCCGGAAGAAGTCGGGCGATGGTGGTATCCGGGCACCCAGGAAGGCGATAACGCGCCGCCGCCGGAACGGATCATCCCCGAACCCATGGACCAGTTGCGTGGCGGCGACGCGTTTCGGCTGCACAACGCGAACATCTATCCCAGTCATCCCGACCGTGCCTACCTGGGCTATATCGACGGCGGTGCGTTCATCCTCGATATTTCTGACAAATCTGCTCCCGAGGTGGTTTCGAGCTGGAGCCCGCACAACCCGTATCCGGGTTTCACCCATACAGTGATGCCATTGTTCGACCGTGGCCTCATCGTGGTCACGGATGAATGCATCAAGGATGATGGCGAGGACTGGCCCAAACTGACCTGGGTCCTGGATGCCCGTAACGAACAGAACCTAGTGCCGATCAGCACCTTCCCGTTGCCCCCGGTCGAGGAATACGGACAAATGGGTGGCCGCTTCGGCTCACACAATGTTCACGAAAACCGGCCCGGCCCCTCCTTCCACAGCGAAGAAATTATCGTCGGCGCGTTCTTTAATGCCGGGATCAGAGTCTACGACCTCAAGAATCCCTACCAGCCCGAATGCATCGCCTATTTCGTGCCTCCCGGACCGAAAAATTCCCGCATGCCAACGATCCAAATGAATGAGGTCTATGTGGACGAAAACGGAATTGTTTACTGCGGGGACCGGTGGGCTGGCGGTCTATACATTCTGGAGATGGACATATAGACCTGCGGATTATTTATGGACGGGTTGCGGATCCGGGCCGGGCACTGGAAGACTTAGGATCGGCTGTTCCGTCATCTCCCCTCGGCGCCCACTATGCAATAATCGCCGAGGGCACCCCCGGATTTCGGCTGTCCACGCCAGGGTGGGCCAACCTAACCACGCGCAATCTGGCCCTCGCAACCTCGCCGGCGCTTCTCTATGAACTGGTCCGCGAAAAGCTTATCGCTAAATTGCCCACGTTCTCGGTCCGGCTGCACCTGTTTGTCGAGCGGTATCTAGAGGATGCAAAACGACATGTGCCGAAGCAGCCCGGAAGCGAACCAGAAATATTCAGTCCTGAAGATTGGGTATATTCAGCGTTTCTTCCTTTACCCGAGGCCCGCGTAGAACTTCCCGGTGACGCTTCCGGTACCCGCCAATTTGCAGAACTCAGGGTCCTGTTTTGGACCGGTGAATCGGCGATCGGTGTGCAGTTGGAACCGCAATCGTCGGTTGTCGGGTCAAAGAAGAAGAACCTTGAGGCGCTGTCGGCCGCGTGGCCGGAGCTCACTCTTATTTGGGTTCCGAGAGACCGCCTGTCGAAAGAAAACGAGAGTTTTCCAACTGATCTGTTGCCTATCGTCCTGACAAATTTCTGGAAGGAAATGCGCATCCCTCAAGGCCCTAGTTTGTCGGAGGTTTTGGAACAGCCTTTCACGGAGCAGGCTGACCACTAGGATGAATATGTGACATAACGAACACCGATCCCCAAATTCGAAACTAGGTTCGAGCCCCCTTTTCCCGCTAGTCACCTGAATCTAAAGTTCGTGGCATAAATTTTGTTCGACCCGAAGGCAGAAGCGCTTGACGGCGGCGAGGATTTCATCGGCGGACTTGGTCCACTTGAAGGGTCGGGGGTTTTCGTTGTGGGTTTCGATGAAGGCGCGGATGTCGGCCTCGAGCTGGAGGGTAGAGCGGTGCACTCCGCGTTGCAGTTGCTTGCGCGTGAGCTCGGCGAACCAGCGCTCGACCTGATTAATCCACGACGCCGATGTCGGCGTGAAGTGGACGTGCCAGTGCGGCCGCCGCGCCAGCCAGGCCTTGATCGACGCCGCCCGCTGCTGGTCGGACGAGTAGCGGGCGTAAAGCGCACAGCGCAGGGTCATGGTCTGGGGTCTCCTATCCTTGGTGCGCCTCCGTATCCGGCGCGTTGTCGTTGGCGGCGTCGAGCCTCTCCGGTTCCTCGCGCGCGATGCGCCGCCCGATGAGCCGGGCCAGCGTCATCACGGCGGCATCGATCCGCGCCTCGGCCCCGCCATCCGCCCCAATCTGCCCCGGACCCGGTCCGGGGGATCCCGATCCGGGAAATCCCGATCCGGGGTTGTCGTTGGCCGCCACACCGCGCATGGCGATAATACCGCGATCCTTGCTCTCCGGCATTTTTCGTGAACTCCCGCAACAATACGCTCCCGGGAGTAGAATTGGCCCCGCGATCCGGCCCTGTCAAACTCGGCCGGTATTGAATTCCCTGCATCGAATCAACGTCTTGTCCGCGCATGGCACGCCCTGGCAGGCTGTGGCCGCGTTTGACTACGATGAAAAAATATTCGCTACCCGAGCTCATGAACCGCGACCGCAAGCGGATGACCGGCAAGACGCCTGTCCACGGTAAGCAGCCGGAGACCTTCCTCCTGCGCCTGGACCATCAGAAGTTCGTCGAAAGGGTCCTTGTGGTCCAGCGGAACTTCGAGTTCGCCGGCGGCATGGCGCATGGTCATCGGCAGGAAGGTCATGTCCTGATCTTCCAGTGCGGCGACCACATCCTCGGGAGAGAAGCGGCTCTTGCGCGCGCCGGATCGGTGGCGAGCGTTGTGCTTGAGACGCATTTCCCAGATCGAAACCGCGCTGACGTAGAAATCCGTCCCCCGCGCCGCCAGAACACGGCGCTCGGAGTCGAGGAACATGCCCGGCCTGTCCATGAAGTCGAACAGGTAGGACGTATCGAGCAGAACGCGCATTGTCCGTCTGGCTACTCTTCGTCGAGCCCAAGCACCTCGCGGCTGAAGGCGGGATCGTTGAATTCCTCCGGCCAGCCTTCCCCGTCGCCCTCGATCCCGAGACGTTGCCGGGCAGCCTCCAGCTTGTCGAAGTCGATCCCGCCGCGCCGGTCGCAGCGCACCAGCTCGGCCGTCGGCTGGCCGTGTCTTGTGATAATCACGCGCTCACCCTTGCGGGCGGCGGCGACCAGTTCGGAGAGGCGTGCCTTGGCATCGCGGATGGGAAATTCCATGACGGACCGCTCCCGGCTTGGGTTTCTCTTTCGCCAGTATGCCGCGATGGCCCCTGACAATCAAGACCATAGCGTGACTACATCGTTCCCGTCCAAACCATGCCGCTGGCGAAATTGGCCGTCATTTTGTGGGCCACTCCTTCACGCTTTTGCGAACTATCTTTAGCCCTTTCCAATAACCATGTATCCGAAACGCTTCGGAAAACCACGCCGCCCGCTGTGCGTAAGTGTCCATCTTCATTCCTACTGGGAACCAACGGCCAAATTTCTCAACATAATAAGCGAACTGCGCCTGTTCTTCGCGCGACGGCACCTGCGACATAAGCCGGTCGGCACTTCTGCTAAACTCTGACAATTCCCTAATAAGCGTATCGGCCTTTTGCTGCGCCCAGGAGCGACACGCGACAAACACCCACGCCAAAGCAAAGGTGATTAGGAATATCCCGACGAACGGCAAAAGGGCTGTAAGAAGCGGAACGGCGGTCGCCATTATTGTCTTTGACCCGACCCGGCCGGTCCGGCAGCCCGCCCGCTTCGTAGGCGCGCTGCGCCTGATACCAGGTGGGGCGCGAGACGCCGAAGCTGGCCGCGGCGTGGCTCACCGGCACGCCGTCCTCGCGCACCCGGCGCAGCATCTCGTAGCGAACCTGGAGCAGGTCGCGAGGGTCGAAGAACCCGTTCGACAGGAACAACTCGTCGCGCACCGTCTCGGCGTGCGGGTTCAGGCAACCATGCTCCTTGAGGGAGCGGGTCTTTGCGTCGGCGGGGCGTCTGGCCATGACGGGGACTCCGTGTAAAAGGGAATGTAAATATATTTATGCACATATCCGCCACCACATCAAGCCCCGCCTTCGCCTGCATAGGAGAAAATATGACAGAATGTGAAGGATTATTCTCAACCAATACCGCCTTCCCAGCAGTTTTGATGCCTTGCGCCTTCCACTCATGCGAAAAAACGTTCTTACAAATTAGGCAAAATCTCCTTGACAGTCTCCGCCCCGCCGTCGGTCTCCCCGCCAGCACAATCGTCCCCATCCAGGCTGTCCAGCAATGCCGCCAGCGCCAGCAGATCCGAGACACGGAACGCCGACCGGCCCGCCGCTACCATCGCAAGTGGATCCACCGCGGCGACGCTCGTAAAAGCCTGAATCACGAGAATAGTCGTCCAGGTTAGCATCGTGGCCCGGCTCGATGACAACCTTGTCAATTTGGAGATCAATAATCTTGCTCGGCTCCGGCGTAAAACACGAAACCAGCGCCAGGCAAAGAACGGCACAGAAAATCTTCCTCACCTTCGTCGCTGGTTGTGTTACGTCGCCGCCAGCCGGAACGTCGTCAACGGGCGTTGAGCCGCCGATGGCCGAAACGCCAACGCCGACCGTCAAGGCCTTACCGAAAAGAACTGGCGCCCCGTTTCCGAGAGCGAGTCGGCCTCCTGATCCGCGTGGCGGCTCATGTCATCGACAAAATGGCCGGACATGACCGGATTTATTTGATTTGACCCTACTTGTCGCCCGGTCGCCAGCCTGTCGGGGCCAGCTCGAAACCGTCGAACTCGAAGGCTGGTGCAACGATGCAACCCACCAACGTCCATTCGCCGAGGCTTTCGGCCGACTGCCAGACATCGGCCGGAACCACGAGTTGCGGCGCCTGGCCGGCTGCGAGATCGGTTCCCAGAATGTGACTGACCGCGGCAGCACCGTCATGGGAGATGGATAGCCGCAACGGCGCCCCATCGTAAAAATGCCAGATTTCCGTCGCATCGACCCGGTGCCAGGCGGACGTCTCACCCGCGCGCAACAGATAGTAGATTGAGGTGACCGCGCCACGGCCGCCCTCCGCCGGGGCATGGCGGTAGATCTCCTTGTAGCAGCCGCCCTCGGGATGAGGCTCCAGGCCGAGAGCGGCAATGACGGAGTCGGCATCGGTGGTCATGGATAAGCCATAGCGCGCCGCGGGTCGGCGTGCAATCGGCGGCGTGCAAATTTCACGATGGTAGCCACCCAGTTTCACTGAAAGTAGCGTGCGCCGTGGAAAGGCGATTTTCCCTAGCGGGTGCGAATCCCGCCCGGCAACTTTCGCTCCAGCCGTCTCCATTCTTGTGCCCATCGCCAACGAGAGGAGAGGCTTGGCCGTGAACGGGGCGGCGATCGGGTGTCCGGGGGAGGCGTCCGGCTGCCGCAATCCACCACAGCAAGATGGAGACCACATCATGACGGCAGCACTGGCGATACCCGGCAACACGGCGGACAGTAGGGTCGGGCCGAGGCGCCCTGTCGGCCTTGCGGCCGCCGGGTTTCTTCGGCCCGCCCTCCGAACCGGACGTGCACCTTTCGTTATGCATCCGGCTCTCCAAAGGCTTTCGCGAAGTCAGGAGTCTTCATCCATTTGAGCTCGAACCGCCGGACCTGCACGTAGGCCATGCGGTGTTGCTCAACGCTACCCTCGGCCCAGACCTGAGTACCGGGATGAACCTCCTCGGTGCCGAGCGCGATCTTCTCGACCCGCTTCAAGTCGTCATCGCCGAGCGATCGCGCCCCGTCGATCAGCGGATTGACGATCAACTCGTCCCCGACGGCCTTGCTGTGGGAATAATTCGTGATCGAATCCACCCGGGTAACATAGGGCGTTTGCCAGAGGCGCTTGGTCAGCGTCTCGACGGCAAACAGCGCCTCGCGCGTGAAAACGGTGCCGTTCTTCGGCGCAACCGCGACGAGCACCGTATCCGAAATTGCGTAAGTGTCTTCCAGATTTTCGAGCGCGATGAGGTGCGGATCGTTTTTGTTGAAATGGTTCCGGAAGTCGACGGCGACGGGAACTATGAATTGCGCGCCGGCGGCGAGGATGGCCGTTAGGGCCAGCGCAAGCAGGATGACCTGCCACCTGCGGGCCAAAATCAGCGCGGTGAAAGAGCTCGGATTCATAGCGGCTTCCAGGATATTCGAACGATCTCGACGGTAGCATCCTCCGCTTGCCCCGGCACGGTCAATCCCCCCGCCGCCATCCCGGCTCGTTCGCGTCCCTTGAGATGCCCGCACATGGCGGTGGGCAGGCGCGATCAATAGCCGAGAACGCCGTAGTCGCCGTCCGCGATCAGGCGAATGGAGATGTAGAGGCCAAGCAGCGCAAACAGCAGCCAAGGGGAGTTCAACATCCAGATGTAAATGCGGATATCGTACCGGCTCAGCCGTGCCTGCCGTTTCGCCAGGAAGAAACTGACCCAATAAAGCGCGGTCCCGTAAGTCAGTTGCCAGAACAGCATGGCGCCGATGATTCCCGCGGCGAGGGCGGGCAGAAAATCAACGGTAAAGGCGGCGTAGAGGACCAGCGTCGGGACCGGCGTTACGAAACCGTTGCCGATGTCGGCAATGTAACCGTATGTGCGGCGGTCCGCATAAGAACCATCGAATTGCGCGTAGGTGGCCCAGACATCCGCCCAAGAGGCCGGCGACAGACTCTTCGCCAACGGCACCTTTCCGGTGAGGAACTCGATAGCCGGCGTCCGGCCGGTTTCCTGCCGGCGCCTGCGCCAGTATTCGGCACGGCGCTCGATATGGTCGCGTTTGAGGAATAGGCATATTTCCCAAAAGCAGATCCACAGATTGATCGAAAAAAACAGGACCAGAAGGGCGTGAATGATGTCGAAATCGCCGCGCAGCCAATAGCGCCCTCCGATACCGGCGAATGTCAGAATTGCGATGACCAGAACGCTGAACAACGCCGCTGGGACCGCCAACCGGACCCGGCGTCTATCGGGCTCGGTTTGCGCCGGGCCGGCACGGTCTTCAGGCACATGTTCTGATCCTCGCGTGGAGTCCACACTCATTTTACCTTTCCAATGGGGCCGTGTCCCGGAGAAACGCGCCGGATTCCAGCTTGGGCGGATTCAACCGGCGCACGGCAGCGTATTTTTCGGTCCGGCCAAAACTCTATCGGGGAATCAGGGAATGTTTCTGTTTTAGGAGCCCGCCCGCTTGCTCTAGGGTGCTTGGATGCTTCGGTCTTTCGCCAAACGGTTACGGCACCGCTCGCGCTCGCTTGCGGATCTCGCGCCGGATGAAGTGAAATCCGTGGTAGACGGTTACGCGGCGATCTACGGCGCCGGCGAACAAAGCCGGAGAGAGAAATACCGCTCGTTCGTAAATCACTATTACGACCTGGTGACCGACTTCTACGAATTCGGCTGGGGCCAGTCGTTCCACTTCGCGCCCCGGCGCCGGGGCGAGAGCTTCAAGGCGTCGATACTCAGGCATCAGCATTTTCTCGCCGACCGGCTGGCCCTGAAGCCCGGGATGCAGGTGCTCGATGTGGGATGCGGGGTCGGCGGGCCGATGGGCAACCTGGCGCGCCAGTCCGGGGCCGGCTTCGTCGGCATCAACAACAATGCCTACCAGATCGAGCGCGCGAAACACCACACCCGGGACGTCGAATCGCTGTGCCGCTTCATCCATGGCAGCTACATGCGGATTCCCGAGGATGACGACAGCTACGACGCCGCGTTCGCCATAGAGTCCATGCCCCACGCGCCGGACAAGGCGGGGGCATTCCGCGAAGTCCTGCGCGTTCTGCGCCCGGGCGCCCTGTTCGGGGGTTACGAGTGGTGCATCACCGATGATTTCGACCCCGCGGACCCAGAGCACCAGCGGATCAAGCACGACATCATGGTTGGGGACGCGCTGCCGGAAATCGCCTCCATATCGGAAATTTGCGGCGCATTGCAGACCGCTGGGTTCGAGCTTCTCGAAGCGTGCGACCGCGCCCCCGAATCGGACCCCGGGACGCCCTGGTACCGCGCCCTGCAGGGCCGGGACCTCACTCTTTCGAGCATTCCGCGCACGCCGTTCGGCCGCGCGCTCACCAATCTGACGCTGCGGGCCGGGGAGAGGCTGCGGCTGTTCCCGGAAGGCTCCCGCGCGGTCAGCACGCTGCTGAATGCGGCGGCGGACGCGCTGGTCGAAGGCGGCAAATCCGGCATCTTCACGCCGATGTTCTTCTTTCTGGCCCGCAAGCCTCCGCGTCCCGGCGGCGGCGGTCATTTCCCCACCGTGCGGACCGATCACGCGGCCGCCGCCCGCTGATCCGAAAAGGTGATGGTCAGCGTAATCGAGCCTTCGTTCACTTTCCATCCCCGCAAGCTGTAGCTCCGCAAGCGGAATTGGATCGGAGCCGTCCTCGGGGAAAACCACAAAACCCTGGCCCGGGACGCCGTGGGGCAGCAGGTCGATCCCGATCTCGCGCAATATCCTGACGGCCGGCGGATGCAGCCACTCGCCTGCCAGGCGCCTGGATACATTGGGATTGGCTTCGAGAAGGCCAACGCGGGCTCCCTTGCGCGCATGGGCTAGCGCGCACACGCTCCCGACCGGACCCGCGCCGACAATGACTACGTCGTAACGCTGCGGTGCGGCGGCGCTCATCGGAAGATGCTCGGCTCCGCGCGACGACGGTAGCCGACCCGGCACGGCTTCTCGGGTCCCGTCACCCAGCTGCCGTAGTTCGGGCGCGGAAATCTTGCGTCGGCAACGAAGTCGAAGCGGTCGAGCAGAACCGTCCAGATTGCCTTAAGCTGCATGTAGGCGAAATTCTTGCCCATGCACGCATGTTTGCCGCCGCCGAAGCCGATCAGGGCGTAGTGATGTTGCCTGTCCTCGCTGGCGGGCGGCGCGAAACGATCGGGGACGAACCGTTCCGGATCGGCGAAGACATGCGGCAGCCGGTGCGAGACCGCCGGCGACACCATGGCCATGGTGCCGGCAGGCACGACACGGTCTCCGTATCGCAGGGGTTTGAGCACCTTGCGGACCAACAGAATCAGCGGTGGATGCAACCGCTCGCATTCGCGCACGGCGTTTTCCAGCGTTGGCTGACGCTGGAGGCTGTCGAGGCTCATGGAACCGGCCTCCCGGTAGACTTCCCGCGCCTCCTTCCTCACCCGCGCCATGTAGGCAGGCGCCCTGAAGAGCTCCAGGCCGGTCCAGGTCGAGAGCACCGCGCTGGTGTGCTGGCCCGCGAACAGCACCGTCAATAGGATGCCCGTGATTTCGTCGTCGCTCAGGGCGCGTCCGTCCTTGTAACGGGCGTTCATCAGCGTCTGCATGAAGTCGTCGGGGTTAGCCCCGGCCTGCCGGCGCGCCCCCATGATTCCGCTGAACAGTTTCACTATATCGCGTCGGGCCCGGTCGCGGCTTCGATGCGTCGGCGTGGGCAGGCCGGGGAGGAAGAATCCGAGCGTATTGATGCCCTTCTGCAGGTCGTGGTAGACCTCGGCGAATCCGGTGTCCACCCGGTCGCGAACCTCCTGTCCGATCAGGCAGCGGCTGGCGATCCTGACCGTGAGGTCGTTCATCGCGTGCGGCAGGTCGATGTCCCCCTCCTCGCCGAGGGCGTCTGCGAAAGCGCTCGCCTCCTCGAACATGAGGAGGGCGAATTTCCGCATGGCGGCCTCGCGGAGCGCGGGAAACAGGAAGCCGAGCTGCTCCGCCATGATTTCCGGCGAGGCGTCGTAGGCCACGCCGCGCCCGAAGACGGGCACGGTGAAGCGGTAGACCTCTTTGGGGTCCAGTTGGGTTTCCGGAGCCTTGAAATAGAAGTCATGGGCATCGGGCCCGGTGAAGAGGACGAAATCGCTAACTCCCAGCCTGAAACGGAAAAGATCGCCATGCTCGCGCCAGCCGCGGCTCAGCATGGCGATCGGGTCGCGCTGAAATTCCCTGAGATGGCCGATCAGCGGCCAGCTGCCCGCCAATTTCGGAACGGATTTCTCCCCCGGTGGCGGGATGTCGGCGGTATGCCAGGTCGTCATGCTGTCGTGAAATCGGTTCGCCATTCCCGCCCTCAATGGATGTACGGCAGCATCGAGAAGCGCGCCCGCTGCGTATAGCGCTCCCAAAGTTCGCCGTATTTGGCGCGGCAGCGGCGCTCGTCGCGTATCGAGCGGTGCCACAGGAGACCCACCAGCCATGCCGGCAGCAGGTAGGGGACCCAGGAGGCGAATCCGGTGGTCATCGCGAAGGCCAAATAGATGCAGATTTCACCCGTATAGTTGAGATGCCGCCCGATTCCCCAAAAGCCGGAGACCAGGAGGCGCCCGTCGAGAGTCCTGGCGGGCTGCCCCCAGATCGTGACTTCGGGGTTGCGCTTGAAGCGGTGCTTCTGCTGGTTGGCGCCGCGGAACAGCCAGAAACCGAAAACGAACAACAGGACGAGCCCCGCGGCGGCGGCCGGCGACAGCGAATTCGGCGCATGAACAAGCCACCAGCCGGGGAGGCAATAGAAGAACGGCACCAGCACGTAATCGCCCCAGACCAGCATCCACCCGAAGCGCTCGCGGACGATGTCCCAAGTGTGGATCATTCCGTGTTCGAACTGGAAGTAGTTGAACACGTAGAGGAAGGTGAAGGTCTGGTAGAGCATCATCGCCAGCGTCAGTTCGCCGTAGGTCTCGTACTGCACGGCGGCGAAGGATGCGTTGAAGAGCGCAAGGCCGATGAGGGAGGGGAGGTAGCTGAACAGCTTCAGGTCGAGCCCGAACCAGGCCGGGGCGGCATCCACACCGAAGAAGAAGTTCCGCCAGAACCCGGCCGCCGAACGAGTCTTGAGCGCCCCGCGCAGGTAGAGCCTGCCGGAGAAAGCGAACGCGAATCCGTTCGCCACGACGAAGAGGGCGAGCAGGTGGGTGTGCAGCACCGAAAGAGAGAACCAGCCGAAGCCCTGGGCGAGACCTGCCACGATCAGGGTAATCAGGAAGAGCGCGAGGCCGTTGAGTTTGTAGACGCACTCGTTTCCGTCGGCATCGGGGCCCGTAACGCGGCGACCCGGCAGGACCAGCGACGTCACGAAGAGGAGGGCGATGAACCCAAGCAAAATCGCCGCCGCCTCGAGCAAAGTCTCGCCCGACAGCGCCGACGAGAGGTCGAGCGCCTCAGGCGGCGGCATCGCCGTCCTCCCCCTCGCGGGCCAGGGTTTCCCGCCACTTGCGCACCGTCACCTCCTGAAAGGCCTTGACCACGGGATTGAACTCGACGGGACGGGCGTCCCAGTGTTGCTCGTAGCCCTCCTGCTCCACCTCCAGCGCGACCTGGTCCTGGGAGAGCAGCGGCGCGATGAGCAGGCGGTTGGAGACCTTCATGACCGCGGTCATGGCGAAACGAGGAATGCGCACCGGCAGGAACGGTATTTTCAGCGACTTGAAATAGAACAGGAAGAACACCCGCGTGGTGCGCTCATCGACCGGCAGCACGAAAAGCCAGTGCTTTATCGCGTCATCGGTGTTCGACCACTGGTAGGGGTATTCGTAACACAGTTCCATGCGGTTGGTGTCGAGCCGCTTGTGGTCCACGAACAGCCCCGAAATGCGGCCGCGCCCGACGCGCGTGTCATAGGCGAGATGCACATTGTCGCCGAGGGTCTCGCAGCTGGAGAGGGTGGCCCCGTCGAAGGGCCGGTAGCGGCGGTGCAGATGCGCGTGGGTGAAGTCGCTCACATTGTCGATCACCATCGAGTGGTGCGCCGACCAGGTGAAGCGCAGCGGCACGCAGGCCCATCGGTCGGGCCCCTCCAGCTCGGGAATTTCCGGAATCCGGCGCGTTTCCGCCTGCTCCGGGTCTCCGGGAAAAAGCCAGACCAAGCCATATCGGACCTTTACCGGATAGGTCCTGAGCGCCAGGCGGGGAAAGCTTCGCCCGTCGCCGTCATACGGAACCCCGGCGGGCCGGTCTTCCCCGCCATATTCCCAGCCGTGATAGGCGCACACCAGTCGGCATCCCTGCACATCGCCGATGGAGAGCTTGAGTTGGCGGTGTGCGCAGCGGTTTTCGATCGCATGGAACGTGCCGTCCGTTCCCCGGAACAGCGCGACCGAATGCTTCCAGAAAACGACCTCCAGCACTGTTCCCGGCTTGACCCGGCACAATTCCTCGACCGCATACCAGTAGTTCGGGTCCATGCCCGCGGCGCGCGCCTGCTGGCGCAGGGTGCCGGCTTCCTCGAAGCCGGGTGGCGGCGCGCTCGGCGCCGGCTTCATGCCGGGCATCCTTCACGCACCGCCTGCAAGGCTTCGCGCGGGCGTTTCGCCGCCGGATTCCGGATTGCGTTGCGGGCGAAGTGAAACGCATAGGCCTCATGCACCGCGTCGCGGATACTGGTCGGCCGGTAGCCGAGTTCCCTCTTCGCCTTGCCGGTGTCGGCATGGCGGCGTTTTTTCAGCAGACGGATGGCGCCCGGGGTGAAACGCTGAGGAAAGTCCGGATGAAATCGGCTCAAATAAAAGCTCGCCACTTCCGAAAAGACGAGCATCAAGGGAGCCGGAATCCGCCGGCGCGGCCGCGGGACGCCCGATACTTCTTCATACAACTCGACGATCTCCGAAATCGTCTTGTATTCGCTGCTGAAAATATATTTCTCGCCCGAGCGGCCCCGGCGCATGCACAGGAGATGCCCCTCGACGATGTCGCGCGCCGCGACGAACTCGAACCCGCCATCGACATAGGCATGGAGCTTGCCATTGGTATAGTCGCACAGCGTTCTTCCTAGCCGCGAGGGGAAGAAATCGGCGCCTCCCACCACCGCGCAGCAGGTCGCGACCACGACATCCTGTCCCGCCGCCGCCGCTCGCCAGCACTCTTGCTCGACGAGCGACTTGCTGCGCTCATAGGGCATCGTGCGTTCCATGGGATAGAACGGCATGGTCTCGTTGCTGGGCGCGGACGGATCGTCGAGATCGTAGCCGACCGCGCTGAGTGAGCTCGTCACCACCACCCGGCCGGCTTCGGCTTCCCGCGCCGCCTGCAGCAGGTTGCGGGTGCCGACGACATTGCACTCGAATATCTCGCGGCGATGGGCGCGGTTGCCCTCGATGGTCGAGATCTTCGCCGCCACATGATAGACGCCCCGACAGTCGGCCAGCGCCTTTCTGGTGGCGTCCAAATCCCGAAGGTCGCCGAACGCGCGCTCGACATCAAGACCGTCCAGGCCCTCATTGTTGTCCTCGCGTCTCAGCAATACCCGGACACGCGCGCCGTCGTCGAGCAGCCGGCGCACGAGATTGGCGCCGACATGTCCAGCCGAGCCGGTCACGAAAACGGGCGCTGCCGACGGATCTGTCGGTATGCTCGATCCGGAGGTCATTGCAGGCGCCTTCCGCCGGCCAGGGTCGGTTTTTCGGGTTCCTGCCGGGCGAAGACATGGGCCTGCTTCAGCAACTCCGCGCGAAGGCTCATGCCGAATGCTCGACCTCGGACGCAACGGAGCATGGAGGCATTCATCTTCTCCTCGGCAAAATCGCGAATGATCGAGCAAAGCCGCGCCCGCTCGGCGAATTCGACGTCATCGTCCATCAGCATCGTCCATACCCATACGGCGGGATCGTCCATAGAGCCGAGGCAACAGGGGTAACAAAACGCGTGTCCTGATGCAAGTCGAGGCGGATGCCCCTGATCGGCGAGCAGAGAAGTGTTGAGTGCCCGGCTGGGCCATTGCTTACAATGAGTTAGTCCCTCTAACCCGCCCCTTGGGGCGTCACCAGCCGGGTGAAGACTATGGTCCTGCCTTATCGCTCTCCGATCAAGCTTGAAGTGTCTCGGGAGGGCCCGGCGGCGACGGCGCGCGGCGGGCTGGTGTTGCTGTTCGAAGTTCTGGCGGCGAAGCGCATTCTGGTCGGTCTCCCACGCACGGGCGGCAGCCCGGCGCAGGGCTGGAGCGACGCGCAGATGATCCTCGCGGTGCTGGTTCTCAACGTCGCCGGGTTTGACCGGGTGTCGGACATTGAGCATCTGGAGACCGATGCGGGGCTTTGCGCGATGCTCGGGCGCTTCGAGGCGAAGCTGCTGGGGCTGTCGCGGCGTTCCATCGCCCGGCGGTTCCGGGGCGGACGCGAGCGCTGCTTTCCCTCGGCGCGCTCGCTGCGCGACTGGCTCGACCGGTTCCATGTCGCGGGGGTGCATGACGTCGAGCGCGAGAAGGGCACGGCCTTCATCCCGGCGCACACCGAACGCCACGAACTGTTCCGCGAGGTGAGCCGGCGACTGATGGCGGAAGGGGTGCGCGAGGCAGGCGCGGTCGCCCTTACCATCGACCTCGATGCAACGATCATCGCGTCTGGCAAGCGCGAGTGCCTGTGTACCTACCGCGCGGCTTTTAATTACCCACATCTTGGAGTTTATCATGATTTTGCCGCAGCCTGTTGCGTTGATGGAGTAGATCGTGATTCCTTGTACGGCACCGAATCGAGAACGAAGAGGTGCCGATCATGGACGAACGATGGTTCGACGAGGAGCTTTCGGGTTGCCGTTTTGGCGACGGCCGCCTAGACCGTCGCCTTCATCAACTGGTCGAACGGATGGAGGTCGGTTTCGGGGAGAGCATCCCGCTGGCTTGCCAGGATTGGGCCGGCACGAAGGCAGCCTACCGCTTCTTCTCCAACGAGCGTGTGAGCGAAGAAGACATTCTTCGAGGCCATTTCGACGCGACGCGACGCCGTTTCGCCGCCAGCGACGACCCGATTCTCGTTCTTCACGACACGACGGAGTTTACCTACAAGCGCAGGAACTCCTTCGACCAACTGTAATACAGGCTCTCGGCAATACCCTCACGTCGGCACAGCGAAGCAATACTCTCCTCGCCACGCAGTCCTTCAAGGACAGTGCGGATCTTCTCTTCCGTTGAATGCTTGCGCCGCGTCTTGCGGCGGATATCCCGGACAACCTTCTCGGCCGGGTCTTTCTTGCTCATCGATTTCTGCCTCATCTTCGTTCCCTTCGGTCACTACGATGAGCCAGAAATCCTCCCTTAGAGTCTGACTCGAAACTCTACATTTAATAACAATGGCTTGCGATCCGCCTTGTGAGGAGTCGGATGTGTGCGACGAGGATCCATGCCTGTGCGGAGGCGATTGATTTCTCCCAGTCCTTGGCCAGTCGGCGGCATCGGTTGAGCCAAGCGAAGGTCCTCTCGACGACCCATCTCCTGGGCAGGACCTCAAAGCCCTTGGCGGTATCGGGACGTCTTATAATCTCGATCGTCCAGCGGCCGATGTCTTCGAGGGCACCCTCAAGTTTCGGTCCGCCATAGGCGGCGTCAGCGAAGAGGTGACGCAGCCGGGGGAAGCGATGACGGATCGATTTGAGGACCCCGGGGGCGCCGTCGCGGTCCTGGATATCGGCTGAATGCACGATCAGGCCGAGCAGCAGGCCGAGCGTATCGGTGACGATGTGACGCTTGCGGCCCTTGATCTTCTTGCCCGCGTCATAGCCCCGAATACCACCGCTTTCCGTGGTTTTCACGCTCTGGCTGTCGATCACCCCGGCGCTCGGGCCGGCCTCGCGTCCTTCCAACTCACGGGCCGCCACAACCAGATGATGGTTGATCGCCTCCAGCAGCCCGTTCGAGCGCCAGTCGTAGAAGTAACGCTGCACCGTGGAGGGCGGCGGGAAGTCGTTCGGCAGCATCGCCCACTGACAGCCCGTCGAGGCCATGTACATGATCGCATCCATGACATTGCGCAGCTCCGTCGTCCGCGGCCGGCCTATCTTCTTGCGCGGCGGCATGAACGGCGCGATCAACGCCCACTCCCGATCCGTAAGGTCGCTTGCATAGCGACCGCCACGGCGCTCATACTTCGGGCGAGTGATTTCGGTCCACATGTTGTGCCTCCTCGTTTGCTTTGACACAACCGAGTAAGACACAACCGACTGAAATCACTCAACTAGTTTCGAGTTGAACTCTTAGGAAAACCCCCCAGTGTGTCCCAAAGGCGTTGATGTCAGACAGCCCATGAGCGCCGGTCCGGCATATCGGCATGATCTGCCGCGCACGGTGTCGTGGCTGAACCCGAAGCGCGGGTGGTAGGACGGATCACCCACCGCGACAACCGCCATCGATCCCTCGGTCCTTGCCTGTTCAAGCTCTGCTCTGAACAACGCCACCGGGGTTCGCCAACCACGCCAGTTCGCCGCGACCTAGACTGGCGCCAAGGCAAGCGTCGCAGCTGGCGTGCGTAGCTTCGAGCGCAGGGTTTGGGAGGATAGCGGTAGCGCACCGACAGCCGCACGCCGTACCCCTTCAGCTGTGCCTCGGTCGGCGCGATATGGAGCGGTCACGGCTCTTGGCACCCTCGCACCAGACAACACTCCCCGGCGGTCAACATCCAAGTTAACCCAGTCCGCTTTCGCCCGGCACGGTTTTCGTCGTCGCCGGGGAAGGTCAGCCCGATGCCTCGGTACGGCCGGCATAGGAGGCTAGCCGTATGCCTAGAACTCGTCCTTGATCGCATGCATGACCTCGACCAGGTGGATAGCGGCGTGCTTCCAAGATCTATCTGTTCCCTTGTGCAAAAGGCGTTGGGGTTTTCGGTGTGGTTGTGATATAACCTCTGCTATTGTGTATAGAGGTAGAGCCAATGTCACACTCATCGGCCAATCAGCGCGACACGGCCCTGCACCTTTTTGGTCAGAGGGGACTAGTGCGCATGCCCGATCTACGCGGCGCCGGCGTCGGGCCCGAGACCGTCGCCCGGCTGGTTCGGGACGGGACTGTCGTCCGTGTCGCCCGAGGCCTCTACGAACTGGCCGACACGACTCCGGATGCCCGGCGTAGCCTCGCGGAGGCCTCAGCTCTTGTGCCAAAGGGCGTGATCTGCCTGATATCCGCGCTGCAGTTTCACGAACTGACTCTACAAATGCCCTCCACCGTCTGGATCGCCATTGATCGCACCGGATGGAAGCCCAAGGTCGATTACCCCCCGATACGCTTCGTGCGGTTCAGCAGCCACGCCCTGGCGGGCGGGGTGAAGCGGCATCTCATCGAGGGAATTGAGGTCCCGATATTTGAACCCGCCAAGTCGATCGTCGACTCCTTCCGGTATCGCAACAAAATTGGACTCGACATCGCACTCGAAGGGCTCCGCGAAGGACTCCGCGGCAGGCGCGTCTCACCCGACCAGCTATGGGAATTCGCTCGCACGGTGCGTGTCTGGTCCGTGATGCAGCCCTATGTCGAAGCAATGCTGGCCGATGGCGCGTGAGCTTCGCAATATCGGCACCTCTGTGCGCGCCAGGCTTCTCCAACGCGCCCGCGTTGAAAAGACCGATTTTCAGATACTGCTCACGCGTTACGCGCTTGAGCGACTGCTCTACCGACTCAGCGTCTCCCACCAGCGCGAGCGGTTTGTCTTGAAGGGTGCGATGCTCTTCGCCATCTGGCAGGACGATCCCTTCCGACCGACCCGTGACCTCGACTTGCTGGGTCATGGCGATCCCGATCCCGCAATAGTTGCGGCGAGCATCCGCGCCATCTGCTCTGTCGATGTACCTGACGACGGGGTCATCTTCGACGTTGCAGGTGTCGAAGCCGCTCCAATCCGCGGCGAAGACGACTATCCCGGTGTGCGCGTCAGAACCGGCGCAACCATCGCCGGGGCGCGTCTGCCCATCCAGATCGACGTCGGTTTCGGCGACGTGATCACGCCTGAGCCAATCGAGATCGAATACCCCGCCCTTCTCGACGCGCCCGCGCCCATCCTGCGTGCCTATCCGCCTGAAACCGTCATCGCCGAGAAGACCGAAGCGATCATCTCGCTCGGCATCGCGAACAGCCGCATGAAGGATTTCTACGACCTCTGGACGATCGCGCAGACAATCCCGTTCGAAGGCGACAACCTGGCGGAAGCCATCCGTCGGACCTTCCAGCGTCGCCGAACCCTCTTGCCCGAAAAAGTGCCTGTCGGCCTCAGTGATGGTTTTGCCCTTGAGAAGGACGCCCAGTGGCAGGCTTTCCTGGCGCGCGACCGGCTTGCAATAGCACCAGCATCACTCGTCCAGGTCATCAATGATCTGCGCACCTTCCTGCTGCCCGTGCTGGCTCACACAGAGATTGCATCATGGCCTCCCGGAGGCCCCTGGACGCCCATGGAGGCTGCCCCGTGACTTCGCAGTTCTCAAGCAAACGACCGGAACCAGGGATTGATCCCCGCGAAGTTCTTTTCATCAGCCACGCCGCCCCAGAGGACAATGCGTTCACGATCTGGCTGGGAGCGAAGCTTTCCGCCATGGGCTACGAGGTTTGGGCCGATGTGCTCCGGATCAAAGGCGGTGACGACTGGCAACGCAAGCTGGAGAACACTCTGCGTGAACGCGCCTGCAAGATGCTTCTCGTCGCCAACCCGCGCGCAGTCGACAAGCAGGGCGTACGCAATGAGATTCAGATCGCCTCCGAGATTGCTCGCAAGATCGGAGACAGCGCCTTCATCATCCCGTTGCGCATGGAGCGGTTCGACGCCCCTTTCCTGATTGCACATGCCCAGTACATCGACTTCACACGCGGTTGGGCCCGCGGACTTGCAGAGCTCCTGGACACCCTGCAAGAAACCTATCGTGTCCCCCGCAACGCCGGCGACGGCAACCCGATCTGGCGCGATATACAAGTCATTCATTCCAAGAAGCCTGTCGACACTCCCGAGCGGTTGATTTCCAACTGGCTCCCGATCAACAAGCTCCCGAAGAAGATCCGGTATTACGAATTCAGAGGACACATATCGGAGCGTCAGGCCAAAGCACTGATCGACAAGCCGCCATGGCCGCTCAAGGCCTTTCGCCGCGGCTTCCTTACCTTCGCTCGCTTCCACGATCTGCAAGATCATTTCGGGCCGCATCTTCCCATCAAACGGAAAGCGGAGCGGCTCGTCACAGGCTTTCTCGACGACGGCTGGTCCAAGCTCGACATCGAACGGCTCGACGCCCGCAATCACTTCACCGACCTGTCGCGTCAGGCACTCGAATCTTTCTTTGCGCAACACGGCCTTCAATCCTATGCCTTGTCGGGAACCCACACCGCATGGTGGCCTCCCCTGGATGCCGCACCGACATCGAAGATCGCTTTCCGCTGGGGCGAAATCGCCGGGCTTCGCCAGATCCAGGGCGTATCACTCAAGCGAGAGATGAACTGGCACTTCGGTGTCAGCGTCGCCGCTCGATCGGCACCGATACGCCATGTTCGCATCGTGAGCCGGCTCGTCTTCACGGAGAACGGACACAAGCCCTTCGACGATCCCGCCAGGATGCACCGCCTCCGCCGCTCCTTTGCCAAGACATGGCGAAACGCGCGTTGGCGCGACATGCTCCTCGCCTTCCTGCATTGGCTCGCCGAAGGACGGGACTCGCTCGCCGTACCTGTCAGCTCCCAAGAAGCGATTGTTCTCGGCTTGCCACCAATTTGCTGGCAGGTTCCTGTCAGTCTCCCGGTCGAGGAGGAAGCCCCCGAGCCGGATGACGACGATCCCAGCGACGACGACGGGCCGGATGAACCCGAGGATCCCGGGGACAACGATCACTCCGAGGTAGCTGGTGACGATGTCTAGGCAGCAACCCTTTACACCACGGATGCTCTATATTGAGGAGCCGTTACTGGAATTCCGCCACGGCCAGCGTCTCGTCTACCCGCGGGACGGCCTCTATCTCTACGGTCCCGCGGGCGACACCACGCAATTGCCGGCCATCCGCTACGGGGTGCTCGGAACGCCTGATGGGGTCCGCCGCTTCAAGACATGGGCGAAGACCATGTCTCGCTTTATTGACATCCCTCCCCCGGGTCCGCGCTCACGGCCAGTCGAACCTCAGCATGTACCGTTCCCCGGCTTCGCCGAAGCCTTCCATGCCGACTGGCCGGTAGAGCCACCCTGTGTCATCGACGATCTCGATCCCGACGAAATCGATCGCACCCTCCGGATCGCCAACCGCCACGAGGCGGTGCGGACATCCGTCGACCTCTTCGTGTCCCGCCTCGTCGCCGAGAATGATCGGCTCGAAAACGCACCCCAATTCTGGTTCGTCGTGATTCCCGAAAAAGTCTATGAACTCGGTCGGCCGAAATCGGTCGTAAGGCGCGACGACCGAGTACCGGGCACGGTGACCATCTCCCGGCGCCGCGCACGGCAGCTGCAGATCCAGCCTACCCTGTTCGGCGATGAAGAGCGCGAGGCTGAAGTCTATCGATATGCAACGCATTTCCGCCGTCAGCTGAAAGCGCGCCTGCTGAAGGAGCGGATCGTCACCCAAATCGTCCGAGAAACAACGCTGACCCCCGGCGACTTCCGCCGCGAGAGCGGGATGCCCGTACGACGCGTCGAGGATCCGGCAACGATCGCGTGGAAACTCGGCACGGGAGCCTACTACAAGGCCGGCGGAAAGCCATGGCAGTTGGCCGATGTCCGTCCCGGGGTGTGCTACGTCGGCCTCGTGTACAAGCGCAGCGAGCTGACGAGCGACAAGCGTCATGCCTGCTGCGCTGCGCAAATGTTCCTGTCAGACGGTGAAGGCGTGGTCTTCCGCGGCGCGCTCGGTCCCTGGTTCCAGACCGACACAAAACAGTTTCACCTCAACCAGGATGCTGCCAGCGACCTCATTGAAATGGTGGTCGGCGAGTATGTCCGTCTGCACGACGGCCCGCCCGCCGAGCTCTTCATCCACGCAAAGTCGGCCTTCACGGACGATGAGTGGCGTGGCTTCTCATCTGCTTGCGGAACCGAAACGAATCTCGTGGGCGTTCAGATTTCTGACGCTCGCGATGACCTCAAGCTCTATCGGCCCGGCGAGTATCCCGTCATGGCACTCAATTCTGACAAAATATACGAGTGGACTTGGGACAATCTGAAAAAGCTAATCGCAGGGCACAGATAGGCAATGAACGGTCAGCCAGACGAATCGCTCTTCCTCTTCACGAAGGACAGTTACGACGGCCCGTTCGACGCCGTTCTTCTGGAACAGTACAAACTGTATGTGCAGTCCGCCGAAAATGTGAGCGCACGCCGGGTAGCATCAAGCCGGTACCTCCTGACTGTCAGTGCCGCACTCGTGGCTCTTTACAACTTTCAGTCCCAGCTCCCCGAGCCCCCTTGGCTTATCGTCTTGGTGCCGCTCCTAGGAATACTGGTTTCCCTCCTCTGGCATCGGATCATCGCGTCACATAGGGATCTGAACGCGGTAAAATTCGAGATTATCCATGAACTCGAACGCAAGTTGCCCGTAGTGCTCTATACCTACGAATGGCGGCTCGCGGATGGCGGTCGGGGCAAACGATATCGCTCTGTGACCGATATCGAACGATGGATCCCGCTTATCTTCCTTGCACTGCACCTCGTCCTTCTGTTCGTGCTCGCGTGGTCTGCCCTGCCAGACGCACCCGCGCCGAAAAATACGTAACACTGGCAAAGCAAAATATGCAGCAATTGAACCGCTGTATGCTTGAACCCCCAGCCATGAGAATTCATTGCTCGAAGGTAACTACTCGCCCGTTTTTATTTCTGGGTCGTGATTTGGCTTTCGGGCTGTTGGGGGTTGTCGATCAAGTTCGCGGCGTTACCGGCGAGGGCGATCTGGATTGCGACGAGCGGGTTGTATCCCTGGGCGGCGGCGGATTGCAGTCCTCCCTGTGCAGAGGTGTTTTCAGACCGGCTTTGGGCAACTGACGTGCAACGTTCATGACGCTATCTCTTTCAGAAGCCCTGCAATCTCAGCCTCTAATACCTTCAACTCGGCGTCGATCTCGTCGAGCG
The DNA here is from genome assembly GCA_965213765.1 of Rhodospirillales bacterium. Lineage (GTDB taxonomy): Bacteria > Pseudomonadota > Alphaproteobacteria > Rhodospirillales > UBA2165 > JAJDXO01. Next base: position 1,208,588 of record OZ243926.1, on the reverse strand, counting down.
GACGGAGTGGAATATAGCGATAGAAGTACCGGTTGAAGTTGATCTCGTAGCCAACGCGGCCGACTTCCCCATCGCGTGTGTCGCGGTGGTTCTCATCCACCCAGGCATCGGGCACGAAGGGTTTGACCTCGCGTTCGACGTATTCGCGCCAGTCTTCCTTCAGCGGGACCAACTCATGATCGCGCAGGTCAGTATCAGGCTCGGGTTCACCGTTCTTGTCGGTGCAGACGTCAGCATCCTCATCCCGCTCGGAGAGCGCCGACAGGATTGCCTTCTTGACCGGCGCGCCAATCTTGATGACTCCGGCCCTAAGCGCCCCGGCCAACGCCTTATCGAATTGGTCACGATTGGTGAAGAGCGTGCTCGGGAGCCCCTCATCCAAGGCACCCAAGATCGCTGTCTGCGCGTTCTGCGCCAGTTTCAGGAAGGCCTTCTCCGCCTTCAGACGTTCGATACGCTCCGGCACCGCCTGGAAATTCAGGCGCAAAGGGCGTTCGACGCGGATTTCCCGGTAGCCGAAGTCGGTGGTATCGAAGGTCTTGGAGAACTCGGCTGACTCGCCGTTGCCGTTCAACATGTCGGCATAGATACGGACGATCTCATTGCGCGCCACCTCCGGGATTTCCCGCCGCTTGGAGCCAAGAGATTTGCGCATGGATTTCCAGAACCGTTCGCCCGATGCGTCGATCAACTGCACTTTTCCGCGCCGAGTCTGCGGTTTGCGGTTGGTTAACAACCACACGTAGGTCTGGATGCCGGTGTTGTAGAACAGGTCGGTCGGCAGGGCGACGACAGCCTCAACTAAATCGTTCTCCAGCATCCAGCGTCGGATCTCGCTTTCACCCGAATTCGCGCTGCCGGTGAACAGCGGCGAACCGTTCATGACAATGCCGATGCGCGAGCCGGTCTCGTCGTCGCGCATCTTCGAAATCATGTGCTGGAGGAAAAGCAGCTGGCCATCTGAAATGCGTGGCAGGCCCGCCCCGAAGCGTCCCTCCGTGCCGAGCGTTTGCGCCTCTTCGCGTATCGGGTCCTGATACTTCTTCCAGTCGACGCCATAGGGTGGATTGGAAAGCATGTAGTGAAACGATTTTCCCCTGTGCGCGTCGCTCGTCAGCGTATTGCCGAAGGCGATCTGCTCCGGGTCGTGGCCGGTCACCAGCATGTCCGATTTGCAGATACCGAAGGACTCGCCGTTCAACTCCTGGCCGAACAGCTCGACGCGGATCGAGGGGTTAAACTCCTTCAACGCTTGTTCTGTCAGCGCCAGCATGCCGCCGGTCCCGCAGGCCGGGTCATAGACCTGCCGGATGATGCCCTTGCCCGTCAGCTTGGTGTCGTCGTTGGCTATGAGCAGTTCGACGATGAGGCGGATGACCTCGCGCGGCGTGAAGTGCTCGCCCGCCGTTTCGTTCGAGATTTCCGAGAACCGCCGGATCAAATCCTCGAACAGGTAACCCATCTCGATGTTGCCGACGCGTTCGGGGTGCAAGTTGATCTGCGTGAAGCGGTCGAACACTTGCCAGAGAATGCCGCCCTCGTTGAGGCGCTTCAGCTGTTCCGTGAAGAGAAACTTGTCGAGGAAGATGTCGCGGACATTGCCGGAGAACTTGGTGATGTAATCGATCAGGTTGTCGTGCAGTTGGCCTGGGTCCTGCGCCTTCAGGCTTTCGAACGTGAAGGCGCTGAGGTTGTAGACCTTGATGTTCTCGCCGGCTGCGGCGAACAGGATCATGTCCCTGGTCGGGTCATCCACAGCTTCGGTTAGCCCCTTGGCCGCTTCGAGGACATCCTGTTTGGACGCATTCAGAAGACAATCGAGGCGCCGGAGCACGATGAACGGCAGAATGACCTTGCCATATTCGGACTGCTTGAAATCGCCGCGCAGGATTTCGGCGATCGACCAGACAAAGCCGCCGAGACCCCGAACATCAGCATTCGTCCCCGGCATTATTTCCCTCCTCGTTTCTCTTGTCCGGCGGACTGCCGTTCGATCCATTTGTCGATCTCGCCCCGCCAGGCCCCGCCGACATTGAAGCCCGGGTTCCTGCCTTCGGCCGCATGGCGGTATGCCGTCTTCTCGTTAAGCTTCAGGTACTCCGCCACATCGCGGATCATCCTGATGTCGCCGTCCATGCCGCTTCCCATTGGGCCTGTGCGATGTTGGGAAAATACAGAAAAAAAGTGGAACCTCAAGGAACGTCGGATCGATCTGACGTAGGCTGCGCAGCCGAGTTCCCGTGCTATCTGCTCTCCGCGGTGTTAGCGCGTGGAGTCCCCAAACGTGCCTCTAAGTTCAAATGACGACCGCCGCCTCGTTTCGAGGTTTTTCCGCGACATGCACCGTGATTCGCAGGTCGCCGTCGAGCGCCGCGAGCATCTTAATCAGCCGATCCAGCGTGAAGCGCCCAAGATCGGCGTTTCGGATACGCGAAAAGTCCGCCGCGGCAAATGGGGTCACGGCGGCGGCCTTCCGGACCGACAGTGTGCGCTCGTTCAGTGTCGCGATGATACGGGCAGCGAGAACCGCCTTGGCGTGTTTCAGGTCCGCTTCAGGATCGCCCAGATCGCGAAACACATTGCCGCTTCCTTCGATCAGTTCAATTTCGGACTCGCTCATGACAATACCTCCCGTTTCAATCGGGCCAGCCGGCTTGAGATCAGATCAATCTCAGGCTTCGGCGTCTTGATGCCCATTTTCGACTTCTTCCGGAAGGCGTGGACCACCCAGAGCCGCCCGGCCAACTCCGTGACGTAGACCACCCGCCAGGCATCGGTCCGGTGCCGGATGGCGATCTGAAAGACGCCTGGCTCCAGACCCTTCAGGGGCTTTGCGATGTCCGCCTTGCCGCCCTCGGCCGCGATCGTCAGGGCGCTGGTCGCCCTGTCCCTCACCGCCTCGGGAAACGTGTCGAACACCTTGCGCGCCGCCTTGATCCACCCGATGGGCCTCGAATTCCTGCTTAAGCGGTATGTTGTCATATATGACGACATTTTTCAAGGTGGTGGACAATAGACTGCCGGACGATCCCCCCCATACCTGAAGAAGCGGTGCGGCGAGGCGTCCGATCAACTGTGCGTTATTCAGTCCGAACATGATCAATCTCCTGTGATCCGGGTTATGACATCTGGTTGGTGAACGGGGTCAGGCCTCTCCCGGCCCTTCCCCCTTCAACCTTCTCCAAGCCTTCCTCGTCCTCTCTTCAGCCGTCCGCGCCGGCATATGCCCGGGAACCGAGAACCTCGCGGATCGCATGGGCCGGCAATCCGGCCGCGGCCAGCAGTGAGCCGGCGTCGGGAAGCGGTGCGGCGGAGCCGGGATCGGCATCGTCTGTGCTGGTGGGATTGAAATGGGCGTCGTTGGTCTCGGTCGGGCTGTGAATGGGATCGAACATCGGGCATCTCCTGTTGATGGGAACGGGACGCCCCCCGGAGGGAACTCTCTCTTCCCTTGGGCGCGTCGCCCTTCTCTTCGCCTTCCCCTAACTCTCCCGCACGCCGGTCGAGGCAGGCCGGGGAGTTGGCGGCATGGCATGTCCGGGGCATGGCATGTCCGGGGGCATCGCACGGCGGCAATCGTTGGCGCCCGGCTGCCGCCGGCTCTGGCGTCTGCGCCGTCGGCGCGCGGCCCCTGGATCGAGGGCGTCGCGCTGGGCGCGGCGACGGTGGTGGTAACGCTTGCCCGGGCCAATCGCGATCACAGTGTTTGCGATCATGTAGCCCGCTTCCGCGAGAGGGCAGTGTTCCCGGATACAGCTCAGGACATCGTGCAGCCGCCGCCGTTCGGGGACGTGATAAGGGACGTCATTGGTTGCGACAATGGGGATTCCGGCCTGTTTCGCACGCGCCGTGAGCGCATAAATCCGGTGGAAGTCATCTCCATAATGGTTATGTTTAACAGATAGATATAGATCGTTCTGAAACTAATGTTTCAGTTTAAGAAGGTGCTTATCATGCGCTGCGTCCGGTTTTCCGGCGGCAGGGCGATGACCATCTGTCCGCGCCGCCTTGGAAGGTTTTTCCGTCGAGAATATCGGCCAAATAGAGTTGGCAATCGCCTTTTTCGGTCCGCCGTTTGCCGATGGTCAGCAACTGCGGGAGGCGGCCACCTCAGCCTGCCCGTATGGATAGCCTGGTGGTGGCTGGCGCGGCGCGGCTGATGCCCCCCGGGACAGCGCCGGACAGTCAGGGCGATGCGCATGTTGCGCCATGGGCTTGCGGCTGAGGCGGCGAAACGCATTTTGCCGTGGCGATCCGGGACCGCTTGCGGTGTAATCGGTGCGACGGCTGCGGATGGATGGGCAACGGGAATGGCGCGACATACGGGGAGGAGCTTCCGGCCCGGCGACGGTCCGGGCAAGCGCGACGGCAGCCGGCCGGGCGGGGACGCGTCCGAAGGCGGCGGGAGTGGTGTGGCGGGCACGCTTGCCCTGCCCGCGAACCTGGGGCGCTCGCTCCGCCATCTCGACGACGGAGACCTGGACCGGCTGCTCGAAGCGGTGGCCGCGGAAGCCCGCAGGCGCGGCCGGACGGACGGCAAGACGACTGGAGCACGGGCGCGCGGCAAAGCCGCGCCGGTGACGGCGGGACAGGAAAAGCTGATCCTGGCCGCGTCGGAGGCCGGGCTGACGCCGGCGGCGATCGCCCGGGAGTTCCGCCTGTCGCGCGCCCAGGTGGACGGTGTTCTGGCCGGCGCCCGGCAGGGTCGGCGGTGAGGTTTTCGGCGGCGCTCGCGGAAGTCGTGGACGCAGGAGGAAGGCATGCAGGCATGAAGGAGAGACGATGCAGGGAGGCCGCACGGCATCGGGCGCGGCGGGAATGTCCCTCATGATCGAGCAGGTTGCACGTATCCGTATCGAACTCCGGGAACTGGAACCGATGATCTGGCGGCGCGTCGACGTGCCCCTGTCCTCGACCCTGGAGGCGCTGCACCACATCATCCAGGCGGCGTTCCGCTGGCAGAACTATCACCTGTACGAGTTCTACGTCGGCGAACGGGTTTACGGCGTGCCGTTGGATGAGGACCCCTTCGACGACCACAAGATCCACAAGGCATCGGCGATCCGTTTGAAGACCGTTGTCGAGCGGGGCGTGGAGCGCTTCCTCTACGTCTACGATTTCGGCGACGACTGGAGTCACGACGTGATCGTGGAAGAGGTCCGCGACGGCGCCGGGGACACTGAATACCCGGCATTCGTGGACGGTGCGCGCCGCTGTCCGCCGGAAGATGTGGGCGGGCCTCCGGGCTTCATGGAGTTTCTCGAGGTGGTGCTCGATCCGGGCCACGAAGAGCATGCGCCGATGACGGAGTGGTACGGCGGACCGTTCGACCCGGAGGACATCGACGAAACATCTATCCGCGGCGTGTTGAAGATGTACGCCGCGCGCCGCCGCGGCGGTTCCCGGAGGCGTTGACCCCGATGGGCTCCGGGCCGGCGGGCGTCGGGCCGGCGATACACATGTCGGGACGGCCTGCGCGGTCGAGGCCGAGCGCCGTGAAGCTGAAAACCATGCTTCCCGGATCGATCCCGATGATGCTAGAGCACCGGGCGTTTAATCTGCAACATAGCCAGTGTCTTTGAGGTAGTTCCAGCATTCGTTTGGGTCGAAGAGTTCGCAGATGTCGCCGACGGCGCGCCAGAGGGTGTCATAGGTTCTTGCATTGGCTTTTCGCAGCCGTGTCTTGAGCTTGGCGAAGGCCTGCTCGATGGGGTTGAGATCGGGCGAGTACTTGGGCAGGAACAGGAACCAGGCGCCCTGCTCGGCGAGGGCTTTTGCCGCCCGCGGGCTTTTATGGACATTGAGATTGTCGAGGATCACCACGTCGCCCTGTCTCAAGCGTGGCGCTAGTTGGGTGCGCACATAGGCATCGAAGGCCGGTCCGTCCATGGCCCCGTCGACAATCCAGGGAGCGACAAGTCCATCGCAGCGCAGGCCGGCGATGAAGGTTTGGGTGTGCCATTTGCCGAAGGGGGCATTGGCCACGAGCCGTTCTCCCCGAGGGCTGCGCCCGCGCAAGGGCGTCATGTTGGTCTTCACGCTGGTCTCGTCGACAAAGACGAGCCTCCCCGGCTGGCGGCGCATGAAGGGCTGACGGAGTTTGATCCAGGTGCGGCGCGCGGCCCTGACGTCAGAGCGTTCTTTCTCCGCGGCCAGCAGCGTTTTTTTTATAGCTAAACCCTGCCTTGCACAAAAGCTTGGACAGGTTCGACGGATCAGCCGTAACGCCATGTTCCGCCTTCAACCAGGCAGCGAGGTCCGCCATGGTGATATCCGGCTCGGCCTTTACCTGCGCAATCAGGACATCGCGGTGGCATCCTAGTGGATAAAATCTGACGATTGCATCCCGAGGGGGATTCCGCGCTGACTGGGAATGTGCGAGTCTGTCGCATGCGACCAGGAATCAACATTGATCTTTCTTCCGCTGATCGGCTGCGGCTCGAAGCGCTGGTGTGCGGGATCGGAACACGGCGCAGAAGCACGTCTGGCGGGCCCGCATTGTGCTGCTCAGCGCCTCGGGTATTGGCACCAACGCGATCATGCGCGAGACCGGCAAGTCCAAGACTTGCGTCTGGCGCTGGCAGGAGCGCTTTGCTGAAGAGGGCGTAGAGGGCCTGCTGCGCGACAAGACCAGACCCTCGCGTATTGCGCCGCTGCCGCCCGAGGTGGCCGAGCGGGTGGTGGAACTGACCTTCACCGAGCCGCCCGCCGAGGCCACGCACTGGACCGGAGCGATGATGGCCGAGGCAGTCGGGATCAGCGTCAGTTCGGTACACCGCATCTGGCGGGCCCACGGCCTGCGGCCGCACCGGGTGCGCCAGTTCAAGCTCTCCAACGATCCCGAGTTCGTCACCAAGCTGCGCGACGTGGTCGGGCTCTATGTCGATCCCCCCGCCCACGCCATCGTCCTCTCGGTCGATGAGAAGTCGCAGATCCAAGCCCTCGATCGCACTCAGCCCGGCCTGCCCCTGAAGAAGGGTCGGGCCGGCACCATGACCCACGACTACAAACGCAACGGTACCACCACCCTGTTTGCCGCCCTCAACGTGCTCGACGGCACCGTGATCGGGCGCTGTATGCAGCGCCACCGTCACCAGGAATTCCTCCGCTTCTTGAAGGCCGTCGAGCGTGAGGCGCCAGTCGGCAAGATGGTGCACGTGATCCTCGACAACTATGCCGCCCACAAGCATCCCAAGGTGCGCGCCTGGCTCGCCCGTCATCCGCGCTTCGTCTTCCACTTCGTGCCGACCTCGTGCTCCTGGCTCAACGCCGTCGAGGGATACTTCGCCAAGCTCTCCAGACGCCGTCTCAAGCGCGGTGTCTTCAGATCCGTGGTCGACCTGCAAACCGCCATCAATCGATTCATCGACGAGACCAATGATGACCCCAAGCCCTTCGTCTGGACCGCCGATCCCGACAAAATTATCGCCGCCGTCAAACGGGGGCATCAAATGTTAGATTCAATCCACTAGCTTGCCCGACCCGCTGGGCCGGCCCTGCCGGGCGGGGTCCACCGAACCGGTGGCCGCATAGCGGGCGTGAATGCGCACCGCCGTCGAAGGCGCGACCTCAAACTGAGCCGCAACTTCACGGCGCGACTTGCCCGCCGCAATGCCTCGTATCATCCGAAGACGAAGATCGTTCGATATGGCTTTTCCCATAGGGCACCTCCTACACCCCATGGAATCATCACCGAAAGCTAAAGGGAATCCCCATAATCAAATCGATTCAACTTTCTCGCCCGATGATGCTAGCCTGATCCCTGGACGCCTTCTCCTTCTGTTGGTGTTTATCACCCTACCAACATGGCACATGGCGATGCCGTCTGGAGGAGGCGTCCACCACATCGGATCAGCGGCAGGCCGCCCCCTGCGGAGGGCTGCGAGGGAATGCGGTCGGTCAGTCGGTCTCGGACACGGCGACGCGCAGCCGGCCACCGGTGGTGGAGCGCGGCTGGCGGATAACGATGTCGATATCACGGTTGAGACCAATCAGGAGCTCAAGCAACCGCTCCAGCGAATACTCCCGGATATCTTCCCGGAGCAGACGGGAGAGGTCGGGCTGGGAAAGGCCGAGCAGCCGTCCCGCTTCGGCCTGGGTGAGGTCGCGCTGCTGGATGATATCGTCGATGCGGGCGACCAGCTCGGCTTTCACGATGTGCGCGTCGGCGTCCGGGAGGTCGGGATCGGCAAAGGTGTTGCCGCCGCCGGGTTCGATGGGAGTGTCGGATACGGTCATCACCGAACATATAGGGGTTCCAGCATGAAGGCGCAAATTCTCGGAAGTGCGCGCAGCGTGCGGTTACGAACTTTCGGACGCCCGCGCCGGCTTACCAAGGGCGCGCGGTCATCGTCGCCATGAGACTCGCATCGCACAGCACCTCGACCTCGTCCCGCGCCAGCTTCTCGAAGGCGAGACAGAGCGCGATTTCGGCTTCGCTGTCATAGGTGCCGAGATCCCGGCCCGTGGCGGTCTCGATCACCGTCCAGGTGGGATCCCAGACCGGGATGCCGCGATACGCGCCCGAACTCTCCCGGTGCTTGCGCGAACAGGGCTCGCAGCGCGCCACCCCCGGCGATGGTGTGTTGCACTCGACACATCGGCCCCTGGCCCTCCGGTCGGCATAGCGGGCACGCTTGGCGGCGTATTCCGCCTCGCGGTCGCGGCGTTCCTCCTTGGCCATGGCGCAAGGGCCACAGTAGGTGGCGCCGCCATAGGTAGGGGTTTGGCACTTGACACAGATTCCGGCGGCCCGTCGGGCATCGTAGCGGGCGCGGGCAGCCTCGCGGCAGGCCCGGCAGCGTTGAGCAACACCGCATGGCCTACGTGCAGGTCCTGCGGTTCGAGCTCAAATGGATGAAGACTCCTGACTTCGCGAAAGCCTTTGGAGAGCCGGATGCATAACGAAAGGTGCACGTCCGGTTCGGAGGGCGGGCCGAAGAAACCCGGCGGCCGCAAGGCCGACAGGGCGCTTCGGCCCGACCCTACTGTCCGCCGTGTTGCCGGGTATCGCCAGTGCTGCCGTCATAGGGCCGTCTCCATCTTGCTGTGGTGGATTGCGGCGGCCGGATGCCCTCTCCCGGACATCCCCGCCGCCGACCCGCTTACGGCCAGGCTCACCCTCTCGGCGGCGGAGTGCGTTTCGCGGCTGATGAAGGCAACGGATGGTCATCCCGGATCACAACGAGGGTGACCGCGCGGCGCTTACTGCCGTCGGGAGGCCAGCCCGCCGCCTGAGCAGGTACCCGGGTCCCGTAATGTCTCAAGTCCTGGACAGGAGGTTCGTGATGTCCTGTCCTTCGAGTTCCTCCGTTACGAAACCGGTGTTTGGCGGCCCCTGCTTCACGAAAAACACCTTGCCATCGCGGCCCGCGTCAGGTCCCACCGGTCTTGCCTGAACCACACCAACCATTGATAGGACGTTAACTGTCAACAGGACCTGGAGTCTGATCAATCGGGATCAAGAATCAATCCATCAAAGGTTAGGCGTGTAGGCAAATAAAATCCGTACAAATACATGCCGCTTGCAGCTTCGTATTGAGGACTCGTCAGAACCAATTTCAGTGTCTCACCGCTGCCTTCGTCAAGGTCATCCTCGAATAAATTTATTTCGATCTTTGCGGTCGTTGCCGAACCTGCCGGAAAAACGATCTTGCCTGTTTTCCCGTCAGGGACACTGTAGTCCGATCCAATCTCCGCCGAACCGTCATTTACACTGTACGAATAACGGACTTGCTCCGGATAATTGTAACCGGCATTTGTCGTTGGCTTTGTAATCTTGAAGGTCATGGTGTTGCCTTCGTATTCTTTTACATCACTGCCGTATGCCATGCTCCCGGGTGCGTAGACGACTGCTGCCAGCGCCAGGAGTATGTATTTCACTTCTGACTTCAGCAGTCGTACGACATGATGGTCACCAGTCATCAGCATACCACCTCCGTTCTGCTATCAATTCGCGCAATCGGCAAGGTCGGTGCGTTGCCGTTTCCTCATTATAACTGACTGGTAGGGCTCGAATCTGGACCAAAGGACCATGAGTGTCAAAAAATGGGGCTCACAAAGAAAGGTTGATGACATAGGGAGTGTATGTTCGATTATTTTTTGGCGCCACCTAAAGATTTTGGTGGGGCCTCAATGCTCGGCAACCAGACTGAAAGGAGCCACGTAGGCCTCCCAACGGCCAAGGTCTCTGTCAATTAATACCAAGCCCGTCAAATACTCTGACACGCGGCGGATATCATGAACAGTCGTGCTTCCCGCCCGGCCAGGGGAATCGCGAGGATCAACCGGCGTTGCGGGCCTTGGCGATGAGCCGCTTGAGACGCGCCGCGCCGACCGCGCCGGGAACGAGCGTGTCGCCGATCACGAAGGCGGGCGTTCCGCGGATGCCGATCTCCGCGGCAAGCCGGGAGGTCTCGTCGAGATACGCCTCGATCGCCGGATCCTTCATGTCCCGGCGCAGCCGTTCGACGTCGAGCCCGACACGCCGTGCGATCACCATGACGGAGCCTTCGCTCGGTTTGCCGCTCGCGCCCATGAGCGCCTTGTGGAACGCGAGGTATTTTCCCTGCTTCGCCGCCGCCATCGACGCGCGCGCAGCCAAACGCGAAGCCGGGCCGAGCACCGGCAGCTCCTTCCAGACGATGCGAAGGCGCCGGTCGGCGGCCAGCAGGTCCATCACGGGTTTGAGCGAGCGCTTGCAGTAGCCGCATTGGTAGTCGAAGAACTCGACCAGCGTGACGTCGCCCTTCGGGTTGCCCGAGACCGGGGACATCGGGTGGTACAGGAGAACCGCGCGGTTCTCCATGATCGCGGCCTCCGCCCGGGCCCGTTTCTCCCGTTCGCGCCTGGCCCGCAGAACCTTCATGGCCTCTTCGAGAACCTCGGGTCGTTCGAGCAGGTACTCGCGCACGATGTCCCGGACGGCCTGCCTGTCCACGGCCGGCGGCCGTTGCTCAGCCGCGTCGGCCGAGGCGGCCGAAAGGATTCCCGCCAGCACGATCCACGTCCCTATTCTCATGGTTCTTCCCCCTGGTCGGCGGGCATGCCGATAGCGAATCTTCGGGCCGCTCCCGAACTCGGGTTATCGATCCGGACGCATCGAGTCAAACCCCCCGATACGCCATGTGACCTGCCCTGCCAGCCGATCCCCCGCCGCCCTCGCGGGCGCCTCAGCAAATACCTGCCCGCCCATCAGGCATCGAGGCTCGACCCCATCGCCGGACTCCAGGGCAAGTAGGAAGCCGCCGGGGCGCCGGGCCGAAGAGGCCCCGCGCACCGATCGATGTCATGCGATCCGCAAAACCGGGACCTCAGCAGGAGGTCTTGAGGTACCCATCGCAGTTCTTGAGGTTTTGCACCTGTCCCAGGTCCCCCTTGTACGAGGTCTCAACTGCGAGGATTCCCCCAATCTTCCCCAATGGATCGTCAACCCGTCTTTGGCAATGGGTCTTTACGGAGCACTGTCCCGAATCCACTCCGATCTGGGTGCTGTAGGAGCCGGAATAGTTACAGGTAACTTTGGCCGAACTCGAATTCCATGCGTTCGTGCAGTTCTCGACCGTTGGGCATGAGGTGGACAACCCGTTGTTGCAGTAATCGAGCCGTTTCACATCATCGGAAGATCCGTAGAAGGACGCCGCCACCGCCAGGGTCCCGCAGGAGGTCGAGACATGACATTGCACGCCTTGATATGTCGACACGCTGTGGGAGCCGCGGGACGAACCGCATTGTCGGCTGGCATCGCTGTCATTCCACGCGTCCTTGCATGTTGTCTCCAGGGCGGCCTGTTGAGTAGCGGTGAGGCATTGGCCGATTTTGAGCTTGCCGTCGCAGCTCACCAGATCGCGCATGTCATTTAGATCGCCGGTGACAGTATTCTGGGGTGATGGCACGCCATTCAACTTCCGGCACCTGGCCGTGACGCTGCACTCTCCGTTCGGGGTGTCAAACCAGAATTGGGTGCCGGGAGCCGGGCAATGCTCGGAGGCGTCGCTCTCGTACCAGGCGTTAGCACAGTCGCCATATGTGGGGGCGTTCTGGGCGCGGGCGGGCCCGGCGGCGGCAAGGGCGGCGGCCAGCACGACCGCTGCAAGGGCAATTCCGGGAAAGGCCCGCGGATAGGTTTTGGTTCTCATGGCATTCGCTTCCTCTGTTTTCCGCCATGGCCGGCGCGGGCCGGGATCGGCATCGCCCGCACACTCGTCGCACGGCCGTGCGGCCTCAGCATGAATTGCCGGTCACTGGCAATACTGACCCGCGTTCCCGCAATCCGCCTTGACCGCCTGATCGTTATCCTGGATCTGGCCGGTCAAGGTGATCGTGCGCGGCATGGACCGGATGTTGGACGTCGGTGTAACCCACCCGGTGACGCCGCGGTAGAGCCCGTTGACCTCCTGGTCGTAGAGCTTGAGCTTGAAGACCTCCGGGTCTTCTTCCTCGCTGTCGTCGATCGTGTCCACATTGACCTTCTGCTCCTTGACCCCCGAATTGAAGGTCACGGTGCCGGTGGCCTCCTCGTAATCCTCGCCCTTGACGGCCGCGCCGTCTGTCGTCTTGTACTTGTAGCGCACCGCCCAGCCGTTCGGCGCGGCCCCGAGCGTGACCGTGAACTCCATCGTGTCGCCCTCGGTTGCGCCGGCGTCAGCGGCGTGCGCCGCCTGCGGCATGGCGAGCGCGGCGCTCCCTGCCAGCACGACGCCGGCAAGGGCCGCGTACCATGCAATTCGTGCGTTTTTCCCGTTCAAGTCCCGTCTCATGACCTTTACTCCTTCCGAAGCGCGGTGCCCCGGTCAGAGCCGGTGCACCCTGAATGAGCCGAAAGATTACAGCTAAATCTCATAAAGCCCAAGACCGTTCCATTGTGCTCTGCATAAGGTTTTCCTATACGACGACCTCCAGAAGCATCCGGAGGCTGTGCCCGTCGTGCGTCCTTCCCGCCGGCTAAGCGGAAGGCAGCTACGGCCCGCGCGAGGGCCTTGTTCGAAGTGTTCTTCATGATGCCGTTGTATGGACGTCTGGCAGCTGCATACGCATCCAGTGCTCGGCGGCTCCCCAGCCGATGTCCTCCAGTGCCAAGGCCATGTTCGCGGACACGCCCGCCTTGCCGTTCAGCAGGCGCGACAGCGTACCGCGTTGGCAGCCGAGACGCGCCGCCGCAACGCCTCCGTCGATGGTGTCCACTAGCCGATGGTGGGCACCATCAAGCTCCCATCCCACACCAGCGAAAACTACCGCTTCGCCGAATTCGTTCGCTCAGGGGGTGATGGCAGTGAGCAAATTACCGAGCCTACCCGTCGTCAGTCAGTCAGAACCCGGAATAGCGGTTGCCCCGGCGATGGCATCGCCAGATGGCCGTTATGGAACACCCGGTGCCGCCGCGCCCCTGATGCGCGATTTCATGCCCGACTGGGGGCGTTGGCACGATTGGCTTCGCGGACTTGATCTCGATCCGTTCAGTGAGGAGAATTGGCGTCCGGCCAGCGAAGTGAAATTCATGCCGCCGGTTCCCGAACCGGTGCATATATTTCACACCTTCCACAATTACGACCGGCCAAGCAGCACAACCGGGAAATACGACCCGCCAAAAGCGGAGCGCGTTCTGCCTGATCTGTTTCTGGGGGCCAGTTCCGCTCTATCCGGTAACGGGGCTACCGTGTACCGGGAACATGGCGCCGTGCAATTCGATTTCGAACTCGAGGTTACCGCGGTCATCGGCAAGACAGCCTACAAGGTCTCTTCCGATGAAGCGGATGACTATGTCGCCGGCTATACCATCGGCAATGACTTGACCATGCATTTCGGCTGGTGGAAGAAGCTCCGTGAACAGACCCGGCTGAACGACAATATCCGGATGAAAAACTTCCCGGGCTATACGCCAATGGGCACGGTGATCGTTCCGTCGGATATCGTTGGCGCGGATGCGCTGCCATTCGATGACCTAATCCAACGGCTCCGCGTTTTGGAAGCCGAAATCAATCGCCAGCCCTGAATTCCATGTCACTGCTTGCGTGGCCGCGGTGTTGATAGTTCGATACCGCAATAGCCGCTACGGCAAGATCGAGACAAGTACCGGCGCCGCTCGACGGTTAGGCAGCAGCCTCAACGGTGACCACCAGGCGCTTTCCGAAATGGGCCAGGGCTTCCTCCAGTCTGCCGATCTTGGTGGCGTGGCGCGGATCGAGCATCCGCCGAACCTCGCTTTCCTGAACGCCCAGGGCCACCGCGAAGGCGCTGTTGGACAGCCGCTCTTCGCGCAAGGCCTCGTAGAGGGCCGCCTTGGCGGCGAGCACCGCGCCGGGAATCACCGCCGGCCGGCCCTTCGCCGGGCTTGGCGCCGGGATGTCCTCGCGCCGCGCGATGCGGCCCGCGAGGGCCTCCTCCAGGCAGTCCCCGGCTTCGGAGACCGCCTCGGAGAGCGTGTCGCCGTCCGTGAATGCCTCGTCGAAGTCCGGGAAGGTCACCGAAAACCCGCCCGTGCGCTCCTCGTGAAGGTCGATGGGGTAGCTGTATCGCATTGCCATGATCGGATTTCCTTATAGGTCGTTCAGGTCGATGCCGAGCTGTTTGCACATGCCACGCAGCGTGCCGGCTTTGAGCGGCTTTCTTCGGTCCTTCACCACCGTGAAGCGGTCGCCGTAGTACAGGGTTCCGTGACTGCCCTTGCCTCGTGTCCTGTCGAACCGGACCGCGATCCCGTTCCTGCGTGCCAGCTGTCTCACCCGCTTTATGAATTCGCGTCCGTTCACGGCCGGCACTCTCGCACAAAAATGCGCGAATAGGCAATCATTGTCTCGAACAATTTTGTGCGAGACGGTGAAGACATGGGCTGAACAGTGAGCGTGGGCGCCCGGAAGCTGCACGCCAGGAAAGCGGCGGTGATCGGATTGACGTCGGACCGGCCGGTGGATGCGGTGTTGGCATGGACGTCGGAAACGCGCGTTGAGGGCGGCACGGGCATGGCCCTCCGTATCGCCCAGGCGTTGGCCCTGTCGTTGCCCTCACCAACCGCACAACTCACTCCGATACAGACCGCCAGCACTAGGCTGTGGTGACAATTTAATTATTTAAGCCAGAGCATGATACTTGCGAGTTTGATGAAGCCGAGGAAGTGGGCGGCAAGTTTGTCGTAGCGTGTTGCGATGCGCCGCCATTGCTTGAGCTTGGCGAAAAAGCCTTCGACGCCCCAGCGCTGTTTATAGGCGATGCGGTCATAGCTGTGCTGGTATTTGCGATGCCGGCGCGGTGGGATGACGGGCTCACCGCCTTGCTCATAGATCAGGTCATGCAGGCTGTCGGCGTCGTAGGCGCGGTCCGCGAGGACGTGGCCCGCGGCCAGGCCCTGGATGAGGTTGTGGGCGGGGACCATGTCGTTTTGTTGTCCTGGCCCGAGATCGAAGCGCACTGGCAGGCCTAACGCATCGACGACGGCGTGGATTTTTGTGCCGAACCCGCCCCGGGACCGGCCGAGAGCCTGGGCTTGCGGTCCCCCCTTTTTCGCCGCCCGCCGGCGGCTTGGGCCTGGGCCCGGACGATGGTGGCGTCGATCGCCAGCCATTCCAAGTCCGGATCATCCGCGACAGCCTCGAAGATGCGGTCAAACACACCCGCCTCGATCCAGCGGTAGTAGCGCCGCTTCACCGTCTGATAGGGGCCAAACCGATCCGCCGGCAAATCACGCCACCGCGCACCAGAGCGCGCCAGCCACAGGATCGCATCGAAAAACCGCCGCCCGTCGCTGCGTGGACCACGCTTGCCCTTCATCCCGCCAGGAACAAAGTCCCGAAGCCGCGCCCATTGATCGTCTCTCAGCACTTCGCCTTCCACACCAACCTCCAAAAGCCAGTGTTGAATCACACCAAAGACAAAAAAGGAATCCCTAAAATGTCACCGCAGCCTAGAAACTGTCTTGCCAAAGATTGAAGGGCCAACCTACGCTGTCGATGGGCTACGTGACTGAGCGTCAATCCTCGACGAGTGTGGAACCGATGTCGTGATCACCCAAGAGGTTCCCGCCGATGCTTCCTGTGATGCGCGCCGCAGCGGTCTGAATCGAGTCCCGCGCCAGATGCGCGTAGCGCGCCGTCGTTTGCACCTGGGTGTGCCCGAGCAGTTTCCCGATCATGGTCAGGCTCTCGCCGAGAGCCAGCGCACGCGAGGCAAAAGAATGTCTCAGATCGTGGATCCGCACATCCTCAAGGCCCTCCCGCTTGCGGATGCGCCGCCAGGGGCGTTGCAGGTCGGTGAGGTGAGAGCCGGGGAGGCGGCCCGCGATGACCCAGGGATTGTCGTCGTCACGGGGAATGGCTGACAACACCGCCCGGGCCTCGGGGCCCAGAGGTACGATCCGTCCGCCGGTTTTGGCGTCGGGAAGCTCGATGCAATCGTCCTTGACGTACTCCCAGCGCAGGAACTGGATCTCCGACAGCCGGCAGCCGGTCAGCAGCAACAGGCGGAAGGCGGCGACCGCCGAGGGCATCTCTTCCTCGGCCTCGCGCAGGACCTGGCCCAGCCGTTCGGTCTCTTCCGGCGACAGGAAGCGCTCCCGCTTGTGCTCCTTGTAGCGCTTGACATGCCGGCAGGGATTGGAGCCGTCGGGTCGCCAGCCCCAGACTTCGGCAAGGGAGAACATCTTGGATAGTACTGCGAGCGTCCGGTTGGCCTGATAGGGTTTGTCCCGCAGGCCGTGATCAAGGGCGGCAATATCCTTGCGCTGCACCTCCGGAACCCGCAACTCCCCGATCACGGGGTCGACAAACAGCCTCACCGAACGGCGGTACTCTTCCCGGGTGCTCGGCTTGCAGTGGACAGGGACATATTCCTCCAGGAACCTGCGCCCGAGGTCAGCCATGTTCCGCTCGGCCTCGCGCCGGGCGTCCGCGTCGCGTGGATCGATGCCTTTCTTCGCGGAAGCCAATATCTCAAGCGCGCGGGCACGCGCCTGATCCGGGTTCAGAGGTCCGTGCGGGCCGATGGTGAACCAGCATAGTTTCCCGGCGATGCGGGTCTGAACGACGTAGCTCTTGCGTCCCGAGCGCCGAACACGCAGGCCGAAGCCTGTGAGCTCTCCATCCCAATAGACGGTATCCGTCCCACCGGCCTTGACGGCATCGACGGAGCGCTTGGTGATACGGGGGATGCCGTTGGAGCATGTTCCGGTCATGATGTGGTTCGAGCAGCCGTAGCGGTCCTGGCCGCGCATGGAATAGGGGCCGCCGCAGACACCGCATTCGAGCAGGCCCGAGAGCAGGTGGCGGGGCCGGTGGGCGCCGTTCAGCCGGTTGGCCCGCGCGGATTGCGTGGCCTCGATGACGGTGGCGTATTGCTCGGTGAGTTCGCCCTGGCGGCGCTTGACCGCCTGCCAGAGATCGTCGTCGACGATGCGGAGCCCGGGGACCTCCCTGACGATCCAGTCCCCGGGCGGGTTGATCCGCGACACCCGCCTGCCGGTCTCCGGGTTCTTGACGTAGTGCAGCCGGTTCCACACCAGCCTGCCGATATAAAGCTCGTTGTTGATCAGGCCGGTGCCCCGCTTGGCGTGGCCCCGGATGGTGGTATCCATCCAGAGCCTGCCCGAGGGGCCGGGGATCTTCTCTTCGTTCAGCCGCCGCGCGACCGTGCGCGGGCTGGCACCGTCGGCAAACTCCCGGAACACCCGGCGCACGGTTTCGGCCTCGGTTTGGTTGATGGTCCGCCCGCCGCGGACCGGATCGCCCGAGCCGTCGAACGACCTCACCACGTCGTAGCCGTATTCGTTTCTGGCTAGAAGCGGTCTCCAGGGCCGTACCCAAATAGAGTCAGCTCGTCGCCAGAATGCGCCACCCCTAAATCCTGATCATCAACTTGCCACGATTTTCGCCTTTATAGAGGCGCTGGATCGAACCTGGCGCCGTTTCATGGCCAGATTGTGCATAGCCTCGCCGAACAGTCTCTCGATATTCTTGCGGTTGCGGGCAGATTGATTATTGCCCTCGGTCCCCATCAGCGCCCGGCCAGAAGTGCCAAGAGCGGCGGGTTGATGTAGAGGTTCTCGCGCCCTGCCTTGATCTCTTCAAGGAGGCCTTCGGCTACGAGGGCCTTCAGGTAGACGGCGGCCGTCTGGCGCTTGGCGATATCCGCTTTGACCAGGTCGCCGATCCGGCAGTAGGGATGCACGAAGATCAGTTCCGCCAGTTCCCGGGAGTAGATCTTCGGCATTCTCTGTCGAATTGCGGCGCCCGTTTCGTCGAGAAGCTCCCGGATCGCGCGGATTTTCGCCGTCGTCCATTCCGCCGTCGTTCTGACGGCCTCCAGAATGAAGAGGATCCATGCTTCCCAGTCCTGTCGGGTCGTCACCTCCAGCAGATGCCGGTAGTAGAGCACCCTGTTCCGGATGATGTGCCGGCTGAGATAAAGGACGGGAACGTCGAGCAGGTCCTTGTCGACGAGATAGAGCAGGTTCAGCACGCGTCCGGTTCGGCCGTTTCCGTCGACGAACGGGTGGATCGCCTCGAACTGATAATGCATGACCGCAAGGCGGATCAGCGGGTCGATCTCCTCGGCCTCGTGAATGTAGCGCTCCCAGTTGGCCAGCATGCTCCGGAGTACGTACCCTCCCTCCGGTGGCGTGTAGGTGACCTCGCCGGTTGCATCGTTCACCAACGCTGTTCCCGGCGTGGTGCGAATGTCGAGTTCCACGCCCTTGATCGTTCGACAGACCTCGACAGCCATGGTGGTCGAAACCGGCCGTTGGTTCAGCATCTCGAATCCGCGGTGCAGGGCGGTGCGGTAGCGCAGAGCTTCCCTGGTGGCAGGGTCGGCCCGGCCCGTCGCATCGTTGGCATAGCGGAACAACCGGTCGGCCGTCGTCACGATGTTCTCGATCTCGGAACTCGCCTGCGCTTCGAGAAGGGGGATTGAGTTGATCAGCATCGCCTGGTTCGGGATGAAATTTCCGGAAACGCGGAGCTCCGCCAGTGCCGTGTGCGCGGCAATGCAACTCCGAAGAATGGCCTTGGTCTCGGTTTCCGAAGCCGGCGGCAGGTCTGGTAGGTCGTTGAAGGGGCGATTGGGGTCGAACGTCATATCGATGTATCCTGCTCCCGTCGACACGCTTTCCGAACATGTCGATCTCATCGACACTTCACTCCAACATGTCGATATACGGAGGATATATCGACATGTTGGGCCGTGGCAAGCGGGTGGGCCGGTAATTGCCGGTCAGGGGTCTCGCGCTCTGCCACCAGGGGAAGGGAGAGAACGCCGCAAGGGCGTGTGAACCGGAGAGGCTACGAGGCAGAATCGTTCGGGCCAATCGTTCCAAGAGTAGGGCACACTGGCGGGCGACAAGCTACGAACTTACCTATATCTCTTGTAGATCAAAGGGTTGTGGCAGATCAGACCGGAATCCCGATCAAATGTCGGTCTCGGTGGTTGCGTGCCCCCGGCAACCAAAAGAAGCCCTTGGAAATATTGATATTTTCTGGGGCCTATTCATTTGGAGTCTGGACGTTTCCGGGTAATGGGAATCGCATGGAAATCACGGGAAGTCTAAAATGTGGACTGTCGGTGGAGGCAACGGGCGGCAATCGTTCGTTCGGGCCGTGGAGATGTTCTCGTTCGGTGACGCGGTGATGACGGGATGTTCGTTCGGTTAGCGAAAGATGGCGGTGTCTTCGACAAGCTCGAAGCCCGGCTCATGATCCTTCCGGGAGTTTCCGGAGTTTCCGACGGGAATCCGGTCCATGAGGCGCGGTCATGCCCCGGTGACCGGGCGTGCTCCAGACCTCAAGCCGCCTTATCGATCCGACAGACGTTGTCCCCGACGGGCACGTCGGCGCCTTCCTCGACGAGATGTTCGAGCATCGTCCCGTCACACGGGGCTTCATATTCATTGGTGACTTTCTCGGTCTCCAACTCATAGAGGATATCACCCTCCTTGAACGCCTCTCCCGGCTGGACACGCCAAGTGACGAGCGTGCCTTCTTCCATATTCATGCCGATCCGCGGCATTTTCAGTGCAACTTTCATGATTTACGCCTCCGCCCCGGCCGGTTTGTCCAACAGGTCCCGTACGGTGGCCGAGATGCTGCCTTCGTTGGGGAGCAAGGCTTTCTCCAGCGGGGGCGAATATGGCATCGCCACATCGGGAACGGTAATCCGCTTGATTGGCGCCTTTAGCGCTTCAAAGCACTGATCGGCACAGACAGCGGCCACGTGAGACGCGGCCGAACACAGGTCTCGTGCTTCATCGACCACCACCAGCCGGCCGGTGCGGCGAACCGATGAGAGGATCGCATCCGTGTCCAACGGGACCATCGTGCGTGGATCTATGAGGTCGACGCCAATACCGTCTTCGGCAAGTTGTTTCGCGGCGCGAAGGGCAGGGCGAACCATGGCCCCAATGGCAACCATGGTGACATCGTCCCCTTCGTGCACGGTGGAGGCTTTGCCCAGCTCGAAGATCACTTCACCGTCCGGCACCTCGCCGGACTCGCCGCCTCGGCCGGCCGCCTGCAGGAAGACCACCGGGTTGGGATCGTGAATTGAGGCGCGGAGGAGACCCGCGGCGTCAGCCGGTGTCGCCGGCAGTGCAACCTTGATTCCGCCCAAGTTCATGAACATGGGGTGCATGGCATCGGAGTGTTGCGCCGCGGCAGAGCGACCGCCCCCGAAGACGCTCATATAGACGATCGGCAGGCTAATCTGGCCGGCTGTCATGTAGCGAAGTTTGCTGGCCTGATTGGCGATGCTGTCGAAGCCGGTATACATGAAGTTTCCAAACATCATGTGACAGACGACCTTGTAGCCTGCCGCTGCGGCGCCGACCGCCATGCCGCTCATCACCGTCTCCGAGATGGGCATGTTCCTCACGCGATGCGCGCCGTGCTTGTCCTTCAGACCGACGGTATCGCCGAAGAGGCTGATCTCCACATCCTCTCCAAACAGGACGATCTTTGGATCTTTGGCCATCTCGCTGTCGAGTGTTTCGTTGATGGCCTGGATCATGCGTTTCTTTGCCATGGTCTTGCCTCCCCTTAGGCGAACATGTAGCCGGTGCCCTGATCGGCAGGGTCCGGATAGGGTGAGTCCTCGGCGAAGGCGACGGCTTCGGTCACCTCCGCCGTGATTTCCGCATCGATCCGGTCGAGGTCCGCCTGGCTGGCCTGACCGGATTCCAAGATCCGTTTGGCGAATGCGGGGATGGGGTCACCGGCCTTTTTTTGTTCCACCTCTTCCTCTGACCGGTAGGTGCCGCTGAGGAACGTATGTTCCCCCACGACGTGGCCGCTGTGACGATAGGTGCGGGCTTCGATCAATGTCGGACCCTCGCCGTCCCTGGCCCGCTTGATGGCCCTGGCGGCGCATTGCCAAACCTCGATTAGATCGTTGCCATCGATGGTCTCATGCGCCGCACCATATGGTTTCGCCCGATCGGCGATGCTGCCTGAAGTGACAGTTGAGTATGGAGAGAACTCCGAGAACCCATTGTTCTCACAGACGAAAATCACGGGGAGTTTCCATAGGGTCGAGACATTCAATGCCTCGCACAGCACGCCTTGGTTAGCCGCACCATCTCCAAAGAAGGCGATTCCCACGGCGCCGTTGCCATCGAGCTGAGCCGCCCACGCCGCGCCTGTGGTGATGGAGATTCCGGCACCGACAATGCCGTTTGCACCAATGATGCCCTTTGAGAAGTCCGCGACGTGCATGGATCCGCCGTGTCCCTGGCAGATGCCGGTCTTGCGTCCATACACTTCTGCCACGAGAAGCTTGGTATCGCCCCCTTTGGCGAGGAAGTGTCCGTGACCACGGTGGTTGGAGGCAATCCAGTCGTCGTCCCGAAGCTGGCTGCAGATACCTACTCCCACCGCTTCCTGTCCGATGTAGAGATGGACAGCACCAGGCAAGTTGCCGGCCAAGCTGTCTTTTCCGAGCTGCTCCTCGACACGGCGAATGCGCAGCATGTCACGGTAAAAGCCAAGCATTTGCTCGTTGGAGAAGTTGGTGTCGGCGCCGGAGCTGGTCATGGAAATCGTCCTCGCTGTTTCGAACCGGGCCCTGAGCAGGACCATCCCGGAGCGAGGGGATAACATACGAAAGGTATAGAAGTCTAGACCTTTATAACGAGATGCCGATAAGTTTCACTGCACCGCGGTCGTAAGCCGATGAATATTTCCGATTGGAGGAGGGGACCGATCCTCGGAACGTCTAGCCGGTCCCGTCCACGGTGAACTCCATGTCGAACTGGAGCGCATCACCCGGATAAAGGAGGGTCGAGGAGTAAATCAGCCGATCGACTTCGTCGTACATCTCGCGGTACACCCTGAAGATCGGGGAGTTCACCTTGATCCTCAGAGCCTGCGAAAGTTCGAAGTCGGCGTAGGAGATCCGGACCGACTGCCGGGCGGACTTAAGCTTGACCCCCATGTCTTCCAATACGCTGATGACGATCTCGGAGGCAAACCGTTCCGGCGCTTTTTCATAGAGCGCGCTGTCTACGCGCAGATCCACATGACAGAACGGCTTGCCGTCCAGGGAGTGGATTCGCTTCATGCGGTGATAGGCGATGCCGTTTTCATCCGGTTGCTCATCCTGGGAGTCTTCCACAAGGACCGAAACCTCAAGCTGCGAGACCATGGAGTACAACTGAGACAGCTGTGCCTGCATATTCAAAGTTTGGCGTGTGGGCAGCTTGATCTTTTTGACAAATGTTCCGCGGCCGGCGTGGCGTTCGATGAGACCCTCGGCCTCCAGGGCATCCATCGCTTGGCGAATGGTCATCCTTGCCACGCCCAGTTTGCTGGTGAGTTCGCTGAGGGGCGGCAGCTGCTCCCCCGGGGCCAACGTACCGGACATGATTTGATTGCGAAGAAGTGAGGCCACCTCGGCGTGCAGAGGGACGGCTTCTCGCTTCATCGCAGGGAGATTCATGTTGACTCTCGAAACTTCAGTGATTAAAGGTACAAAGGTCTAGCACTTTATATACACGATTCGGGTCTTGTGTGCAAGGGATTTGCGGATCCTAAGTCTCCGAATCGAAGGGGGTCGAGTTGTCACAAGCCGATAATCCAAAGCGCAATATCGCTGATCTGGAGAGTATTGCCGCGAAGTTGCGCCTGCGGGTGGTCGAGATGGTTGCACCCACGGGCCAGGGTTATGTTCAACAGGGCCTGGGTTCGGCCGATATATTCACCGCCTTATATTTCGCCGAGGCGCGCGTTGACCCCGAGAACCCAAATTGGGAAGACCGCGACCGTGTCTTCCTGACCACCGCGCATAACACAGCCATCTTCTACGCCGCGTTGGCCGAGCGCGGTTTTTTCGAAACCGAGCGGCTGTCGACCTACTGCAAAGACGGATCTCCATTGGAGATCAATTCGTCCGAGCGCATGGGCCGGTTTGTCGAAGCGACCTGCGGCTCACTTGGCCAGGGCCTCTCGGTTGCCATCGGCACGGCGCTGGCGGCCAAGCGTCAGGGGCGTCCGACCAGGTGCTATGTGGTTTTGGGTGATGGCGAGATGCAGGAGGGACAAGTTTGGGAAGCCCTCATGTCCGCCGGCGCGTGGGGCCTCGACAATCTCTGCGTCATTCTCGACTTCAACGAGATGCAGTGCGAGGGACACATGGATAATGTGGTCTCCCTCCGCCCCGTTGCGGACAAACTTGAGAGCTTCGGCTTTGCGGTGCACGACATCGACGGCAATGACATGGCCTCGATCCTGAACGCCCTCGATGCGGCCCGGGAAACCAAGGGCAAACCTACGTTTATCAACGCAAAGACGCTGGTTGGAAAAGGAGTTCCCGCCTTGGAAGGCCTCATGGCGCATCAGCTCATGTTCCCGTCCGAGGTGGCCGAGAACGCCATCGCCGTTCTGACGGAAAACCTCTCATGAACCAGGTCCATCAACTTGAAAAGTTCGAGGCGGCCGACTTCATCAACCGAACCCACAAGCCCATCCCCCGGTCATATGGCGACGCGCTTCTGGCGGCGGCCAAAAGGGACGAGCGCATCGTCGCCCTGACCGCCGACCTGGCCACGCCGACCGAGACCGACATCTTTCGCGACGAACTGCCGGAACGCTACCACAACGTCGGCATCGCGGAAGCCAATATGATCGGGCTGGCAAGCGGCATGGCGCGGGCGGGCGAGATCCCGTTCGTGCACACCTTCTGCTCGTTCGCCACAAAGCGATGCTACGACCAGATCACCATGCAGGCCGCCTATCCCAACCTGCCGATCAAAATCGTGGGATTCCTGCCCGGGGTGGCGACCCTGCTCGGTGTTTCGCATCAGGCCATCGAGGACGTCGCGATCATGCGGGCCATCCCCAACCTGATGGTCCTTGATCCGTCCGGTCCGGAATATCACGCCTCGGCCGTTGACGTGGCGCTGGCCCATGATGGGCCGGTGTACATTCGTCTGAAACGACCCGAAAGCCCGCCGGAGAACGATATCGTTCCCAAGGAATTCACGAAGGGCGAGGGCATTCTGGCCCGGGACGGCGGCGACCTCACAATCATCGCAGCGGGTTTATCCGTCACGGAGGCCCTTGCCGCCGCAGACCAGTTGGCTGCCGGCGGAATTGACGCCTCCGTCGTCGATATGGCCTCGATCAAACCGCTGGACGCCGACCTGGTCATCGACCGCGCCAAGGTGACGGGCGCCATCGTAACTGCGGAAAATCATTCGGTGATCGGCGGCCTGGGGTCTGCCGTGGCGGAAGTCTTGTGCGACGCCGGGATCGGGCTGCCCTTCAAGCGGGTGGGCTTGGCCGATCGGTTCGCCGAAGGGGGCTCCACCCCGTATCTCATGAAAAAGTACGGATTGGATAGCACGGCGATCGTCAAGGCCGCCCGGGACGTCGTCGGGAAAAAGGGCTGAGGTCCGACCAATGGCCGACCAAGCACCACTCGCCGTGGTCACGGGTGCCGCCGGAGGGATCGGGACCGCCCTCGCACATCGGCTCGCAAATGACGGTTGGCGCCTGCACCTGGTGGGTATCGATCAGGACCGGCTTGACCGACTCAGTGGAGAGTTGCCGGGCGGCGCGACCAGTAAGGAGAGCCGGCTCGATGACCGGGAGGCCTGCGTTGGTACACTCCCGGACGGCGAAGAGATCGACGCGCTGGTCCACCTGGCCGGCATATTCGTCGCTGACGACCTCGAGCCGGAGAGTCGGGATATCTACGATCGGACCATGCAGGCCAACGCGACAAACGCATTGGACCTTGCCGGCGCGGCGCTGCCCCATATGCGGGATGGCGCCAGCATCGTCTTCGCCTCGTCGCTGGGATTTAACCGAGGCGCGCCCGATCGGATCGCCTACTCAATGGCCAAGGGCGCCATCGTCGGTCTGACCCGGGCACTGTCACGCCGGCTTGGTGACCGGGGCATCAACGTCAACGCCGTGGCGCCCGGTATCATCGATACGGCCATGCCGCGCGAACTGATCAAGGAACGTGGGCGAGAGGCGCTCATCTCTTCCATTCCACTCGGCCGGTTCGGCCGGCCGGAGGAGGTCGCGGGGGTGATCGCATTTCTGATCTCCGAGGACGCCTCTTACATGACGGGACAGGTCATCAACATCGATGGCGGGATTATCAACGGCTGACCGGAGCCGACGGAAGCTCCGAAGGAGGACAGCATATGCTGCTTGAGGGGGAGACGACTTTCGACAGCGCCCCGTTCGACGGGATCAGCTTCGATCTTTGCTCGCGCCGCAAGGATGTCGTCATGGTGAGCGCGGACCTGAGCAAGTACACCCAGATCATTCGGGTAAAGGACGAACTGCCGGATCAGCACCTCGACGTCGGGATGGCGGAACAAAACCTGATCTCCGTCGCAGCCGGCGTCGCCAAGGCGGGTTTCGTCCCGGTGGCAACCACGTTCGCGGTCTACGCGACCCGGCGCGCCTATGATCAGATGATGATCTGCATGGGGACCGGTCCGCACACCAGTATTGTTGTCGGATTTACGCCGGGCATCGCCAATCCGGCGCGGATTCATCACCAGGCAGCGGAGGATTTGGGCATGCTTCGGTCGATCCCGAACACGACCGTCATCGACCCCATGGATGTCACCGACTTCAGGCAGGCGCTCGACGCCGCCGTCGACCTGCCCGGCCTGGTTTATATGCGGGGCCATCGCGGCAATACCCCGCGGCTTCTCGATCCGCAAAAGTTCAAGTTTGAACTCGGCAAGACGTATCGCCTCCGCTCCGGGCGCGGGATCGGCATCATTGCCACCGGCCACGCCACCCAATGGGCATTGGAAGCCTCTGAAATACTCGAGGATCGCGGGATCGATCATTCGCTTCTTCATGTCCCGACGATCAAGCCGGTCGATGAGACCGGGTTGGCGGACTTCTGCTTTGCCCACGAACGGATCGTCACCATAGAGAACCACCAAATCGTCACCGGTCTTGGGAGCCTTGTCGCCGAGGTGGTTTCCAATGTTGGCGGCGGACCCCGCATCACACGCCTTGGGGTGCCCGACAGTTGGGCGCCCGGCGGCACGCTGCCGTATATCCGGGAACAGCTTGGACTGGATGCCGCGGGACTTGCGGACCGTATCCGGGAGGCCGGCCAATGAGTACCAGTTCCAACAGCCGCGTCCTGAATTTGGAAATCCTTGCGGCCAAAATCAGGCGCAATACTCTGGACATCTGCATGCAACGCGGCGGCTACGCTGGACAGGGCGTCGCCTTGGCCGATATCGCGGCGTGCCTCTACTTCGATGAGCTGCGTCCCGACGGCAGGGGTTGGTTTCATGACCGGTTTGTGCTGTCGAACGGGCACGACGCGATCATGACCTATGCGGCGTTGGCGGAGCACGGCTCATACACGCTCGAGGAGTTGCGGACCTACAACGCCGACGGCACGAAGATCGATCAGAGTCCCATCGAGGGGCAGCTGGGGTTTGAAATCACCGCCGGTTCGCTGGGGCAGGGGCCGTCGCAGGCGGCCGGTATCGCCTGGGCGGAGCGGCAGAGGGGAACCGATAAACGAATTTATTGCCTGTTCTCCGATGGTGAGCTTCAGGAGGGCAATGTTTGGGAGGCCGCCATGTTCGCCGCTCACCAAAAGCTCTCCAATCTGGTCTACATCATCGACAACAACGACCTTCAGGCCTCGGGCGCCACGACAAACGTGATGAGCGTCGAGCCGGTTCCGGAGAAATTTGAAGCATTCGGGTGCTTTGCGCGGCGGGTCAACGGCAACAGCGTCACGGAAGTGCTCGAGGCGTTCGAGGAGGCCAGGAGCGTTACCGGCAAACCTTATGTCATGGTTTGCGATACCCGGGTCTTCGCTGGAATTGATTGCCTGCGGGACGCGCTGCCCATGGCGCACTACGTCGCGCAGAACACCGCGGACTGGGAGGCGGGACTGGCGGAAATCGATGCGAAGATCGCAGGTTTGGCCGGCGAGGCGTGATCTTGAAAGTAGCGGGGATTCAACGATGAATAGTGATTTGGCGGACAACAGGCCGCTAACCGGCAAAGTGGCGGTCGTGACCGGGGCGGGACGCGGAATTGGCCGGTCAATCGCCCTGGCGCTTGCGAGGGCCGGAGCGGATCTGGCCATTTGCTCCCGCACGCCCGCCGAGCTTGAAGCGGCGCGGGAGGCTATCGCGGACCTCGGTGTCCGTTGCTTCATCGGCGTCGCCGATTTGTCCGATCCACAGGCGACGGAATCCGTCTGTAGCGAAATTCTCACCGAGTTCGGGGAGGTCCATGTGCTGGTCAACAATGCCGGTGCGCAGCTTGAGACCGGTCCGGTCGCGGAGTCCGATCCGGACCGGTGGTGGAAGACGGTCGAGGTGAATGTGCGTGGCCCCTATCTGGTTACCCGGTTTCTCCTTCCAGCTCTCGCGGACGGCGCAAAGATCATCAATCTCTCCTCCGGTGTGGGCTTGAGCGCCGGCAACCGGAACAGCTCGTACCATGTCGCCAAGGCCGGGCTGCACATGTTTACCGAGTCGCTGGCGGGCGAACTGTGGCCGCGCCGGATCGATGTAAACAATCTTATCCCGGGTCCGGTTGCGACAACCAACTTCACCCGTGAAGCACCCGGGGCCGCGACGCCCGATGAAGTCCTGGAACGTTTCGGCGGTGAGACGCCGCCCAACTTCCCGCCGTCGGAGCGCCTGAAGCATCCGGACGAAATAGGTGAGTTTGCGCTTTACCTGGCAACCCGCCCGGTCGGCGGTCCCACCGGTCAAACATACTCGCTCGCCCGGCGTCCGCTGTGAGCCAGGCGTGAAGAAATCCGTTGACAATTTGCCGCCGTTTTATAAAGGTATAGACGTATAGCACTTTATACAGCCCGATTTATCGAAATTCCGAAGCAAGGAGGGCTTCATGAAATTCCTCAAATCAGCAGTAACCACGATTGCACTCGCCTTTCTCCTGACGGCAGGAATTGGCGAGACGGCAATCGCTCAAGACAAATGGCCGACAAAGCCGTTATCCATTGTCGTCTCGTTCAAGGCCGGCGGTAACGCCGATATCGTCGCGCGGATGAACGCCGAAGCGCTCAGTAAAGAACTGGGTGTGCCGGTCAACGTTCTGAACAAGCCTGGCGGCGCTCACATTCCGGCCACCATGTTTGTCCTGAAAGCGCCGGCGGACGGCTATACGTTGTTCAACTGGTCGCCGCCGAGCTTCATGGTCGTGCCGTTGACACGCAAGGTTCCCTATAAGCCGCTGCGGGACTTCATTCCGTTGTTCGCGGGAATCTCCGCGTCGAACGCTCTCTATGTGCGAGCCGATTCCCCATACAAGACATTTGAGGAGTTCGTTAAGGGCGCCAAGGCCAAGAAACTCACCATCGGCGTCAATAACCTAGGTGCGCCGCCGAACCTTTCGGCCGTGCAGATGGCCAAGGAGTTCGGGCTGGAGTTCAAGACGCTTGCCCTGAAGACCGTTCCGGCAACCATGACCGGCTTGCTCGGCGGCCAGATCGACGTTGCGGTCGGGCAGGTAGCCTCGATCCACAAATATGGTGAAAAGGTTCGTCCGTTGGTCATCCTGGACAACAACCGCAAGGCCTTTTATGCCAAGGATCTTCCAGGGGTCCGCACGGTCGGGGAAGTATTCCCGGGCAAAAACGCCGGGACATGGGTCCACGGCGGCCTGGCGGTGAAAGCGGGCACTCCCCGGCACATCGTCGACCGACTGCTTGAAGCCAGCAAGGTTCTCGGAAAGCCGGCGTTCATCGCCCGGGTTCCGAAGAGCGTTAGCTATGACTGGGTTCACGGGACCGAGGCCACCCGCAAGAAAATCCAGGACGGTATCGATCTGTATTCGCCGCTCTTGGATGGCCTTGGCCTGCTGGTGAAGAACTAACTAGCACGGACTTGGTGCGCTGGGGCGTGGCTCCCAGGTTCCAGCGCACCAAGCCGACGGGGTGGGGACATGATTACGCAGCGCGCCGCGAATATAGCGCTCAATATCCTGGTGATCGTGGCAGCCGTTTTCTTCGCGCTGGAAGCGGAGACATTCCACACGTCCGGTTTGCTCGCCAGTACGGGCTTGCCTTCCAAGTTCTTTCCGCAGCTCATGCTGGCGTTCATCGGACTTTGTTCGGCGCTCGTGATCGGGGCCTATGTTTTCAGGGGATACGCCGGGACGGATAAAGGAGCTTCGGTCTTCGAAGACGGCGGCGCGGCGCGGCGCGGTCTCCTCGTCCTCGCGGTCGCCGTCGCCTGCTATCTCATCTGGTCTCTTTGGAGCTTCATTCCCATGTTGATTTTCATCGGCCCGGCTTGCGCGCTGGCCATGGGTGTTCGGTCGGCATGGATGTATGTCTCATTGCTGGTGATGTCGGGCGTCGTGTACCTGGTATTCACCCAGCTCCTTCGTGTTCAACTCACATAGCGGGCGGGAACGATGTTCGCGGGATTTGACGTTGTCGCCCAGTCCATCAGCCAGCTTGCCGAGCCGATAACGCTTGCGCTGCTCGTCGGCGGCATCGTTCTCGGCCTCATCATCGGCGTGTTGCCCGGACTTGGTCCGCCCATAGCGATCGCCCTGGCGCTTCCCTTCACCTTTTACCTCGAGCCGGTCTCGGCGATTATTCTCCTGCTGGGAATTTATTCCGCGGCCATTTACGGCGGGTCGATCTCGGCCATCGCGGTGGGCATCCCCGGCACCGGGGCCGCCATTGCCACCGTCCAGGACGGCAATAAGATGTTCAAGGCCGGTAAAGGCGGCGAGGCACTCGGCCTCTCGCTGACCGGTTCGATCATCGGCGGTTTGTTCAGCGTCATTTGCCTTGCCTTTATCGCGCCAATCCTGGCGACCGTTGCGATCAAGTTCGGACCGCGAGAGTTCCTGGCCATCAGCGTGTTCGGGCTGGTCGTCGTCGTTCGGGTGGCGGGCGAGAGTTTGTCGAAGGGGCTGCTGGTCGGCGCACTCGGCATCTTCCTGACGACCTGGGGCCTTGATGAGCTGAACGGAACCGAGCGTTACACCTTCGGCAGCTACCACCTGTTTGAGGGCATCCCGTTGGTTCCGTTTCTTGTCGGGGTGTTTGCCGTGTCCGAGGTCTTGATCGGTGCGGAGCGCGCCCTGCAGAAACTCGACTTCGACAAAACGAGCCTGACCGTAAAGCTCCCGGGCTTCCGCAAGCTGATGAAGATGAAGGACGTCCTGTTCCGGTCGTCCGCTTTGGGAACCGTCATCGGAATCATCCCGGGCGAGGGTGCGGCCGTCGCCGCGTTCTTCGCCTATTCGGAAGCCAAGCGGCGGTCCAAAACGCCGGAGAAATTCGGCACGGGGCACGAAGAGGGCATCGTTGCCCCCGAAACGGCTAACAACGCCACCGTTGGCGGCGCCCTGGTGCCCACACTAACCCTCGGGGTTCCGGGCAGCCCCGCCGCCGCCGTTCTGTTGGGGGCGTTTCTCATCCACGGGCTGGCGCCTGGACCGAAGCTCTTCGCCGAGCGTCCGGACCTGATGTACGCCATCTTCATCGGCCTTTTCGTCATCAACGTTTTGATGATGGTCATCGGGCTTATGGCGATCCGTTTCGCGGCCAAGCTGATCCAGGTGCCGACGACATTTATCGTGCCCACGGTTCTGCTTCTGAGCTTCGTCGGGATCTTCAGCGTCTCCAACAGCTTCTTCAATGTTGGTGTGCTGCTGGGGGCCGGCATTCTCGGTTATGTCGTGCGGAAGCTGGGATATTCGATTGCGCCGCTCAGCATTGGATTCGTGCTTGGACCGATCCTGGAGAACTCGCTTCGCCAGTCTCTGGTCATCGCGGACGGAAGCGCCGGTGAATTCTTCAACACGCCGATCGGTCTCGGGATATATGCCGTGCTGGCGCTGACCATCTTCGGCGGGCCGTTGGCCGGTTGGGCGAAGCAAAAAATGTTCCCGCGGGCGGAAGATGCATGATGAGCGACAATGAAAATCGGCCCAACATTCTGATCTTCTACCCAGACCAAATGCGCGCCGACGCCATGGGGTGCGCCGGCAACCCGATTGTCAAAACCCCTTACATCGACCGGTTGGCAAACGAGGGCGTCCATTTTACGAATGCCTATGTTTCCTATCCGGTCTGCTGCCCGTTTCGAGCATCGCTGTTTACCGGCAAGTACGCTCAGGGGCACGGCATGTACCAGAACCACTTCCCGCTTGGTGCCGATCAGATATTCCTGGCGCGGCTCCTGAAGGACGCGGGGTATCACACCGGGTACGTCGGTAAATGGCACCTGGAGGGCGGTCCGCGGCCCGGGTTCGTCCCGCCGGGAGAGAGGCGGTTCGGGTTCGATTATTTCATCGGCTTCAACCGCGGACACTTCTATCTCAAGTCCATATTCTACAAGGATGATGATCAGCCCCATCACTGCCCGCGTTGGGAGCCTGAGTACCAAACCGAGCATCTGATCGATTTCATTGAGCAATCGGTTGCGAAGGATGACGGCAATCCCTTCTTTGGGTTTGTCTGTTACGGGCCGCCTCACTTCCCGAATGTCATGCCCGACCATTTGCGGAACCTCTATGATCCGGCGGAGATCGAATTGCCGCCGAGCATTCTCAGCCCCGAGGAACACGAAACGGCGCGCCAGGAGCGCCTAAGGTACGACTACGCGGCGAACCTGAAGTCCGAAGATCACAGCCACGCCGGCGACGGACACAAGCCGCAAGGTGAACAAGAGACAGAGGAAGAGACCCGAAAATTCATCGCCGAGTACTACGGCATGATCACCGGCGTCGACCACAATGTGGGCCGTGTCCTGAATGCTCTGGACCGGCTGGACATCGTCGAGGACACTATCGTGATCTTCCTCAGCGATCATGGTGACATGCTTGGTCAGCATGGATACTACTGCGGCATCAAGAAGACGGCGTATCGGGCGGCCATGCAGGTCCCGTTCATCGTTCGTTATCCCGGCAGGTTTCCTGCCGGCAAAAAGGTCGACGCGCTGATCGACGTCGCCGTCGATACCATGCCCACCCTGCTTGAGTTGTGCGGCATTCCCATCCCGAATTCCGTACACGGGACGAGTTACCTGCCTCTCCTGGACGGGGCGGCGGAGGAAATCCGTGACGCGGTTATGTATCAGTCGATGAAGATGCTGGACGGTGACATTTCGGAGTTTACCTGCATGCCCGAGCGCGGGCTTCGGACAAAAGACTGGCTCTATGTGCGTCAACCCGAACGTCGCAAGATGCTGTTTGATCTCCAGAATGATCCTGACGAAATCAAAAACCTTGCCGATGACGGTTCACTGACCGGGCTGATGGACGATTTTGATGAACGCATCAGGACGCACATGGAGGAGACCGGCGACGACTGGGACCTCTGCCTGGACTTCCCGCCGGAAAACTACCTGACCCAGGCGGAGGGCAGGAAGTACATGGACGAGTTGGTTCCCCGCGCTATCCGGGTCCCCTGACGCGGAAATTCGAGTTCATGAGCTTCAACAGGCCCATCAAAATAAAAAAAGTCGAAGCGCTGCCCATTCGAGCCAGCGGCGGGGTAAGCCCCAACATGGTGCTCGGGTTGATGCCGACCCGCCCGGCGTTGCTGGTCCGGATAGACGATGATCAGGGCTGCCGTGGTTGGGGCGAGGTCTGGGCAAACTTCCCGCCCCGCGCAAACCTCCACAAAACTCACCTGATAGAAGATGTGATCGCACCGCGCCTCGAGGGCTTCACCTTCACCGAGCCCGGGGAAGTTGACGGGTTCCTTCGTTCGAAGCTGTCGACGTACTTCCTTCATGTCGGTCAGCTTCAGGTTTTCGAGCACCTGTTGGCAGGTATCGATATCGCACTTTGGGACCTTGCGCTGCGTAGCGCCGGTTCAACCTTCGCCGCGCATACGGGATTGAATAACGCGAGCGCAGCCTGCTACGCGAGTTCGATTAATCCACCGGATCTCGAGCGGTTGATGCTGCAACATGCCGACTGGGGCCAATCCCTGTTCAAGTTGAAGATTGGGTTCGATGACGATGCCGATCGGGACTTCGTCGAAAAGGCCACCTCCATTCGGCCGGCGGGCACGAGCATCATGCTGGACAACAACCAGACGTGGGACCGGCCGCATGCCGAAAGCATGCTCAAGTCGCTGGAGGAATTCGATCCATTGTTTTCCGAGGAACCTATACCGGCCAACTCGGGATTGGGGGAATGGGAGCAACTTGCAAAGGCGACGTCGATCCCGTTGGCAGGCGGCGAGAACATCTATGGGGTCGAACAGTTCCTGCGAATGGCAGGGGCCGGTTTGAAGTATGTCCAGCCCGATGTCGCCAAATGGGGAGGCGTGTCGGGCGCTCTAAGGCTATCCAATCAGCTTCCCGACGGGGTGGCGCTTTGGCCTCACTTCATGGGAACCGCGGTCGGCCAGATGGCTGCACTGTCTATTGCTGCGGCCATCGGCGAATCCGCGACCTGCGAGATGGACGTTAACGAGAACCCGCTCAGGACGGATCTGTGCGGTGATGTTCTGAACATCGATAGCGGGCGCGTCGCGCTTCCCGGCGAACCCGGACTGGTGTCACCTCCCGTGGCGGAGCGCCTGGAAGACTTTCGCGAGATAGCCGGCTAACGGGAATATCGGTTCTCGATCTTGATTTGGTTGAGGAATATGCTCGTGCCGAACCACCCGGAGGTTCGGCTATTCATCAACGGCCGACGGCGTGATGGGGCCAAGGGCAGGACATTGCCGATCATTGATCCCGCGACCGAGGAGGTGATTGGCCGAGCGGCCCGAAATGGGAAGCCTATAAATGGTATGCGACCTACAATACACGGGCTCAGGTTGTGTTGGCGCCGAAGGGAACTTCTGCTGATCGCGTCGCTGAATTGCGCGCTGCGTACAAGGCGGCAATTGCCGATCCGGTCTTCCTGGCGGCTTACAAGAAGCAGTTCAAGGTCATCCCCAATTTCTGGGTTGGCAAGGACGCCGAGTGGCTGCTGACCGACTACAAGAAAATTTCGCCCGAGGCGATTGCCGGGATGAAAGCAATGGCTGGGCCTGCCAAAAAGAAGAAATAGAATCTCGGATAATCAGAGTGGAATCGGGCCGCGGGAGCGTTGCTTCGGCGGCCCGGCGGATTGACGGCTACCGCCGCCGGTTCGAGATCGAGACGGTTACAAGTGGAGCACGGCTGCCGTCTCAGGTTTGCCGGTCCGAGATTAGGAGAGGCGATCAGCTATCAGGCCATCTCAGGGGAACCATGATCGCGTCGCCCCTCACTTCTTGAGCTTCCGCTAGGCTGTGGCGACAATTTAATCATTTAAGCCAGAGCATGATACTTGCGAGTTTGATGAAGCCGAGGAAGTGGGCGGCAAGTTTGTCGTAGCGTGTTGCGATGCGCCGCCATTGCTTGAGCTTGGCGAAAAAGCCTTCGACGCCCCAGCGCTGTTTATAGGCGATGCGGTCATAGCTGTGCTGGTATTTGCGATGCCGGCGCGGTGGGATATCGAGCGCACGTTGGCCTGGCTAAACCGCAATCGAAGGCTGGCCAAAGACTTCGAGGCAACAATCGCCACCGCCCAGGCTTGGCTCTTCATTGCCAGCGTTCAACTCCTCGCCCGGCGGCTGGCAAGGGCTTGAAAAACAACGATTCATTATGGGCCAGACTCTGAGGGCGATCTACCGCGCGGAGACGGCCGAGGCGGCAGCGGCCAAGCTCGATGAGTTCGAAGCCGGCTGGGGTGAGCGTTATCCCGCGATCGTCCCGGCCTGGCGGCGCGCCTGGGAGCATGTCGTGCCGATGTTCGCCTTCCCGCCGGCGATCCGGAAGATGATCTATACGACGAATGCCCTGGAAAGCCTGCACCGGTCGCTGCGCAAGATCATTAAGACCAGGGGCAGCTTTCCGTGCTCTTCACCGATTGGCTGTCGATGACGCCGGCGGACGGAGCCGCATCGCGGCCCTCCGCCTCGCGGGCCGCCGACAGCAGGGCGTGGTTGATCCCAGCCCACAGACCCTCGTCCCGCCACGCGGCGAAATAGCGCTGCACCGTCGAACGAGGCGGAAAATCCTTCGGCAGCAGGCGCCACGGGCAGCCCGAGCGCAAGACATACAGAACCGCGTTCACCACGTCCCGCAAGTCTGTCGTCCGCGGTCGACCCAGAGCTTGCGCCGCCGGCATATGGGGTTCGATCAACGTCCACTCATCGTCGGTAAGATCACTTGCATATCGCAACTGCTCGCGGTCATACTTCGGTCGAGTGATTTCGGTCCACATGTTGTGTCTCCATGCTCTTGCTGCACAAGGCAGTGGAGCACAACATACTGAAATCACTCAATTCATTTCGGGCCAGACACTCAGATCGGGCATCACCTTCTTGCGGTCCTTCCAGGAGACAAAGGCCAGCGAGTTGCGGATCAGATGCACGATGCAGGTCTGGACCGCGGCCTGCGGGAACACCGCGGCGATCGCGTCGGGGAAGCCGGTCAGCCCGTCGACAACCGCGATCAGGATGTCGCCGGCGCCGCGGGTCCGGAGCTCGTTCATCACCTTGAGCCAGAACTTGGCGCCCTCGGTCTGCTCGATCCACAGGCCGAGCACCTCCTTCTCGCCCTGGCAGGTGATGCCGAGCGCCAGATAGACCGCCTTGTTGCGGACCAGCCCCTCGTCGCGGATCTTGACCCTGAGCGCGTCGAAGAACACCACCGGGTAGACCGCATCCAACGGTCGGTTCTGCCACTCGCGCACCTCCTCGAGCACCGCATCGGTGACCCGGCTGATCAGATCCGGCGACACCGCGACGCCATAGAGCTCCTGCAGATGGCCGCGGATCTCGCGCACCGTCATGCCGCGGGCATAGAGAGACAGGATACGGTCGTCGAAGCCGTCGAGACGACGCCCGCCCTTGGGCACGATCACCGGCTCGAAGCTGCCGTTGCGGTCGCGCGGCACCGCCAGCTCAACCTCGCCGTCCTCAGTGAGCACCGTCTTGCCCGAATGGCCGTTGCGACTGTTGCCCGTGCCCCGCCCGGCCGGGTCGCCCTTCTCGTAGCCCAGGTGATCGCTCAGCTCGGCACCAAGCGCGCGCTCCAATAGCGCCTTCTTCAGCTGCTTGAAAAGCCCATCATCGCCCAGAAGGTCTTCAGGCGTCTCGTAGTCGGACAGCAGTTCGTCCAGAAGTTCAGGTCTAAGTGTCGTCATCAAAGGTCCTCCTCAACAAGATATTGGACCCACAACACTCACTTACACAAAATATAGGACACTCTCCCTTCGTCGCCGCCCTTCGCCATGACCGGCTCACCGCGCCTTGCGTGTTCGACGGCCCGATCAACGGGGTGAGCTTCCTGGCCTATGTGGAACAACTGCTCGTCCAGACCCTCAAGCCGGGCGATATCGTGGTCATGGACAACCTCGGAAGCCACAAATCCAAGGCCGTTCGCAACGCCATCAAGGCCGCCGGCGCCAGGCTCTGGTTCCTGCCGCCCTACTCACCCGATCTCAATCCAATCGAACAGGCCTTTGCCAAGATCAAGCATTGGATGCGAACCGCACAGAAACGAAACATGGAAGACGCCTGGCGACACGTCGGACATATCGCCGGAACATTCTCCCCAAACGAATGCGCCAACTACTTCAGAAACGCAGGATACGCTTCCGTCAATTCGTGAAAGACTCTAGGGGTCGGGAAGCGACTAGCGTTGGGTCGGAATTCCCGGTCCGGAGTTAGCCGGTAACGGGAGAATGAAACGGCCGCAAGGAGGCCCTGTGGGAACACGGGTTTCGCCCGATTTGGGTGGCCTCTATCTCCCGCCGTACAATTTGGCCTCAATGACGATTTCCACGACCCGCGACACGGCTATTGGCGGTAAGCCACATTTTGTGTTCCACGCTCCCTGTGTGGGCGCGTGACGTCGCCGTTCCGTCGAACTAGTCTCACCCCGATTGGAGAGGAGGAGGCAATCATGTCGGCAAGCGGCCAAAGCGTATCCTATCCTGAGCATTATTTTCCCGGCGCCGAGGAATTACGGCCCGATGAAATGCGGATTACCGCGTTGGGCACCGGGCGTCCTTTCCTGCGCCGTTCCCAGGCAAACGCCTGTTGGCTGATTGAACTGGGCAACGGAGACAAGTTCGTATTCGATTTTGGTTTCGGATCGCAGATGAACTTCACGGCCCTGGAAATCCCCTACGGCGACATCACCGCCTGGTTCGCAACCCATCTTCATACCGATCACGTGGGCGACTTCGGGCAGGTTTGGGTTGGGTCCTGGACGGGCGGACGGCTCAAACCGTTGGAGGTTTACGGTCCCTCCGGCCCGGAAACCAAGTACGGGTTCAAGCACTTTTGCGAAAAGCAAATGGAAAGCTATGCCTGGGACACCGATACCCGCGTCGGGGCATTGCCGGCGGTGGGGGCCGAAGTGAATGTTCACGAATTCAACTACGCCGAAACCGGCCCAGTCTACCAACATAATGGAGTTACCATCTCAAGTTTTCCGGCCGTTCACCAATTCGACGGGCCAGTAAGTCTCAGGCTTGACTGGAATGGTCTGTCCTTCGTGTATTCCGGCGATACGACGCCGAGCCGGTTTTTTATAGACAATGCCCAAAACGCCGACGTGGTGGTCCACGAAACCTTCAATACCGTGGAGCAGTTGATGGAGAAGTCCGGATACGACGAACGATCCGCCCGGGCGATTGGGACATTTGTCCATTCGGCGCCGGAAGAAGCGGCTGTCGTCCTAAGAGTCGGTTTCGAAAGTCATGCGTCTCGGGCCAATCTGCGGACGAGGAGCATGACGGAGGCGGCGTATAGGCAGGCGCGGGCTGGGGCGATGGTGGCCTCGAAGTCCTTTGTCAGTCGCCGGTTGCGGTTGCGGCTATGCTGCTTTCGGGTGGTCGGCGTCCACATGGCGGCTCCAGATCGGTCTCAAAAACCTTCCTGGAATCACATCAATACCGGCCACTCAACCACTTTCGAAACGGCCTCTAAGGGAGGTGGACCCGAGGCTTGCCGTGGTGTTTCATTTCCTAAATGATTTTGATACGGCCCAAGAAATCTACGACAAGATACGGCTTCACTATTCCGGACCGTTGGCGCTGGCGACCGATTTCATCGGTGATCAATGCCACCCCGGATACGGTGGTCACCCGAATGGCGGAGGTCACCGACCATGCCTGGCCCAACAAAGCCAAGCACGAGGAATTCGGCAAAGCGGAACGAAAGCCCATGATTATGATGGCCGATTGGCTGAGGGAGGCACAGCTTTTCCCCAAGGTTCCATCTGATCGGGGGCTGGTTAATAAAACGGAGGAATAGGGTCTTAGAGTCTGACTCGAAACTCTACATTTAATAACAATGGCTTGCGATCCGCCTTGTGAGGAGTCGGATGTGTGCGACGAGGATCCATGCCTGTGCGGAGGCGATTGATTTCTCCCAGTCCTTGGCCAGTCGGCGGCATCGGTTGAGCCAGGCGAAGGTCCTCTCGACGACCCATCTCCTGGGCAGGACCTCAAAGCCCTTGGCGGTATCGGGACGTCTTATAATCTCGATCGTCCAGCGGCCGATGTCTTCGAGGGCACCCTCAAGTTTCGGTCCGCCATAGGCGGCGTCGGCGAAGAGGTGACGCAGTTGGGGAAAGCGATGACGGATCGATTTGAGGACCCCGGGGGCGCCGTCGCGGTCCTGGATATCGGCTGAATGCACGATCAGGCCGAGCAGCAGGCCGAGCGTATCGGTGACGATGTGACGCTTGCGGCCCTTGATCTTCTTGCCCGCGTCATAGCCCCGAATACCACCGCTTTCCGTGGTTTTCACGCTCTGGCTGTCGATCACCCCGGCGCTCGGGCCGGCCTCGCGTCCTTCCAACTCACGGGCCGCCACAACCAGATGATGGTTGATCGCCTCCAGCAGCCCGTTCGAGCGCCAGTCGTAGAAGTAACGCTGCACCGTGGAGGGCGGCGGGAAGTCGTTCGGCAGCATCGCCCACTGACAGCCCGTCGAGGCCATGTACATGATCGCATCCATGACATTGCGCAGCTCCGTCGTCCGCGGCCGGCCTATCTTCTTGCGCGGCGGCATGAACGGCGCGATCAACGCCCACTCTCGATCCGTA
This sequence comes from Rhodospirillales bacterium, assembly GCA_965213765.1. GTDB lineage: Bacteria > Pseudomonadota > Alphaproteobacteria > Rhodospirillales > UBA2165 > JAJDXO01. Next base: position 1,169,062 of record OZ243926.1, on the reverse strand, counting down.
AGGTCGCTTGCATAGCGACCGCCACGGCGCTCATACTTCGGGCGAGTGATTTCGGTCCACATGTTGTGCCTCCTCGTTTGATTTGACACAACCGAGTAAGACACAACCGACTGAAATCACTCAACTAGTTTCGAGTTGAACTCTTAGGCCGGGGTTCCCTCTGGGTCAAAGGTGGACAATTTCATTGTTGGAGCGGTGTTGGGACCGGTTCCTCTTGTCAGCCAAACCGGATTGAGTCACGCTCGACCGGCTTGAGTATTCCCCTCTTCTTCAATTGGAGGACGTGGCGATGACGACCGAGTCCAAAACAGCACCCGCCTACACGGTTTCTCGCGCGTCGGCGCCTAAACATATCGAGGGCCGGCGGGCGTTCTTCGATTATACGGATTTGGGCGCCAAGGACGGTTCCGGCGGAAAGATGCGATCGCAAATCATGAAAGCGCGCCGCGGCATGGTCGAGGATACGGGCTGGCATGTCCATGTCTGCGAGGGACAGTATATCTATCTATTAAATGGCTGGCTTGATTTGCAGATGGTCGATGGCAAAACGGTCCGGCTTGAAAAAGGCGATTCCATGTATATTCCCGGCGGGATACCTCACAACGAGATCGGAACCTCAGATGATTTCGAACTGCTCGAAATCTCGATCCCCGCGGATATGAGCACCGAGTCTTGTGCCAAGCCGGACTTCTAGGCTTCAATTATTTTGGATTGAGTGCCTTCGCCGATTGGTCCGCTGTCAGCCGATACTGTTGATGAAGTCGGCTGACAGGGGATTTGCCGTTTCCATTTGCAATAATTGCGGATGTTTTGTTGCCGCCTGTGGCCGGTGTCGGGCGGCATTCGGTTTCTGGGCCGGCGGTTCGGGCTGGCGGGCGGACTCCAGGCAGCTTTCGGGACGGGCGGAGGCGGGGAGGAACTCGTCTCGGGCGCCGGAGAAGCCGCGGCTCAATATTCGTTTGAACAGGGACTGACACCGAGACTGATTGACTTGGATGAACTGTTCGCTTCCAGCACGCTCGATCATTAGCGTTCCGACTAAAGTCGTCCCGAAACTCTCCTTCAGGCCATTCCCAAAATTTCGCCGTCGAGTTCCAGACGGTCCGCGGCGTGTCCCCGACTAGAAAATCAGGCGCATCCCCGGTCAGTTCACGCCCCAAGATGGGCATCGACTGTTCCAGGCTGACCGATTGCCACAAACCCGGCTTGATCTAGTATTGTAGCCACACTAACCGCTATCTGGGCGGGCTGGGTCACCGATCCTTGGAACACGGATCGCTTGGCAGCGGCGACCAACAATTCCGCCACGGGATACCCGACTGTCCAGCCTGGATGAGGAATTGGAGGAGACTCTGAATGCTCGAACTCTATCATTTCTGGGATTCACCTTGCTGTTTCAAAGTGAGAACAGTCCTCGCAGAATTCGAACTCGTATGGACGGAGCGCTACGTCATGACGGTCCATTTCGAGCATCTACAGCCCGATTATCAGAAATTGAATCCTCACTGTCGCGTTCCGACCCTCGTCCATGACGGGTTGGTCGTCATCCAGTCTTCGGTCATCGCCGAATACATAAATGATCAACTTGGAAACGGCAGGTTGACGCCGAAATCGCCAGCCGGATTGGCTGCAATGCGGGAGTGGATGGCCGACGAGCAAGAGTATTTGTTCCCGCTAATCGTCCCCATGAGTTTCAATACCATGATGAAACTGAGGGCGAAGGCGTACGGCCTTGAGCAATTGGTCGAATGGTCGAAACGGCACCCGGATCAAACTCGGGCAAAAGATTATCTTCAACGCGTGTCCGGACCGGCTGACATGGACGCTGTCGCGGCGGCCGAACAAAAATTTACATGGCACATGGAAAGACTTGAGACCCAGTTGCAGAAGACGAGCGGACCTTGGATCTGCGGGGACGACTACTCACTTGCCGACATTTCAATTGCGCCGCTTCTTGACCGGATCGAATATTTGGACAGATCGAGTCTTATTGACAAATTGCCGGCGGTGGCCGGTTGGTACCAGCGAATGAAGGAACGCCCGGCATTTATGAAGGCCACGCCACCGTATGAGTATCGCATGTGGGGACCCAAAAAACCGGTGCCCGCCCAGCAGGTCGATGCAGTGGCGGCGGGACATACCTTTCCGTCGGATTAGACAGCGATCAGCTTGTCTTGCGGCCTGAAGCCCGTGGAAGCCAGGACCGTGCGGCGTGCCGATCAGCAGGTGATCACCCGACTAAAGCCACCACTGAAGGACATATTCGTAGGGGCCTTCCCGGTTGACCAGGTCGACACGCTGTAGCTGAATTTTATAGCCGCCATCGGTCTTGTTCAGAACGTGCCGGTATTTGCCGGTGAAATTGCGCACCTCGTAGCGGAGGTACTCCGCGCAATGGAAGCGTGACCGGACGATGATGTCGCCGTTATCCGCCTCATCCTCGATGATCACGTTGGACACAACGTGGCAAAGCCGGTTGTTTGGCGCCTGACTATGGGCCTGCGGGTGGTTATTTCGGCGAATTCGCATCTCCATCATGTCGAGGTTCTCCCAAAATATATTGGGTACCCCTTCACCGTCGGTTTGGTCTTCGCGCGCCGGCATCCAATAGTGGCCGTCCTCGGTAAACAGCGCCAACCAATCGTCCCATTGTTTCTCGTCCAGAACTTCGGCTTGGCGATGCAGAAACCGTTCGACCGACAATTGGGTTTCGACACTGATGTCCGCCACCTTAAACGGATCGGAGGCAGCAAGTTTTTCCGCGGCTTCCCCCATGATCAAGCGCCCTCTCCGCCCGCCGTCATATAGTCCCGCCACACATGCATCATGTGGCGCATCGGCATCTCACTCATGGATCCGTCGGGCGACCGTCGCAGCGCTCCATCTATTACATCGAAGCCGGCATTGCGGTGAAAACTCACCCAATCGCTGCCCTGGGATTCGAGGCCATGCTGAACCTTCCACCAATTGAACAGGTCATCCGCATTGACCATGGTCGACGGTGAGTTGACCAAATAGTAATAGCCGAGGGCCCGCTGATAGATCGCTTCCGGCGCATCCTTCAGCCGGAAATGCCAGATCTCACTCATGGTCCGGTCCGGGCCAATGGGACGGATGGTCCTGAGCTGCTGCAACGGCGGCTGGATCGACATGCAGGGGTAGATCAGGCTGTGATGAAGGTTCACACCGAGAATTTCCTCAGCCCGTTCCTCGCCGTACGCGTCATACATGCATTTGACGTATTCGTTGGTGTCCGGGTCGTCGGGCCGGAGGCCCATATATCCTTCGAGGGTGCAATGACCATGAGGATGACCGACAGTGCCGAACTTTCCCCAGCCGTCGATACCGAGCCGTGCGAAGTCGGATAGGAAGCCGTACGCCATGGGTGGTTCCTCACCGGCTTTTCGCATGTCGCGCTCGATGGTCATGGCAGCAACGCCCGTAGACTCATGGGTGGCGCCGGGATGCGAGGCGTCCAATTGGTTTTCCAGGAATATTTTCCAATTAGATTGCTGGACCATGTGGAAACACTCGCCGACGACTTCGGCCTCACCGCCGGGCGCGCGATCAATCAACTGATCAAAACCGGTCCGAGCCTCGCCTAAATGCTCTTCGAGACTGATACCCTCTGTGGAAAGAGAAGCGAACCAAAAGCCTCTGTAATTGGCGGCCCTTTCCGCTTTTGGCACTTGGAAGTCTTCACCATCAATGGTTAGTGCCGTGCCGTCATAGCCATCGATGGCCGGAATGTTGTCGAGACTGCCATCCAAATTAAACATCCAGGCGTGATAGGAACAACGAATACGCTTGCCGGCATTTCCCTGACGGGCGGAGCATAGCTGGGCACCACGATGAGGGCAGCGGTTATACAGAACGTGAATCTCACCATTGTGGTCGCGGGTCATCATCATCGGCTGACGCCCGATCCGGGCGAGATAATAATCTCCCGGATTTTTCACCTGGCTTTCATGGCCGACATATACCCAAGCGCTTTCAAATATGCGCTCCATCTCAAGCTCGAAGAGATCCGAATCCACGTAGGCCTTTCTGTGGGCCCGGTCAGGCTCAACGAGAGCCGCAATTTCAGTGTTTGTCCAAGTCACGACGCATCCCATCATTGTCAAAGCGACCGACGAAGCACCAACTCTAGCAACCAGTGTCAGGAATGGAAGTTCGACGTGATTTAAGTTCTGACCCGCTCCAAATCCGCTCCCAGGTTCATAATCGACTGAATGACGAGTCGATTCGCGAGGAAGCCTTCACGGTACTGCGTGATCTGATCAGCAGATCGTCTTCGAACAGTTTGGTTCGTTCATGACCGCGGCCATCCTTACCGCAAACGCGGTTGCGTTCGCCGTGTATTTCGGAGCAAAGGCCACGGGCAACGCCGAGCGGATGTCGGGCCGCTTTCTATTGGATTTCTTCAAGGGGGCGTGGCTCAACCAGCGTATCGGGATGCTCGACCTGAAGATGTGGGCGGAGATTCGCGTGTCGTGGATCGCGCTGTTCCTCCTGACGCTTAGCGGCGCCGCGCACCAGTACGCCGCTTACGGTGCGGTGAGCACTCCCATGATCTTCATGATCACCGCCCACTTCCTCTACGCCAACGCCTGCATGAAGGGCGAGGAGTAGGGAATCCGGCGCAGTCATTGCAGCCCGGCGCGCCCGGCAGGGTACGGGGCCGTAGGCGGGTGCCGGCCTGTCGGCGGCGATGCTGGCCGGTTCGTTGATCCTGGTCGCGCCCTGCGGCCTGCCGCTGGCGCTCGGGTGCCGGCGCGTGTGGCGACTCGGCTGCCCTTCGATAGACCGTGGACCACATAACGGTGTTGACCGGGTGTTGACAGTCCAAATTTCCGCCAAATCCCGGAATCAAAAAGCCCTTAAAAACATCATTGTTTTCAAGGGCTTCGGTGGTTGCGGGGGCAGGATTTGCCCGAGCACCTACAATCAGCCGAGCAGTGTGACAGCCAATCAGTGTAGTCGCAGGAGCCGAATACCGGCTCATCCTATTCTTCCCGGCGCTGGAGCTTTGTACTGACGACGGGTAATTTGGACTGTTGTATCTCGGCCTGCTCCTACGCGGACCGAAGCGCGTCGGCGCCGCGGCGGAGGGTGATGCGCATAAGCACGACGGTGGCGACCGCCGATAGAACCGCGGCGGCGGCCAAGCCCCACTGGAATCGGGTAAACCCGGCGAGCCATCCCACTCCCAAAGTTCCAGGCGATAGCGCACCGATATAGAGCGCCAGCATGATGCTGATGACACGGTCTCCGTAAGCGTTGTCGACGGTCATCTGAACCAGCGTAGATGCGGCGATTCCGATGGCGGTAAGCAGGCCGCCCAGGGCCGCGACCAAGATTTCCCCAACCCATAAGTTCGTTGTCGCGGCGAACAATACCACTGCGGCGAAAGACGCGAATGAACAGACAACCAGGGTTCGGAGAAGATGGAAGCGGCCGGCATAAAACCTCATGACGCCGGCGACAATCAGTGCACCGATGCTGGACGCCGCCAGTAACGTCGCCAGCGCCGATATTCCTTCGGCGAAAACCGTTTCGGCAATCCGCGGCATCGGATCGGCGTAGGGCCCAAGCAGGATGTGCGTAATCACATCACCCGCGTAGAACGTCGCTGAACAACCGTTCGAAATCGGATCTGTACCTGCGGCGCGCGGTCATACGGCCTACCAACGGTGGGCTCCCATATCATTTCATTTGGGCATCCATTTGAGGTGGTGCTAGTGGATAAAATCTGACGATTGCATCCCGAGGGGGATTCCGCGCTGACTGGGAATGTGCGAGTCTGTCGCATGCGACCAGGAATCAACATTGATCTTTCTTCCGCTGATCGGCTGCGGCTCGAAGCGCTGGTGCGGGATCGGAACACGGCGCAGAAGCACGTCTGGCGGGCCCGCATCGTGCTGCTCAGCGCCTCGGGTATGGGCACCAACGCGATCATGCGCGAGACCGGCAAGTCCAAGACTTGCGTCTGGCGCTGGCAGGAGCGCTTTGCTGAAGAGGGCGTAGAGGGCCTGCTGCGCGACAAGACCAGACCCTCGCGAATTGCGCCGCTGCCGCCCGAGGTGGCCGGGCGGGTGGTGGAACTGACCTTCACCGAGCCGCCCGCCGAGGCCACGCACTGGACCGGAGCGATGATGGCCGAGGCAGTCGGGATCAGCGTCAGTTCGGTACACCGCATCTGGCGGGCCCACGGCCTGCGGCCGCACCGGGTGCGCCAGTTCAAGCTCTCCAACGATCCCGAGTTCGTCACCAAGCTGCGCGACGTGGTCGGGCTCTATGTCGATCCCCCCGCCCACGCCATCGTCCTCTCGGTCGATGAGAAGTCGCAGATCCAAGCCCTCGATCGCACTCAGCCCGGCCTGCCCCTGAAGAAGGGTCGGGCCGGCACCATGACCCACGACTACAAACGCAACGGTACCACCACCCTGTTTGCCGCCCTCAACGTGCTCGACGGCACCGTGATCGGGCGCTGTATGCAGCGCCACCGTCACCAGGAATTCCTCCGCTTCTTGAAGGCCGTCGAGCGTGAGGCGCCAGTCGGCAAGATGGTGCACGTGATCCTCGACAACTATGCCGCCCACAAGCATCCCAAGGTGCGCGCCTGGCTCGCCCGTCATCCGCGCTTCGTCTTCCACTTCGTGCCGACCTCGTGCTCCTGGCTCAACGCCGTCGAGGGATACTTCGCCAAGCTCTCCAGACGCCGTCTCAAGCGCGGTGTCTTCAGATCCGTGGTCGACCTGCAAACCGCCATCAATCGATTCATCGACGAGACCAATGATGACCCCAAGCCCTTCGTCTGGACCGCCGATCCCGACAAAATTATCGCCGCCGTCAAACGGGGGCATCAAATGTTAGATTCAATCCACTAGGGTGCCTTGCACGGACAGCCGCATCGTAGGTTTTGATGGAGAGATCCAATGGACCAGCACATTGCAGACAATCCCGAAGTTGGGGTGCTTCCGAAGTTCGAAAAGGTTGGCGTTCATTTGGGTGCGGAAGTCAGCGGCATTGATCTCCGCCAGCCAGGGGATGAGCGGACTCAACAGGCACTGCGCGATGCGCTGGTTGAGCATGAGGTTTTGGTATTTCGCGATCAGGATATCTCGGTCGAAGACCAGATGCGCTTTGGTCGATTTTTCGGCGATTTGAGCGTTCATCCAATCGCCCGGCACGATGAGAACATTCCTGAGCTGCAAATTTTCGACAACGACGAGAACAACCCGCCGACCTTTACCGACAACTGGCATTCCGACGAAACGTTCAGAGAAATTCCGCCGCTCGGAACGGTCCTGCGAGCACGGGTCATGCCGCCGATCGGCGGCAATACCCTGTTCGCGAGTATGACCGCGGCCTATGACGGGTTAAGCGACCGTTTGAAAAGCTACATTTCGGGCCTTGAAGCGGTCCACGATGTGAAGCTCTTCCGGCTCGGTTTTACCGATGATGAAAAGGGGCGCGAGCAGGAACGGTTCATCAACGAGAATTTTCCCAGGGTCACCCATCCGGTGGTGCGCGAGCACCCCGTCTCGAAGAAGAAGGTGCTTTTCGTCAATCCCCACTTCACACTTCATATCAAGGGAATGGATGAACTGGAGAGCCAATGCCTGTTGCGGGTTCTCTATCACCAGGCGGAGATACCCGAGTACCAGTATCGCCATGTTTGGGCGCCGCATACCGTCGTGATCTGGGACAATCGTTCAACCCAACACTACGCGACCCGGGACTACACCGAGCGTCGGCACCTGCATCGCGTCACGGTTAAGGGGACCGAGCGGCCTTACGCACCGGCTTAGCGTCAGGCCACGGAACGCGCCGGCCGGTATACCCGATACACCCGCCTAGACGATCTAGGAGCCGGACTCCGAGGCGCCGCAGCCCGGTGAGTCCGTCGATTGCCGCGTCATCGGCATCATCAGCACGCCCTATAAGCGGATGGAGGACCGCCCCTCACGGCCCAGCGAAAATGAACACCTCCCCTGCGCGACCCGGCTGACGCCGGAATACGCGCCGGGCCTCGCTAGGCCGAAAACCGGCGACCGGGCGCTCGTGCTGTATTGGTTGCACCGTGCCCGCCGCGATTTGGCTCAACGAAGTCCGAGAACTCGCGGCTGGACGGACAACATCCTACGCCGATCCAAAAATAATAACCAAACCCCCGGAAGCAGGTGGGATAATCCGGCGAGAGACATTTTCTCTCTCAATATTTCGACGGATTCAAACGTTTGGCATAGATAATCCTGGTCAAATAATGAATTTACCCCAGGATACCATAACCGATCGGCTATAGGTTTGACATTGACCAAAGGTAAATCCGGGCGAGGGCTTACTCCGTCATCAAGCCGCTGGCGTTGGGAGCACATCGTAGCTCCATAACCATTCTATACGGTCCAAACAATTGCTCATTCTTGCGAAATCGTCGAGATCAAAGAAAGCTTCGATATCGTTGGTGCCGGAATCCTTGGAATAATTTTGGGAATTGGAGGTCAGAATGAACGAGATAAGCGGCGGCGAACCGGCTTTCAGCATTTGGGATGAACTCAAAGGGGTCGAGTTCGAGCAGGGATATTTGGATGCCGGGGGAATACGAACCAGATACCTAGCCACAGGCTCGCCGGATCAGCCACTCCTTCTGATGCTTCATGGCGTGGGTGGTCATGCGGAAACCTACGTTCGAAATCTGGCACCGCACGGAGAGCATTTCAGGACGGTCTCAATCGACATGGTGGGTCACGGTTGGACGGAAAAACCCGAAATCGACTACGAGATGCCGGTGTATGCAGACCATGTGTCAAAGGTGCTGAGCGCCCTCGGTGCCGAAAAGGCGCATTTCTCCGGTGAGTCTCTCGGCGGCTGGGTTGCGACCCATATGGCCGTACACCACCCCGAAGTGGTCGACCGGCTCGTCTTGAACACGGCCGGCGGCTGGACCGCGCACCCGGAGGTAATGAACCGGCTGAAACAACTGTCAAATCAGGCTGCATCGGAACCCACCTGGGACTTCATCAGGGAGCGTCTGGAGTGGCTCATGTATGACAATTCGATGGTATTCGACGACCTGATTCGAACCCGGCAGGCGATCTACCAGCAAGATGGTTTCGACGTTATTATGCGCCATATCATGTGCCTCCAGGAAATGGAGGTCCGCCGACGGAATATGTTCAGCGAAGAGCAATACAATTCGATCTCGTCCCCGACTTTGGTGGTCTGGACCTCTCACGATCCGTCAGCGACGCCGGAGGAAGGAAAGCAAATATCGGAAATGATTCCCGGCGCGAAGTACGTGGTGATGAACGAATGCGGTCACTGGCCTCAATATGAGGATTCTGAAACTTTTAACCGCATCCATCTGGACTTCTTGCTGGGAGACTAGGGGCGGGCGCAGGGACCATCGCAAGGGAGCTCGTTTGTTCAAATGGCTAGAATTGTCGCCGCTGCCACAATCTCACATAGCCCTCTGATGAATATTGTTCCGGATGATGCCGATCCGGATAAAATTGAGCGGTACAGGACAGCGGCCCTGGATCTTGGGAAAAAGATAAAGGCGATTGATCCGGATTTGATCATCATTTTCGGGCAAGATCATCAACGAAGTTTTTTTATGGATCATCTGCCGGCATTTTGTATCGGCGTCGAGCGGGTTGTCGGCTGGGCAGATTATAGAACTCCGAAAGGTCCATTCGAAAACCACCCGGAATTGGCCCGCCATATTTTATCCAGCCTCATGAATAGCGGGATAGAGCCCTCGCAGTCCTATGATTTGCGGGTCGATCACGGCATAACCCAACCAATGCAGTTGTTGGGCCTTCCGGAGTCTCTCCCCTTCGTCCCCATACTCCTCAATACGGGTATAAACCCGATGCCAAAAATTCGCCGCTGTTTCAAGTTGGGCCGCTTGGTGGAAGCGGCGATTTCGAGCTGGGCCGAGGACCTAAGAGTCTGACTCGAAACTCTACATTTAATAACAATGGCTTGCGATCCGCCTTGTGAGGAGTCGGATGTGTGCGACGAGGATCCATGCCTGTGCGGAGGCGATTGATTTCTCCCAGTCCTTGGCCAGTCGGCGGCATCGGTTGAGCCAGGCGAAGGTCCTCTCGACGACCCATCTCCTGGGCAGGACCTCAAAGCCCTTGGCGGTATCGGGACGTCTTATAATCTCGATCGTCCAGCGGCCGATGTCTTCGAGGGCACCCTCAAGTTTCGGTCCGCCATAGGCGGCGTCAGCGAAGAGGTGACGCAGCCGGGGGAAGCGATGACGGATCGATTTGAGGACCCCGGGGGCGCCGTCGCGGTCCTGGATATCGGCTGAATGCACGATCAGGCCGAGCAGCAGGCCGAGCGTATCGGTGACGATGTGACGCTTGCGGCCCTTGATCTTCTTGCCCGCGTCATAGCCCCGAATACCACCGCTTTCCGTGGTTTTCACGCTCTGGCTGTCGATCACCCCGGCGCTCGGGCCGGCCTCGCGTCCTTCCAACTCACGGGCCGCCACAACCAGATGATGGTTGATCGCCTCCAGCAGCCCGTTCGAGCGCCAGTCGTAGAAGTAACGCTGCACCGTGGAGGGCGGCGGGAAGTCGTTCGGCAGCATCGCCCACTGACAGCCCGTCGAGGCCATGTACATGATCGCATCCATGACATTGCGCAGCTCCGTCGTCCGCGGCCGGCCTATCTTCTTGCGCGGCGGCATGAACGGCGCGATCAACGCCCACTCTCGATCCGTAAGGTCGCTTGCATAGCGACCGCCACGGCGCTCATACTTCGGGCGAGTGATTTCGGTCCACATGTTGTGCCTCCTCGTTTGATTTGACACAACCGAGTAAGACACAACCGACTGAAATCACTCAACTAGTTTCGAGTTGAACTCTAAGGGTTGTCGTCATCGGATCAGGTGGTTTGTCACACTCCCCACCCTTGCCGTCCATGGAAGACGTAAAGCCGGGCGATGAAGAATTCGAATTTCTTGTCCACGGCCACCGATTTGTCGAATCGGATGCCGAAGCGAGGGAACAACGTTTACTTGCCGGCTACCGAAAGTTCATCGATTTCATAAACCCGGAATGGGATGAAGCCTTTATCGAGGAATTCATTTCGGGAAATATTCTGGAATTGGCTGACAGATTGGATCGGGACCAAGATAAATTTGTCGAACAAGCCGGCCCGGGCGGTCACGAATTACGGACCTGGATTGCCGCCGCAGGAGCGACGGACGATCAACAGCTGAAATGGCACAAACTGATATATGAACCTATTCCATCATTAATAACCGGCATGGGCATAGCATCGACCATTGCCTAAATTATTTTGTCTTTCGGTATTCCCACGCCACATGACCCGCCGCATCGGCATATCCACTGAACCACAGTCTCGAATCGACCACTGGAAACGGAAGGAAGGCCAAACCCACAGTCGTATCCTGGCCCGGAACCTGACTTACGGCGCCGCGCAAGCACGTGAATCGCGAGAAGCAGCCGGTCCATCCCATTAGGAGATATCCGGATCAATGATCTGGTAAGGATCGCCGGATTACTCCGCCGCGTGAGAGACATCCGTGGTCTGTAATTGATGAATGGCCTGACGGCTGTAGGCGACCGCCTTGTCATGCTCACGCAAGAGCAACTGGCGGTCGGGTGACAGACCGACGGCATCCTGCTGAGCTTCAATGAAAAGCTTGTCCTCAAGGAATGCTTCCCGGTTTGCCTCGTGGAACGCGATGTTTGCGGCTCCTTCGATGGGTTGGCCGCGCACAGCGGACGCAAAAAAGTAATGGTAACCGGTGACATCCGCAGGCGTCGCCTGATGAATTATTCGGAAAACCAAGCCGCCCGGCTTATTGCGGTCTTCACGGCCGCCCGTACCAGCATCATGTGCACCTGCCCATTGCAGGACGGTTCCCGGCGCTACGTATTCGAACTCTCCCCACCGGTCCACCGGCCCGTCAAATTTACCGGCTTTGACAAACGCAGGCGGAGGCGTTGAATTCATCATCCAGCGGACATACTTGGCACCCCGATCCGTGCGGACCGTATCCAGTTCCGCGATATTCTGCTCATCAGGATGACCGCCAATGGTGGAGAGATGCACGTAGCCCAGGTGGGTCAGGTCCATCAGGTTGTCGATCATGAACATGTAGTTGGCTTCAATTTCGTAGCGGCCAAAGTGAAAATTCCACTCTTCTTCACGATCCGGGTACGGAAAATTGACGATCTGGCTTTCGTCCGCCCGCGCCGGTTCGCCGGTCCACACCCAGATCATCTTTTGGCGTTCGACCGCCGGAAAGGCGCGAACCTGATAGGAGGGATTGAGTTTTTCGCCCGGATTATCAACACAGGCACCGCTGCCGTCGTAGACCATGCCGTGATAGCCGCACTGCAAACCAAGCTCGACTGTTTTTCCGAGAGAGAGTTTCACCCCCCGGTGACAGCACCGGTCCTCCAGCGCCGAGGCCTTCCTGTCACTGTCGCGGAAGAGGACCATGGCCTCGCCCATAATCTTCCGGGCAATGGGCCCGTCGTCGAGTTCATGTGCCCATGCGGCAATATACCACGCGTTTCGGACCAGCGGTTCCATCGCGAACTCAGTCATATTCATCCTCTCTGTCCGTCGTTAGAGATTTTCGGACTTGGCGGGCCGTTTTGTAGCGGAGGCTCTGGTTCGATTTCTGTTTCAGTTTAAGCGGCGGCAGCTTGGTGCTGCAAGCGGCGCTCTCGGATTGTCTGTTTCTTGATCTCCTCTCTCATCTTCAGGATCTTGGCGCCGCGTCCCTGATAGACATCGGCGGGTGTCAGGTTGGCCCGGCTCTCATGGTAACGGTGGTTGTTGTAGTGATCGACGAAGGCACCGATCTGCCGTTCCATCGCCTTTGTAGCCGCGGCGGCGGAAGCGTTCCAGCAACCTTTCCTGTTCGAACGCATGGCTTTCCTGAATCGTTTTCCCAACAGCGAGGCGAAGTCGCTCGGCGTCGAGTGGGGCCGTACTGCAAGCCGCCGAGTGCTCGACATGCGCACGGATGACGGCTCGGAGCCGAGCGAGGTCAACTACTATCTGGGGCGCTACGACCGGCGGGCGGATTCGCTGCGATGGAGCCCGACAGGCCCGTTCTACAGTGCTTCGCCGGGGCCCGCATTCGCTTCCTTCGACCGCTGTCTCTATCCGGGCCACGGCAAAATCAAGCCGTGGACGATGAAGAGCGGGTCGCAGTTCCGTGTGGCCGGATTCTACGATTCGCAGAGCCCGGAGTTCGCCGAGGAATTCGACACCATCCGCCGCCTCGGGGGAAAGGAGAGCAGCATAAGGACCGCCGACCAGTCGGAAATCGCGCTGTTCTGGGAAGACGGCCCCTGGGGCATCACCCCGCCCGGGCACATGATCTACATCGCCATGCAGCTTCTACAGCTGTCGGAGCATCCGTGTTGATCGTCCGGGGGCCGAGGAAAGCAGGCCCGTCTCGCTCTGGGCGGGCGACTACGTAGGGCTTTCGGTCGGCATCGGCCGGTTCTCCATCGAAATTCGCGATGTCGACGGTTTCGCGGACTGGGAAAATCCGGGCTCGACCCAGGCTACGACGCCGCCGTCATCGTCGAGGCGGCTCAACCGGTCGAGGGTTTCCGCGACCACAATTTCGAACGGATTGTGCCGCCGGTCCCGCCGTTCCATCGTGCCGGCCCATGTGGTACGCTCGGCGCATGCAGCCAGCGCTTGAGGGGTCACCCCCGCCGTGGCGTCCGATCCATGAAACGGACGATGCCGCGGTCGTTTACGTCGATCTGACGCCGGACGCCCTGCGCGAAACGGAGGCGCTCGGCTGGCTCGACGCCGCGGAGCGGTCGCGCCGCGACCGATTCCTGTATCCCCGGCCGCGCCGCGAATTCACGCTGTGCCGCGCGGCGGTCCGGTCGCTGCTCTGCCGCGAACTCGGCTGCGGCAACGCCGAACTCTCGTTCGAAACGGCGAAGTTCGGCAAGCCGTTCGCGCGGGTCGGCGGCATTCCGGCGCCGGTCGCCTTCAATGTCAGCCATAGCGGCCGGCACGGCCTGATCGCTCTTGCGCCGAAGGGCCGGATCGGCGTGGATGTGGAAGAGCGCTCGACGAAGCGCAATCTGGACGGGTATATCCGGCTGCTGTTCGCCCCCGAAGAACGGACGGCACTCGAGAAGTCGCGCGGCCGAGGGAGGGTCGAACTGTTCTACCGCCTCTGGACCCTGAAAGAGGCGGCGATCAAGGCGGCCGGCGCCGGCCTGTCGATCGATCCCGCCAGCTTCGGGATTCCGCCGGGCATGGTTCGAGGCGAGAGGACAGGGGTCTTCAGTTTTCCCGAAACCCCGGAGGTTCGGTGGCGTCTCGAAAATATAAGCAATGCCCGCTTTGCCGCTGCGATCGCCCGGGAAGCGCCCGGAAATCCGGTTGATCCGGCAGACCGCCCGGTGCGCCGGGGCATTTGACCGGCCGACGCAACCGGCACGCTGCCGCCGGCGGTCGGCGGCCGGTCTCCCGAAGGCATTCAAGATTCTGCATTGGACAGGATCGTATTCTTCAATCCGGGGCAGGCCCGGCGCGCCCGACAAACGGGCTTGCCATCGTCAGGTAGCCGCACCATAATTTTACCGCTTTATCGTTGCGGGCCCCGGCCCCGCGCATGTCTCGGGAGTTGCGTCCCGTTTTTTCCATCCGGTTCGATGCGGCGCTTTCCGTGCCGGCCGGCCGATACGTCACTTAAGGAAGAAATGCCCATGTCATCTACAGAAGATCGTCTCAAAGAGCTTGCCGACCAGCATCTGGGCCTCGGTTCCGATCCGAATTTCGACGCCCAGCTGGCCGATTCCGGGGTGTCCTCGGTGGACGCGGTCGCGTTCTTCAAGGAGGTCAACAACGGGTTCAGCCTCTCGCTGCAGGCCGAGGAATGCCTGCAGTTCAAGACCCTGCGTCTGCTTGCGGACTATATCGACGCAAACGCAGGCTGAGAGCGACCCGTCAGTCCAGCGCATTTGCTGCGATATTCCCTGACGGAGAGTAAATGGAGGCGGCCGGGTTTCCTGCGCGGGATGGCGTTCCGTACCGCCGATTTCCGTTCCTGATCAAGGAGTGACGCCCAGGGAAACCGGCCTTACTACCATGACAGCAGAAGTCGTGTGGGAAATACCCAAGCCGCATTCGGTATACGACGTACATCTCGTCGACAGCACCGTCACCAGCTTGCGGCAGCATGGCAATCCATCGGGCCCGCGGCTGGTTCTGAGCCACGGCAACGGGCTTGCGGTCGATCTCTACTATCCCTTTTGGTCCTTGCTTGCAGACGATTATGAGTTGATCGTCTACGACATCAGAAACCATGGCTGGAACAGCGTCGGCAGCTCCGACAACCACAATTTTCCGACCCTGATTCACGATCACGACCTGATGCTCGACACGATTGGCAAGGTCTACGGGAACAAGTTGACGGTCGGCGTCTTTCATTCCCTTTCCACGATTATTCCGCTCATGTCGTTCTCGGAGCCCTATTCCGCGCTGATCCTGTTCGATCCGCCTCTGTGCAAGCCCGGCGCCAGTCTGGCGGACCTTCATGCGGCCTCCGAAGAGGCGGCCGACAGGATTCGGCAACGCGGGCACCGGTTTAAGACGAGAGAGGAATTCGCCGAATTTCTAAGCTACGTCCCGGCCTTCAAGCGAGTCGTTCCCGGCGTCCGGGAACTCATGGCGCGGACGATTCTCCGGGAGATGCCGAACGGGGAGGGGTACGAGCTTCGATGCCCGCGCGAATTCGAAGCGCAACTCGCGTACTATGCGCGGAGTTTCTTTCCCCTCATCGATCTGGGCCTGCTTTCCTGTCCGATCAAGGTCATCGGAGCCGATCCGACCATGCCCTGGTCGTATCTGCCGAGCTTCGAATTCAGTGAAGTCCTGAAGGTGGACTACGATTTCATTCCCGAGACGACGCACTTTCTCCAACTCGAAAAGCCGGAGGAATGCGTGGCGGCCGTCCGCGAATTTCTCGATAGCAGCGACCTGTTCTAGATCGGGTCATGTTTTGACGGAACCACGGCGCGGTTTTGTCAAAACATGTGAATCCGATCTATTTTAATTGTGTAGAGCCGATTCACATGGATTGTCGGCATTGCAAAGCGATTCCGGCAAACCATGATCGGCTCTAGGCTGCGGTGACATTTTAGGGATTCCTTTTTTGTCTTTGGTGTGATTCAACACTGGCTTTTGGAGGTTGGTGTGGAAGGCGAAGTGCTGAGAGACGATCAATGGGCGCGGCTTCGGGACTTTGTTCCTGGCGGGATGAAGGGCAAGCGTGGTCCACGCAGCGACGGGCGGCGGTTTTTCGATGCGATCCTGTGGCTGGCGCGCTCTGGTGCGCGGTGGCGTGATTTGCCGGCGGATCGGTTTGGCCCCTATCAGACGGTGAAGCGGCGCTACTACCGCTGGATCGAGGCGGGTGTGTTTGACCGCATCTTCGAGGCTGTCGCGGATGATCCGGACTTGGAATGGCTGGCGATCGACGCCACCATCGTCCGGGCCCAGGCCCAAGCCGCCGGCGGGCGGCGAAAAAGGGGGGACCGCAAGCCCAGGCTCCCGGCCGGTCCCGGGGCGGGTTCGGCACAAAAATCCACGCCGTCGTCGATGCGTTAGGCCTGCCAGTGCGCTTCGATCTCGGGCCAGGACAACAAAACGACATGGTCCCCGCCCACAACCTCATCCAGGGCCTGGCCGCGGGCCACGTCCTCGCGGACCGCGCCTACGACGCCGACAGCCTGCATGACCTGATCTATGAGCAAGGCGGTGAGCCCGTCATCCCACCGCGCCGGCATCGCAAATACCAGCACAGCTATGACCGCATCGCCTATAAACAGCGCTGGGGCGTCGAAGGCTTTTTCGCCAAGCTCAAGCAATGGCGGCGCATCGCAACACGCTACGACAAACTTGCCGCCCACTTCCTCGGCTTCATCAAACTCGCAAGTATCATGCTCTGGCTTAAATGATTAAATTGTCACCACAGCCTAGGGCAGTTTTCCGCCGTTCGCGGATCAGATCCAGTGACGGGTGCGGTCGAACGGATAGTCCGGCAGCGACACCCGGCGGCGGGTTTCACCCGCGAAGAGTCCCGCGAAGGACACCGCGAGCCCCGCCTCGTAGGCCCCGGCGACCGCGTCCGCGAAGCCGCCGTTCGGCGTTGCCTCGCGATCCGGTGGCCGCCCGAGGCCCGGCAGGACGGCCGGGGCGGCGCCGTTCCCGGCCGTATCCGGCCACGCCGCGATCAGCTTGGTCCCCAACGCCGTGTCCGGACCGATCTCGATAACCGCGCCGATACCCGCCGCGGCCAGCGTCCCGGCGCAACTCTCGAAGGATTCCGGCACTCCCGCCGCCTGTCGGCGCCAATAGGCCGCGTCCCGGACATCGTCGGGCGATACGGCGAGCCCCGACACGGTGTCGACCAGCGTCAATGTCGGCGCACCCAGCGCGATTTCGTCCGGCGCCGCGCCGGGATCGTCCAGGGTTGCGGCTAGGCGCAGGCCGTCCTCCAGGCTGAACACGCTGGCGGCCTGGGCGGCCGCAAGCGCCCCCGTCCCGAGCCCGAGCGCCGCGCCAGGCCGCACGCCGACAGTCGACCACAGCGCGGTAACCGCGCATTCGAACGCGTAGACCGCTGGCTGCGCCCACCGCGGATCGCCGGGGTCTCCCGCGGAACCTCGCCGCCCGAACACGGCGTCCAGCAGCGAGGCGCCCCGTATTTCGCCAAACACCTCCTCGCAGCGGTCGAGAACCGTCCGCACCGCCGGTTCGCTCGCATACAGTGCTTCGCCCATCCCGGTTCGGCCGTCGCCGAGGCCGGTGTAGGCGAAGGCGACCGTCGCCGGCGTCACGGGTCCGGAATCATCGTCCGCCGCCGCCAGCGCCTGCAAACCCTCGCGAAGCGACTCGCAATCTTCGAACGACACGGCCGCGCGATGATCGAAGTGGCTTCGCCCGATGCCGGCGGTCCACGCCATGTCCGAGAGGGGCGGACCGGACGCTGCGCCGTCCGCCGCAAGCGCCGGTTCCCGTTTGTCGAGCCATTCGAGATGCCGCTCCGCCAGCTTCCGGAGCGATTGCGCGGATTTGCTGGAGAGCGGCAGAAGCCGCGTTCCGCGTGCGGCAAGGCCGTCGCCCGGTTGCGGCAGTTCCGCAACGGTGTCCGGCAGCGGGACGGCAACCGGCAGCGGGACGCCCTCCGGGTCGGGCGGCCCGTCGCCCGGATTGCCGTAGCCCTCCACGACGACATGCGCATTGGCGCCCGATATCCCGAAGGCGCTGACTCCGGCGAGCGGCGGCCGGTCCGTCGCGGACGGCCAGTCCGCCGCTTCCGACACCACGCGCACCGGCAGCCGGTCCCAGTCCAGATGCGGGTTGGGGTCGCGGAAATGCAGGTGTTTCGGGATCAGGCCGTGGCGCATGGCCAGGACGACCTTGATCAGCGCGGCGACCCCGGCCGCCGATTCCAAATGGCCGAGATTGGTCTTGACTGAACCGATGAGCAGCGGCCGTTCGCCGTCGCGCGCCCTGCCATAGACCGCCGCCGCGGCCTGCACCTCGATCGGGTCGCCAAGTTCCGAGCCCGCGCCGTGCGCCTCCAAGTAATCGACGTCCGCCGGCTGAACGCCGGCTTGCGCCAGCGCCTCCTCGATCACCCGCTCCTGCGCCAGGCCGTTCGGCACCGTCGGCCCCGCCGCCGCCCCGTTCTGGTTGACCGCCGCGCCCCGGACTACCGCCCAGATGCGGTCGCCGTCGGCCTCGGCCTCCGCCAGCCGCTTCAGGACGACCATGCCGCAGCCCTCGCTCCGCACGAAGCCGTCCGCCGCGGCGTCGAAGGTCTTGCAGAGCCCCTGCTGCGACAGCATCCCCAGCGCCGCCATCTCCCTGGTCAGCCCCGGCGAGAGGACCGCGCTCACGCCGCCGACCAGGGCCAGGTCCACCGCACCGTCCCGTAGGCCGCCGACCGCCTGCTGCATCGTGACCAGCGATGCCGCGCAGTTCAGCATCACCGGAATCGCCGGCCCCGTGAGGCCCAGCCGGAACGCGACGCCGCCGACCGCCATGCCGCTTGCGGTGCCGAGATAGTTGAGGCCGTCGCCGCCCGCCGCCGTCATAAGATCGCGGTACTCGCTGGTCGTGATCCCCGCATACACCCCTGTGCGGCTGCCCCTCAGGCCCTCTGGATCGATCCCCGCGTCCTCGAGCGCCCGCCAGCTTGTCTCCAGAAGAAGGCGCTGCTGCGGGTCCGTCATCCGCGCGCCGATTGGCGTCATGCTGAAGAAACCGGCATCGAAGCGGTCGATCCCGTCGACGAACCCGCCCCGGCCCCAAATGTCGTCCTCGACCGCGGGGTCGCCCTGGACCCCGGTCCACGAGCCGTTGTCCTGCCGCCCGTTCGTCACCGCATCGCTGCCGGTTTCGAGCTGGCGCCAGAAGGCCGCAAGGTCCGGCGCGCCGGGGAACCGGCACGCCATGCCGACGATCGCTATACCGTCATCCCGGCGCCCTTCGACAGGTTGCGGGGCCGGTGGTTGCGGGGCCGGTTGCCGCAGGGCTGGTTGCCGCGGGGCCGGTTGCTGCGGGGCCAGCCCGGACGCGGCTTCGGCGGCCGGTACCGGGCTGGTCTCCGGGGCCGCCTCGGGGGCCGCTTCGGGCTCGCCCAGCGCGTCCACCAGATGCCGTGCGAGATCGGCGATGGTCGGGTAGTCGAACACCAGGGTATTCGGTGCGACATAGGTATCCGAGAAGGCGCGGTTGAGGCGATTGCGCAGTTCTACCGCCATCAGGGAGTCCATCCCCAGGTCGAAGAACCCGACCGTGGACGCCGGCGCCGAGGGCAGCCTCAGCACGGCCTGGACCTCCCCCTGAAGGAAGGATACCAGCAGGTCCTCGCGTCCCGCCGCGGGGGCCTCCCGCAATTGGGAGAGAAGGTCCTCGCTGTAGGACTCGCCGGCGCCGTCGTCCGCGCCGTCGGACAGCAGGTCTTCCAGCAGCGGCGGGCGGGAATCGAGCGACTCGCCGAAGGCCACCCAGTCGCGGGCCAGTACCACGCTGGTCGTGGCGTCCTCCCGCACCAGGCGGTCGAAGGCCTTGATACCCTGTTGCGGGGCGATCCACTCAAGCCCGCCCGACGCCGAGCGCAGGGCCATGCGCTCCCGCTGTTCCTCTGCCTCGCCAATTTCCGACCATGCGCCCCAGGCGATCGCCTGGCCGGCGAGCCCGAGGGCGCGCCGATGCGCGGCGAGTTGGTCGAGGAAAGCGTTGGCCGCCGCGTGGTTGGCCTGACCCGGATTGCCGAGAACGCCTGCGACGCTGGAGAAGAGGACGAACATGTCGAGATCCCGATCGACGGTCGCCCGGTGCAAGTGCCAGGCCCCCAGGATCTTGGGCCACATTACCGTTTCGAAGTTGTCCCAGCTCTGGTTGCCGATCGCGGCGTCCGACAAGACGCCTACGCTGTGGATGACGCCGCCGAGCGGCGGCAGACCGGCGTCGATGCGCGCCAACATCGCGTCCACCGCGGGCGCGTCCGTCACGTCGGCGAGTTCTACCCGGATGTCGGCCCCACTTCTGCGCAGCGCCTCGATTTCCTGCTCGATTTCGGAGTCCGGAGGCCGCCGGCCATTGAGCACGATGGTGCCGGCGCCGCGATCCGCGAGCCAGCCAGCCACCGCGCAGCCGATGCCGCCGAGTCCGCCGGTCACCAGATAGCTGCGGTCGTCGCGCAGACGGCGTCTGGCGAGCGGCGAGTTGGTAAACACGATCTTGCCGATGTGACGCGCGCCCTGCATGCACTTCATCGCGGATCCCGCTTCCGCCACAGGCCATCTTGCGTGGATAAGCGGAGTCAACTCACCGGCCGCGAGCCGCTCCATGACCCGCCCCAGGATCTCTCCCGCCCGTGCCGGTTCTTCCTCCTTGAGCACGTCGATCATCAGGATGGCGTACGACACGTCCGGTCGCGCCGCCGCCATCTCGTCTTCGCTCAGGATGTCCACCCGCCCCATTTCCACGAAGCGGCCGCCTTTGGCGAGGCAAGAGAGGCTTGCATCGATGAAGCCCTCGCCGGTCAGGCTGTTCAGCACCGTGTCGACGCCCGCGCCATCCGTGGCGTCGAGTATCTCCTGGCCGAACGCCGTCGTGCGGCTGTCGAACAGGTGCTTCACGCCGAGAGACCGGAGATAGTCGCGCTTGCGCGCGCTTGCTGTGGCGAAGACCTCCGCGCCTGCCGCCTGTGCCAACTGTATCGCCGCGAGTCCCACGCCGCCGGCGCCGGCGTGGATCAGCACCCGATCACCGGCATCGAGCCCCGAAAGCTCGAGCGACAGCGCCGCCGAGACGAACGCTGTCGGAATCGTCGCAAGCTCGCTGACCGAGAAGCCCGGCGGCGCGGGCACGATCATGTCTTCCCGGGTCACGGTCTCGGAACCGTAATTCCGGAACGTCATTCCGACGATACGGTCTCCCACGGCAACTCCGGTGATGTCCTCACCGACTTCGAGCACCCGCCCGCAGAATTCCCCGCCCATGAAGTCGTCGACGACGCCGATGGCGATGAACACGTCCCTGAAGTTGAGACCGAAGGCCTCGACCGCAGCGCGGACCTCACCCGGTTCCAGCCGACGCTCCGGCACCGACATCACGCCGATCGCGTCGAGGGAACCGCCGGCATCGGGCTCCAGTTCCCAGCCGGGCTCCTCCGGCAGGGCCAGCCGATCCGTAACCGCCGCGGCGCGGATCAGCCGCGCGCCCTGGCGGCGGCTGAAACGACGGGCGATATGGGTTTCGTCGTCCGGGTAGAGAAACTCGTCTGCCAGGTCGCGCGGAAGCTCCGCATCGGCGGGATCGAGGTCTAGCATCCTCGGTTGCAGTTGGGGCGCTTCCCGCGCCGCCACCTTGCCGAATCCCCAGAGGGTGGCGCCGGCCAGTTGTCCGCCGCGCTCGCGTTCCAGCACCTGCGCACCCTGCGTTACGAACCAGAGGCCCTTCGACAGGGCGAAATCGCTGTCCACCAGCGCCTGAGTCAGGGCCAGCGCACTCGCCGCAGCATGCCGCGTATCCTCGGCCATTTCTCCGGTCGTTGCCTGTGCGCCGTGACCGTCCAGTCCGGCGAGATGCACGATTCCCGCTAGCGGCGGATTGGCAGGCAGGTCTTCGAGGAGCGACTTCCACGACTCGCGCCGTGCCGTCTCCACGAACGCTTCGACGACACCGGCGCCGCCCGACTCCGAAGGCCTGTCCGGACGTGCCTCTGACCCGGCGAGGACGACGGTCTGATTGCGTGCCGCGAGTTTTGCCGCGAGTTCCGCTGCCACACCGCCCCCATCGACGGCCAGCACCCAGACGCCGGGCGCTTCGGTCACTTCCGGCGGCCCCTGCGCCACGATCACGCCCCGGTCCGGGTTGGCGTTCGGATCCGACTCGTCGAAACCCAGGATCGCGATGTCGTCGAATCCGGCGTCGACAAGCGCTTGCCGCCAAATGGGGGGGGTGGCAAGCGCGTGGCGCGGGCGGTAGTCGTCGGCGAATCGCCACCAACCGTCCAGCTGACCGAAGGTCAGGTCGAGCCAGCCCTGGCCGCGCAGATTCTCCAGCGCGACCAGTTGGCCCGACGGGGCGAGCACCTCGAGGCAATGCACCAGCGTCTCGTTCAGATAACGCGTGGCGTGTAGCACATTGGAAGCGATTACCAGGTCGTAGCCGTGGCGGTCGAAGCCCTGTTCCACCGGGTCGTTCTCGATATCCAGCACCCGGTAGTCGATCGACGCCTCGGCGCCGCCAAAGCGCGACTCCGCTTCCGAGAAGAAGCCGGCGGAGATATCCGTATAGGTGTAGTCGTAGCGGCCGTCGGGGAGTTCCGGAAGTATCGCGGCGGTCGCCGATCCGGTTCCGGCGCCAACCTCCAGCACACGCAGCGTGCGCTCTTCGGGCATGGCGCTCATCAGCGCTGTCGTCGCGTCCGCCAGCAACCGGTTCGCGGCGCGGGCCACCGGGGCCTTCAGGTAAAGATCGGCGGCCGTCGGCTCACCGCTGCTGAACAGCAACGTCAGCGGGTCCATCCGGCCTTGAAGGACGTCGGCCAGCGCATCGGCGCTGCGCCGGAACAAACCGATTTCGGTCGTCCCATGCGCATAACGCGCCGCCATCTCTCCCGCCACCGTATCGGGGTTGTCGGCCAGCCCCTCCGGCAACGGTTCGCCGGAAGCGACCGCAACCGTAAATCCGTCGCCCGCTTCCTCAAGCACCCCGGCGCGGGCCTGCATCTCCAACATCCGGCGGAACAGCCGTTCGTGCTCCCCCCCGACGCCCAGACTCTCCCGCAGCTCGGCGGAGCCCACGTTCGCACCTGCCACTCGCTTCCAGCCGAGCTTGTCCAGGGTCGCGAGGGCGTAGGCGTCGGACAGTCGCTCCAGATCGGCCAGCAACGCTGCCCTGTCGGCGGCGTCGACGCCCACGTTCGCCAGATATTCCGGGAAGAGATCCGTGTTCGCGGATATCTCGGAAGGACTTGTCAGGAAGTCGGCGGGCGTGATGCCCGGCGCGAGAGCGCGATCCTGCCAGACGACCTCGTAGAGAAGCTCGTCGATCCCCTCCACGGCCGAAAGCAACGCCGCCCGTGTCGCCCGTTTGACGGTAAAGCCGATGAGTTCCCCTGCGATCGCTCCGTCGGGGCCGTAAAACCGCAGGTCTGCCGAATGAACCTCCGGCACTGCGTCCCGCTCCGCTTTCGCGGCCGCGCCCTCCGGAGATTCCCTCATGAGCACATGGCACGTCAGCCGCTCCGGCAGACGTCCGGGCAGCCACAGCCGCTCCCATGCGAACGGAAGATAGGTGACGCCTTCTTCTCCGCCGTCGGGGTTGCGTGCCGCGCCGAAGGCTTGAAAGCAGCCGTCGAGCACCAGCGGATGCACGTCGAGCGCGCCCAGTTCTTTCCCGGCGGGCAGCGCCACATCGCAGAGCGCCTCGCCGTCCCGCGCCCAGAGACCCTCCAGTGTGCGGAAGGAAGGTCCGAGATCGATTCCCACCGCGGCCTTGGTACGGTAATAACCCGCAAGGTCTACCGGCGAGAGCGCGGCCTTGAGCCCTTCCGCATCGAACGGCGGCGCGCCCGGGGGCGGGCCGGCGGCGGTGCTCGAAACCTGCCCCTCCGCGTGCAGCGTCCAGCCATCCTCCCCTTCGCCGCGGCTGAGGATGCGGACCCGGTTGGAATCGCCGTCCTCGGCGTCGTCGAGCAAAATCTGCACCCGTCGACCCGAATCTGCAGGCCTATCCCCGGAGTCCTCATCGGGGAAGACCAGGGCGCTCTGCATCTGGAAATCCTCGACGACCGCCGCTTCGTTGCCCTCCGCAAGGCTGGCCGTCGCGGCCATGGCTCCGTAGAGCGCCCCCGGCGCGATCAGCCGGCCGAAGACGCGGTGATCGTCGAGCCACGCCGGATCGGAAGGGAAGACCTCCGTGTCGAAGGCGATCTGCCCGCTCGCGGATTCGTGGCGGCTGCCCAGGAAGGGATGTCCGGCGCCCGACCGGCGCCGCTTGGACGTCTCGATCCAGTGGCGTTCGCGCTGGAACGGATAGCCGGGCACGGTAATGCGGCGGCGCGCCTCGCCCGCGAAGAGCCCGGCGAAGGACAGCGGAAGTCCCGCCGCGTAAGCGCCGGCGACCGCCTCCTTGAAGCCGCCGCCCGAACCCGGCGAAGGCGGCTGTTCGTCCTTTGCCGGCCGATGCAGGCTGGAGAGAACGACCGGGGGCGCTGCGCCGGCGCTTTCCGGCCACGCCATCGTCGTCATCGGCCCGAGCACGGCATGGGGACCGATTTCGATAACCGCGTCGACGCCGATCTCCGCCAGAGTCTCGACACAGGCGCGGAAGGCCACCGGCTCGCGTGCCTGCCGCCGCCAATAGGCCGCGTCCGGCACCTCTCCCGCCTTGAACGCGCAGCCGGTAAGGTTGCTGACGAACATCGTCGACGGCGGAGCGAACAGGGTCCCGTCCAACGCGGCTTCCAGATCGTCCAGGGCCGGCTCGACCATCGCGCTGTGATAGGCCGGACTCTTCCGAAGCCTCTCGACCCGGACGTCCCGCGCTTCGAGACTCTCCAGAATTGTCTCGATCTCTGCCGCCGGGCCGCTGATGACCTGCTGTGCGCCGTTATCCGCCGCGATGCACAGGCCGACGCCTTCGGAGGCCGCGTTGTGCTCTTCCAGCGCCTCCTCCACGCGCGAAGCCGGCGCGAAGACCGCCGCCATCGCACCTTCGCCGGGGAGCGCCCCAATCAATCCGCCCCGGGCCGCCGCGAAGCGCAGACCCTCTTCCAGCCCGAACACGCCCGCGGTGTGCGCGGCCGCGATCTCACCAAGGCTGTGCCCAACCACGACATCCGGCCGCACGCCGAGACTGGCCCAGAGCGCCGTCAGTGCGCATTCGAGCGCGTAGATCGCGGGCTGTTTCCACCGCGGGTCGTCCAGGTCGCCCGCGGCCCCAGGCCGATCAAACATCACGTCCAGCAGCGACGCGCCACGCTCCCCGGCGAGAACAGCGTCGCAGCGGTCGAGCACCGCGCGGACCACGGGCTCGCTCGCGTAGAGCGCCGCGCCCATGCCGGGCCATTGGCTGGCCTGTCCGGTATAGGCGAACGCGACTTTTCTGGCCGCCGTCGGCGCCTCGATCCCGTCCGTTTCCCGGAGTTCCCGCAGGGCCGCCCTCAAGGAGTCGGCATCATCGAAAACCAGTCCCGCCCGGTGGCCGAAATGGCTGCGTCCGACGGCGGCTGTCCAAGCCATGTCGGCGAGCATTTCTTCGTCGTTGTCGCAAGCGCGTTCATCGAGCCACGACAGATATTGTCCCGCGAGATCCCTGAGAACTTCGTCCGACTTGCCCGAAAGTGGCAGCAAGCGTGTCAGGCGCGGAGCGAGCGTCTCGTCGTCCGGCGTTTCGTCGGCAACCGAGGCCGGTTGAGACACGGCGATGGACCGAGGCGAGCCGGCGTTCCAGACATCCGGGTCCCCGGCGGGGTCGTCCTGTCGGTCGCCATATCCCTCCAGCACGACATGGGCGTTGGTTCCCGACCAGCCGAAACCGCTCACGCCCGCGCGTGGCGGAACATCGGAAATCCGCGGCCAGTCCGTGGGCGTTGCCGTCACCCGTAGCGGCAGCCGCTCCCAATCGATTTCCGGACTCGGATCCCGGAAATGGAGGTGCCTGGGGATGACGCCCCGCGTCATGGCGAGCACGGCCTTGATTATTCCGGCGACCCCCGCCGCCGCTTCGAGATGGCCGATATTGGTCTTGACCGAGCCGATTAGCAAAGGCCGGTCCGCGTCTCGCCCGCGGGCGTATGCCGCGCCGGTCGCCTGCGCTTCGATCGGGTCGCCGACTTCGGTGCCTGTCCCGTGCGCCTCCACGTAATCCACTTCGGGGGGCTGGAGGCCGGCCTGCTGCAACGCGGCCCCTATGACCTTTTCCTGCGCGGGTCCGCTCGGCACCGTCAATCCGGGGCTGGCGCCGTCTTGGTTCAGCGCGGCGCCGCGAATCACGGCCCAGATGCGGTCGCCGTCGGCTTCCGCGTCGGCAAGGCGCTTGAGCACCACGATCCCGCAGCCTTCACCGCGTACATACCCGTTCGCGGCGGCATCGAAGGTGGCGCAGCGCCCGTCCGGAGACAACATGCCCGCATTGGCGCGCATCTCCAGCAGTCGCCCCGAGAGGATCACGTGCACGCCGCCGGCCAGCGCCAGGTCGGCCTCGTCCCGCTGGAGGCCCGTAACCGCCTGGTGGATCGCGACCAGGGAGGACGAGCAGGCGGTATCCAGCGCTAGCGCCGGCCCTTCCAGGCCGAGCGCGAATGCAACGCGGCCGATCGCCGTGTTAAATGAGGTGCCCGCGACGGAATAGAGGCTGGCCGCGGGTTCGTCCGGCCGGGTATTCTCCAGGATCAGCCCGCGATACTCGTTGTTGCTGATCCCGGCGTAGACGCCGGTGCGGCTGCCTTTCAGGCGATCCGGGTCCATGCCGGCGTCTTCCAGCGCGCGCCAGCACGTTTCCAGCATCATCCGCTGCTGCGGATCGAGGAACTGCGCCTCCACCGGCGAGATTCGGAAAAATCCCGCATCGAACAGATCGATCTCGTCGAGATAGGCGCCGAACCGGCAGGCCGGGGCCTGACCCGTGCCCGCGGGAAACAGTTCGCCGATACGGCCGATTCCGGATCCGGGCTCCCCTTCGATCACCCCGCTCTCTCCCGCCTCCAGCAGGCGCCAGAAAGCGGAAATGTCCGGCGCCCCGGGGAACCGGCAGGCCATGCCCACGATAGCGATCGGTTCGCGGCGGCCGACGGGCCTACCTTCTTCTTCGTCCGCTTCGATCAAAGGAACGTCGGAGGTTTCACGTGAAACGTCTTGGTCCATCATTCGGGTTTGTTATCTCCGATCCGCGATAGAGCACAAATCGACGATTGCCCGAAGGCCGTACGGTTACTGCCGACAGTGTTCAGACCGGACTATACATCGACAATCTTGAAATGTCAGAATCCGCAACGCGCGCCGTCAAGCCGAGGCGCGTACGGGTTTGCCGCCGTCCCGGCGGCACTGGGTCCGCCGGGACGGCCTGCCCCGCAGGGTCGACAGGAGGTCGCGAGCAGATGGACAGTCAGGCATCGTTCCGGTTCCGGGGCATCCGCCCGGAGTCCGTGCCGGCATGAGCGGGCGTCCGGTTCCTCGCGCGCGATGCGCCGGCCGATGCGCCGGGCCGGCGTCACGACGTCTGATCGAAATAAATTCGCCGCGAGGCGATCACGCGGGTTGATAGCGACGAACGTCGATCTCATCGGCGCGCGCGCGCATCCGCGTCGCGCCATGCCTGCATCCTGAGCAGCAGGTCCATGCTGAGGCCGAACGCCTTCTCGACCCGCAGCGCCATCTCGGGCGACAGCGAGGCGTTGCCGTTCACCAGGTCCGAGAGCGTCGCGCGGCGCACGCCGAGAATCCGCGCCGCCGCCGCAACGCTCAGCCCCAGCTCCTCAAGCGCTTCGATCCGAATGAAGGTTCCGGGATGCGGGGGAGTCATCCCCATCTTGATACCGCCGTCGCTCATCAGTGGTAGTCCTCCAGGTTCACTCGCTCGATCCCGCCGTCCCGCTCCTCGAAGGTGATCCGCCAGTTGCCCGACACCGAAACGCTCCACTCGTTGCGGCGCGCGCCGGCAGGGTCCGCGGAAACGGGAAATGGCCCGAGGCGAACGTCACCGCCCCTGATCATGGCTTTCGCCAAGTGCATGTTGGCCTGGTCACGACCCACTTGCCGGGGAGGTAGCTCGTCGTGTACGGGCAGTCGCCGACGATGCCGGCGTATTTTCCGGTGCCGCCGAGGATCTGGAAATTACCTGTACCGCCGCCTCCGGCGGCAATGTTTCCCGTTCGCCTCTCGGACAGCAGGTACAGCACGTCGCCTGCCTCGTCCGCCATCGTGCACGGCGCCTCCAGATCGATGCCGGCGCCTTGTCTCTTGACGTAGACCACGCAGGTCGCGCGGTAATTCGTGCCGTCGCAAAACGGGGCGCCGCTGGTCGCGACGATACTGGCCGCCCCTTGCAGCGGACCCGCGGTGACGGTTCGCCCTGCGTGTTCCAGCGTGGTGTAGTCGTGGATTTGGATCGCGATGAGTTCAAAGCTGCCGCTGTCGCCGGCGAAGGCGGTTTGCTGGGCCCACACGGCGAAGAGGGCGGCGGCCGGCAACAGCAGTCTTTTGCGATACGATGGTTTCATGGTGTCTTCTCCTGGCCCCATTACCTCGCGCGAATCCAATTGCAGTCGAAGGCAAGCTTCAACCATGTGCCGTCGGATTTGCTTTCCGTGATCGTGTAAGAGCACGATGCCACGCCTCCCTCGAGAGATCCGGAGACGCCAATCATCTCCTGTTTCCCGGATCATTGCCTAGCGCCATCCCGGTCCATTCCGCACGGGATGATGATGAAGCGGAAAACGTGGCGCAAGCCGTTGCGGTTGTCCAGGCGTTAGTATCCCGGCGCACAACTGCCGGGCGGCAAAGGCGCCACGCCCACCACGACCGAATGGACCGTGTTGCCCTTCGATCTTCCGGCGGTAGGGCGTAAGAAGGTGACGGCCGATTTAGCGGGCGCATTGATCTCGCCGGACGGCGGCCATGTTCCGGCGCTGAATGGCAATCAGTGCGGGAAAATTAAAACGCGCCGGATGGCACGACGAATTCGCGCTCAAACTCATCAGAGCCGCCGCTCATTCTCAAAAGCGATAGCCCTGATCAGGGCATCCGGGGATATTGAAGTACCCGCGGCGGTCGCGTATAAGTCCGACAATGGCCGCCGATATTCCCGACCTTCAATCTACCGTCCGCTACGAACCTGACGACCGGCCGCCCACGCTGTTGGCAGCCGGGCTCGGCCTCCAACTCGCCATCCTGACGATTTCCGGGGTCGTCCTTACTCCCC
Source organism: Rhodospirillales bacterium (assembly GCA_965213765.1). GTDB lineage: Bacteria > Pseudomonadota > Alphaproteobacteria > Rhodospirillales > UBA2165 > JAJDXO01. Next base: position 1,139,572 of record OZ243926.1, on the reverse strand, counting down.
TCATCGTGGTCCAGGCCGCCGGCGGCTCCGATGCGTACATGATGTGGGCCGTCTTCGGGGCCGTCTTGATCAGTGGAATCAGCACGATCCTCCAGGCGGTCAGGGTTGGCCGGGTTGGCGCGGGTTACGTGCTTCTGATGGGCACCTCCGGAGCCTTCATCGCCATCTGCATCACCGCCATCGCGGAGGGCGGGCCCGCGATGCTGGCGACGCTCGTCATCATATCCTCGCTGTTCCAGTTCGGGCTGGCGAGACGGCTGTCGTTGTTTCGCCGGATACTCACACCGCCCGTGGCGGGTACGGTGATCATGCTGATTCCCGTGACCGTGATGCCGATCATTTTTGAGCTGCAGGGGGAGGTGCCGGACGGTACGCCGGCCGAGGCCGCACCGCTCAGCGCGCTTGTCACACTGCTCGTCATCGTCGGCATCGCCGTCAAGGCGACCGGCATGCTCCGCCTGTGGGCACCGGTTGCCGGCGTCATTGCCGGTGCGGTGGTCGGCGGGTATTTCGGCATTTACGATACGGCCCGAATCGCCGATGCGCCGTGGATCGGATTGCCGGACGCGAGTGCTTGGCCAGGCTTTGACCTCAGCTTTGGCCCCACGTTCTGGGCGCTGTTGCCGGGTTTCGTCTTCGTAACACTGATTGGCGCCATCGAGACCATCGGTGATTCCGTGGCGATCCAGCGGATTTCATGGCGCCGCCCGCGGGCCGTGAACTTCCGCTCGGTTCAAGGAGCCGTTACCGCCGACGGTGTGGGCAATCTCCTGTCGGGCTGCGTCGGCACGGTCCCGAATACCACGTACTCCACAAGCGTCTCGGTCACTGAACTGACGGGAGTCGGCGCGCGCACGGTTGGAATCGCAGCCGGTGCGATTTTCATTGCCCTCGCCTTTTTCCCGAAGCTGCTCGCCGTCGTCCTGGCGATACCGAGTCCGGTTGCCGGAGCGTATGTCAGCGTCCTCCTTGCGATCCTCTTCGTGGTAGGCATGAAGGTCCTGCTCCAGGACGGTCTCGACTATCGCAACGGCATGATCGCCGGCGTGTCGTTCTGGGTCGGGGTCGGCTTTCAGAACGGCGTGATTTTTCCCGAATACTTCGCGGACATCGCGGGCGGGTTGCTGCAGAACGGTATGACGGCGGGAGGACTGACCGCCCTAATTCTGACGCTGTTCGTCCAACTCGCGGAGCCCCGGCGCCGGCGAATCGAAGTACCGTTCCAGATCTCCGTCCTTCCCGACATCAGGGAATTTCTCCGGGTATTCGGCTCGCGCAGCGGCTGGGGCGAGGCGATGACGCAGCGCCTCGACAGTGCCAGCGAGGAGACCTTGCTCACTCTCCTTGAGCATTACCGGTCCGAAGACCGCGACGGGGATGCCGAGCGGCGATTGCTGCTGATCGCCCACAAGGAGCGGGACGAGGCGGTTCTCGAATTCATCGCCTCAACCGGGGACGCAAATCTCGAGGACCAGCTCGCGCTGCTCAGCGAACGCGCGACCGAGGCGCCCGCGGAACACGAGGTATCGCTCAGGCTGTTGCGGCACGTTGCCTCGTCGGTTCGTCATCAGCAGTATCACGACACCGATATCGTGACCGTACGGGTCAAGACCCCCGTTCATTTGAAGTCCTGAGGGGCTCCGGGACAGCCAATCCGTGGCCGGTCCGGTGCCGGGACGGTGGGCGGGAGCGTTGCGCGCCGGCGCGCCGCCGTTATACCCTGTCGCGGCCGGATTGCCTTGCGCGCTGAAATCGGGATGGGCGATGGTTCGCCATGAGGCGCATGTGCGCCCCGGTGAACGTCAGGCGTAAAGACTTCCGGGCGTGAAGACTTCGGAGACAATCACATGCCGATTTTGGCGGGCGGGCTTCGGACCTCGGCGGCGGCCATTGCGCTGGCGGCGGCCCTCGCTTGCGGCAACGCATACGCCGCCGGGGCGCCCGGCAAGGTCGAGATTGGGCGCGGCGAACCGATCCAGATTCGCGCGCTGCTTTCCGGCTCGGTGGTGACAGGAGTTTCGCCCGTCATCGAAGCCGCCGTCGAGTTGGCGATTGAGGAGTTCGGCCCCATTCACGGGCACCCGGTTACCGTCCGGACCCTTGATGAAAAGTGCTCGGGCGAGGGTGGCCGCGCGGCGGCCGAGGCCGTCGTCGGCGACGCGAACGTTGTTGGCGTCATCGGGACGCTATGTTCCGGCGCGGCGGTAGAGGCCTCGCCGATCCTCGGCGCGGCCGGCCTCTCGATGATCTCGCCGGCCAACACCTCGCCCCGGCTCACGTCCGACCTCGCCGGCAATGCCGGCCCGGATTATCACGAGGGTTATTTCCGCGTGGCGAACAACGACCTCGTGATGGCGGGCGTCGTCGCGAGGTTCGGCTACGAAGAGCTCGGGTTGCGCAGGATGGCGGCAGTCCACGACGGCGACGCCTATTCCAGCGCGCTTGCCAACGCGTTCGCTGTCGCGTTCCGCGGGCATGGCGGTTTTGTTCCGATCGTAGCCCAAGTTGTCAAAGGGCAGACCGACATGTCCGCCGTTCTCGCCGAGTTGGGCGGCGCCGACCCCGATGGAGTGTTGCTCCCGCTCTTTCCGGCGGAAGCCAGATCATTGATCCGGCAGGCGGCCGGGTTCGAGGGCCTGGAAGGCGTGAGGATGATCGGTGGCAGCGCCATGCTGACAAGAGCTTTACTCGCCTTGCCCGAGGCCGAGGGGTTCTACTTCACGAGTCCCGATCCGGGGGACGCCGGGAACGTCAACCAGGCGACGGGCAGCAGCGCCGCCGACGTGCTGAGCGCGCTCGAAACCGCCTTGGGCCGGCCGCCGACATCGGCATTCTGGGCGCACGGCTATGACGCCACGACGTTGCTGCTGTCCGCGATCAAGCAGGTTGCGGTGCCCGGTGAAGAGACGCTCTCCATCGACCGCGCGGCGCTCCGCGATGCGCTGGCCGGCACTGCGGGCTTTCGGGGCCTGATCGGCACGCTGGCTTGCGATGAATTCGGAGACTGCGGCACGGGCAGCAGCGTGATCCATTTCCACGCGGACTCCAGCGTGGAGGACCCGTCGACTCTGCCGGTCGTGTACAGAGGCACACGAAAGCTGCACGCGCCCGGGCGGTAACGGCCACATCCGTCGGCGGCTCGGGTATTTTCCGGTGCGCGAACTGATGGACGAGGTCCGGTACCGCCGGATTGGCGAACGGAACTTGGTCACGCTCCACAATCCCTTCCGGACCCGGCCTAAAGCGCGGTCTTCCGCCCGGCAGACACCGGCGCACCCCTAGCCGGCCGAAATCGGCCGGCGGCAAAAATCAGCTCGCCGACCGGGGAGGCCACTAGCTTGTTGACGTTTTCTTGAATGTGCTTTATCGGTTTCGGGATGCCAGTAGGGAAATCATCGGTTTTGAGACGCTAGTAGGGAAATCTCGTATGGAATTTGAAGAGCAAAAACACGGAGAGGTTGTGATCGGACTTGTATCCGGTCGTGTAGACGGGCTCGCCGCGCCGGAGTTTGAACAATATCTCAATGGCATTGTGGAGCGTGGAGATAAGGACGTTTTGCTTGACTGTTCCGGGATGGACTACATCAGCAGCGCGGGACTTCGCGCCTTGCTCGTCGGTGCCAGAGCCTGCCAGCAGAATGGCGGAAATCTGGCCCTATGCGCTCTGAAGCCTGAGTGCAGGAAGGTGCTGGAGGTGAGCGGCTTCTTTGCTTTCCTGGAGTGTTTTGACACGCGCGAGGATGCCCTGGCGGCCGAGCAAGACTGGGTTGGCCGAGGGGGGTAGCCATGCTGACTCTCGTTGAAAAAATCGTTCTTCTTATGATCGACGAAAAGGGTTCCTTCATTCCCGTGCGCGAAACCGCCGTCGACTACAGCATCGCCGGCGCCACCCTTATGGGTCTGGCTTTCGACAACCGCATTGATACGGACACTGAACGCCTGACGGTGATCGATTCTTCGCCGACCGGAAGTGCGTTGCTTGACCGGGCACTCACCTTGATCGCCTCGTCGGAAGAGTCCAAACCCTCCTCCGTCTGGATTGAGGTGCTGGCCACGGACGAAGCCCGGTCCATGCGGGAAATGGCCCTTGACAGTCTGGTCGAGCAGGGGATTCTGGAACGCTCGGGTTCGAAGTTCTTGTGGGTCTTCGAGCGGGTACGCCATCCGATCATCGGCGACCGGGAGGAACGCGCGGTCAAGCGGCGCATCGCCGATGTTTTGCTCTCCGACGACATTCCGGAGCAGCAGGATGCGGCCCTGATCTGCCTCTCGGATGCTTGTGGCATCTTGCCCGCCGTCTTTTCCGTCCAGGAGATCAAGAAAGCGCGCCCGAGGATCGAACAGTTGCGTAAGCTTGATCTCATCGGCCGCGAGATGAACGGCGCGATCGAGGAGATAGAGAGGACCATCATAATTGCGATGTCGCATATGCCCCATTAGGTGAGGTGGCCCGTGATCGGAATGATCCGGTCAGTGCGGCCCGCGCATGGTTATCGACTTCCAGCCGGTAGTAGATTGGACGCAGCATGGCAATAGGAAGAGCCCGTATGTTTAGGTGCGCGACGACAGTTGGCCTGTCGGTTTCCGCGGTTGCGGTCGTCCTTGCGCTGTTGCCGTCTTCCGCCCACGCCGCGGTCGAGAACGAAGCCAAGTTCGTTTTGAACAGCTTTGCGTTCCTGATATGGGGCGCGCTCGTCATGTGGATGTGCGCGGGTTTCACGATGCTTGAAGCCGGCTCCGTCCGCACCAAGAACGCATCGGTCATCTGTCTCAAGAACATCGGTCTTTATTCCCTTGCCGGCCTCATGTTCTACGTCGTCGGCTTCAATATCATGTATGTCGGCGTCGAACCGGGCGGCTGGTTCGGTACGCTTTCGCTGTTCCATGGTGTCACCGGCGAGGAAATCGCGTTGCTGGCGGACAAGCCCGGGGCCGCGGCGGCCGTCGTCGAGCGCGGCCATTCGACGATGTCCAACTGGTTTTTCCAAATGGTCTTTGTCGCGACAACCGCTTCGATCGTGTCCGGCACCTTGGCCGAGCGGGTCCATCTGTGGTCGTTCTTCGTCTTCATACTGGTCCTGACGGCGGTGATCTATCCCGTGGTCGGCGCTTGGACATGGGGCGGCGGCTGGCTCAGCGAACTGGGTTTCTCGGACTTCGCGGGGTCGACCATCGTCCATTCCACCGGAGGCTGGGCGGCGTTGGCGGGTGCGCTTGTCGTGGGCGCGCGCAAGGGCAAGTTCCGGCGCGACGGCACGGTGAAACAGACGCCGCCTTCGAACGTCCCCGCCGTGACCCTCGGCGTCTTCATTCTCTGGCTCGGATGGTTCGGCTTCAACGGCGGTTCCCAGCTCGCGTTGGGCTCGGCCCTGGATGCGGTCGCGTTAAGCAACATCATCGTCAACACGAACCTTGCCGCCGCCGCCGGCGTCATTTCCGCCATCGCCCTGTCGCGGCCCCTCCTCGGTCGCGTCGATCTTCTCGCCAGCCTGAACGGAGCGATCGCGGGTCTGGTTTCGATCACCGCGGGTCCTGATCTGGTGGAGCACTATTGGGCAATCTTGATCGGCGGGGTCGGCGGTTTCATCGCCGTGGCCGGGACGATGTTGTTGGAACGGCTGCGGATCGACGATGTCGTGGGCGCGGTGCCGGCCCATCTTTTCGCCGGCATTTGGGGGACCCTCGCCGTGGGATTTGCCGCGGGCGGCGATCTTCTGGTGCAGGTTTATGGAATCCTGGCTGTCGGCGCCTTCGTGTTCGTCACGTCCGGCCTCGTGTGGTTCGTGATCGAGAAGACCATAGGGGCCCGGGTCTCGTCGCGCGTGGAGGAGATGGGCCAGGATGTGGCGGAACTGGGTATCGAGGCCTACCCCGAGTTTATTGTCATGCCGGACGATGACGATGACGATGACTGAGTGGGAGGTCGACATGGTCCCGCGATACCGGTTCGGATTTGACACGATCAGGCCCGGGCGTGGTTTGCGGCAGGGCCAACAATTCGGGAGACAGATGCAATGAAAGTGACGACCGAGCGGCAGGGCGGCATATTGTCCATTTGTGTGGACGGGCGCATTGACGGTTCCAACGTGGTCGAATTCGAGGATGCGATCAGGGACGCGATTGAGGATGATGATCGCGTCGTGATCATGGATCTTGAGAATCTGCGTTACATCAGCAGCGCCGGTCTTCGTGCCGTGCTTCTGACCGGCAAGACTTTGAAGGGCAAGGGCGCTGAACTCGTGCTTTGCTCGCTATCCGACTCCATTCGCAAGGTGTTCGAGATCAGCGGCTTCGACACGCTCTTTGCGATCCACGCGTCCCGTAGCGCAGTCCAGTCGTCGCTTTCCGACTAGCGCCGCCTTGTTTCCAACCACCATATCGTGAGCAGCAGTCATGTCCTTGGCCTATTCCACCCACGATGCCCCGACGCAGGCCGTCGCCCTGCCGACTGAACTGGCGGAGATCAACGACGATGTGCTGGACGACGCCATTCTCAAGAAGCTGGTTGATCCGGAAGTCTACTACTCCTTTGTGCAATGTCGCGCGACCGGCGTACCGATGGATAAACAGTTCGCCGACGCTCTGGCTGTTTCCGTCCGGGAGTGGGCGCAATCGAAGGGCTGCATCGGCTATTCGCATTGGTTCTCTCCGATGCGGGGGCCGGTCCACGGGGAGAAGCTCGAAACATTTGTTGGCGTCGACTTCGAGGCGGACCGTCTCGTCGTCGCGCTGGCAGGCCGCGATCTCTTCCAGACCGAAACCGACGGATCGTCCTTCCCCAACGGCGGGTTGCGCGAGACCCACGAGGCGGCTGCCTATATCGGTTGGGACACCGGATCGCCACCCTTCGTTTACCGCAAGACGCTCTATATTCCGTCCGCCTTTGTGTCCTGGACCGGCGAAGCGCTGGATCAGAAGACTCCTCTTTTGCGGGCCAACATGGCCGTCAACGAGCACGCCCTGAGGCTGTTGCAACATCTCGGGGACGAGGCGACATCCGAGGTGGTGTGCAATGTCGGTTGGGAGCAGGAGTTTTTCCTGATCGACAGGAGCATGTATCTGGCGCGCCCGGATCTTGTCGCTTCGGGACGCACGCTGCTCGGCGCCGCGCCGCTTCGCGGACAGGAACTGTCGACCCACTATTTCGCAAGGCTGACGCCGCGGGTGAACCGTTTCATGGAGGAGGCCCGGGAACGGATGTGGCGCCTCGGGATATCAATCCGGTGCACCCACAACGAGGTCGCGCCCGCCCAGCACGAGATTTCGCCGATCTTCAATATGGCCAATCTCGCCGCCGACACCAACGTCCTGGCCATGGATGTGTTGCGCGATCTGGCCGACGAGCACGATCTGGCGGTCCTGTTTCACGAGAAGCCGTTCGCCGGTATCAATGGTACCGGCAAGCACAACAACTGGGGCCTCAACACGGATACGGGCGCCAATCTCTTCGTGCCCGGGGAGACCGAGTTCGAAAGCCGGCGGTTCGTCGCCTTTACCGCCGCGCTTCTGCGCGGCGTCAACCGGCATGGCGATCTTTTGCGCTGCGGCGTATCGACCGCCGGCAACGATCACCGGCTCGGGGCCCAGGAGGCGCCGCCGGCCATCATCACGGTGCATTTGGGCGCGGGCTTGGAGCAGCACTTCAGGGATGTTGCCGAAGGCGGGCCATACGGCGCCTACGAAGGGCAGCACAAGGAGATCGAAATCACGGCGCCCGTGGCCGACATCAGGGCCAGCCTCGAGGACCGCAACCGCACCGCGCCGTTTCCGTGGTGCGGCAACCGGTTCGAGTTTCGCGCGGTCGGCGGGAATCAGCACATCGCGTTCCCGCTTACGATGGTCAACGCGGGGGTTGCGGACAGTCTGAAGGCCATGTGCGACGAAGCCGACGCAGGCAAGGACATAGACCAGGTTATCCGTGACACGATCAAGGAAAACCAAGGTGTGCTGTTCAGCGGAAACGGCTATTCCGAAGCTCTCTACCAGCATGCCGACAAGTGGGACCTGACACATCTGGAGAGCAGCCCGGAGGCTTACGAGACGTTGACCTCGGACAAGAACGTGGCGCTCTTCGCTAGCCTCGGGATTTTTAACGAACGGGAGATCGCCGCGCGTCAGGGCGTTCTTCAGGACGCCTATGTCACCGAGATCGGGATTGAGGCGCGCGCATTGCTGCGGATTCTCTTGACCATGGTCGCTCCCGCCGCAATGCGGGATGTCGAATCAAGCCATGGGGCTGGATTCTCGTCCTCGCTCCTCGACGAGAAGAAGGAATTGGCCGCTGAATTGCTGGCGCGCGTCGATGCCTTGTCGGAGGCCATCGGCGGCTGGCCGGAGGATGATCTCGCGCGCGCCGCGTCATACGCCCATGAGACGATCAAGCCCGCGATGCAGGCTGCCCGTGATGTGGCGGACCGTATTGAGGCTCTCGTCGATGCCAGTCTTTGGCCGATACCGAACTATTCGGATTTGATTTATAATCAGTGACCGGCGTCACTGCACCCAAATCGAAACATTCGCCAGATAGTTGCGTGTTTCGCGGTCGATGGGGAAGTGCAGCAAGCCGTCGCGGCCGAACCAGCGATCATGGATTTCCTCGTAGCGGCTCGCGTGGCTTTCGATCCCGGCGAGTAGATCGACGAAGATACCGTTGACAAAATCACGCCACGGGCTGTCGTTCTGGGGGAGAATGCAGGCCAGCGGCTCGGTCGCCAGAACGTTTGTGCGCGGCAACAGCACGACGCTTCGATCCAGTTCCACCCGCTCGGCCTCGGACAGCAATACCGTGCCGATGTTGGAGATTCCATGCACGTCGCCTTTCACAAGTGCGTTCATGGCCTCGCCAATGTTGGCGTACGCGCGGACGGTGACCAGCGGCAGCTGTTTTGCGATCACCGAAACCGTCGTGGTGCCTTCAACGACGCCGATTTCCAGCCCGTTGACGTCGGCAATCCGGCTGGCGTGTTCGCGGTATGCCATGATGCGCGTGCCGTCGCGGAAGAACGGCAGAGAGAAGTCGATCATCTGCTCCCGCTCCCAGGTCGGTGTCGTCAGCCCGCATACGATGTCGAGTTCGCGATCGGCGACGCGGTTGAGGCGATCGGTCGGCGTTACCGGGAACAACTGGAGTTTGACATCGCGGCCGAGTCGGCGTTCCGCGCCAAGCCGGATTTCCTCCAGGAGGTCGACCGAAAATCCCTTGAAGCCTCCACCGGCCGCCTCGTGAGAGAAGACGCCTCCGCTGGCTCGGGTTCCCGCACGTATGACGCCATCCCCGGCGATGCGTTCCAGAACGCTGTCGGCCGCCGCGTCCCCGCCCGTCATCAACAGGCACAAAAGCGTCAGGACCGAAAGAGGTCGAACCGGCCGATCACGCAATCCCGGCGCCCAAAGTTTAACCGTCCGCATCGGACGCGGACGTTTTGGCCCTTTGTTTGCCGGGCTAATGACAAAGAGCCTGCCCATAAGACGAGGCCAGGCCCGTGTAATTGAATTCTTAACCATCGTATGACACCATAACATCGAATCAGTTCTTTTCGTAACACAGATGTGTGCGTTTTTGGAGAACTGGAGGATCTGAACCTTCGGATCGTGTAGTTCTGAATTGTGGCGGGACATGATAGCTGATCCCCTGACCGAGCGCATCGCGTGTGACGATATTCCCGACATGGTCTACAGCTATGATCGTTATATTTCGTCGGGGCTCTATGACCGGAGATATCCGAGGCCGAATATGCGCACGCTCGGAATGCTGCTGCATCACCTTCCCGCGGACGGCCGCTTTCTCGACTTTGGCGCGGGCACCGGCCGCTATGCCGAACCCCTGCTGCAATTGACCGATGCAAGCGGCGTAGCCTACGACATCTGCCCGACCGCGGGCCAGATCATGGCGGAACGCTTGGATGGTTTTGTCAAAGACGGGCGCCTCATGATCCGCGACGACTCCCCGGCCTCGCTGTCCGAGGAGTTTCGTTCCGCATTCGACTTGGTATTTCTGGCATTCGGTGTGCTTGCGCATGTCAGCGGCCGGGCGAACCGGCAGAACATGCTGTCGATCTTGCGTCAGACGCTGCGACCGAATGGTGTCCTGATCGTCGGCTTGCCCAACAGGGCACGGAGGTTTCGTGCCGAACGCCGCGCCGCGCGGCGCCGGGTCATGGATGGCGAGCTTGAGGAGGGCGATGTACTCTATCAGCGAGGCCGCAACGCCAGCACGATACCGATGTTCTATCATTTGTTCACGCCCGAGGAAGCACGCCGCGAGTTTGACGCCGCGGGGCTCCATGTCGAGCACATTGAGGCCGAAAGCGTCCTGGCCGAGGAGAAGGTTGTCTCCTCGCCGTTCGTCAGTTGGTTGGACAATATGGTGTGCCGTTCTCTGCCTGCTGCCTGCGGCTTCGGCTTTCTCGTCGTCGCCCGCTCACGGATGACCGAGGGATTGTGACGGTCGTGCCTGTGACGAACTCCTTACTTCGCGCGGCGGTCATCTTTGTGTTGGTCGCCATTTCGGTCTTTGCGGCCACCCCGACGGTTGCCGACGACCTCGACAAGATCGTCGAGCGCGGACGTCTTGTGGTGGGTGTGAAGCAAGACTATGCGCCTTTCGGATTCCGCAATTCCGAAGGGACCCTCGTCGGTTACGATGTCGATATCGCCCGGGCTTTCGCCGAGAGGATCGGCGTGCCGGCGGAACTGGTGCCGGTGACCAGCGCCAATCGTCTGCAAAAACTCCGGCGTGGCGAGATCGATGTCGTCGTTGCCACGATGGGCGACACGAGGAGTCGCCGGGAACTGGTCCACATGGTCGAGCCGCACTACTATGGCGACGGCGCGAATGTACTGCTGGCGTCCGGCTCGGGCATCTCGGATTGGGCGGATTTGCGCGGCAAGACCCTTTGCACCCTTCAGGGCGCGCTCTGGGGCCGGCTTGTCGAGGAACGACTGCTGATCGACACCATCGGGCTCAACACGACGCGCGAAACGGCACTGGCGTTGCGCGCGGGCCACTGCTCCGGCTGGCTCTACGACGAGGTCAATCTGCTCAACGAGCTCGCGAGCGGCGAATGGGAAGACTACGAGGTGTCGCTGCCGACGCGTTTCATCCTGCCGTGGGCGATTGCAATTCGCAAGGAAGCAGCGGGAGGCCGCCTGGACAATCTCCTCGGAGACCTTCTTGCAGGATGGCATCGCGACGGCTTTCTCCAAGATCTCGAGCGTCGCTGGGAGTTGCCGCCGTCACCCTATCTCAAGCGCGCACGCGAGAGGTGGACCAAGCGGGACGCGGCGGAACAGCACGTCTGCCGTCGCGATGACGCCGGCCGATGGCCGCTGACCTGCCGCGAAACATCGCTGGTGACCAGCGAAGGCCGCCGAGACCTCTCCGGCCTAGCCCTTCTTTTGCTCGAGACGACCGGGCTGGATGCCAGCGTGCTTTACGATCCGACCGATCGCAGCATCTTTCTCGTCGGCCTTGGCCTGACAGCGGCGCTTTCGATCGTCACCGTGGTCCTGAGCATCGTGCTGGGGATCTTTTTCGGCTGGCTGATGCATCGCCGGGTGCTCGTTATCGCGCCGCTTCTGCGGGTCGGCTGCGCCGTCTTGCGCATGACGCCGCCGCTGCTGCAGCTCTATATCGTGTTCTTTGGCCTGGGCGGGGTCGTGTTGGCGCTCGGCTTCACGCTCGACGCGTTCACGGTCGCCGCGTTCGTGCTTTCGCTCTACGCGGCGGCGGGCAATGCCGTGGCCTTCTCCCATGCTTCGGACGTCGCCGCGAAGCGGAATGGGGTGGTGCGTTTCAGACCGAGAGACATCCGCGCCGCACTCTCCCTAAGTTTCGCCGCGTTGATGGGCAATTGCGTCAATATCGTCAAGGCGACCGGGATGGCGAGCACCCTGGCGTTGCCCGAGCTGGTCTCCGCCAGCACCTCGATCATTGCCGAGAAGGGCAATGACGACATCATGATGAATCTCCTTCTTCTAGCTTACTTCGTCCTCGTCATCCTGGTAATCCAGGCCTTTCGTCTTCTCGAACGAAGGGTCACCGCATCATGACCGTCGCCGAGATCGCCAAACATTTGGCCTCGTGGACGCCCTACCTGCTGACGGGCTTCTGGTGGAACATCGTCGTCTCGATCACGGCGATGGTGATCGGGACGGTGGTCGGCCTGTTGCTCGCGGTCATGAGGGACAGCCGCGTTCGGGGCGCGAAGAGTGGAGGCAATGTGCTCACGGCGGCGATGCACGTAGCGCCGACATTCGTGATGCTTTTCTACCTCACCTATATGATTCCCGAGCAGTTGGAGTTTTTCGGGTTGAGCGTACACGTGCCGGTCTGGTTGAAGGCGTCGCTCGCCTTCGGCATCGCGGTGGCGGGTTTCGTGTCCGACAATGCCCTGGTTTCGATTCGGCACTTCGCGAAGGGTCATGTTCACGAAGCGTTGTTGTTCCTGCCGTCTTGGACCAACTACCTCCTGATCATCGTCATGGCCTCCAGCACGGCGTCGGTGATTGGCGTCCCGGAGCTGGTGTATCGCGCAAGAACGGTCATCGGCGCGATTGATCAATCCGGTTTCGTGATCTGGGCCTACCTCTACGTCATGACATGGTTCTTGGTCTTCAGTATCCTGCTCACCATGTTCATGCACGTTCTGCGCAATTGGTTGACGCGGCGGACCCACGGTTCGCGGAGGCAGGATGAGACAGATCTGGGCGGAATTCCATGACCCTATCCCTTCGGCTCATGGTGACCGTGTTGACGTCCGTCGGTTTGGCCATCGTCGGTGTTGCGATCATTATGGGCCTGCTTGCGCGCGATGCCCTGGTTGATCAAGCCGAAGGCCGTGGACGGCTGATCGCGGGCCTGATTGCCGCCGAGGCCAATCGTTCCGAGGCGTTTCTCCACGAAATCGATGCCGCGACCCTGCTGGAGAAGGAGGCGCAGTCCGTCGCCATCGCCCGGCTCGCGGACACCCACCGGCCGGAAGACCTGACCATGGCGCTCGTCGAGATCACCGCCGACAGCGTGATCGACGACATCTGGCTGCTCGACGGTTCGGGTCACCCGGTCGCGCGCGCCATCAACGGTATCGGCATCCCCGCCGTCGGAGACGCGGACCTCGGCGAGGCCGGCATAGACCGGCGTGAATTGATACCGCTCATTGCGGGAAATCGTTCCGCCGTGTCGCTGCGTTCGACGCCGCGGGACAGTTTCGAGCGGACATTGCGCTACGTGAGCGTGCGGCTTGGTCCCGACCGGTTCGTCCTGGTCGGCAGTATGGAAGACGAGGACGGCGAGACCGTGCCGGCCGCCGGCCTCGCCGAGGCGCTCGCCGAGCAGGAGGGCATCGAGGCGATCTGGGTGGTTGACGATCGCCTGGAGGTCATGGCCGCGGCCATCGGCAGTGCGCGCGGGACCGATCTTCCGGAGGCCGGAAGGGAACTCGCTGAACGCGCCCTCAACGCGGCCGTGATCGACCGGGCGTCCGACAAGGCGGCCTTTTCGAGCATCGAGCAGGACGCGCTGCATGTTGCGGCGCCGATTCTAGGCCGCTGGAGCATCGCCACCGGTGTGGTCGTGATGCGCTTGCCCCGCACCCATTTGGACAGCCTGTTGCTGGATCTCACGGTTCTCGGAGCGATCGCCGCCGCCGTGGCTTTCGCCGCCGGCTCGGTGATCGCCATCGTATCGGCCCGTCGCATCGCGCGGCCCGTGGTCGCGCTGACCCGCGGCGCCGAAGAGATGGACCGGGGAAGTTTCGAGCCGGCCTCGCTCGATGTCGTCGCCGACCGGAGGGACGAGTTGGGCACTCTTGTGCAGGTGTTTCAGACCATGGCGCGCGATGTGCAGAGCCGCGAGCAACACCTGGAAGGTCTGGTGCGCGAACGCACGGCGGACCTGCAGCAAAAGAACGAGGAACTTGAAAAGGCGCGGAAGCGCGTCGATGAGGAGCTCGGTATCGCCCGGTCCCTGCAAGGCGCGATCCTGCCTCGCGAAATCCCGGAAAATCAGGCCTACGCCGGCGCCGCCATGATGACGCCGGCCCAGGAACTGGGCGGCGACTTCTACGACTGTTTCACGTTGCCGGACGGAAGACTGGGTATCGTCATGGCCGACGTGTCGGGCAAGGGCGTGCCGGCGGCGTTTTTCATGGCGGTCGTCAGAACCATGATGCGCTCCTCCGCCCATGAGCACAGCAGCCCGGGCCAATGCATGCGCGAGGTCAACGAAGCCGTCTGTGCGCAGAATCCCCACAGTCTCTTCGTGACCATGTTCTACGGTATTCTCGATCCCGTCAGCGGCCGTTTCGACTATGCCAACGCCGGACACAACCCGCCGTTCATGGTCGGTGCGGGCGGCGGGGTCACGGAACTCCCGTCCACCAGCGGCGTCGTGGTGGGCGTTATGCCCGGTCTCGACTACAACGAGGGCACGCTCGTCATGGAACGGGACGATACGCTGTTTCTATACACCGACGGTATCTCCGAAGCGATGAACGAGGCTGACGAGGAGTTCGGCGAGGAGCGTTTGGCGGACGTTTTGGAGACCGGATCACAAGAGCCGATTCGTACGGTTATCGACAACGTGTCGAACGCGGTCGAGGCGTTCGTCGTCGATGCGCCCCAGTCCGACGACATCACATGCATGGTCCTGAGATACCTTGGCTAGAGCGGTTTCCGGCCAAATGATTCAATTTGGCCGGAAACTGCTCCAGGGTTTGGACTCAATTGGGGGAATTTCCTTTTTGCGCCCCCTCACCCTAACCCTCTCCCCCTGAAGGGGGCGAGGGGACACGATGCGGAAACGGCGACTACTCCCTCTCCCTCCCTGAGGGAGGGGTCGGGGTGAGGGTGATATGGAAATTCCACCTTCACCCGGCTCCGGTATTCAGTCCGCCGTCTTCATCGCCGCCACAATCGTATGGTGGCTCAATCGGGTCCGGACCCTAGAGCGTGTCTAGATGCCGTTGGGACTAGAGCGCCGGGCGTTTAATCTGCAACATAGCCAGTGTCTTTGAGGTAGTTCCAGCATTCGTTTGGGTCGAAGAGTTCGCAGATGTCGCCGACGGCGCGCCAGAGGGTGTCATAGGTTCTTGCATTGGCTTTTCGCAGCCGTGTCTTGAGCTTGGCGAAGGCCTGCTCGATGGGGTTGAGATCGGGCGAGTACTTGGGCAGGAACAGGAACCAGGCGCCCTGCTCGGCGAGGGCTTTTGCCGCCCGCGGGCTTTTATGGACATTGAGATTGTCGAGGATCACCACGTCGCCCTGTCTCAAGCGTGGCGCTAGTTGGGTGCGCACATAGGCATCGAAGGCCGGTCCGTCCATGGCCCCGTCGACAATCCAGGGAGCGACAAGTCCATCGCAGCGCAGGCCGGCGATGAAGGTTTGGGTGTGCCATTTGCCGAAGGGGGCATTGGCCACGAGCCGTTCTCCCCGAGGGCTGCGCCCGCGCAAGGGCGTCATGTTGGTCTTCACGCTGGTCTCGTCGACAAAGACGAGCCTCCCCGGCTGGCGGCGCATGAAGGGCTGACGGAGTTTGATCCAGGTGCGGCGCGCGGCCCTGACGTCAGAGCGTTCTTTCTCCGCGGCCAGCAGCGTTTTTTTTATAGCTAAACCCTGCCTTGCACAAAAGCTTGGACAGGTTCGACGGATCAGCCGTAACGCCATGTTCCGCCTTCAACCAGGCAGCGAGGTCCGCCATGGTGATATCCGGCTCGGCCTTTACCTGCGCAATCAGGACATCGCGGTGGCATCCTAGCTTGCCCGACCCGCTGGGCCGGCCCTGCCGGGCGGGGTCCACCGAACCGGTGGCCGCATAGCGGGCGTGAATGCGCACCGCCGTCGAAGGCGCGACCTCAAACTGAGCCGCAACTTCACGGCGCGACTTGCCCGCCGCAATGCCTCGTATCATCCGAAGACGAAGATCGTTCGATATGGCTTTTCCCATAGGGCACCTCCTACACCCCATGGAATCATCACCGAAAGCTAAAGGGAATCCCCATAATCAAATCGATTCAACTTTCTCGCCCGATGCTCTAGTCTCGGGCCGCCATACTTCCGACGCCGGCGATAGTACCTCTGTTCCGATACCCCAAGGTGCCGGCGGACCTCGCCGACTGTCCGGCCTTACGCGAGAACACTTCGGTCGTCGGCGTTGGCCCGTTTCCGGAGAGTGACGATGTTCCGTTCGTCAATCCGGCGGTACTGAACCTCGTCCATCAGCTCGTGCACCAGAAAAATACCCAAGCCGCCGATGGATCGCTCGTCAATGCCGGCGTCGGTATCCGGCGTCGTGGTCTCGGAGGGATCGAATGGCCTGGCATCGTCGGTGATCTCGATGACGATGACGTCTCCGTCCATGCGAAGGGCGAGGTCGAGGCCATGCACTTCGTCGTCGTCGTAGCCGTAGCTGATCGTGTTGGTCAGCAATTCATCGACGGCGAGGTTGACGGCATAGGCGATGGCGTCGGGCATGTCGTGGGATGCGCAAAACGCGTCGATTTCCGCCGCCGCCGTGCGAAGCTCACCAAGGTCGTTGTTCAGCGATATCTTCATTGCGACAGATTCCTAACCGGCAGCAACCCAACCAAAGCCTCGATCCGGTTCTCTGTTTCCGAGTCGGCCTACTCACTATAGTCAGGAAAAAATCTGGAGAATCCTCCTCGGGAAACAGATCAAGTCCAGACATACTCAAATCCTCAGCCTCAATAGGACTTATCGTACCATAATGGACCTAGGCCGTGTTGACAAAGGGGGTTTCCGGCGAGATCGTTGAGTGATTCAAGATAGCTTTCGGAAGGGAGGCCGTCTTGGCTCGGAACCTGATGCCGGATGCGCGGCGGGCGTTTTTCGAACCTTTCATCCATGCGGCTCGGCAACCGAACGGGCGCAAACCGGTCGATCACCGCCGGGTGCCGGATGGGGGTTTTCCGGATCGCGCGAACCGGTGCCCCATGGTGCGGCCCGCACGATGCGAGTGACATCTCACAAGAAGACGCCCGCAGCCCTGGCTGCTCCAAGTTCGATGGTGCTTTATGGCGTCGCGCCGAATAGTAAGCGACGGATCAGGTTTGATTTGCCCTATTGGGGCAAATAGGGGCCAGGGGTAATGCGTTCATCGTATGGACCGAAAACGGGGCTCCCGGAACGGGGACGGTTCAGAGCCCGAACCTGAGGCCGATACCCACATAGTTTCCGGCGATCTCCGCGTCGAATGGCGTTCCCGTCAGTGCCCCCTTGAACGTCGGGTCCGCGGTAGCGAAGTGCCGAAAGTCCAGGCTGAATATGACGGGGCGATCATCCGAGCCGCCAACCTTGTAACCCAGGCCGGCACCGAACTGGTAGGCCATTACGGTATCGTCGTCATCGACGGTCTTGTTGCCGGAAACGACCCCCCCCGCGGAAACGCGGCTCAACCCGATGCCCCCGCCGGCATAAGGTCTAAAATCGAGGCCCAGATCGAAATCATAGTAGAGGTTGGCCATCAGCGTGATCGATCGAAGATCACCTTCCAACTCGTGCGTTCTCCTCAACGTATTCAGGGCAACCGGGTTCGACTGCAGAGGCCCAAGGATGGCGGCGAGGCCGCCCGGCTCCCTTACGGTAATCGTCTTGAAATCGTACTTGCGGTAGCTTAGCTCGCCTTCGACGCGCAGTCCTTCGGCAAACCGGTAGCCCACCGCCCCGGAGAAGGCGATTCCCCGGTCGGACTTCGCGGTGGCGTCCACCGGGACCGGAAAGGCCGCGGTCGCCTGTCCGTTGATTTCGGAGTCTTCCGGGAAGACGAAACCGCCTCCGAGACCGGCATAAAGCCCTTCGGCGGCGGCCGCGCCGCCGAACCCGGCGGCTATCGCGCCGGCAACGGCAAGACATGATATCCGGCGAATGATTGAGTCCACGCGCATGGAAATCTCCTCTTATGTACAACTTGGCGGGCCCAAACGCGGGCCCGGTATCACGATCGCGACTTCATTTTGCGGTTTCCGCCGCGATCAGATCATTAAAATGATTACGATCACATTTATGAAACGGTATCGACGCCACGGCCCCCAAGTAGTGTCGTCATCGTCGCTCTCCGGCAAGTCAAGGTCCACGCATGCGGAATTAATACCCGCATGACGGGGAGATTGCCGCCGGTCCGGACCGTGTCGCCTGCAAAGTTCGGTTACGTGGCTGAAAAACATGTCGGCGTCCGAAACGTATGTCAAGGGGATGCACGCCATGGTGCAGGGCAGGTCTGTCGTCCGTCCGGCGCCCGGTGCAAGGTGAGCTTGGCGCCGGCCATTTGGTCTCCGATCACGCAGGCCATCCGCGGTTCACGAAGACCGCCGACGATCCCGACGGCTGCGGGAACGGGAACTTTTCCGCTTCCGGCGCTGCCGGCGGCAATGGCGGCAAACGCTCCGGTTTTATCGGGTGGACCGCTTGCGGTTATTGGCCCTGTCCCGTGCGCCCCGCGGGAACCGGCGTTCTAAAAACTGTAGGTCAGGGCTATATTGACGAAGCTGTCACGGCGGGTGGGGTAGGTGGCATCCTCCGCGGCGACGTTCTGAAAAAACGTCCCCTCGAAGTTGAGCGTCAACGAATCGCTAAGACGGCGGTTGAACTGGGCGTTGAAGCTGCGTGAACCCCTATCGACGTCCTCCAAAACGCCGACAAGAAGATCGGTACTCGCGAAATCGTTGAACGCAAGCCGCGCGGCGACAAACACATCGTTTTGAAATATGTTGGTCGCCCTCATGCGCCGATCGTCACGATTCCATTCAGCCAGTAGACCCAGATCGATGTCCGTATCAAAAACTGAATAGATCGTGTACTCCCCGCCCGCCACAAAGGCGGTGAAATCCTCTTCCTGCCCGAGAACGTTCCGTGCGCCCATGCGGCGAATGGCTTCGAGTTTCAACAACCAAGCCTCGTAGGTCATCTGGGCGTCCAGCCCAAATTGGCGTATCTGCTCATAGAACGGGACCAAGGCGCAGGCGCTCGGGTCGCAAAGAGGCTGCAAGCTGGGCTCGCGGCTGGTGCCATCGAAAACGCTCAGACCGACATCGAACAGGCCTACGCTGTGACTGTAGCGGGCTGCAACGTCAAAATGCCATTCCTCCGCACCGCTTTCGTACATCACCCGGTCGTTATCGACGACAAACGCACTGCGCAGCCGGCCATGACGTCCCGGAAAGGTGCGGGGGCGGTGATAGGGAAGGGCGAACAGTTCGGCCGCACCCCATTCACCGGACAGGGTCAGGTGCGCCATGGGCTGGCCGAGCTTGACTTCTTCATTTGGATTCTCGACGAGGTCGGTTTGGTTGACGATGTCGACGAGATGGCGCGATTCGGCCACCCCCCAGAAGACGTGATCAACGCCAAGGCGCAGTTCCCACTCCTGATCTTCAATCTGACCGACAAACAGGAGATATGCCTTGCGCAGATCGCCGTGGCTGCGTTCCGAGTCGCTGCTGTCGTATCGATAGAAGCCCTCTAATGTGAGGCTGGTTCCGTCGGCGCTCTCCAGGTACAACTCCGGCGCGGCAATGAGGCTGACGCCGAAGTCCTTCTGCTCGGGATTGGCGGCTGTCTTTGGAAACCAGCGATTCTCCACGCTCACGCTTCCGGAAAACTCATGGACATCGATCAGCGAATCACCCGATGCGCCGGTCGTGATGCCCAGTGTCGTGATGCCCAGCGCCGCGATGCCGGCCGCAGCCAGTTGTTTTGCCCAGCGCAGCACCGGCCGACGAGCCATCAGCGTGCGCGCCGCAACCCGGTTCGGGTGAAGTCGCGCTCATTGAGGTCTGCCTGAAGTTGCACTTCCGACGCTCTCAGCACGGTGCTCTTCCCGGTGAGGTGATTTACCATCGTTTGTTTCCCGGCGTACCAGTACCGGTCCAGGTGAAGCTCATAGTCCGCCACCGTCAGGGTCTTTAGGAGCTCGTTCCGGCGGTCGTAGTATTCGACGCGCCAGGAGCGATACTCCTTCTTATCGTGCCAGACCAATTGCCGGCTGTAGCCTGAATCCTCGCCCCGCGGGGTGCGCTCGGTGACCGTACAGGTTAGATCACCGCACGGCTCGTCGCGAAGATATTTGTGCGTGAACTTCTCGATCTCTTGGGTGGTTATGTCTTCGTAGGCGAACTCGCTGCCCATGAACGAGCCCGACTGGTTGGCCGAACTGATGCGCTTCACCCGATTCAGCGCAGGCAGAAATATCCAGAGATCATCCGGCTTGTCACGATGGGCGTGGACGAGGAACGCCGTGCCGCTGACGTCGCGAGGCTGATTGAAAACGAACAGCGTCTTGTCGCCGGCATTGGCGACTTCCAAGGTCTTGAGGCGCATCTGGCGCTTGCTTTCCTGCCCCTTGGCGGTTCGCAATATCATTGTGAGTTGGGACACAACGTTGCCATAACCTTCTCCACGCTTGCGGGCCTCACGCGCAATCTCCAGGCCACGCGCCTCGGGGCTGGGGTCCTGGGCAACCGCGGGCTGGCCCGCCACCAGGCAATTCATGCAAGCGGCAAACAGCGTCAGCATGGCGAGGGAGCGACGTCCCCGATGTTTCTGAGTTATGACCTTCTCCATTCGATTTGGCGCGGGCAAGAACAATCAAGAACCTATTGCAAAACGCCGCGGCCGTGCAAGATTTTCCTGGATCAGGCGGTTGTCTGATCCTGGACCTGGAGCCGCCCCCTACGGTATGCGGACGGCGCTGAAACCACTCCATGTCGGGGAGGCGTGCCCATGTCCTTGCGGTTGAACGTATCTAATGTCCGGAGCCGAATTCAAGGGGAACTTTCCCCGGACCGCCGGGCCCCGGCGCTCAGGACGGGGAACGGGCGGACACCGCTTCCGGCAGGGGCGGGGCCGACGCGCCGGCGGGGGCCGGCGAGGGCCAATCGGCTCCGCCGGCGGCGCTCGTAGAGGCCGAGCGCGTGCAGCGGGAAATACTGCCGGTAGAGCACGTAATCCAGGAGCGCCGTCCGGAAGAACACGCCCGCCATGTCCTGTTTGGGCCATCCCCCTTCGGCGTCCTGCGCGTCGAGCAGGAACCGGGCGCCCCGGGAAATCGCGGCCCAGTCCGAGTCGCCCGCCTCAAGGACCGCGATCAGGGCCCAGGCGGTCTGGATGATCTGGCTTTCTTCATGCGGCACATAGCGGCCGGTCAGGCAGCCGCTGTGGTGCTCGCCCCATCCCCCGTCTTCTCGCTGGCGCTCCAGCAGCCAGCGGCAGGCCGAACGCAGCGCCGGATCGCCGGGGCGTGCCCCGGCGGCCAGCAGTCCCCTGATGCCGAACAGCGTGCCGTAGATGAACTGGACGCCCCAGACGCCGCGCCACGAGCCGTCGACTCCCTGGGTCCGGCGCAGCCAGGATTCGGCCCGGTAGACGGCGTCCGCCGCCGCCCCGTCCGCGATTCCGGGAACGCGTTCCCTGCATGCGGCAAGCGCCGCGAGGCAGGATGCGGTGCATTCCACGAAGGAATGCTCCGTCATCGAGTCGCCGAACATCTCGGCCGGATTGAGCCACTCCAGACCGAAAGCCGGGCGGCGCGCCTCATAGCTGCCGAAGCCGCCGTCGCGGTTTTGGGCGCGCAACATGAAGGCGGCCGCATCGCCGAGTGCCGCCCTATCCGTTCCGCCGGCTGCGACAATTCCGAGCACCGCCTCCGCCGTGCAGTCGCTCACCGGCCAGCCATGCCATCCGCCGGCGAAGCACCAGCCGCCCTTCGGGTCGTTCCGATAGGCCTCGCGAAACCCTTCGAAGCTCCTGTCGATCCGTTGCCCGAGCAGGAAGCCGGACCCGCGCCGAAGGGCCTCTCCGATCCCGCCGGCGGGATCGGGCAGCGCCGCCAGCGCCTGCAGCGCGAACCCCGTGTCCCATGAAGCGCTTCTGGCGCCGGTGACACGCGCGCCGTCTTCCTCGTCTTCCCAGATCCAGCCGTCCAGCTGCGCGAGCGCCTGCGCGCAATCATCGTCGTCCGGGTCGTGCAGCCACAGCGCCAGAATGTTGAGAAGGCCGCTGACCGGAGAGATACTCGTGTGGCTTGTGGTCTGCAGTTCCCACCCGATGCGCCCGATAATCGCTTCCGTGCATTTTGCGCGCAGGCGTTTGTTATGGAAGCGCTCGTACAGCCGCGCAAACCCGTAGCCGGCCCTGAGCCAGACGGTCGGCCGCGCATAGAGGTCGGCCTCGCGCAGGCGGTTGCGGGCGGCCGGGAAATCGGTGCCGGCGAAGCCCTGCGGAAACAGTTCCTCCCGCAGCGAGACGATCTCCGGCGTGACGGGTGTCTGGAACCGGCGGGCGTAAATCGCCGCCATCGCCATGTAGATGAGCCGGGTGTGGCAATACCAGTTCGACGGGTGCAGCGGTATCCGGCGCGGCAGGCTCCAGAGTTCCGGCAGAACCGCGTTCACCCCGCGCCAGTCATAGAGGTTGAGGACCGCCAGCCAGAATTTCCCCCAGCTCGGAATACCGAGTATCCCCTCAGCCTGTATGAACTGCCGGGCCGGTTCGACAAGAGGGTCGTTACGCTCGACGCCGAGCAGTCTGGCTGCGACATAAACGAGCGCGGTGACGAACAGGTGCGGCTCCGAGTGCTCATGCAGGCCCCATGCGCCACCTTCGAGGCGGGTTCGCTCGAAGGAGCGCAGCACGCGCCGGCGCCGGCGGGGATCAAGCGGTCGGCCGATAACCCAGTGTAACAGCGCATATTGCGCGGTGAGCATGGGGCACCAGACCATCTCGCCTTCCCAGCCGCCGTCCTCGCGCTGGAGGCCTAGCAAGCGCGCGGCCGCGCTCTTCAAGGCCGGCCCGGCATCGGGCGATTCGATTTCTTTCAGGCGGACGGGTCCGGAGCCTTCGACCTCGGAAGACATGGAGTGCAGAAAGGCGCGGGCGAGGCTGTCGTGGGCCTGCTTGCCCTTTTCCCCGCCCGCGCCTTTCGCCTCACGCACCTGGAGAATTCCGCGCACGAACCGCCAGAGACGAACGATGAGGGCACGAAAGATGCTGCGGGCTCTGGGCCAGGGCATCCGGCGGTGGCCCAGCGAGATTTCCCGCGCCGCCGCTCGGAGGAACGTTCCGCCGAATGCGAGGCCCACCCCGGTCGCGGACCGGTCCTCGCAGGCGAGGATCCGTGTGGTTCGGTCCCGGTATGCGGAACTTGTTCGCCATCTCCGGTAGACCGCGTGCCTGAGCGCGACCGACTCAGCCCGGTGATCGGCAAAAATCTCATAAAGCCCCAGGGCGAGGAGCTCCGGAACCCGGGTGTCCCTGAAACGTTCGGTGGTGAAGTCGTGAAATTCCTCGCCCTCCGCAAGCGCCAGCGCATCGCCGAATCCGAGCGTCATGCCGACTGCCGTCATGGGATGATAGTGCCCGGCCGCGTCGCCGATCAGTACCCGGCGGGAGCTTCCATAGGTGGCGCGCGGCCGCAACTGGTTGTTAGCGGCGTGGAACTGTCCCACCCGCAGCGTCTCGACGAACGCCGGGCCGAGCCCCCCCGGCAACAGCCCGGCGCAGGATTCCGACAGGAAGCCGACCCGGTCACGGGGTGTCCAACGGTCGAGCGGAACATCGACAATGACCCGGACGCAATCGTCCGCCAGAGCGTATAAGAGGATCGGACCCGGCCCGCCCAGCACCACATGCCCGTAGCCTTCGAAGGGCAGCTCCGCTTCCCGGATCGTGACCCCCAGCATCCGCGAGCAGAGAATGGTATCGGTCGACAAACCCAGGGACTTGCGCACGACCGAGGCCCGGCCGTCGGCGCCGACGATCCGCGCGGCGGTGAGGGATCGCTCCTCGCCGTCCAGGGAATAGGTAACGCGTTCGTCGTTGACCGCGTTCACCCGTGCGTGCGAGATAAATTCGACATTCGTTTGGTCGCCGATCGCCTCCCATAACTTCGAGACTAGCAACGCATGGTCGCATGTTAGGCCCAGGGAATCCCCCACATAGGGAAGCTTGATCGGCTCGGAGCCGTCTTCCGGAAACACCACGAAGCCCTTGCCGTCGGCGGCGCGGGGCAGCGAGTCGAAATCGATCCCTAAATCGCGTAAAATTTGCCTAGCGGGCGGATGCAGCCATTCGCCCGCCAGGCGCCTGGATGCATTGGGATTGGCTTCGAGAAGGCCAACGCGGGCTCCCTTACGCGCATGGGCTAGCGCGCACACGCTCCCGACTGGACCCGCGCCGACAACGACTACGTCGTAACGCTGCGATGCGGCGGCGCTCATCGGAAACCGCTCGGCCCCGGGCGGTGGCAGCGAGCCCGGGACCGTGTTTCGGGCCCCATCGCCGGGCCGGCGCAATTCGAGCGTGCAAACCCGGTGCCGGGAAGGAAGCCGAATCGGTCTCGGGCCTCCCGGCCGACCGGCGACCATCCGCCCGTGGACCCCGGAGCGACTTTTGCCGTTTGCGGCGCCAGCTTGCCCGAATCCGGCGTCGCCATACTGTCAGACCCGCATCCCATCCCGTCTTTCAATGGATGAACGGCAGAATTGAAAAGCATGCGTCAGGCGCGCAGGAAAGCGAATGGTTCATGTCTGAAACTCATGGAGTTGACTTGCGATGCGCAGTCTGAGTTTCCTGGTAACCGACAACGCCGGAAAAGGTTCGATCTTTAGTCTATAATCCTTGGGGAGCGGTTCAAACTCGAAGTAGTACGTAATAAGCAACATGGTAACTGTTAAATGCAAATGCATCCAGGCCCGTCCGGCGCATGTATGAGTATCCAGCCCATACGGAGCGTATCCGGAACCGTTATGTTCATTACGCGGCGGCAAATAACGACCAATATCGAATTTGTATGGTTCTGCAAAGCAATCGCTCATATAATGTGCCGCAGTTTGCACAATATACAGTTTTTCCCTAAGCGGCAGTGAGTAATTCTCCAAAACGCAAGAATTCGCAACATTGCGAATACTTACACCGATAATTGGATACAACCGCAAGCACTCCATGAGAAAGCGCCGGGTAACGTCAAATTTGTCCGGAGTAAATTCGTCTTTACTTGGATCTCCATCAGAAAAAATTGCGTTTGCCTCTTCACGAATTTCAGCACAAATATCCGGATGTCTGGCCATTTCAAAAAGAATGAATCCCAACATGTCCCCGAGATAAATGCTTTGAAGAACAGGGGTTGCCGCTAGCATGAATAGCAGGTTCTGCTCCGGTATGAACTGCGGGTCGCTGTTGTGTGTGGCAATCAGTTCATCCGCCAGTTCCTGGGCGACGTTCTCGCGCTGATTGGGCAAATGGTTTTGGTCGATACGTCGTGCAAGCTTCTCGTAGAGCCGAAAGCGGCGCTGCATGGTAGGAGTGTGCGCCATGAATTTTGGCAGAAAATCCGCGACGTAACAGACGAGCGCCCTTTCATTCCATTTGACCAAATCTTCAAACAAATCCTGCGTATCCGTACTAAGAAGAATTTTAGACATTTGGAAATTGGTCAATAGCCGGCTATCTCTCTGCACTTCCAGTTCAGAACCTGCCTGCCACTTTTGATCGATCATGAATTGGCGGCTCAGCCGGAGCATGTCGTCCAGCCTTTCATAGAACTTTGCATTCGAATAAACTCTCGTCATCAGCTTTCGCATCCGAAAATGGTCGGGACCATCTATCGACGGGAGCAAATTGTTTGCCCCGCAAAGCATTTCCATTTCGCGGAAATAATTCCCGGAAGTCATAAACTTTCGGGAATTTCGGCGCACCCAATCATTGGCGGTAAGTCCGGCCAAGAATGTTCGCGGTTTTTGAAGCGGCAGACCGATTTGGAAGACCGGACCGTATCGGTCAGCAAGATTTCCAAACAGTGCCGGTAGATTCCTGTCCCACAAATGCCGATTTGAAATAATGCTCCTCAGAGGAATCTTAGGAATTGGTTTTGTAGTGGGTGAGTGCTGCAATGTAGGTGCAACTACAACTTGTTTAACCTTTTGAGAAATCACCCGGTTGAGTTTCTCAATTTTACAAATCAATTCAATTCGCCGGTCCTGTTCCTCATCCAGTTCATCGAAAATTAACCTAGTAATGCCGCATGCGTTCAAAAGACCGATTATCAGGGAGTCCCTTGGATGCGGGATAATATCCGTGAAAACCACCTTTTCGATTCTCGAATTTATGTATTGTCCTACGGTCTCGCTTTTGGGGTATTGTTGAAATTCTGCGTACCAATCGCAGTGGTTCGTTGTATAAAACCCACCTTCATGGTGTGTCATGATTCCCAACTGAACCAAGTGTTTCAAGGTGGTGTTGATGATATTTTCCGAATGAACAGCAAGCCGCTCAATCCAGTATCGCGGTTCTTGCGGATCGGGATTGGATGCGATCTCCGCCAAGCATAAATCCAATACTTCATCACCTGTTTTGGTTGAATCCAGGAGAAAAATCGTTTTCTCATCTGAGTCAATGCGTGACTTTAGGGATAGATCGGCCAAAACCGCGCCGATGGTGGCGCAGTTCAAAGTCCAGCCTTCTACCTGGTGGAAATAACCGGCCTTTTCGTTAAGAATCATCGTGATGAATTCTTGTGGAATATTCAACGGATGCTTCGGTGTCATGGAAACGCTGCCTTAATTCTGGACATTACCCTGATCGGCGAGCAGAGAAGTGTTGAGTGCCCGGCTGGTCCATTGCTTACAATGAGTTAGTCCCTCTAACCCGCCCCTTGGGGCGTCACCAGCCGGGTGAAGACTATAATCCTGCTTTATCGCTCTCCGATCAAGCTTGAAGTGTCTCGGGAGGGCCCGGCGGCGACGGCGCGCGGCGGGCTGGTGTTGCTGTTCGAAGTTCTGGCGGCGAAGCGCATTCTGGTCGGTCTCCCACGCACGGGCGGCAGCCCGGCGCAGGGCTGGAGCGACGCGCAGATGATCCTCGCGGTGCTGGTTCTCAACGTCGCCGGGTTTGACCGGGTGTCGGACATTGAGCATCTAGAGGCCGATGCGGGGCTTTGCGCGATGCTCGGGCGCTTCGAGGCGAAGCTGCTGGGGCTGTCGCGGCGTTCCATCGCCCGGCGGTTCCGGGGCGGACGCGAGCGCTGCTTTCCCTCGGCGCGCTCGCTGCGCGACTGGCTCGACCGGTTCCATGTCGCGGGGGTGCATGACGTCGAGCGCGAGAAGGGCACGGCCTTCATCCCGGCGCACACCGAACGCCACGAACTGTTCCGCGAGGTGAGCCGGCGACTGATGGCGGAAGGGGTGCGCGAGGCGGGCGCGGTCGCCCTTACCATCGACCTCGATGCGACGATCATCGCGTCCGGCAAGCGCGAGTGCCTGTGTACCTACCGCGCGGCGGAGGGTCTGGTTCCGGGCGAGCGGGGCTACCAGCCGCTGGTCGCCTTCTGTCCCGAGACCGGGATGGTGCCGTGGCTGGAGATCCGCGACGGCAACGTGCCGGCGGCGCTCGACAACGAGCGCGGGTTCGAGGAGGCGCTGTTGCAGCTGCCCGCACAGGTGCGCGAGGTCACGCTGCGCACCGACGGGGCGGGCTACCAGGAGAATGTGATCCGTGCCTGCAACAACCCCGCCTTCCGCCCGGAGCAGACGCGGCGGCTGGGAACGATCGGGTTGATCTGCGGCGCGACGCGCTCGGAGGAACTGATGGCGGAGGTGACGCGGCTCACGGACGATGCCTGGCAGCCGGTGGCGGCGTCGGCCGAGACGGGGATCGATGCGGCGGGGCCGGACAGGCCGCAACTTGAATGCGCCGAGCTTCCCTATGTCTCGTCGGCGTGTCGCCGCTCTGGGCCGCATCACGTAATCCGCTACGTGGTGACCCGGCGCGCCCTTCCGGGGTCGCTGGGCCTGGGTGAGGGAGAACTCCCGGCCGCACACGGCAGGCCCGCCTACGCGATCCGGGCCTACATGACCAACTTCCCGGCCCCCGATGCGTTGCCGATCGAGAAGGCGAACGGGCTGAAGACGATGCACGCACGCGAAGTGGTGGTCGCGGCCCATGAGCGGTGCGGCCATGGCGAGGGGGTGCACTCGGTGCTCAAGTCCGACCTCGCGGCCGGGATGATGCCCTCGGGGCGGTTCGGGGCGAACGCCGCCTGGCTGTGGCTCTCGGCGCTGGCGCTGAATGCGATGGCGCTGGTGCGCCGCGCCGCCTACGGCCATGAGTGGCGCTGGGTGCGGATGAAGCGCATCCGCGCGGTGTGGATCCACCATGTCGCCCGCGTCGTGCGTCACGGGCGCCAGACCATGCTCGTGCTCGGTGCCGCCAGCGCACACCTCCTGGCGGCGGTAATGAGCTTTCAACTGCACCTCCTCTGTGTATTGAGAATCACCGCTTTCGGGTGACGCATCCGTTTCATCCTCTTCACGGGCGTGAGTTCGAGCTGATCGAGATCACGTCGATGCTGGGGGTGGGGCTGGTCCATTACGCGGCTGACGACGGGACGCTGCGCACGGTTCGTCAGGCTTTTACGAGCGTCGCCGCGGTGGATCCACTTGCGAAGGTCGCGGCGGGCCGGTCGGCGTTCCGTGTCTCGGATCTGCTGGCGCTGGCGGCATTGCTGGACAGCCTGGATGGGGACGATTGTGCTGGCGGGGAGACCGACGGCGGGGCGGAGACTGTCAAGGAGATTTTGCCTAATGTGTAAGAACGTTTTTTCGCATGAGTGGAAGGCGCAAGACATCAAAACTGCTGGGAAGGCGGTATTGGTTGAGAATAATCCTTCACATTCTGTCATATTTTCTCCTATGCAGGCGAAGGCGGGGCTTGATGTGGTGGCGGATATGTGCATAAATATATTTACATTCCCTTTTACACGGAGTCCCCGTCATGGCCAGACGCCCCGCCGACGCAAAGACCCGCTCCCTCAAGGAGCATGGTTGCCTGAACCCGCACGCCGAGACGGTGCGCGACGAGTTGTTCCTGTCGAACGGGTTCTTCGACCCTCGCGACCTGCTCCAGGTTCGCTACGAGATGCTGCGCCGGGTGCGCGAGGACGGCGTGCCGGTGAGCCACGCCGCGGCCAGCTTCGGCGTCTCGCGCCCCACCTGGTATCAGGCGCAGCGCGCCTACGAAGCGGGCGGGCTGCCGGGCCTGCTGCCGGACCGGCCGGGTCCCCGCCGGCCGCACAAGCTCCGCGACGAGGTGGTCGAGGCGTTGCGGGCGGCGAAGAGCGAGCGGCCGGAGCTGACTGCCGCCGATCTGGTCGAGCTGGTGCGCGACCGCTTCGGCATCTCGGTCCATCGCAGCAGCATCGACCGCGCTCTCGCACGGGAAAAAAAACGATGACGATGCACAGCCCGCCATGCGCCGCGCTCCCGGCGGCGGAGCATTCCGCCTACGGGCATGGTTACGAGCGGATGCGCCGTCACGCCGTCGAACCCGGCGCTGTCCACGACCGCCCCGGAAGCGCCGTGGTGGCGCTGCGCGGCGTCGCGGCCTGGCTGCACGACTTCGCCGCGCTGCCCGCGCCGCCGGTCGCCGCCGTATGCACGGGCGCCTCGCCCGGACCGCTGCCCGGCGGGATCGAGACGTCGGCGATCGACATCTTGATCGCCATGCTCAACGGCCATATGGAGGGGGAGCCGGCATGAGCGGCGTCCACCAGAAGGTGACCGCGGGCCATTTGAGCCGCGACGCCTACCTGTATGTGCGTCAGTCCACCGTGCGCCAGGTGTTCGAGCATGCCGAGAGCACGCGACGCCAGTACGCGCTGCGAGAGCGGGCCGTGGCGCTGGGCTGGCCGACCGAGAGCGTCGTCGTGATCGACAGCGATCTCGGCCTGTCCGGCGCCGACAGCGACCGCGAGGGATTCCAGCACCTGGTCGCCGAGGTCGGCATGGGCCGGGCCGGCATCGTGCTCGGCCTCGAGGTCAGTCGTCTCGCGCGCAACTCCACCGACTGGCATCGGCTGCTCGAGATCTGCGCCCTGAGCGAGACGCTGATCCTCGACGAGGACGGCGTCTACGATCCCGCCGACTTCAACGACCGTCTCCTCCTGGGACTTAAAGGGACCATGAGCGAGGCGGAACTGCACATGATGCGCGCCCGGCTTCGCGGCGGGGTGCTGAATGCGGCCCGCCGCGGGGAGTTGAAGATTCCGTTGCCGGTGGGGCTGGTCTACGACCCGCTCGACCAGGTGGTGCTCGACCCCGACCCGCAAGTGCAGCACAGCCTGCGCCTGCTGTTCGACACCTTCACCCGGACCGGCTCGGCCAACGCCACGGTGAGGCACTTCAACGAAGAGAAGCTGCTGTTTCCGCACCGTCCTCAAGGCGGGCCGCACAAGGGCGAACTGCATTGGAAGCCGCTGAGGTTCGCACGGGCACGCCGAACGCTGCACAACCCGCGATACGCGGGCGCGTTCGCGTTCGGGCGCAGCCGCAGCCGGCGGCGTCCCGGCGGCGGTGTCGAGACCAGAAGCGTGCCGCGTGAGGAATGGACGGTGCTGCTGCGCGATGCCCACCCGGGCTACATCACCTGGGAGCGGTTCGAACAGAACGAGCGTCAGCTTCGCGACAACGACAACGCTCGTGCGCGCGGCGCGGCGCGGCGTCCTCCCCCGCGCGAGGGGCCGGCACTGCTGCAGGGCCTGGCCATCTGCGGCGTGTGCGGCCGGAGCATGGCGGTGCGCTACTACAAGCAAAAGGGTGGTCTGCATCCCTATTACCTGTGCAGCCATGAAGGTAGCCAGACGGCGAGCCCCTGGTGTCAGAGCATCCCCGGCGGCGCCGTCGACCGCAGGGTCGGCGAGCTGTTGGTGGGGCTGATGACGCCGCTCACGCTGGACGTGGCGTTGCAGGTGCAGGACGAACTTGCCGCGCGCGCCGAGGAGGCCGATCTGTGGCGCGCCCAGCGGGTGCAGCGCGCCCGCGAGGAAGCAGATCTGGCGCGGCAGCGGTTCATGCAGGCCCATCCCGACAACCGGATGGTCGCCGACGTGCTGGAGGCGGAGTGGAACGCGAAGCTCCGGGCTCTGGACGAGGCTCAGCACGAGCTTGAGCGTGGCCGCGCCGAGGGTCTTCAGCATCGGTCGGGACCGCCGCCGCGAAGGCCGTTTTGCCCGGACGCCCCGGGTGCGCATGTCGCCAGGACAGGTGTGGTGTCAGTCTCCACCCGTCCGACGAGCCGCATGTCCGCTACGCGGCGGGCCGTCGCCGCCATGATTTTCCGCTTCATGCTCTAGGCTGCGGTGACATTTTAGGGATTCCTTTTTTGTCTTTGGTGTGATTCAACACTGGCTTTTGGAGGTTGGTGTGGAAGGCGAAGTGCTGAGAGACGATCAATGGGTGCGGCTTCGGGACTTTGTTCCTGGCGGGATGAAGGGCAAGCGTGGTCCACGCAGCGACGGGCGGCGGTTTTTCGATGCGATCCTGTGGCTGGCGCGCTCTGGTGCGCGGTGGCGTGATTTGCCGGCGGATCGGTTTGGCCCCTATCAGACGGTGAAGCGGCGCTACTACCGCTGGATCGAGGCGGGTGTGTTTGACCGCATCTTCGAGGCTGTCGCGGATGATCCGGACTTGGAATGGCTGGCGATCGACGCCACCATCGTCCGGGCCCAGGCCCAAGCCGCCGGCGGGCGGCGAAAAAGGGGGGACCGCAAGCCCAGGCTCCCGGCCGGTCCCGGGGCGGGTTCGGCACAAAAATCCACGCCGTCGTCGATGCGTTAGGCCTGCCAGTGCGCTTCGATCTCGGGCCAGGACAACAAAACGACATGGTCCCCGCCCACAACCTCATCCAGGGCCTGGCCGCGGGCCACGTCCTCGCGGACCGCGCCTACGACGCCGACAGCCTGCATGACCTGATCCATGAACAAGGCGTGAGCCCGTCATCCCACCGCGCCGGCATCGCAAATACCAGCACAGCTATGACCGCATCGCCTATAAACAGCGCTGGGGCGTCGAAGGCTTTTTCGCCAAGCTCAAGCAATGGCGGCGCATCGCAACACGCTACGACAAACTTGCCGCCCACTTCCTCGGCTTCATCAAACTCGCAAGTATCATGCTCTGGCTTAAATGATTAAATTGTCACCACAGCCTAGACGGCCAATTGCATGACCCCGAGGCGTCGGCCGGGTTCCTCTGACGAATACCGTTCTTCACTGTCCCTGCCGCTTCCTTTCTACAGCTAACGCATCGTTGCTCAAGCTCCGAACGCGCGGAATGCCATTTCCGTGACGTCCCGCTACCGAAACGCAATTGGGATTTATACCCCCAACGGGTGACGATCAAGAATCTCTTTGGAGATTTGTCCAATTGACAGAACCCTTGCCGGGCCGAAGGGGCGCTTCGCAGGTTTCAAGGACCGCCCATCGCTGCTTCGCACTCTGCGCCGTACAACCCGATCAGATTAACCTCTGAAGTTTCCAGTGCAAAACTCACATCCCGTTCAGACCGCCGGCCGGCGAATTTCAAATTGTGCACTCGTTTACAGGGTGCGGCCCGCGACGTTTACTCGTCGATGTCTGGTCTTGTCGAATGCCAGCAGAAGCGGCGGAAACAAGAAGAAGTCTGCAATAAGTGCAATTACGACCGTCAATCCAACCAGCAGTCCGAGTGTCTGATTGGTCAATAGTCCCGATACGGCAAAAACGAAAAATACTATAGAAAAAATCAAAGTTGTGCTCAGAAGCGGTCGTCCAACTACTTTAAAAGCCGATCCGATGGCATCGGCCGGCAATTCACCCTCCGCACGCGATTTAACATACTTGGACAAAATATGGATGGTATCGTCCACAACAATTGCAAACGCTATCGCAGTAACGATC
This sequence comes from Rhodospirillales bacterium, assembly GCA_965213765.1. GTDB lineage: Bacteria > Pseudomonadota > Alphaproteobacteria > Rhodospirillales > UBA2165 > JAJDXO01. Next base: position 1,106,859 of record OZ243926.1, on the reverse strand, counting down.
GATGCCGCAATATTAACGGTTCCCACAGCGTAACCCCAGACCCCCATTGACATGATAGCCGGCAGGAAATTGGGCACTAAACTCAAAAGCCCGAAACGAAGGCTCTTAAATGCAAAAATCAAAAGCAGTGAAACGATCAACATCGCAATAAATGTACCGATTAACATATTTACGATATTTCTCATGACCGAGTAAGCACCGACAATGGTAACGCCGGTCGCGCCAGTTTGGATTTGGGGTGCATTTTTCTGTAGCCAGGCAGAGGCACGTTTGTCTAAATTAATCTGCTCTTTGATCGACATTTCCTCGACCATAACGGTCATGCGGGTTGCCGAACGCTCAAAGTTGATGAGATTGTTCAGATCGTTTCCGACTGGGAGGGAAAATTCGTACAAAAGCAGGTATTGAACCGCAAGGTCGGAGTTTTTCGGCAGGGCGTAGGAGCCGTCCGCATGATTGTGCAAATTCTGGTTAAGACGCTTCATGACATCGGTAATCGAGGTGACATGAGACACTTCAGGTTGCTCGCGAATCCAATCAGCAAACGTCTCCACCTGTCGCAGATAAGCTATGTCGGTGATTCCCCCCTCACGACCGGAATTCAACGAATACTCGAAGGAATCCAGTCCTGAAAAGTTTTCGTTTATAAAATCCCCGGATCGGCGCAATTCGTAGCTATCGTCAAGCAGGTTAGCATTATTATTATCATTTAATTCTATTCTCGAAACGCCAATTGCACTTACCAGAGACAATATGACAAAAGCCCATAGCAACAAGGCGCTTCGGGAAACAACGAAACTTGCCAGACGATCGAAAAAGTCCATTCCATTTTTTCGTTTCCGTGGCGTCCGTATGGGCATCATCGCCAACAACGCGGGCAAAAGCGTAACCGAGTAAACAAATGCGCACATGGCTCCAAACGCAACGATATTTCCCATAACTCGAAAGGGAGGCATTTCCGAAAAATTCAGACTCAGAAAACCGATCATGGTGGTAAACGACGTGAGAAATATCGGACGGACATTAGTTTGCAGGGAATAAACGATAGCCGCTCTACGTTTCATTCCACGAAGCATTCCATCCGTCATTCCCTGGGTAAGGTGGACGGAGTGTGCCGCGGCAATCGCCATAAGAACAAATAGTGCAGCCCCGCTTTCTGCGTAGAATTTTATGCCGGACCACCCGGCAAATCCGAAGCTCGATACTATTACTGCGATTAACATCGCTAGAATTCCACAAACGAGCCAAACCGAACGCAGTAAAACAAAAGCCACCAGAACCATCATCGCAAATGCAACCGGTGCAAGAATGGACATATCGTCATTCAGTGCATCGCGAACCGCTTGATTTAACAGCAATTCGCCATAGATGTGATATTCGATGTCAGGGTTGGCCGCACGTTGCTTGTTGACGAGATCGTAGACAGCATCAACAACTTCGACTTTTTTCTGCTTCCGCCCCTCATTGGGAATTGACAGGCTCACGATCAGCCCGGCCAAACGACCGTCGCGGGAGACAAAACGCCCGACGGTCTCCTGCGCGGTTAGCGCGATTTGTCGAGTGCGGTCGATTTTAGCCTCGTCCATCAAGGTCGCATCGTCGACCAACTGTTCGATAATCAGGCTGTCCTCGGTTCCCGAGGAATGCAAGTAATTGGTTATTGAATCCACACGGACAGAATAAGGCGTTTGCCATAACGCCTCTGTCAGCTGTTCGATCGCAACGAGTGTTTCACGCGTGAAAACGGTATCGTTTGGCGGGGCGACAACGACCAGCACACTGTCTGACACTGCGTAGGTTTCTTCGAATTCTTCCAGCTTGACCAGATGCGGATCATTTTCATTAAAGTGATTTCGGACGCCCACCTGGACGGTGATCAGGTGTTGTAGTCCCGCGGCGAGAACCACGATTGCCAAGAGGGTGACGACTACCGTCCGGAAGTATCGATCCACTACCAGATCGAAATAACTGAACTTGGACTTAGATGTCATGTTCCGTGCATCCTCCTTCGTGGTTCGATCGTCTTTTACGATGGCAAGTCCGGCAGCTTCTGGTGCCCTTTCTTCCATGCCTCTAAGAGCCCAACCGAAAACTAATTTGAGTGATTTCAGTCCTTTATGCTTCTTCCGAGTTGCCACCGTGGAGGAAGTTATGCCTTGGACTGAAATCACGCGCCCTGACTATGACCGTCGCGGACTCCGTTATGCAAGCGATGTGACCGACGCGGAATGGGCTTTGATCCAACATTTTATGCCCGAGAGGGCTAAAACGGGGCGCCCGCGGCGGACTTGCATGCGCTCTGTGTGGAATGCGATCCAGTACATCGCGGCCACGGGCTGCCAATGGTCCATGCTGCCCAAAGAGTTTCCGCCGTTCACGACCGTGCAGTACTATTTCTACCAAATGCGCGACAGCGGTGTACTGGACATTCTGAACGATGCGCTTGTCGTGGCGGCGCGTATGCTGACGGGGCGGGAGGCCACGCCCACAGCTGGGATCATCGACAGTCAATCGGTCAAGACGACCGAGAGTGGCGGCCCGCGTGGCTACGATGCGGGCAAAAAGATCAAGGGGCGTAAGCGTCACATCGTAACCGACACAGACGGAAACCTGTTGGGGCTGATCACCCATGCCGCAGACATCCAGGACCGCGACGGGGCATCCATCGTAATCGCGCAGGCCCTCGAAACCTATTCGAGCCTGACCCACATTTTTGCCGACGGTGGCTACTCAGGCGACAAACTTCGTGACGCAATGGCCTCAATCGATGGCCCGACAATCGAGATCGTGAAGCGCCCACCCGGTGTCACGGGCTTTGTCGTCATCGCCCGCCGCTGGGTGGTAGAGCGCACCTTCGCCTGGCTCGGGCGCTGCCGTCGCTTGGCAAAGGACTGGGAAAAAACAATCGCATCGGCGGATGCCTGGACGCTCATCGCCGCCATCCGAAGATCCGCACGCCTTGTTGCAAGAAAAACCGCTCAGGAGTTTTGAGTCAGACTGTAAGTGTCTGGCCCGAAATGAATTGAGTGATTTCAGCATGTTATGCTTCACTGCCTTGTGCCGCAAGAGCATGGAGGCACACCCTGATCGGCGAGCAGAAAAGTGTTGAGTGCCCGGCTGGGCCATTGCTTACAATGAGTTAGTCCCTCTAACCCGCCCCTTGGGGCGTCACCAGCCGGGTGAAGACTATATGGTCCTGCCTTATCGCTCCATGTCGCGGGGGGTGCATGACGTCGAGCGCGAGAAGGGCACGGCCTTCATCCCGGCGCACACCGAACGCCACGAACTGTTCCGCGAGGTGAGCCGGCGACTGATGGCGGAAGGGGTGCGCGAGGCAGGCGCGGTCGCCCTTACCGAAGCGGTGGGCTTCACCACGAAGGTGAGCAGTGGCAAGGACAAGCGCGGTCGCGAGCGCATGCACGCGGTCTGTGGCCTGCTGATGCATTCGAGCCTGACAGTGACGACGGACGGATTGCCACTGGGTATTGCCGCGGCAAAGTTCTGGACCCGGAAAAAGTTCAAGGGGACGAACGCCCTCAAGAGGAAGATCAATCCAACGCGCGTGCCGATCGAGGGCAAGGAGAGCATGCGCTGGCTGGAGAATCTCCGGCAATCCACCGAACTGTTGGGTGATCCCGCGCGCTGCGTTCACATCTGCGACCGCGAAGGCGACATCTGGGAGTTGTTCTGCCTGGCCCGGGAGTTGGACACGCATTTCGTCATCAGACGCTTTGCCAACAGGCTCGCCGAGGACGGGTCTCGCACGGTGGAAGCGATCATGACCGACGAGAAAGTCCGCGGGCTGCACCGGGTCGCCGTCCGCGACGACAAAGGCAAGCTTGGCTCCACGCAGGTTGAACTCTCCTACCGACGCATGTCTGTCCGGCCACCGATCGCCAAACAGAAGCGCTATCCGACGCTCATGCTCACGGTGTTGCACGCCCGGGAGCCGGAAGAGCCGGTCGGTCGCCCCCGCATCGACTGGAAGCTGATCACCGACCTGCCTGTCGACAGCCACGACGACGCCGTGGAGAAGCTGCAATGGTACGCCATGCGCTGGAAGATCGAGGTCTTCCACAAGATCCTGAAATCGGGCTGCCGGGCCGAACAAGCCCGGTTGCGAACCGCCGAGCGGTTGGTCAGGCTGCTCGCGGTGTTCTGTATCCTGAGCTGGCGCGTGTTCTGGCTGACTATGCTCAACCGCGCCAGGCCAAACCTCGAACCAGCCTTGGTGCTGACCGGGTTGGAGACGAAAATCCTCGATCGCCTGATACCCGATTCCACCGCCGATCCCCCTGCTGCCAGGACGCTCTCGCTCTACCTCATCAAGATCGCCAGGCTCGGCGGCTATCTCGACCGTGCCAAGGATCCGCCGCCCGGCAACATCGTCATGTGGCGCGGCCTCTCTCGATTGACCGACATCGCCCTCGGCGCGACCCTGAAAATCGACGATGTGGGTAATTAAAAGACCGCGCGGCGGAGGCTCATGGCACGGGACGGCCCCGGTCATGGCCGATGCGAGAGATCGTCACCGGTATTTTCTATGTGATGCGGGCTGGCTGCCCTTGGCGCTTGCTGCCAAGCGATTTGCCACCGTGGGGCACGATCTATCGCTGGTTCGCCAAGTTCCGCGATGACGGCCTCCTTGAGAAGATCAATCACTCTCTGGTCATGGCCGACCGCGAGCGCCTCGGACGCGAGGCCAGCCCGAGCGGCGCGATTATCGACAGCCAGAGCGTCAAGACGACCGAGGCTGGCGGCCCCCGCGGCTACGATGCGGGCAAGAAGATCAAGGGACGCAAGCGCCACGCGCTGGTCGACACCGACGGGCGCGGCCTCGTGTTCGAGGCGCACCCGGCGAGTATCCAGGACCGCGATGGTGGTGGGCCGCTGCTGTGCGCCTCACGCGGCTCGTTTCCGTTCATCGAGAAGGTCTTTGCCGACAGCGGCTACGCCGGCGAAAGGGTCGCCACGGCCACCGTGATCGCTGTCGAGATCGTACGCAAAAGCCCCGATCAGGTCGGCTTCGCCGTCCAACCGCGCCGCTGGGTCGTGGAACGCTTCTTCGCCTGGATCAACCGCAACCGGCGACTGGCAAAGGATTTCGAGGCCACCATCGCCTCAGCCCGAGCCTTCCTCTACGCCGCCTCCGTCATGCTCCTCGTCCGCAAATTGGCCCGAGACGCATGACTTTCGAAACCGACTCTTAGAGGCCGTTTCGAAAGTGGTTGAGTGTCCGGTATTGATGTGATTCCAGGAAGGTTTTTGAGACCGATCTGGAGCCGCCATGTGGATGCCGACCACCCGAGAGCAGCATAGCCGTAACCGCAACCGGAGACTGGCAAAGGACTTCGAGGCCACCATCGCCTCAGCCCGAGCCTTCCTATACGCCGCCTCCGTCATGCTCCTCGTCCGCAGATTAGCCCGAGACGCATGACTTTCGAAACCGACTCTTATCAGGGAATCGAGGACTTGACCTCTCCCGATCGAGACTGCATATAATTGGTTGATTTATTCATCCTCACCAAATCAGAACTTTCTTGAACTTGCCTGACATCCGTGAGGAGGCTTTGTGTGGTCGGACGCCCTGAAGAACCTCTCGCTTCGGCGTTTTGATCGTGATTCAATCGCTTCGATGACGAGGGCGCTTCGATGACGAGGGAGGATGGAATGTGCGATCAGCGTGGTTTCTTCGATCTTGATGAACGGTATGCGGCGCTGTCGACTGCGGGCGATCCCCTGGAACGGCTGTCCTCGGTCATCGACTTCGGGATTTTCCGGCCGGAACCGGATGCCGCGCTGAAACGGGGGCGCGGGAAGAAGCGCCCGGACGTATCGGCGATGGCTGAGACCGCCTTTAACCTGAAACACCTCGTATTCCGGGAGCGGAAGGCTGCTATCGCATAGGATAGTTCGGGAAAATCGCAACCCGGATCTGAAATCTCCGCCCGGGCGCGCGCCCGACAACCGCCAAAAGAACAACAAATCAAGTTCGGGCAGCAATAATCCTCTGTTTTTCAAGGTGTCCGATAATGTTCAATAATCCCTTCGACTCCTTTCAGTATACTGTTGCCGAGGCAAAAGAAGAACGCGAACAACTCAACCGGCTGCTGACGATTTCCACCCCGCGGGAGCGTCTTCTCGTTGCCGCTGTCGCCCTGTTGCTTATTGTCCTCGCAGCCTGGCTCTTCTTCGGCAGCGTAACCCGTACCGTTACGGTGGATGGCATCTTGGTCCAGTCCGGCGAAAGCCGGATTGAGGGCAAACGATCCGTGCATGTGCTCGTCTGGATCGAGACTGATGCCCTGGCGCCTGTCGAGGCCGGGATGCCGGTGGCGCTAGAGCTGGGCGGGGCGGATGGAGAAAGCGGCACGCTTGGCGGCGAGATCGCAAGAATTTCCGCTGTATCATTGCCTGAAGAGTTGAAGGCCGTTGAGGCCGCGGCGCCGGTATCCGTACGCCGCCTCGTTATCGCGCTCGACGGAAACCGCAATCCTGCTTCCCTTGCGGGCAGGAAATGCCGGATTGTCATCGAACTCGGCAGGCAGTCTCCGATTACGCTTTTGCGAATGAGGCGACCGTAGGATGCCACCCGCCTCCAAAGGGGCTGGCGGCACGGCTGCATCGGGCGCCTCCAGCCGACGAATAAAGACGCCTGTTCTGTTGCAGATGCATGCGTCGGAATGCGGCGCCGCCTGCCTCGGCAGCGTACTGGGTTACTTCGGGCGCTGGGTGCCGCTTACCGAATTGCGCGAGAAATGCGAGGTGAGCCGGGACGGCAGCAGCGCCGCAAGCATCGTGCGCGCCTCCAGATACTACGGTCTCGAATGTCGAGGCTTCGGCGTGCCTGCCGAGCAACTGAAAACGCTGCAGTTACCGCTGATTTTGTTCTGGCAATTCAGTCATTTCGTTATCCTCGAAGGATTCGACAGCGGCAATTACCACCTCAATGACCCGTCCACGGGGCGTCGCACGCTTTCTGCCGAAGAATTCAACAGGGGCTACAGCCGGATTGCGTTGCGTTTCGAGCGCAGCCCGGATTTCAGCCCCAGCGGCGAGCGGCGCGGCCTGTTCAGGCTGTTGAGCGCCTTGCCCGTCGGATCGTGGAACGTGCTTGCGGGGGTGATTGCCTGCGGCTTCATGTTGACGTTACTGAACCTTATCGTTCCCATCTCTCTCGGCACTTTTGTTGACGACGTTCTGGATAATCACGGGTCATGGAGCGGACTGGTCGCGGCCCTGCTTGGCGGCGGTATCCTGGTATACGTCCTCTCCTTGCTCAAGAACCGCTTCCTGAGGCGACTGGCGGTCCGGATTTCGGTGACTGGCTACAGTCGAAGCATGTCGCGGCTTCTGCGGTTGCCGGTGGAGTTTTTTCAGCACAGGCTGGTCGGCGATCTGACCGACCGGGTTTCGTCGTTCGACAGAATCGCAAAGAGTCTGACGGACCAGTTTCTTGTGCTCCTTATCGACATGGCCATGAGCGCGGTATTGCTCATCGCCATGCTGGCCTACGATGTCCGCCTCACGCTGATCGTGCTGTTGCTAGCCGTTCTGCACGGAACGCTGGCCCACTTTCTCAACGGGCTCCGGGCCGTTCGAAGCCAGACGGCGACGCGCGAACTGGGATTGCTGATCGGCATCGGCATGCAGATGCTGCAGCATGCGGACAATCTGCGCATTACGGGATCGGACGATCGGTTTTTTTCGCGCTGGTGCGGCCAGCAGGCGCGCGAACTGCATGAGCGCCAACTCTATTCCGAACTGAACTCGGTCAATACCGCGCTTCCGGGCTTGATCGCCGCGCTGCACTGTGCGGCGATCCTGGGTGTCGGCGGAAGTCTGGTCATATCTGGAGAAATGACTCTGGGGGCCTTGGTCGGATTCTATATCCTGTCAGAGATGTTTCTGGCGCCTGTCGGGCGCTTTCTGGAGTTCGCCGACAAACGCCAGGCACTTGAAACCGATTTGCAACGCCTCGAGGATATCTCCTCGGCCAGCGAAGATCCCGTTTTCAGCCGCCGAAAACCGGAAGCTGACACGGTTTCCACTTTCAACGGCCGGCTCCAGCTCACAGGCCGGCTCGAACTGCAAAACGTCACCTTCGGTTTCAACAAGAGCCGGCCGCCCTTGATCAGGGACTTCAACCTCACGATCAAACCGGGACAGCGGGTTGCCGTCGTCGGTCCGAGCGGTTCCGGCAAGTCGACCCTGGCGCGCCTGGTTTCGGGCGTCTATCAGCCCTGGTCGGGCGAAATCCTGTTCGACGGCCATCCGCGGGATGAGATTCCCGAGGAAGTGTTGCGGCAGTCCGTTTCCATGGTGGATCAGGAAGCCGTACTCTTTTCGGCGTCCCTGCGCGATAACCTGACCTTGTGGAATCCGGCCGTCCCGGATGAAGCCATTTTCGCCGCAACGCGAGATGCCCGTATCCACCACGAAATCCTGCTCCGGCCGCGCGGGTATTCGACCCCGGTCAACGAGGGCGGGGTGAATTTCAGCGGCGGCCAGAGACAACGGCTGGAAATCGCCCGGGCGCTGGTGGGCAATCCGACGGTGCTTATTCTGGACGAGGCGACCAGCGCGCTCGATGCCAGGACAGAGGAACGGGTCGACGATGCCTTGCGGCAGCGCGGCGTGACTTGCCTCATCGTCGCGCACCGGCTAAGCACCGTAAGGGATTGCGACGAAATCATCGTGCTCGAAAACGGCGTCGTCGTGCAGCGCGGCACGCACGACGAACTGATCGCCGACGAGAGTGGCACCTATCACAAGCTGGTCAGGTCGACCTGATGCAGGACGCGCGGCCGGAATACATATCGTTAGCCGAGCTCGCCACCCGCTCCGGCACGTCCGTGCCCTGCGCCGGCAACCTGCCGGTCAAGCTCGACGACACGGATAGCGTTTGGTTTATCGAGCGGGGCGCCGTCGACCTGTTCCTGATCGAATCCAGCGACGGGGTGGAGCAGGCGCCGCCGTACCATCTGCTGCGCCGCGAAGCGGGCTCGTTGCTGCCGGGTGTCGCACCGGACGAACAAGACACCGGGGAAGCCACGACACTCAGCCTGATTGCCAAGGGATTGTCGGACACCCTTCTGAAGCGGTTGCCGGCATCCTCGTTGTCCGACGTCGATCCGGCGGAACTGGCGGTACAGACCGATATCTGGCTGACCGAAATTACGGACACGCTTTCGCGTTTCGTCAGCCGTATTCCGCGGCCGACCGCGCTGGCCGAACCCGGCATGACGCGGACCCTGGACCCGTGTACCTTGTCCGTACGGCGCGGTGTGGTATGGGTCTCCGATCCGCCACCCGGCAGCAGCCTGTACATGGATATCGTCGACCAGGCGGAACATACCGAAGCGAGCGGCCCGCCCGAAGCGGTTATACCGCTGACCCGGACGAGCTGGCTCACCTTGTTCGACGAGACGATCATTTCGGGCAGGTCTACGGAATCCCTGGCGCAGCAAGGCATGCTGCTGTCGGCGCTTGCCTCGTTCCACGCAACGGCTTTCGCCCTGGAACGCATTAATCGTCGATTGGCTGTGGTCGACGATGCGAATCTCGAACACGCGCGGACAATAAGCCGCCGGACGGCCGAAAAAGCCGCGCGGCAGCGGCTTTTGAACATCTACGACCTGCCGATTGACGGGGAAGACAGGGGCGAGGACACGGCACTGGCTGACGTCCTGCACATCATCGGCCGTCACGAAGGCATCGATTTCAGGATTCCGGTGCGCTCGGGGCCTTCCGAGGATCCGGTCGGCCTCGTCGACATTCTCGATGCGTCGGGCGTACGCGCCCGGCGCATCAGCTTCAAGAATGAGGGCGATTGGTGGCGTAGCGACAGCATTGCGATGCTGGTATTTCGCGCCGAGGACGGCGAGCCCGTGGCGCTGTTGCCGGGAATGTTCGGGCGCTACCGGGCAATTGACCCGGTCAGCAAGCGAAGCGTTCGGGTTACGGCGGCCCGCGCCGCGGCGCTGGGGGACGAAGCTTGGATGTTCTACCGGCCCTTGCCGGAGCGGATCGCGGAGCCGGCGGACCTGCTGAGAAGCGCCCTGCGCGGATCGGCCGGGGATCTGGCGCGACTGGTGTTTGCCGGGCTGCCGGGCGGCCTGATCAAACTGCTGCCGGCGCTTTCGCTCGGTTTCGTCGCGAATCATATAGCGGCGGGCGGAAGCGGCGAGGCGCTCTACGCGGTGGTTGTGGCGCTGGCGGGATTCGGCCTGCTCGGCGCCTTGCTGCACCTGCTTCAAGGCACGGCGATGATGCGGTTCGACGGGCGCGCGGCGACGCGGGCCGAAGCCGCCTACTGGGACCGCCTCATGCGCCTTCCGCGGAGCGTTCTGAGCCGCCATCCGACCGGCGATCTGGCCATGTCGGGAAAGACATTCCGGAGCCTTCGCGACGGCTTGCAGGGGGTCGTCGCCAACAGCCTGCTGTCGATCGTTTTTCTGCTTCCGGTTTTCGGCGTGATTTTCCTGTACGATGCCACTCTCGGCTTCGTCACCCTGTTCTTCAGTTTTGCTTCGCTGCTGATCGTGGTGCTCCTCGGGCTGCGCCAGATTTCGCCTTACGGGCGGATGATTGGCGCAACACGCCGCGTCTCCGGCCGGCTGTTCCAGATCGTGGGCGGTATCGCCAAGCTGCGTGTGGAAAATGCGGAAGGATCGGCTTACGCCATCTGGGCGCGGGATTATCGCGAGCAGAAACGCGCGGAGATCGAAATGGGCGCGTTTGAGGGGCACTCTCGGGCATTCGGCGCTGCACTCCCCTTTCTCGCCGGTGGGATTCTGCTGTTCGCAGTGGCTGCGGTGGGAGACCGGGAAGTCCCGATCGGCGATTTTCTCGTCGTTTACACCGTTTTCATCGTTTTCCAGTCCGCCGTTGCCCGGCTCGGCGAGTCTTTCGGTACCCTAGCCGCCATGCTGCCGGCGTTCGATCAGTTGCGCCCGTTTCTCGCCGCAGTTCCCGAAACCGAGGCCGAAGGGGAACCGGTAGACTATCTGGGTGGCGACATTCTGTTCGACCGCGTTTCCTTTCGTTACGACCCAGACGGTCCGCTGATTCTCGACGATGTCACGATTCGCGCCCGTCCCGGCGAATTCATCGCGATCGCGGGCGAGTCCGGCGCCGGCAAGAGCACGCTTTTCCGGCTCGCGCTCGGAATCGACCAGCCCACCGTCGGTGCGGTGTATTATGATGGGCGCGATCTGAGACAGCTGAACCTGAAACAGGTGCGCCGGAAAATCGGCGCGGTGCCGCAATCGGTCGACCTTCATCCCCAGGACCTCTGGGACAATCTGGTCGGCTACCGCAATGAGGTGGCGAGCGAGGATGTCTGGGCGGCGGCCCGGACCGCCGAAGTCGAAGACCAGATCAAGAGCATGCCTATGGGCATGATGACGATGGTCGGTACCGGATCCGTCCTGTCGGGCGGCGAGAGTCAGCGCATCACGATCGCCCGTTCGGTGATCGGCAGCCCGCGCATTATGCTGCTCGACGAGGCAACCAATTGGCTGGATAACGAAAACCAGGCCAACGTGATGAAGAGCCTCACAGCCTTGACATCGACCCGGCTCGTCATTGCCCACCGTCTGTCCACACTCGAACAGGCCGATCGTATTTATGTGCTACAGGCCGGAAAAATCGTCGAAACCGGCTCTTTCAGCGAACTGATGGAGATCGACGGCGTGTTCGGGGAACTGGTCAAGAGACAGGTCGCCTGATGGGGATTTGCAAACCGACCGGAGGCTGCGGTAACGGAATAAGCCGCAAAAAAACTCGTCGATACAGCTGATTTGCTCGTATCGAAAACGGATGAAGACAGCGATTTTCGCGAACGCCTGCCCGCGAATCCCAAGAATACCATCGAAAGGGAACTGGGCGTCGCGCTGGTCCAGCCAGGCCCAGCACGCGCCTTCGGTCGTGCATTCGCGGCCGGTGCCGCCGCTCCCGTCGGCGTGGATGAACGCCCAGTCGATGAACGGCGGGATGATGGTCCACATCAGGTACAACGCCAGCAGCGTGAGCACGGTGTTGAACCAGTTCGAGAATAGGTTCTCGCGCAGCCGGCCCAGGGTACCCGTGGTGGAGACCGGCGGTGGACGCTCGGCGAGCATGGAAACCCACGGCGAGCGCGAGCGAGGAGTTTTTCGTGTGGCGGCCGAGTAGGAGGGGTCGTTACCGAGCCCCTCCCCTCGCAGAGCGGTTCATGCCGGTGCGTCTTGCACCAACCACGGGCGCCAGACCATGCTCGTGCTCGGTGCCGCCAGCGCACACCTCCTGGCGGCGGTAATGAGCTTTCAACTGCACCTCCTCTGTGTATTGAGAATCACCGCTTTCGGGTGACGCATCCGTTTCATCCTCTTCACGGGCGTGAGTTCGAGCTGATCGAGATCACGTCGATGCTGGGGGTGGGGCTGGTCCATTACGCGGCTGACGACGGGACGCTGCGCACGGTTCGTCAGGCTTTTACGAGCGTCGCCGCGGTGGATCCACTTGCGAAGGTCGCGGCGGGCCGGTCGGCGTTCCGTGTCTCGGATCTGCTGGCGCTGGCGGCATTGCTGGACAGCCTGGATGGGGACGATTGTGCTGGCGGGGAGACCGACGGCGGGGCGGAGACTGTCAAGGAGATTTTGCCTAATGTGTAAGAACGTTTTTTCGCATGAGTGGAAGGCGCAAGACATCAAAACTGCTGGGAAGGCGGTATTGGTTGAGAATAATCCTTCACATTCTGTCATATTTTCTCCTATGCAGGCGAAGGCGGGGCTTGATGTGGTGGCGGATATGTGCATAAATATATTTACATTCCCTTTTACACGGAGTCCCCGTCATGGCCAGACGCCCCGCCGACGCAAAGACCCGCTCCCTCAAGGAGCATGGTTGCCTGAACCCGCACGCCGAGACGGTGCGCGACGAGTTGTTCCTGTCGAACGGGTTCTTCGACCCTCGCGACCTGCTCCAGGTTCGCTACGAGATGCTGCGCCGGGTGCGCGAGGACGGCGTGCCGGTGAGCCACGCCGCGGCCAGCTTCGGCGTCTCGCGCCCCACCTGGTATCAGGCGCAGCGCGCCTACGAAGCGGGCGGGCTGCCGGGCCTGCTGCCGGACCGGCCGGGTCCCCGCCGGCCGCACAAGCTCCGCGACGAGGTGGTCGAGGCGTTGCGGGCGGCGAAGAGCGAGCGGCCGGAGCTGACTGCCGCCGATCTGGTCGAGCTGGTGCGCGACCGCTTCGGCATCTCGGTCCATCGCAGCAGCATCGACCGCGCTCTCGCACGGGAAAAAAAACGATGACGATGCACAGCCCGCCATGCGCCGCGCTCCCGGCGGCGGAGCATTCCGCCTACGGGCATGGTTACGAGCGGATGCGCCGTCACGCCGTCGAACCCGGCGCTGTCCACGACCGCCCCGGAAGCGCCGTGGTGGCGCTGCGCGGCGTCGCGGCCTGGCTGCACGACTTCGCCGCGCTGCCCGCGCCGCCGGTCGCCGCCGTATGCACGGGCGCCTCGCCCGGACCGCTGCCCGGCGGGATCGAGACGTCGGCGATCGACATCTTGATCGCCATGCTCAACGGCCATATGGAGGGGGAGCCGGCATGAGCGGCGTCCACCAGAAGGTGACCGCGGGCCATTTGAGCCGCGACGCCTACCTGTATGTGCGTCAGTCCACCGTGCGCCAGGTGTTCGAGCATGCCGAGAGCACGCGACGCCAGTACGCGCTGCGAGAGCGGGCCGTGGCGCTGGACGTGGCGTTGCAGGTGCAGGACGAACTTGCCGCGCGCGCCGAGGAGGCCGATCTGTGGCGCGCCCAGCGGGTGCAGCGCGCCCGCGAGGAAGCAGATCTGGCGCGGCAGCGGTTCATGCAGGCCCATCCCGACAACCGGATGGTCGCCGACGTGCTGGAGGCGGAGTGGAACGCGAAGCTCCGGGCTCTGGACGAGGCTCAGCACGAGCTTGAGCGTGGCCGCGCCGAGCCGGGCCAGGCCAGGGGTTGGAAGACGGGCAGCGCGAGCGGATCCTCGCACTGGCCAGCGACTTCCCCCGGCTGTGGAACGATCCGGCGACGCCGCACCGCGAGCGCAAGCGGATGGCGCGGCTGCTGATCGAGGACGTGACGATTACCAAGGCAACACGGAGCCTGGGCGTGCGTCTGCGCGGCGGCGCAACCCGACAGCTCACCTGGACGCCGGATCCACTCGGATGCGAGATGCACAAAACCAGCGAAGAGGTGGTCGCCGAAATCGACAGGCTGCTGGATGACCATACCGACGGCGAGGTCGCCAAAATCCTCAATGAGCGCGGGCACCGAAGCGGTTACGGCCTCGCCTTCACCGCGAAGTTGGTCGGAGTGGTGCGGGGGCGCTACGCCCTGAAGTCACGCTATCAGCGGCTGCGCGATCGCGGATTGTTGCGGCGCGACGAAATCGCCGGGCAGCTCGGCGTGGCCGGCAGCACCATCCATAAATGGCGCAAGGCCGGGCTCTTGCGCGGACACGTCTATTGCGACGCCGGCTACTGCCTGTTTGAAATCCCCGACCCCCCACCGACGAAAAGACCTGGACAATGGCTCTCGCGACGGCAGACGATAGACCGGCCGTGCCATGATCGGAACAGCAGAGGTGTAGTATGAAGCGTAATCCCGCGCCAGCGGATGAACCTCGCCATGCCGCCGCCAGCAGCGCCCGGCTGACCCCGGCGCGACCGATCACCACAACGAAGCGGACCCGGCACAACGCCGGAGCGAGCCGCGCGCGCCCAAAATGCCGGTGACGGCCCAACCATCAAGAAAATGCTGGCCGGTTCGCCCCCCACACGCCTCAAGAGCCTACCGCCAGCGTCATCAATGGCCCGGCAGGCCCCGAAGGCCCTGCCAATGGTCGAAATCCGACCGCATGAAAAATCAGCTCGCCGATCGGGGGGGGGCAAAAACAGAGGAATCGCTTTTGATGATTTTGTGACGGCTTGTGCTTTTGGATTCAGACCCGCTGGCGTTTCGTTTGGAGTTCGGAGATGCGGGATGGAGGCGTTTTCGCCGTTATTCGAGGGGGGGGGCGTGACCTGCCCCCGATCATGGGTCCATTTGCTGTGAGAGAGCCCGGACGTTTGCAGGGCCCGTTCATGTGATTGCCGGCGGCAACACCGCGGCTGGGGCCGGCGCTCGATAGCCGGGCGAACCGTGCGGCTGGGACCGGCCGCCGAGGCTTCCGGCAGGGCGGGTGGTGCAGGTCGAGGTCGATCTGCGTGAGCGCTTTTCCGTATCTGGTGCCACAGACCTATCCGGCCTATCCGGGAATGAAAAGCTGTTCACAAATCCGCTCATCGGGTGTTTAATTCAGAGGCAATGACGATCAGGAGATCGTTTCAGGAGGCGGGCCGTGCTTTCCGAACGCCCGGCCGTTCCGGTGAGCACTCAATTAATGAAGGACGGTACTTGAAATGTCTTTGACCACCAGCGCTTCGAAACAGTTCATTCCGGATCCTATATCAAAACAGTCGGAGCCCGTTAAATTTCAGGCTATAACCGCCAGAAATTTCGACACGATTCCGCAGATTCAGCGCCTATCGGACGATGATCTGTTCGCCATACGCGTTGTCAGTTCCGTGCTGCCGTTCCGCACCAACCACTATGTGGTCGACAACCTGATCGATTGGGACAATGTGCCGGAAGACCCGGTCTACAAACTGGTCTTCCCGCAGCGGGGTATGTTGCAGGCGACGGACTTCGACCGAATCGCCGATATTCTGGTGCAGGAGAGCCCGAGGCAGGAATTGGACCGCGCGGTCGCCGAAATCCGCGCGCGGCTCAATCCTCACCCGGCGGGGCAACAGGAACTCAATATCCCCCGCGAGGACGGCGAAATTTTCGAGGGAATTCAGCACAAGTACAACGAAACGGCTCTATTCTTTCCGAGCCAGGGACAGACCTGCCACGCCTATTGCACCTTTTGCTTCCGCTGGGCGCAATTCGTGCAAGACGAAGAGTTGAAGATATCGGCGAAGGATGACGAGCGCCTTCATCGCTATTTGGCCGCCCATCCAAAAGTATCGGACATCCTGGTGACGGGCGGCGACCCGATGATCATGAAAACCCGGGTATGGGAACGGTATCTCAGCCGTATAATCGACGATCCGGCATTGGACCATGTGCAGAATATCAGGATAGGCACCAAGTCCCTCACCTTCTGGCCGCACCGATTCGTGAACGATGAAGATGCCGACGACATGCTGCGGCTGATGGAGAAGTTAGTGGAGTCCGGTCGCCACGTCGCGATCATGGCCCACTTCAACCACGGGCAAGAGCTGCGCACGGACATCGTAAAAGACGCAATCCGCAGAATCCGGGACACCGGCGCGGTCATCCGCAGCCAGGCGCCGGTACTCGCCAACATCAACGACGACCCGAACGTCTGGGCGCAGATGTGGCGTGAGCAGGTTCGCCTCGGTATCATTCCCTACTACATGTTCGTGGAGCGAGATACCGGCCCGCGGCATTACTTCGAGGTGCCGCTGGTGCGCTGCTGGGAGATATTCCGCGACGCGATCCGGCAGGTGTCGGGGCTGTGCCGCACCGTCCGGGGGCCGTCCATGA
Source organism: Rhodospirillales bacterium (assembly GCA_965213765.1). Classification (GTDB taxonomy): domain Bacteria; phylum Pseudomonadota; class Alphaproteobacteria; order Rhodospirillales; family UBA2165; genus JAJDXO01. The sequence continues at coordinate 1,090,268 of OZ243926.1, read as the reverse complement.
GCGCCACTCCGGGCAAGGTCGAGGTGACGGGCGTACAGGAAGTGGGCGGCGAGAAGGTCTTCATACTCCGCTTCCTTCAGGGCCGCGATCCCGACTGGGTGGCCCGGCCCTTCTTCGCGAAGTTCGACCCTCAGGCGACGTGGCTCGACCAACTTGAGCCGGCCTTCGGCGAGGAACGCTTTTTCTTCGAGTGACGCCGAGTGAGACCGGCAGGCGAAGGGGCTCATCGAACGCCGGCGCTGGCGCTACAACACGGTCAGGCCGAACAGTTCGCTCGGCTATCGACCGCCAGTTATTTGGCGCCTAGCCTGCGGAACATCAGGTTCGGGACGATTCTCTGAAACTAGAAAGTCTTGTCATGATGGCAAGATAAAGGTGCTGGAAATTACTCGACACAAGGACTAGAATCCGCTTAGTATAGTTCCGGTCCTGTTGGATAGGCTTTCGAATTTCGCAATCAGGACCGACAGCGAAGGAGAGTTATCATGCAATCAGCAGAAGACATGCGCGTCCATCTTACGGACAAGGCCGCTACGGATTCGGCGTTCCGGGCGCAGCTTATCGCCGATCCGAAAGGCGTCATGAACCAGGAATTCGGAATTTCGGTTCCGGACAATATCGATATCGTGGTGCATGAGAGCGACATGCGCACCGTACATCTCGCCTTGCCGCCGGATCCCGTCATGGACGAGGAGCAGCTTGAGGCGATCTCCGCCGGGCTTTGCTGCTGCGGCGTCTGAACGGCAACCGCCGCTGCCGGCCGGGCCGGGGCGGCTATGCAATGCGGATAATTCGGGCGCGGCTATTGCAATAGCTTCCATGCGCCCGAATTTTTTTCCAGTCGGCTGCAAATTCTCCGGCGGGTTCCGCTATGAACGGGGCCGTGCGTGTTCGGCGGCCCATAGCAATCGCGGGTAGCGGCTCCAACGATGGCGGATCAGCCCGGCAACCCGGCGCGGCCGTTCGAGGCACGCTTTGCGGAGCGTGTGGTTGCGTCGCGCTGGTCGGTCATCGCGGCAAGCCTCATCCTTGTATTGCTTGCCGCCGCCGGCGGCGCCTTTCTTCAATTCTCGACCAATTACCGTATCTTTTTCAGCCAGGATAATCCCGAACTCCTCGCTTACGAAGCGCTGGAGAACGCCTACGGGAAGACCGAAAACGTCCTTTTCATGATCGTGCCGGAGGCCGGCGACGCCAGCGGGGAACCGGCCCTCAAGGCCGCGGTCTGGCTGACCGGGCAGGCCTGGCGGACGCCCTATTCCCGCCGGGTCGATTCGATCGCCAATTTCCAGCATACGACCGCCGACGGAGACGAATTGGTCGTGCGCGGCCTCGTCGATCCCGCAAAGCTGGGCGATGCGGGGGAACGGGCGCGGATCCGCGCCGTGGCCCTCGCCGACCCGCGGCTCAAGGGCAGCCTCCTGGCGCGGGACGGCCGCGTCAGCGCGGTCAACGTCACCGTCGAGTTGCCGGAGGAAGACCAGGCGGTACGGGTTCCTGAGGTTGCCGGGTTCGCCCGCAAGCTCGCCGCCGAGGCGGAAAAACGGTTTCCGGGCGTCGATGTCCGCACGGTCGGGACGGTGATGATCAACCACACCTTCTCGCAGGCGTCGATCGACAGCCAGAAGGTTTTCCTGCCTGCCAGCCTTGCGATCATGGCCGTCGTCCTCATCCTCCTGACGCGCGGTTTCGCGGGCGTCGCGGCGACCGGGCTGGTCATGGTCTTCTCGATTCTCGTGTCGATGGGGATGGGCGGATGGGTCGGGCTGCCCTTCACGCCGCCGACGGCGCCGGCACCGACCATCGTGCTGATGATCGTCGTCGCCAACTGCGTGCATCTGCTGGTGACGCTGCAGCAGCGCCAGCGGGCCGGCGATTCGAAACGCGCGGCCATTGTCGAAGCCGTCAGGATCAACCTGAATCCGGTATTCCTGGCAAGCGTGACGACGGCGCTCGGCTTCCTGACCATGAACTTCTCCGAAGTGCCGCCCTACCGGCATCTCGGGAATTTCGTGGCCTTCGGCATCGCCGCCTCCTTCCTGCTCTCGGTCACCTTTCTGCCGGCGCTGCTTTCGCTGCTCCCGATGCGGGCGCGGCCGGCGGAACGGCGGGACGACCGGGCCATGGCGGCGATCGCGGATTTCGTGGTGCGCCGCCGCACGGCCGTGCTGTGGGGCTCGGTGGCGGTCGTGCTCGCGCTGCTGGCCGCCATCCCGCGCAACGACCTGAACGACGTGCTGGTCCATTTCTTCGACGAGAGTACCGAGTTCCGGCGGGATACGGATTTTCTGGACGAGCGGTTGAGCGGCAACACCCTGCTCGAATATTCGCTGCACGCAGCCGAACCGGGCGGCGTTACCGATCCCGCCTTTCTCGCGAATGTCTCGGCCTTCGCCGACTGGTACCGCAAACAGCCGGAAACGCGGCACGTCGAAACGATTACCGATACCTTCCGGCAACTCAACAAGAGCATGCATGGCGACGATTCGGCGGCCTACCGGCTGCCGGCAAGCCGCGACCTCGCCGCGCAATACCTGCTGCTCTACGAGCTCTCCCTACCCCAGGGCCTGGACTTGAACAACCGGATCGACACGGCCAAATCGGCAACGCGCCTGACCGTGACGACCACGACGCTCTCCTCCGGGGATGTGCTGGCCCTGAATGCGCGTGCGCGAGCCTGGCTGAAGAGCAATGCGCCGAAAATTACACGGGTCGACAGTTCAGGACCGGCGCTGCTGTTCGCCCATATCGGGCAGCGCAACATACGCGCCATGCTGCTCGGCACCGCGGTTGCGCTGCTCGGCATTTCGATCATCCTGATTGCCGCATTCCGTTCGCTCCGCCTCGGCGTCATGAGCCTCGTGCCCAACTTCGTGCCCGCCATCATGGGATTCGGCGTCTGGGGGCTTATCGTCGGGCAGGTCGGCCTGGCCCTGTCGGTGGTGGTCGCCATGACGATCGGTATCGTCGTGGACGATACGGTGCATTTCCTCAGCAAATACCGTCGCGCGCGGAGGGAACTCGGCCATTCGTCGGAGGAGGCGGTTCGCTATGCCTTCCAGGCAGCCGGCCGGGCGCTCGTCACGACCACGGCCGTGCTGGTGGCGGGCTTCCTGATCCTCCTCCTGTCGCCGTTCATCCCGACGGCGCAGGTGGGCCTTCTCACCGCGCTGATCATCGGCTTCGCGCTGGTCGCCGACCTGCTGCTCCTGCCGGCGCTGCTGCTTGCGGTCGATCGCGGCGACCCGGCTTCCGGAAAGGCCGATACGGGCTCAGGCAGCACTGCCGCCTGAAGCGGCCTGGTTTTCGTCGAACGGCATCCCCTGGCCGCGGAATACCCAATTCGGATCGAACTCCTTCTTCCAGCGGATGGCCGTTTCAAGCATGTCGCCATAGTGTTCCCGCCATTCGCCGGGTCCGTAACCCACGCGGCCCGACAGATAGGCTTTCCCGCCGAGTCCGATCAGCGTTCTGTCGATCCGCCGCAATCTTTCCGCCAGTTCGTTTGCCCGTTCGAATTCGTCGAAAACCGCGAGGACCGAGTATGAGAACATCCGTTCGCCCGTGGGGTGCATGAAAAGCGGCGCGCCGACATCCTGCGTCGCGATCGGGTAAATGCCGATCCAGATGTCCGGCGCACGGGGCACCTGGTCCGGGTCGAGCCACGGTTGGGCGAGCACTTCTCGAAGGGTCTCCCAGGGCATGAACCAGTCCCGCCAGGGGTGATACATCCTCCAGCTGAACGCCCATCTCGGATAAATTCCGGCACGGCCGACGTCGGCTGAGTCCTTGACGGATACGATCTCGTCGTATCCCAGCTCTTCGAGCGCCGCCCCGTCTTCAAGGCTCTCGTCATATTCGACGCCGGCGCTCATGACGATATCCCGTTCATGGACCCGGGTTTCCGCCCGAATATGGTCGAACCTGTCTTCGCGGACGGCCTGTTCGAAGTCGCGGGCGAACCGGTCGAGGTCGCGGTAACGGAGCTCGTATTGCCGGATCCGTTTGCCGGCCTTTCGAAGCCGGATCCAGGCGTCGGTTACGATGCCGAACTGGCCCTGGCCGCCCCTGACTGCATCGAACAGGCCGGGATTCCGGCTATTTGAGCACAATACCCGCTCGCCGGTTCCGGTCACCACCTCAAGTTGCTCGACCTGTCCGGCCTGCACCCCGTGCCGATGGGACGTCGTTCCGAATCCGCCCGCGGACAGTGTGCCGCCCACGCTGACTTCCGCCGTGTCTACGAGGACCTGCGGGAGTCCGTTCGTTTCGCGCAGCGCGTCGACAATCGAGCCCCACAGCGCTCCCCCTTGCGCACGCACAAGGTCCGGGCCGGCGGTTTCGACCCGACCGAGCCAGACCGTGTCGACCACCAGCCCGCCGTCGGTCAGGCTCTGGCCGCCCTGGGAGTGCCCGCCACCGCGAATGGATAGCCGTAGGTTCTCTTTCGCCGCCCACCGGACGATGCTTGACACGTCCTCGACGCTCCTCGGCCGCGCCACCGCGCCCGGCGTCCGTTCGATCATTCTTCCGAAGTCGCGAGATCGCGGATCGATGTCCGCCCGTTCTCTGCCAAGGCTCGGAATGACACCTCGTTCGTTCATTGGCGTCCACTTTCCGCGCTCGTTGCCGATGTCTTCGGGGACCGGCGTTTCGGAGACCCCGATAACTATCGCAGAAAAGCCTTTCCGCAGGCAACTCTTCGCACCGCCCGGAAGCCTGCGTCCTTGAAAAGCGCTGTGGGTCTACCTACCCTGCCGCGCGACGAAGCGAATTCAGCATCCTCCGGATACCGGACCGAAATGGAAACCACTGTTTCCGAGCACTACGCCGACCTGACCGAGCGCATGGAAATGTTCGGCGGCGACCTGCTGGCTTGTCATTTCGGCCTTTGGGGCCCGGACACGACGACCGACCGGGAAGGCCTGATGCGCGCCAACCGGACGCTCGTGGAGGGGTGCGACCTCGGACCTGGACGGCATGTGTTGGATGCCGGCTGCGGCGTCGGCGGCACCGCCATCACGCTGGCCGAGACCAGCGGCGTCCGCGTCACCGGCCTGACGATCTGCGAACCTCATATCGCCGTGGCGACCCGGCACGCGGAAGAGCGCGGAGTCGGCCACCTGGTCGACTTCCGGTACGGCGATTTCATGGACCTGCCGTTTTCCGATGGCAGTTTCGACGCTGTCCTGAATCACGAATCCTTCTGCTATGCGAAAGACAAACTCGCCTATCTCCGGGGCGTGTACCGGGTGCTCAAGCCCGGCGGGCGCTGGCAAGCTCTCGAAGGGTTGCTGAGCGGTGCGCCGATGTCCGAAGAACAGGAAGTGAATCATGCCACCGCGCAGCGCGGCTGGCGCATGCCGCCGCTCGCGCCGTGGCGCGACGTGATTGCGTTGCTCGATGAAGCCGGATTCGTCGACATTCAGGCGCGGGATGTGTCGTCGGAAGCGGCGCCGGCGACGAAACGGCTTCGCGACGGGTGGCTGTTGCTGACTTTCTTGAACCCCCGTTCAGCTGGGCTGAACCGGGCGTCCCAGGAGTTTATGGAAGCGACTATCGGCTACGATCAGGGCCTGCGCGAAGGCGTGTTCACCTATCATTTCCTCTCCGGGGCCAGACCGGCTCAATGATCTGTCCGGCCGCGGAATCTGGAATATTCGTACGCCTGATGCATGGATGACGGCCTGATTATGCGGGTTTCCGTGCGCAATACCGCCTGAGCTCGAAGCTCCCGTTTTTCCAGGCTTCGTACAGCGTTTCGAACTGATCGATCAGCCTGCGGGTCCCTGGCGTTTCGACGCCGGCAAACTGTAGCGTGGCGAGGAAATTGTAGCTGTTTCCGACAAGCCGCAGATTGTCCGAATCCTTGCCGTCGAATCCCTCGAACTCGAGAATTTCCAAACCCGCTTCGTGCAGTTTCTCCGTGTAGGTGGACTGAGTCTCCAGACCGTCGACAGCAAACGGCTTGCATAGCGGCACGATGTGCTTCTCGTAGTCACCGGCCGCGAGGCCGTCGCGCGCCATCCAGTCCATTGCCGCGATCTTTCCCGAGGGCTTCAGTATCCGGCCCACTTCGAGAAGAAACTGCCTTCGGTCGCTGTAGTGGCAGGCGCTCTCTATGTTGACGACAATGTCGATCGAATCGTCGGCGAAGGGCAGACTCCGCGAGCAATCCGCATATTCGAAGGAAATGCGGTTATCCAGATCCGCATCGGCCGCCTTTTCAGCGGCAATCTCCAGCTGCATCTTGTTGATGTTGACGCCGGTGACAGTGCACCCCCTGGACCTGGCCAATAGAATGGCGGTTCCTCCGACGCCGCATCCCGCGTCCACCACATGGTGGCTTGCCTCGATCCCGGCCGGCGCGACAATGGCCTCGACCATGCGCTCTACGGCCCGGGCGAGGCCCGGCGAATCGACGAGAGCTTCGCCGGGTTCGGGACACTCCCCGGGCTCGAACAGTCCGAAATGGATATGGTCGCGGTTCCACCCGTTGAGGTAAATTCCGGGCGTGTTTTCGTCGTAGTAGTGTTCGGCCGCACTTTTTCGATCCGGCGCGGATGTTTCTGGACGTTCGTTCACTGTCATCGCCTCAGGATTGCGCAACCGTTCCGCAGGATGTCCGAACATAACATTCCCGCCGTCCCGGAACCAGGGCCGGGCGGGCTATTCGAATACCGAACGACGTTCATGAAAACGGCCCGGCGATCAGCACCATGTAAACGTAGCCCTTGACCTGCCCGATGCCATCGCCGGCCAGAACGATCTTGATATGGTGAATGCCGCGCAACAGCACAAACGGGCCGGAACTCGAAAACAGCGTCGTCGGCCCCGCCGTCCATCCTGCCAGCGCGGATAATTTTTCCGCGACGCCGAGGCCTTCCTCGCGCAGGCCGTCGACAAAGGTCTCCCAAAGGTGCGGATCGTCCAGCCAGTAACGCGGATCCTTCGACACCCTTTCCTTGGCGATGAAACTCAGTCCGAGCGTCGGGCCGAGGCCGCCGGACAAGACGTCGAAATGCGCGCCCAGGGCGACGAAACCGCTGTATTTCTCAAAGCGCGTGACAGCGGCCGCCGCCTGGCGCTGACCCGGCCAGCCCGCGCGTTCGAGGAACGACGCCAGGTCCCGCGAGGTCCGAAACCCCGTCACCGCAAGCCGGAGCGCCCGTTCCCGCGAGGGAAAGGCGCCGAACGATTCGACGCGCGTGTCCGGCCTCTGCGCCAGGTAAATCCGCTCCGCATGCAGCCGCTCGGCCGCATCGGGATTCCAGCCGACGGCGGAAACCAGCGCATCGAGCACCGTACCGACATCGCCGAGGCGTTGGCCGTCGCCGGTCATCGGCCGTTCCGCCGGCCGGAGGAAAATGCCCGGGTCCGCCGGCGCGTCGTCGGGTCTCGAAGCGATGTCGTATTCAAGCATCATCTTCCGTCCGACGATTTCACAAAGCGGCGAGTCGCGGGGTTCGGTCCGCTCCAGCAGGTGCGCGATGGCCGCGGCTGACGGGTCCGGTTTGGCCAGCCGCGCCCTTTCCTCGAAATACGCCGCCGGCCCGGTCCCGCCGACGACCGAGATTCCGAGGTCGGCGCCCGGCCGGTTCTCGTGCAGCGGCAACTCGAAGCCGAACGGGAAGGCGGCCACAGAGGCCGGCAGATCCCGGGTGCGCTCCAGTACGTCTTGCCACTCCCGGTCGCCGATCAGGACGGGGGAAATTTGGCCCCTCAGCCGCTCGAGCACCTCGGCCATGGAATCGGCTTCGGCGGCGAGGCGCTCCTGGGTGACGGCTAAGCGTTCCTCAAAATCCATATCCGCCCCTCACGCGATGACCGGCACGGGATTGAGTTCTTCTTCGGCGAGCGCGCGGTCGCGCCGGCCCATTGCGACCGGCACATCGTACAGGCGTCCCGGCGCGAAGCGCTCCCAGAAATGGCGCAGGCCCGGCACGATAACCCGTACCACCGGCATGCCGATGTCCGGTCTCGTCTGGTCGAGCACCAGAAATTCCATGCCGCGGGCCTCGACCAGCGAGCGGCACCGATCGACCTCGTCGCGCACGTCCGTCGTATCGGGAACCGGATAGTCGGCCCTGCCGCGCGCCGGCGCCCCGTCCGCCGGCGCCAGATAGGGATGGTCGGCCAGCGTCGCCGTCTTCCACCACCCGAGCGCCAACGGATCGTCGATCGCCGGGCCGGAACCGCCCCCGGGGAGCCAGGCCAGGCACTGGTTCAATTCGCAGACGGCGCGCAGGGCGGCGATGCGCGGGTCGGTGTGCGCGCCGGCGCTGTAAATGATATCCTCGGTATCGCCGCCGGTCCGCCGCGATACGGCCGCGAAAACGGGAATGCCGAGATCGGCGGTGACGTCGAGCACCCACATCTCACGTCCGCGCCGGCCGTAATAATCCGGCGCCTGGGCGAGATAATCGTCGCCGAAGCTTTCCAGCTCCACACCGGGCACGGCCAGCCGGTTGTACCACCAGATGGCGAACGCATCGCGCTCGGCCAGTTCGAAAAACCCCTGCAGGATCGCTTCTTCCAGGGTGTTGCCCGCCGCACAGCCGTTCGAATCGGCAATGAAGTCGGCATGGCCTCTCAGTTCGGCCGGTGCGCCGTAGAGCATCGACGTCGGAAGGTAGCGGTGGCGCTCCTGCGTCAGCGACCACACGGGCGACCAGTCGATTTCCGCCTCGGGGTCGAGGCGGGGCGGGACGATGTTGTAGGGATGGCCCCTGGCGTTGATCGCCGCCGCTTCGTCCAGCTGGCGTTCGCTGAACAACTGGACGTCGTTCGGATGAATCGCCGCCGCGTCGCCGGCCGCGGCAATGTCGGCGAACCGTTTCCGGCAGCGAATTTCGTCGCCGTGAAATGCGCCGGAATACCGTTCGATCGCCTCACACAGCGCGCTTGCCTCGGACTGTGCCCGCGTGCTGCCCTTGCCGGCGCTCTTGCTGCGCAAGCTGCGCCTGAGCGAACTCAGTTTGCGGCCGCGCAGCCCGAGGTTGGACCCGGCCCAGTAGACGTGGAACCAGGAATCGTCCTCCTCGGTCTTCCGCGCGACCCAGGTGACGACACCGCCGACCGGGCCGATGAGGTGGCGGTAACGCGCGAGGGTTTCTTCCGGGGCGACCGAGCGCACGCCGCCGCTGTTGCTGATCTGCGCCGGACTCGGCCGCAAACGCACCGGAATCGGAGGCCGGTCGATGCGATGGAGGGCCGCGTCTCCGCAGACAACGCATTGGGGCCGGCGCATGACCGGATGATGCGTGCTCCGCAGGCTGCCGGTATCCAGCGAAATCGCCCGGCCGTGCAGTACCGCCGCTTCCTCCAGGACCAGCCATTTCGCAATCTCGGCCGCGACCAGCCCGTATATCGCGCCCAGGACCGCCGGTTCGGCGGCGTTGGGCCGGAAAGCCGCCTCGTCGCCGGCGAGGTTGCGCAGGAAGTTGTGGACTTCCCGGTGGCTGCGCAGGCGGTAGGCGAGGCAGGCCCAGCATGGCCCCTGTTCCGCGGGGCGGAATACCGGGCCGAACAGCGGTTCCAGGCCCTTTGGCCGGACCGGCATCCAGGGCGCGCCGGAATCGATATGGCGCCGGTTGACGCTATCGAGACCCTCGTCCAGATAGTCGGCGCAAACGACGACCGACAGGGCGGGCCCGTCGTTATCCACCGCAATGCCCATGGCTTCGAGTTGGCGGGAGAACCGGCCGTCGTCGCCGTCGACCGCCACGCGGGCTTCCGCCAGCCGCTGTTCCGCCCATCGGGGAGAGGCGCCGAGCGAGGACCAGTAGGCCGCACGGCCCCTGTCCATCGAATGATCGCCGGAAACCGCGTAGCCCCGGGAGGCCAGGGCGGCGAGAGCTGCGCGAACATCGGCGGAGACGTGGGCGTCGGCGAGGGCGGCGGCAAGGTCGTCCCCCGGGCGGCCGTCAAGCAGCGGCAGAAGATCACCGTAGATCGGTCCACGCAGTAATGTATTGAAAGTTTCGGAGACCAGCAGGGTCTGATCTTCATCAACCGGATAAAAATCGAGATGCGGGGCGAGAACCGGCCGCTCGATAAGGTCCCGGTCTTCCGCCGATACCTTTGCCAGAATCCCACGCGGCGGAGCGGCGGGGGGGCGGCTTCCGTCCGGCCCGGGTCGGTCAGACATACGGTGGTTCCTTGGAATACCGGCGGTGGCGCGGCTTTATGCGCTGGATACCCGGGCCGCCGGTTTGCCGATGGTGCGGAGTCACGTCGTCGGATCGTCCGCGGCGGGGTCGGCCGCCGCCATCGCCGGCGCGTTTTCGGCCGTACCGTCCAGATCGGCGATTGCGGCCGCCGCGCGCTCCGCCATATCGTCGATGGCAGCGGTCAGCGCCTCGAAATCGTCCAGACCGCAAGACCGGGCGAGAGAGTCTCTGGCTCTTGTGCCCAGCGTTTCGGCCGATACGCCGTCGTCCGCAACCAGCCCGAGAGCGCCCTGCAGGTTCCGCCAGAAGGTCGTGGCTTCCGCCAGGGTGTCGGCTATGCCGCCGGCTATCTGGTCCTGTTCGGCGGCGGCCCGGAAAACCGAAGCCGCGGCGGGCGCCGGATCATCCGGGACCTCGACGGCATGAACGACTTGCAGCCGCCGAGCGACCCGCTCAACCTCGCGGAGGCCGCCAGGCCTGCCGGCATAGGCCGCAAGGCCGGTTTCGGCAGCGTCGCCGCCCGCCTCGTGCAGCTTGGCGATCAGCGCGTCGCGGGATGCACTTCCAGCCGGGACCCGGCGCAGCGCATCCTCGAACCGCGCGCCGATCCCGTCCGCGCCGCGTTCGAAGACGCATCGCGCCCTGGTCAGGTCCAGCAGTTCCTCCTCCGCCGCGGCCGATCGGTGGTATTCCGCGAAACCGGTCAGGGATCGCACGGCGCGTCCTTTTCCGCCGCCGGTAAGCGGCGAGAAAATCAGGCTGTCGCGCGACAGATCGCCGAGCGCGTCCCGGAAGCGCCGGCACAGCGCGTCATGGTCGGTGCCCGGCCCGAATTCGTAGACGAAGAGGATATCAAGCTCGGTGCCGGGCGCGGCCTCTTCGCTCGCCGGATCGCCCAGAAGCGCCGCCGCGACGCCGCCATCGCGGTCCGGGCGCAGCCGGTCGGCGAACTGGTCCGCGACCGCCGCCAGCACGGCCGAAACCGATGCTTCGGCGAGGTTGGACAACGCCGTCCCGGCCTCAATCGGCGACAGGTTGCCGCGCAGGGTGTGCATGCCGATCTGGAACGCCTTGTCGTTCGACCAGTTACGCACGGTGTCCACCGTGTCCCGGACGTCCTTGACCGGGATTTCGGCGAGGCTTTCGCTCATTTCGGCGGCGCTGAACTCAAGCGTCCAGTAGACGCGGGTCAGGCCCCGGCGGGCGAGCGCTTCAAAATCCGCATCCGGTCCGAAGCCCCGGGGCAGATTCAGGTCGGTGAATTCCCTGTCCTGCAGGGTATCGAGCAGTTCGGGGTTGCGCTCGATCCATCCGGCGAGCCGCGGCGCGGCGGCGAAGATCTCGGCGATCGCGTCGAACGCTTCCGGCCGCGCCGCCGAGACCGGACTGTCGTAGGCGCTCCAATCCTCGATTTCGGGATAGAATTGCGCCCGCCATTGATCTACCAGCGGGTCCATCGTTTCGAACCAGCGCTTCGGACGAAGAACCAGACCGAACATCTTGGCGTAGGTGCCGGGGAGTTGCGGCGACTCGTCGGCACCGCAATTTTGCAGCAGCGGATAGGGCCGGCTCGCCACGGAATGGTGATCCGGATGCCGCTGCATATTGTAAAACATCCAGTTGCTGAGCTTGTAGTTGGCGTTCCAGGAATGCCGGGGCCGGACCTTCTCGAACCGGCCGCCGGTGAGACGGATACGGCGCAGCCCGTAGTGCTGCATGTAGTTGCTTATCTTCATCGAAAAGACGGCGCCGGAGCACAGGACCGCATAGGTCAGAACCGCCCAGATGCCGCCCATCCAGTAAATCAATCCGTACCAGAATCCGGTTTCGGCGACGTAGCGCCAGAACGGATTGCTGTAGTGCCAGATCGGCAGCCTTCTGCGCGCGAGGCGCTCCCCTACGACCCGCCAGGAGCCGGTCAGGTTGCTCGCGACTTCCCGGGGGAAATAATGCCAGAAGCTCTGGCCTTTGGGCGCCGATCCGACATCGGATGGCGTGCCGACAAGCGCGTGGTGAATATAGACGTGCTCTGTGGCGTATTGCGGATAGGAGGCGGACGCGAGCAGGAATTCGCCGAGCCGCCGCTCCCAGGTCGCGCGCCGGTGAATCAGCTCATGGCCGATGATGAAAACCGCCTGGATCTCGATGCCGAGCATCGCGGCCAGCAACAGGCACTCCCAGATTTCAAACCGGCCGGCGACGAAGATTTGCCAGAAACCGAACGCCAGCGCCGCCGGCCAGAGAAACGCCCACAACCAGACCGGCAGGTTATGCCAGAATAACCGTTCTTCGGGAGTCTTCGTCGAGTCCATGGCGCGCTCGTCGTCGCCGAACGCGATATCCAGCTGTCCCGTCAGTATGAAGAAAGCGAACGGCGCGGCGATCCACCAGCCGCCGTACAGCAAGGCCAAAAACATCAGCGGGAAAACGCCCAGCGGCAGATAATGCGGCAGGGCATTGAAGAATGACGGCTCGATGGTCTTTACGGCCGGTGCTGAACCGGGCCCCGAACCGTCCGCCGCGATGCTGTTGTCAGGCATTGAGCTCTTCCTGCCATCTGCTGGCCATACTACGGTATTTAAGAGCTAAAATATCAATCGTCCAAGCTCATTTTTTTGGCTGCGGCCGAGGTCCCGGGATGAGATCCCGGGATGATGTGACCGCGCGGTTTCGGGTCGATCCGGGTTCTCGTGGGCTGCAAGGTTGCGGATAAAGGCCTCGGCATGGCCGATAAAGCCATGGAGCGATAGTGGAGCCGGAGCCGGTATGCCGGTACCGGGTGTTGATCCCCCCGGTACCGGCCCAGCCCTGGGAGAAGGGAACTTCCCGCAGTTCCGTCCAAAGGCTCGTGTAGCCGTCTCCGCAATCGCCGCCGCCGTTGATGGCTTGCCTGTCACCACAACCGGCTAACCGAATGGCGGGAGACCTTCCGCCTCCGCGCTAATCAATATGAACGCGATAACGCAAGGCTCGGGGCCGGGAACGACCCAATTGTGGACGGTCGCGCGCTGTACCGCCACATCACCGGCCTTGAGGCGGACTTCGACGCCGTCGTCCAGCTCCAAAACGATTTCGCCGGAAATGACAATGGCGTAGTCGATGGATTGCGTTCGATGGACCCGTGGGCCGACCCCCGGTTCATATTTGGAAACACGAAATACGGACCCATTGTTGAGGGTGGTTCCAACGTCCAAGTCACCCATGTCCTTATCCCCGTCGACACGAGCCGGCAGGGCATCCGTTGTCCAAATCAGCGCACCGTGTAAGCCCTCCCTCGGACTTTCCACGCGTGGAGACGTTCCGTCATACAAAACAACGGCCTTGCCGTTTTCATCATGTCCGGTAACGACGCGTCTAACCTCAAATGTCATAAATCGCTCCTGTCATAAATCACCCCATTCCGTGTGATCGTCCAAACAGCTTCAGTTGTCAAAGCCGTAGAGAACGGCCGGATTGTCGACCAATATCTTCTTGAGGCGGTCTTGATCCGGCACGATGTCGGGAAGCAGATCCACGAGCGGACCATCATCCGGAGGCGGGCCGCCGGCAGGTCCGGGGTGCGGCCAATCCGTGCCCCACAATATACGATTTGGGGCCTTCTCCACGGCACGAGCCGCGAAAGGAATTACGTCCCCATATGGAAAGCCCGCTTTCGACAAACGTCCGAAGGCCGTAATTTTCGTCCAGGCCTTCCCCTCTTCGAGCAAATCGACCAGTAACCGGAACTCCTGGTGCTCAATGCCGTTGCCGATGTCGATCCGAGCCAGATGATCGATAATTATCGGTACCGGCAATGAGCGCAAAAGCTGTTCCATTTCCAAGAGCTGATGCCCGTCGAGCAGAAAAACGAGGTGCCACCCCATGGACCGGACGCGCTCGGCGATGCGCTGAATGACCGCAGGCCCCGGCGGCGCATCAAAGTGTTTCAGGAACTCAAAGCGCAGGCCCCGGATGCCGCCATCGTGCAAGGCGTGCAGTTGGGCATCCGTGACGGTTTGATCGGCTCTCCCAACCCCCCGGTAGCGGCCGTTTCCGGCCGAGATCGCATCTAGAATGATGGTGTTGTCCGTGCCATGCGCCGGCGTTTGAACCAGCACGGCCCGCTCAATACCGAGAATGCCGTGCGCACGTTTCAGAGCCTCGATTGTTGCGGCCGGATTCTCGCTGGGTGATTCACGGGCGGGCGGAAATTTTGATCTCGGCCCAAACAGATGGCAATGAGAGTCGCAGCTATCGGCGGGCAGCCCGAGCTTCGGTTTCGTCGGAACCGGGACGTCCATCAATCGGTCCGCCCATGGACACCACTAACCGGTCCTGTTGAAATCCATCGCATGAAATACTGCCCCTGCGGCCAATTCAAAACCGCGTCCTCCGTTGCGTGCTGCCGCTCAGGACAGCGGCAATCGAATATCCAGCCAGCCCTTCATGATGTCGTAAATTCGCTTGTTCCCGACGGCCAGCGGGAAATGATCGACGTCGGATAGAAACATCAGGTCGGTCGGCCGGCCCGCGCATTGAAACATATCTATGGAAGACCCGGTCGGTGTCACGGTGTCTTTGGAGGCATGGAGCAAAAGCAGGGGCCGCGGCGCCAACTGGGCGATCACCTGATTGGGACGAAAATCATAGATGCTCTGAGCGGTCTCGACGGGAAACTCCATTACCGCATCTTCCGGTAAATGGCCCCGCATATGTTCGGGGATGGGAACGATATCGAACCTCGAGACCCAGAGAGACTCGCCGGTCTCCTGGCGGTGTTTCCGCCCGTCTTCGAGCATCTTCAGAAATTTCTCCCAAGCGCCGGGACCCGGGTGCTGGCCCTTCAGTTTTTCGGCGCCATGCCCCCAGCCGCCGACGGAGATGACGGCGGCGACACGATCGTCGGTACTCCCGGTATAGGCGACCACCGCGCCGCCCATACTGTCTCCCAGCAGGCAGATTTTTTCGGCGTCGACACCGTCTTGTTCAGTCAGCCAACTTATGGCGTTACGGGTGTCGGCGACCTGATCGAATGAAATAATCCGTCCGGGCGTACCGCCGCTTTGACCGCATCCGCGCATATCCAGCCGTAGGGCGGCATAGCCCCAGTCACGGAATGCCCGGCAAGCATCGACCATCCCTTGGTCGATCTTGGAACCGCCAAAGCCATGTATCGTGATAATGGCGGGCACTTTACCATTCGCCGGCAGTTTATCCGGCCGGTGCAAGACACCGGAAATGTCGATACCCTCGGACCGGATGGTGATTTCGGTTTCCATGAGTTTCCTGACCGGACGGTTAATAGGGCAGAACCAGTTTCGCTATCTCGCCGCGTGTCGTGAGCCAGATCCACGGCACTTCTCTCAGCATCTTGAGAATTCGGTTGAACTGAATGAGCCCGACAACCCGGCCCGCGACCTGAGCATGAAAGGTAATATCGAGAATGGCGGGTGGACTGCCGATCTCCGGATAGCCGGCGATCACGTCCTCAACCAGTTTGGTGAACTCGGGCAGAGGATTGCCGTAGCGCATGGCGAAAGGGAGATCATTGACCTCCATGTCATAAGGAACCACGGCGATCGGCCCGGCAGGGGTCTCCTCCACATAGGGCATCTCGGCCGACATATCGTCGTTGTAATACTTGAAGCCGTTGGCCGCGAGCAGTTCGGCGGAGTTTTCGCTGATGGTGCCTCGGGGAATGCCGTAGCCCTTGGGCACATACCCCAAGCATTTGTCGAAGGCTTCCATGCAGCGCTTGATATTGGCGTCCTCTTCCTCGCGGCTCATATAAACCGCGAGCTCACCCTGCGCCCAGGCATGTGCCTGAATTTCATGCCCGCCGGCATCCAGCCGTTTCAGGGCTTCGGGATGAGACTCCGTGATGATGGCGCTGGTTGAGCTGGTGACCTTTACATCGTGCTTTTCCGCAATGTCGAGCATCCGGTACAGACCGTGCTTGAGCGCGTATTCGGCCCATTGAAGGGCAGCCGTGTCCTTGAATCCGGGCTTCAACGGGTTGCCCATGGGTGACACGCCGGGTGAATCACCTTCCACCCACCATTCAAAAGGGATGTTGATGCTGACGGCCATCGGCTTGTCTTTCGGCCAACCGTCCGGAAGATTGGTTTCCAAGTTTAATGCCTCCCCAGTTGATTGCTTACCGTTCCGGGCGGTCTGAACGCAGCCCAAATTTACGGTACGACATTCTCAAACTATGGACACGGATTTCCCGCCGTCAAATAATGAATATTTCCCGTTCTATAATCTGACATTATAACAACGATTTAATCGGTCTATTTTGATGATATCTGGACCGGCACCGGAATATAGCTTTGGGGTAGTAAATCCATGGATATCGATCCACGCCGCATTCGTGATTTCCTGAGGATAGTTGAGAACGGGACGTTCACCGAAGCCGCCAAGCAATTGCATATCTCCCAACCGGCACTCTCGAACAGCATCAGAATTCTGGAGGAGAATCTTGGCGTCAAATTGCTGAAGCGCGACAGGAACGGCGCCCAACCGACCGAGTACGGGGAGATGCTTGCGGATTCGGCCGTGGTCCTCGAGAGCATCCTGCACGGAATCGTCAAGAAGATTGAAAATCGAAAAGCCGGCGCCACCGGTTCCTTGTCCATCGGGGTATCCCCGATTGCGGCTTCCTCAATCGTCCCCGAGGCAATTGCCACGTTGATTTCGCAATCGCCATCGGTATCCATGCGTATCGAGGAAGGAACGGAAACAATTCTGGTTGAGAAGCTATTCAATATGGAAATCGATTTGATCGTTGGCTCGGTCGGTGCCGGCCGGGCACAACCGGATATAGCCGACATCAGGTTGTTCAAGGATGATTTTTGCATCATCTCCCGGCCCGGCAACCCGCTCACCAAGGGCAAATCCGTTACGCTGAAGAAACTGCAAAATGCCCACTGGGTGATGCCTGACCGCGGCGATGCGTCGAAATCATTGATGACGCTGCATTTCAGGAATGCCAATCTGGCAATGCCGGAGAACATCGTCGATACCAATTCGATCATCGCGGTGAAAAAGTTGGTCGCGGCAAGCGATTGCGTTTCGCTCATGCCATCCGGAATTGCCGCGCCCGAAAAAGCCGCGGGCATTTTGAACACGGTCAGGCTTCGCGATTCCAGCATCTTTCAGGACACCGGTGTTCGCACCATCAAGGGCAGGCAGGTGTCGCAGGTTGCGCAAAATTTCATTTCGGAATTGCAGGTGCTCGCAAATGGCCGACGCGAAACGCCCCGCCGGAAAGGATTAGCTGCGGGGGATCGCGAGGCCGCCTAGTTCCTTGATGAGGGCATTGAGCGTTTTTTCGACCTCATCGATATCGATGTTGTCGAGTTCCTTTAGCGTATCCCGATGCCTTTTTTCCAGGGCCGGGCCAACGATCGAACATAGATCCCGCCCTTTTTGAGTGATCGAAAAGCGGATGCTGCGCCGATCGGATTGATCGCTTGAACGGGCTATCAGTTTATCAGCGCCGAGTTGTTTCGTGATCCGGGAAATGCTGGTCATGCTCAGAAAGACTTCCTCGGCCAGTTCGCTGGCGCTCAACGTATCCGTATCGTAGATCGCCCGGAGGACCCGCCAGCGCTGCTCCGTCAATCCATATTCTCGGAAGATGGGTCTTACGTTCTGGACCGAGGCTTCCCGAGCCCGAAGGAACAGCACAGGCAATGCCTGAAACCGGTGTCGATCGGGCTTCCACATCTTCTTGGGCTTCTTGGATGACATCAATGGCCGGATGCGCAACAATTTCGATTTAAGAGACCAACCTAAGCATATTTTTATTTTACATGTAAAGTAACTCGGCTATGCTCTGTCGCCTCCGGTTGCGGCAGGGGGTGTCCGGTTCAGAGGACCGTATCGCACACCGATACGGCTATCGGAGCAATCGGGTGGTCAGGAAGCCGTAAGGGGAGGGGCCCTTGAAATTCGGACTATTTGGCGGCGCTGTGGCAAAACGCGGCAGCGAATCCATGGACAGCGTCGGGTACCACGCGTTTATCGATTATGTGATAGAGGCGGACCGTCTCGGCTATCACAGTCTGTTTGTCGTCGAGCATCACTTCTCAGGCATCGGCCAGGTCTCTGCCTCGACCAACTTGCTTGGGTATCTCGCCGGCCTGACGTCTCAAATACGCCTCGGCACCGGTGTTCTGGTGCTTCCCTGGCATAACCCCGTAATGTTGGCCGAACAGCTGTCCACTGTCGATTTGGTGTCGGGTGGCCGCCTGGACGTGGGTATCGGCAAAGGCTACCGGGATATCGAGTTCAACGGCTTTGCCATCGCCAAGGATGAGGCCCACGCCCGATACGAAGAATCCCTCGAGATCATCAAGAAGGCTTGGCTTTCGACGGAGCGTTTCGACGTCGACACCGAGAACTGGAAGTTCAATGACATCATCGTGGAGCCTGCTCCCGTCCAGAAACCTCATCCACCGCTATGGGTCGGGGCCGGCCGGCCCGAGTCCATCCAGGCTGCGGCCGAGAACGGCTTTCATGTCTTGATCGATCAGTTTTCGAACCGAGCCAAAACCGCCGAACGTCTCGGTAATTTCAAGTCCGGCTGCGACAAGGCGGGACGCAAATTCGATCCCATGCAGCTTGCTTTGAACCGGACCGTCATCGTCACTGAATCCGCCGCCGAGACAGAAGCGGCCATGGCGCAGAGGGTTGAAGCGCAGAAGAAAATTGACCAGTTCGGCAAGCTGCCGGGAAACGAGCCCAAGAGTTACGACGATTCCGATTACGCCGAGGATGATGCATACATAATCGGTCAGCCCGGCGAAGTGATCGAGCGTCTTCGGGTGCTGGAGGAAATGGGCTTCGAGTACATTCTGATTACGACGGTCGGGGGCAGGGAAAAGCTGCGGCTGTTTTCCGCCGAAGTTATGCCCGCTTTCCGGTCCTAGTCACAAACCGTGGGGTATCGGCTGTCATAGCAGGGGGGTATTCCAATGCGTCGTCAACTTCCGTCGGTTCATAGCTTTTCGGGCTACGACGTTGTTTGCCTGCTGGAACATCACGCTCAAGCCAGGCCGCAACACCCGTTCATCATTTGGGAGCCGTTCGACGATGACAGCCCGTTGTCGGCCCGGACTTGGAGTTATCGGCGATTTCATGACGCCGCGCTGCGGGTCGCGGCCGGCCTGAGCGCCCGGGGCATCGGACGCGGCGACAAAGTCGTCATCCACATGGAAAACTGCGTGGAGATGCTGTTGGCGATCTTTGCCTGCGGCCGGCTTGGCGCCATCTCGGTGGTGACGAACAGCCGTTCGACGGCGGACGAACTCCGCTATTTTGTCGAGCATTCCGAGGCCGTGGGCGCGCTCACCCAACCGGTTTTTGCCGACGCGATGGGAGAGGCGGGCGGGAATCTGGACTGGGTCGTCACCGCTGATGCCCCGTCACATGCGGAAATTGGCGGTCCGCCGCCTGCCGCCGGCTCGTTTAGCACCCTCTTCGGAAATCCGGAGAGTCTGCCGGACCGGGTTGTCGATGCGAATGCGCCTTGCGTGATTTTCTACACCTCGGGCACCACCGCCAGGCCGAAGGGCGTCGTCCTGACGCACGCCAATCTGCTTTGGGGCGCGCGGGTCAATGCGGCGCAGCAGGCGATGGCGCCCGGCGACGTCACCCTGACCTTCCTGCCGCTGTTTCATATCAATGCGCAAGCCTACTCGATCCTGCCGAGCCTGTGGGCCGGCTGCACCGTGGTACTCCAGCCGCGGTTCAGTTTGTCCCGATTTTGGGATGTCGCCCTCGGGCATAAGGCGACTTGGTGTTCGATCATGACGTTCTGTGTGAATTTGCTGAAGGAACGGGACGTCCCGGCGCATTCCTTTCGCCTATGGGGAGAGGCGATCTGCGAACCGTCGAGCGATTCATATTTCGGAATCAAGACGCTTGGATGGTTCGGCATGACGGAAACCGTCGCGCACCCGATTGTCGGGCACATCGATAAACCGAACCGATCCATGTCGATGGGCCGTCCGGCGCCCGAGTATGATATCGCCATCACCCGTGAAGACGGAACGGACGCGGAGGTCGGCGAGGTTGGCCAGCTTTGTATCGGCGGGATTCCCGGGCTCTCATTATTTGCCGAATACCTGAACAATGCTCAGGCGACGGACGAGAGTTTCGATGAACAGGGCCGGTTTCTGACCGGCGATCTGGTCGAGGCCTCCGAAGACGGATTCATTCGGTATCGGGACCGTTTGAAGGATATGTTGAAAGTGCGCGGCGAGAACGTCGCGGCTTCGGAAGTCGAGCGGGTGATTGCGTCGATGCCCGAGATATCCGAGGTGGCCGTGGTCGGGCGGCGCGACGAACTGCACGGGCAGCTGCCGGTCGCTTTTGTGGTTCCCGGCGCCGAGTCCGGCAGCCGAGGCGAGAAGGTCGAAGACCGCGTATTCGAGACCTGCCGGTCAAAATTGGCTGATTTCAAAGTACCTGCCGAAGTTCGAATTCTCGAGGAATTGCCGCGCAGCGGTCCCCTCGCCAAGATCGACAAATTGAGTTTGCGGGCCGCGGTCAATGAGGAGAAGGGCGGATAGCACGGCCATGGACTTTCATATTCAACTGATCGACGACCATCGGTATCCGGAACGGCGTCAGCGCTCCCGGGATGATCATTGGCGGTATTTCGATGATCACGCGGACCACTTTGTCGCTCGTGGCGCGACCCTGTCCGACGACAATGAGAAATTCCTGTCCAGCGTCCTGTTCGTCGGTTTCCCGGACTGGGAGGCGGTTCGTCACTTCATCGACAACGAACCCAACAACCTGAACGGGGTCTACAAAGAGGTGAATATCACCCGCTGGGGAAACCCCCTGGGCAAATTGCAGCGGGACTTCGTCCGCGAAGACGGCGACGTGTTTTGGTATATCCGCGGGACCGGCAAGCCCGGTATGAACGATCGCCGAAACGAACTCCTCTCGGCCCACAACGACTACTTCGCCCCCTACGACGAAAACGACTTCATCGTTCGCGGCGCCATGCTGGACGAGGCCGGCGAGACTTGGCAGGGCAGCGCCAACTTGATCAAGCTCCCGGACCGGGCCGCCGTGATGGCGTTCCTGGAGGATGAACCCTTTTTTCGAAACGGGCTGTACGAAAGCGTTTCGGTCGAACGGTACAACTTCGGCGGCCGGCCGGGGCAGAGGACGTAAAACAGCGCGACGGTATCGTCGCGCATACGCAAGACCATTATGGTAGAGCAAGACATTAGAGAAATTGCGACGCTGACGGAGATCGTGAAGCTGGCGCGCCGCAAGCTGGACTATGGCACCTGGTCCCTGATCGCCGGCGGCGCTGAAACCGGGACCACGTTGCGGCGCAACCGCCGGGCACTGGACGACCTGGCTCTGATCCCCCGGGTCCTGAGAGACGTGCGCAAAGTGGATGCGTCGTCGCGCTACCTGGGTCTGGCGCAGCGAATACCCGTCTTGTTGGCGCCGGTGGGCCCGTTGGTCCAAATGGACCGGGAAGGCGTCATGGCTGTTGTCGGCGCGGGCGAAGAGTTTGGAATAACGACTATCGTCAGCTCGTCGGCCCGGCATGAGATGGGGACGATTTGCCGGCAGACGAACATGCCCCTCATCTATCAGCTCTATATTACGGGAGATGACGCCTGGCTCATGGATCAGGTCGATCAGATCAATGCGTCGGGCTATGCGGCACTTTGCCTAACCGTCGATGCGGCAACCTCGTCGCGGAATATTGAGCACGGAATTCTCCGGACCGAGGATCCGCACGCCGCGGCGGCAAACAAATCTCAATATGGCCGGGAATTTCAAGCGGCCCTCTCCTGGCGGCATGTGGAGATGATCCGCCGGAGGAACCGAATTCCGCTGATTCTCAAAGGAATCTCGGCGCTCGAAGATGCCGGGATGGCCGTCGATCACGGGGTAGACTCGATCTTTGTCTCAAATCACGGAGGACGCCAGCTGGACCATGCACCCGGCACGATGGAACTCCTTCCTGAAATCGTTGAGCATGTCGGCGACCGGGTTGAAATCGGGATTGACGGCGGGTTCATGCGGGGGACGGATATCGTGAAAGCGATTTCCGCCGGCGCGAACGTCGTCGGCATCGGCAAACTCTATTGCTACGGACTCGCCGCCGGCGGTGAGGCCGGTGTTGTTCGGGTTCTCGAACTTCTGGAAACGGAAATCAAGAACGCGATGGGCTTGCTCGGTGTTACGGCTTTGGATCAACTGACCCCGAGTTTTTTGCGCCGGTCAACGGTGGTCGGTCGTCCGGGTGAGTTGAGCGCCTTTCCGCTCATTGATCTCGCTGACGGGGCCGAGAGAAGCGGGGCGTAGGGAAATGCTGAACCTTGCAGTCGTTGGTCTGGGGACGTGGGGCAGGCGGCATGTCGAATCGGCAACATCATCGGGTCGCTTCAAAGTCGCGAAGGGCGTGGACCCCGCCGATGTCGAATTCGATTTTCCGGTAACCGGCTCCCTCGACCACGTATTGAACGATCCCGGGATCGATGCGGTCTCCATCGCAACGCCTCACACCCTGCATACCGAGCAAATCACGCGTTGCGCACGGGCCGGCAAACATGTCTTGACGGAAAAACCGTTTGCCCTCTCGGGCGAAGATGCCGGACGATGCATTCAGGCGGCGAATGAAAGCGGCGTCGTGCTGGCGGTCGGCCACGACCAGCGATTCTATCCGTCGATTTTGGCCATGAACGAGTTGATCCGGTCCGGGAAACTCGGGACGACCAAGACGATTGACTCTCATCTCTCCCATGACTTCATCGCGAAACGGGCCGAGGCCGACAGACGCGCGGACCAATCCGAAACGTGCCAGCCAGATCGGGATACCTGGTGGCGGCTCAACCTCGAGGAGGCGCCGGCGGGACCCATGGTGCACCTCGGCATTCATCATCTCGATCTCTTTATTCATTTGTTCGGGGAAATCCAATGGGTGATGGCGCAAAGCCCTGGAAGCACCTTCGACGCACCGTTTCCCGATACCATGCTGGTCATGCTGAAATTCGTCGACGGCAGATTGGGGACGATAAGCAGCTCCCTTTCCTCGCCGTTGAACGCAAAACTGCTGGTGACCGGTTCGGACGGATGGGCGGAGGCTTATGGGCCGAGTGACGAGGCGACATACAGGTTGTCGAGCATGGATAATCTGAAGCACCGGCTTGGCGGCGCCGAGCCGTCCCACGTCGAATACCCCGCCGTCGATTCGGTCCGCGCTAATTTTTCCGCTTTCGCGGATGCAATCGAAGGCGTGGCGCCATACCCGATCCCGACGGAGCAGATGGCGCACAATGCGGCCGTTCTGGAAGCGATCGTCGAGTCCTCCCGATCAGGCGACAGGGTAGCGGTGGGTCGGTGACCCGGTCACGGCGCGGGCCGGCGAACGAAATAAGCGAACGCAATGACCGTAAGGCTTCCAAGGAGTGAATAAAATGGCCGAGGGCAAATATCGGTTTTTGTTTATTTCCGCATTTTGCTTGCCGGAGGACAGCCCCTATCCGGGGCCCAAACGCCATGAAGGCGTGCCCAAGGAAGAGCGTCTTCAAAACTATCCGAACATCAAACATCTCCTGGAAGATGTGAATTGGGATATGCATCCGGGACCGGAAACGCCTTACGGATACTGGACGGTGGAAAATCGCCAGGAATTTCTGGCCGTTGCACCCGGCCGGATCGAAATCGTCCGCGAGGCATGCGAGAGCGGAAAGTACAACGCGATTATACTGGAAGGCGGCGGCGAGCCCGGGTTCATGGAGGCCCGCGAACTCACCCGGCGCTATGGTATACCCGTCACGTCCTGCGCCCATTCCCAGATGCACTTCGCATCAATTCTCGGCAATAAGTTCGTCGTCATCGACTTCTCGGACGTTCACAACATGTACTACCATAATCTGGTCGTCCAACACCGGATGACGGACCGCTGCGCCTCCATCCGAAATTTGGGCTACTACCATCCCAAGCCCCATTACAACGACGAGCGGTCGTTCCACGACGAACAGCACAAGGCCTTTAACGGGGAGCAATCCGACGGGGTCGATCGTGCGGTTGCGGAGGCCGTCAGCGCGATCGAAGAGGATGGCGCCGATGTCGTCATGTTCGGTTGCTCGGGTTCCTTCTGGCTCAAACCGTTCGTCGAGGAACGCCTTCATGAAATGGGATGGGAGGTCCCCGTTTTGGAGGGCTACGGATGTGCCATTGAACTTGCGAAAATGATGGTCGATTACGGGGTGACCGTGAGCGGCCTGGCGTTCCCCGGCGACCGGCCGAAAATGCGTCCCCGCAAGATCGTTTTTTGAGGGGATGGGAACCGTCCGATCAGGATCGGCGAATGAAAGTCGAGACCGCCGCGGCAAACGCCGGCCCACGGTTTCCATAATCAGAGATTATAGCGAAAGCTAATTTCATTATTGGACGTTAAATGACCGACGCTGTTTAATAACCGATATAACAACAACTCCGGCTTCATAATTTGGGATTGGAATCATGAGAATTGAAAGCATTTTGAGAAAATCCGCGTATGTCGCGGCGGGCGCTGCGGTTGTTCTGAGCACTCAGGCCCTGATTACCGAGGCATATGCGCAGACCAAGACTCTGACCGCGAACTATTTCACGACGCGTAAGTCTCCCAACTGGACGGGACTGATGAAGCCCTGGATCAATGAGGTTGAGAAGGCTTCCAACGGCACTCTCAAGATATTCGTGCCGACGGCAAGTTTGGCGCCCGCACCGCGGCAATGGGATATCGTCGTCAAGGGTTCCGCCGACATTGCGATCACGCCGAACACTTTCAAGCGGAATATCCTGCACCTGACGCCGATTGCCGAACTGCCGTTCGTGATCTTCGGCTCGGAGGCGTCCTCCGTCGCCGTGACCCGAACCCACAACAAGTATTTTGCGAAAGCCAAGGAATACGACAACAACGGCATGCATCTGCTGATGCCCTATGCGCTTGCCGGACACGTCCTGCATAGCTTGAAGGGGCCGCTGACAAGCATTTCCTCCTTCAAGGGCATGAAGATGCAGGGCGACCCGGGCCGGCCGAAGTTTACCCTCGACGCGTTGGGGGCGACGGCTGTCGTTGCGCCCGGCATCAAAATCTTCGAAATGATGTCCAAGGGAATTGTCGACGGCGCCATGTATCCGAACGCAACGACCTTCGTATTCAGGGCCGGCCGTTATGTGAAGCACGTGACCGAGGTGCCCGGCAAACTCGGCAACATTTCCTGGTCGTTCATCATGAACAAGAAAGTGTATGACGGCCTGTCCGAGGAGCATCGCCGGATCATCGACGCGGCATCCACGGAGAAAACGGCCTTCCGGTATGGCGGATTGCAGGACAAACAGGAAAACTTTGCCCGCCAGGATCACATCAAGAATGGAACGAAGTACCACACGGCAAGCCCCGAGTTGGTCGCGGAAATGCAAAAGCGGCTGGCATTCATCACCGATGAATGGGTTGAACGCGCGAACAAGCGGGGTGTCGACGGAGCGGCTGCTCTCAAATATTTCAAGGAGCAGGCTGCGGCCGTCGCCAAAAAGTAGCCGGCGTCCATTCGATACAAATTACATCAACCTTCCCCGATATCGCGTACACTGCGAGGTGGGCGATATCGGGGATTTATTATTGAGGCTCTGTGAGGACTAGGAGCAAGCGATGAGCGACGGCGGAGGAATAACGGGTGGCGGCTTGAACCGATCGCCGGGCGGCCGCAATTTCCTGACCACGTTACTGACAGCCCTCTCGGCCTTGCTGTTATTCTCCATGATGGCGCTCACCTTTGCCGACGTGGTGGCCCGGTATTTCCTCAATTCTCCGATCTACGGCGCGTCCGAGATAATCGCGTTCATGTTGGGCTTGACCATATTCACGGCCTTTCCCCTGGTGACCAAGGATCGGGTCCATATCACCGTCGGCATTTTCGAAAATGTCTACAAGGGACCGGTTCGATATGTCCAAAGGCTCGCGGTGCTGATTGGAACAATCGTTTTTCTCGGTCTCGTCGGACTCCTGTTGTGGGATCAGGGCTACGGCATGTACGAGGTCCAGTACCTGTCGCACTATCTGGACGTGCCGCAAGCGCCGGTCGTACTGGCGCTGGCAGGGCTGACCGGAATTGCGGTCCTGCTTTTTGTTGGTGTGGTCTGGCGCTATATCAGGGCCGGCGGCGATCCCGAAGACGAATCCAACAAAGAAAGCCTGGTCTGAACCCGCGGCTGACGCAGGTGCCGGGAGGGAACACCCTTGGAAATAGCGCTCATCGGCATCGTCGTAATTTTGGTTCTCCTCATCCTGGGCTATCCGCTGGGCATGACCCTGATGATCGTCGGACTTTTCGGGATAGCCATCGTCCACCCAAACGGCATTACCGCTGCCATGAATATCGCCGGGCAGCAGATTATCGACCTGGGCCTCAACTTCTCGTTTTCCGTTTTGCCGCTGTTCATATTGATGGGCGTGTTCGTTTCCCGCGCGGCGCTGTCCGATGATTTGTACGAAGCCTCCTTCCGGTGGCTCGGCCATTTCCGGGGCGGCCTCGCGATGGCCACCGTTGCGGCCTGCGGCGGGTTCGCCGCCGTCTCCGGTTCTTCCGCCGCCACCGCCGCCACAATGGCAAAAGTCGCGATCCCGTCCATGCGCAAATACGGCTATGCCGATTCGGTCTCGTCCGGAACCGTGGCGGCCGGCGGCACCATGGGCATACTCATCCCCCCGTCCGGCGCCTTGATTATCTACGGCCTGCTGACCGAGGAGGACATCGCCAAATTATTTATGGCCGGCGTCGTCCCGGGGCTGCTTACGGTGAGCGCCTATATCGGTGTCATTCTGCTGATCACGACATTCTGGCCGCATCTCGGCCCGCGGGCGGAAAGGTCCGGTTGGCGTGAACGACTTTCCTCTCTCTACAGGGTATGGGGCGTCCTGTTCCTGTTTTTCCTGATCATGGGCGGGATCTTTTTCGGCGTGTTCACGTCAACCGAGGCGGGCGGAATCGGCGCGGCGGGTGCATTGGTCTTCGCGATCGTTCGCAAAAAAATGTCCTGGCGCATCTTGTATGAGTCGTTGGTTGAAGGCGCGCGCACCACAACCATTATTTTCACCGTTGCCTTCGGCACCCTGATTCTCAATCAGTTCGTAAACTTGTCCGGCCTGCCGGAAGCGGTCCTCGGCTTCATCGACAGCCTGAACGCAACCCCGATTCAGGTCATATTCGTCATCATCGGCTTCTACATCATTCTCGGAATGTTCATCGAAGGCATTGCGATGATCTTTCTGACGGTGCCGATATTCGTCCCGGTCATATCGGCCCTGGATTTCGGATTTCACGATGTGCTGATCTGGTGGGGCATCGTGTTGGTGATGGTGGTCGAAATGAGCCTGATCACCCCGCCCATCGGCCTGAACGTATTCATCCTGAAATCAATGCTCCCCGAGGTTCCGCTATCGTCTATTTTCAAGGGGATTGGCCCCTTCTTCGCTGCGGATATCGTGCGCGTCGCGATCGTTATTTTCTTTCCGCCGGTTGCCTTGTGGCTGCCGAATTTGATGTTCAATTAGCTGTGGAGATACCTCTCCGATGCGCCGTGCGCGCACGCAAACAGTGCGGTTTGCCGGCTGCGAGACTTGGTCAAAGGCATTGGCGGCGCCCATCGTTTGGCTTTGGGGTGATATTTGAATGGCGGAAGCAGGAACGCCAGGGGGAGTAATATGACGGGCAACATTATCTCCAATACGGAATTTCAGCCGCTCCGGAACAGCGTGAGCGATGCCGAATGGCAGGCGAGGGTCGATCTCGCGGCCGCCTTTCGGTTGGGACATCACTTGCAGTGGAACGACACCATTCGCAACCACATCACCTGCCGGATACCCGACGACCCCGGCCATTTCCTGATGAATGCCTATGGCCTGGGCTGGCAGGAAATTACCGCCTCGAACCTGTTGAAGCTCGATCTGGACGGCAACATCGTCACCGGGACGGATCAAACGGTCGCGGCGGCCGGGGTCAATTTTCACAGCGCCGTCCTCAGGGCGCGGCCGGACCTGAGTTGCGTCTTCCATATTCACCCGCTGGCGGGGACGACGATCTCCGCGCTGGCGGAGGGCCTGATGTATCTGGATCAGGGCGGCACCGTTCTCTATGGCCGGATCGGGACCCATGAATTCGAAGGCTTGGCAACGGAGGCCGACGAAGGCGAACGGATCGTCAGTGATCTCGGAGAGAAGAATGTGGGCCTCTTGATGTGGAACCATGGCCTGCTGACCGTGGGCCGCACGGTTGCCGAAGCGTTTGTCACCATGCGGGCGCTGCTCACTACCTGTGAGTTGCAGGCGCGGGTCATGGCGACCGGCGGGACACCGCGCAAAATCCCGATTGAAATCTGCGAACATACCGCGGCGGAGATCGAGGACCGGCGTGAAGGTCATCCATGGGGCCATGACGAATGGCCGATGTATCTCCGCTGGGCGGAGCGGCTCGATCCCGAATTCAAGACCTAGGGGAATTATTCTTGGACGACAGGGACCCTTGCCGCCATGAAGTCGCGGATGTGGCGCAGTGCGAGCGCGATCTTTCT
Source organism: Rhodospirillales bacterium (assembly GCA_965213765.1). Classification (GTDB taxonomy): domain Bacteria; phylum Pseudomonadota; class Alphaproteobacteria; order Rhodospirillales; family UBA2165; genus JAJDXO01. The sequence continues at coordinate 1,061,514 of OZ243926.1, read as the reverse complement.
GTCATTCTCTTTCCAGGGATAGAGGCTGACCTGTGCCTGGGGCGCCAGCAGCGCGCTTTCCATCGCCGTCGCATAGGGGTGCGGCGGGATGTCGTCCGGCAGGACCAGAACCGGCGTCGGGCAATTCCGAACGAAGTCGCGGTCGACAGTGAACACGAAATCGGCGCGCTTGGTGAACATATTGTCGAGGAATTCCTTGATCGTCTCCAGGGTGGTCCCGGGCCGCCGTTCCATGAAATCGTCCGCCCACACTTCGAGGGCGCGGTCGCAAAAGATATCGGGATGGGCGGAGCTGTAGCCGCTCGGGTGTACCAGCGTGGCGGCGGCAACCCGGTCGCCGGCGTGCTTCAGCAGGTTCCAGATCATCGGTCCGCCAATGCAGAAACCCATCACCATGAACCTGTCGACGCCGAGATGGTCCGTCAGATTGATTTGGTCGTCGGTGAAGGCATCCCAGGTTCGTTCGACGTCGAGCGGGCCGTCCGATTGGCCGCCGGTCGCATTGCGCAAATCGAGCGCGATGACGCGATAGGCGTCGCTGAACTCTTCCAGCGGATTAAAGGGATGATCCGCGAGTTTCGCGATGGACGCATTCAGCCCGCCGCCGGGAATAACCAGCAGGGGAAATCCGGAACCCGCCTCCTCATAACGAATTGTCACAGGGCCGTTTTCAAATATCGGCATAATTGGTCACCCAACCTCATTGGAGAGTTTCGAATTCTTGCGGAGAATTGTCATGGCGGCGCCCAAATTAGCATGGATCACTGACAGGTACGGGCAAAAGCCTCGGGCCGTTTGGCCGGAGGCCGGCCGATGGGGCCGGACCAAGGCCGTGTTGCAGCCGGGGAGAAAATAAATGGCGGCCAGCGAAACGAACGTCGAGTTCACATCCGACGGACTAAGGCTCTCGGGCGTTCTGCATCTGCCCGACAGGCCGGCCCCGGGCGGGCAGCGCCCGGCCTTCGTCGTCATGCATGGTTTCGGCGGCTACAAGGATGGTCCGGAACACCAGGCGCAAGCCAGAATTCTATGTGACTGGGGGTACGCCGCGCTCAGGATCGATTTCCGCGGCTGCGGCGAGAGCGAGGGCGAACGCGGCCGGTTGATCGTCGAGGAGGAAGTCCGCGACGCCATCGCCGCCGTGAATTTCCTGGCCGCGCATGAAGCGGTGGATGCGGAGCGCATCGGCCTCTATGGCGACAGCATGGGAGCCTGCGTCGCCTTCCGGGCGGGAACCGATGAACGGGTTGCGGCGGTCATCGGGTCCGGCGGCTTCGGGGACGGGGCGCGGACCTTCCGGGCCATGCATTCGGCGCCCGGCGCCTTTCACGCCTTTCTCGACAGGCTGGAAGAGGCGAAACGGCATTCCCGGGAAACCGGGGAGACGAAGAAGATTGCCCGCTTCGATATCGTTCCCATTCCCGAAGCGCTGCGCACCCATCTGGGTCCCGGCGCGCTGATGGAGTTTTCATACGAAACGGCGCAGAGCATGTACGATTCGCGGACCGAGGACTACGTCGCCGAAATCGCCCCCCGGCCTTTCCTGCTCATCCACCCGGCCGGAGATCAGGTGGTGCCGGCGTCCGAATCCTACGAGGTTTTCAGGAGGGCGGGACAGCCGACGGAACTCTACCTGACGGCCGGAGAGGATCACTTCCCCTTGTCGGGCAAAAACCCTCAGTCGCCCCTGATTATCAAGATGTGGCTGGACCGGTTTTTTCCGGTGCGGAAGGACCGGTAAACCGGCATGAACGCCGAGTTGCTCGAGGCCGCCCGAAACCTGGTTCCGGGGCTGCGCGATCGTTCCGGCCGGTGTGAAGCCGAACGGCGGGTTCCGCCGGAAACGGTTGCCGAACTGGCCGCTTGCGGCCTCACCAGAATGACCCAGCCGAAAAAATTCGGCGGCTACGAGTTGGCGTGGCATTCGTTATGCGAAGTCATTGCGGAATTGGCCAAAGGGTGTGCGTCGACCGCCTGGGTCTGCGCGGTTTTCAATGAGTTCAACCAGCGCGTGGCAAACCTGCCGATGGCCGCTCAAGAGGAGGTTTGGGGAGAAAAGGACACGGCTCTCATCTGTTCCGGAAACAGCCCGGCCGCCATATCCACCGAAGTCGAGGGCGGTTACCGGCTCACCGGGGAGTTTCAATTTTCGAGCGGCTGCGATCATGCGGACTGGCATGTGCTGACGGCGCGTCAAAAAGACGGTTCAAACCCCAGGTTTCATCTCATCCCCGGGGAGGATCGGACGATCCTCGATGATTGGCAGGTTTATGGAATGGCGGGAACCGGCAGCAAATCGCTCCGGGTCGAGGAGGTATTCGTTCCGGGGCATAGAACCGCTCCGGCCCAGGAATGGGGAAATCATTACGGCAATCCGATGTATAGAATGCCGCAATTTTCCGCAAACGGGTTCGTGCTGGCATCCGTCTGCATCGGCGCGGCGACCGGCGCCCTCGATGAACTTTGCCGCGGGATGAGGGAGCGCTCCTCGCGGTTCGGCGAAAAAATAGCCGCCTTTCAAAGTCTTCAGCTGCGCATTGCCGAATCGGCGGCGGAGCTGGATGCGGCGAAACGCATCATGCGGGAGGATCTTGCCGCGTCCGCCGCCTACCTTGAAGAAAATCCCGAGCTGAGCCGGGAACTGATGGCCGTAAACAAACGGGATATGGCCTTCGGTACAGTATTGGCCAGGCGCGCCGTCGACCGTCTGTTTTATGCCGCGGGCGCCCAGGGGCTGTTCCTCGACGGCGCCCTCCAGCGGCATTTTCGCGACGTTCACGCCGGGGCCTCTCAATTGGTGCTTAACTGGGACATCAATGCGTCGGTCTACGGCAAGCTGGCGCTCGGCGTCGACCTCGGCCCCGTCCGCTGGTGACCCGGCCCCCCCCCCTCGACGCCCGGCTGATTGCCGGCCGTCTCGACCTCCCCCTTCGAGGGAGAGGGGGTTTCGGTGGGTCCCCTCGCCCTCCAATTCCCCCCTTGCCGCCACCCGCGTTCGGGCTAAATGAATAGACGATTGCCGCTCCAGTACCGGGGCGGCGTTTTACGTTTGGAGGCCCGCTATGCAACTTTGTACGGGCAAAATGGGAGGTACCTCCCAAACAGGTGTCATCAAATGTCCATTAATGTCCATGAATGTCCATGTCGCCGAAAAGGCGAAAATTGGAAATTGGGTATAAATGCCGTTGTTTCAACATCTTACAGCTATGCGTCCGGTGCAGGGCTCGCGCCCGGGGGGACCGGTCCCCGGAGGCAGCCGCGCGATCCCGCCGCGCCGCCTACATCGCGCCGCCGCGACATCCTCTGCTAACCTGTAGGCTGTTTCCCTCCGCGGACCGACCAAAAGCAATGAAACACGCCCTCTCGCGCCTTTCCCAATTGATCGGACTGGTGGTCTATGTCACGGCCGGCCCACTGACCGCCGGCGAGATCGAACTCGGCCCCCGGCCCTATTTCCTCATCGATCAGATGCGCGACGGCGCTCTCAAGACCAAGCTGTTATCCTGCTCGGACCGGCCGATGGAGCGAAAACTATTTTCCATCGGCCACCGCGGGGCGCCGCTGAAATTTCCCGAACACACGGTAGAGTCGAACCGGGCGGCCGCCCGCATGGGCGCCGGCATTCTCGAATGCGACGTGACGTTCACCAAGGATAAGGAACTGGTTTGCCGCCACGCCCAGGACGACCTCCATACCACCACCGATATCCTGGCGACCCCGCTGGCGGCAAAATGCACCCGGGGATTTACTCCCGCCGGGGGTGGCGGGCGGGCGTCGGCGGAATGCAGGACAAGCGACCTTACGTTGGCGGAATTCCGGACCCTCAAGGGCAAGATGGATGCGGCCGACCGCGGTGCCGCCACCGTCGGGGCGTACATGGATGGCACGGCGCGCCGGCGCACGGATCTCTATGCGGCCGGCCCCGGAACCCTGATGACGCACGCCGAGTCCATCCGTTTGTTCCGCAGCCTCGGCGCGAAGTTTGTGCCCGAGCTCAAATCTCCTGCCGTGGACATGCCCTTTGACGGTTTCTCCCGGCAAGACTACGCCCAGAAGCTGATTGACGAGTACAAAGCGGCCGGGGTGCCGCCCGGGGATGTGTGGCCCCAGAGCTTCAATCTCGCCGACGTCAAATACTGGATCGATAACGAACCGGCCTTCGGCCGTCAGGCGGTCTATCTCGATGGACGCGACAGCGGGAGCGGATTCGATCCGCTGAAGCCGGAGACCTGGCGGCCGACCATGGCCGAGATCAAGGCAATGGGGGTCAATTACATCGCGCCGCCCATGTGGATGCTGGTGACCGTCCGGGACGGCGGCATCGTGCCGTCGCCGTATGCCGCGGCCGCCAAGGCTGCGGGCCTAAAACTGATTACATGGACGTTGGAGCGTTCAGGTCCGTTGGATCGGGGCGGCGGCTGGTACTACCAATCGATCAGGGAAGTCACCGACTCGGACGGTGTGATGTTCGAGTTGCTGGACGTCCTCGCCCGACAGGTGGGCATCGAGGGGATTTTCTCGGACTGGCCGGCAACGGTGACCTACTACGCCAACTGCATGGGCTTGAAATGATTTGGAGTCCTAACGCCCCCACTTGGGCGCGGTGAGACGGCGCTTGCCGTCGGGGGTTTTGAGAATACCGGGTTCGTCCATCTCCACCCGGTCCCAGAGCTTGCACGTCACCGGAACGTGCTTTTGGTCCAGGGCCTCGCAGTAATTGGTATATTCGCAGACGATCGCTTCCGCGCCGCGGCCGGTCTTCACTTTGACAAACCAGTCCGGATCGGCCAGCGCCTGGCGGGCGAAGCCGACGATGTCGCCATTGCCCGCCGATAGAACGTTTTCGGCTTGCCCGAATCCGTGCATGCCGCCGGTGACGACGACGGGGGTTTGGTGACCCGCATCATGTACCGCTTTTCGAATGCGGGTGGCGGGCTCGACGTTGCGCCCGAACGGCCCCTGGTCGTCGGAATAGAACTGGGGCATGCATTCGTACCCGCTGGGCCCCGTATAAGGGTAGGCGGCGCCGCCGACGGCGGGTTGCCGGGCGTCCTCGAACTTGCCGCCGCGGGACAGGGACAGGAAGTCCATGCCGGCCCCGGCGAGTGCGGCGCCGATATAACAGGCATCGTCCACCGTGTTTCCCCCGTCCACGATATCGTCGGAGAGGTAGCGGCAGCCGACGACGTAGCCGTCACCGGCGGCGGCCCGCACCGCCTCGTAGACTTCGAGGGGCAGCCGGACCCGATTTTCCACCGGGCCGCCGTACCCGTCATCCCGGTCGTTGAGGGCGGAAAGGAACGACGCCATGGTGTAGGCGTGCGCATAGTGAAGCTCGACCCCGTCGAAGCCCGCCTTTTTGGCCCGGGCGGCCGCGGCGGCGAATATGTCCGGCAGAACCTCCGGCAATTCCTTGATGTGAGGGAGATCGGTGTCGGTAACCCGTTCCCGGTAGCCCATCCGGAGGGACTCCAGCTCACGCGGCGAGAGGATGGCATCCAATTCCGCATTTTCCATTGCGGCAAGATTTTCCCGAATTTGGCCGTCACTCAGGCCACCACCGAGCTTTTCGCGATGGTCGTCGGTGATCTCCAGGAATCGGGCAAAATACTTGTCCGGATCCGGCCGCCTTCGAATGGCCAGAAAGTCGATCAGCTGGATCAAGAGCCGGGTGTGTCCCTGGCTTCGTTCCCGGACCGTACCTACCAGTTCTTCCAGGCCCGGAACAAACCGGTCGTCGCCGATGCGGAGCAGCGGGCCGCTCGGAATGTCGCGCACGCCCGTCGCCTCGACCACGATGGCGCCCGGCCGGCCATCGGCGAACCGGCCATACCAATCGAGCACTTCCGGGGTAACGAACCCCTCGGAGGTCGCGCGCCACGGCACCATTGCCGGCACCCATGTCCGTTGCTCCAGTTCCATCGTGCCGACGGTGATAGGACTAAACAGCATGGAGGCCCCGGCCGCCTCCGCGGTCGGCCACTCACCGGGATCCGGCTCCCATCTAACGCGTTCCGGAGGACGCCACATAATCCGCCTGTAACCTCAATGTAACTGGAGATCGAACCCATCATGGGCAAACCGGCCCCGAAGGGAAAGACCCATGCCCGTCATTGCCCAACCGGGGTATTCCGCGCTGCATGTTGAAAACGGCCGCGCCGGCCTTGAGGCCGCAATCGCCGGGGAGCCGATCCAATCGAGACCGATGCCCGGTTGAGCGCCGATGCCGGATTTCGGGGGGGTGGTCAACGGCCCGACGCTCGCAACTCAAAATACCTGAAATCATTGACATTTGGCCCGCCGGACGGTTCATTCGGTGCCTTTCCAGGGGCGGGGATTCGCGCACATGGCAGACCCGATCATTGGCATCATCATGGGCTCCCGGTCCGATTGGGACACCATGCGCCATGCGGCCGACGTGCTCGAGGCCCTGGAGATTCCCTTCGAGACCAGGATTGTTTCAGCTCACCGGACCCCGGACCGGCTCTACGCTTATGCCAAGGAGGCAAAGGGGCGCGGCCTCAAAGTCATCATCGCGGGCGCCGGCGGGGCAGCGCATCTCCCGGGCATGACCGCGGCCATGACCATCCTGCCGGTGTTCGGTGTCCCGGTCGAAAGCACAGCCTTGAGCGGCATGGATAGTCTCCTTTCGATTGCCCAAATGCCCGGCGGCGTTCCGGTTGGAACGCTGGCCATCGGGACGGCGGGGGCCAAGAACGCCGGCTTGCTCGCAGCCTCGGTGGTGGCGACGTCCGATGAATTGGTTGCTGACCGGCTGGAAACCTGGCGCGCCGCCCAGACGGACGCCGTTGCCGACAGACCCGCGGATTAAAGGCATCTGTTCCCGGCCATGAGCGACCGCATCGAACCCGGCGGCATCATCGGTATTTTCGGCGGCGGCCAACTCGGCCGGATGTTCGCGCAGGCCGCCACGGACATGGGCTACCGGACCCATGTTTACTGCCCCGAGGATAATTGTCCCGCATCCCAGGTGGCGGACCATCATACCAATGCAGCCTATGACGACTTGGCGGCGTTGCGGGAGTTTGCCAATTCCATCGATGGGGCGACTTGCGAGTTCGAAAATGTTCCGGTCGCGGCGCTGGAAACAGTGGGGGGCGCCGTTCCTATCCGGCCCAATGCGGAAGCACTCTCGATCGGCCAGGATCGGGCCAGGGAAAAGGAATTCTTCGCCGGCGTGGGCGCCGAAACCGCGCCGTGGCGTCCGGTGCATCGGATCGAAGATTTGAAAACGGCGGTCGAGGAGATCGGAAAGCCGTCGATCCTCAAGACGTCCCGCTTGGGGTATGACGGCAAAGGGCAGGCGCGGATCGATTCAACCGGCCGGGCCGCCGCGGCCTGGGAGGCAATCGGCGGCCGCTCGTCGGAGGGCGCGAATGAGCCGTTCGCGGTTTTGGAACGCTTCGTCGATTTTCAATGCGAAATCTCGGTGATCGCCGCGCGGGGCCAAGACGGCGACGTCAAATGTTTCGACCCGGTTCGGAACGTTCACCGCAACCATATATTATACACCACCACCGCGCCGGCGGCGGTCCCGGCGGCTGTCGCCGATGCGGCAATCGGGGTCGCCGCCCGGGCAGTGGATGCCTTGGACCTGGCCGGGCTCTTGGCGGTCGAAATGTTCGTGACCGAAGACGGCCGGGTACTGGTCAACGAAATGGCGCCGCGTCCCCACAATTCCGGGCACTGGACCATCGATGCGTGCGAGACCAGTCAGTACCAACAGTTGGTCCGCGCCGTTTGCGGTTTGCCCTTGGGCGACCCCGCTCGGCACCACGACGCCGTAATGACCAATATCCTGGGCGAGGACATGCACCTGGTCCCCGGATACGAGGCGGACTCCGAAGCTCACTTGTATATGTACGGCAAGGCGGAAGCGCGTCCCGGGCGAAAAATGGGGCACGTGACCCGCCTGTCGGCGAAGACCTGAAAATTCGGGCGGGATCAACGTCCGCTCTTTGGCGCGGCGCCTGTCCCGAAGCGCCGGCACAGGCGGCGATGCAGGTCAGGGTTTGTACTCAATTTGGGGATTCTCCTTTTTGCGCCCTCTCACCCTGCCCCTCTCTCCCCGGGAGGGAGCGAGGGGACTCGATGCGGCAACGCGACTACTCCCTCTCCCTCTCTGAGGGAGAGGGCCGGGGTGAGGGTGATATGAAATTTCCCCCTCACCCAGCTACGGCTATGGCTCGCAGGCTCGCCAAGCCTCCGCATCCCTCTCCCCCTGACGGGGGCGAGGGTGCAAAAAGAAAGACCGATCCCTCTTCCCCTGACCGGGGCGAGGGACCTTGCGCCGCGCCGTCTTCATCGCCGCAACACGCCTATGGCGGCTCAATTGAGTACGGACCCTAGTCCACGGCTTCCAGCGCCGATTTGACAATCGCCGCGACCTGATCGATGTGGTCCTTCTCGGCAATCAGAGGCGGCGAGAGAGCGAGGATATCGCCGGTGTATCGGATTAGTGCGCCGGACTTGAATGCTTCGACGAACACTTCATGGGCCCGCTTCGAGGGCGCACCGTCGCGTGGCTCCAATTCGATCCCGGCGGCGAGGCCGATATTTCGTATGTCGATGACATGGGGGCAATCGCGGAGGCCGTGCACCGCGTCCTCAAAGTAGGGTGCCAGGTCCGCGGCCCGCTGGAATAGGCCTTCCCGGGCATAGATGTCGAGCGCCGCGAGGCCGGCGGCGCTGGCCACCGGATGGCCCGAATACGTATAGCCGTGATAGAGCTCGGTTGCACCGTCGGGGGCATCCATGAACACCGCGTGCACGTCGTCGTGCACGATGGCCGCGCCCATGGGGACGGTTGCATTGGTGAGCCCCTTGGCGATGCACATGAGATCGGGCGTCACGCCGAAGCGCTCCGCCGCGGACCCGGCGCCCAGTCTGCCGAATGCGGTGATTACCTCGTCGAAAATCAGCAGGATGCCGTGTCGCGTGCAGATTTCCCGCAGCCGTTCCAGATAGCCGACCGGCGGCACCAGCACGCCGGTGGATCCCGCCATCGGCTCGACGATAACCGCGGCGATGGTCTCCGCGCCGTGCAGGTAAACCAAATCCTCCAACGCGCCGGCGAGGTGGGCGCCCCATTCGGGCTGTCCCTTGGAAAAAGCATTGTGTTCCAGGGAGTGCGTGTGGGGCAGATGATCGATATCGGACAGCAGGTTCCCGTAGTCCTTGCGGTTGGCTTGCATGCCGCCGACGGAGATGCCGCCGAAGCCGGCGCCGTGAAATCCCCTTGACCGGCCAATCAGTTTGGTCCGCGAGGCATGGCCGTTCGCCTTGTGATAGGCCAGCGCGATCTTGAGCGCACTGTCGACGGCCTCGGAGCCCGAGTTGGTGAAGAACACATGGTCCAGTCCGTCGGGCATCATCGCCGAAACCCGGTTGGCCAGTTCGAAGGCCTTCGGGTGAGCGACCTGGTATGAGGGTGCGTAGTCGAGCGCCAGCGCCTGCGCGGAGATGGCCTCGGCAATTTCGGGCCGGCCGTGTCCGGCATTGACGCACCAAAGGCCGGAGATGCCGTCCAGGATCCGCCTGCCGTCCGTGGTCCAATAATGGACGCCTTCGCCTTTGACGACCAGACGCGGGTCCGCCTTGAACGCCCGGTTGGGGCTGAACGGCATCCAGAAGGCCTCAAGATCGTTGGGTATCGCTGTGTCCATGTCTTCCCCCATCAATACGGGCGACTAGAGCGGTTTCCGGCCAAATTAATTCAATTTGGCCGGAAACCGCTCTAGATAGCCCTGCGAGACCCAAAAAGCACGCGATTAACCGCAAAGTCCCGGGGGTTTTGTTTTGCTTGTGGACAGCCCCGGCTTGGCTACACTTGTCGGCGACGCCAACAATCCTTCACTGGATGGGATAACCATGGACGGGGGCGCGGCAATTCCGGTCAAAAAGGTCGCCGTCGGCGACCGGTCGTTTGCGGAGGAAGTCCGCAAGCTTCAGATGGGCGCCGGGGAGGAATTCCACGGTGAGACGATCCTTTGCGTGACCAAGGCGCTGCTGCAGGCGGGCGTCGCCTATATCGGCGGCTATCCCGGCGCGCCCATGTCGCACCTCATCGACGTGATGGCCGATGCCAAGGACGAAATCCTCGATCCCATGGGCATTCAGTTCGAACAGTCGGCCTCCGAGGCGGCGGCTGCTTCGCTGCTCAGCGCCTCCATCCACTACCCGATGCGCGGCGCCGTCACCTGGAAATCGGTGGTGGGAACCAATGTCGCTTCCGACGCCATCTCCAACCTGGCCTCCACCGGGGTTACCGGCGGATCGCTGATCATCATCGGTGAGGATTACGGCGAAGGGTCGTCGATCATGCAGGAGCGGACCCACGCCTTCGCCATGAAGTCGTCTCTGCCCTTGATCGATCCCCGCTACGACATGGAGAAGATCGTCGATCTTACCGAGCGGGCCTTCGAGATGTCGGAAGCGTCCAACCTCCCGGTTTTCTTCCAGCTCCGCATCCGCGCCTGCCACATGACCGGCTCTTTCGTCGCCAAGGACAACAAGGTCCCGCAATACTCGACCCGCAATCCCGTGCCGCGGGCCAAGTACGACATGACCAAAATCGTGTTGCCGCCGGCGTCCTATGCCCACGAGAAGCACAAGTTCGAAGCGCGCCTGCCCGCCATCCGGAGGTACGTTCGGGAAAACGACATCAACGAAATTTTCCCGGGGGCGGACGGGCCGTTCGGGATCATCACCCAGGGCGGTGCGTACTCGATGGTCATCCGGGCACTTCGCCAGCTTGGGCTGGCGGATGCCTTCGGCAACACCGAGGTGCCGATCATGGTGCTCAACGTTGTCTACCCGCTGGTGCCCGAGCAGATCACCGGATTCATGACCGGTAAGGAAAGCGTACTGGTGGTTGAGGAGGGCAATCCCAACTTCATCGAAACCCAGGTCGCCGAATATGCCCACAAGGCCAGGATCGATTGCGCCATCCACGGCAAGGATGTCCTGCCCATGGCCGGCGAATACACCGTCGACGCGGTACGGGCCGGTGTCGCCGAGTACATGGCCGACATCGCGCCCGAGCCCTATGCCGCGACCGCCAAGTCGAAGTACCAGGCGACGCGGGGCGCCGTCGACACCGCCAATCAAATTCTCAGGGATCATATGCCCGAACCGCTGCCGGCCCGGCCGCCGTCCTTCTGCACCGGGTGCCCGGAGCGTCCCGTCTTCGCCGCGATGAAGCTCTTGATGCGCGAGCGCGGCCCCATGCACGTATCCATGGACATCGGCTGCAACCTGTTCGGCGCCCTGCCGCCGTTCCATGTGGGCAACACGGTGCTGGGCTATGGCCTGTCGTTGGCCAGCGGCACCATGGTCGGCCCGGCCCTCGATCAGCCGGTGATCGCGGTCATGGGCGATGGCGGGTTCTGGCACAACGGCGTGTCGTCCGGCGCCATCAATGCCCAATGGAACAATTACGATGCCGTGTTGATCATCCTCGAGAACGGCTATGCGGCGGCCACCGGCCATCAGCGCCTGCCGTCGTCGGGTGAGACGCCGGTTGGGGTGGATTCCGAGGTAACCATCGAAAATGCGCTCAAGGGTCTTGGCGTCAAATGGATCAAGCGGGTCGACAGCTACGACCTGCCGCAAACCATCAACGCGTTGAGAGACGCCCTCGATGCAAGGGGCAATCAGCTCCGTGTCGTGATCTCCGACAACGAGTGCATGCTGGCGCGCCAGCGCCGCGAGCGGCCGCAGAAGGCGCAAGCGATGAAGGAGGGCCGGGCCGTCACCCGGGAACGCTTCGGCGTCGATCCCGAAGTATGCACCGGCGATCATTCGTGCATGCGGCTGAACGGTTGCCCGTCTCTGTCTCTCAGGCATTCCACCGATCCGTTGAAGGAGACACCCGTCGCCACGGTCGAGGATAGCTGCGTCGCCTGCGGTCACTGCGGTGAAGTGGCGCACGCCGCCCAGCTCTGTCCGTCGTTCTATCGTGCCGAAGGTCTGTTCAACGCGGGGCCGCTTCGCCGCGCGGCGCACGCCATCAACAAACGGCTGCTGTCCATGATGGGGGCATACAAATGACCGCCGAGCGCCCGGTGGCGGCGCTCATCGGCGCCCTTGGCGGCCAGGGCGGCGGTGTCCTCGTCGACTGGCTGGTGACGGCAGCGGAGAAATCCGGGTATCCGGCGCAGGCAACCTCGACGCCGGGCGTGGCCCAGCGGACCGGCGCCACGACCTATCTGTTCGAGTTGTTCCCGGAGAAGAATCCGTCGCAGCCGCCCCTGTTTGCTCTGTTCCCGGGTTCCGACGACATTGACCTGATGGCGGCGTTGGAACCCACCGAGGCGGGCCGGGCGCTGGAGCGCGGCTTTGTCACCGACCGGACGACGGTGATCACCGCTACCGAGCGTACCTACTCGACGGCCGAGAAGGTTGCCGCGGGCGATGGCACGGTACCGGCGCGGCCGGTGCTTGACGGTTTAAGCCAGGCCTCCAAGGATTTGATCGCTTTACCGATGATGGAACTGACCGGCGGCGTGTCGCCTCAGTGGAACGCGGTGCTGTTCGGTGCTATCGCGGGCTCAGGTGTATTCCCGTTCTCCGTCGACAATTGCCGGGATGCTATCCGCGGCAAAGGGGTCGCGGTCGATCAGAACTTGAAAGGGTTTGAGCAGGGCGTGGAGCAGGCGCGCATAAAGGCGCCGCTCCCCGAAGAGGAAGACGGGCTCGCCTATAATGGCCCGCCGCCCGGGTTTGAGACTGAACTTGATCAATATCCGGAGCGTCTAAGGCCGATCATCGGTCACGCATTGGCGCGGCTTGTCGACTATCAGGATGACGCCTACGCCCGGCTGTTCCTCGAACATCTGCAGACGGTGAATGCGCGGGATACGTCAGACAACATGACCCTCACCGAGGAGGTGGCGAAGCGGCTCGCCGCTTGGATGAGCTTCGAGGACGTCATCCGCGTGGCACAACTCAAGACCCGGCCCGGACGTCTCGACCGCATCCGGGGCGAGCTCAAATTGCCGGATGATGCGATCTTGAATTTGCGCGACTACTTCAAACCGGGCCACGCCGAAATGGCCGGCTTTTTGCCCAGCTGGCTCGCGTGGATGGTCCCCAGGGGGAGCGGTCGCGCCGGGAGCGGCTGGTCGTTGCATTGGCCGACCTCGTCCGCTTGGGGGTTCGCCGGTTTGAAACTGCTCGCCGGGCGCAAAGGGTTCCGCCGCGCGGGTTCTCAATACAACGAGGAACACGCGGCCATCGGGCGGTGGCTGGACGCCATCCGGGCCGCCGCACCCGTCGACATGGAGCTTGCCATCCAGACCGCCAAGGCTGCGATCTGGGCGCGGGGCTACGGTATGGTGCGCAAAGAAGGGATGGCGGCGCTTGATCAGCTGCTGGACGGCTGGACCGAAAAGCTGAGCGATCCGGCGGCGCTGAAGGCGGCGGTGGACCAATCCATCATCCTCGCCCACGCCAATCCCGACGCGGACATTCACTAAAGCCAGCCATGCCCAAACCCGGAAACTATCTGCTCATCGCCGCCATGGACGTCGAGCCCGGCAGGGAAGACCTGCTGAACGAGGTCTACGACACGGAACACATCCCGGAGATCATGAAAATTCCCGGCGTGGTATCCGTCTCGCGGATGGAGAAGGTGCCGCTGATCCTCGGTATCGGTGGCGAGGTGAAGGAAATTCCCACCGACGACAAGCCGAAATTCACCGCCATCTACGAGATCGAAGGCCCCGAAATCCTGAAGTCGAAGGAGTGGGGGGAGGCGGTTGAATACGGCCGCTGGCCGGAACAGGTCCGGCCCTACACCGCCAACCGCCAGTTCACCTTGCAGAGAGTGACCGGCCCGAAACTGCTCTAGGCGCTACAGCCAGTACTGAAGGACGTAGTCGAACGGCCCCTCGGCGTTGACGATATCGACCCGCTGAAGCCGGATCCTGTAGCCTTTCTTGGTCTTCTTCAGGTGGTGCCGGTACTTGCCGGCGAAATAGCGCTGGTTGTCGTTGCGGAACTCGACCACGTGAAATTTGGACCGCGCCACGACGTCGCCGGTCTTCTTGTCCTCGTTTTCGATGACCACATTGCCGATGACGTGGCTCATCTTGTTCTTCGGCTTCTGCGAGTGGGCGTAGGGGTGTTCGACCCGGCGCACCCGCATGTCCATGAGGAACAGGTCCTCGTAGAAGATGTTGGGCATGCCTTCGCCGGTTTCCTGATCCTCCCGGGGCGGCATCCAGTATTTGCCGTCCTTGGTGAACAGGCCGAGCCAGTCGTCCCAGCGGCGCTCGTCAAGAATTTCAGCCTGGTTGTAGAGGAACTGCTCCACCGCCCGCTGCGTGTCGAGGCCGTTGGCGCGGCCGTTCCTGGCCTTCGCCTTGGGCTTTTTGGCCTTCTTGTCTTTAGCCATGATCTAGCTCCCCGCCGACATATATTCTTTCCAGGCGGCGAACATGTTCCGCATGGGTTGTTCGCTCATGCCGGTGACCGAGGTCGTTATGCCGTTTTCCACCGGGTCTTGGCCGGCATTGCGGTGGAAGCTCACCCAGTCGCCGCCGCCGCCGAGACGCAGGCCTTCGTGACAGGCGTTGAAGTTCTGCAGATCGTCGGCGTTGACCATCGTGGAGGGTGAGTTGACGTGGTAGTAGTAGGCAAGCGAGCGTTCGTAGATCCCTTCCGGGGCGCCCTTCAGCCTAAAGTGCCAAATCTCGGTCAACGTCTTATCGGCAGCCAGCGGCCGGACGGCGCGCAGCTGTTGCAGCGGCGGCTGCACCGACAGGCACGGATAGACCAGTACGTGGTGGACGTTGGTTGAGAGGATTTCATCCATCCGCTCGGCGCCGTAGGCCTTGGTGAGCGCCTCTTCGTGAGAAATCGTGACCGGATCCCGCGGCCGCAGGCCCATGTACCCGCCGAGCACCGTGTGACCGTAAGGATGTCCGTAGGTGCTCAAGGAATCCCACTTTTCATAGGGCAGGGTGAAGTCGGCGAGGAACTGATAGCCTATGGGCGGGTCTTCGCCGGTGCGCTGCTTGTAAACCTTCTGCATCTCGAACGCTGCTTCACCCGTCGAATGGTGGGTGATGGATGGGTGCAGGGCGTCCAACTGGTTCTCAAGGAAGATTTTCCAGTTGGAATGCTGGATCACCCGGAAGCAATTCTGGACGATTTCCACCTCGCCCTCCGGCGAGCGGTTGCAGATATCGTCGAACGCGGCGCGGGCGCCCTGGCCCAGCCAGGTATCCAGGTCGGGTCCGCCTTCGGACAACTTTGCGAAGACGAATCCCCGGTAAATTCCCATTTGCTCCGCGGGCTTCATGGAAAACTCCGGGTCCTTGGGATCGAAGCCGGTGCCGTCATAGCCTTCCTCGACGGGGATCCGGAACAGTGACCCGTCCATATTGTAGGTCCAAGCATGATAAGGGCATCGGAACGTCTTACCGGTGTTTCCGTTCAGGCCCTGACACAGCATGGCCCCACGGTGGGCGCAGCGGTTGTAGAGCACGTGCACGCTTTCCTCACCGCGGCACAGGATCATCCGTTCCCGGCCAACCCAAGTCGTCCAGTAGTCGCCAACTTTGGGAACCTGGGTTTCGTGGCCGATATAAATCCACGATTTGTGGAAGATTTTGTCGAGCTCCTGCTCGAATATCTCATCATCGGCGTAGCAGGCCTTATGGACCCGATCCGGCTCCACCAAATTTCCCGGATTGCTTAGAATTCCGTCCGGCATGACGTTCCTCCCCCCTGCATGTTGCGCGGGTGCATCAATATCAAAGAACCATTTGGCGTTCAAACTGTTGGCAAGCCCAACAAAATTTTCCAAAGTGAGAGCGAGGTACGAAAGCCGAGGGAGAAAGTCGGGTGAACCGGGACGGCCTTGTCGCCTACACCAACGAAGCCAAAGCCAAGTTCAAAGCGGACGGCTGGTGGCGGTGCCACCTGTTGACCGATTGGCTGGCGGACCACGCGGCGAATCGTCCCGACGTTCCGGCCTTGGTGATCGGCGGGAACTCAATCACCTATGCCGAGTTGGATCAGAGGGTCGGCCGGTTGGCCGCGGGCCTGACGCAGCTTGGTCTCGGCAAGGACGATATCGTTGCCGTCCAGCTCCCCAACGTGCCCGAATTCGTTATCTCGTACTTGGCCCTCGCGTCCATCGGCGCGGTGATGCAGACCGTCCATATGCCTTACCGGGAAGGCGACCTGGAAGGGCTGCTCGGTCACTCCGGTGCCCGCGGAGTGATCTGCGTCGAGGCGTCCAGGGATTATCCGACCGCCGCGATGATGACCGGGCTCAAGGATCGGCTGCCAGCGCTGGAATTTGTCGTCGTGCTGGGTAACGCGCCTGATGGCGCCGTCCCGCTGGCTGAACTCTATGCCGATGCCGGGCCGAAGCCCGCGGTCGTCGCGGATGATCTCAATGTCATGCTCTACACGTCGGGCACCACGTCCAGTCCGAAGGGAGTGATTGTTTCCTCCTACCCGTTCACCAACAACGCCCGCCATGCCGTCGGCGAGTTCGGCGTGACCTCGGATGATATCGTCTTTTGCCCGGCGCCCTTCAGCCATCTGTACGGTCTGTTTGCCCTGCAGATCGCGCTTTGCGCCGGGGCGACGAATCTTCTGTTGCCGGGCTTTGCGCCGGCGGACTACGTCAAACTCATCGAGAGCGCCAAACCGACCATATTGTTTACCGGCCCCGCTCACCACGCGGCGTGCCGTCAGGCCGGCCTCTATGACGGGCTCGATATGTCGTCCATCCGAATCATCGTCTGTTCCGGATCGGCGGTGCCGCCGGACCTGGCGCGCTGGGTGGACGGGCTGTTGCCCAACGGCAAATTCCTTCAACTTTGGGGCATGACCGAACTTCAGGCCGGCACTTACAACCGGCCGTCCGACACCCTCGACCAATGCGCCGTCACGGCGGGGCGTGCCACGCCCGGCAATGAAATCCGCGTGGTGGATGAGGCCGGGTCTCCGCTGCCGGCCGGGGAAGAAGGGGAACTTCAGATTCGCGGCGCCTCGGTATTTCCGGGCTACTACAACAATGCGGAAGCCAACAGGAGTTCCTTCGACGGAGATTGGTTCAAGACCGGTGATCTCGCGACCATGGATGCGGACGGCTGCCTCACCATCACCGGGCGGATCAAGGACATCATCAACCGGGGCGGGGTGAAGTTTAACCCTGCCGACATCGAGGCCATCGTGAACAAAATGCAGGAGGTCGCCATGAGCGCGGTGGTACCGGTGAAGGATGAAGTGCTGGGCGAGAAGGCGTGCATCGTCATTCAGCCCGTCGATGGCGCTTCACCGACGCTCGAAGCGATCACGGCCTACCTTGACGAAAACGGGATCGCCAAAATCAAATGGCCGGAGCAGCTTGAACTTGTCGACGCCCTGCCGCTGACACCGACCATGAAGGTGATCAAGTCCAAGCTGCAAATCGGTGGCGCCTGATGGACGCGGCACAGGTCAAAGACTTGGCCAAGGAACTTGGCGCCGACCTTGTCGGCATCGCCGGCGCCGAGGTCCTGAACGCATTTCCGCCGGACCCGAAATGGCCGCAGACACCGGAGCGCATCTCGCCGCACGTAAAAAGCGTTGTCGTCATCGTCAAACGTATCCCGGTCGGCGCATTTCGATGCAAGACCACGGTGCCGGTGCAGTACATGGATATGCTGGTGCTCCGGCGCATGGACCGCATCGCCTACCGGCTGGCGGAACGCCTCGAGCGGGAGGGCCATCCCAGCTTCGTCACCGCCGCCCAGGAGACTGACTGGAGCTACAAAAAGGCCAGTTACGGCCGGCTGTCGACCCGGCACTTGGGGATCGAGGCGGGGCTGGGCACCTTCGGCCTGGAGGTCAACATCCTGACGCCCGAGTTCGGGCCGCGACTCTATCTCACCGGTATCCTCACCGAGGCGGAACTGGAAGCCGACAGCCCGATGACCGAGCAAGTCTGCATCGGCGAATCGTGCTCGCGCTGCCTGATGTCGTGCCCGCCGGATGCGGTGGGGCATTTCGATATCGACAAGCGGGCCTGTGCGACCGAAGCCCAGGAATTCGGGTTTCACACCATCGTCGAATTCTGGCGCGCGTTCATTGCCAAGCCGGCGGAGGGCCGGCGCGAGTTGCTCAAGGACCGGGAGATCTTCGGATTTTGGCAGGGGCTTCTCCGGGTCGTCGGGTCCTTCGGCGACTGTCCCCGCTGCCTCGCCGTTTGTCCGGTCGGCAACGACTATCACGCCCATCTGGCCAAGATGCAGAAGGTGATCCCTGAAACCACGCCCGAGAAGAAGGACAAGGCCGCCGGGTTCAAGCTGGCGCGAGCGGAGGGCGCCGACATCGATGGGCTCAACGACTGGAATATCCGCTGGGTGGGTCCCGACGGTTATCAGGGGATCGTTGCCCGCCAACTCCAGGATTTCAAGAAACGCCAGAAAGAGCGGGAAGCTCAATTGGAATCCGGGGCGGAGGAGGCCTGATGGTATCCGAGTTCCGGACCCCGCTCACTGCCGGGCAGATCAAGTCGAAAGCCAAAGAGTTCGGGGGTGACATCGTTGGCATCGCCGATGGGCTGATTCTGGAGGCCGCGCCGCCCGATCCGGACGATCCCCGGCGACCGTCGGACATTACCGACTATGACGGCGAGCGGGTGATCGTCATCGGCAAGAAACTCACCGTCGGCACAACCCGCATCCCAAGATGGGACGAACGGCACAAGTACTATAACGACGAGCTCACCCTCACCATGCTCGAAGAAGTCGCCCTCGACATGGTCTATTGGCTCGAGGACCGGGGTTATCCGGCGATCATCATCCCGCCCACCCATGTGGACCCGTGGCGCTACCGCAACGATCTGGGCGAACATTTGGATACGCTTCTGTCTCTCAACCACGCGGCGGTAGAGGCCGGCCTCGGCACGTTGGGCCTCAATCTCCAGCTGCTGACGCCCGAGTTCGGTCCGCGCCTGATGCTGACGGCGATTCTGTGCTCGGTGGATTGCGAAGCCGACCAAAAGATGGAAGCCGCACTTTGTCTCGGCCCGGAGTGCGGGCGCTGTCTGTCGGCCTGCCCCGGCGACGTGATCGGCCATTGGGATCGGGATTGGCCGGCTTGCGACCGCTACCGCTCGCCTCACGGGTTTGCCCAGCTCACGGAGCACCTGACCGATATCTTCGACGCAACCGATGCCGAAAGCCGGCAGGAATTGCTGGTGTCGGAAGAGAGCTTCAATCTCTGGCAAAGCATCCTTCGGGGGGCCGGCGTGGTCACAGGCTGCCGGCGATGCCAGGACGTTTGTCCGGTGGGCGCCGACTATGACGCCATGATCAAGGACGCCCTGGAGGAAATCGCCGAGGACACGCCGGAAAAACAAGCGCGGCTCAGTGACATGAAAGCGTTGGAGGCCGACCGAAAAACCTCCGCCGGCTACGATGCCCAGGCCCGGTGGATCGGCGCTCCGGCCGGTGACGCATAGGCGCAGACGGGGAATGCAATGACAGTGAATTCGCTCGACGATCTGCCGCTCAAGATGCCCAAGGACCGCAAGGAGATCGAAGAGCTGCAGCGCCGTCAGAAGCGGGTGGCGGTGGAGAAGGCCGGCACCTCGGCCTATTGGCGGGACAAGCTCTCCGGCATCAACCTCGACAAATTGGACGATCCCGAGGAGTGGCGGAAAATTCCCATCCTCGACAAGGAAACACTCCGCCGGATGCCGACGGAGGACTTTTACACCAAGTTCTGTCATCACCGCGGACCGGAGGTGTGCGAGTACTGGCGATCCGGCGGCTCGACCGGGCGGGCCTTGTTCTATCCCAAAACCTACGATGACATCCGCTACAACATGGTCGGCTTCACCCGTACCTACGAATGCGCGGGAACCACGCCGGGCTACGTCGCCCATAACTCGTTCCCCTTGGGTATTCACCCGGCCGGCCACATGTGGGCGCGGGCCGGCCGATTGATGGGGATCGGTCAGGTTTGGTCGGGTGCCGGGAACTCGGCGCCGTCGGCGCTGCAACTCCAGCTGATCGACGCGTTGAAACCGACCATGTGGATGGGCATGTCGAGCTATGGTCTTCACCTCGCGAACCTTGCCCAGTCCGAGGGGATCGATCTCGCAAGCGGCTCGGTCGACCGGATCATGTGCACCGCCGAGCCGGTGTCCCGGGCCAAGCGGGATAAGCTGGAACGGGAGTGGGGCGCGACGGTCTACGACTGCTTCGGCATGACCGAGTGCTCGATGATGGGCGCCGAAAGCGACAAGCGGGACGGTTTTCACATATGGACCGATCTCGCCTACATCGAGGTGGTTGATGAGGAGACCCACAAACCGGTGGCCGAGGGCGAGGCCGGGCTGCTGGTGGTGACGCCCTTGTTCTCCCACAACGGGGCGCCGTTCCTGCGCTGGAACTCGGGCGACGTGGTGGTCTACAAATCCGAAGGCGAGACCGGCAGCGATTTCGCCGTGTTTCCGGTAATCGAGCACGCCCGCCGGACGGCCGGCTTCTTCAAGGTGCGGGGCGTCAACATGAACCACCAGGAGTTCGAGGACTTCATGTTCGAGATCACCGACGTGAATGATTTCAAGGCGGAAGCGCTGGAGAGCGAGGGCGGCAACGACGTCTTGAAGCTGTCGGTGGAGCTGCGCCGCGATGCCGACGAATCGGCGATGCGGGACCAACTCGTTGCCGATACCAAGCGGGTCTTCGAAGTCACGCCCGAGGTCGAGTTCCTGGAGCTTGGGACCTTGGCCAAGGAGTTCGAGAAAAGCGTCAAAGCGCCCCGATTCGTGGACAAGCGGGGGTGACGTGATACCATTCCCGGCAAAGCAAGAGCAAAGGATCGCCTGATATGGACGACATGTCCGCCGCCGAAACCTATTTGAACCCGGGCCGGTTCGTCGACATGGATCACCCCGCCGTCCAGGCCTATGCGGCCGAGCACGTGGGGGATGCGACCGACACCAAGGGCAAGGTCTTGAACCTATGCCATGCCATCCGGGACGGCATCTATTACGACCCGTATCTGTCGCCAACCGACCCGCGATCCTACATGGCGAGTGTCGCGGTGGAGACAGGCCGCGGGTGGTGCGTCCCCAAGGCGGCGCTGATGGCGGCGTGCTGCCGCATCCATGGGATTCCGGCGCGTCCCGGCTATGCGGACGTGATCAACCATCTGGCCACCGACAAGTTGCTGGAGGCGCTCGGCGATGACGTCTTCTATTGGCATTCCTACTGCGACGTCTATATGGGTGAGAAGTGGGTGAAATGCACCCCCGCCTTCAACAAATCCATGTGTGAGAAGTTCGGCCTCAAGCCGTTGGATTTCGATGGCGAGACCGACTCCCTGTTTCACGAGTTCGATCAGGCCGGCAACAAGCACATGGAATACATCCGGGACCGCGGCACCTATGTCGATGTCCCCATGGATGAGATCATCGCGACCTTCAAAGCGAACTACCGCGCCGACTGGCTGACCGGTCTGGAGGGGGACTTCCAGGAGGAAGCGGGACAACCCGCGGCATAGCCGATGCCGAAGCGCAAGCGCGACATCGATCCCGAAGAGGCCAAAAAGAAGGTCCTCGAATACTGCCTGCGCAAGGGTGCGCTGGTCGCCGGCGTTGCCGATCTCGACGCGATTAATCGCATCGCGCCTGCCGGACATCGCCCGAACGATATGATGCCGCGGGTGAAATCGGTGATCTCCTTGGGCGTCGGCGGACAAACCCAGGGCGCCTGGACCGTGCCCGCGAAGGCGATGGCGTTCTTCGGCTCCACCGAAGGGCGGGCCTACACCATCGCTTACGGATTGTCGTTTTTCATTGAACGCACATTCGGGGAGCGCTCCATCTACACGCCTCCGGACATCGATCCCGAACTGGGTCCGCGGGTCCCGCTCCAGAGCCTCAAGCTGCATGCCGAAATGGCGGGGATCGGCGCGCGCTCGTTGGCCGGCGACATCCTGCTGCACCCCGAATACGGCTACATGTATTTCGCGTCCGTTTTCACCGAGCTGGAACTTCCGCCCGATGAGCCGATGCAGGAGAACCCCTGTCCGGCACCCAGTTGCGTCAGCATGTACCGTTCCATCGGCCGCACGCCGTGCATGAAGTTCTGCCCGGTCCAGTGCCTCGGCGGCACCATCGACGAAGACGGCAACCAGGCGGAGATGACTTACGACATGGCCGCTTGCGCCGAGATGACCCAGCAATACGAGACCATCTCCTCGGTGATGAACGAGGTGATGAGTGCGTCGAGCGCCGAAGAGCGGGAAAGCCTGCTCCACAAGCCTGAACACAAGACGCTTTGGTACAAGATGTCCGTCGGCTCTGGCGGTCTCCTGGCCCAGTGCTTCGAGTGCATGCGGGTTTGTCCCATCGCCACCCAGGCGCCGCTCGCCGATCCGATCCGGCGGCTGGAGGCTGCCGAGGATGCCGCCGAAGAGGCGGCGGAATAGGGGTATGGCCGGATACACGCTCTACGACGAGGCCGGCGTCACCGAGGACATGGTGGAGACGTTCGGCGAGCGGATCTTCCGGATGAGCCATAACATCCAGAAGCGCCTCGGCGATCCCTATCGCCTGAAGGATTGGGATCAGGTCGACGCGCAGCGGGAGGGCATGGGCCTGACCGATGGAGAGATCGCCGGCAAGCTGGACCTGGAGGTCGAGCAGGTGACTTTTATCCGGACGCTGTTCGAAAGCCGCCGGTTCCGGACCGGTCACTACAAACGGCTCTACAAGCTCGGCGGCGGGAAACGCTACCGCCCGGAACGGGACGAAGACGACAACTGACCCGGATGTCCCAGATTATTGCAGACCTATCCGACCTGCCGCCGCCTGACCCCGATGGACTGGCGGTGTTTTGCGATGTGGACGGTACATTGGTCGATATCGCCGACACCCCGGAAGGCGTTCACGTCTCCGACGCGCTGAGGGCGACGCTGGATTTGGCTCGGGACCGGCTTTCCGGCGCATTTGCGTTGGTGACCGGCCGTGGACTTGCCGACGTAGAGAGAATGTTCGAGCCCTCCCGGTACGCGACCGCGGCCGTTCACGGCCTGGAAATTCGCACCCGGCCCGGCGAGCCGGCGGAGAGCCACCGGCCCGATGCCGCCTTCCGCGCGGAAATCGACCGTCTGGTCGAACGTTTCTCGGACCGCGAGGGCATCATCATCGAAGACAAGGCCTACTCTATTGCACTCCATTTCCGACTGGCGCCGGAGGCCGAGGGCGACATTTTGATTGAGTTGCATCGCAGTCAGAAAAAGCTGGGCAGCGCCTTCCAGGTGCTCGGCGGGAAAAAGCTTGCCGAGTTGAAGCCCCTCGCCGCCAACAAGGGATCGGCGCTCAGGCACTTCATGGCGGATCCGCCTTTTGCCGGCCGCCGGCCGATCTACTTCGGCGATGACACCACCGACGAATATGCGTTCGAGGCCGCGAACGAACTCGGCGGGGTATCCGTGCGCGTCGGCGCCCACCCGGATACCCGCGCGCAAATGGTCGTCGACGACCGGCAGATACTCTACACTTGGCTGAAAGTGCTTTCGGGTGGGAGTTCGGGATGACAAAACCTCCGGCAGATCTGAATCTAGCAGTTATCGGCAACTGCGCCATCGCCGCGCTGATTGATCAGAGCGGCCGGTATGTATGGGGATGTTTCCCCGATTTGGCTGGCGACCCGATGTTCTGTTCGCTTCTGGCCAACGATCACAGTTCATTGGACTACGGCTTTTTCGACGTCGAATTGATCGGTTGCGTGTCCAGTGAGCAGCGGTACATCAAGAACACGGCAGTGGTGGTCACGACGCTGCGCGACGGCAAGGACGGGGTGCTGGAAATTGTCGATTTCGCGCCTCGGTTCAAGCGGATGGGCCGGACGTTCCGCCCCATCGGGGTGGTACGGCGAATCCGGGCTCTCTCCGGGCGGCTCCGGATCCGTATCCGGCTCCGTCCGGCATCGGGCTGGGGGGCGAAACAGGTGGCGACGACCCGGGGCTCCAACCACATACGCTACGTCGGCGACGATGTGGTGCTGCGCTGTACGACGGATGTCCCGCCGAGCTATATCCTCAACGAGACCGCGTTCGTGATCGACGAGCCCATCAATATCCTGCTGGGTCCCGACGAAACGCTGAACACGCCCATTGCCGGCACGTCCCGGGACTTTTTCGAACGCACCTGCGACTACTGGCGGGAATGGACCCGGTACCTTTCGATCCCCTTCGAGTGGCAGGATGCGGTGATCCGGGCCGCCATTACCCTGAAGCTGTGCAACTTCGAAGAGAGCGGCGCGATAGCCGCCGCCTTGACCACGTCGATCCCCGAGGCCAAGGACACGGAGCGCAATTGGGATTACCGGTTTTGCTGGCTTCGGGACGGGTATTTCGTGGTTCGTGCGCTAAACCGGCTGGGCGCCACGAAGACCATGGAGGAATTCCTCCACTACATCACCAATCTGATCGCCGAAGAAGAGGGGCATGAGGTTATGCAGCCTGTCTTCGGCATTCATTACGAACGCCAGCTGACCGAGGAACTGGTGGAGACCCTGCCGGGATATCGGGGCATGGGGCCGGTGCGCCGCGGCAACCAGGCCTATGAGCATATTCAGAACGATGTGTACGGCTCGGTCATTCTGGCGGTGACTCAGACATTCTTCGATGACCGCCTTTCCCGTCTCGGCGACGCCGACCTATTACGTTATCTCGAAGCAGTCGGCGAACGCTGCGTCGATCTGTACGACAAACCGGATGCCGGCCTTTGGGAACTTCGTGGAGACGCCCACGTCCACACCTATTCGAGCGTCATGTGTTGGGCGGGTGTCGATCGGTTGGCACGTATCGCCAAACAGCTCGGGCTGGGGGGCAGGGCCGCCTATTGGAACGGGCACGCCGATCGCATTCGCGCGGCCATCGACGAGAATGCCTATAGCGCCGAGCGCAACAGTTTCGTCGACACTTGGGGCGGGAGCGATGTCGACGGCAGTCTCCTGCTTTTGTTGGAGCTCGGATTTCTCGATTCCGACGATCCCAGGTTAGCCGGAACGGTGGACGCGGTCGGCGCCGAACTTCGCCGCGGAAATTTATTGATGCGCTATTCCAAGGCGGACGATTTCGGCCATCCCGAAAACTCCTTCATCATTTGTACCTTTTGGTACATCGACGCGCTGGTGAAAATCGGGCGGACCGAGGAAGCGCGGCAAATATTCGAGGAGATGCTGTCCCACCGCAATCATGTCGGGCTGCTGTCCGAAGATCTGGATCCAGTTGCCGGCGAACTGTGGGGCAACTTCCCGCAGACCTATTCGATGGTGGGTCTGATAAATTCCGCCATGCAGTTGTCGAGGCCTTGGGACGATGCCCTCTAGGGTCCGGACTCAATTGAGCCGCCGTAGGAGTGTTGCGGCTTGCCATGCGTTCCCTCGCCCCTGTCAGGGGGAGAGGGATGCGGAGGGTTGGCGAGGCGAACGCCAAGCCTACCCGGCGCTGGGTGAGGGGGAATTTCCATATCACCCTCACCCCGGCCCTCTCCCTCAGGGAGGGAGAGGGGGTTTCGGTGGGTCCCCTCGCCTCCTTCCCGGGGGAGAGGGGCAGGGTGAGAGGGCGCAAAAAGGAGAATCCACCAATTGAGTACAGACCCTAGACCGCCTCGGCTGGTCGTCATTTCAAATCGTGTTCCCAATCCCGGGGACAAGAAGGCGCAGGCCGGCGGGTTGGCGGCAGCGTTGCTCGACGCACTCGGAGACAGCGGGGGATTGTGGTTCGGTTGGAACGGCAAGGTTGGCAACGACTACCGCCCGGGCCCGGCCATCAGCGAACAAGCCGGCATTACATTCGCGACCATGGACTTGTCGCGGCGGGACTACAATGAGTACTACAACGGCTTCGCCAATCGCACTCTTTGGCCGCTGCTGCACTACCGGCTGGATATTGCCTATTTCGACCGCCAGCAATATTCCCGGTACATTGAAGTCAACCGGCTTTTTGCCGAGAAACTGTCTCCGTTGCTCCGCAAAACCGACATCATTTGGGTGCACGACTACCATCTCATCCCGATAGCAGCCGAGCTCCGGACGCTGGGCCATAAACAGAAAATCGGCTTCTTTCTGCACACGCCGTTCCCGGCAACCGAAATTATGACGGCGCTCCCCAACCACGATCAGCTGGTCCGATCAATGTTCGACTACGATCTGATCGGATTTCAGTCCGAGAAGTACAAACGGGCGTTCCTCGACTACCTGCGCTACGAGGTGGGCGCCAGGGTGACAACCAGGCATGCCGAGCTCGAGGGCCGGCGTGTCCAGGTCGGCGTGTTCCCCGTTGGTATCGATGCCGATCAGTTCAAGCGCAGCGGCGCGGACGCGGAAAGCCTCGCCTGGCACCGAAACCTGCGCCGCCAGCATGGCGACACGGACTGGCTCATCGGCGTCGATCGATTGGACTATTCGAAGGGTCTGATCGAGAGATTTCGGTCGTATGAGAGATTTTTGGCCAAATACAGCGAATTTCAGCGCAAGGTCACCTTCTTTCAGATCGCGCCGCCGTCCCGGGCCGAGGTGCCTGAATATCGTGAAATTCGTCACGAGTTGGAGGCCGAAGCCGGGCATATCAACGGACGCTTCGCCGATCTCGATTGGGTGCCGATCAACTACATCAACAAGAGCTACAGCAGGGCTCAGCTGGCGCGCTTCTATCACGAGAGCCGGGTCGGCTTTGTGACGCCGCTGCGTGACGGAATGAACCTCGTGGCCATGGAGTATGTCGCGGCCCAGAATCCGCAAGATCCGGGCGCGCTGATCCTGTCCAGGTTTGCCGGCGCCGCCGACTATTTGGACGGAGCCCTGGTGGTCAATCCGTTTGGACCGGATGGTGTAGCCGATGCCATCGCGATAGCGCTCGGCATGCCTCTGGAGGAGCGCCGGGAGCGTTATGATTCGATGATGGCGGCGATTGAAGGCAACGACGTCAAGAAGTGGGGGCGGACATTCGTCCAAACTTTGATCAAGGTTCGACGGGGCCGCGCGGCGAAGTGACGTGACCGGAACCGTACTCGGAGATATCGGCGGGACAAACGCCCGGTTCACCATCGCCAGCAGTCCCGGCGAGCTCGGCGATATAGTCAATTTCCCGACCGCCGATTTCGCGACCTTCGATGACGCGCTCCGCAGCTACCTGGATGAAAACCCGGACAAGGAGATCACTCGGGCCGCTGTCGCGGTTGCCGGTCCGGTGTCGGACGGGGCCGTCGTTCTAACCAATTTGAACTGGACCGTTTCGGTTCGGGCGCTCAAGGACAATTTCGGCTACGAGGCGGCCAGCGTCTTGAACGATTTTGCCGCGAACGCCATGGCGGTGCCGCTCCTGCAACCGAACGATGTCGACAGCATAAACGGCGGCCAGGCGGTCGAATTCGCGCCCATCGCGGTGATCGGACCCGGCACCGGTCTGGGTGTCGCCGCACTCGTACCGGGCGAAAATGGACCGGCGGTCGTCCCGACGGAGGGCGGACACGTCGCGATGGCGCCGGCTGACGACGAAGAGTACGAGCTCCTTCGGATCCTGCGGCGGGAATTCGGCCATGTATCGGCTGAGCGGGTCCTGTCGGGCCAGGGAATCGTAAACCTCTACCGGGCGCTGGGCGCGGTTCGGAATTTGCCGGCGGTCTTCGCGGATCCCGCCGAAATCACCGGGGCGATCGACAGCGACGAATTGGCGGCGGAAACCATCTCGCGCTTCTTCGCCATGCTCGGCGGCTTCGTCGGGGATACGGCGCTGACCCTGGGCGCGCGCGGCGGGGTATACCTGATGGGCGGGATATTGCCGCGTCTCGGCAAGAGATTGCAGGCGTCATCATTCCTCGATCGCGTGCAGGCGAAGGGACGGTTCCGCGGCTATTTGCGGGAAATCCCGATAAGGCTGGTGGTTCACGACAATCCGGCTCTTCTCGGCCTGTCGACACTCGCCAAATAATTCAGTCGGCTCGTTCGTCGCGTACCCGCATGGCCTTGAACTCGGTCTTGGGGAGTGTCCCGGGCGCCAGGACCTCCACGTCAACGCGGACCTCGCAGCGGTTTCGAACCTCATTGCCCACGGCGTCCCCGACGTCATCCGCATGCTCGACGCGTACCGTCATGATGTCGAGGCCGTTATCATTGGTGGTCAGAACGATTTCATACTCATCCCCGATCCCCGGTACCGAGCGGACCGCTTCCTCGATCTGGTCCGGGTACATCTTGTTGCCGCGGAGATTGATTAGATCGTCCGCCCGCCCGGAGAACGATCCGACGGCACGGACGTGCGTGCGGCCGCAGGCGCATTTCTTGGTCGTGTAGGTGGTGTAGTCGCCGACCAGGAATCTCAACTGGGGTGAGCTTTCCGAGTTAAGACAGGTACATACCGTCAGGCCACGCTCGCCCTCGTCCACAATCTCCTTGGAATCGGCGTCGACCAGTTCCCAAATCTGAATATCCTCCATCAGATGAGTGGTCACGGTGCCATCCTCGGCCTCCGATGCGGGGCAGGAATATCCGCCGCAATGGGGAGAGGCTTCGGTGCAGCCATAGAACTCGACCATGTCCGCGTCCCACAATCCTTGGAGCCGGTCGCGGGTGTTCTTGATTCCGGTCCCCGGCTCGCCCCCTACGAGCATCCGCCTGACCGAGCTTGCCGCGGGATCCAACCCCAGTTCCTCCATAACGCGGCCCAGGTGCAGGGCGTACGAGGTCGTTCCGCAGATGACCGTCGGCTTGAAGCGATCGACGATCCGGGCGCGCATTTCGCCCGTCATGCCGCCGCCGGGGATGGTCGGCACGCCCATCTTTGCCAAGCCGAACTGGACGCCCCAAGCGAAGACATGGGGGCCATAGCCTGAACAGATGAGTACGGAGTCGTCGGGACGGATGCCGTGGGAGTGCATCGCCCGGGCATTGGCCCAGGCCCAAAATTCCCGGTCGATCTGCGAGTACCGGAATACCCGGGGCACGCCGGTCGAACCGGACGATGAGAAAATCATCCAGCCTCGCTCCGCCCACAATTCGTCGTCATGGGTTGAGTAAGTGCCATAGGGCGGCGCTTTCTCGACGTCCGCCATCATCTCCGTCTTATCGACGACCGGCCACTTTGAGAGATCGTCCACATTTCGGATATCGGTCGGCGCAAGGCCCAAACGGTCAAACCGCTGCCGATAGAAATCGCTGTTCTCGTAGAGGAAGGGCGTCACCGCGGCGAGCTTCTCGTTTTGAATGCCGATGATTTCGTCGCGCGTGGCACAGTCGAGGCTCGGAGACCAGTAATCGTCGCTGCCCGCGGCGTCTCCATCCCGTTTGTACTTCTCCATTGTTTCGAGCCAGACGCGGCGCGTCTGCTCCCGGCGGTCGCTGCTCATGATGCCTCCCGTCGTCCCACTCGGCGCTTATTGTTTGCTTGATGATCCTAGAAACTGCCGGTTAGGGTTTCAATACGTCAACGAACGACAAGACCAAGGAGGACTCGAATGGCCGAGCGATCAGCGCCGCCGTTCCGTGCCGATCATGTCGGCAGCCTATTGCGGCCCCGGACCATCAACGACGCATTCAAGAAATTTCATTCGGGCGAAATCGACCACGAGGCGTTCACCGAGGTCCAAAACCGGGCGATCGACGAAGTCATCGCGCTGCAGGAATCGGTGGGGCTGAAATCCGTCACCGACGGCGAGTTTCGCCGCGCCTCCTACTGGTCCACATTCGTCGAGCGGGTCGACGGTCTGGAAGTCGGCGAGTCACTATTTACCTTTCATGACGATCATGGCCATGAGCAGACCTTCACGGCGCCGATTGTCGTTTCGAAGGTCGGACGGTCGCGGACCATCGCCGGAGATGAATTCGGCTATCTCAAGACGCACACGGGGCAAACGCCAAAGACGACAATCGTGTCGCCGCCGACCATGCATCTGTTCCGGCTCGGTAAAACGATCCAGGACGGCGTCTACGCCGATACGGCCGCCTACTTTGCCGATCTGGCGGCGGTGTATCGGGAGGAAATCGAAGCGCTGGCGGCGGACGGAAGTACCTACATTCAGCTCGACGACGTACCGATCCCCATGTTGTGCGATCCAAGGGTGCAGGCGCGTGTCCGTGAGGACGGCCTGGATCCGGATCAGCTGATGGCCGACTATGTCGATCTGTTTAATGACTGCCTGCGCGGCCGGCCGGCCGGCGTGACCGTTGCCGTTCACATGTGCCGCGGCAATTACAAGGGCAAATTTCTGTCGGAAGGCGGCTACGAGACCTTCGCCGAAATGTTCTTCAACAAGCTCGATGCCGACGCCTTTTTCCTCGAGTACGACACCGAACGGTCGGGCGATTTTGAGCCGCTCCGTTTCGTGCCGAAGGACAAAACGGTCGTTTTGGGAATTGTCTCCTCCAAGACGCCCGAAATGGAATCCAAGGACTCGTTGAAATCCCGGATCGAGGAAGCGGCGACGCACATCGATCTCGATCAACTCTGCCTCAGCCCTCAATGCGGATTTGCCAGCACGGTCGCCGGCAACCCTGTTACGGTGGACGTGGAGAAGGCGAAGCTGTCGTTGATCGTCGAAACCGCCGCCGAAGTTTGGGGTTAGGAGGCGCGAATGTCCGAATACGGGTACGAGCACATTTTATACGAGGTCGAAGAAGGGGTCGCCAAGCTGACCTTCAATTTGCCTCAATACGCCAACGCCATGGATTTTCAGGGCGTTCAGGAAATATTTGATGCCCTGATGCGGGCCGAGGACGACGGTGAGGTAGGCGCGGTCCTGATTACCGGCGCCGGAAAGGCGTTCTGCGCGGGTTTCAATCTCAAGGAGATCCCCGACATCGAGGATGGGCTGGAACCCATCGCCACTCACTTCCGTCACCTGGCCCACTGGTGGCACCAGGTTTTTCACCGGATCGTTCGCATGCCGAAGCCCGTTCTGTCGGCCGTCAACGGCCCGGCGGCCGGCGCGGGGCTTGGGATATCGCTCTGCTCCGACATGGTGGTCGCCGGCGAAAGCGCATCGTTTTTATGCGCTTGGCATTCAATTGGGCTCGCCAATGATGCCACCACGTCTTACACGCTGGCGAAGATCGTCGGCTTCCGCCGCGCCATGGAGTTGGTGATGACCAACCGTACGCTGAGCGCCAAAGAGGCGGAAGACTGGCGGATCGTTAACCGGGTCTATCCCGATACCGAGTTGCAGGAGCATGCATGGAATGTAGCCAAGGATCTGGCCGCGGGTCCCACCCACCTTCAGGGGATGGCCAAGGACAGCTTCCATATGGGCTGGCGGCGGTCACTTGAGGAAGCGACCGAATTCGAGATTCAAAACGTCATGCGCTCTGTCGACGATCCATATTTTCTGGACGCCCTCAAATCGTTTCTGTCGAAGGACAGCCGCTCGAACGAAGAGAAGGTCCGCCTCCCCGACGGTGTTTAGCTCGCGATGCTGACTTGCTTTCAACTCGTCTGGATGTCGGCGGAACGCGGTCCCAATCAGTTGGCCATCGTCGATGACTTGACGGACCGATCCCTGAACTACGCGGAACTCATCGCGGAAATCGAAACCGTCGCCGCAGGACTGAAGGAACGCGGAATTGGCAAGGGAAGCCGGGTGGCGACGGTGCTCCCGAGCCTGTTCGATCACGCGGTCATCCTGCTGGCGCTGCAGCGGCTGGGGGCGGTGCCGGCGCTTCTCAATTTCCGATTGCCGCCGGCGGATAATGCGGGGCTCATCAAGGACGGCGAAATCGCCGCCGCGGTAATCCGGCCGGATGCCGAATTGGCGGGCGCGGTCAGGGCGGCACTGCCCTCGGACGGCCTGCTGGTTTCGCTTGGAGAGCCGATGGACGGAACCATTGCTTTTGGAGACTGCCGCGGTGATGCGTCATCCCTGGGCCCGCCTCCCAATCTCGATCCCGAAGATCCGGCCTTCATTTTCTTTACATCGGGCACCACCGGATTGCCGAAGGGTGTTGTCCTCGCTCAGCGGACCACCGAGCATCGCATACTCTGGCTGTCGACACAGGCGGGCGTCCGGCACGGCCGGCACTTGCGAACACTCGGGTTTATGCCCCTCAGCCATGCCATTGGTTTCTACGGCGTATTCTTGGTGACGCTGGCGTACAACGGCACGTACTTCGTTCAGTCCGCTTTCAATCCCGTGCAGGCCAATGAAATGATGGCGGCTCACGGCATCACCTACATGTTTGCGGTTCCGCAGCTCTACCACGCCATGACCCGGGCACCCAATTATGATCCAGGCGCCTTTTCCGGTTTGGAACTGGCACTCTATGGCGGCGGTGAGATCGCACCGGAGCTTCTGGATCGAATGGACGCCGAGTGGGGCGGGACCGTCCGGCACATTTACGGCACGACCGAGACCATGTGCTCGCTCTACAACCCCGACCCGGTTGGGCAGCATATCCGGCTGCGTCCCGGCTTCTATACCCGCATGCGGGTCATCGCCATCGATGGGGAGCCGGAGGACCTCGTGCAGCCGGGCGAAGAGGGAGAGCTGATCGTCGACGCCACCGTCGATACGATATTCAGCGAGTACCTCAACCGGCCGGATGCTACCGCGGAGAAAGTGCGCAACGGCTGGTACTACACCGGTGACGTGTGCCTGCGGCACGCGGACGGGGACGTCGATCTTGTCGGCCGCGCCGACGATATGATCCGTTCGGGAGGCGAAAACATCCATCCCGGCGAAATCGAGAGCCTTTTGCTCAAGCACCATGGCGTCGGAGACTGTGCGGTCGTAGGCGTCAATGATCCGAAATGGGGCCAGAAGGCCGTGGCATGCATCGTCGCCGCGGGTGACGTAGATGGAACTGAATTGGACGGCTACCTGCGCTCCTCCGGTTTGGCTGGATTTAAACGTCCCAAGGAATATGTTGAGATGGAGAGCTTGCCGCGCAACGCGGCCAACAAGGTTTTGCGGCGTGAACTCGTGAAAATGGTCGATGGGACGGCTTGAGCCTGTCGGGAAGGTTCGCAGTTTCCCCGGATTGTGACCGCTAAATCATTGAGATTTAGAGCGACTTTCTCCTATAGTTATGTCCAATATGGGCTCAGGCCCGATCCAAGTATTCGCATTGCCCCCGGGGCAGTACCCTTAAAACACTCTTTGGGAGGAGTTTATGAAAATCAAACTATTGGCTTTTGCCGCCCTCGGAGCGCTGATGCTTCAGCCTTTGACCGGCACGCCATCCGTCGCCCAGGACAAGGAAGTCCGTGTCGGTTTCCTCGCCGGCCTTTCCGGCGGCCGCGGTATCTTCGGTAAGGTCCAGAAGGAAGGCTTTGAACTCGCCGTAGATCATCTTGGCGGGAAGATCGGCGGCTTGCCCATCAAGTATGTGGTTGCCGACACCCAGAATAAGCCCGACGTCGGCCGCCAGCAGATGGACAAGCTGATCAAGCAGGACAAGGTACATTTTGTCGCCGGCATCACTTGGTCCAACGTTCTAGCCGCGGTCTACAAGCAGGCTTTGGACAACAAGGTCTTCCTGATCAGCACCAACGCCGGTTGGTCCCAGCTTTCCGGCAAACGCTGCAACCCATACTTCTTCCGCGCATCGTGGAACAACGACGATACGCCCGAAGCCATGGGTCAGGCGCTGCAGGGACAGGTGGAAAACGTATGGCTGCTGTCGCCCAATTACCAGGCAGGCAAGGATATGGTTTCCGGATTTACCCGCTTCTATAAGGGTAAAGTCGCCGGTACGACCTTCTTTAAACTGGGCCAAAGCGACTTCCAGGCCGAGTTGTCGCAGATTCGCGCCGCCAAGCCGGGCTCAATCTTCGCATTCGCGCCGGGTGGCATGGGCATCGCCTTGATCAAGCAGTACAAGGCCGCCGGCCTCGACAAGACGATCTCGATGAACACGGTATTCGCGGTCGACTATCTGACGCTCGGTGCCTACGGCAAGTCGGCGATCGGCAACTTTAACGCCAGCTTCTGGGATCCCACGTCGAAGAACCCGGCCAACGTCCGGTTCATCGAGGATTACAAGAAGAAGCATGGCAAGCATCCGTCCATGTATGCGGTGCAGGGCTACGACGCCGCGTTGCTGATGGACCTGGGTGTTCGGACGGCCAAGGGCAACCTGTCGGACCAAGACGCTATCCGGGCCGGTATGCGGACGGCGAACATCGACAGCCCGCGTGGCGGCTTCCAGTTCAACAACAACCACAACCCGATCCAGAATTACTATTTGCGGGAAGTTGTTGCGGACAAGGACGGCAACCCGACCATCGTGACCCGGAAGACCATCTTCCGCGGCCACAAGGATGCCTATCACACCGAGTGCTCGATGAACTGGTAAGCCGGTCTCGTCACTCGATCCGAATTGACTGTCTGGCCGGGAAGGCGTGTGCTTTCCCGGCCAAGTCAATAAATGCCTAATATTCGATAGCGCCCAGATCCCCGGTCAAAACTCATGAGTACCTTGCTTGTCCTCGAACAGACGCTCAACGGTATCCAGTTCGGGGTGTTTCTGTTCCTGATTTCCGCCGGCCTGACCCTGGTCCTCGGCATCATGAACGTCGTCAATCTGGCGCATGGCGCCTTGTTCATGATGGGGGCTTATTTCGCCTCGACCTTTGTTGCCTGGACGGGCAGCTTCCTTATCGCCTTTTTGTTGATTATTCCGTCGTCGGTGATCCTTGGCATCGTCATTGAGATGCTGACCCTTCGGCCCCTCTATCTTCGCGATCACATGGACCAGGTGCTGGCGACGTTCGGGCTGATTTTGTTCTTTAATGAGGGTGTCAAGCTGGTTTGGGGCGTTGATCCCCAGCCCATGCCGACGCCTGAGCTTTTTACCGGCAACGTAGAAATATTTCCCGATGCACCCTATCCCGTCTTTAGATTGTTCATTATCGGCGTGGGCCTCTCGGTCGCGGCGGTGATCTATTTCCTGATTGCCAAAACCAAGGTCGGAATGCTGATCCGCGCAGGCGCCTCCAACACCCAAATGATCCGCGCAATGGGCGTCAACATCCGGTTCTTGAATACCTTCGTGTTCGGCCTGGGCGCATTTTTTGCCGGCCTCGCCGGCCTGATGGCGGCGCCCATTATCTCCGTCGAGTCCGGTATGGGGGATGAGATGCTCATCCTGGCCTTCGTCGTCATCGTCATCGGCGGTATCGGATCCGTCCGCGGCGCGCTGGTCGCTTCGGTGATAATCGGGGTTTTCGAAGTGGTGGGGCGCTCAATGCTGCCCATCGCCATGCAAAAAATCTTTCCGCTGGAAATTGCCCAAACGGTGGGGCCGGCGATGGCGTCGATGCTGATCTACATTTTGATGGCCGGGGTGCTGTTCTTTAAACCCCAGGGCTTGTTTCCGGCGAGGACGGGTTAGTTATGGAACTCACACGCCTCAAAGGCTGGCTGCTCGCCATCGGGTTCGTTTTTCTCGTTGCCGTGCCGCCCTTGGTGACGGCCATGGACGAGACGTTCTACATCACTTTGATTTCGCGCATCATGATCTTCGCCATCGCGGCGCTGAGCCTCGATCTGATCCTGGGCTTCGGCGGCATGATCAGTTTTGGCCACGCGGCCTATTTGGGATTGGGGTCCTACGCCGTCGGCATCCTGGCCTTTCATGAAATCACAAACGGCTGGCTGCAGCTTTTTGTGGCGATCGGCGGCAGCGCCGCAGTCGCCTCTATCATCGGCGCCATCTGCCTCAGAACCAGCGGCATCTATTTCATCATGATCACGCTGGCCATGACCCAGCTGCTGTATTTCATCGGTATCAGCTTGGAAACTTACGGCGGCGACGATGGTTTGCCGACGGATCGCAGCGAGTTCGCCGCATTCATCGACCTCGGGAACGAGTGGATACTGTTCTATTTGATCCTCGGTTTTCTCGTCCTCTGTATGTACATATCATGGCGGCTGATTAATTCCCGCTTCGGCATGGTCATCCGGGGCTGCCATGAAAACGAAGCCCGCATGCAGGCCATCGGCATTCCCACCTATCGCTACAAGCTATTGGCATTCGTCATATCGGGCAGCATGTGCGGAATTGCCGGTTTCCTGCTCGCCAATTTGACCGAGTTCGTGACGCCCGAGTTCATGCATTGGTTCCGGTCCGGCGAGATCATGATCATGGTATTGGTGGGCGGCATGGGGACGTTGTTCGGCCCGGTCGTCGGCGCCTTCGCCTTCCTGATGTTCGAGGAAATCATTTCCGGGTTCACCGAAAACTGGCCCGTGATCTTTGGACCGCTTCTGGTCCTGCTCGTCCTGTTTGCCAAGCAGGGCGTTTGGGGTCTGCTTCCCAAATCGAAGGCCGGTGATGGCTGATCCCATTCTCAAGGTTGAGGATTTGATGAAGAGCTTCGGCGGGGTGGTGGCCACCGATCAGTTCTTCTTCGACATCCAACAGGGGGAAATCCACGCGATCATCGGCCCGAATGGCGCGGGCAAGACCACACTGGTGGCGCAAATTTCCGGTATGCTGAAGCCGGACTCCGGCCGTATCCTGTTTGACGGGCAGGATATTACGGGCCTCTCCGCCGCCGAGCGTTCTCATCTGGGCCTTGCGCGGTCGTTTCAGATCACCAGTATCTTTCGCCAATTTAGTGCGCTCCAGAATGTCGCCATGTCCATTCAGGCGCGCCAGGGCCACAGCTTCCGGTTTTGGAAGCCGGCTACGAAAGATTCAGGCCTCACCGAACCGGCAATGGAGATTTTGTCCGACCTGGGGTTGGCGGACCGGGCGCGCGTCCTCGCCGACAATTTGAGCCACGGGGAGAAGCGCCAGCTGGAAATCGCCATGGCGCTGGCTACAGACCCCAAACTGCTTTTGTTGGATGAGCCGACCGCCGGCATGGGGGCCGAAGACTCGGCGCGGATCAGGGAGTTTCTGGGCGGCCTCAAGGGTAAGCACTCCATGCTGCTGATCGAGCACGACATGGACACCGTCTTTTCCTTGGCGGATCGTGTGACCGTACTGGTCTACGGACGGGGCATTGCGACCGGCACGCCTGAAGAAGTCCGCGGCAATGCCGAAGTTCGAGCGGCCTATTTGGGGGAGGATGACGCGGCGCATGCTTAAGGTCGCCAATCTCGAAACCTCCTATGGGGAGAGTCAGGTCCTGTTCGGGATGTCCTTGGAAATCGAACGGGGCGAGGTGGTGACCCTGCTCGGCCGGAATGGCATGGGAAAAACCACTACCGTCCACTCGATCATCGGCATCGTGCCGCCGCAGGCCGGCTCGATCACCTTCGAGGGCCGGGAAATTCTGGGCACGCCGGACTACAAGATCGCCCAGTTGGGGATCGGCCTGGTTCCCGAGGGCCGCCAGATTTTCCCCAATCTTACGGTGATGGAAAATTTGGTGGCCACCGCGGACAATCGTTCAGGCTCTTCCGACCCGTGGAACCTCGAGAAGGTCCTCGCCATGTTCCCGGCCCTGCATGTGCGGCTGGGCAACATGGGCAATCAACTGTCGGGCGGCGAGCAGCAGATGCTTGCCATCGGCCGTGCGCTGATGACCAATCCCAAGCTTTTGATCCTCGACGAGGCGACGGAGGGCCTGGCGCCCCTGGTCCGCGACGAGATCTGGAAATGCCTGGAGAGCCTCAAGGCGCACGGCGAGTCGATCCTGGTGATCGACAAGAACGTCGATACGCTGGCGCGGATTGGTGACCGGCATTACATCGTCGAGCGCGGCGAAGTGGTCTGGTCGGGCGACTCCGACGCGTTGCGCGCCGACGAAGACCTCAAGCATCGATATCTCGGGGTATAGCTTGGGCTACGCCGCCGCTTCTTTCCTCGCCGCGGGTTCCGGGATGCCGTAGCCGTCCATGAAGT
This sequence comes from Rhodospirillales bacterium, assembly GCA_965213765.1. Lineage (GTDB taxonomy): Bacteria > Pseudomonadota > Alphaproteobacteria > Rhodospirillales > UBA2165 > JAJDXO01. The sequence goes on along the minus strand of OZ243926.1, from coordinate 1,023,676 downwards.
CCTGCACGAACGCATCGAAATCGTCCCACGGGGTTTCCCGGAACGAGTGGTTGCGGACGATGAAGGATGCGCCGGCATAGAATTTCTCGTACTGCTGCTGGCGACCGGCGAACTCGGTTCCCACCACGTCCCAGGCCAGTCGGAACAGCTTCATGCGGTCCAGGGCATTCATCTGCGGCGTCTGGAAATAGGTGTCGAACTGCTGCTTGAGGGCCTCGTCGTGCACGACGGTCACACTGGCCGGCATCTGGAACACCCCGCCGCCGCTGAGCTCCCTCAGAATATCGACGATTGCCGAGTGGTTCTCGGTGCACCAGTTGAGCCCGGCATACATCATTCGGCGGTTGAAGGTCTTGAAACCGTCGGGCCAATCCTCGGCAGCTTCAATTTGTCCGTGGATAATGCCCGACAGTGTGGCCTCCAGCGCCGACATGCGGCCGAGCACCTCGCGGACGGCCGGCACCTCATTGGCGCCCGTCGCCTCGCTCACTTTCTTGCAGAGACCCAGGATCAAGCCCATTTTTGACCAGAACCGGACGTTGGACTGGTGATTTCCGTAACAGTGGGCCGGGGTCTTGATGTAGATTTCGCGGGCGCGGACCGGGTCGTCCATGACGAACACTTTCTCCCACGGCACTTTGACCTCGTCACACATCACCAGCACGTCGGTCTCGTCGAATGCCCAGGTGAGCGGCTGGTCGAACTGATTTTTGGCGTTGAGCGAAATCGGCTGGCGCATCCACATGGTGAGCCGGGCCGCGTTGCACGGGACCGCGCATGTCACGGCCTCCTTCACCTGGCTCGGGGCGAGGGGGATAAGGTTGCCGATCCAGATCTCATCACAGAACACGGCGGACGTTGCCAGCATCTTCATTCCGGAGATGACCACGCCGTCGTCCTCTTCCCGCACCACCCGGAGGGTCGGAATCGGGAGGTTCTGCCGTTCATAGAATTCCGGGTTACGGGCGGCTTGCGGAGGGATTACGGCATAGGTGGCGAAGGTATCGTTCTTCTTCATGTGCTCGTAATAGGCCGTGATGTTCTTGCCGAACTTATACTCCTCGCTGTCGAAGACCTCGGGCGCGGTCGCCATGCCGGTGACGAACGAAGATACGTGGTCCGGCGAGCGGCCCATCATGCCCATGGTGAAATCGGCGATCTGCTTATGGGCGGCCATACGGCGGCGAAGATCGTCCCGGGATTTAGCTTGCAGAAACCACGTGGAGTGACGTTCCCCATCTTCCTCGTAGGTGAGAACGTCTTGATATTCGGGGTCGTGCTTGGCGTCGTAGAGCGCCGCAACCGTCTCGGCGGCTTTCTCGAAAGCCGGGTGGGCGGTCACGTCATCTATGCGTTCGTCGCCGATATAGACCGTTCGTCCGTCGCGGAGCCCTTCAAGGTGCTCTTGTCCCGTTTTGATCATCGGCTTTCTCCCTCCTGCCGGCCGGCGGTTACGCCGCGTCGTCCAAATTGCGTCGGGCCTCGGCCAACCTGTCGGCTGTGGCCAAGGCATCTTCGGTTGTCGAAACCATCTTGGTCATCAATTTGTGAAAGGCCCGGAAATCATCACCGGAGAGCCCGGCGAACAGATTATCGTTGATCTCCCGGCGGTAGGGGGCCAAATCCTCCATCGCCTGGCGGCCTTTCGTGGTCAGGGATACGAGAACGCTCCGGCCGTCTTCCGGGTTCGGGGTCTTGGCAATCAGGCCCTGTTTTTCCAGGCGGCCGGTCTCCATGGTGACATAGGTGCGGCCCGCATGAAGCGCGCGCGCCACGTCGCCGACGGAAACCGGCGTGTCGGCGGCCAACTCGGAAATCACGGTGAGAATGTGATACCGGATGCCGTTCAGGCCAATCAGACCGCCGATCTTCTCGCGCACCCTTTCCATGCGCACCGAGGTGATGAGGAACGCATAAATGAACTCCCGAAATCGGTCATCGCGGCCGTCTTCGAGGAATGTCTCGTGGGTGATTGCCGGGGTTCGGTTGCGCGGCATGTCGTCCCCATTCCCTGCCGTTTATGAATTTATATAAAATATTTACATAAATTCATAAAGCCGTCAATGGGGCGGCGCCTTTACGCCTCGCCGGCGTCGTAGAAATAGTGCATCTCGAACATGACGCACCCGTCATCGGTCTTGAACGGACCGTGATGGACGCCGGGTGGGCGGCAGGCGTAAGTGGGGGCATAAAACTTTTCGCCGCCCTCACCATTTGCGTCGTTGCCGACGATCAGGTCGCCGTTCAGCAAATAGACCTCTTCCCAATGCTCGTGGACAAAGGGCTCCGTGGAATAGCCGCCCGGGGCGATCTTCAGCAGCCGCGACCGGCTGCCCGTCTTATTGGGTTCGTCGATATCCTGGGCGAGGATTTTCTGCTTGAAGGTGTCGGGATAGCCGGGCGGCGTCTCCCATCCGTCCTCCATGTCGATGCTCAGAAATTCGATATGCGGTTTGCCTTTTCCCATGGCCTGTAGCCTCCGTACTACTCTTCCTCTGGAAGCGCCGAAATGGCGTAATCGTGTGAGATTCTCCGGTTCAACACCGGGTCGTGCAGCTCAATGGAGAACGCCTGTCCGGGCCGGACGCCGCCGCCGACAACCAGCGTGCCGCAGTACATCAACGTACCCGCGGGCAGTCGGCCGTCGGGCCGGTACCTGCCGATCAGATCGTCAGGCGTTCGCATGTCGGCAAGCGTGCCCTGCTGATAAAGCTCCTTGTTCCCGGCGATTACCGCTTCGGATTTCAGCTCCAGCCGGTCCCAATGTTCCGAAATTTCTTCGAAGAGCCAGAGGTCGGCCGCAACGGGTTTGGCGCACATCTGCTTCGAGACGGCGATGTTGTACGTCTCGACCTTCCGGTCCGTGTGGTCGGAGCCAACGCCGACCCACAGGCCGTCGTCGAGAGACAAAACGACATATTCGATCTCTCCGCTGGAGTCCTCTCCGACGACCTGAATGCTCTCGTTCTGGGTCAGCAAGGTATTCGAGGCGCGGTAAAAACACGGAACGGAGCTTGGCCTCGGAACGCCGATAGCCTCCATTTCCTTGATGTGTTCTTCGATCGCGTCGAGGTCGCGTCCCGCCCAGCCGGCAATGACGAGATTGGAAATGGCGACTTCGCGCGAGGCGGACCCGCCGTCGCGATGAAAGGTGAATTCAAGCATTTTATCGGTCATGATGATCGGAGTGTTACATGTCCATTCGGCATGTTCCAGCGGCACCAAGGGAGACGAGAACCATGGCCTTTAACTGGCGCGAGGCGGACGACGCCGAAATCGAGTATCACATGAACCCCCGGCAAACGATCGAGAACCCGGCGCCGCTGCTGGAGGGACTGCCTGTCCGCGCGGCGAAGGCGCGCGAGAGTCTGGAGGGAATCTACGACGTCCGATACGGCGACCGGCCGAAGGAAACCATCGACGTATTTCCGGCGCAAAGCGGCAATCTTGGTACGCCGCCGCCCGCACAAATATTCATCCACGGCGGTTACTGGCGGATGATGGACAAGAGCGACTACAGCCATCTTGCGTTGCCGATCGTCGCCGCGGGTGCGACCCACATCTCGGTCAATTACGATCTCTGCCCCGAGGCCGACCTCGACATCATTGTCGACGAAGTAAAAAACGCGGTGGCCTACTGCTACACCCATGCGGATGAACTCGGGATCGATGCCGACCGATTACATTTGGCCGGTCACTCGGCCGGCGGGCACCTCACGGGCATGATGCTTCGACAGGATTGGACGTCTTTGGGCCTGCCCGAGGATATCCTGAAGAGCGCGGTGGGCGTATCCGGCGTGTATGAACCGGAGCCCGTCATGCACACATCCATCAATGAGGACGTACGGATGGATACCGGCATGGCGCGGCGGAACAGCGCGCTGGAGCGGGCACCGACCGTCCCGTGTCCGGTGCTGGCGATCGTCGGCGGCGACGAACCCGAGGGCTTTCACCAGCAGACCGTCGCCTATGGGGAGCTAAGGAACTACAACGGGTTAGAGACGGAGTACATTTCCGTACCCGGCAAGAACCACTTCACGGTGGTCGACCATCTGTTTCAGCCGGGAACCGCCGAGTTCGAGAAGATGATCGGGCTGATGCGAATTTAGGCCACCTGCATGGTGGCGACGGTGCAGCCGACCGCGTAGATGGGGATCGGCGCGTAAAACCAGAGATCGCCCGGCCGGCCCTCGCAGGCGCCGGCGACGGTGATGAAGGTCCGTATTTCGAACCCGCCCTGGCCGCCGCGCTCATAGGTCTCTTCGTCGGTATAGGAAAGCAGGGCGTCCTTGTCGTTGGCGACGAACCGGTCGAGGAATTCCCTATCCCATTCCTCATTGATCTTTCCGGAATCGGGCGTTGCCGGCCAATGAGACACGCCGCCGGTGCCAACCAGCGCGATCTTTTCGGGCTGCGCGTCGCACGCCGCGCGCAGCGCCTGACCGAATTTCCACGCCCGATGCAACGGTGTCAGGGGAGGCCCTTGGCAATTGATGTTGACGGGGATGACATCGAGGTCATAGTCGGGCGTCAGGAAATGCAGCGGGACGGCGATGCCGTGGTCGAATTTCCATTCCTGCGCATAGGCCACGTCGACCTCGTTCATGACATGGTTCACCAGCCGCTCCGACAGGCCGGCGTTGCCGTTGACGCGGAAGCGGTTGATGCCGAGCCACTCTTCGTCCTCGATCGGGCCCTCGTAATATTCAGCCATGCCGACGCAATAGGCCGGCATGTTGTTCATGAAGAAATTGGCGAAATGCTCGGCCGCGACGACCAACAGCGTATCGGCCCCCGACTCCTTGATTGCCCGGCCCATGCGGAAGAAATTGGCGTAGAGCTGTTCCCTGACCGCCGGATCGGCGCGATCGGCGCGCCCGGTGATTCCAGGGGCGTGAGAGCAAACACCGGCGAATACCAGGCTCATATGGCGCCTCCACCCGTACGCGCGTACAAGCCCGCACGAACCGGCCCGTATTCGTTCAGCCCGTCTTTCATTGACTGGATATAGTCATCCCAGGGATAGCCGCGCAGCGCTGCGTAATGCATCAGCAATTGTCCATTCACGCCCAAGACATACAGCAAACCGATATCGGGTTCGCGGATGGCGCGGCGTTCATCATCGGTGAGATCGTAGTCTTTGAGCAGTTCCCCGAAGTCGTCCTCATAGCGGCTCCGAACCTGCGGGTCGCGGTTGAGTTCGTAGATCAGCTTTTGGACGTAGTAGAGAGACACTTTGCTCACCTTTTCGATTGCCGAGCTTACGGGACCAGGGCCCGGGGTCAATTCCCGAGTTTTACTTGTCCTGGGCGCGGATTGAAAATTCCCGGTTCCGACGGGGATTTAAGGAAGATGAGACTGGCATCTCGCATCATGAACGGGCAAAATGAGTGCAATCGATTGCGGGGGCCGATGTCGCAAGGTTCCCCATGTGCCGGACACGGGGACAAAGAATGCGCAAATATCATCACATCAATCTCAATGACAAATCCATCGACACCGAGGAGTTGGACGGGTTGGACTGCATCAAGGTCGGCCGCCACTTCATCGCCAAAGCCCTGTTGGAAACCGGCGCGGCGACCGTCGATCCACTCGGGCCGGACAATCCTCTGATCTTTTCCGCGGGTCCGTTCGCCGGGACCAACTTTTCCAATGCGAACCGGCTGAGCGTCGGGTGCAAAAGCCCGTTGACCGGCGGGGTCAAGGAAGCCAATGCCGGGGGCACCATGGCCTATGCGATGGGCCAGCTCGAAATCGGCGGCATGACCCTCTATGGCCAATCCGACGACTGGGTGATCATTCGAATTACCAAAGAAGGCGACATCACATTCGAGGATGCGACGCCGTATCTCGGCAAGAGCAATTTCGAAGCCGCCGATATGCTGTACGAGAAGTACGGCCGTAAACTGAGTGTCGGGCTGTGCAGCCCCGTCGGCGAGTACCAGGGATTAATGGCCGGGATCAGCTTCTCGGATGTCGAAGGGCGTCCGGTCCGCATCGCGGCACGCGGTGGCGTCGGCGCGGTCATGGGCTCGAAACGGGTCAAGGCGATCGTTGTCGATACACTCAAGATGCCGACCTTCCATGATCGCAAAAAGCTGATGGGCGCCGTTCGCGAGTACGGCCAGAAGCTCGATGAGGATCCGGCCATCCAGAATTTCCGGGACTATGGTACTGCCATGGTCGGCGACTTCACCAACAAGGTGGGCGGCCTGCCGACCCGCAACTTCTCGTCCGGCGAATTGGTGGGCAAGGACGAGGGCACAATGACCCTGGGCGGCACGCATATCCGCGAGGTCAACTTGGCGCGGGGCGGTGAAACGACCCATGCCTGCATGCCCGGCTGCATGATCCAGTGCTCGAACATCTATGCCGATGAGGACGGCAACGAGATGGTATCTCCGATGGAGTATGAAACCCTCGGGCTTATGGGCAGCAATTGCGGACTCACCGATCCGGACGACGTGGCGATAGTCAACAATATCGCCAACGACCTCGGCATCGATACCATTGAGGCCGGCGCGACAATCGGCGTGCTGATGGAGGCCGGCGAGGGCGGGTTCGGCGACGTGAATTACATGATCCAGGTTCTCGAGGATATCCGCGCCGGCAATGAAAAGGGCAGGCTTTATGCCCAAGGCACGGCGCGCGTCGGCGAACACTACAATGTTGAGCGTATACCGGTAATCAAGAAGCAGGGCATTTCGGCGTACGATCCCCGGGTGATCGAGGTTACCGGCATATCGATGATGGTGACCGCGCAAGGCGCCGATCACACCGCCGGCAATATTCCTCAATACGAATGCGCCGACAAGGACACCGAGCACCTCACCGAGGCCAGCCTCGGAATCCAGACCGCCTGCGCCGCGGCCGACTCGCTCGGTCTCTGTCTGTTCGGCCGGTCGGTTACCAGCGAGCACAAGGACCTGATCGTCAACGCGTTGAATGACGCACACGGCACGGATCTGCCCGTCGAATTTTTCGATGAGCTCGGCCTCGAAGCACTCAAGCTGGAGTGGGAATTCAACGAAAAGGCCGGATTCACGGTTGAGGACGATGAACTCCCCGCTTTCTTCTATGATGAGGAGCTTTATCCCAGCAACAAAAAGGCCCGGCATCGCGCACCCGAGGTGAAGGAATACCTCTCCAAGATGCTGGCCTAGGAATTGGCGCTTGCAGATACAAATCAGCCCGGCAATTGCCGGGCTGATTTCATTGGGGCAGGCAATCGGAACAATTAGGCGTCCTCAAACTCCTTCTCGTGGACCCGGGCCGCGGTCTTGACGGCCTTTTTTGACTTGTTCCATTCCTCGACCATGCCCGGGGCTTCGCCGGCGAATCGATCGGGATCGAGTGCCGCAATTCCTGCGTTCAACAGGCCTATATCTTCAGCCGGCTGAACACCCGGCGCGCATTCTCTTCGAAGACCTGCGCCCGTTGGCTGTCGTCGAGATTTGGCGTGGCATCGATATAGCGCTTGGTGTCGTCGTAATTGTGACCGCTTTCCGGGTCGACACCGCGCACGGCGCCGACCATCTCGGAGGCAAACAGGATGTTCTCCGTCGGGATTACCTTGGTCATGCAGTCGATACCGGCCTGGTGATAGACGCAGGTGTCAAAGAAGACATTGTTGAGCAGGTGATCCGTCAGCAGCGGCTTACCCATGTCCTGTGCCAGGCCACGGTACCGGCCCCAGTGAAACGGCACCGCGCCGCCGCCGTGGGGAATGATGAACTTGAGTGTCGGGAAGTCGGCGAACAGGTCGCCGAGAATGAGCTGCATAAACGCCGTGGTGTCGGCGGCAATGTAATGGGCGCCGGTATGATGGAAGTTGGGATTGCAGGATCCGGAAACGTGGATCATCGCCGGTATGTCCAGCTCCGCCATTTTCTCATACAGCGGATACCACCAGCCCTTGTCGGTGAGCGGCGGGTCCGACCACATGGCGCCCGACGGATCCGGGTTCAGGTTGCAGCCGATAAATCCCATCTCGTTGACGCACCGCTCCAGTTCCGGGATGCAGTTCTTGGGTTCGACGCCCGGATATTGGGGCAGGGCGCAGACGGGCACGAAGCCATCCGGGTAGAGGTCGCAAACCCGGCGGATCATGTCGTTTGACAGCCGGGTCCACTCCATACTGGTTTCGGCGGTGCCCAGATGGTGGCCCATGCCGACGGCGCGGGGAGAGAAGATGGTCAGGTCCGTGCCCCGTTCCTGTTGAAGTTTCCGCTGATTGCCCTCGATGCCCTCGCGGATATCGTCATCATGGATTTCAAGCAACGCCCGTGTCGGTTTGAAATCGCCGTTCTCCACGGCCTTGAGCTGGTTTTCCCGCCACTCCTTCATCTTCGGCGGCTCGGTCGTGTAGTGGCCGTGGCAATCGATAATCATCGTTCTCTCCCTGGCTTCTCTAGTCCCGGCCGGCAACCTCGAGGCCTTTTTCCAGACCCGGATAGCTGACCGTCGGGCCGGTCATCAGGAACCTGAATCCTTGATCGACCAGCGCCTGCATGTTGCCGGCATTGGCATGGGGATGGCCCGCGACCACGCCGTGTTCCCTGCACACCGCGACAAGCTCGTCGATGGCTTCGAGCAACAGCGGATGATCGTACTGACGAGGAAAGCCGAGTTCCTGGCCGAAGTCGCCTTCACCGATCAGGACGGCGCCGATGCCCGGGACGTTCTTCAGCATCTCGGGCAAATTCCTGAGGCCTTCCTGATCCTCAATCTGGATAATGACGAAAATCTCGCCATTGGGGTCCAGCGGCCAGACGTCGGCGCGGGCGTAGTACTCCTGCTGGGAAATTCCCCAGTAGCGAATCGCACCGGCCGGTCCGTCGCCGCGAATGCCGCGAGGCTCATAGTCGGGTTTGTCGGGCAGCCTCGGATAGCGGCAGGCGGCGACGGCATTGTACGCCTCATCGACGGTGCTGATGTGCGGCCAGACAACCCCGTAACAACCCATGTCCAAAGCCTGCTTGGCGTGCCATTGGGCCATTTCGACGCCGTTTACCGGGACCCGGACAAATGGAACGACACTGGGCGCGAGGGTGCCGCCGGAGAGAATAGGGCCGCGGAGCAGCATGTACTGAAGGCAATCCCGGAGCGTCGGGCCGTCCCACGGCAGGTGTTCCATCTCCAGAACGATGCCGTCGTACCTGGTCTGAGCGAATTGCACCGCGGACTGGGTCGTGGCCGGGACAAACGCCGAAAAGGCGATGCCGCCCTTCTCCAGGACGCCGATGACCTTATTCAGACGCGGTATGTCAGCCATTGTCGCCCCCCGGGTTTTCCAGTCGCGCTTGGCTTCAGTTTACGGTTGCGGCTTTCTGTTCGGCCAGTTCGGTGTCCAAAAACATGGCCTCGATCTTGTTGCCGTCCGGGTCCCGGACAAAGCAGCCGTAGTACCCCGCATTGTATTCCTCCCGTATGCCCGGCGGGCCATCGTCCGTCGCACCGGCCTCGATGGCGGCGGCGTGAAAGTCGTCCACCTCCTTACGGGACCAGGTGAGAAACCCGATGTGGAAACCGTTGCCGGTGGTGGCCGGCGCGCCGTCAATGGGCGACTGGACCCAGAATTCGGGAAATTGCTTGCCGTACGCCACGGCACCGGGATGTTCCATGATCCGGTTGGCGCCGATGGTCGGCATCACCCGATCGTAGAACGCGGCGGCCCTGTCGAAATCGTTGGTGCCGATGGAAACGTGGGAGAGAATACTGGGGATGTCGCTGGACATGATCGCCTCTTCAAATAGTTGGTTCGCCTGGAATCAGAGCCTTCGGCACCGGCCTCTGTCAATAGACCGCACCGCCTCGGGCGTTACAATTTTCTTGCCGCTCCGGCGGAGGAGCGCTACCCCCTCGGCCTAGGATTTCTCCGGAGGAACTCATGCCTGACCGATTCGGCCCCCGCGGTGTCGTTGCCGTAATGATCCCGGCACAAAACGCCAACATGCAGCCTGAATACGAAAGCATGCGGCCCGAGGGAATCAACAATCAGATGTACCGCTTCGACATCTCCGTTCATGACAAGGTCGCCGAGGCGGTTCTGGACGCGTTGCCCGCGACGCTCGGCTGTTATCCCGACATGATCATCACCGGCAACTCCATCGAGATGCGTCTCTGGTCGCCCGAACGCCAGGCTCGCTACCGGGAGGAGATTGCCGAACGGGTCAATGGCGTACCTTTCGTCACCGCGACCGACGCCTGTATCGCCGGACTCAAGACCATCGGCGCCAAGCGGATCGGGGTGCTGTCACCCATGTCCGAGGAATACTCCAGGAGCGTCCAGGCGTATTACGGCCACTTCGGGTTCGAAGCACCCCATGCAACCTGGCTGGAGGTCAAGGAATCCATCGACATCATCAAAGTGACCGTCGATCAGATTCTCGATGCCTTCAAACGCATTGACCACGACGATGTCGACGCATTCCTCCATGTGGGCGGTGCGCTCGGCATGGTCGGGATGATCGAAGATCTCGAAGCCAGCCTCGGCCGCCCCATCGTCACGGTAAATGCGGCAACCTATTGGTACGCCCTTCGCAAGCTCGGCGTCACCGATCCGATGCCGGGCTTCGGCCGGTTGCTGATGAACGAGAGCGTCGCCGGGTAACTCAGGCGCCGATCTTAGGCGCCGATCCTGGGCACCTTGTGGCTGTCCATGGCGACGCAGATATTCTTGGTCTCCATGTAGAACTCGAAGGAGTAGTCGCCGCCGTCCCGGCCGATTCCACTGGCCTTCATGCCGCCAAACGGCGCCGGCAGATGGCGGTTGTTCTCCGAGTTTATCCAAATCATCCCCGCATCCAGGCCTCGGCCGAGGCGGTGGGCGCGGCCCACATCCCGGGTCCAGACATAGCCGGCAAGCCCGTATGCCACATCGTTGGCGATGGCCAGCGCATCCGCCTCGTTATCGAACGGAATGGCGGTCAACACCGGCCCGAAGATTTCCTCCTGGGCGATCCGCATTGAATTGCTGGCCGAGGTAAACAGGGTGGGTTGAACCCAGTTGCCGTCGCCGTTCACATCGGCGCGGCCGCCGCCGGCCTTGATATCGGCGCCGTCCCCCTTGGCGATATCCCAGTAGCTCATCACTTTCTCATAATGGCGCGGGTGAATGAGGGGGCCGATGTCGGTGGTCGGATCCAGGGGATGGCCGACCCGGATGGATTTGACCTTGTCGGCCAGTCTTTCGACGAACTCGTCATGGATCGAGCGTTGGACGAGGAGGCGGCTGGAGGAGGTGCAGCGTTCGCCGTTGAGGCTGTAGATCATGAAGGCCACCGCTTCGAGGGCGCGGTCCATGTCGGAATCGTCAAACACGATCACCGGGTTCTTGCCGCCGAGCTCGAAATGCACCCGCTTCAGAGTGGGCGCCCCTTGCGCCATGATGGCACTGCCGGTGGCGGACTCGCCAACGAAGGCGATGGCCTTGATGTCCGGATGCTCGGTCAGCGCCTTGCCCGCCGTTTCGCCGAGGCCCTGAACCAGATTGACCACGCCGCCGGGAATTCCGGCCTCGGCGGTGATCTCGGCCAGCAACGTTGCGGTCAGGGGGCTCCATTCGGCCGGCTTGTGGACCACGGTGCAGCCGGCGGCCAGCGCCGGGGCAATTTTCCAGGTCGACAGCATGAACGGCGTGTTCCACGGCGTAATCACGCCGACCGGACCAATAGGCTGACGGATCGAATAGTTGATGTGGTCCTTGGCCGGCATAGCATCGCCGCCGGTGGCTTCCGGCGCCTTGTCGGCAAAGAAGCGGTAGTTTTCGGCGCCCCGGACGGCAGCGGCCTTCATGAACCGGATCGGCTGTCCCGTATCCATGCTCTCGACCAGTGCGATCTCCCGGGCGCGGGCTTCGATCGCATCGGCCAATCCGTGCAACATCTTCCGTCGCCGGGCACCCGGCAGGTCGCGCCATTCGGCAAAGGCTTCCCTGGCCGCGCGGGCTGCCGCGTCGATGTCGGCTTCGGTGCCCGCGGCGACGGTATTGATGGCCGAATTATCGATGGGGGTCAGGTTTTCGAAGGTCCCGCCGTCACCGGCGGCCGGCTTGCCGCCGATGTGGTGTCCCAGCTTTTCTCCCTTGAAGCGGGCGAGAAATTTCTCCGCGTCCCGGCAATTGGCCTCAAATTCATCAGCGGTATTGGGATCGTCGAGCATGTGAAATCCTCCCCAAATCGGCAGCCTCAAAATATATTTAACATGTTAAATAACTTTGGTCGGACGTCAAGAGCAATGTTCGTGACCCCGGCAGTTCCATCGCTATACTTTTGCCCTTAACCGGGCCGGCTAAGCCAGGATGGTTGGGAATGGAACGATCATTCGCAAAAGAGATAGAGCAATTGAAGATGGGAGACGGCGACGTCTTCCGCGGCGAAGGCATTCTCGCGGTCACCAAGGCGCTGCTGCAGTCAGGCGTCTCCTATGTCGGCGGCTACCAGGGGGCGCCGGTTTCCCATCTGATTGACGTATTGGTCCAGGCCAAGGAACTGATGGCGGACCTTGGCGTGCACGTGCAGGCCAACACCAATGAAGCCTCGGCCGCCGCCATGCTCGGCGCCTCCATCATGTATCCGGCCCGGGGCGCCGTGACCTGGAAGTCGATCGTCGGAACCAACGTCGCGGCGGACGCGCTATCCAATCTTGCGTCGCCCGGCGTCACCGGCGGCGCGATGGTCATCGCCGGAGAGGATTACGGCGAAGGGGCGAGCGTCATTCAGGAGCGCACGCACGCGTTTGCGATGAAGTGCTCCATGTGGATGCTCGATCCGCGCCCAAATCCGCCGTCGATTGTCAACATGGTGGAAAAGGGGTTCCAGCTCTCCGAAGCGTCCAACACGCCGGTGATCCTCGAACTACGCATCCGGGCCTGCCATGTGTTCGGCGAATTCGACGCCAAAGACAATCAGCCGCCGCGCATGGGCCTCAACAGCAAGTCCGACAGCGCCGGTTTCAATTTTGATCGCCTCGCCCACCCGCCGGTCACGTTCATGCAGGAGAAAAAGAAGGTCGAAGATCGGCTGCCCGCGGCGCAAAAATTCATCCTCAACAACAATCTCAACGAACATTTCGATGGCCGGAGGGGCGATGTGGGCATCATTCTCCAGGGTGGGCTCTACAATACGGTGATCAAGCGCCTGGCGGCGCTGGGCTTGGCGGACGATTTCGGCAACACCGACATTCCGTTGCTGGTGCTCAACGTCACTCACCCGTTGGTTCCAGGTCAGATCCGCGATTTCTGCGCCGGCAGGAAATCGGTCCTGGTGGTCGAGGAAGGCAACCCCGAATACATCGAGCAGCAAATCAACACGATTTTGCGCAAGGCCGATATTCAAACCCGCCTCGCCGGCAAGGACGTGCTGCCCATGGCCGGTGAATATACGGCCGAGGCGGTCCTTAAAGGCCTGGTCGATTTCTTCGGCGATTCAGAGCCGCATGGGGTGAACCTGGAGATTATCCGGGATCGTGCGGCCAAGTTGGAAAATGCAACCCGATCCGGAAGGGATGGTGCCGATGTCGCGGTCCCGGGCCGTCCACCCGGCTTTTGTACGGGCTGTCCGGAGCGGCCGGTGTTCTCGGCGATCAAGCTGTTGAAGGAAGAGATCGGCGACGTACACATTTCTACCGATATAGGCTGCCATTCGTTCGCCATTTTCGAGCCGTTCAGCATGGGAAATTCCATTCTCGGCTACGGGATGAGCCTGGCGAGTACCGCCGGCGTCGTACCGCTGCAGAAGAAGCGAACCATCAGCGTCATGGGTGACGGCGGCTTTTGGCACAACGGGTTGCAGACGGGTGTCCTCTCGAGCCTGTTCAACGACACCGACTCTGTCCTGGTAATCATGCAAAACGGCTATTCGTCGGCCACCGGCCAGCAATGGATTCCGTCGTCCGCCGGGTCGCCCAGCCATTTGGAACAGACCAGCGAGATCGAAAAGACGTTGCGTTCCGTTGGAGTCAAATGGCTGCGGACCGTCCGCACCTATAGCGTCGATGTGATGGTCGATACTCTACATGAGGCGATGACCACCGAGGAGGGCGGGCTGAAGGTCATCATTGCCGACGGTGAGTGCATGCTGGCCCGTCAGCGCCGGTTGAAGGCCGAGAATGCGGAACTGTTGGCGGCGGGACGCCGCGTCGAAACGCCCCGCTACGGGGTCGATGACGAGATCTGTACCGGCGACCATTCGTGCATGCGCCTCAGCGGATGTCCGTCCCTGACCGTCAAGCCCAGTCCCGATCCGCTTAGGACCGATCCGGTCGCAACCGTGATCCCGTCCTGCGTCGGCTGCGGTCTTTGCGGTGAAGTGGCCCACGCGGCTGTTCTATGCCCGTCCTTCTACCGGGCGGAAAAAGTGCAGAACGCGTCCGCCGTGGAAAAGCTGGTCCACAATGTCCGCCGGGCGGTAATCGGATGGATGGCCGGCAGTGGGGAAACCCATGCCTGACGCCGGAACCAAAAAGCCGGTCACGCTATTGATCGCCGCCATGGGCGGGGAAGGCGGCGGCGTCCTCATGAACTGGATCGTCAATGCCGCCATTGCCAAGGGCTTTCCGGTGCAGGCGACGTCGGTCCCCGGTGTCGCTCAACGGACCGGTGCGACGACCTACTACATCGAGCTATTGCCGGCGGCATTGCCCGCCGGCGCCCCGCGGCCGGTCTTCTCCCTGAATCCGGTTCCGGGCGAGGTCGACCTGATGCTCGCGACGGAGTTGGCCGAGGCGACCCGGGCGTTGTCCAGCGGATACATCACCTCGGACCGGACGACGCTCATTGCCTCCACACACCGCGTGTTTCTGACCCTCGAGAAGATGGACCTGGGTGACGGCCGCCTCGACGGCAAAAAGATGCTGGCATCGCTCAAGAAGAACGCCAGGGAAGCCATCCTGTTCGATGCCATGGACGCTTCACAGGAGGCGGGCGCGGTCATCAACTCGGTAATGCTGGGAGCGATCGCCGCCACGAACTTGCTCGGTATCTCCGAGGAGGACTTTACCGATGGAATCAAGGCGGAAGGCAAGGCCGTCGCCTCTAACCTCGCCGGCTTTGATGCGGGCCTTCAGCTTGCGAAATCGGGTGCCGAACCGGTCCTCAAGGAAGCGGCCAAGCGCGCCGATCGGGCAGTGCCGCTGGCCGATCTCGAGGGCCAGGCGCAAGCCGCATTCCCTGCCGAAGCGCACGCCGTGCTGGGCCACGCGCTGCGCCGGCTGGTGGACTATCAGAGTATCGACTACGCCCGCCGGTATCTTGACCGCCTGGCGCCCTTTCAAACTTCGGACCCCGAGCTTTGCCGTGAAGTTGCCCGCCATCTGGCGGTGAGGATGACCTTCGAAGACATCATCCGCGTCGCCCAGGCCAAGACCCGGGCCGAGAGGTACGCACGCATTCGCGGCGAGACGGGCGCCGGTCCGGCCGATCCGGTCAAGGTAACCGAGTATTTCAAACCCGGCTTCGGCGAAGTGTGCGACATGCTGCCGCCGGGTCTGGCGAAAAAAGTCCTTGATTGGGCCGAGCGGACCGGGCGCCTCGGCAGGACTTATTGGGGAATGGAAATCAGAACCAGTACGGTCTCCGGTTTCTTCCGTATCTGGTTGCTGGCGAAGCTCAAATGGTGGCGGCCCCGCAGCTACCGCTGGGCGGCCGAACAGACCCTGATCGAGGAGTGGCTGGAACTCGTCGATCAGGCGCAAGGCATCAGCTCGGCTTTCGCTCTTGAAGTGGCGGAGCTTTCGAGGCTGATCAAAGGTTACGGTGCTACTCATCAGCGGGGCAGCAGGAACTACCGGCAGATCGTCGAGACCCTCGTTCGTCCGGCGCTCGAGGCGGGTTCCGCAAGCGGCGATGTTCCGGCGCGCGTCGCGGAGGCCCGCGAATCGGCGCTCGCCGATAGCGAGGGCAACCGGCTTGCCGCCACCCTTCGTGCCGGGGACGATCCTGTTGCCCATGCCGCCGAGTAACTTTTTCCGCAAGACGAGCACACACGGACAATGACACCTTACCGCGAGACCTTCGTGGTCGATTTCGCCGACTGCGATCCCGCCAAGATTGTTTTCTACCCCCGATACTTCGAGTGGTTCGACCGGTGCTGTGAACGCATGTTCCGGGCAAAAGGCCTCCCGTGGACGGTTATGTGGCCGGAACGGGGCCTCAGGGGCCTGCCCATCGTCGATGCGCAGGTCAACTTCAAGGGACCGTCAAAGTTCGGCGACGAAATTACCATCGAGGCCTGGGTGGACGAGTGGCGCGGCAAGCTGTTTCTGTGCAAATACCGGGTGATCAACAACGGCGAGACCACCGCAGAGGGGCACGAACTCCGTGTTTGGGCGAGAGAGGATCAGGAGTCTCCCCGGGGCATGAAGGCCGAGCCGGTACCCCAGGATATCATCGATCGAATGGAAAGCTGAGCGCCGGTCAATTGTCCGCCGCTCCCCTCCGACGGACGTTTAGGCGTTATACTAATGCCGCTGTTCACGGAAAGCCGTGACGCCGATCAAAAGGGGACCCCGTGCCGGAACTTCCGGATATCACTGTCTATATGGAAGCGATGCACGAGCGCATGTCAGGACAAACATTGCGGCAGGTGCGCCGCAACTCGCCCTTTCTGCTGCGAACGATTGAACCGAGCCTCGATGAAGCGCGCGGCCGAAGAGTCATTGAAATCCGCCGGATCGGAAAGCGTATCGCTATCGGTCTCGACAACGGGATATGGCTGGTCCTGCATTTGATGATCGCCGGGCGGCTCCATTGGCGAAAGCCGGAGGCTTCCCTCGGCGCGAAGACATCTCTCGCCGCTTTCGACTTCGACCATGGGAGCCTCGTCCTGACCGAGGCCGGCGCCAAGAAGCGGGCCTCGTTGCACGTCATGGCCGACGCGGAGCTCCATACCCTCGACCCGGGCGGCCTCGAAGTCATGGATTGCGGCCTCTCGGATTTCGGGGAACGCCTGAGGGAGCGAAATCACACGCTCAAGCGGGTGCTGACCGATCCCAAAATTTTCAGCGGAATCGGAAATGCCTACTCGGATGAGATCCTGCTGGCCGCGGGATTGTCGCCGGTGGCCATGAGCCGATCCCTCGACGGCGAAGAGGTCTCCCGTTTGTTCGACGCCGTCCGGGAACAGCTCGATCTTTGGATCAATCGGCTTCGCCAGGAACGCGGAGACGCATTTCCCGGGAAAGTCACCGCCTTCCGTGACGAAATGGCGGTCCACGGTAAGTTTGGCCAACCCTGCCCGCACTGCGGTACCGAGATACAGCGGATCCGCCACGCGGCCAATGAGACGAACTATTGTCCTCGTTGTCAGACCCGGGGCAAACTGCTGGCGGATCGCTCGCTGTCCCGGCTGCCGAAGAAGGATTGGCCGCGCACCATCGAGGAGTTGGAGCAACGGACGGCCTGAGATGTGGTCCACCCAAAGCAACGGACTTCTCGCGATCCGGCGTTATGATTGGCATTGACCGCAATCCGTTCCCCGGAAGGAATTTCATGAAGAGCATTTTTCTGGCCGGCGCCGTTTTGGGCGCAATCGCTTTTGGATCCGCCGCCCATGCCAGGGACAATGTCCTGTTGATCATTGCCGATGACATGGGCGTCGAGGCATTGGGATGCTACGGGATCGGAAGGGACACGGCCCCGACGCCGAATATCGACGCGCTGTGCAAGCGCGGGGTGGTATTCGAGAGTTTCTGGTCTCAATCCACGTGTTCGCCGACACGAGCGACGATCCTGACCGGACGCTACGGTTTCCGCACCGGTGTCGGGGGGCCGTCCGGCGGATTAAATCCGGGCATCGGCTTGAGCGAGCCGTCGATCTTCAAACTCCTCAAGGCGCACGCCGGTGAGCGCTATGACAGTGCGGTCATCGGCAAATGGCATCTGTCCGATCAACGCAACGGTGGAGACGACAACCCGGCCCGGATGGGTGTGCCGCACTATGCGGGTTTCATGCGGGGCGGCCTGCGCGACTACTTCTCGTGGCAAAAGGTGGTGAACGGCCGGACCGAGCGGGTCGACCGGTACGCGACGACCGAATTCGTCGATGATGCTCTCCGCTGGCTGGAACCGCGAAAGGGCAAGCCGTGGTTCTTGTGGCTGGCGATGACCGCGCCCCACACCCCGTTTCATAAACCGCCGGAGAAACTGCTGGCCGACGAATTCAAGAGCCTTCCCGATCGTCCGTCGGGCCGGGACGCCAGCGGACATTACAAGGCGATGATCAACGCCATGGACACCGAAATAGGCCGTCTGCTCAAGGGGATCGGTGATCGTGAATTGGCGAAGACCAACGTCATCTTCATCGGCGACAATGGCAGCCCTGCGCGGGTCGCCGGCGCACCCTTCACCCGGCGAACCGCCAAGGATACCCTCTACGAGGGCGGGGTGCGGGTCCCGCTGGTTGTCGCGGGGCCTGCCGTGAACGGCGGGGGACGCACGTCAAAGGCGCTGGTGAACTCGACGGATCTATTTGCGACGATTCTTGAAATGGCCGGTGTCGATGCCCGCGGGGCCGTCGCGGCGGAGATCGTTCTCGATTCGGTGAGCTTCCTGCCGGTCTTGAAATCCACGGCCGCGGAAGGCTCCCGGGAGTTCATATTCTCCGATAAATTTGGTGAACGCCGCCGTCGTGGACTTCGGGCCGGGAACCGTCAAGGCGGCGCGCAGGCCGGTGCGCGGGGTCCCCGCGCAAATGCCGGCGGCGGACGAAGAGGCGGCCGGCCGGTATCCAAGCATGGCCAGGCGATTCGCGACGACAGCTATAAGCTCATTCGGTTTACCGACGGATCGGAGGAGTTCTATGACCTTCGGCGAGATCCGTTCGAGCGGCGTAACCTGACCGCATCCGGCCTGTCCGACGAGGCCGCCGAACACCGGCGGGCATTGCTAAAGCACCTCTCCCGGCTGACCGCATCGCGATAGCGGACAAATGCTCCGGCGTTCCACGCCGGGCAGCCATTGATCCGGATCAACCCGGGACTCCCCGAACTCGCCCAGGAAACTCGCCCAGGAAACTCGCCCTGGAAACTCGCCCAGGAATCTCGCCAAGCGCGGCGAAATCCCTCCGGCACGAGCCGAACAGGGGTATGGAACGAGTTGGTTGGCCGCCGCGCTCATCGGTCGGGCCGCATTCGTTTGGGCATTGAGGTCCGGCCGGTTCGAAGACCTCGACGGCGCCGCCATGGGCATCCTGACCAACGGTGATGAGGAGAAGCCGGCGCTCAGCGGTTGATGGTGATCTTGTCCGTACTCACGTGGCGGTTGGGGTCGCCCTCGGTTGCGTGCCAGTGGGCTTCTTCGGTGAGGCCCGTCACCCCGTTGTCCGCCGAGCCCAACAAGTAGCGGCCGTTTTCATCCCGAACCAGACGGCCCGCCTGACGAAGCACATCGAGCTCCGTTGCGATTTCCCGCCCGTCCCGGCTGCCGAGCGCGTCCATGATCTCGGTAAAGTAGATGGGACCGGCCTCCAGCGCTTGCTCAACGGTCTGGTAACGTGCCGACCCCTGCAAGTCGGGCGCACCCGAGACGGTGGCCATCAGAGAACCTTTCTTGGACATGGGCATGGTGAGGTCGAAGCCCGCCTTGGCCCCGGTCGGCCCCTCGGACTCCAAGGACGGGTCCATGGGCATCCCCATCATCCCGGTCATCAAAATGATGTCCCGGTCGGCCTGAAAGCGTGAAGCCATGGCCCAGTCCATATCGTCCTGGGATCGAATATCCACATCCGCGTCGGTAACGAAGACGTGCTTGGCGCTGAACACGCCGCCCAACAAGGTGGAAATGACGTTTCGCGCCTGACCCGGCCGCTGCTGGTTGATGGCGATGCGGATGTTCTGCCCTTCGGCCCCGGCTTGCGGCACGTGAACGGCCCGGACGTCGACCCGGGCCGCCTTGAGCATGCCCCAAATCTGTGATTCGAGCCGGATACTCATTAAAGCCGCCGATTCCACCTTGGCGAGGCTCTTACCCGAGCCATGCAGCAGGGTCTGGTGCAGCACGTCCTCCCGGTGGGTGATGGCCGTAACGCGGAAAACCGGATCCATGTGCATGGCGCCGTAGTAGCCGACATACTCGCCATAGGGTCCTTCGGGCTCCACATAGCCGCGTTCATCGAGGTAGCCTTCGATCACCATCTCCGCATCGGCCGGCACCATGATGTCGTTGGTCAGGCTCTTGACCAGGGGAACCGGCTCGCCGCGCAATGTGCCGACAAGGGTGATTTCGTCCGTTGGGATTCGCATCCCGGCGGCCATGAAATCGATGGGGTGGGAGCCGAGCGCGAAGCTGATGGGCAGTTTTTCGCCGCGGCGTACCGCGGCGCGATAGATGCGCTGCAAATCGGAGGGCGCGGTCACATTGGTTCCGCATTCGTGCTTGTTCCGAAGGCTCAGACGCCGGCAGCCCACATTGGTGACGTCATTGTCGGCATCGAACGCGTAGTCGATGGCCGACGAGATATACGTACTCCCGTCGAAAGCGTGCTGGGGGTGAAACGGCAGTTTGGTGAGGTCCGCGTCGTCGCCTTCGAGCACCACCTGCTGCACCGGGGCCCGGTCCCTTTTGACATGCACCACCGGCTGCTTGTTGTTTAGCCGGGCCTGGAAAGTCGGAACAACCTCTTCGACCGTGGTCTCGAGCGCGACCGCAAGACGCTTGCGGCTGCCCATGACGTTGGCGACCAGTTCCTGTTTCTCGGGACCCGCGCTCTTGAACCGCACGGCTTTGTCGCTGGCTTCGACGATCTTCGATATGTCGGCCAGAGCCACGTTCCCGTCGTGGGTTTCGACCTCACCGTCGGCATCGAGGCGTTCGATAAAGCGGCGCAGACGGAATTTCTCCGTATCGACGGCCGTGCTTGCGGAATCCGGCACGATGATTCTCCCCTGTTGTGATCAGCGTTGTGCCGCTGAAATCTTCTCGCTGCCGCCGTACATCTTTCGTAGTTCGGCCTTGAGAATTTTACCCATTGCGCTCTTCGGCATCTCTTCGACGAACGCCATCTTGCGGGGAATTTTATAGCTTCCGATGCGGCCCCTGCAATGCTCGATGACGGCTTCTTCGTTGAGCGACGAACCCGGCACCGGAACAATGACGGCGAACAATGCCTCGCCGAACTTCTCGTCGGGTACGCCGATAACCGCGGTTTCGTGGACCTCCGCGTGTTGATAGAGGGCAGCCTCCACCTCCGTGGTATAGACGTTTTCGCCGCCGGTGATGACCATGTCCTTCTTGCGGTCCTGTACGAACAGATAGCCGTCCTCGTCCAAGCGGCCGACGTCGCCGGTGTGGAACCAGCCATCCTTGAATGCCGCCGACGTTTCTTCGGGCCGATTCAGATAACCGCCGGAGACATTGGGTCCACGAACCACCACCTCGCCGGTATCGTCCGGCGAAACATCATTTCCGTCCGGATCAAGAATTTTCATGTCGACGCCGACGACGGGCCGGCCGGCGCTTCTGAGAATTTCCAGGTCGCCGCTTTCGATGGCTTGGCGGTGTTCCGCCGGATCAAGTGTCGTCAAGATGGGAGATGTCTCGGTCAGACCGTAGCCCTGCAGGATATCGGTGCCGTCGAAGGCCTCCATGGTGCGCTTGATCCATTCGGCGGCCATGGGAGACGAGCCGTAAAGCATCACCCGCAGCGACGAGAGATCGAAGTTACTAAAACTCTCCTCGCCGAGGGTCATGATGATCATGGTTGGCGCCATCATACAGGACGTGACCTTGTAATCCTGGATGGCGGTCAACACGTCGACCGGCGTGAATGCGGGCAGGAAGCAGTGCGCCGACCCGACGAGGGTAAAGCCGGTCGCCAGCAGGTCGGCGGCATGGAACATGGGCGGGATATGCAGGAAATTGTCATCGATGGTCGCGCCCATGGCGAGGCCGACCTGCATCCCGTTCGAGACGATATTCAGGTGGGTGAGGGGAACGCCCTTGCTGCGCCCCGTGGTGCCGCCCGTATAGAGCATCAGCGCGGTATCGTCCTCCGCGGCGGGATGGGGCGGTAAGGGTTCGCAGTCGGCAATCAGCCCGTCGGCGGACGGCCACGGCACCTCATCGGTCTCGGGCCCCAGGAACACCAAATGATCCTTCCAGGGGGCGAGCTCGGGCGCATCGGCCAGATCTTCGAATTCGGGACCCAGCAGCAGCCATGAACACTCCGCGTTTTCCAGGATGTACCGAATCTCCGGCGGCGCGAGGCGCATGTTGATCGGCACAGGGACCGCCCCGGACCAGTATCCGGCATAGAGCGCCTCTTGATAGCGAAATGTATTGGGCGAGACGATCCCAAATCGGTGGGTTGGCTTAATGCCCAGCGATCCCAGACCGCCGGCCAACCGGGCGATGCGGTCGATTTCTTCCGCCCATGAGTAAGTTGCTTCGGTATCGATTATTGCCGTCTTGCCGCCGAACACGCGCTGGGCGCGGGTCAGCGCCGAGGTCATGGTCAACATGGAAGGCCTGCCCAGTGTATTCTAAGTTGGCATCGATTGTAGCGCCGTTCCGGGGACAAAATCCAACCCGGATCGAGCGAGCCACCAGCACGAAGGCCACACCATGACCAAATCCAATTCCTTCCTCGGACCGTCGACACGGGCCATCCATGCGGGTGAGGGGCCGGATCCCGCGACGCGGGCGGCCGCACCCAATATCGCCATGTCGACGACCTTCGTCGCCGACGAACCGGTCGGCTTTTCCGCGCACGATCACGACGACGACGCGCCCTTCATCTATACCCGTTGGGGTAATCCGACGGTTCGGATGCTGGAGGAAAAGATCGCGGCGCTCGAGGGAACCGAGGCCTGTCTTTGTTTGGGTTCCGGCATGGCCGCAGCAAGCGCCGTATTTCTGACAACATTGTCCGCCGGCGATCACGCCATCGTCTCGGACGTCTCCTACGCCGGTGTCGCCGAGTTGGTCCGCGATACGCTGCCGCGCCTGGGCATTGACGTTTCGCTTGTCGCCATGACCGATCTCGCGGCGGTCGAGGCCGCTCTCCGCCCAAATACCAAACTCATCCATACGGAAACGCCGGCCAACCCCATTTGCCGGCTGACGGATCTGCCCGCCGTCTCCGCCGTGGCGCAGGCCGCCGGCGCCGTACACTCGTGCGATGCGACATTTGCTTCTCCCGTCGGCCAGTCCTCGGCCGGGCTCGGGGTCGATCTGGTGATGCAATCCAGCACCAAGTATATCGGCGGTCACGGGGATGCGGTCGGCGGGGCCGTCTCCGGGTCGAGGGAGCTGATAGGGAAGTTGCGGGCGGAGGCGGCCGTTCACTACGGCGGCGTGCTGTCTCCTTTCAATGCATGGCTGATCGCGCGCGGCGCGGCGACGCTGCCGATCCGGATGCGGGCCCACCAGGAAGGCGCCCTGGCGGTCGCCGAATGGCTCGAAAGCGATCCCCGAGTCAGCCGGGTGATCTATCCCGGCCTCTCGAGCCACCCGCAGCACGATCTCGCCAGGCGGCAGATGGAAAACTTCGGGGGGATGATGGCATTTCAGGTCGGTGACGCCGCAACGGGCGCCGGGATCGCCGAGCGCATGACCAAGAAACTCGCCGTGATCCACTATGCGGTCTCCCTGGGCCACCATCGGTCGCTGATCTGGTGGATGCCCGCCGACGAACTCAACGACAGTTCGTTCCGGCTCGAAGGCGGACAGTTCGAGCATTTCCGGGAGTACGCCGGCGACGGGTTCTTCCGCTTTTCCGTCGGACTGGAGGACCCCGGGGATCTGATCGCCGATCTGGACCGGGTGCTGGGCTAGAGTCCAGACCCAATTAGGGGATTCTCCTTTTTGCGCCCTCTCCCCCGGGAAGGGGGCGAGGGTACGCATGGCAAGCCTCCTCTCCCCGCTCACCCGCAAGTCGTCATCACCGGGTCGGTCAATTCGTCCGAATTGACCTTATTTGACCCGGTGATCCACGCCTCGCGGCACGGTACACGTGGATGGCCGGGTCGCGGTTGGTCCTCCGGCCGGCGAAGCCGGTCCGGTGGGCCCGGCCATGACGCAATCAATTTATGCCTCATCGCCGCAACACTCCCATGGTGGCTCAATCGAGTCCGGACCTTAGCCGGTTACGCGCCAAGCGCTTCCTTGTTGACGGCATTTGCCGGCACATTGCCTGAAAGGCACTCTGCGATTGATGTGGCTGCCGATTTGACGATTTCCCGCCGCACTTCGGTGACGGCGGATCCGATATGGGGGGTCAGGACGGTGCTTTCCGAGGTGAGAAGTGCCGGCTCGACGGCGCTGGGGCGATCGGTCCGCGACCAATCCTCGGTCTCGAATACATCGGCGGCATAGCCCGCGAGATGCCCATTTTCGAGCGCGTCGGCGACATCCGCTTCGACGACGAGCGAACCCCGCGCCGGATTGATCAGGTAGCTGCCCGGTTTCATGCGCTTGAGGAAGGCCGCGTCCGCCATCCCGATGGTGTCGCCGGTCAGGTGGAGGCCCAAAACCAGAAAATCGGACTGCGCAACGAGATCGTCCAGCGCCGCGTACTCGGCGTCCAGTTCACGACCGCGCGTCTCGCTCATTGGCGATTTGTCAAAGTAGAGCCGGCGGCACCGAAAGCCCTGCAAAAGGGTTAGAAGGGCCTGACCGACTTTGCCTGCACCGACGATGCCGATGGTCGCGCCGTTTATTGAGTTGCCAAAAAATTTCGGACGCCAGCCGGCAAATTGGCCGGAGCGGACATGGCGGTCGCCGGGCAGCATATTCCGGCAAACGGCGATCATCAGTCCGAGCGCCAGTTCGGCGGTTGGTTCGGTGAGAAGGTCGGGGACGATCGAGACCGCAACGCCTCGTTCCGAACAGGCGGCAAGGTCCAGGTTGTCATGGCCCTTCAACGCGCCGGCAATAATCTTGAGATCGGGGCAGCCCTCAAGAAATTCCGCGTCAATACGCTCGGTCATGAACGCCATCAGCGCCTTTGCCGACCGGCACCGGCCGGCAAGTTCAGGTGCGGTCAGGGGGTCCGGACCCGGATTCATCCAGACGCGGCCAAATGGGTTGAGCGTATCGGCTATGTCTGCATCTACCGGTTGAGCGATGACGATGTCGTCCATGATCCAATGCCGGTCTTGTGCCGTGGGTCCAATGAGTTCCGATTGCTCAAGTTACACCAGGCAATTTGTAAGTCATTGATTTTTCAATTTGCTGTGCTATGCAGGCGGCGAAAGAACGGGTTGATGCTTCAAAGCGTAGACGATGAGTGGACCGGCGAACAGGCGCAGAATGATGGTGCCGGGCCGGATGGCGGCCGGAATTCAATAATCCGAATTCGGGACGTCGAGGTGGTTTATCCCGATGGCACCCGGGCCCTTTATCCCCTTTCCTTGAATATCATGGATGACCAGGTCACGGTTCTGCTCGGCCCGTCCGGCGCCGGCAAATCGACCTTGCTGCGCACCCTGAACCTCTTGGTTCCGCCCACGGCCGGCCGGGTGATGGATGCCGAAAACCGCACCCTCGAAAACGCCGGGGACATTCGCAAACACCGCACGAAGACGGCGATGATCTTCCAGCAGCACCAGCTGATCGGGCGGCAGACCGCGCTGCAGAACGTGTTGGCTGGCCGGTTGGGAAAACATTCGTTCTGGCGGACGTTGTGGCCGTTTTCCGAACGCGAACGGCGCCTCGCGCTCGCTTGTCTCGACCGTGTGTCTCTCTTCGACCGGGCGTTCAGCCGCTGTGACGGCATGTCCGGCGGACAGCAGCAGCGGGTGGGGATCGCCCGCGCCCTGGCGCAGCACCCAAGGATGATATTGGCGGATGAGCCGGTGGCCTCTTTGGACCCGTCTTCGTCACATCGTGTATTGACCCAACTCCGTGCGATCTGCAAGGAAGACCGAATACCAGTTGTTGTGAGTTTGCATCAGCTGGAATATGCCCGTGAGTTCGCCGATAGAATCATCGGATTGTCGAACGGGCATGTCGTGTTCGACGACGTTCCAGATGCCCTTACCGAGGGCGCGCTATCTGCAATTTATGGAGAACCATAGCCGATAATCGAGAACTGAATTCGAACCTTCACCCGCCGGAAACCCAAAAATTTCCTTTTCGTCAACCATTCCCTAGGGGGAAGTAAAATAATGCTTAGACGTACCTTTTTCCGCGTGTTTACCGCGGCTCTTCTGACCATCGGCGTATCAGCGACAGCGGGCGCCGAAGACTACAATCCCAAGAAGCTGAAAGTAGCGCTTTTGCCGGATGAGAACGCTGCGACCATCATCCAGCAGAACAAGGGTCTCAGGGACTACCTCACAAAGAAACTGGGAAAAGAAATCGAATTGGTCGTGACCACCGACTATTCGTCGATGATCGAAGCCATGCGGTTCGGCCGTATCGATCTCGCTTATTTCGGTCCCGCGTCCTACACCATCGCCAAGGAAAAGATGAAGGGCGGCAAGCTCGACATCCAACCCTTTGCGGCGCGTCTTAAAGGCGGATCGACCACCTATCAGTCGGTGATCATTGCCAACGCCGAAACCGACATCAGGACGATGGCCGATATCAAAGGCTCCGGCGTGGATGTGGCGTTCGGCGACCCGGCGTCAACCTCCAGCCACTTCGCACCGAAGTTCACCCTGATGTCGGCCGGCGCAAGCGCGGGTAAGGATTACAAGGAGAACTTCCTGGGTGCCCATGACGCCGTTGCGGTCAACGTGCAGCGCGGCAATGCCAAGGTCGGCGGGCTTAGCCGGCCGATTTTCGAGAGCCTTGTCGAGCGCGGCATCATCGATCTGAAAAAGGTACGCGTGGTCGCTTACTCGAAGCCCATTCCGCAATATCCGTGGGTCATGCGCACCGATCTGAAGCCTGGATTGCAAAAGCGGGTCCGCTCGGCTTTCTACGGCCTCAAGAAGGGCACGCCCGAAGGCGATTCCGTTCTGAAGCCGTTCAAGTCCGACGGCTTCGCGGAAATCAAGGATGAGGATTACGATATCATCCGCGATATCCGGTCCAACGTGAAGCCGAGCTCCTAGGCCTGGCGGAAAATGTGAAGCCCGGCGGGTCACCCGCCGGGTTTTCTCCCCAAGGGACCTCGACCATGATCGACCCGCTGGCGATCTCTCAAACCCCGGATAGGGTCAACCAACTCCTATCCGAAGAGCGCCGCCGCCGCCGTGTCACGACCGGCAAGATCGCGGTCGTCCTGGTTCTGATATTCATTAGTCTCTGGGTCACGGAGATGCTGAATGGCAGCCGCCTAGCGGAAGGGCTGCCGGCCATCGGCACCATTATGAGCGAGATGTGGCCGCTCGACTTCTCGAGGTGGAAACAGTGGATCGGTCCGCTGATCGACACCATTGCCATGTCCATCGCGGGCACCGCCTTGGCCGTCGCCATGTCCGTACCGATGGCAATTCTGGCGGCCAGGAACACCTCGCCCCACCCGGCGGTCTATCATGTAGCCCGGCTGATCCTGAATACGCTCCGCGCCATTCCCGAACTCATCATGGGGATCGTGTTCGTCGCCGCCGTGGGCTTCGGCATGTTGCCCGGCGTACTGGCCCTTGGTCTCCATTCGGTCGGCATGGTCGGTAAATTTTTCGCCGAAGCCATTGAGCACGCCCATCCGGCGCCCATCGAGGCCGCTCAGGCGACCGGTGCGACCCGCACGCAGGTGATTACTCATGGGGTATTCCCTCAGGTCTTTCCCTATTACGCGGACGTCACCATGTACCGCTGGGAGTACAATTTCCGTCAGTCCACGGTGATGGGCATGGTTGGGGCGGGCGGCATCGGCACGGAGCTGATCGGCTCGCTCCGGATCTTGGACTACCCGCAGGTTGGCGCGATCCTGCTGGTGATCCTCGGTGCGGTTACCGTCGTCGATACGCTCAGCAATTATCTGCGCCGGACATTCCAATAATCCCCCACTAATCCCCGGCCGAAGCATTTCGGGCGCCTTGTTTGCGCGCCGGACATTGCATCATGATCGCATACGGGGCCCGGCCGGCTTGTTCCACCGCCTGCCGGAATGGCATTATTCTACATGGAGATATTGGATCAGGCGGCTTTTCGGGAGCCGCTGGACGGGAGGCGTCCCATGAAGTTTTCATTGGTGCTATATGCGTTGCTCTGGGTGCTGCGGTTTACCGCATGGCGCTATCCGGCCTTCCGCGAACGTCTCAAGGAAAGAAACCTGACCGCTCAATTCCTCAGCCAGGCCGACGGGCGCGGCCGGTGGTTCCGCTTCCAGGACGGCCGTATTCACTCGGGCGCCGGCGTGAAAGACAACGCCGAGGTTCAGCTGATCTTCAAGAATGCCGATATCGGCGGCCGGTTGCTTATGCCGCCCCTCGACCATCTTGAGCAGATCGAGGCAATGAAGAACTTTCAGCTGATGATGGAGGGCGAGGACGACGACACTTACTGGTTCGCGACCGTCGTGATGATGACCCAGCACATCGGCTGGAAATACGGCACCCCGGTGGAAAACGGCGAAATCCGCTACACCAGCCACACCAATGGCGGCCCTGTATTCGTCTATGTGAAGGACGGCAGGATCGTCCGGATCACCCCCATCGAGTTTGACGACGAGGATCCGCAACCCTGGGAAATCGAGGCCCGCGGCAAGACCTTCCGTCCGCCCCGGCGCACCACTTTGGCGCCCCACGGCCAGACCTCGAAATCGTTGATCTATTCCAAGGAGCGCAACCTCTATCCGATGAAACGGGTGGACTTCGACCCCAACGGCGAGCGCAACATCCAGAATCGGGGCGTCTCCGGCTACGAGCGCATTTCCTGGGAAGAGGCTCTGGACATCGTCGAGGCCGAGATCAAGCGGATGAACCGTCAATTCGGCCCGGGCGCCATCATGGTCAGCCGCACCTCGCACCATACCTGGGGCAATATCGGCTACTACATCAGCGCCATGAACCGGTTCGCCAACATCCTCGGCGCGACCACCACCACCCTCAATCCGGATAGCTGGGAGGGCTGGTACTGGGGCGCGATGCATCACTACGGCCATTCCATGCGCAACGGCGCGCCGGAAATATACGGCCTGGTCGAGGATTGTCTCCAGGAATGCGAGATGATCGTCTACTGGTCATCGGACCCGGAAGTAACCAACGGCGTCTACGGCTCCTTCGAAGGCACGGTGCGCCGTCAATGGGCCAAGGATTTGGGTATCAAGTCTGTCCACATTGATCCGTACCTCAACGAGTCCGCGGCCTGGGTGGGCGGTAAGTGGTTCGCGCCGCGCCCGGGCACGAGCCCGGCGTTGGCCCATGCCATTACCTATGTCTGGATGACCGAGGACCTTTACGACAAGGAATACGTCGCCGAACGCACGACCGGTTTCGGCAAATGGCAGGACTACATTCTCGGCAGGGAAGACGGCGAAGCGAAGACCCCGGAATGGGCCGAGGCCGAGACCGGCGTGCCGGCCAAGGACATCCGGGCGCTCGCCCGCGAATGGGGCTCAAAGAAGACCTATCTTGCCGCCGGCGGCATGGGGGTCACGCTCGGCGGGGCTTGCAGAACCTCCACCGGCGCCCAATGGGCGCGGGCCATGGTCTGTCTGATGGCCATGCAGGGGCTCGGCAAGCCCGGCGTCAATTTCGGTAACCTGCAGTTCGGCTCGCCCATCGACTACTCGTTCTATTTCCCGGGCTACGCCGAAGGCGGCTTCTCGGGCGATCTGAGTAACTCGGGCAGCGCGATTTCGCTCTACCAGCGGATGCCGCACCTGATCTCCATGAACTCGGTGCAGCAGACCATTCCGCGGCTGAAGCTGCCCGAGGCCATCATGGACGGGAAGGCCGAGGGTTATCCCATCGACCCCCGGTTCATCGAGGGACAGTTCTTTCCGGTCCACTATCCGTCGCCCGGCCATTCGCCGGTGCGGATGATGTACAAGTACGGCGGCTCCTATATCTCGACCCAGCCGGACAGCAACCGCTACGCCCGGATGTACAACTCGGAGAGCCTGGAGTTCGTGGTCTCCCAGAGCATCTGGCATGAGGGCGAGGTGCGGTTCGCCGATCTGATCCTGCCCGCCTGCACCAACTTCGAGCGCTGGGACATCGGCGAATGGGCGAGCCCGCAAGGGTACGGCTATGACTGGATCGGCCAGTTAAATCACCGGGTGATCACCATGCAGCACCCGACCATCGAGCCGTTGGGCGAAAGCAAGTCCGATTTCTCCATCTTCCTCGAAGTGCTGAAACGCCTCGGCCACAGTGCCTACTACTCGGAAGGGATGACCGAGCGCGACTGGGTGAAGCGGATGTTCGACGCCTCCGACCTGCCCAGGCACATCTCGTGGAAGAAGTTCCTCAAGAAGGGCTATTTCGTCGTGCCGACGGAACCCAAATCCAATTGGCCGCGGACGGCCTATCGCTGGTTTGCCGAGGGACGCAAGAAGGACGTGCCGGAGCCGCACCCGCTGCCCGGCTCCTACGGCGAGAACTTCCGCGAAGGGCTGCAGACCCAGTCGGGCAAGATCGAGTTCGAGGCCGAGAGCCTTAAGCGCTACGGCCAGGATCCGGAACGTCCGCCGCTGAACAAATACATCCCGTCCTGGGAGGGGCTCGGCACCGCCGAACTGCTGGAGAAGTATCCGTTGCAGCTGATCTCGCCTCACGCCCGCTATTCCTTCCACACCAACGGCGACGGCAAGGATTCGGCGACCAATGACCTCATGGATCACCGGGTCGAGATCGACGGCTATTACTATTGGATCGCGCGCCTCAACCCGGAGGATGCGGCCGCCCGCGGCATCAGGGAAAACGACCTGATCAAGCTCTACAACGACCGGGGCGCGGTGGTGTGCGCGGCGCAGATCACCAACCGGCTGATGCCGGGCGTCGTTCACTGCCGTCAGGCGGCGGCCCGCTATGATCCGCTGGGCAAGCCCGGATATTCGGTCGACCGGGGCGGCTGCATCAACAACCTCACGCCGGCCCGATCACAGTCGTTGAAGACTCACTCGGCGGCCTACAACGCCTGTCTGATCGAGGTCGCGGCGTGGAACGGCGAGACCGATCTCGACGGTGTGACGCCGGCCGCGCAACCCGAGCCCGCGCCGGAATTGGTGCCGGCGAAGTAGGGGGGCGGGACGATGAGCAAATGGAACATGATCGTCGATGCCGCCAAGTGCGAGAATTGCGGCAACTGCTACCTCTCCACCGTCGATGAGTACACCGGCAACGACCATCCGGGCGTTGCCGCGGAGATGCCGCTTCACGGCCATAAGTGGATCGAGATTTTGAAGCGGGAGCGGGGCCAGCCGCCCATGGTCGACGTCACCTACGCGCCGGTCATGTGCAATCACTGCGACGATGCGCCGTGCATGGAAGCGGCGGAGAACGACGCGATCACCAAGCGGGCCGACGGCATCGTCATCATCGATCCCGTCAAATCGAAAGGTCAAAGGCAGATCGTCGACGCCTGTCCTTATGGCGCGGTCTACTGGAACGGGGAAAAGGAGATCCCGCAGGCCTGGCCGTTCGATGCGCACCTTCTGGATCAGGGCTGGAAACATCCCCGCTGCGTTCAATCCTGCCCCACCGGCGCGCTCCGCACGGTCAAGGTGGACGACGCGGAGATGGACCGCATCCGGCGCGAGGAGGGATTGGAGGACTTCCGGCCCGATCTCGATACCAGGCCGCGGGTCCACTACAAGAACCTGGGCAAATATCGAAACGAGTTTATCGGGGGAACGGTGGCCGCCACCAAGGACGGGGTCGAGGATTGCGTCGAGGGTGCCGAAGTAGTGCTGAAATATGCCGGCGACGAGCTTGCCCGCACGACCACCGACAATTACGGGGACTTCCTGTTCGACGGGCTCAAGGCCGACAGCGGCGTCTATGCCATCGAAGTGAGCCACCCCGACTTCCCCGCGGCGGACGCCCGCGCCGAGCTTGGTGAGAGCATCTGCGTCGGCACTATCGCCCTCGGCGGCTAGCCGGCGGCCCGTTCGACGAATTCCCGCGCCGTCATTCCCGGCGCTGCGCCGACGGCGGCGGCGGCCGTGTCGTTGACCATCGAAATCACGCCGTCCTCGTAGCAGGACCTCGCATCGCTGATCCGCGCCGATGCGGCGCTCACCAGGACGGCCGGAATGCCCAGTTTGTCGAACGACGGCAAGCGGCTTGTGGAGGAACTGTCAGGGCAAATGCCGGCGTCGTGATAGACCGCGGCCCCGATGGCGATCCCGCGGGCCGGCTCGCCGACACCGCCGACGAGGCCGCCATGGGAGCCGGTGACGATGATCTGTCCGATGTCCGAGGCGTCCATCAATACGCTGGAATCCAGACCCCAGACCTTGATCTCGTGCAGCTCCGTCAGCAGATGCCGTCCGGGCTCTCCGCTGACCGGCACGTTGCCCGCAAATGCAGGGGCGTTTGCCAGCAAATGCGCGGCTTCAATGCAGGTTTGGCCCTGTCGGACCCCGAAATTCCGCGCAAGCCGGTTGGCCCGGCTGATCACGCCCCGCGCCAGCATATCCGCGCCATCGCTGAGCCGGGCCGACGTGTGGGAGATACAGGCGGCGGGGAGGCCGATCTCGTCACCGAACGGCAGGGCGGCGATGCCCGCCTCGTCCTTGCCGATGCCGCAGTCGTTGAGGATGACGGCACGGACACCAGCCTTTGCCGCCCATGACGCGGGTCCTTCCGAGCCTTGGGAGCCGAGAATCGCGACCCTTCCCTGCGCCGTTTCGTCCAGCTTGGTCGCGCTGGAGAGGGTGATGAATTCGGTGATGGCGGACCTCCCTGTTTCCCACGCCGGTTAGGGGAAACAGCTTACCGCATAGAGGACAGGGAAGTCGCCGGCGCACCGGGCGGGCCATGCCGGCCCGCAAACGACGTGCCGGGCTTACCCGGCCATCCACGTGCACCGTGCCGCGAGGCGTGGATCACCGGGTCAAATAAGGTCAATTCGGACGAATTGACCGACCCGGTGATGACGGCTTGCGGGTGAGCGGGGAGAGGAGGCTTGCCGTGCGTTCCCTCGCCCCCGTCAGGGGGAGAGGAAGTAGTCGCGTTGGCGCATCGGGTTCCCTCGCCCCGTCAGGGGGAGAGGGATGCGAAGGCTTGGCGAGCCTGCGAGCCATAGCCGTAGCTGGGTGAGGGGGAATTTCCATATCACCCTCACCCTCATTCCCACCCTCACCCCGGCCCTCTCCCGGAGGGAGAGGGAGTTTCGGTGGGTGCCCTCGCCCCCTTCCCGGGGGAGAGGGCGCAAAAAGGAGAATCCCCTAATTGAGTATAGACCCTGGTTCGACGATTGCTTTAGGGGTCTTGGCCGTATTTCTCAATCAGTTTCGCCTTGCGCCGGTCGGACTTCGGATAATAATCCTCACGCTCGGAATCTCGAATCTCCAGGATAGTCGGTCGGTGTATATATGAACAAGACCAATAGAGGAGAGTCGGTGCCATCCATTTGCGTCCTGTTCCAACACCACTCCGAAACAGCCCAACGTCCCGCAGGTGTATGAGTGATACATGACGACGAACAATTCGTCCTTGCCGTCCTCATTCAGATCAAACCGGGCGGTCCATGTCCATTTTTCGCGAAGCATTCGTTCGGCCTGCGCGACAGTGACGTTGTCCATTTTCGCGATGACTTGTACCTCCCCGTCATCAAAAATAGCCTCCCGAATGGCCGGCCAAATCTCGCCGCTCGGCGTTGTCTTCGTAAACACTATCTGGTGAGACCGGTCGGCCGCGCGAACGGGCTCGGTCAGCACAAGCGCCAGCCCCGTGGCACAGGCCAGGAGAATTGCCGGACGGTAATCGAGGCTCATGGGTTGATGTCTCCGTTCCCTGTTTCTTTCAATTGGGATTCGCACCCCAACTGATAATGCTACTCATCATCGTGGCAACAATGTGGCAACAATATGCCGATCAACGATAGCGCGGGACGTCCTGGAATTCCCGAAGGCGCGTTTCAACCGCCTTGAAGATATGGACATATTTTTCGTCTGCCGTATCGGTGACGTTGGCCGACCAACCGTGGGCGGCCTTATGCTCCAGGTATCTCTTGACATACGTCGCGCCCCTACGATGGGCGGCAGCCAATAGACCGTCCTCGGTTACGATAATTGGGCCTTTGATGCCTTGGAGCGTTTGGCCGACATGCTTGGTCGCACCGATGTTACGCAGAGATTTCTCCGTTCTCTCAAGGTAGACCTCAACTGCTTTTTCCTGGGCTTCAGGATTGTTGAGGAAATCTTCGCGGCTATGGACACCATACCTGCCGGTCCAATTCTTGTCGGCGTCCATCATTCCGGCATCTATTAGGGCCGCCTCCGCAAGCTGGTATCCACCATGTGCCTTGCCCGACTCGTTGTAGGCGCGGTAGCCGTGCCGGGCCGACTCTCTTTCATGGATGGCATTCAGGAACGCATCGGAATATTTGCCGCCCTCCAGTGGAACTCGTGTCAGGGCATCGTTGGCGGGGGAATTGTCCGGAGACGGGGCCGTCCGGGAAAGCGAACCATCCATGATGCCTGGCGCCTCATTATCCGGCTCCGGTTCTTTGGGCCGCTGCGGC
This sequence comes from Rhodospirillales bacterium, assembly GCA_965213765.1. Taxonomy (GTDB): domain Bacteria; phylum Pseudomonadota; class Alphaproteobacteria; order Rhodospirillales; family UBA2165; genus JAJDXO01. The sequence goes on along the minus strand of OZ243926.1, from coordinate 989,154 downwards.
GGCTCACGGTCCCCGGGCGGGATTTTGGCCGCGTCGTCCAGGTGGCGCATGGAGGTCTCGTCCACGACGCCGGCCAGTTCGGTTCGGGCCTTGCGGCCCATGTCCGGGTTCCTGGCGTAGATCTGGCCCAACAGGTCGGCCACTTCGGGGGCCGCGGCCCCGCCGTTCTTCGACAGCAGGGTCGCGGCCATGAGGACGGGAAAGTCGCCGGAATCGGATCGCTTGCCCAGCACCCTGATGTCCCGCTGGTTCCTGTACCGCACGGCGGCGTCGGCGGCCGGGATGGGCCGGATAATCAGCGGCCTTGCCGGTTTGCCGGCGCTTGAAGCCGCGAGCGCCCTGTTCATGGCCCGGTGGGTGGGGCCGTCCGGATTGGCAATCCCGTCCACCTTGAGGCCGGTGGCCTTCTGGAAGTCCTTCATGGCCCCGAACAGTTGGTCGGAATCGGTGGAGACGTAGGTGTCGTCCTCCCGGGGCTCCATGAAGCCCAACCGCTCCAGGCCCATCTGGACCTTGAGGGTGTCCATGGGCTTGTTGTGGTAGGCCCAGCGCCGCCGGGATACGGGGTTCGAGAGTGAAAAGGGAAGGTACATGTCAGTACTCCTTGCATATGAAAAAGCCCCGGGGCCGAAGGCCTCGGGGTTGATCCGGCCCTCACCTCGATCCTCTCCCCGGCGGGGACGGGGCCAGGGTCAGGGTGAGGGTGAGGGTCAGGGTGGGGATAGGGAGGGAATTGCGGCAAAGACCGGGCGCAAATAACCGCCGGCTCAGGCGGTTGGGGCTCCAGTCTCATCCATTAAAAAAGGACCGGGCGCGAGGCTCCCGATCCTGCGAATGAAACATACCAAATCGGTCGCATATGTCGCAAGCGGTTCCTGAATTTATTTCGCAGAATCTAGAGAATTTACACCCAACCGGGAATAACCGGGTGAGACAACGGCGGGAAAGGCACCGCGAGGTATGGCCAAAATGTCTATTGATGGGCGCTTTTGTCCATTCCGGCAAAAGTAACGTGGACTTTGAAAATATTTATAATTTAGAGCAAGCAGGCCGATACGCGAAGATCGGACGAACGAGGGTGAGAGACTAGCGGCTGTAGCCGGCTTTCTCGAAATAGCGCTGGTGGTATTCCTCCGCCGGCCAGAAGGCGGAGAAGGGCGTGACCTCAGTGACCACCGGGTTGCGGACACGCCCGGATTCTTCCAGCCGGGCAATGGACTTGCGGGCCGCGGCCTCCTGGTCCGGGGAATGGTAGTAGACAGCCGAGCGGTATTGGGTGCCGATATCCGGGCCCTGGCGGTTCAGGGTCGTCGGGTCATGCACGTCCCACAGCTTGTCGAGAAGCTGGTCGAAGGACACCTTCGCCGGGTCGAAGTCGATTTGAACAACCTCGGCGTGGCCGGTCCCGCCGGTGCAAACTTCTTCGTAGGTCGGGTTGTCCCCGGCGCCGCCCGAATAACCGGAGATCACCTCCGAAACGCCGTCCACCTTGCGAAAGGCGGCCTCCACGCCCCAGAAACATCCCGCGCCAAATGTTGCTTTTTCCATGGTCTTGCCCCGTTTTCTCTTTCCCGGCGTATGATAGGTTATCGGTCCGTAAGATAGTCAGCGAGCGCCCTGTGTCGAGCCTTGAACGCCTGCTCAGTATTCTCGACCTCTATACGGAGGCCGAGCCGGTTTGGACCCTGGAGGAGATCGCTTCCGAAATGGGGTTCACCCGCTCGACCACCTACCGCTACGTCAAGGAGCTTTGCGATTCGGGGCTGCTGCTGTCCATCGGCAAGGGGGCCCATGTCCTCGGGCCCAGAATCATCGAGTTCGACCGGCAAATCCGCAATTGCGATCCGCTGGTGGCGGCGGCGAACGAAGTATTGCCGGCGCGGACCGGCAGCAGGAATCCGGGCTTGTTTCTGGTCTGTAGCCTGTACGGCGAAAAGGTGCTGTGCATCCATCAGGAGCCGGTGATTTCCGATTTCAGCGTTTCCTATACCCGCGGCCGTCCGATGCCGTTGTTCTACGGGGCGACAGCCAAGGTGATCCTCGCCTATCTCCCGGAGCGGCGCCTCAGCAAGCTTTTTCTCAACCACCGTCTGGAGATCTCAAAAGCCGGGCTGGGCGGCGAATGGGATGAATTCCGGGCCAACCTGAAAGCCATCCGGCAGGCCGGCTATGTCGTCAGCCGCGGCGAGGTCGACCCGGGCTACTATGCGCTCGGGGTGCCTATCATCGCGGGGGAAAACAAGGTCATCGGAAGCCTGACGCTGGTTGAGCATGATCGCGGACAGTCGTTTCCGGATGAAACCATTGCCGAGGTCGCCGAGGCGGGGCGCCAGCTAAGCGAGCAGATCGGCCATATTCTCGACGATCACGATGCCTCGATTTCGACACATAGGCCGGCCATACCCGCAAAGACGGCCAATACAAACAGCAAGTAGGCGATGAAACGACGGCCGCCGTGGGACGGCAGCCTGGACGATTTCTTGCCCTGACGATGCCGGCGGAGATGGCGGCGCCCACCGCGAGACCGCGAAGTGCTTGACGCCCCGGCAACCGTCAGGCCTTCGGCCATAAATGATCAAGGCTCTCCTTGAGGATCAGCTTGCCCAACTCGAGCTCGGCCGCAATCCGCTTCGGTCGGACGTTCTCCTTCTCCATCGCCTTCAAGGTCGCGAAGCCGGGATTTCCCCCATCCCGCCATACAGCATCCGCCATTTGTGATACGCCGCCTCGCTGATGCCGGCCGGCCGGACCGCCGTCCCGACCGTTCCCCCGGGTCGCTCCCCAATTCCCCCCTTGCCCGCACCCGCGCCCGGGCTACCTGAGGCGTGGGGTGGAGAGGAGCGGTTGAGGCATAAAATGATTGCGTCATGGCCGGCCTACGCCGTCCGAAAGTCGTCTTCGGCCGACTGAAGGCCGGGCCCACCGGACCGGCTTCGCCGGCCGGAGGACAAACCGCGACCCGGCCATCCACGTGTACCGCCGATCGCCGGGCGTGGATCACCGGGTCAAATAAGGTCAATTCGGACGAATTGACCGACCCGGTGATGACGACTTGCGGGTGATGACGGCTTGCGGCCTACCCGCCCCCCAATTCCCCCCTTGCCCGCACCCGCGCCCGGGCTAAATAAATAGGCGACTGCCGCTCCCTCGCCGGGGCGGCGTCTTTCGTTTGGAGGGGGAGCTATGCAGCTTTGTACGAACTGTTCGGGAGGTACCTCCCAAATGGGTGTCATCAAATGTCCATGTCGCCGAAACGGCGCGAATTGGAAATTGGGTATAAATACCATTGTTTCAACATCTTACAGCTATGCGCCCGGTGCAGGGCTCGCGCCCGGCGGGACCGGTCCCCGGCGGCGGTCAATGCCCGGGCAACAGCCGCACCCGCAAATCCCGTTGCGCTTGCTGCCGAAGCTTTAGGTAATTTGGATTGCTGTCGTCACATTCGCTGGAGGCGCCATGAATTAATTTGACAGCCCAGGGGTTTAGCGCCATTTTCCAATTGCGTTTGCAGCACGTTGTCCATACGAAAACAAGGGTTTCTTTGAGCCGCACCGGTACGGAGCCTTATCGGATAAATGAGTAATTCGCGCCCAAGTTTCACCGTCTACCTAGCCCAGCCGCGCGGCTTTTGCGCAGGTGTGGAGCGTGCCATCGAAATCGTCGAACGGGCTATCAAGCGGTTCGGTCCGCCCGTCTACGTCCGCCACGAGATTGTGCACAATAAGCGGGTCGTCGATACGCTTCGTGAAAAGGGGGCCGTATTCGTCGAAGAGGTCTCCGACATTCCGGATGGCGCCGTCACCATTTTGAGCGCTCATGGCACGTCGACCGCGGTCGAAACGGAAGCCCTGGACCGGGACTTGCCGGTAATCGATGCCACATGTCCCCTGGTTTCAAAAGTCCACAAAGAAGGACAAAACCACGCCATGCGCGGGCGGGACGTGGTTCTCGTCGGACACGAAGGTCACCCGGAGGTCGAAGGGACCCAGGGGCGCATTCCCGGCGGCGTGCATCTGGTAACCTCGATCGAGGACATCGATACCCTGGAGGTCGCCAATCCCGAGAACGTCGCTTACGTTACCCAAACGACCCTGAGCGTCGACGATACCCGTGACATCATCGAGGCATTGAAGTTGAAGTTCCCGGCAATCGTTGGGCCCGATGTTCGCGACATCTGCTACGCCACTCAAAACCGCCAGCAGGCCGTGCGCGACATTGTCAGGGATGTTGATCTGTTGCTTGTCGTTGGCGCGCAAAACAGTTCCAACTCAAATCGGCTACGGGAAATCGGCTCACAGACGGGAGTACCCAGCTATCTCATCGACGATGCGAGATCGCTTGACCCAAATTGGTTATCAGGCGTGAAGACAATCGGGATTACCGCGGGTGCCTCGGCGCCGGAAGAATTGGTTCAGGAACTGATCGATCGGCTGTCCGAGTTGGGTGAAATCGATTTGCAGCCGGTCAGCGGGGTGGAAGAGACCATCCAATTCAAACTGCCGCCGCTGCTGTCGGGCGACTCCGCGACCGAAAACCCGCTGGAGGCGGGGTAGGGGCCGGCCTGGGCGTACCCCTAATTCACGGGCATGAATCCGGACCCGCGCAACCGGCGTCGCCCGTCCACCGGCGACGGCGGCCCTTTCCGATCCGCCGGCCCAAATTTGTCATGTATTCGTAAAGGCTTAGAGTCTGACTCGAAACTCTATATTTAATAACAATGGCTTGCGATCCGCCTTGTGAGGAGTCGGATGTGTGCGACGAGGATCCATGCCTGTGCGGAGGCGATTGATTTCTCCCAGTCCTTGGCCAGTCGTCGGCATCGGTTGAGCCAGGCGAAGGTCCTCTCGACGACCCATCTCCTGGGCAGGACCTCAAAGCCCTTGGCGGTATCGGGACGTCTTATGATCTCGATCGTCCAGCGGCCGATGTCTTCGAGGGCACCCTCAAGTTTTGGTCCGCCATAGGCGGCGTCGGCGAAGAGGTGACGCAGTTGGGGAAAGCGATGACGGATCGATTTGAGGACCCCGGGCGCGCCGTCGCGGTCCTGGATATCGGCTGAATGCACGATCAGGCCGAGCAGCAGGCCAAGCGTATCGGTGACGATGTGACGTTTGCGGCCCTTGATCTTCTTGCCCGCGTCATAGCCCCGAATACCGCCGCTTTCCGTGGTTTTCACGCTCTGGCTGTCGATCACCCCGGCGCTCGGGCCGGCCTCGCGTCCTTCCAGCTCACGGGCCGCCACAACCAGATGATGGTTGATCGCCTCCAGCACCCCGTTCGAGCGCCAGTCGTAAAAGTAGCGCTGGACCGTGGAGGGCGGCGGGAAGTCGTTCGGCAGCATCGCCCACTGACAGCCCGTCGAGGCCATGTACATGATCGCATCCATGACATTGCGCAACTCCGTCGTCCGCGGCCGGCCTATCTTCTTGCGCGGCGGCATGAACGGCGCGATCAACGCCCACTCCCGATCCGTAAGGTCGCTTGCATAGCGACCGCCACGGCGCTCATACTTCGGGCGAGTGATTTCGGTCCACATGTTGTGCCTCCTCGTTTGCTTTGACACAACCGAGTAAGACACAACCGACTGAAATCACTCAACTAGTTTCGAGTTGAACTCTTAGCGGTTGTTTGGCGGCTCGCCCGCCGGCCAAGTCAAAGACAGGATGCGACGGCGATGCCGAGCTTCTCGAACTTGGACAGCCGAATTGGTGCCCGTGGCGGGCTCCATCCCCGTTGTTGGAGACGCTCAAATGTACGGCGGTAGACCCGCATCATGATCTTCGCGCTCCGAACGCGCCTGGCATCGCAATGGCGGATTGCAAATTCAGCCTCGCGATATCGGCTGGAGGCCAGTTGGGAAATTATCTCAAGGACCGCCGGCAGATTCGGATGCCGGACAATCGCGGATGCGTCGTCGTGCCCGATACCGGCGCGCGACAGTAGTGATTTTGGTACGTAGACGCGGTCTCGGCCGGCGTCCTCGTCGATGTCCCGGAGAATATTGGTCAGTTGCAGTGCGTCGCCCAAGGTACTGGCCAACCTCAATCCCATCGGGCCGGTCTCGCCGAAGACCGCGACCGATAGCCTGCCAACGGCGCAGGCCACCCGGTCACAGTAGACAAATAACTCGGCAAGATCGTTGATCCTCAACCGGTCCACTGAATCCATATACATGCCGTCGATGACGTCGACCAGGTCCTGACGGGCCAACGGATATGTCTTCGCTGCCTCGGCAAGGGCCATCCCAATTGGCGTGGCCGGCCGGCCCTCAAACGTCTTTTGGATTTCTGCCCGCCACTCATCCAGGGCGGACTGTTTTTCGAATTCGGCCCCCGCGTCGTCGGCAATGTCGTCGACCACTCGGCAGAACGCATAGATGGCAAACATCGCGTTTCTCTGCTCGGCGGGCATGAAACGCATCGCCCAGTAGAACGAACTTCCGGATGCCCTTACCAGGCCGGCAATGTCGGCGGCTTCGGCTTCAGGGCTCATGGCGCCTCTCTATGGAACCGGATCATGTCGCCGACCGTTCCGGCAAGGAGAGGCCGAACAAAAGCGGATCGTGTCACCAACCCCCAAATGTCCGGGAGGTGCTCGTATCCCCGTATGCTTGCGGCATCTTTGGCAAGGGCCAGCCGGATCGGCGCGATCGGTTTGATCGGCGCGACGCTGGGCCAATCGTCGGGGAGGGCATCAAATTCGTCGTGCCCGTCGCTGATCAACCAAAATCCGCCACGAGAACACAACAGATAGACCCACGCGACCGGACCCGGGATCGAAAGCATAAGAAGCGGCGGCATCGTTATCGGACCGAGGTCCTTGGTGCAATGACGCCGCCAAGGAAGCAAGCCGCGTATTCCACCTTGCTCAGCGCGACGCGTCCCGCCAGCGGGTCCTGCCGGCGAAGCCTGTCCGCCAACCTGCGGGCGATTCGAACGATTACCGCGGATTCCCTGCACAAACGGCCGTCTTTCAAGACCGGAGGGAGTTCCGCCGCCATATCGAGTAGCGGGGCGGCCTCGTCGAGCACCCTGTCGATCAGCCGGCGTCCCGGACCGGATAGCTGTGGATCAAGCAGGGAGTTGACGTGCAGGCCGGCGTCGTCGAACCAAGGCGCGGGAATATAGACCCGGTCGAGGAGCAAATAGTCCTCCTTGCAGTCCTGCAGATGGTTCAGGACCTGGAGAAGATTGCATAACGCATCCGACTGGAGGTAAGCGGCCCGGTCCTCCCCGTGCAAATCCAGGAGGTGGCGGCCAACCGGCGCCGCCGATCGGTTGCAGTAGTCGATCAGGTCGTCCCAGTCCTCATAGCGGCGTTTGGTTGCGTCCTGTTTGAAAGCCGATATGAGATCCAGGCAGTGCCGGTCGGTCACTGCCGTCTCCTGCAAGCTGTCCCGCATAAGTAATGCCGTCTCAAAGCCATCCCTTTGCTCGCCGCTTTGCAGGATTTCGGCAAAGCCGTCGAGGCGTTCAAGTTTCTCTTCAGGCCGCAGAATTGGCGAGTCCGCAATGTCGTCGATGGCCCGCGCAAACCTATAAAATTTTGCAATGTGTGGTCTCAGATGCGCCGGCAACAGCCATGAACCCACGGGAAAATTCTCATACGCGGTGTCCTTGCCCGAGGGCGCCTCGGGGCCGGCATGCAAACCGCCGCCGATTTCGGGCGTTGAAGCATTTGTCGCGGGTGTATCATCCATGACGGGCATAGTGATCCAGGTTGGCAGAACCTCTCCGGAAGGGTAGGTATAGGTTAGAATATCAGACGTTATGCTGAAATTAAGGCAGAAGCGCAAATGAACGAGATGTCGGACGCGGCTCCCTCGGCAACCGGTGCAGCCCCAAGGCGCACGTCGTTGCCCGTGGACGTCGATGGCGTGATCATCGGCGGCACCTCTCCAATTGTCGTCCAGTCCATGACCAATACCGATACGGCCGATGCCGCCGCGACCGCCGAACAGGTGGCGGCACTGGCGCAGGCAGGGTCCGAAGTGGTCCGGATTACCGTCAACACCGAGGCGGCGGCGCGTGAAGTCCCAAGGATCCGGGAAATACTGGATGTTCGGGGGGAAAGCGTTCCGCTGGTAGGCGACTTCCATTACAACGGCCACACGCTGCTGACCAAGTATCCCGAGTGCGCGCAAGCCCTTGCCAAGTATCGGATCAATCCGGGCAATGTGGGTTTCAAGGAAAAGCGGGATGTCCAGTTCACCACGATGATCGAGAAAGCCATCGAGTTCGGCAAACCCGTTCGGATTGGCGTGAACTGGGGCAGTCTCGATGCGGATTTGTTGGCGCGCCTGATGGACGAGAATGCCAAACGGTCCAACCCGAAGGACTCGCAGGAGGTTCTCCGGGAGGCCTTGGTCGCCTCGGCACTGGAAAGCGCGGCGTTGGCGACGGATATCGGGCTGTCCGCAAATCGCATCATCCTTTCGTGCAAGGTATCGAACGTTCAAGATCTGATTGCCGTCTACGGCAATTTGGCGGCGCGATGCGGCTACGCGCTTCATCTCGGTCTGACCGAGGCTGGAATGGGGTCCAAGGGGATCGTCGCTTCCACCGCGGCGCTGGCGGTGCTCCTGCAGCAGGGGATCGGAGATACCATCCGGATTTCACTGACGCCCGAGCCCGGCGGCGACAGGACCAGGGAGGCTATCGTCGCGCAGGAGATTCTACAGTCGATGGGTTTGCGCTCGTTCGTGCCCCAAATTGTCGCGTGCCCGGGTTGCGGCCGGACGACCAGCGCCGTGTTCCAGGAATTGGCGGAAGAAATCCAGACCTATGTCCGCGATAAAATGCCGGAGTGGAGCAAGTCCTTCGAAGGGGTTGAGACCATGCAGGTGGCCGTCATGGGGTGTATCGTCAATGGCCCCGGCGAAAGCAAGCACGCCAACATCGGCATTAGCCTTCCCGGTACCGGTGAGCAGCCGGCGGCGCCGGTTTTCGTCGACGGCGAGAAGACCGTCACGCTTCGGGGCGCCAATATAGGTGACGAATTCAAGGCAATCGTCGACCAATATGTCACCGGGAAGTATCCGCCGCGGGAAGCCGGCTAATCCCTGGTGGGTACGCTGGACAGTCCCCCAAGAATTCTCTATACACCCCCGACCGATCGCGGTGCCCAGTGTCGGTGCCGGAGCGGACGCCCGGATGCCCAGGTAGCTCAGTTGGTAGAGCACATGACTGAAAATCATGGTGTCGGTGGTTCGATTCCGCCCCTGGGCACCACCTTCACTACCCTTTTTGGCGCGGAATCCTCTTGATTGCATTCTCCAGTAATTTCGAGGATGTCCGCTAAGCTTCCAAAACCTCAATTTCCGTCTCTCCGCGGTGGCCTGCCCCCATTAGGCGGTCCGCGGTCTGAGTTAGAGTTTGGCGCGGTTTGAGTTGATGGGCCGTCCGTAGCCTGTCCACACCGTAGGTCGGCCCTTCGATGTTTGGCAAGACGGTTTCCGGTGCCGGCGGTCCGTATCGGAATGAGCTGTGCGGCAGGATGTTTTTGAATTCGGCGCGGCCGGGGCACCAGGCTCGCGGCCGGGGCCACCTCGGCGAAACCGCCGGGGGCGAACGGCAATTACCGACGATCACCGTTACAGCCTCAGCCGGAAACGGATAATCATATACTTGGATCGGAGGCGGCCACCGAGGATATGTTGAAATTGGGCGTCTACCGCCGCGAGGCGCCAAGTTCATTCATGATGGCGCCGGTCGCGTTGAGTAATTTACCGCTCAATTCGGAAACTTGCCTGGCCTTGAACCGGCTCGGCGGCAGGGCGATGGCGACGGCGCCCGGCATGCCGCCCGTGGAGTCGAATATCGGCGCGGCGAGAGAGCAAAAATCGATCTCGTACTCTTCGTTGCTTAGGCTGTAGCCGTCACGACGAACTTTGCTCAGCTCCGATCTCAACGCATCCGGTTCGACAATGGTGTTCGGCGTCGAGGCTTCGAGGCCGCCGTCGATGAGGCGTTCCAGCTGGTCCGAACCACCGAACGCCAGGAATACCTTGCCGGCCGCCGAGCAGTGCAGCGCCACGACTTCGCCGAGATGCGAGGAAACCCGCAAGGTCCGCGGGCTTTCATAGACTTGGGCAATCATGATTGACAGGTCCTGCTGGACGACGAAATGAATAGTCTCCGCCGTCTCCTCCCACAGCCGAAGCAGGTGGGGCCGCGCAATATCCAGCGGTCTGAGATTGGCCAAATGCCGGCCGGCGAGCTTGACGATCCCGGGCCCCAATCGATAGCGGCGGGTATCGGCATCGCGGGCGATCAAGTCGCTTTCCATCAACGTGCTTAGAATCTTGTGGACGATGGATTTATTGAGGCCGGTGGCATGACTGATCTCGGTTATTCCCAGCACCGGGCGGGTTTCGGTGAACTGGTCCAGGACATCCAGGGCCTTCCTGATCGTTTTCAAACGCCGATCCCTAAAAGGCGCCGCGCAATTCGACGGCGGCCATGTGACCGCGGGTTATCATTTCCCTTCGCCGCGAAGTAATACGACAATCCCATTCGACAATTTTCCGTCACGCCGGGAGAGGCCTACAAAGTCACCGGCTGCCAGGTCTCGCCCCAGGCATTCTTCCACAACCACGGACGGGAGCTGTTGGATTTCACCGAGCCGCCGCGCCAGAGGTCGAACTTCGGATCCGCATACGTGTCGAAAAATTCGTCGATCCTCTTGGACAGCTCGTCCTCCGTGCCTTGGTATGCCGGCTGGCCCGACAAATTGTTTCGCTCATCCGGGTCATTGGTAAGGTCGTAGAGCTCATGTTCCAACGGGTAGGCGTCGCTGCCGCCAAACCGCTTGAAATAGGACCATTCAGGGGAGCGGTAGGCCCGGGTCTCCTCCTGTTCGATGAACACCTCGTTGGTCCACTCGCCCGTCCCGCCATTCAGCAAATGGGCAAAATTGCGCGAGGGGATATCGTCATTTTTGATCTCATCCCACAAGCCGAGCCGCGCCAGCAGCGTTGCAAAGAGATCGGTGCTGTTGACATAGGCGTCCTCGACGCCGGTTTGGCCGAGGACACCCGGCCCCCGGATCAGCAGCGGGATATTGTAGGCGATACGGAAGGCGTTTGACGGCCAGGTTGCCTGCCCGTGCCCCCAAAAACCATGGTGGCCAAGGGAGAAGCCGTGATCCGCGGTGTAGATAACAACGGTATTCTCCGCAAATCCGTTTCGGTCCAGCGCCTCCATGACCCTGCCGACACCATGATCAATGACGCTGACCTGGGAATAGTAGTTGCGCAATGAGGTCAGATTATTGGGCAGTTGAAGCAGGGAGGAGAAATCCGGGCCGCCCTTGCCTTGGTGCAGCCACTTCATGGAGAGGTTGTAGATTTCGATCGCCTTGGGATTCAGACCTTCGCGGGGGACCGAATTCAACGGCATATCGGCGTATTTCTCCCAAAATTCGTTCTCGGCCGGCCCCTTGATCGCCGGCCAATGACCGTAAGGCCCGTTGTAGGGCAGCAGCATCAGAAAGGGCTGGCCGGGAAAAGCTTTCCGGTCGTCAATGTACTCAACGGCCTTGTCGGTGAAGAAGTCAACGGAATGACCCTCATGGATGAAGGTGTCGCCGTTGACCGTCATTTCGTTGCCGTAAAAGTCCAGCGTGTGACCGCGGGACATGGTAACCCAGTGCTCGATGCCGTTCTGGGCCTTGTCCAGTTTGCCGAGATGATACTTTCCGATCATCGCGGTGGCGTAGCCATGGCCCCTCAAGATATCCGGCAGCGTCTCGAATTCGGCGAGGGCGTTCCAGCCGTCGGGCCACTGATCCATCAATTTGTCATTCAGCCAGGTGTGGACCCCGTGCTGGCAGGGCATGCGGCCGGACCATACCGACGCCCTGGAGGGCGAGCACATCGCATTTGGGCAGTACGCGTTGTCAAAGCGGATACCGGCCGCCGCCAAGGCATCCAGGTTCGGCGTGTGAATCTCACTATTGCCGTAGCAGCCAACCGCATCGGCCGGTTGGTTGTCGGTCATGATCAGAACGATGTTTGGTGTTTCGGTCGTCATTCATCCTACCCCTTGAATACTTTTTCAGGGCCTGCAGCAGCGCACGGCATCATTCCCCAACGCCAACTTCGGCTCGTCAATGACCCGGCAATCGCCTTGACCATCGCGCGCGCGGGATACTATTATTTTTATAAAAGAAAAACAGTTTCTAATAAAGAAACATTATTAGCAGGCATGGGGATTGATAAAGTGAGCAACCAAACACGCGCTGGCGATACTAACTTCATCATCGAAAACAATGCCCGCCATCTCTGGCATCCGATGATCGATCCAAAGGTGTCCGCCAAGAACCCGCCGGTCATCGTCAGCGGCAGCGACGGTGTTCACATAACCGATGTAAGCGGAAAGGCGTATCTGGATTGCACTGCCAGCCTCTGGAACGTCAATGTCGGACACAACCGTCCCGAGATTAAGAACGCAATCGTCGATCAACTGGACAAGCTGGCCTATTACAACACGTTCGGAAACGCATCGAACCCGCCGTCCATTGCCCTCTCGGCATTGCTGATGGAGATGCTGGAACCCGAAGATATGGCACGGGTCATGTTTTCGTCGGGCGGGTCCGATGCCGTCGAGGGCGCGCTGAAACTATCCCGGCAATACTGGAAACTGGTCGGCAAGCCGGAAAAGACCAAATTTTTTTCGCTGAAAAATGCCTACCACGGGGTTCATTTCGGCGGGCTGTCGGTCAGTGGTGGAATCCCGTGGCGTCGTGCTTTCGAACCGGTGATGCCGGGCTGTTTTCACATTGATAGCCCTCATCTCTATCGTAACGCCTGGACCGAGGATCATGAGGAGTTGGGCGAGATTTGCGCGGACATGCTGGCGCGCGAAATCGAGCTCCACGGCGCCGATACGGTAGCAGCCTTCATCGCCGAACCGGTGCAAGGCGCGGGCGGCATGATCGTTCCCCCCGCCAATTTCTGGCCCCGGATCCGCGAGGTCTGCGACAAGTTCGACGTGTTGCTCATCGCCGATGAAGTCGTCACCGGTTTCGGACGGACGGGGACAATGTTCGGTAGCCGCCATTGGGGCGTCAAACCGGACATTATGTGTCTCGCTAAGGGAATCAATTCGGGCTACGTGCCATTGGGCGCGACGGTCGTGAATAAACGTATCGTCGAGGCCTGGGATAAGGATGATCCCATGGCGCCGATCATGCACGGCTATACCTATTCCGGTCATCCGCTCGCGTGTGCCGCGGCGCTCGCCAATTTGGACATAGTGATCGAGGAGAACCTGCCGGCGAATGCCGGTGCGGTCGGCAGCTATTTCCTCGAACGTCTTGGCGAACTTACTCGATATCCGACAGTTGGTGACGTCCGGGGTCTCGGTCTGATGTTGGCTGTTGAATTCGTCAAAGACCGCAAGACCAAGGAACCATTCCCGGCTTTTGACCCCTATTTGATGGCCATTCAGACAAGCTGTATGACCGCAAATGTCTGGGTTCGGATTCAGGCCAACAAAATGATCTTTTCGCCACCGCTGATATTTGAGAATTCGCACGTGGATACGGCGGTGGATGCGGTCCATGCCGCCTTGAGCCAGGTGGACGTATAGGCCGGCAAAATCCGGCAGGCCATCATGTGGCGTCGTGGCGGCATCCGCGGGTCCGGATCGGCGCACACGTCAATATCGCCGACTAAGCGGAGATCGCCTAAACCGCCGAGCGGGCGAAGTTCGGCCTGCTGTTCCTTGCCGATGGCGACGGTGTGCGGGATGCTGATGATCTCTTCCGGGGTGTAGCGTTTGCGGCTCATTTTGTCCTCCTTCCAAAGGATCAGAATGCGCCAAACTCTCTTAACAAACCGGACCACTTCCAGGGGGGCACTCCAGATACAATGAGCGATTTTATGGAACGCTGCGCCGCGAAGTTCTCAATGCCGAGTGGTTCTCAACCATCAGGCAGGCCCAGGCGGTCATCAATGCCTGGCGCAAGCAGTACAACCAAATCCGGCCGCATCAGGCACTGAACATGAGACCGCCGTTTGCCCAAAACCCGAAATCAAACCGGTTCATACTCGGGGGGCTGGACGTTCGCTCGAATTCTGGTAAACAGCCCGCCGTGAATCCGGTGTTTGCAAATGCGAGGAGTCGGCAAATGAGATTCGGTAACACAAGGCTCACGGTGGCCGCTCTGATTGCGCCGCTCCTGCTCGGGCTCACGGTGATTGCGCCCACGGGTCTCGCAGCGGAACGCGGGGACGGGCTCCAGACCGCGCTTGTCGAATGGTCGTCCGGCGAGAGCTTAGGGCGTCTTTCCCGATCCGTGCACAAGGCGGACTTCTTCCCGCTCAGCAATCACTTCATCAGCCAGGACAACGCCATATTCTGCGGTCCGGTCTCGTCGGCCATCGTGCTGAATGCGCTGCGGCTGGGAAAACGGGAGGGACTGCCGCGGGACCGGAGCTCGATCGGCGAAGACGAGATGGCCTGGCTCTGGAAGGGGGCCGACCCGTTCTACGGCAAGTACACGCCCAACAACGTGCTCAGCGAGCGGACCAAGACCCGGCTCGAGGTCCTGGGCAAGCCCATCCTCATCAAGGGCGAGGCGAAGCGCGACTACGGCCTGCAGCTGCGCCAGCTCGCACAGGTCCTGAAAAGCCACGGCCTCAAGGTCGTGACCCGGGTGGTGGACCCGGGTGCGGACTCCTCGGTGATCCGGCAGGAGATCGCCGCGAACCTCGCCACCGGGGACGACTACGTGCTGGTCAACTACGCGCGCAAGGCGCTGGGCCAGAAGGGTGGCGGTCACATCTCCCCGCTCGGAGCGTATGACGAAGGCAGCGATTCCTTCCTGATCATGGACGTGAACCCCAACCGCGCGCCCTGGGTATGGGTCGCGGCAGAGGACTTGATCGCGGCGATGCGGACCTTCGATACCGTCGAGAACCGCGGCTATCTCCTGGTTTCGGACGCGGACTAGGGAAATCGGGAGGGTCCGGCAAGCAGGGGCCGGGGCTCTCGCCCGGCAGGATCGCCGCCGCCGCCCGACGATCCTGGCGGTGTCGTCAAAACCGACGAGGTGAAAGATGTCCTTGCCGGTATCGATGCCAATCACGGTCAAGTCGTCAAAGTAATCGGGCTTGGTCTGCTTGGCGGCTCCTCCTCAATAAAGCTGGTCCAAGTCTTTACGGACCAACCGGCACGGAAAGCAGCCGGTCCATCAAATTGACGGCAATCACAGGGGCCGAAATTAGGCTGCCAGTAATTGCTGAATCGGCAATCTCCGCACTTCCGTCTCGGGGCGGGATAAGTAAAATTCGGCCACAAAATGACCCTCTGACTCCAGGCCAGTCGGGTCAATATCCTGACCTCTAAGCTTGTCGACCACCTGTTTTTGCTCCTCGGCACTGGCGAACTTTCTCTGCCGAAAATATTTGCCGGTCAGTTTCTCGGTCACATACCCCCATCGACGAAGCTCGTCTTCAATCCGGTCATAGGGAAACATCCGCAGCACGAAGTTTGCGATCCATGCAGGTTGGTTTGCCATCGCGTGGGGGACCAACTGTTCGAAGCTCTTCTCCGTCACGTAGCCAACACACCCGGTTGAAATCATCAGATCGACGGGTTCCAGATTTTCCCCCACATCCTGTGGCAGCTTTTGCTGTTCCAGGTTCAACGGCAGGCCCTCGTCGACCAAACCGACTTCCTCCGCGAAGGCGATGGCGTTTTCGGCCTGATCAATGCCGATCATCGTTATGTTCTCCGGATCTCCTAGATCCCCAAAGAACTGCTGATCGTTTTGAATGACCTCTTCCGGGCTAGCGGTGCCGAGTTCGTCCTGCGTCCAATGATCATAGAGCTCGTCCATGGAGAGGTCGTGCTTCAGGAGCGCGGCGTTGACGCCGTAGGAGCAGCCCAAATCCAATACGCAGACCTCTTCCTGTTCGCGCTGTTGGCGAAGTCGGGAAATCAGCCGTTGAAACAATGGCTTGGCGTTGCTGGGGATGCTGTAGTCGAGTTTTTCGAGAGTACTGAAATAGGCTCGCGGGTCGGGCCGGTCGTAGATAGTGCCCATGTCAGCTTTGGCTTCATTGATGCCCGAATACTCGTTGCCGCTTTTCAATTGTTCCTCCTCTGTTTACGACTGGGCGCGACGATGCAAGCGCCCGACGCCCCCGCCGCCAAAGCGAACGCGCGCCAGATCGTTCAACTTTCTTGGCTTCAGTTTGAACGCCGGCAAGCTGGGCGGGGTGGGGCAAATGACAGCCGTGTTAAACCGCGGCGGCTATCTTCCGATGGAGTTAACGCAGATCTCTGACGTACCTATCCGGCGCGCACGATGCTTTTGATTTTACCGCGAGGGCGATTTGAAAGCCGAGCGATCTCATTGTCTTGCTCTTTGATCGCTGTATGTGCCAGATCGAGCAGATCATCTCCAAACGACTGATCGAGGTGCTCTCTTGGCACGCGTCGGTTCGAGGTTATCGCACCGTCCTCATAGGTCACATTGAACACAATGTAGGCGGGGCCGGGGCCTTTGGGTTTCTTACGAGTCATCGGAGTTCACGGCCCCGTCGGTCGACGGCACATCGTCAGGCCCCGTGGATTTCTGGGATTTTTTCTCCCGGGCTTCCTGCTTCTCTTGCGTGCGTTTCGCCTTTTTTTCAGCCTTGCGGCGCTCGCGTTCCCGCTTTTCGAAGGAGTAGTTCGGTGTTCGGGCCATTGCCTGTCTTCCGGGTTGGCATACTTAGCCTGGATTGGCCTAGCCTGGATTGGACGCAATCGGCTTGGCGATGGACGGGTCCTATCCTGGTCCCTTCCATCGCTCAAGTAGTAGGCCTTAGTCGGCGGCGGTCAGATTCTCGGCCGACGATTTGCCGTTTTGCCCGGCGCGGACCTCAAACGAGATTTTCTGTCCTTCCCCCAGGCTGTGCATGCCAGCAGCCTCAACGGCCGAAATATGAACAAAAACGTCGTTGCCGCCGTCCTCGGGCTCGATGAAGCCATAGCCCTTCTGGGCGTTGAACCACTTAACTGTTCCAGTAGTCATTCGATTAGTACCTTTGTGTAGAATTTAACGAACCGCCACGACCATTCGCGGCGATAAATTTGCTCGGATATGCAGGGAAAATTTTGTTCGCGGCCCACAGGCCGTGGCGAAAATCGCCAAAATATACGAGAAACCTGACCGCTATATAGGCGCGGGCATGCCGATTGGCAAGTTTATTTGGGTTGAACGTTGTGAAAGACACCAAAAGGTGTAGGGTTCTCCAACCGGTGCTCCACAGGGGCGCGTCTCGTTCCCAGCGGAAGGCTGGGACGACTTTCGGCGACATCTCGAACTCGGCCGGCACTGGCGCGTCATTCCGGAATTCCATCCGGGGCCGGCTCTAATTTCGCGCGGACGGCACGTCGTCCGCTGATCAGCGCCAACGACAGACGGCGAAATCCAGCCTGCCGATGACCCGCCGGGGAAGCCGAAGGCCCCGGCAATCCGATGTGATTTCAGTGTCGGCGGATCATCGAACTCATGCGAGGAGGAAATATGCGAAGCAAGGCCCACGTCAAAGCCGCGGCACTATTTGCCAGAAATAAGGAACAAAGCGACAAGATAAAGAAAGCGGACCGAAAGATGATCGACGAGAGGGATAAGGCCCGAAAGGAGCGCCTAGCGAAAATGGATCGTCTGAAGGCGCTGCGGCTGGCCAAGGAAGCCGCGGACAAGGAAGCGGACGAGAACCTCCAATAAGTCTGATACTGGCCGAGGCTGTTGATAAACCTGAATATTCGGGATTTTCCGATGTCCGCATTTGGTAACAGCGGACTGGCGATCCAGCACAGGGGCCAGCCCACTATTTGACGCGGAGCAGACATCGGGCAGCCGACCCTGGTCTGCCCCCGTTAAGTGGTCCACTGCTTATGAGAGAGTTGGACGTATTCAGGCGCGAAGGACAACGTGAGTTTTGGAAAGGCGAGGCTTACAGCGCAGCCTTGTTTTTACCCAATTCATACCGTACCAGGGTGAAGATTGCGATATGAAGGCGCTCGCGCGTGGCGCAGGCGGGCGGGGGAAACCAACGAAACTGAAATCGGGCCAAGTGGCAGCACGTTTGAGGGAGTTGGCTATCGAGGTCATCGTTAAACCACACTCGGCCGACCGCGCCTTCACAGGCAACCGCAGGACAAGGAGGCGATGATGCGTTTGGGAAGAATGACGGCGTTTGCGCTCGGCTTCATTGCTACAGGACTCGCGTTCGGAACCCAGGCCAAGGCCGCCAAGGAGAGCGGCACCTTCAGCCTGCTCTTGAGCGCCACCACGGACTACGCCACGATCGACCATGCCGGGGTGAAAATCACCGGCGGGCGTCTTTACGGAACTATGTCCGTGGTACGAAGCAGCGGTGGGCTCTTTCCCGAGGGCATTGATTTTCTCGCGACGTGCGTGGTGTACGCGACGATCTCGAAGGACAAGTCCGACGTGTTGAGCGCTTGCACGATGACCGACCCCTCCGGCGGCAGTTTCTTCGTGCGGGCGAGGCGGTTGGCCGGCGGCATCGAGGAGGGCGAGGGCGGCGGCGGCCGGTATGACCTGGTGGGCGGGACCGGTAAGTATGCCGGGATAAGCGGCAACTGCCCCTACGAGACGAAGTACCTGCCGGACGGCCACCTGATCTCCAGGACCGACTGTGCTTGGCAGCGGTAATCCCCCTCAGCAGGTGAGACATGACGGCCGGCCCGCTGCTCATCGACTGCGATCCCATGATTTGAACCTGCCGTTCTTTTAAACCATGACCCTGAGGTGTTGTTGGTAATGGTGAATTCCCTCCCTCGGCACCATTCCCCGGATAGCCTGCCGGGCAGGCGTCATCAAACAGGCTGGTCGCCCTCGATGACGACCCGGTGCATCAATCGATGCTCCGAATAATCGAACAACGCGTAGTGGAGGCTCAAGCGGTTGTCCCACACGGCGAGGTCGTTGGTTTTCCATTTGTGGCGATACTGGAACTCCGGCGTTCTGAGATGGTCGAATAGATATCGCAGCAGGCAGTCGCTCTCCCGTCGATCCAGGTCTTTGATGAGGCTGGTCATGGATTCGTTGACGAACAATCCGCGCTTGCCGGTGTCCGGGTGCGTTCGGACGACCGGATGCAGGGCCGGACGATATTTGGCGCGTTCGCCGGGATCATAAATACCGTAGTCGTTTTGCCATAGCTCGGGGCGCACGTGCTCGTCATAGGGTTGGTAGGAATCGTGATAGGCGTAGAGACCCTCGATATGGGCTTTCATTCGATCCGAAAGCGCTTCGTAGGCCGCCACCGAGTTGACCCAAATTGTGTCTCCGCCCTCGGGCGGGATGTCGCGGGCGTAAAGCGCCGTGCCCATGGAGGGTTTCTCCCGACCGACAAAATCCGTATGCCACAGGTCACGGGTGACATGCGGCGGGTTTTTCGCGTCGTACTCCAGAATGTCGATTTCCGGCTCGCCCGGGTGCTTGTCGAATCCGGAGACCGATGCCGGCTGGAGATTCCCAAATCGCCGGGCAAAGGCAACGTGTTGCGCTTCACTGAGTGCCTGGTCCCGGAAAATGATCACCGTTCGGTCAAGCATGGCCGAGTGGATTTCATCGAACTGATGGTTTGAAATGGGGGCCGCAAGATCGAGGCCCTCGATGATCGCTCCACAAGAGGGCGACATTTCGTGCACGGTAATCGATTGGTATTGCATCGCGGGCGCGTCCTCGGTGTTAATCCGACTGATGTCTGCGTCAGGCAGTTTGTTCCTGTAGTAAACATTAGAACTCCCCATACAGTCGAGACCCGGTAATGAAAATCGTCATTCCCGATCTCATTTCCAACTCCTCCTTCCCGGCCGCTGCCGCGGTTGAATTGGGCTTCTTCAAGGAAGAAGGTCTGGATATGTCCCTCGACCCTGTCTTCCCGGCGGGGGGAGGGTCCCCACGAGGCCAATTTATTCGATAAGGGCCAGAAGTATGCCGACCCGGTTTCGAGCGGCGACGTGATCGGCTACCTCGCCGGCGTCGGCGCTCGGTCCATCCATTGCCGCTTACCCGGCCGCCTGTTTCGCGACCTCGGGGAAAAGACCGGCCTTCATGACCTGACCCGGCAGCGGTTCGTCGAAGAAGCCCTCCGTCCATCTGGCCACTTCGATGAGTGAATTGAGATCGATGCCGGTCTCGTAGCCCATGTTGCGCAGCATGAAGCACAAATCCTCGGTGGAGATATTGCCCGTTGCCGCTGGTGCGAAAGGGCAGCCGCCAAGGCCGCCGACCGAAGCGTCGAGGAAATCCGCGCCCAAACTTGCGGCAATGGCCGCGTTGGCAAATCCGGTATTTCGAGTGTTATGGAGATGAAATCCGATCCTGGTTCCCTCACCGACGGCGTCCGCAATCATCGGATAGAGTTCAATCAATTGGGTCGGAACAGCAGAGCCAATGGTGTCCGCGAGGCCGATTTCCTCTGCACCTCTTTCGGCGAGGCGGCCGGCAATGTCGGCGACTTTATCCGGTCCAACGGCGCCTTCGAAGGGGCAGCCGAACGACGCCCCGATGACCCCGGACAAGCGAATGCCGGCGGCTCGAACCGGCTCGGCGACCGCATCGAATCCGTCGAGGGTCTGGGAGATGGACGCCCCCTGGTTTTTTTGGCTGAAGGTTTCGCTTGCGATAACGACGAAGCGAACTTCGTCGACTTCGGCGGCGATTGCCCGCTCGGCGCCCCTGGCATTGAGGGCAAGTCCGGCAATCCGGACATTCTTTGAGCGATCGATTCCCTCGACGACTTCCTCCGCATTGGCCATTTGCGGAACCCGTTCGGGGTTGACGAAGCTGACCGCCTCAATCCGCTTAAGCCCGGCGCCGATCAGCCGGTTAATCAATTCAACGCGCTCGTCGACGCTCCACAGGCGCTCTTCGCTTTGCAGGCCATCCCGCGGGCCGACATCACAAATCTCGATGGTTTGATTGGCGTCAGATGATGCCGTCATTTCTCAAGTCCTCCAATTCCCGAGCACTGATCCCGAGCAGACCACCGTAAATTTCTTCATTATGGCTGCCGACATCGGGCGGGCCAAGCCAAGCCACGGCGCCGTCACTCTCGGAGAGTCTGGGCGCCGTGCCGGGGATCGCAAGGCCATCCAATTCCTCGTCCTCGAATTGCCGGACCATACCGCGTGCCTGAAAGTGCGGGTCCTTGGCGATGTCGCCGATGGTGTAGATGGGGCCGACAACGACACCATGCTCATCCAAATGCTGATCGAGCTCCTGCGCCGTTTTGGTCTTGGTCCACTCCCCAATCAGCGCGTCGAGTTCAGCCGCGTTTTCTCCGCGGGCTTTGTGATCCACGTATTTCGGATCCTGGGCCAACTCGGGCTGGCCCATTGCCGCACACAATCGACGGAACATGGCATCGATGTTTGCAGCGATGACGACGTATTTCTCTTCCTTGGTCGGGTAGATGTTTGATGGCGCGACGTTGGCAAGTCCTGTACCGCTCGGTGAACGGATGATACCGAGCTTATCGAATTCCGGCAGGGCACTTTCCATAAGAGTGAAACAGGACTCGGTAATAGCCGCGTCGACAACCTGGCCTTTGCCGCCGCCCAGCGCGTCCCGCCAATAAAGCGCCATCAGTATACCTTGTGCACAGAACATACCGGTCAGGGTGTCGCCGAGCGAAATGCCGGAACGCGGCGGTGGTTGATCGGGAAATCCATTGATGTAGCGAAGCCCGCCCATGGCCTCGCCGACGCTGGCAAATCCGGGACGGTCGGCGTAGGGCCCGGTCTGGCCGAAACCGGATACCCGGCCGATGATCAGTCCCGGGTTTATGGCGTGAAGGTCATCGGGGCCGAGGCCCCACTTCTCGAGCGTGCCGGGTTTGAAGTTCTCGACCAGAACATCCGCGGACTCGACCAGGCGTTTTACGAGTGCCTGTCCGCGCTCATCTTTTAGGTTCGCGGTAACGGACTTTTTGTTGCGACCCAGAACAGGCCACCAAAGGCATTTGCCATCGTAGCGATGGTGTCCCCATTCGCGCATTGGGTCGCCACTGCCTGGGGTTTCCATCTTGATGACCTCGGCACCGAAATCGGCCAGCCGGGAGCCGGTGAACGGCCCGGCCAGCAATTGACCCATCTCTATGACCCGCACCCCGGCGAGAGGGCCTTCGAGCTTGGGGTCGCGTTCGTCAGTCGGGACTGGCATCAATCGTCTCCAATTTGGTCCGCGGTCCGGTTGCGCCGAAGATCGCGGCGGATGAACTCTTCGAAGGTGGCCAGTTGCCGCCCAAGACTCCACCTCGGGACATTCGGATTTCCGGTCATACCATGCTTATCGTAACGGCGGTTCATAATCGTCATCTTTTCGAGCCGGTTGGGGCCGTCTCCCGGCGATTGCCGTGCCGTCGGCCGTGGCTCATCCGGCAACGACCCGGGCTTGCCGTCCTGCCGATATCACGGTTGCCGACCGGCTTATTTTCTTCTGTCTTATTGCCGTTGCGTTCTCTGGCTATGTATTTTTCAGTGGGTGCCCGATGTCTGGACATGGCTGGGCGGTGCGATCATCCTGGCGGCCGCGACAATCCTCGACCGTGAACAGTACTCCGCAGGTCCCTGAACCGGAACCAATCGGTTTACGGTTGAGCAAGATTGAATTCAATTTTCCGGCAACCGCGTGGATCGGAGGTATTGCCATGAGGCCGCAGGAACCCTGGATCGGCAGTCGCGGACGGATAGCGGTCATCATTCCGTCAACCAATATTGGTGTGGAATACGACTGCCAGCAATTGGCGCCTCCCGGCGTCACGTGGCATTTCTGCCGCTTCTTTGTCGAACAGCCCGATCTTTCCAGCGACAATATGTTCATGGCCTTCATCGATGCCATCCGGCACACCATCCCGCATGCCATGCGCGATGCCATGACCTGCGAGCCGTCGCACATCATGATGGGCATGTCCGCCGAGACGTTTTGGGGTGGCTTGGAGGGCAACGCCGAGTTCACCGCGCGGCTTCGAGAGGTTTGCGGCGATGAGATCGGCATAACAACGGGCGCCAATGCGCTCGATGCGTCGCTCAAGGCCTTTGGCGCCAGGAAGGTTGCCGCCCTCACGCCGTACCAGCCGGTCGGTGACGAGCAGGTTCACCGTTTTCTCGAGGAAATGGGCTACGAGGTGTCGAATGTGGTCGGATTGAAATGCGACACGGCCACGTCGATCGCCCACACGCCGCCCGGCGAAGTCATCGATGTGGTGATGAACCAACTCGACGGGGCCGATGTCGATGCCATTGTCCAGGCGGGCACCAACTTGACAGCGCTCGATATATTCCCGGCCCTCGAGAAACAGCTCGAAAAACCGATCATTCCGATCAATGTGGCAACCATATGGCACACGTTCAGGACCAATGGGATCGACGACAAGTTCTTTGGTCGTGGCTGGTTGTTGGAGCGGTTTTAGCCGGGGCGAAAAACATTCCTCCTGGCCCGGGCGCTTTCCGGTTCTCACCACACCATTCGAATTCGAGGCCGAGCGGGGTATGTGCGACCGCAATTACATCGCCGACCCCGAATAATGGTGCAACTGCTTCAAGGCGGCCGGGAACGGCCCGCCGGGGCTTTGGCGCACCGTATTTCCGGCGGACCCCGAGGCGCCCGAGGACGCAGCGAAACGCGCCGGGCTTTTGAATGAGTTGCGGTCAACGGCCGCCGATCCGGCACGGGGGGACTTTCATGCCGCTCACCCATGATTGCCGCGATGCGCGCAATCCAGGCCCTGGAGCCGCCATGGAATTTGTTGCCCTGCCTATGCTCATTGGGCATTTGACAAAGACCGGCCCAAACACAAAAATGAACGTGATCCGTTTTTGAAGATTGCCAAACGGAATCAATGGAAGCCAAATCGGTTAGCGGGGAAAACGATTCATGAATGCCGTTGTCGATCCCTATTCGGGCCTTCAGATGTTCGAGCTCAGCCACGTTTGGGGCGTGGGTGCACCCTCGATGCCGGGCGACGACGACGTCGTGATGTATCGATCCGTCAAGCACGCTCAACATGGTGTCATGACCCATCGTATCAAGATGGTCATGCATTCCGGCACTCATATGAATGCACCGCTTCATTTGGTTCAGCGGAGCGCTGCCGTTGGCCAAATCGCGCTGGAGCATCTGTTCGGCAATGGTGTTGTCCTGTCCGTTCCCAAGGGGATGTGGGGACTGGTGACCGCGGAAGACCTCGAGGCAGCGGCTCCCGGTGTCCGGCGCGGCGATTTTGTTGTTATCGTCACCGGCTGGCACCATAAATACTCCGACAGCCTCGAATATTTTGGGGATTCACCGGGACTGTCGAAGGAGGCTGCCGAGTGGCTGGTGGCCCGTGAGGTCAGGCTTGTGGCCGTCGATACGCCGCAGGTCGATCACCCCTTGGCAACTTCGCTGGGCCCGCACAGGGGTGGTCCGCTGATGAACAGGCTGGTTCCGAAATACGAGGAGACTACGGGGCGCCATGCGAAGGACGATTTTCCCGAGTGGAACGTAGCTCACAAGACGCTTTTGGCTGCGGGCATCCCCACCATTGAACAGATCGGCGGGGATGTGGATGATCTGCTCGGCAAGCGGGCAACGTTCCACGGAGCACCGTGGAAATGGGACAACGGTGATGCGTGCCCGGTGAGATTTGTGGCCATGATCGATCCCGGCGGAAACTGTCGAATCGACAGCGGCAAGGAGGTGGACTGATATGGACGATATCCGCACATCTGAAGACCTGGATTTGGTGAGCAACAATGAAAGCCTGACCATTTACAACTTGAGCCAGGATTGGGGTCATCACATGCCGGAATGGCCGTCGACCCCGGGCGTCAATGTCCACGTCAAAAAATTCCATGCCAAGGATGGTGTTTACCAGGCTGAGTTCGAAGGCATCATGCACCGGGGCACCCATATGGATGCTCCCATCCATGTGACGGAAAATACGCCACATATTATGGATTATCCCATTTGGCGATTCTTCGGCACCGGTGTGGCGGTTTCGATTCCGAAAAAGCGGTGGGAAGTGATCACGGCCGAGGACCTGGAAAATGCCCGGCCGAAAATTCAGGAAGGTGACATGGTGATGATCAATACCGGCATGCATCATCACATGGAAGACACCGACGACTACTACGCTTACTCGCCGGGCATCTACAAGGAAGGCGCCCAGTGGTTGGTGGACAAGAAGGTCAAACTGGTAGGTTATGACGTGCAATCCAACGACCATCCCATGGCGACCAAGCTGGTTGATCATGGTCTCGGGCCAACCCACCCCCACTTGATCGAAGAATACAAAGCCGAGTTTGGCCGGGATCCGAAGGAGGACTTCCCGGATTGGGAGGCCGGACACAAGACGTTGATGATCGGCGGCGGCATCCCGGGTATCGAGAATGTGGGTGGAGATTTGGAAAAAGTAACCGGCAAGCGCTGCACCTTTATGTGCTTCCCATGGCGTTGGGAGGGCGGAGACGGATGCGGGGTACGCATATTGGCGGTGATCGATCCTGAACAGAATTTCCGGTTCGAGACCGGCAGCTAACGAAAAGACTTTAGAAACAAGAATTGGGAGGCCCGCATGGGGGAGATCAGCGACACCCTCAGAAATCCGCTTAGCATGTTCGACGTGAAGGGCAGGACCGCCGTCGTCACCGGCGCGTCGGGCGCGTTTGGGCGTGGTGTTTCGATTGCGTTGGGCGCGCTCGGGGCGAATGTGGTCATGGCCTCCGGGACCAAGGAAGACCTCGATGAGGCGGTTGCCGATGTGAAGGACGTCGGCGGAAACGCGATTGCCGTCTACCGGCGACCCGATACGCTTGAAGATGCCGAGGCCATGCTCAAAGCCGCCCTTGATGAGTTTGGGGGCGCCGACATGTTGGCGATCGGGTCCGGCTACAACAAAGCCGGGTTCATTCACGAACTCGACTATGAGACCTGGCAGGCGGTAATGGATGCCAATGTCCGGGGCAATTGGTTTATGGCCAAGGCCCTTGGCACTTACTGGATCGAAAACGAGGTCAGGGGCAAGATGGTCATGATGTCATCCGTCCGCGGGCGCCACGGCAATATCTCCGGCTATACCGGATACTGCACTTCGAAGGGCGCCACGGATTCACTGACTCGGGTATTGGCGACCGAATGGGCGAAGTACGGTATCACCGTGAACTCCATCGCGCCGACCGTGTTCCGCTCAAAGCTCACGGCGTGGATGTATGACGAGGAGGACGAGTTGGGGCAGGCGACTCGCGCCAGATCACTCTCACGAATCCCCTTGGGCCGTTTGGCGGAGGTCGAAGATCTGATGGGAATGGCGTTGTATCTCCTTTCGCCGGCATCCGACTTTTGCACGGGTCAGATCATGTATGTAGATGGCGGCTTCACCGCCGGTTAGTCGTCACCGATGAAACGGATCGCTGTACTCGGCGCGGGCCTCATGGGCCACGGCATTGCCCAAATATTTCTGGCCGCCGGGCATCGGGTGGCGCTGCAGGATCCGGACCCGAATACCCTGGCGAGCGCGCCTGAGCGTATCCGGTCGATCTTTAATTTGCTGGAACTGGATGCTGCCGGGCTGGATTGCCTGGAACTAACGGGCGGACTGGAAGGCGCGGTCGGGGATGCCGATCTGGTGATCGAGGCGGCGCCTGAAAAGCTGGAGCTAAAGCGGCGAATTTTTTCCGATCTGGTATCCATGACCGGCGATCAAACGATCCTCGCCAGCAATACATCCGGACTCCCGATCAGCGAAATTGCCCGGGAGCTGGGTGACGCAGGCCGGGTGATCGGCACCCACTTTTGGAACCCGCCTCATTTGGTGCCGTTGGTGGAAGTCATCCAGGGGGAACGGACCGACCCGGCGATCGTCGAACCGACAATCGAACTACTGCGTTCGGTGGGCAAGACAGCCGTCCACGTGAAGAAAGACGTGCCCGGCTTTATAGGCAACCGCCTCCAGCACGCACTCAAACGGGAAGCCGTCGCCCTGGTGGAAAACGGAATCTGTGATGCGGAGACCGTCGATCTGGTGGTCAAGGAAGGATTCGGCATGCGGCTCGCCGTTATGGGCCCGCTGGAAAACTCCGATCTCGTCGGGCTCAACTTGACTCTCGATATTCACCAGACGCTGTTGGCTGATTTGGACCGCTCAACCGAACCTCAAAAACTGCTAACGGACAAGGTGGCGGCCGGGGAACTCGGCATGAACGTCGGGAAGGGTTTTCGGGAATGGACCCCGGAGGAAGCGGCTGAGGCCCGGCGTCGGTTCAACGAGCATTTGGTCAAGCAGGCCCGGGCGCGGCTCAAAGGCTAGGCTGCGGTGACATTTTAGGGATTCCTTTTTTGTCTTTGGTGTGATTCAACACTGGCTTTTGGAGATTGGTGTGGAAGGCGAAGTGCTGAGAGACGATCAATGGGCGCGGCTTCGGGACTTTGTTCCTGGCGGGATGAAGGGCAAGCGTGGTCCACGCAGCGACGGGCGGCGGTTTTTCGATGCGATCCTGTGGCTGGCGCGCTCTGGTGCGCGGTGGCGTGATTTGCCGGCGGATCGGTTTGGCCCCTATCAGACGGTGAAGCGGCGCTACTACCGCTGGATCGAGGCGGGTGTGTTTGACCGCATCTTCGAGGCTGTCGCGGATGATCCGGACTTGGAATGGCTGGCGATCGACGCCACCATCGTCCGGGCCCAGGCCCAAGCCGCCGGCGGGCGGCGAAAAAGGGGGGACCGCAAGCCCAGGCTCCCGGCCGGTCCCGGGGCGGGTTCGGCACAAAAATCCACGCCGTCGTCGATGCGTTAGGCCTGCCAGTGCGCTTCGATCTCGGGCCAGGACAACAAAACGACATGGTCCCCGCCCACAACCTCATCCAGGGCCTGGCCGCGGGCCACGTCCTCGCGGACCGCGCCTACGACGCCGACAGCCTGCATGACCTGATCTATGAGCAAGGCGGTGAGCCCGTCATCCCACCGCGCCGGCATCGCAAATACCAGCACAGCTATGACCGCATCGCCTATAAACAGCGCTGGGGCGTCGAAGGCTTTTTCGCCAAGCTCAAGCAATGGCGGCGCATCGCAACACGCTACGACAAACTTGCCGCCCACTTCCTCGGCTTCATCAAACTCGCAAGTATCATGCTCTGGCTTAAATGATTAAATTGTCACCACAACCTAGGGCAGTTCCCGGCCAAATTGAACCATTTGACCGGTAAGCCGCTCTAGGGTCCGGACCCGATTGAGCCGCCGTAGGGGTGTTGCGGCGATGAGGGCGGCGCGGCACAAGGTCCCTCGCCCCCGTCAGGGGGAGAAGGGCAGGGTGAGAGGGCGCAAAAAGGAGAATCCCCTAATCGGGTCCGGACCCTAGTCGGCCGAAGTCAGCCGAATGTAAGCCGAGAGATCCGCGAAATGACCAAGCAGCCGGCGCCCCGTGAGCCGGCGTCGATCCGAGAATCCGGCACGGAGAGCGGGCCGCAGAACTTCGAAGCAGAACCTAATGCGTGACCGCATAAATTGTCCCCGTGAAAATTTCCTATCCCGGCGGCCGTGGAGAGCCCCGCTCCGTTTGGAAACCGGGACCGGACCGTCATATCGCCGGTGGAACTCGCCAAGCCGCTGCCAGTCACCCGGCATGGCGTCCGTCCTGAAATGTGTGAGGCCGCGGGGACCTAAGCGCGCTTAACCCAAACAACCGGCGCGGCCCACAACAGAGTCTGGTTCTCGATCGGCGCGGCGTTGTAGGAGACAAGGGTATAGGTGTTGGCCCGTGATCCGTGGACCAGTTTCTTGACGTATTCTTCTCTGCTTCGACGGCGACCGTCTGGTGGTTCGGCGACCGGGCATTAATGCCACCGGGCTTCAAGAACCGCTAGCCCGCATTTCTCACCAGGATCATGGTCTGCGCGGCGCTGTCTGGTCGGCGGAGCAGAAGA
Source organism: Rhodospirillales bacterium (assembly GCA_965213765.1). Lineage (GTDB taxonomy): Bacteria > Pseudomonadota > Alphaproteobacteria > Rhodospirillales > UBA2165 > JAJDXO01. The sequence continues at coordinate 960,219 of OZ243926.1, read as the reverse complement.
GGCGCGCCGCGCGATGCGGTGACATCGGGCAAGCGCCTCGACGCACGCTGTCGACCAGACAGCGCCGCCCTTCGGGTCGCGCCCCGGCGCCCGCCCGCGGCGTCGCGGCCCTCAACCGTAGTCGCCGCTACGCTTTTCGGGCCGCTCCTGGTGGATCGACCGCCTGGACGCGACGCAGGCCGTGACCCTGGTGAGAAATACGGGCTAGAAGCATCACCTATTGCAAATCGAGCATTGCGGTCATGATCCGTTTTGCCCAGTATTGTGAAAACGGTGGGAATTCCATCGCACAAATTGGGATGCGGATCGTCGCAAGCCGATTGGTACCGACTGGAACTCGGATTCACTTGTCTCCGCAGTGTTCTGGTTTGACCGGCTCCGGTATGTTGCGGCCTAGTTTAACGGGGAGCGGAGCGCAACATGCTTGAGGCATTCTTACTGGGGCTAAGCCAGGTATTTGAGTGGCCGTCGATCGGCTTCCTGTTTCTCGGCGTTTTCATTGGGATTTGGCTTGGCGCCATTCCAGGTCTCGGTGGCATCATCGGGCTGGTTCTCCTTTTGCCGTTCACGTTCGGCATGGATCCGGTGCCGGCTTTCGCTCTCCTGTTGGGGATGTTCGCCGTCACCACAACCAGTGACACCATCGCATCGGTGATGCTGGGAATTCCCGGTACCGCCGCCTCCCAGGCAACAATATTGGATGGTTACCCGCTGGCCCAAAAAGGGCATGCGTCGCGGGCATTTGGCGCCGCCTTTACGGTCTCTGCATTTGGAGGGGTATTTGGCGCCTTAATCCTCGCCGTATCGCTGCCACTCATCCTGCCCATCATCCTCGCGTTCGGGTCCCCGGAGCTCTTTATGCTGGGTGTCCTGGGCCTCGCGATGGTCGGTTCCCTTAGCGGCGGATCGATCACGAAGGGCCTTGCGGTTGCGGCACTCGGGTTGTTGATGTCGACAATCGGGTATGCCGAGACGGTAGCCATTCCACGTTTCTATTTCGGCACCGACTACCTCATCGACAATTTGCCTCTCATTCCCGTGGTTCTGGGGCTCTTCGCGATTCCCGAGCTCATGGAGCTGGCGACTCGCAATATCTCCATCTCCCGTGTTCCCAAAGAACAGACCGCCGGTGGCGGGATGATCGAGGGCATCAAAGACGCTTTTCGTCATTGGTGGCTTGCGACGCGGTGCGCGGCGATCGGGACCTATGTGGGCATGTTGCCGGGCCTGGGTGCGGCAATTGTCGACTGGGTCGCGTACGGTCATGCGGTTCAGAGTGCAAAAGACAAATCACAGTTCGGCCAGGGTGACATTCGCGGCGTTATTGCACCGGAAGCAGCCAACAACGCGACCAAAGGGGGCTCATTGGTTCCGACCGTGGCGTTCGGCATCCCTGGGAGCCTGGGTGCGGCCATCCTATTGGGAGCGCTGCTTATCCAGGGCCTAAAGCCCGGTCCGGATATGCTGACCTCCGAATTGCACCTGACCTTTGGAATGGTGTGGATGATCGTCGTGGCCAATATCATGGCGACCGCGCTCTTGATGGTCTGGAGTCGTCAGATCGCTCGAGTTGCATTCCTCCCGGGTCATCTGATCGTCCCGGGCGTAATCTTGTTTGTCTTCATGGGTGCGTGGCTTGGGGGCTCCTCACTCGGTGACTGGGTGACCTGCATCACCATGGGGATTGTGGGCTACACCATGAAGAAGGGTGGGTGGCCGCGACCCCCGCTCATCCTCGCCCTCATCCTCGGCTCCATAATGGAAAATTCTTTCCAGATCAGCATGCGCGCCTACGACGGCATTGGTTGGATTGGGCGGCCAATCGTTCTCATCATTTTTGTACTGATCGTCCTCACCATCGTTTTTGCTGCGCGGGGCGTCATCAAAGCAAAACGTTCCGACAATGAGGGAAGCGAGCCCGATGCCGGCGAGGGCCGCGGAAAAAACCCGATCATTTCCTGGCCCTTCTCGCTGGTATTGCTGATCATCTTTGTGGGTGCGGGTATTCACTCGCTGCAATGGCCGGATTCGGTTCAGGCATTTCCCATTAATATTGCCATACCGGGGGCGATATTCGCCGCCATGACCTTCTTTTTTGATACCCGGGATCTTCGAGCGACGATATCAATGAACGGAGGCCTTGGCGGGGCAATAGTCGTAGGCTCTGAGCAGGCGGTCTTGGCGAAGTCGGCGACATTCTTCGGCTATTTGATACTGATGCTGTTGATAATGCTCGTGGTTGGTCAAAAATTAGCCATTCCAATATTCATAGCCGCCTACCTCATTCGTTGGGGAGGGTATTCCCGACGCGTCGCACTGTTGTATGCGGGCGGCGGCTGGTTGTTCCTGGTCGGTTTTTACGAGCGGATTATGCACCTGAGCTTCCATCATTCGTATCTGAAGATCTGGCTACCGGACATTCTACCCGACACCTTCCCGTTCTGGCTGATCGTCTAGAATTACCGCGCCATAGCGTCGATCGAACTCTGCGTCTATAAAAAAGCTCGGAGTTCAACGGGATGATTGATGTTGCCGATAATTGATCGCGCCGGAGTTTGGGCGCTCAGCAAATTGGATGCGGAGTTCGCTCACCATCTCGCAATCACGGCACTAAAATGGGGCGTGGTGGGAATCCGGCCGTTCGCCAATGACCAAATCCTCTCGTCCCAAATATGGGGAAGGGTGTTCAGAAACCCGATCGGTTTAGCCGCCGGGTTTGATAAGAATTGTGTCGCCCTTCGGGGCCTCATGTCTCTCGGTTTTGGATTTATCGAGGTAGGTACGGTCACGCCCAGACCACAACCTGGAAATTCGAAGCCTAGACTATTTCGACTGGATGAAGACCGAGCCATCATCAATCGATTGGGCTTCAACAATGATGGTCTCTCTACATTTGTTTCGCGGCTTTCGGCTCGGACCCGCAACGGCGGAGTTGTGATTGGCGCCAATGTCGGCGCGAATAAGGATTCGTCGGATCGCATCAAGGATTATGCGGAAGGTGCGCGGGCGGTGGCACCTCACGCCGACTATATTGTCGTCAATGTCTCCTCGCCAAATACACCCGGTCTTAGATCACTGCAGACGCTGGACAATTTGACCCGGATTTTTGACGGTGTTCGAAAAGCCCGTCATGAGGCGGGCGCGGAGGATGTGCCGGTTGTTCTTAAGTTGGCGCCGGATCTTGACCAAAATGAGTTGCACGCCATCTGCGAATTCGCGGTAGATCGGTCGGTGGAAGGCATTGTCGCTACTAATACGACCATTGAACGACCGGCCGGTCTTACCGGCCGACACCGCTCGGAGACGGGTGGCCTTTCCGGCGCACCTCTCTTTGAACGTTCAACCGAAGTCCTGATGGATATTTACCGTCGGACCGGCGGCACGATTCCCATAGTAGGCGTCGGAGGAATTGCATCCGCTCAAGACGCCTATCGAAAAATCAGAGCAGGGGCGTCGCTGGTGCAAATTTACTCGGCACTGATTTTCCATGGGCCGAGCATTGTGTCCGAAATTTCACGGGATCTTGCGCGACTGCTTCGGGAAGACGGTTTCACGAGATTGGAACAAGCGGTCGGGATCGATTCCAAATAGGACGGCTACTCGGAAACGAACTGCTCGGTCAGAATTCGCTCCTCTAGATTGTGCTCTGGATCGAATGCCAAAGTCGGGGCCGGGCTGTTTGTCGCTCTAATTTCAACGGAAACGACATCGCGAATTTCAGTGAAATCCGCGACGGCGCTGGTTGGCCGGAGATCGTGGTCGAGAATTTCGAAGGCAACTACCGCGTTCTGCGGTAGCAGTGCCCCACGCCAATGTCGGGGCCGAAATGCGCTGATTGGCGTCAGTCCAAGCAAACCTGCGCCGAGGGGGATGATCGGGCCGTGGGCAGAGAGATTGTACGCAGTGCTGCCAGCCGGCGTGCAAACCAGGACACCGTCGCAAATCAGTTCCTCTAGTCGAACCACACCATCCAATTTTATTCGAACCTTGGCGGCGAGCCGGGTTTCCCTACGCAGCGACACTTCGTTGATAGCCAGCGCTTCGTGCCTCTCCCCATCCGCGGTGGTTGCCAACATGTGAAGGGGCTGAAGCTCGATTGCTTCCGCCTTCTGCAACCGCTCTAACAGGCCCGCCTCTCGGTACTCATTCATCAAAAAACCGACCGAGCCCAGGTTCATCCCAAATATGGGAATTTGCTTTTCCATGAAGCGATGAAGGGTTGAGAGCATGAAGCCGTCGCCGCCGATGGCGACAATCAGGTCAGCCTGCTCAGCATCGGCGGTCGGATACTGCCCGGAAAGGCGTCCCAGCGCCGCGACCGCCTCGGCGTGGTTGTCCGCGACGATCGATAGTGAATTGAAGTCCATGGCGGGTGATCCAGTGTGCGGGCCGACACTACCCGCCCGTTACGCTCATATGCCGGCCAACCGCCGGATCGGCTCCGGCTCGATCGATAACGAAGTCATGGCCCTTCGGCTTTCGCCCGATCGCCTCGTCGATTGCTTCCATCAGGCGGTCATCTCCCTCACTCATTCTGAGCGGCGTTCTCAGATCAGCGGCATCCTCCTGACCCAGGCACATGTAGAGTGTTCCTGTGCAGGTCAACCGTACCCGGTTGCAGCTTTCACAGAAGTTATGCGTCAGCGGGGTGATAAGGCCGAGCCGTTTCCCGGTTTCCTTGATCTTCATATATCTGGCCGGCCCGCCGGTTTGATAATCGGTCTCGTCGAGGGTCCATCTCTGCTCGAGGTGCTCGCGGACCGCGGTCAGCGGCAGATATCGATCCGTACGGTCTTCGTCAATTTCGCCGAGAGGCATGGTTTCGATGAAGGTGAGATCAAAGTCCTCGCGGCCGGCCCACTCGACGAAATCATCCAACTCGTCGTCGTTGTAACCCTTCAGCGCAACGGCATTGATTTTTATCTCGAGGCCTGCCGATTTGGCAGCCTCTAGCCCGCGCATGACGTCATCCAGCCGTCCCCAGCGGGTCACATCGTTGAATTTGCCCGGATCAAGCGAGTCCAGGGAGACGTTGATGCGCCGAACGCCACAGTCATAAAGTTCATCGGCGAAATCGGCGAGCCGACTTCCGTTGGTTGTCAGCGTGAGTTCCTTGAGATCGCCGGAAGCCAGGTGCCGGCCAAGATTCCGAAAAAGCGACATAACATTCCTGCGAACCAGCGGTTCCCCGCCGGTAATCCGAAGCTTGTCAACTCCGCGCCGAATAAATGCCGCGCAAATACGCTCAAGTTCTTCGAGTGTCAGCAGGTCTGACTTTGGCAGAAATGTCATATTTTCCGACATGCAATAGACACATCGGTAGTTGCACCGGTCCGTGACCGATACCCTAAGGTACGATACCGTCCTGCCAAAAGGGTCAATTAGGCTCGACATCTGGGCGACAACTCAATCTGACAACAAACACTCGGTGCCGATCCGGCAATTTCCGAGGTGCGCCTAACATATGCGCGCGTTGGTCAATTGTCATCCCCAACAAAATTACGGGGAACTTGAGTGTGAACCTCGTGGGGCGCGCGGCCCTTATGCGACGGCTTTGTTGGAACGTCGATGAGCTGGACGTTTGCGAGCAAGGTAGTGTCGCAGTGTCCCTGCCACGTTATCGGTTTCCCGGCGCGCCACGCCCATCGACAATGCCGTCTTTTCCGGGTCCTGCGCGGATTCGGCATCCCTGATCAGCCTGATGAAATCGGGTGCCGACACGGTCGACCTCCATATATTTCTTGTCTCGGTAACCAGCAGGCTAGCCCCAAATGGGTTGCCGGACCCTTAATCCGGGGAACATCTGATGGGCGATGGCGTAATCAGGAATCGCAGGCTCAGCGTTAGAATTATGTTGGCTCATCAGCATGCCCGCGATGAACGGAATATGGAGGCCGCCGACCTCCTGCTTCAAGCCCGGGACCGGACCGCCCGGGCATTGGCGGGAAGAAATCGGAGAGCCGCAAGAGTACGGAGCGGTTGGAGGCCGCATTCGAGCGCAACGAACAGGCCTCCGGCGGCTGATCCAGGACCTTATTGTCCTTGCCTCAGCCTAACGGATTGATCACGGTACGGATCAGTCAAGGGCGAGACGAGGAAATTCGACGATTTGTCCGACAAAGATCAGTTGATCATCTCACCTGACCCCAAAGATCCCCGGCTGACGTCCCGGGTCTCGGGGATTGATGAGGGGGGCAAGCCAATCGACACGTCCGTAACGGTTGAACGGCCTCTTACCCTGTTTTTGAATAGCCGGGAAATCGTAACGATGATGACGATCGGCGATTATCCCGAGTACCTCGCTGTCGGTTATCTGGTAAATCAAAACATGCTGTCCGGGCAGGACGAGGTAACCGGTGTCGAATACGAAGAAGATATCGATGCCGTTGTTGTCCGGACCCGCGAAGAAACCGATTTCGAAGACAAGCTGAGCAAGAAGACACTCACTTCCGGTTGCGCGCAAGGCACCGTGTTCGGTGACCTGATGGAAAAATTTGACGAGATCCGTCTCTCGGACGATGTTCAAATTCGCACCTCACAGCTAACCGAACTGCTCAAACGAATAAATACGGCGCCCAGCCTCTATCTTGAGGCCGGTGCGATACACGGGTGTGTCCTTTGCCGGTCGGAGAGACCGCTCATCTATATGGAAGATGTCGGCCGGCACAACGCGGTCGACAAGATCGCCGGCTACATGTACCTCAACGGCCTGACGGGCGAGGATAAACTCTTCTATACGACGGGTCGGTTGACCAGCGAGATGGTCATCAAGACGGTACAGATGAACGTTCCGATATTGATTTCACGATCGGGTTTCACCGCCTGGGGTGTGGAATTGGCCCGTGAGGCCGGTTTGACCTTGATTGGTCGGGCGCGAGGGAGCCGGTTTGTCGCTCTTTCCGGTGAACATCGCATCATATTTGATGCCGAGAACGGGGGATCGATCGATGAGCCTGCCAAACATCGGCGAAAGGGCGCGCGGGCGGGGTGAATAACGTCGTTGCGGTGATACTTGCCGGCGGCGAGGCTCGGCGTATGGGTGGTGGCGACAAATGCCTCCTGGAATTCGGCGGGCAAACACTCCTTGATTGGATTTTGGCTCGAATAAGTCCTCAGGTCCGAACCACGATCCTAAATGCGAATGGCGATCCCGCGCGTTTTGCGCAATTCAATCTTTCCGTCGTTCCGGACATCGTCGAAGAGTCCCTTGGGCCATTGCTTGGGATATTGTCCGGCCTGACGTGGGTAGCGGAGAACGTTCGGGACGCCCAATGGGTCGTAACCGTACCGGGCGACACGCCTTTCCCGCCCGACGACCTGGTTGATCGATTTATGCGAGTTGCCTCCGGATCAGGTGTTGAGGTCGTTTGCGCTGTTTCCGGCGGCAGAACTTACCCGCCTTGCTCGTTGTGGAAAGTTGATCTTGCCGAGGAATTGCAGGAGGCGGTGATCAGAGACCGGATACTTAAGATCGATGAGTGGACGGAAACCCGTCGAATCGAATGGGTCGAATTTGAAACCGGTGCGGTCGATCCGTTCTTCAACATTAACAGCCCCGAAGACCTGCAACGCGCCGAGGTATTCGCGAAAGAAGTGCTTGGTTGACTGCTGTCGGCCAGACGCCGCTCTTTATCTACGCTGGTTCGACTCGTACCGCCGAAAACTTCAATTCCGGGATCTTGCCGAACGGATCCAAGGCTGAATTGGTCAGAATATTGGCGGCTGCCTCCTCGTAGCAAAACGGCATGAAAATAAGTCCTTGGGGCATTCCAGGTTCGCGCCGCGCCGCCAACTCGACCGCACCTCTTCGGGTCGTCAACCGTACACGCCCTCCTGGTTCAATCCTCAGGTCCTCCATATCCTCCGGCGAGATTTGTACGGTCGCTTCCGGTTCCAGGGCATCGAGCTTTGACGCTCGTCGGGTGATGGCGCCGGTATGCCAATGTTCAAGCAACCGACCAGTGGTCAATATCAGCGGATAATCTTCATCCGGTGTCTCGTCCGGTGGGAGGACGTCCGCAGGAACGAAACGGCCACGCGTGGATTCCGTTGGAAATCCATCGCCGAAGATCACTTCATGGCCGGGCTGATCCTCTGCTTCGCATGGATACGTGACAGCCTCTTCTCGTTCGAGCCTCTCCCAGGAAATATGCTCCATTGACGGCATGCAGTGCCGCATCTCCTCATGAACGTCGCGAGGATGGCTATAGTTCCAGTTCAACCCGAGCCGGTTTGCGATTTCCTGGATTGTCCACCAGTCCTGGCGTGCATCGCCAGGCATCTCCAGCGCCTTGCGGCCCATTTGTACGCGGCGGTCGGTATTGGTCACCGTTCCGTCCTTCTCAGGCCACGCGGAGGCGGGGAGGATGACATCCGCAAAGGCGGCCGTCTCCGTCATGAAGATGTCCTGGACGACGAGGTGCTCAAGTTTCGCCAGTGCCGCGCGGGTATGCCGGGAATCCGGATCCGACATGGCCGGATTTTCTCCCATCACGTAGACACCGCGGATGTCTCCGGCATGGATTGCTTCGGTAATCTCGACAACGGTGAGACCCATGTCGTGACTGAGCTCGGTATCCCAAAAGGCTTCAAACTTCTCTCTCGCGTCCTCTTGGGTCACGAGTTTGTAGTCCGGATACATCATGGGGATGAGGCCTGCATCCGACGCACCCTGCACGTTGTTCTGTCCACGCAGTGGGTGGAGGCCCGCGCCGGGGCGACCTACGTGACCGCACAGCAGCGCCAAAGAGATCAGGCATCGTGCGTTGTCGGTGCCGTGAACGTGCTGCGCGATCCCCATCCCCCAGAAGATCATGGCCGCGCGTGCGCCGGCAATTTTTCGGGCGACGGTTCTCAATGTATCGGCGTCAATGCCGCAGATGCTTTCCATCTTCTCCGGCGAAAACGCCTGCACATGCCGGGCGATTTCGTCGAATCCCTCGGTGTGCGCCTCCACATACTGCCGGTCATAGAGTTCCTCGGTCACGATTACATGGAGCAAGGCATTGAGCAGCGCCACATCTGATCCCGCTTTGAATTGCAGGTAGTGGGAGGCGTAATTGGCAAGGTTCCTTTTCCTCGGATCAATGACCACCAACTCGGCCCCTTTGGTCGCCGCGTTCTTAATAAACGTCGCGGCAACGGGGTGATTGCCGGTGGGATCCGCACCGATAATAACGATCAGGTCGGAGTTGAGGCATTCGACGACCGGAGCTGTCACGGCACTAGAGCCAATGGTTTCGAGCAACGCCGCGACCGAGGATGCATGGCACAGGCGCGTGCAATGATCGACGTTGTTGGTCTTGAATCCGGTCCGGATAAGTTTCTGAACCAAGTAGGCTTCTTCGTTGGAACCCTTGGCCGAACCGAATCCCGCCAGCCCCTTTGGGCCCTGTTCATCGAGAATTTTCTTCAATCCCGAAGCCGCCAGATCCAGGGCCTCTTCCCACGACGCTTCCCGGAAAATAGCTAGAGGATTTTCGGGGTCGAACCGGGGATCGGCCGTTTTCGGCACGTCCTCCCGACGAATCAGCGGCGTGGTCAACCGGTGCGGATGGTTGGCGTAGTCCATGCCGAACCGTCCCTTGACGCATAGTCGGTTCTGATTGGCTGGACCATCGCGACCGTCCACTTGGACGATCTTGTTGTCCTTGACGTGAAATCTGACCTGACAGCCGACGCCGCAATAAGGGCAGACGCTATCGACGACCTTATCCGCCACCACCTCACCATCTTCCAATTCGACTCCGGCCGGAAGAAGCGCGTTGGTCGGACAGACCTGCACGCATTCGCCGCATGCGACGCACGAGCTACCCCCCATCGGGTCTCCCATGTCGAATACGATGGACGAATTAAACCCTCTATGGGCCATACCGATGACATCGTTGGCCTGGACTTCTTGGCAGGCCCGGACGCACAGGTTGCACTGGATGCAACGGCCTAGATCGACGGCAATCGCCGGATGCGAGCTATCAGGCGCGACTGATTCGTTGGCCGGAAAGCGGCTTTCCACGACCCCCATTTCGTCGACCCAGCGCTTAAATTCGGCCTGTGGCTCGTCCTGGTCGGCGAGCAGCAGTTCAATCACCATCTCCCGTGCTTTGCTTGCCCGCTCCGAGTTCGTCGAGACCTGCATGCCCGGCTCCGGCTTCCGGATGCACGACGCCGACAACACCCGCTCTCCCTCAATATCCACCATGCAGGCGCGGCAATTGCCGTCACCGCGGTAGCCTGGCTCATGCCGGTAACAGAGGTGAGGAAGCTCGTTGCCGTGCCGGTGTGCCACTTGCCAAATAGTTTCGTCCGGGTGGGCCTCAACTTCCGCCCCGTCGAGAAAGAACTTCACACCCTCCGTCATTCAATCTCTCCCTCAAAAAACCGAAAAGCCGATTGCACGGGGTTCGGCGCGGCCTGCCCCAATCCGCAGATCGAGGCCTCTTGCATGGCCATGCTCAAGTCATCCATCAGCGGTTGGTCCCAGCGGTCTTGTTCGAGCAGTTTCACCATTTTCTCGCAACCGACGCGGCACGGCGTGCATTGACCGCAACTCTCGTCGGCGAAAAACCTGAGGAGGTTGAGGACCACATCCCGAATTTGGTCCTGCTCGGAAAAAATGACCACTGCGGCCGACCCGACAAAACAGCCAAATTCCTCCAGTACCCCGAAATCCAACGGCAGATCGTCTTTCGACGCCGGCAATATTCCTCCCGAGGCGCCGCCCGGCAGATAGGCCTTGAACATGTGCCCCTCGGCCATTCCACCGCAATGTTCGTCAATCAATTGGCGGACGGTCACCCCCGATGGTGCCTTAACCACGCCGGGCCGTCTAACCCTTCCGGACACCGAAAACAGGTGAGGGCGTCCCTCGTCCAGATACCACTGGGACCCGTTTCTAGCGATATCCGCTGCCCAGTAGAGGGTTTCCACGTTGTTGATCAGGGTGGGCCGCCCAAAAAGACCCGATTGTGCCGGGTAGGGTGGCCGATTTCGAGGCAGACCTCGCTTTCCCTCGATGCTCTCCAGCATTCCGCTTTCTTCGCCGCAGATATAGGCGCCGGCTCCGCGCCGCAGATGAATCCGAACACCGTCGGCGAGGCCTTCTTTCGTCACCGCTTCGATTTCCCGCTCGAGCAGCGCATGGATATGGGGGTACTCGTCCCTCAGATAGATATAAATGTCTTCGGCTTCGATGACCGTGGCAGCAATTAGGGCGCCATCCAAAACCTTGTGGGGCTCCGTCTCGAAGCAGAATCGATCCTTGAACGTCCCAGGTTCTCCTTCGTCGGCATTCACTGCCAATACCCGCGGCTTCGCCGTTCCCTCCAAGAAACGCCATTTCCGCGCCGTCGGAAATCCGGCTCCTCCCATTCCCTTGAGGTCCGCCGCCTCGAGCTCGCCAATTAGATCGGCGCCACTGAGCCCACCATTTTTGAGCTTCTCCAGTGCCGCATAACCACCGGCTGCCCGATACTCATTCAGAGGTTCCGCGTCCGGTAAACTCGGTGTCGTATCGCCATCGGTCAGTGCCTTTGCGACGGTGCTTACTTCGGCCTCGTGCACCTGTTTCTTGCCGACCACGGCAACCGGTGCGGCGAAGCACCCGCCGACGCACGGGACTTTTACTACCTGAGCCGTATTTCCAATTTCGTCCGACAGCCCGGTATAAAGCTGCTTCGCGCCGGCCATCTCACAGGCTATCCCGTCACAAACTCGGACAGTAATTTCCGCCGGCTCGGTCTCCCCTTCCTTCACGATGTCGAAGTGATGGTAGAAGGATGCCGTTTCGTAGACCTCGGCCTGCGAAAGTTTCATTTCCTGGGCAAGCGCCGCCAGATGACGGGCGCTTAAATGTCCATACCTGTCCTGGATCAGGTGCAGGAATTCAATCAGTAAGTCGCGATTCCGGGGCATGTCCCCGATCAGCGACTGAACCTCGGCCCGAGCTTCACGATCGACCTGACGGCCTTTTGGATAGGCGTTCTTATTTCGAGGCGCGTCCATAATGGGTCTATTTTGTTCTTTCCCAGAGAAACCGGTTCAGCGCGGATCTTATTGCCCTAAGGTCCTTTCTGGCGCACTGACAATCTGGCAGAAGTATTCTACAACGGTTTGACGGTCGTCAAACGTTGCCTGAAACGCCGGCGGTGGCTGCACTTGCCTCCTATTCTTCAATTTCGCCAATTGCAAGTTCGATGCGGACTGACGGAGGCTCTTTATGGCCGATTCAAATGACTGGCGTGTTGCACAGCTTCTTTGTTCGAAACTGTGCCATGACTTGATTAGCCCAGTAGGAGCCATCAACAACGGTCTGGAGCTACTCGGCGAAGACCAAAGCATTCGGGATGAGGCAGTTGCCCTGATTGGACAGAGCGGCAAGCAGGCGGCAGCACGGCTGTCGTTTTTCCGCGTGGCGTTCGCCGGCACCGATCGAGGTGAATCAATGACCGCCGAAGACGCCGCCGGTTTGACGGAGGACTTCTTCGCGGGTTCCAAAATTGCCCTCACCTGGACATCTCCGGTGCCCATGCCGGCGAACAGAATGCCGCGGTCCCGGGCCAAACTGCTGCTTAATTTGGTTCTCCTGGCCGCCGAGACATTGCCTCGGGGAGGGGAGGTTTACGTGTCGCTGGGAGAAGCGGCAAATTCGATCTCGGTTTCGTCCAGCGGCAGGGGATGCCGACTAACCGACACCGCGGCGGCCTGCCTAACGGGCCAAACTCCCACGGAGGCTCTCGAAGTCGCGGATGTAGTGCCGTATATTTGTCGCACCTTGGCGCAGAGTGAGGGTGTGACGATCAAACACTCCATCTCCGTGAACGACAGCTTGGAATTCCGGGCCTTCTAGCCGAAACCGTCGTTCATGCAGGCTAGGTTTTGTTTCGGCGAGGGGTTCGAATTTTTGATGTCATCCCTATCTCCAAGGGAGTGATGACCTGTCCCTTGTACCGAACCACCTTCTCGGCCGCGTCTTTCCTGCTCATGGATTTCCGTCTCATCTTCGTTCCCTTCGGTCTCTACGATGAACCGGAAGTCCTCCCTTGTGAAAACCTCAAATCCGACCCAAAGGCGCTGACGACGGACATTCGACCCATCCCCAACCTGAAACGCGTCTGCGAGGTCGCTTCGGAGGACGGCGCAAACGTCTACGCTGAACAGCTCAACGCTGCGGCAGGCTGAACGACTTCCAGACTAATTTACGGGAGTGTGCGGCTAGTGGATAAAATCTGACGATTGCATCCCGAGGGGGATTCCGCGCTGACTGGGAATGTGCGAGTCTGTCGCATGCGACCAGGAATCAACATTGATCTTTCTTCCGCTGATCGGCTGCGGCTCGAAGCGCTGGTGTGCGGGATCGGAACACGGCGCAGAAGCACGTCTGGCGGGCCCGCATTGTGCTGCTCAGCGCCTCGGGTATTGGCACCAACGCGATCATGCGCGAGACCGGCAAGTCCAAGACTTGCGTCTGGCGCTGGCAGGAGCGCTTTGCTGAAGAGGGCGTAGAGGGCCTGCTGCGCGACAAGACCAGACCCTCGCGTATTGCGCCGCTGCCGCCCGAGGTGGCCGAGCGGGTGGTGGAACTGACCTTCACCGAGCCGCCCGCCGAGGCCACGCACTGGACCGGAGCGATGATGGCCGAGGCAGTCGGGATCAGCGTCAGTTCGGTACACCGCATCTGGCGGGCCCACGGCCTGCGGCCGCACCGGGTGCGCCAGTTCAAGCTCTCCAACGATCCCGAGTTCGTCACCAAGCTGCGCGACGTGGTCGGGCTCTATGTCGATCCCCCCGCCCACGCCATCGTCCTCTCGGTCGATGAGAAGTCGCAGATCCAAGCCCTCGATCGCACTCAGCCCGGCCTGCCCCTGAAGAAGGGTCGGGCCGGCACCATGACCCACGACTACAAACGCAACGGTACCACCACCCTGTTTGCCGCCCTCAACGTGCTCGACGGCACCGTGATCGGGCGCTGTATGCAGCGCCACCGTCACCAGGAATTCCTCCGCTTCTTGAAGGCCGTCGAGCGTGAGGCGCCAGTCGGCAAGATGGTGCACGTGATCCTCGACAACTATGCCGCCCACAAGCATCCCAAGGTGCGCGCCTGGCTCGCCCGTCATCCGCGCTTCGTCTTCCACTTCGTGCCGACCTCGTGCTCCTGGCTCAACGCCGTCGAGGGATACTTCGCCAAGCTCTCCAGACGCCGTCTCAAGCGCGGTGTCTTCAGATCCGTGGTCGACCTGCAAACCGCCATCAATCGATTCATCGACGAGACCAATGATGACCCCAAGCCCTTCGTCTGGACCGCCGATCCCGACAAAATTATCGCCGCCGTCAAACGGGGGCATCAAATGTTAGATTCAATCCACTAGGCGGTTGCCTTGGCTCGCTTCCTGGTCGGCTTCTTCGGTGCCTCGTCGGCATCTTCCGGGTCACGCAGGACGTATCCCCGACCCCATACCGTGTGGATATAGTTGTCACCGTCGCAGGCTGTCGACAGTTTCTTGCGGAGCTTGCAGACGAAAACATCAATGATTTTCAGCTCCGGCTCGTCCATCCCGTTGTAAAGGTGGTTCAGGAACATGTCCTTCGTCAGGGTCGTATTCTTGCGCAAGGAAAGCAGTTCAAGAATGCCGTACTCCTTGCCGGTCAGGTGTACGGATTTGCCTTCGGCCTCAACCGTCCGGGCGTCCAAATTCACTGCCATCTTGCCGGTTCTGATGATGGATTCCGAATGTCCCTTCGACCGGCGCACAATCGCATGAATTCGAGCGATCAGTTCGTCCTTGTTGAACGGCTTGGTCAAATAGTCATCGGCACCCGTTCCCAGGCCTTTGACCTTCTTGTCCGACTCCGTCAATCCAGACAGAATCAGCACCGGCGTCTCAACTTTGGACGCTCTCAAACGGCGCAATACCTCGTAGCCGTCCATATCCGGCAGCATGAGGTCGAGAATGATGATGTCATAGTCATAGAGTTGGCCAATTTCCAACCCATCCTCGCCGAGGTCCGTCGTGTCCAGGACCATGCCGGCCGAAGTCAGCATCATTTCGATACTTTTGGATGTGGCGGGATCGTCTTCGACGAGGAGCACGCGCATCTGATCGTCCTAAAAGGCCCTTCTGGGCGCCGAATCGGAATTAGTTAACAATAGGGATCGGTTGCTTCATATTCAAGGGGTGTGCCCTAATCCCCAGGGCGAGTCCATAGTCCGTCCGGCGCTCGGTGCGAGACGAACTTGGCGCTGGCCATTTCGTTTTCGATATGGCGGTGTGCCGGCGATGGCGGCGCAGTCGGCCTCGAATAGGTTGATTGATCCGCGCGCGGTCACGGTGCGGCCGGCCTGCGGTGCGCGGGAGCACCGGCGTCATTCGAAAAGAAGACATCGATTACACCAACACAATTTCACACGACTAGATTGCTGACATGCGCGTGGCTTACGCCGGTCAGGGAACACTGTCCGATTGCTGGGAAACTAGTCGTCTCGGTGGGTCCGCTCCATCCGCTCGTGCCGCTCCTGCGCCTCAATACTCAGCGTCGCGATCGGCCGAGCCTCCAGCCGGCGAAGACTGATCGGTTCTTCGGTTTCTTCGCAATAGCCATATGTACCGAGTTCAATCCGTTCCAACGCGTCGTCAATTTTTGCAATCAGTTTGCGAGCGCGGTCCCGGGTGCGAAGTTCCAGAGACCTCTCGGTCTCAACAGAGGCCCTGTCAGCGAGGTCGGGCTCAAGACTGCTTGTTTCTTGGAGGTTTTGACGAGTTTCGCTCGCCTCATCCAGGAGTTCCGAACGCCAGTTTTCCAGCTTTTGGCGGAAATACTCCTGCTGCAACGGGTTCATAAACTCTTCGTCGTCGGAAGGTTTATAATCAGGTGGCAGCGTTATCATCATTTGTCGTTTCCCAGTTGGCCCCAGAAATTGGCGGCGAAATATAGATTTCGACAAATGACCCGACAAGTGATCTTTTGTGATTGACCGAAAATCTGTTGAAAGCCGGTTTCCTTTTTCGCTCAACGACTTGAACGTACGATCCGGCTAAATTCGTCTAGTGCACTTGGCAAGGTCCACTTCGGCCCGCGGCTCGATTTCGTCATTAAGGCGGAGACGGACCTCTCGACGCCGGAACCAAATATCGGCACCAAGGTTCAGCAGTTCGACAGGACCAACACGACGCTCACCGATAACAAGAACTTTATTGACGGTGTGGTGGCCGATCCGGAAAGTGCCGACACCTTCGAAGCGGCGGCAGAACTCCAGCAGGACCAAACCATGCCTGAGGCTTCGCACAATACTTTGGTCCGCCTCAGCACCCTTAGAGTCGGTTTCGAAAGTCATGCGTTTCGGGCCAATCTGCGTACGAGGAGCATGACGGATGCGGCGTAAAGGAAGGCTCGGGCTGAGGCGATGGTGGCCCTGAAGTCCTTTGTCAGTCGCCGGTTACGGCTATGCTGCTCTCGGGTGGTCGGCGTCCACATGGCGGCTCCAGATCGGTCTCAACAACCTTCTTGGAATCACATCAATATCGGCCACTCAACCACTTTCGAAACAGCCTCTTACACTAAATAACTCCCTTTAAATAAAGGAGGCTATCTGAAAGTAATAGACCATTAATTACTGAAAAAATGTTCAGGTATATTATTTTATACATATTTATCAGGGAAAAAATTAAATGAAACAGAAACAAAACACCAATTTAACTTTCTATTATACAAAATTTCTTGCAATCCATGGGGCTTTTACTTATCGTCGGATCGTGGCCGAGAGCATCCTGGCCAAGGTGTAGGCAATATGGAACTGCTCCGGGGTGGTGTCCGGAAAATGGCCTGGCAGGCAGAAGGGCCTGTTTTGTTGAACCTAGAATAGGAGACTGAGCTATGGGCGATGATATTAATCTATCAGGCGCTGCACGTACCAACCTCTCAGCACTGCAACGAGCCACCGACCTGATCGCACCGACCCGGGAAAGACCTTCCACGGGTCTTGAGGTCAACTTGGCGGCGGATGACGCCATCGCGTTCTTCCAGGCCCGAAGCCTGTCGGATCGTGCTGGTGACTTGGCTATTCTGAAGGACGATATCGCACAGGGTATCAGTACGGTCGACACGGCGGTTCAGAGTATTGAGTCGATCATCGGTCTGGTGAACCAGATGAAAGGTATCGCGCTTTCCGCCAGATCCGACAACGATGCCGACAACAGGTCCAAGTCGGCCGTTCAGTTTAATGATCTGCGCGCGCAACTCGATAACCTGGCGAACGACGCGAGCTACAAGGGCACCAATCTCATCAAGGGCTCCCCGGCCAACCTTCGGGTGACCTTCAGCGAGGACGGCAGCTCGACCCTGACGGTGTCGGGTGTTCCGTCGGACGCAACTGGTCTGTCGATTGCAGCTGCGGCCGGCAACTGGGGCACGGACGGGAACATCGACAACGCGATCAACGACCTCGACCGCGCGCTGACCACACTCCGGTCAACGGCGTCTAACCTGGGTACCAACGCTAGCGCATTGACGTTGCGGTTGGACTTCGCCGAGAACCTGATCAACTCGTTGGAAGAAGGTGCAGCCAAACTGGTCAACGCCGACTTGACCGAGGAATCAGCGAACCTGCCGACCCTTCAGCCCCGTCAGCAGCCCGGTACCATAGGTCTGAGTATTACGCAGCCGTCCGAACAGTCGATCTTGCGTCTGTTCTAATTTTCGGCGGATTTCCACCGATCAGAGAGGGGGAGCCTGGGCTCCCCTCCTTTATTTGTGCCGTCTTCCCAGGTTGCCGGTTTTGGCACGCAATTTGGCTAGTGATAGACTGGCAACCGTATCACCGCGGTCATTTTCAGTGATCATCCAACAAGGTCAGACGCTTACATGCCCCTAAAATTGACCCTAAAGCCCAACGAAAAAGTGCTCATCGGTACCGCCGTGATCACAAATGCCGGCCAGAAAAGCGAAATTATTATTCAAAATACGGTTCCCGTGCTTCGGGAGAAGGACATTATTACCGAGGAAAACGCTGATACTTTGGCCAAAAAACTCTACTACATTATTCTCAGTATGTACGTGGATCAAAATAATGAAAACGAGTACCACAAGATTTACTTCAAGCTAGTCAAAGAGCTTTTTAATGCCCTACCTGACCAGCGTAATCTGGCAATGGTGATGGCTGTATCTCAGAAAATCCTTGAAGGGAATCATTACCAGGCCCTAAAGGAATGCAGAAAATTGATCGAATTTGAATCGGAGGTCTTGGCGAATGCCTCGGGATAATTCAGAGGCTTACGCACAGACCCAAAAATCATCAATGCCGCCTCGCGAAGTCGCTGGAATTGTCAGGCGGCGCGCGGCTTGTTGCGGCGAATAATCCGCTGATCGCTGATCAGATACAATTCCCGCGAATTCCGAGACACCTCCAAGACACGCCCCAAAAAAACCATGCAGGTGGCTGAGGATGTCGTTGGACCGGTCCAATCGCTTGTACTGGCCGAGAAGTCTCAGATGAAGTGGCTGGCGAACCTGTACCCGCCCGAGCTGGAAGCAGGCGCACTATATGTTGATACCCAGGTTCATTAGAGCCAGGAGAACAGCGCCACGCTCCACAATCCTGAACTCACCGGCGTTGCCGATGAAAGATGGGTCGGAACCGTTCAATGGCCGAGTTGAACTTCTTGGTTCGCTATACGGCGCCATGGCCATAATTTGTTTGTTCCATTCCTCAGGAAATAGAGCCTGGCTGGTTAGAAACGCCTTGTTACCGACATGGATTTTGAAATGCAGGTGTATGGGGCGTCCACTGTAATAGCCGGGATAGATCGTATCGAACTCTGCGATCCCATCCGCATCCGTCATCAACGCTCCGCGCAGAAACCGGCTGGCAAGGTCCGGTATACGACGGCGACCGCGCGAGCCGGCACCTGAATCGGGATTCACGTCGTGCCCCGAATAGTATCCCTTGGCGTCGCAGCTCCACGCATCAACGATAGCACCCGGAACCGGGACGCCCGACCGGTTCAACACGCGCAACGCCGCTGTCAAGGGCTGACCAGGTTTCCCGCCGGTGATGTCTTTACCGCTGAGCGCGTCTGCGCAAATGAAATAAGGACCTTCAACACTGCTTGACGTCAGGCCGGTGGCACCAGCACCCTTGAAATCGGCCACCGTGGCCACCCGCTCCGTAATCGAGGACGCGAGCACACTGCTGTTGTCACACATGCTTTGCAGAGTGGTGGGCGATGAAAGCATGGGGCGGTCCGCGGCGATTACGCTTCCCGAGAGAACGGAAAGTCCGGTCGCCGAGATGCCGAGCATGGCGGCCCGACGGGAGAGTTGCGGGCGTTGAAATTTCATTGTCTGGCTTCCCTCGGATATAGGGTATGTCTGTAAACAATACGTTTGAGCGGTGGCTTTCCGTCGCCGTCGGATTAGCGTCGGGAGCCGATTGCCTCAACGTTCGATCTCACGATCCGCACCTGTTATTGCCGCGTTGCCACGTCTGCTTTGTGCCGGTGGACGAGAATGATACGGTCCAAAATTACCGAACTGCCGAGATTATCCGCGGGAACGTCCTGAAATCCGTTTCTGCCACCGGCCAGTTGAATGCCGTCGTCACTGTCGAGGCGGGCTCGGAAGTCTCGAGGCAAATCTAGGCGTTGATGGCGGATTTCCATTCGAAGGTCCGAGCCAATCGGGTCATTGCAGGTATCGACCCGGAGAGCTTTGAAGCGCGGGTAGCGCAAGCCGCCGCCATCGCCGGCACACCGCCACATCGAAAACGAAATGGCCGGCGCCAACTTCACCTCACACCGAGAGCCAGAGACGGACAATAATTTCGCCCTGCAGTCGGGTGGAACTGGTGGGCAATTTCCGGAAGTTTGCGGCATCGTGCCGGGATC
Organism: Rhodospirillales bacterium; assembly: GCA_965213765.1. Classification (GTDB taxonomy): domain Bacteria; phylum Pseudomonadota; class Alphaproteobacteria; order Rhodospirillales; family UBA2165; genus JAJDXO01. The sequence continues at coordinate 940,345 of OZ243926.1, read as the reverse complement.
AACTGAGCACCGGCCGGCCCAGCGATTTTAGCCGGTTGCCACCACCATCTTTAGCTGCCGTAGTGCGGCTGGTTTTGCGCTTGCCTTGGGTGCTGAAGCGGTTAAAAAAAAGCGCGCTCTCAAACGCATTCGTAGAGACCGACCATGATCACAGATGCCGATGCGGCCCTGACCGCAGGCGAAACGGAGACCGTATCCAACGATTACTTCGTCGAGCGGGACGGCGAGAGGTTTGCGGGGCTTCACCTGCTGATAGATTTGTGGGGTGCCGAGGGCCTGGAAGATCATGCTTTGATCAAAAATACCCTGCGAGAGGCCGCCAAGGCGGCTCACGCGACGGAACTGCATGTGCACCTGCACCAATTTAGCGAGAATGGCGGGATTTCCGGTGTGCTGGTGCTGGCGGAATCCCATATCAGCATCCATACGTGGCCGGAACGGGGGTTTGCGGCCATTGATGTCTTTATGTGCGGCGACTGTGATCCCGAAGCTACGCTGGAGGTGTTCGAAACCGCGTTCAACTGCGATCGGATATCGGTCAATGAGCAGCGCCGGGGCCGGCAGCTTTGAATTGGTTTGATGAGGCGCTTCACGACGAATGGGGCGGCCAAGGATACACCCAGCGGTTTGAAGTCACTCGAACCATCTGCGAGGTTTCAACCGATCACCAGAAATTGGTGATATTCGAAACTCCCCGCTTCGGGCGCGTGTTGGCGCTCGATGGGGTGGTCCAAACCACCGAGGCAGATGAGTTCTGTTATCACGAAATGCTGACCCATGTTCCGATCTTCGCGCATGGAAAGGTTCGGGATGCGCTGATTGTTGGTGGCGGCGACGGTGGCGTCTTGAGAGAGGTTTTGCGTCACGACAGCATCAGCTCTGCGACACTGGTCGAAATTGACGACACTGTAATAAAGTTGTGCCGCGAACATATGCCGAGCCTGAGTGACGGCGCATTTGACGATCCGAGATGTACGACCCGGATTGAGGACGGCGTTGCCTTCGTCCGAGACACCGACCGGAGATTTGACGTCATCATCGTCGACTCGACTGATCCAATCGGCCCCGCCGAGGTCTTGTTTACCTCCGAATTCTACGCCAATAGCCGGCGCTGTCTGCGCGAGAACGGGATTCTAGTGACCCAGAGCGGCGTGCCGTTCTTACAGCCGGAGGAGCTTAGAAGCGTGCATCGAAGCCTTGGTTCCGTGTTCCCGGACGCCACATTTTATCTCACCGTCGTCCCGACGTATGTGGGTGGCTACATGACGCTAGGGTGGGCATCGGACCGCTCGGAGACGCGTGAGGTGGAACTGGAAGAATTGGCGGAACGTGTGGGGCGCACCGGCTTGTCTTTCAAATACTATTCGCCGTCAATCCACAAAAGCGCATTCGCGCTGCCGCCGTTCATCGCTGGAATACTCGAGGCTTAGTTACCGAGACTTCTGACAAAACTACCGACGATCAGGAAACCCATCTACAATGAGCGTCGGAACTCGCTGATCATGAAGGCAGGGATCAAAACCCGTAATGGGATATCCTCGGGCGAGGCAACCGGCGGTGCCTCACCGATATCCATGAACCGGCCTAGATCGGCTTCACGGACATGGGTCATCATGAATTCATGAACTGGTGCGACGCTGCGGACGAAGGCTTCCTCCTCGGTTGTCTGGCCCTGAATCAATGGGTTCACGCCTCGATCCCAAACCTTCTCGAGCACCGGCATCATGATGACCAGGGTTGGAAATAGAGCAATGCTCACCGCCTGCCCGACGTCATCTTTGAGAAGCAACAGATCCGTTGCGCGATTGTCGAGTGTCCGGGCCTCAAAGAACGCGATCTCGTCATCAACCCCCGAGTTGACCTTCAACCTTGTCGACAGCCGTTTTTTGAGTTCGTTCAATCGCTCGCGGCGTTGAGCGTAACCTCAACTCCCATGGCTCGATCCCGCTAATTCTTGGCGTTTTGGCCAGCGCGCTCGCGATCGGCCGATTCTCATCCGACGGAATAGAATGCCGCATTCGGCGACAACCCATTCAGCACTATGTTCGGCGCCAATTCCCTGTCAATTTGGGTATTTAAATCAAGATCATAGAGTAGGTCGGGCGGAATACCCGACTCACCTTTGATCCTAACGTGCGGCCGGCGGTTCCTTATCGGTCGGAATGCCTGCGACATAGCGGTAAAACGCCAGCGTTCGGTTCTTGAACGACTTCGGAGACATGAATGCCAAAAACCCGGCCGCGCTCACACGAGCAAAACTGTAGTAACGCCAAGTGTCGCCGGTCTCCCGTTCAATTGCGTGGTATTGCTGAAACTGCTCAGGGTCCACGGCGGTGAATATGGCGATGCCTATACCACTGACGTTGGTCATCTCAAAGACCATGCGGTCCGGCTGATTTTCGATGACGCGCAACCGGTAGGCGACCGCCCGCATCAAATGGTCCTCGTCCAGGAGGAAGTGGAGCGTCTGACCCGTCCCGAGTTCGTCATTTGTGAAATTTTCCCGCCGGCTGTCGCGGTCCGGGCCGCTTAGGGCCGACGCATCTTCGAACAACCGATACCAGCCTTCCCGTGCGTCCGACCAGTACTTGACGCCCCGCAGTCCCGTTACCTCGGCGAGCCGCCCGATGATCGCGGCTTGACCCCCGGGTTCGTCAAATCGTCCGGCCCCGGCAAAGACAGTCTTCAGCGGCCCGGGTTTCAAACCGGTGCATGCCGGCGGTTGCCAGTCCGGCGGAAGTTCGTCGCGTTGCCAAACTTCGACGTTTAGGAGTTCACCGGGCGCTGAGAAGTGGGGATACGCCCCTCCGGCGCAGGGAACCTGGGGCGGTGGTCGTTCGCCGGCGGCCTGCGATTGAGGCGCGGAGACGGACGCTATTAACAACCCGACAGCGAACAGCGAACCGCGAATTAGCGGCCGGACTTGGCGGCCATCTTTTTGGTCAGCCGGGGCGCGACGCCCGGTCGGCTCCACGGGCAGACGGCGATGCAGATGCCGCAGCCGTAGGTTTCGTTGAAATAGGGGACGCACCGATCGAAATCCACGTACCACTTGTTTTCACCCCGCACCATCTGCTTGGTCTCAAAGATAGCGTCAGGAGGGCAGGAGTCCGTGCAAAGCTTGCAACTCAGGCAAAAATCGTCAACGCCAAAACTGTTTGGAGTGTCCGCAACGAGCGGCATATCGGTTGTGACGCAAGCCAGCCGGAACGATGCGCCGAATTCGTCGTTGATGATGGATCCGTGTTTGCCAAGTTCACCGAGGCCCGCGGCGATGGCCGCAGGAATCATGGTTAGCGGCCCACGGGTTGGGCCACCGTGTGGAACAGCTTGGAATCCCTGGATTCTTATCCAATCGGCAAGCGCGCGCGCTGCGCGTGTCCCTCTGTTGTACTGCCGCATTACCTCGATCACCGATGGCGGCTCGGGCGCGGTCGCGAGTTCCGCATGGTCCATGATTAACGCTAGGACGATCACCCATGGATGATCGATTGCCTCGCCTTCGAAGACCCAGTTTGGGTCCAGTTCAGTTATTCCGACCGCATCCGCCTCGTTATTCAGGGCGAAGTCTCTCACCGATTCGGAAAATGTTGACGGTGTACCGGGTGCCAGCTGGTCGTTGACCGGCGCCCGCTCCTCCGGTCCACGACCCCCAAAACCGGTCACTAGTTGGGAAACCTCAGGCACCCCCTGATTGCATTGTTCAAGCATCCAGCTCTGCATGGCGCCGTGCGCCAGGGATTTGGGGTTACCCCAATAGACCGGCGTGGGCTGCCGGGCATTCGCTTCCCCCAGTCCGTTGATATCGTTACCGGAGATGTCGGGGATCAGGGCGCGCTGTTCATCCGAAATGAACGATTCAAGAGGGCGCCCGTCGTAAGATTTGCCAGCCATCCCATCCTCATTTGCTACTCTTCTTCGAACACCACCAGCAGGTCTTTGGCGCCGACTTGCATGCCAACTTCTGCGATGACCTCGGCAACGGTACCGTCGCGCTCCGCGTTGACGGCCGTTTCCATTTTCATCGCTTCGATGCTGACCAGGGCGTCGCCCCGCAAGACCTTTTGGCCGGCTTCGACAACGACCCCGGCTATCACGCCCGGCATCGGCGCCCCCACGTGGTCACGGTTGGATTCGTCCGCCTCACGATTTACCGGGCGGGAAGACTCCATCGATTGGTCGCGGACGCGGACCTGGCGGGGTTGTCCGTTGAGTTCGAAAAACACAGTCCGGTGTCCGTCATCATCGGGCTCGCCGATGGCGAGGAGCCGGATGATCAGGGTCTTGCCCCGTTCAATTTCGACGGCGATTTCTTCACCGGTTTCCATTCCGTAGAAGAATGCGCTCGTCGGGACCACCGATACGTCGCCGAAATGCCGACGGAAGGCGGCATATTCGGTGAACACCTGCGGATACATGAGGTACGACGCAAGTTCGTCGTCCGAGATATGGCGGCCGACCTTGCTCTCCACGTCGGTCCGGGTTTCAGCGAGGTCGATAGCCGCCATGACAGAACCCGGTCGGACGGTGATCGGTTCTTCGTCCTTGAGCACTTTGCGCTGCAGCGCCTCTGGGAAACCGCCCGGGGGTTGGCCCAATTCTCCCTTGAAGTAGGAAATGACCGAGCCGGGAAAAGCTATTTCGCGATCGGGGTCGAGTACTTCTTCCGGCGTCAGGTGTCCGGTAATCATCATCAAGGCGAGGTCACCGACGACCTTGGATGACGGTGTGACCTTGACGATGTCACCGAACATCTTGTTGACCTCGGCGTACATCTTGGCCACTTCGGGCCAACGGCGGTCAATGCCCATCGACCGGGCCTGCTGGCGAAGGTTGGTGTACTGACCCCCGGGGATTTCGTGGAGGTAGACCTCGGATGCGCCGGACCGGAAGTCGGCTTCGAAGCCGGTATAAAAGTGCCGGACGTGCTCCCAGTAGGTGGAAATCTGGCGCAGGGACTCCGTGTCGAGACCGGTATCCCGGTCGCTGTTCCTGAGCGCTTCAACAATGGCGCCGAGATTTGGCTGAGAGGTCAAACCGCTCATTGAATCCAATGCCGCATCAACGGCGTCAGCCCCGGCCTCGGCAGCCGCCAGTACGCTGGCTGCTGAAATACCGGAGGTGTCATGGGTGTGAAAATGGATCGGCAGGCCGGTCTCGTCTTTGAGCGCCTTGACCAGCAGCCGAGCCGCGTCGGGCTTACAAAGCCCGGCCATATCCTTGATGCCGAGGATGTGGGCACCAGCCGCTTTAAGCTCGCGGCCCATTTCCAGATAGTAGTTGAGGTCGTATTTGGACCGTGTGGGATCGTTGACGTCGCCGGTGTAGCAAATCGCCGCCTCACAGAGCTTGCCGGTCTCCACCACTGCATCCATCGCGACCCGCATATTCTCGACCCAGTTGAGGGAATCGAACACCCGGAACAGGTCGATTCCCGCCTCGGCCGACTGCTTGATGAAATATTGCACGACGTTGTCGGGGTAGTTCGTATACCCGACCCCGTTAGCGCCCCTCAGAAGCATCTGCAGCAGCAAATTCGGCATGCGCTCGCGGAGCATGGCCACTCGCTGCCAAGGACACTCGTGGAGGAAACGCATTGCCACATCAAATGTGGCGCCGCCCCAGCATTCCATCGAGAACATCTGCGGCGTAAGCTGCGCATATACAGGCGCAATATCCACCAGGTCCTTGGTCCGGACCCGCGTCGCCAACAGAGACTGATGCGCATCCCGCATGGTCGTATCGGTGACCAGCATGCGCTTCTGTTCCATCATCCAATCCGCGAACTTTACCGGCCCGATCTCATCCAGCAACTGTCGGGTGCCTGCGGGAGGAGCGGCCTTTCGATCTACGGGTGGCAAGTGGGGTGCCGCCGCATGGGCCGGCAACGAGGTGCCTTTGACCTCGGGATGGCCGTTAACGATGGTTTCGCCGAGAAAGCCCAGCATGCGGGTTGCACGGTCCCGCCGGCGGGTGAAACGGAACAGCTCGGGTGTTTCGTCGATGAAGTTCGTCGTGTACTGGGCCGAGGGAAACTTCGGGTGATTGATGACGCTCTCCAGGAACCGGAGATTTGTCGCCACCCCCCGGACGCGGAACTCGCGGAGGGCACGATCCATCCGGCGGACCGCGCTATCGGGATCGGGCGCCCAGGTGGTGACCTTGACCAGTAGCGAATCATAGTGCCGGGTGATGAGCGCCCCGCTGAACGCCGTCCCCGCATCCAGCCTGACGCCGAAACCCGCGGCCGACCGGTACGCTGTAATTCTGCCATAGTCAGGCACGAAATTATTCTCGGGGTCTTCGGTGGTGACCCGGCACTGAACGGCGTGACCCAGCAGGCGGATATCGTCTTGTGCGGGAACGCCGGACGATAGATCACCGATGCGGCCGCCTTGCGCGATGCGAATTTGGCTTTGGACGAGATCGATTCCCGTGACCCAGTCAGTCACCGTATGCTCGACCTGAATCCGCGGGTTCACTTCGATGAAATAGGTTTCACCCGTATCGGCATCCTGGAGGAACTCAACCGTGCCGGCATTCACGTAGCCGACGGCACGCGCGAGCTTCAGTGCTTTTTCGCAAAGTGCCGGGCGGGCATCGTCATTGAGATAGGGTGCCGGCGCTCGTTCGATGACTTTCTGGTGGCGCCGCTGAACCGTGCAATCCCGTTCCCAGAGATGGACGACGTTGCCATGGGCGTCGCCCACGACCTGGACTTCCACGTGGCGAGCGTTTCGAACCAGCTTTTCCAGATAGACCTCACCATTGCCAAATGCCGCTTGCGCCTCGCGGCTGGCGGCCCCGACGCTCTCCAGGATATCGGCCTCGTCGTCGACCACGCGCATGCCGCGCCCGCCGCCGCCCCAAGTCGCCTTGACCATCACCGGGTAGCCGATGTCGTTCGCCTGGCGCTCAATATCGTCGGGATCGTCAAGGGGCAGGGGGTCGGTTGCAGGCATGACCGGGACGCCGGCCTTTTCGGCCAGCGTGCGGGCAGCAATCTTGGAGCCCAATTGCCGCATCGTGTCGCCCGAGGGACCAATAAAATAAATGCCCGCACCACGGCACGCGTCGGCAAAATCAGGATTTTCGGACAAAAATCCGTAACCGGGGTGAACCGCGTCGACTCCTGCCTCCAGGGCAATTCGGATTATGTCTTCTCCGTCCAGGTAGGCCTCGATCGGACCCTTGCCGGCGCCGACCAGATAGCTCTCGTCCGCCTTGTAGCGGTGCAGGGCAAACCGGTCTTCGGTGGAGTAAATGGCGACTGTCGAAATGCTCAACTCGGCGGCGGCGCGCATGACGCGGATCGCGATCTCCGAGCGGTTTGCAACCAGTAGTTTCTTGATTTTGCGTGTCCGGGTTGGCACGTCGGAACAATTCCCCCTTGGCTATTGTCGGGGCATTTCTTAGCACGCACGACCCCTACAAGCCATTGAGATATTTCGATAACTGCCATGCCATGGCAGTGGGTCGAGCGACGATAAATTCGTAATGTGCATGAGCTCCATAACGACAATCGATTACGATCATTCTTAAATTTGCGGTAGATTGGAGGCAGAAATCGCCTATTAATGGCGTGAGAATCGGGAATGGAAAATCTCAAGATGTCGGCGAAAAAATTTCTTATCGAGCCCCACTTCCGGCTGCATGAATGGGTAGCGCACGAAAAGGGTTATTTCACCGATGAAGGGCTCGATTACGAGTTCAAACTGGCTGCCACGAAGCGGGATGCACAGGCTCACAACATCGGCGACAAGCGGGGTGCCATGCAGACCTTCGAGGAAGGGCGGACGTGCAATGTGAGCTCGGCATGTCACTGGACCGTCAACATCGCCGCTTCCAAGGGGCACGGAAAAATTTATACCGGCGCCTACTCGGTTTCGCCTTGCGGTATATATGTCCACCCGGATTCCGGGATTACCGGTCCGGACAACTTGGCCGGGGTGCCCATCGCCGTCGGATACCAATCAGGCACACACTACTCCACGATTCAAGCCCTGGAGCAGTTTCTAAAGCCGGAAGATATCAATTTGGATTTTAGTCAGGGGATGCTATGGGCCCGCATGGAAAGCTTGATCGACGGGAAGGTGCCTGCGGCAGCACAATTCAGCGGCACTTATTACTTCCTCGATCAGTTGGGTTTCAAGAAGGTTGCCGAGACGACCTTTATGATGGCAGGCATGATCAACGGCGATCCCGATCCCGATGATATCGCCAACTTCTATCAAGCGTTGAAGCGGGCGCAGATGGATATCGATCTTCGGCCGGAGCTCTACGTTCACTATTACAGAGAAGAGTTTCCGGAGCGGTTCCACGACATGATGGATCTTCGGTACTTCGGTCCTGGCGAGCGCATCGTATTCGAGAGTTACTCGCAAGAAATGTTCGACCGGTCGCGGGATTGGGTCGCGGAACGTGATATATTCGACAGCGGATTGGGTGACGGGGCCTACGAAGATTCCAGTTACACCGTGGCCGCCGAATAGGTCATAATTCAATGGCGGGTTGGGTCCGTGTGACGGGCCCGGCCGCCACACTTTCGCGGATTTTGGTGCGAGACCCGATTTAGGGTCCGGTGATCAGGCTATCGGCTTTGGCGTTGAGGGCATTTGTCAGTGACCGGGTTCCGCCGGTCTGTAGAAGCCGCCGATACTCGGAGCGGCGTACAGTGATCTCGGAGATGCCGCCGTCGATGATCACGTCGACAATTCGCCAGTCGCCCCTAAAGTTGGCCGTGGCATAGGTAATCGGCAACGTAGAGCCGTCGGATTTGACCAGCACCGTATCCACCGCGGTTATTCCCTTTCCGCCGGCACGTTGGCCATTTATCCGGAATGTCTCGCCCGAATATCCGTCGAACCGGCTTGCCAGGGTCACCACGCTCATGCGCCGGAAGGCGGCGACCAGAGAGTTTTGGTCGGCGGCCGCGGTCCGGGACCACGAGGGCCCCAGAATCAGCCGCATCATCACCGGCAGATGGAACGTCTGGTCGACCACGGGCGCCAGGAGCTCGAAACGTGTCTGCCGGTCGAGCCGATGAGCTTCCCGCATCACGCTGAGCAACACGGTTTGGAAGCGCTCGACGACCGGTGACGGGCCGTTCCCATTGGCGTGTGAACCGGCCGGCGCCGCGAGCAGCACCAAAAGCAAAGCAACTACAAAACCATTTTTGCGCATGGCATTTCCCAATCCGTTGGCGGGATCCGGTTCAAAGCCCGGTGATGCGGTTAAATCGGAGCGCAGCAAAATTACGGGGATTTTGCCGCCGGGGGGCCGGGTCGCGGGTGAAGCCCGGCAGACTATTTGTGCCGAAATTGCGGCGGCGTCAAGGACGACGTCGTGATCTACGCGCCCGCGGACCTGTCGGGCGGGAATATTCGTGCGTTCGAACCCATATTTGTACCGCCGACAACCGTGCCGTATGGTTTTCCGGATTCAAGGGGGTGGCGGATGACTGCCAACACGGACATGCGGGCGATCGTCGTCGAGAAGGCCGGCGGTCCCGAGACATTTTCCAATAGGTCCTATCCCATACCGGAAGCGAAACCCGGTTGGATTCTCGTGAGGGTCCGCGCCTTTGGCCTCAATCGGTCGGAGCAGATGACCCGTGACGGACACTCGCCAAATGTCGAATTTCCCCGGGTGCTTGGTATCGAGGCGGTGGGCGAGGTTGTTGAGGATGGAACGGGAGAATTGAAACCCGGCCAACGGGTCGCGTGCGTTATGGGAGAAATGGGCCGCGCGTTCGATGGCGGCTATGCCGAGTTCACCTGCGTTCCCGCTTCACAGGTACTGCCGCTGAAAACGGAATTGGCGTGGGAAATACTAGGGGCGTTACCCGAATCCTTCCTGACTGCCTGGAACTCCATCGTAGACGCCATGCGTTGCGGGCAAGGGGAAACTCTGCTGGTGCGAGCCGCCAGTTCCTCTGTCGGCATGGCGGCGGTGACCATCGCCAAGGACCTCGGGCTGACGGTAATCGGCACGACGAGAAGCGAAGCGAAACGGCAGACCCTCCTCGATCACGGCTCCGACGAGGTCCTTATCGCCGGCGACCACCTCGCCGAAACGCTGCGCGACCTCCGGCCGGACGGTGTGCAAAAAGTGCTCGATCTCGTGGGTCCCGAGGTTCTTCGGGACAGTCTCCAGTGCGCGGCAAAGAACGGGGTGGTGTGCGTCACAGGTCTCCTCGGCGGTAGCTGGGTGATGGACCAGGTTTCACCCATGGAGCTGATTCCCCATGGTGTCTATTTGACAAAAGCATCCACCCACAATGTGACCCGGGCAACCCATGGCGAGGCCATGCAGGCGATCTGTGACAAGGTCGGAGACGGAAGCTACCGTCACGGCCTGCACAAGGTCTTTCAGTTTGACGAAATTGCCGATGCGCACCGTTACATGGACGCCAATTTGACAATTGGGAAGTTGGTGGTGGTAACCGGCTAGGTGTAGCGGCGGCGGCCTGCTTGGGTTGCGCGGACACGATTAGTTCCTTCAGCCCGCCGACGATCTGGGCGCCGGCCGTCGCCAATCCGTTAACGACGGTGATCGATTTTCCGGTGAAACGTTGAGCCTGCAATAGACTTGGCCGCGCGATCACAAATACCGCCGCCACGAAAACCACTATCAGGTTTCAATTTGCACGCATTCAGGTCATTCACCCCGATAGTCCCAAAGTTCAGAGCATTTGATTGGCCGCACGGAGTGCAACCGCGTCATCTGTTGTGAAAATATATTATGAGCAAGCTCGGCTGTCTTGTGATTGTAAATCCGGCAGAGGCGCTCTAAAGCTCTGACTGGCCGATTTTCAAGGGGGTAGGCATTCTCCATGCGCATCACCATGCTAGGAACAAGTGCCGCGGCTCCGGACCCGGAGCGGGCCGACTCCGCAATTTTGATCAGTGTGGAGGATCAGCATTACCTGTTCGATTGCGGCCATGGCGCCACCCGGCAAATGGTTGCCGCCAACATCGACCCCACCGAGGTGGATACCGTTTTCCTGTCGCATCTACACTACGACCATATTGCCGACTTCGCCTATTTCCTGCTGACCACGTGGATTTGCGATCGTCCGGGCGCGCCCGTGGTCGTCGGTCCGCCCGGCACTCAGGCATTTGTCGACCATCTCTTCGAGGACGGTGCGTACGCCAAGGATATCGAGGCCCGGCGTCAATATCCTCGGCGCCAGAACATCGAAGTGTTGCGTCCCGATGTCCGGGAGTGTGAGCCGGGTTTGGTATTCGAGGATGACCTTGTGTGGGTGACCGCCTGCTACGTCGAGCATATTCCGAGGGAGATTTCGCCGTGTTTTGGTCTACGGCTGGATACAAAAATAGACGGTAAGTCGGTCTCGTTTTCCGGTGATACCGCTCCCTGCGACGCCTTTGTCGAGCTGTCGAAAGACGTGGATCTCATGATCCACGAATGCACTTTTCCCGAGGAAGCCATCGAATTCCGCAAAAAGGCGCAGGTCGGAACTTGGTCCCATACCAGCCCAACCGAACTCGGCAAGCTGGCGCAACGCTCCGGCGCCAAGCGTTTGGTGGCCACCCATTTCGGATCCTACGATTCCGTCAATCCGGTGGTGCAGAAGATTATGAGCGTCCATATGCCGCGGGAGATCATGGGTCCCCATCAGCTCGACCTGGTGGCCCGGGACATCAAGGAGAACTACACCGGCGAGCTGCGCCTGGCCCACGATCTCATGCGGATTGATCTATAGGGTGCTCAGGTAAACGTCACCCGGACCTCGCCAAACGGGTCGAACTTTGCCACGACTTCGGTGGGCCCGTCGAAGTGGTACTGCCGGGTGAAGGAACCGGACATCACCTGCATTCCTTCCTCCAAGGCCAGCCCGAACCGGGCAAGGTCGTTGGCCAGCCAGGCAATCGACGCAAGGGGGCTCGATTCCATTACCTCGCGGCCATAGGCAACTTCCCGGGACTCACCGTCGACAATTACCTCGACTGACGCGGCGGCAAGATCGTGCGCATCGGGGTCAAACCGGGTCGATTCACCGACGACGAATGCCCGCTGCTGTCCATTGTCGGCGGCGCCCAGGGGAAACAATCCGGGACCGGGCATAAAACGCCGCTCGATGATTTCGAATGCCGGCTGCACCGAGGCGACGGCCGCTGCGGCATCGTCAATCGTTGCGTCCGGGCCGGAAAGCGTCGCGCCCATCGTCAGGCACAGCTCGTTTTCCCAGCCGGGGGTAATGAAATCCGCAGCGGGATGAGTGTGGCCGCTGGCCCATCGTCCCCGCTCATATAGGACCGCCCAGGATGGATGATGCACGCCTGCCTGGGCCTGAATAGCCTTGGCCGTCAACCCGACCTTCCAGCCCACCTGAGGGTTGCCGTCGGCGGCGTGGCGTTCCCGGAGCGCCAGGCAGACGCGAAAGCCGTCGTCGAATTCTAGATTTCCGGCATGGTGTTCGGGAAACGGCCCGCCATGCCGGAAGTTCCAAAAGTCCTCAATTGCTTGATCCAAATCCATATTTGCCCCCTGAGATTCAAGTTTCCCAGGCGATGCTAACATGGCCCGCGGTTATGCGGCTTCCCTTATCTCCAGTAGCCGCGAGACGTCGTACCAGCTGTCCGCGCCGAAGGTCTTGAGGTCATTGGTCAGGTCTTCGGGGACCCAGTCGAGCAATTCGGCCTTAAAACTCGGCCGCGATCTTATGCGCTCCCACCAATCCGTGACCTTGGGCAGCCGACCGTTCTCCCACATTCCGGACATGGACATCATATCCAGCCGGTTGACGTATGGGGTGAGTGCAATGTCAGCGAACGTAAATTTGCCGCCGGCGAGCCAATCGCGGTCCTGGAGCGCTTCTTCCATCTTGAACAGATACCTGTCGTAAAGCCGGATCTTGTCCGGCGCGCCCGGGGCATAGAACCCGTCTTTGACAATCCTCTTCTTCTCTTCGTGCCAGTCGGCCGTGACCGAGAACTGAGGCGTCGAGCTCAGGAATTCGGCAAGTTTTTCCGGTCCCAGGCGGCGGATGGTATGCCGGTGAGAGCAGACAAATGTGACAACCCCGCAGGCCGGGTGGAGTTCCTCGTCGACGGCCTTGGTCCAGTACATGACCTGGGCCCGTTCCAGGGGATTCTCGGGCCGGAGCCGCGGCTCGGGGAACACGTCTTCAATGTACTCGCAGATGACAGTCGACTCGGTGATGATTTTGCCGTCGTGAACCAGGGCCGGTACCACCGCCTTGGGATTGACCTTCAAGAACTCCTCGGTGAATTGCTCACCCTTCAGGATGTCAATATAGTGGCCTGTCCATTCCAGGCCCTTCTCGTGCAAGTACATGCGCACCTTGGCCGCGCATACCGACGATCCGTGATGATAAAGCTCCAACATGATGTTTCCCCATTTGGCACCTTGGCTGGCGCCAATATAGGTCAGACCCGCCGGCTCACCAATTTGGCCGCGATCTTCGTCCGTTTTGTGGACAGGCGGTCGGGGCCGGCGGACCCTAGGTTGGCGCCGTGACACGGCTGTGACGCCGACGTGATAATGTGGTGATATTTCAAGCGGACGGCATTGTCCGGGATAACGGAGCAGGTGAGGAGCGAACATGGCGACATTCGTACTGGTGCCCGGCGCGTGGCAAGGAGGCTGGTGCTATCGCGATGTGACACGGCGGCTGCGGGCAGGCGGGCACGATGTTTACCCGCTTACGCTGACGGGGCTTGGCGACCGGCTTCATTTGGCGGCGCGAGAGGTAAACCTGGACACCCATGTACAGGATGTGGTGGCGGCGGTGACCTCCGAAGAGATTGAAGACGCCGTCCTGGTGGGACATTCCTATGGGGGGATGGTGATTACCGGCGTCGCCGAGCAATTGGCGGATCGATTCCGCACGATTGTTTATCTGGATGCGTTCGTACCCGAAAGCGGTCACTCGTTGGCAACTTCGGCGCCGCCGGAGCGTCACGAACAACGGGTGCGGACCGCGCGCGGCCAAGGCGACGGCTGGCGAATTCCGTGTCCTGAACCGAGCTTCTGGGGAATTGACGATCCCGACACGGTGGCTTGGATGAAAAGACAGGTCTGCGATCATCCCCTGGCGACATTCGAACAGGTTCTCATCCATACCAACCCATGGGAGCGGATCGACAAACGCGTCTTTATCGTCGCGACCGGGAATGAGGGCGCCCCGTTCATCGGAATTGCCGAGAGACTGCGAAACGAGCCGTCGTGGGAGGTTTATGATTTCGAGTGCGGCCACGAAATCATGATCGACATGCCGGGCGAACTTGTAGACCTGCTCGTTACGCTCGCCGACTAGATAGCCTCCGCGTTCTTGGGGTAGAGGCTCGCGAGCCGGGCGCCGCCGAAGGTCTGCCAGGAGACTAGGTCGTGGGGATCCAACAGGTGCACTTCCCAAACGACCTCTTTGCCCCCGTCGCGCTTCATCTCTCTGAGCCGGGTCCAATAGGGAAAATCGCTCGGATGAAATTCCTCCCGGAGCCATTCGTTCCAGGTGAGATCGTCCACATTGCACGTCCGGCTGAGCTGCTCCCGCGTCGGCAAACACGTCGAATCGATAATGAACATATTGTCGTTGGGGAGTCGATGGGCGTCCCCCATGGCCCAGGAGATAACCCGTTCCGGATCATCATCATCGCCTGAGTTCCAGACCTCGGTTACGGTCATGTTCTCCTCATCCACGTCATACTCAACGGCGCGGGCGAAGCACTCGCGGGGCGTGGCCTGCGGCTTGTACGGCTGAGCCCGGCAGATGCCGTTATCATACATCAGGATTGTCCCATCGACGGTCACCCGCGGGTTGTGACCGTGATAGTGCCAGCGGAAATCGTGGGTCGGATTTAGAAGCTTTTCCTTTTGCGGGCTCTTCCAGTTCTCGTGATCGCCGAGAATCCATTTGATCTCGCCGGAGGTCTTGTCGATCTTGATGATTGCGTCCTGGTGGCGGAGCGAGACGATCACGCTGTCGTCCCGCTCGTCATAGGTGATGCCGTTGCCGTGGGTCCAGTCCAGGTGCTTGGGAAAGCCCCGGTTATGCCAATAGACCTCCATCAGGTGGTAAGACCAGCGGTAGACGTCCAAATGATCGAAGGTGTTCCAGTTCCAGACGATGTCTCCGTCGGGCGTGAACTCGACAAAATTGTCGCCCACCACCGGCTGGGTGGCGCGCGGCGCATCCGGGTCGGTCTCGCTGGTGTAGTAGTTCTCGATTTGCCGCGCATTCGCCGTCATGGCGAGGAAGTTGCCGTTGGGCATCTGGTGGGGCTGATGATGCAGGCTCGCCGCCTCGATGGGGATGGCGCCGTCCACGGGGCCTTGTGGCCGGCCGGTGGCATAAAACATGCGGACGACATTGCCGCACATGTCCATTTCCACCGTCCGGAAATCCACGTGATGAAAAAACAGATTGCCGTTGGCCAGTTGATGCACGCCGGCGATCCGGGCATCTGAGGTGTAATACCAGACGCACTCGCCCTCCTCATCGAGCACCATGAGCATACCCCAGCGCACCGTGAACTGAATTTGGGCGGGCGTCATATACTGCTGACGCAGATTTACCCGCCGTCGAACGCTCAAAAGGGTATAGCCGGGCTGCATCCGGGACGTGTCGGCCGATTTGACGTCGATGGTGGGCCACTCGGCGCTATCACCGGGTAGAGGCGGGGTCCGGTACTCGAGCTCGACCGCCGCGGCATCACCGGCGCGGACGGTGATTCGGTGGGACGTCCCGGCCCGCATGCCGATGATCGGAAGGCCCTTGTCCGGCGCATGGTCTGCGCCGTATGCGACGGTCCGCGTTCGCCGGCCGTCGCTGATCTCCAGGGTCGTTTCGCAAGGACCATCCGTCTTGAAATAGACAAGCGCCACGAGCGGGACATTTGGATTGGGGTTCTTCTCGACCCGAGGATTTTCAACAAACGCTGTCATGATCCGGCCTCCCTGTTCCGCGTCTTCGCCCGATCAAATCTTAACTTGATGGTACCCAAAAGAGTTGGCGGCCCCGGCGTCCGCTTCCCGGACGATCAGACCTGCTTTTCGCCGTCCCTTAACTGCGTCATCGTCGGAGAGCAAACGGTCAGGATGAACCGGAACGGGACCGGCCATCAACTCATCACCCGGCTTTACAGCAAATATCCGCAAATGATCCGGCGGGCCGCAGGTGGCGCCGGCGGTGGCGGAAGTCATTGGCTGCGTCTATCGACTCAAGGGTAGAATGCCCGAAGCGGAGTATGTCCGCACAGGAGCGGGCGGAACTGCGGGCCCGGAATTGGGGCCGGATGAACAGGCGAGCCTTTGTGACTATTGCGGCGATCGCTCGAATCGCGCAAACAGGGAGAGTCGTGACCACGAACCCCATCCAGTCCACCGAGCGTACCCGGTCTCCGGCGAATGGCGACAAGGCTAACTGGCTACTTGCCGCCGGGGTCTTGTCTGCATCGGTGGCCATGATTTTCGTTGGCGTATTGTTGTTTGTCGACGGGGCGCCGGCAAATGACGGCCAGCGGCCGCTCGCCGTGGTTTTGCTGGTTGCTGGAGCCATTGGGCTTGCCCTCGGCGGCTACCTCTTGGGCGGGTTCGTGGCCCGTCGAAGGGCGCTGGCAAGAATTCGGGGAACTCTGGCGGCCGACGACCTGATTGCATTTGTGTCGGCGGGCGACGGGCGCCTCCGGTTTCTCAACAGCCGGATGCATGAACTGCTTAACGAATTGGGCGGGGCGTCCTTTCCTTCGGAACCGGAAACGATCAATGAGTTGGTCGAACGGTTTGGACCCGCGGCCGGTTCACTGGAATTGTCCCGGCTGATAAAGGGGGCCGAGAGCGGATTGCGGGACCGGGCCGAAATTGATCTCTCCGAGACCCTGGGCCGGCGCAAATGGTTCCGCATCTCAGCGGAACCGGTGCCTGGTCTCGACGACCTTACCCTCTGGTCGATGAGTGATATTACCGCCACCAAGGCAGCCGAGACGGCCACGCGGCGGGAGGAAAAGCTCCTCTACGACCTAATTGACAAGTTGCCCGTTGGCTTCTTTTCGGTGGACGGTTCAGGAATTCTCACCTACGCAAATCAAGCGCTCCGACAATGGCTTGCGCCGCTCGAAGACGGATGGAATGGCGAGGATCGTCAGTTCGCCGATTTCGTCGTCGCCGGAGGTGAGCCCGATGGGATCGCCGAAGATGCATCCGGCATGCACGGCTCTATCGTCCTCAAGTCCTCGGATGGAACGGAGTTCGGCGCCTACCTCATTCAGTCGCAGCAGGTGACCGCTGATGGTGAGTTCGATTACTCCCGCTCGATTGTTCTCAGGGAGCCATTCCTGCCGCTGCCCGACGATGGGTCCGGGGGTGCGTTGGTCAAACGCATTCCCTGGCTGTTCTCCGAGGCTCCGGTCGGCATTGTCCTGCTCGATCTTTACGGCAACGTCATTGACTGCAATCGGGCATTTCTGAAGATGCTCGGTTTGCACCGGGACGCGGTCATCGGTCGGCCGCTGTCTGAACGAACCAGCACGGAGGACCGGGACGATGTTGCGGCGCAGTTGTCCCAGGTTGTGATGGGGACACTGCCGGCGACGATGATCGATGTTCGTATGCCGGCGGGCGGAGAGCGCGACCTTGCCGCTTCGCTTTACGTCGGCCGGGTCCAGGACGCCGAAGGGGATGTTTCAGGCCTTGTGCTGCATGTCATCGATACGACCGAGCAAAAAAATTTGGAAGTACAATTCAACCAGTCGCAAAAAATGCAGGCAGTGGGTCAACTCGCCGGCGGCGTTGCTCATGACTTCAACAACCTGCTGACCGCGATGATCGGCTTCTGCGATCTCCTGCTGGCCCGCCACGGCGCGGAGGATCCGAACTTCGCCGACATCATGCAGATCAAGCAAAATGCCAATCGAGCGGCCAATCTCATCCATCAGTTGTTGGCATTCTCCCGCCGACAAACCTTGCAGCCGAAAATCTTTGATGTGCGGGAGGCGCTTGGCGACCTCTCGAACCTGCTCCGGCGCCTGATCGGTGAGAATATCGCGCTCCAAATCAGGCATGATCAGGAGGTTGACCTGATCCGGACCGATCCGGGGCAGTTTGATCAAGTGGTTATCAACCTCGCCGTCAATGCAAGAGATGCCATGCCGGGCGGCGGACAAATTACGATTGAAACGTCGCGGGTTTCGGTTGAAAGCACCCTTCAACCCGGACATGAGGTAATGCCCGCCGGCGAATACGTACTGATCACGGTCACCGACACGGGCTCCGGCATCGCCAAGGAAAACATCGGCCGCATATTTGAGCCCTTCTTTTCCACCAAAGGGGTCGGCGAGGGGACCGGCCTCGGTCTGTCCACTGTTTATGGCATTGTCCGGCAATCGGAAGGTTATGTATTTGTCGATTCCATGCCCGGTGAGGGCACCACATTCAGCATCTACCTTCCGGCATACACGGCGGCAGATGCCGCCGCCGCCGGCGAACCCATTCTTTCGGGTCCACATGCCTCCGAGCCTGTCCTGGCCGAGGATCTGACCGGTGGCGGGAAAATTCTGCTGGTCGAGGATGAGGATGCGGTACGGCTTTTTGGCAGCCGCGCACTTCGCAACAAGGGCTACCGGGTTATCGAGGCCTCGGACGGCGAAGAGGCGCTGCATGCGCTGAATGATTTCGACGAGACCGTCGACCTGATTATTACTGACGTGGTAATGCCCGGCATGGACGGTCATACGCTTGTACGGCTGATTAAGGAAAAAATGCCGGAAATCAAAGTGATCTTGATCTCCGGCTATTCCGAGGAGGCGATACCCGGCGACATCGGCGCCGACATCCATTTTCTCTCCAAACCATTCAGCCTTCAGGATTTGGCAGGCAAGGTGAAGGATGTCATCGCTGGGTGATCCATGCCTTCCGCAATGCCTTCATGATCTCCCGTTCCGCTTCTTCCGGGTCAATCCGATATCGTCCGACAGCCGATCATCCAGGCGAGCGGGTTCCCGGCGCTCGATCACCCGTCTTCGCCGGGCGGCGATGAACCACAGAGACATCGCTACCCAGGTGAGTACCGAGGTTAGAGTTGCATCGCTCCGTGTCCGATAAACGGAAAGTCATTTTCGACTGTGACGGCGTGATCGCGGATTCCGAGCCGTTGGCCATACGGTCGGGCGCCGCGGTCATGCGCGAGGCAGGGCTCGATGCCAGCGAGGCAGAATATTCGGGCTTTGTCGGCTGGACTGCGTGGGACACATATGCCGAGCTGGAGCGCCGCCATGGTGTCACGCTGCCTTCCGACATCGAGGATCGAATCTTCGCCGGGCTGAGAGAAATTTACCAAGCGGAACTCACGCCCGTTGCCGGGGTCGGTGAACTAATAGGCATGCTGGGCGAGGCGTGCTGCGTCGCCTCGAACAGCACCGGTGCGCGGCTAGGCATTACTCTGGCTGCGGTCGGACTCGACAAGCAATTCGCCGGACGCGCGTTCAGTGCCGAACTTGTGTCGCGGGGCAAACCGGCGCCGGATCTATACCTTTTTGCGGCCCACGAAATGGGCTGGTCTCCCGGTGAATGTATTGTCGTCGAAGACAGCCCCCACGGGGTCGCGGCGGGCGTCGCGGCGGGGATGCCGGTCATCGGCTTTGTTGGGGGTGGACACTGTGAAGCGGGTCGAGACCAAACGCTGATTGGCCACGGTGCCGAGCGGGTCTTCGAGAGCATGGCCCAAGTGAGGAATTACCTGGATTCGGTCCGCTAGCCCTAAATTCGGTCATCTTTCCGGCCTCGCCGTCAGGGCCGAACTAAATGCTCCGTATCCGTGAACAAACATCGAATACGTTCCATAATATTGAATAAAAACAATGAGTTAAATTTTTTCTTTGCGGATGAGAACAAAACATGTACAAGGGAGCTTCATTGCATCACCCAGGACCCTGTGAAATAAGGAGGGGGAACATGACCGAAGCGGCATTACGTCTCGTGGAATCAAACGATCCTGAAAAAAATAAAGCCCTGGAAGCGGCGCTCGCCCAAATCGAGCGAGCCTTCGGCAAGGGGTCCATTATGAAGCTCGGCCAGCAGGAGAATGCGGTCGAGATCGAAGCCGTCTCCAGCGGGTCGCTAGGGCTGGATATCGGCCTCGGCATCGGTGGGCTGCCTCGCGGGAGAATTGTCGAGATTTATGGTCCCGAAAGCTCGGGCAAAACCACCTTGGCGCTTCATACGGTCGCAGAAGCTCAGAAGGCAGGCGGCACCTGTGCGTTCATTGATGCGGAGCACGCGCTGGATCCGGGCTACGCCCAGAAGCTCGGGGTCGATGTCGAAAATTTGCTGATTTCGCAGCCCGACGCGGGTGAGCAGGCGCTCGAAATCGCCGACACGTTGGTCCGCTCGGGCGCCATCGACATGCTGGTGATCGATTCGGTCGCAGCGTTGGTGCCGCGGGCAGAACTGGAAGGCGAAATGGGTGATACCCATGTGGGGCTCCAAGCGCGCCTCATGAGCCAGGCGCTGCGCAAGTTGACGGCGTCGGTCGCCCGTTCCAAGTGCATGATCGTCTTCATCAACCAGATCCGGATAAAGATTGGTGTCATGTTCGGCAACCCTGAGACCACCACCGGCGGCAACGCCCTCAAATTCTACTCTTCGGTGCGCATGGAAATTCGGCGCATCGGCGCGATCAAGGATAAGGACGAGGTGGTCGGTAACCACACACGGGTCAAAGTGGTGAAGAACAAGATGGCGCCGCCGTTCAAGACCATCGAGTTCGACATTATGTACGGCGAGGGCATCTCCAAGGCCGGTGAGCTCATCGATCTCGGTGTCCAGGCAGGCATCGTAGAGAAATCGGGCTCCTGGTTCTCCTACGACAGCCAGCGGATAGGTCAGGGTCGGGAAAACGCCCGCCAATTCCTGAAAGACAACGCCGACGTCGCCAATGCCATTGAGATGAAGATCCGGGAGAATGCCGGCATTCTATCGGGTTCGATGATGTCACCGCCTGAAGATACTTCGGCCGGTGACGACGAGGACGACGAGGAATTCGGCGCCAATCCTGCCGAATAACCGTCGCAGACATTCAATAAACGGGGCGTGATTCCTAATCACGCCCCGTTTTCTTTGTCGCATAAAAGCCTTCCCAACCGGGAATCGCGACCCTAAGTTTCGCTCCATGCAAACGACAAATGATATCCGGGCAGCGTTCCTCGACTATTTCGGCCGCCACGACCATGAGATCGTGGCGTCATCGCCGCTTGTGCCCCATAACGATCCGACCCTGCTATTCACCAATGCGGGCATGGTCCCGTTCAAGAACGTGTTCACCGGACTTGAACACCGCAGCTATTCCCGCGCGACGACATCCCAGAAGTGTGTCCGCGCCGGCGGCAAGCACAATGATCTCGAGAATGTCGGCTATACGGCCCGGCACAATACGTTCTTTGAGATGTTGGGCAATTTTTCCTTCGGTGACTACTTCAAGGACCTGGCCATCGAACTCGCTTGGAATTTGGTGACCAGGGAATACGGCCTGCCTCAGGAGAAATTGCTGGTGACGGTCTTTTCCGAGGATGATGAGGCGTTCGATTTGTGGAAAAGGATCGCCGGCCTGCCGGATGAGAAGATCATCCGAATCCCGACCAGCGACAATTTCTGGTCCATGGGCGATACGGGACCGTGCGGGCCGTGTTCGGAAATTTTCTACGATCATGGCGACCATATTCCGGGCGGCCCGCCGGGTAGCCCCGACGAGGATGGGGATCGGTTTGTAGAAATTTGGAACCTGGTGTTCATGCAGTTCGAGCAGGTCACGCCCGAGAAGCGCCAAGATTTGCCCCGCCCATCCATTGACACCGGCATGGGGCTCGAGCGCATTTCGGCGGTGATGCAAGGCACCCATGACAGTTATGAAATTGACTTGTTCCAAGCGCTAATCCAGGCATCCGCTGATGCGGCAGGTGTACCGGCCGGCGGTGATCATGCCGTTTCTCACCGGGTGATCGCCGACCATCTCCGGGCGTCGAGTTTTCTCATCGCCGACGGCATTTTGCCATCGAACGAAGGGCGGGGCTATGTTCTTCGGCGGATCATGCGGCGCGCCATGCGCCACGCGCACATGATGGGCTGCGGGGAACCACTGCTCCACAAGCTGGTGCCGGCGCTGGTCGGACAGATGGGGCAGGCGTTTACTGAACTGGGCCGTGCCCAAGCGTTGATCACCGAAACCCTGGAATTGGAGGAAGCCCGCTTCAAGCGGACGCTGGATCGGGGGCTCAAACTCCTTGATGACGAAACCGGCGGCATGAGCGAAGGCGATTCACTCTCCGGCGAGGTCGCCTTCAAACTCTATGACACTTATGGATTCCCCATCGACCTGACCCAGGATGCGCTGCGGGCCCGCGGTCTGTCCGTCGACACCGCTGAATTCGAAGCTGCCATGGAGCGGCAGCGGGAGGAAGCCCGCAAGGCCTGGACCGGGTCCGGCGAGGCAGCCACCGATGAGGTTTGGTTCGAAATCCGCGAGGAAGCGGGAGCAACCGAGTTTCTTGGCTACGAAACCGAGGTCGCGGAGGGCGTCGTCTATGCGCTGGTCGTGGATGGCCGACGGGTGGAAAGTGCCTCCGCCGGCCAGGACGCCGCCATCGTGGTCAACCAAACACCGTTTTACGGCGAGGCCGGCGGGCAGCAGGGGGACCGGGGCGCTATTTCGTCGGATGACGCTTCCATACTCGTCGATGATACGCAGAAGAAGTTGGGCGACCTCACTGTTCACATCGGTGCCGTCGAGGGCGGCGAACTCAACGTCGGTGACGAGGTACGGCTGAACGTTGATGGGAATCGCAGGACCTCCCTGAGGGCACACCACTCGGCTACGCATCTGCTGCACGAAGCGCTGCGCCGCCGGCTCGGCGATCATGTGGCTCAAAAAGGCTCGCTGGTCGCCGCTGACCGGCTGCGGTTCGATATCTCCCACCCCAGCGCCGTCTCAGCGGGGGATTTGGCCGAGGTGGAGAATCAGGTCAATGATCAAGTCAGGGCGAATTCCGAGGTGGTCACCCGCCTGATGACCCCGGAGGAAGCTATTGAGGCCGGCGCCCTCGCCTTGTTCGGAGAAAAATACGGCGACGAGGTTCGCGTTGTCTCTATGGGTTCGGGCGAGAACCAGGCGTTTTCGACGGAGTTGTGCGGCGGCACGCATGTGGCGCGAACCGGCGATATCGGTTTGTTCAAAATCGTCGGCGAAGGCGCGGTCGCCGCCGGTGTTCGCCGCGTCGAGGCGGTGACCGGTCAGGCGGCTGAATCCTATGTGGCCGGTCTGTCGCGCTCGCTTGCCGCAACCGCCGATCTGTTGAAAAGCTCGCCGGACCAGGTCCTGGATCGAGTCAACAAACTGATTGAGGAACGACGGGACCTTGAAAAGCAGCTCGCCGATGCGCGCCGCGCGCTGGCAACCGGCGGCGGCGGAAACTCGACGGACATCAAGGAAATTTCGGGAATCAAGTTCGCCGGGAAATCGCTGGAAAATGTGCCGGCCAAGGACCTCAAAGGCCTGGCCGACGATCTCAAGAAGCAAGTGGGGTCCGGGGTCGTGGCGCTGATCAGCGTCAACGAAGGGAAGGCATCACTGGTCGTCGGCGTTACGGATGACCTCACCGACAGCCTCGATGCGGTAAAATTGGTAAAGGCCGGTTCCGAAGCGGTCGGCGGCGGCGGCGGCGGCGGCCGGCCCGATATGGCGCAGGCAGGCGGCCCCGACGGCGGCAAAGCGACTGACGCGCTGGCCGCGATTGAGGATATGATCGCCGGGTTATGAGCGGAATAAAGACTGCTCACCCCTGTTCACATTACTGAAACGGCGGGCTCGCTGCCGTCGAAGAGCGGGACGCGCCGGATGGAAAGACGGGACGCCGTGATTGCCGGACCGCCGCGCCTTCACCGGTATGCCATCGGCTTCAACGGAGATCGCAGCCGGGCGGATGATCTCCTTCAAGACATGGTCGAGCGGGCGTTGTCCCGGCTGCATTTGTGGAAAGCCGGCGCCGATATGAGGGGTTGGCTGTTTACCACTATGCACAACCGTCACGTCAATAATCCTCGGCGCGACCATGCCCGCGGCGAAACGGTTGCTCTCGATGAGGGACACCCAGCCATGTCCCTTTCGACCGATCAGGCCGGCGTGGTTCGGGTGGCGGAGCCTTCCCGGGCCTTCTTGTCCGGCATGACCGGGAGCATGGCTTTTGAAACCGATTTGAACGTATGCGCCCACTTCGAAATGGATCGGGTAAATGATGCCCGGGAGAGGTGACCGTTGTCTTAACCTGGTCTCGCCCGACCATGGCGTTGAAAAAATTTCTCTCTATGAACACTGGCCAGTTTCATCGATCGGTTCTAAGTTCCCGCCATGAGGCGTTCCCGATCGGCGAAAATTCTATCCACCCTTGGTCCGGCCAGTGACACGGTCGAGACCATTGAGGCGCTGTTTTTGGCCGGCGCCGATGTTTTTCGCCTCAACTTCAGCCACGGCTCTCACGAAGGTCATGCAGCCAAGCTGGAGGTCATCCGGGCCATGGCACGCCGTCATCAGCGGCCGGTGGGTGTTGTGGCGGATATGCAAGGTCCCAAAATTCGCGTTGGGGCATTCGCCGACGGCGAAATTGAGTTGGTCATCGGTCAATCGTTTACGCTCGATCTGGATGAGTCACCCGGCACATCCAAAAGGGTTGGCGTATCGAACCCGGAAGTCATCGAAGCGGTAGATAGCGGTGACGAACTTCTCTTGAATGACGGCAAAATCCGGCTCCGGATTGCCAGGCGCCTCAAGGGCCGGCTCGAGACCGAGGTTGAGATTGGGGGCGTGCTCTCGGACCACAAGGGTCTCAATGTTCCGGGAGTCTCCTTGCCCATATCGGCCTTGACCGATAAGGATCGGGCCGATCTTCAAGCGGCCCTGGACATGGGTGTCGATTGGATTGCTTTGTCGTTTGTTCAACGGCCCGAAGATGTCGCTGAAGCGCGCAAACTGATCAGCGGGCGTGCCGGTGTGATGGTCAAACTGGAAAAGCCGTTGGCGATGCTTCGGCTTCAGGAGATCGTCGAGTTGTCAGATGCGGTGATGGTGGCCCGCGGCGACCTCGGGGTGGAGGCGCCGCCCGAAGACGTTCCGGGCCTGCAAAAGAGGATCATCGATTGCGCTCGGCAAACGGGAAAACCCGTTGTTGTCGCCACACAGATGCTGGAGTCCATGGTCCATGCGCCGCGTCCCACTCGGGCCGAGGCGTCCGATGTCGCAACCGCCATCTTCGATGGCGCGGATGCGGTAATGCTGTCGGCGGAGACGGCGGTCGGCGACTACCCCGTCGAGGCGGTCGAAATTATGGACCGCATTATCGCCAAGGCCGAGGAGGATCCGCACTACCGCAATCTGATCGAAGTGACCCGTGCGGTCCCCGAGGCCACTGACGCCGATGCCATTACCGCCGCGGCGCGCCAAGTCGCGGAAACCATATCCGCGGCTGCGATCGCCACATTTACCAGCACCGGTTCGACAACGTTTCGGGCTTCGCGGGAACGGCCGAGCGTGCCCATTCTCGGTCTGACGCCCAACGTCGATACGGCGCGGCGGCTTCAACTCGCCTGGGGTGTACACCCGGTCTTGACCCGCGACGTGACGGATTTCGGCGAAATGCTCACCCGTGCAAGCCAGACCGCGTCCGAAGAGGAGTTTGCCAGGGCCGGTGATCGGCTGGTGGTGACCGCGGGTGTGCCGTTCGGCACACCAGGGGCCACCAATGTTCTTAGAATTATCTGGGTCGAGTAGACTCGGGCGTTCGCGTACCGGTGACCGAACTATTTCCCATCATCGCGCCCGTGCTGCTGGGTGTCGGTCTCGGATTTTTCTGGGGTAAGCGGGGGCTGCCCTATGATTCCGCCTTCATTTCGAACCTGGTGTTCAACCTCGGCGTCCCGTTCCTCGTGTTCGCGACGCTCACCCGCATCGATATCGAAATCGGCGCGTTCGGAATTATGGCCGCCGCCGCTTTGGCCGCATTGGTCGGATTTCTCCTTGCCACTTTCCTTCTTTTGAAGATTTTCGGCCTCAAGCAGAAGACCTATCTGGCGACGGTGATGACGCCGAATACGGGCAATGTCGGTCTGCCGCTTTGTCTGTTGGCATTCGGCGAAGAAGGGCTGGCGTTCGGCATCGTCGTGTACTCCCTGGTTGCCACCACCCAATTTACATTCGGTCTGGGGATGGCGGCCGGCACCGCATCGCCCCGCGAGTTCGCGCGCATACCGCTCATTTACGCACTTGCCGCAGCCTTGATTTTTGTCCTGACCGGCACCAAGCCTCCCTTGTGGATTGCCAACAGCACCAAACTTATTGGCGAGATGGCTATTCCCCTCATGGTCATCACCCTCGGAGTCTCTTTGGCCAAGCTCAAGTTCGTTAATGCATGGACCGGCTTGGGACTTTCCGTATTCCGCTTGGCCATGGGGTTTGGCGTTGGATTGGCGGTCGCCGAGTTATTTGGCCTAGAGGGTGTCGCCCGGGGAGTTCTGATTTTGCAAAGCGCCATGCCGGCCGCCATTTTCAACTATATGTTGGCCATGCAGTTCGACAACGAGCCCGGGAACGTGGCCGGGGTTGTCTTCATCTCAACGGTGATATCCTTCCTGACCATGCCGTTCCTGTTGTCGTTCGTGTTGTAATCGCAGGCGCAGTCAGGCTATATCCGCGATCGACATCACCTGGGGTTCCCATGTCAATCCTCGTCACCGGTGCCGCCGGATTTATCGGCTTTCATGCCTGCCAGGCATTATTGGATACTGGTGAGGCGGTCGTTGGGATTGATAACCTCAACGATTATTATGACCCGTCCCTGAAGGAGGCGCGGCTCAAACTGCTGACGGCCCGGGACGGTTTCGACTTTCATCGATTGGATATCGCCGAGCGGGACGACATGATGGCGCTGGCGGCGAGCCATGAATCGGTAGACCGCATCGTGCATTTGGCCGCTCAGGCGGGTGTCCAATATTCGTTGGAAAACCCGCACGCGTATCTCCGGTCGAATATTGATGGTCAGCTCAACGTGCTGGAGATGTGCCGGCGGCTTCCCGAATTGAAACATTTCGTATTTGCCAGTTCCTCGTCGGTATATGGCGCCAACAAAGACCTCCCGTTCAGCGTTGACGACCGGGTTGATGATCCGATTTCTCTGTATGCCGCCACCAAGCGGAGCGGCGAACTTATCAGCAATTCCTATGGACGGCTGTACGGTATCCCGATGACCGGATTACGGTTTTTTACCGTTTACGGGCCCTGGGGACGGCCCGACATGGCTGCTTTTATCTTTACCAGAAAGATTTTGGCCGGCGAACCCATCCAGGTCTTCAATCACGGGGACATGCGGCGGGATTTCACCTACATCGACGATATTGTCGCCGGCGTCCTTGCGTGTTTGGGAAAAGCGCCCCGGCTCGGCGATGGAGCCCCGCCGGTCAAACTTTATAATCTGGGAAATCACCGATCCGAGCCGCTGACCGATCTGATTGCTCTGATTGAGCAGGAACTCGGCACGACGGCAGAGGTCGAGTTGTTGCCCATGCAGCCTGGTGACGTTCAGGAGACCTACGCCGACATCAAGACCGCCCAAACGGACTTTGGCTTCACGCCGTCGACGAATATCGCCGAAGGCATTCCCCGTTTTATCAAGTGGTACCGCGAGTACTACGGCGTTTAGCGGTAAAGCGCCTCAAGCGCGGTTCCGTATTTTTCAATGACCTTGAAGCGCCGGACCTTGAGGCTCGGCGTCATCGTCTCGTTCTCGATGGAAAACGCCTCGGTTGCGACGATGAACCGCCGGACCCGTTCAATGGTCGAGAGCCCGCCATTCACCCGGTCGACGGATTCCGCCAGCGCGTCGACGAATTCCGGGTTTTTGGCCAAGTCTTCAAACTTGTCCGTCACACCGTTTGTCTCCGACCGCTGTCTGGTGAACTCCTCGTCCGGCACCAGCACGGCGACCAGATGGGGACGCTTGTCGCCGTACACCATGGCTTGCGCAATTTCCGGTTCCAGCGTCAGAAAGCCCTCGACCCTCTGGGGTGATATGTTGTCGCCGCCGGAATTGACAATGATGTCCTTCTTCCGGTCTGTAATTTGAATGAAGCCATCTTCGTCGATGCTGCCGACGTCACCCGTATGCAGCCATCCTTCCCGGATGACCTCGGAGGTCGCCTCGGCGTTTTGCCAATAGCCCTGCATCACCAGATCGCCACGCACCAAAATTTCGCCGTCTTCGGCGATCTTGACCTCGGTGTTGATCACGGGCGGGCCGACCGTATGCATCTTGATCTTGTTGGGCAGATTGACGCTGATAAGCGGGGCCGATTCCGTAAGGCCGTAGCCCTGCAGCAATTTTAGGCCGAGTCCGGTGAAAAACATGCCGATATCCAAATTGAGCGGCGCGCCGCCCGAGACCAATACCCGGAGGCGTCCGCCAAAACTCGCGCGCACCTTGTCCCGGACCAGCTTGTCGACCACCCGGTCGACGATCCGTTCGCCGACGGTCAGCGAATTGGGATCGTGAAATTTCTTTATGCCCAACTCGACGGCTTTGTTGAACAGCTTCTGCTTCATGCCGCCCGCGTCCGCCACGCCCTTGGTTATCCGGCTGTACATAAGCTCATACAGCCGGGGGACCGCGGTCATGATGGTGGGCCGTGCCTCCGGCATGTTGCGGCTCAGATGTTCGGCACCCTCGGCGTAATAGATTTGAGCGCCGATGGAGATCGGGAAGAATTGACCGGCCATGTGTTCATAGGAATGTGACAGAGGCAGGAAGGACAGAAATACTTCCTCACCGAGCCCCATCTGCTCGAGCGCATGCACGGCGCCGGCGGAGTTATGCAGGATCGCCCTGTGAGACAGCATGACGCCCTTGGGCGCCCCTCCCGTCCCCGACGTGTAGATGATGACAGCGGTCCGGTCCGTGCCGATATCGCGGGCCGTTTCGCGAATGGTTTCCGGATTGTCCCGGCCCCGCTCGAGTACAGCCGACCAATCGAGCAGTTCGGCGTTCACCGACTGATCGGCCTCGAGCTGCTCCATGCCAATGACAAACCGCGCGCTGTCAGATTGGTGTGCGGCGGGAATTAGGTTTTCCGCCAGTTTCTTGGTCGAGACCAAGGCGCCGACCGCGCCCGAATTCGACAGAATGTGGGTATGATCGGAGACAAGATTGGTGGTGTAGGCGGGGACGGGAATTGCGCCCGCGGACATGATCGCCAGCTCGGCAATCAGCCATTCGGGGCGGTTCTCCGATACCAGCACCACGCGGTCTCCTTCATCAACGCCAAGCGATTTGAGACCTCCGACGAGTGCCGATACGGTGCGGGCGACTTCGGTCCAACTGTGAGACTGATAGTCGCCGTTTTCTTTCGCCCACAGGAAGGGCTTGTCCCCATGCTTCTCAGCTTGGTCGAAGAACATGGTCACAAGATTTGGCCATGCGTATTCGGGCATCGGATGCTCCTTGTTTATTGCGCTCCCGGTTGGCTGCTATTTTAATTGTTGAGCCGTGACGACCCCGACGGGGTGGTGATCCGGCCATTGCCGCACCCCGTATCCAGCCTTATATCGGTCGGGAAATCAACCGCTTACCTGATGGGCCGGCGACGGCCCGAATATGAGGAACGACATTCATGACATCCGTTGCCGCTGATGAGGTCCCCGAATGGGACCTGACCGACCTTTACGCGGGTATGGCCGACCCCAAACTCCATTCCGACCTGGAGCGTGCGGCAACGGACGCGGCGGCGTTCGCCGATGCATACAATGGACGGCTTCAGGGGATCGATGGTCCTGGTCTGGCCAAGGCGATCAAGGACTACGAGGTTCTCGGTGAGACGCTGTCCCGCGCGATGAGCTTTGCCCAGCTTGTGTTTGCCGCCGATTCCTCTGATACGGCGACAGCTCGGTTTTACCAGTCGGTCAAAGAGCGCGTAACCGCGGCCTCCTCTCAGACGATTTTTTTTGAACTGCGGCTGAACGACATTGATGATGCGGCCATGGCGGCTCTCAAGGAGACGCCGGAGGTCAATCGATATGCATCGTGGATTCAGACCGTCCGTGAGTTCCGCCCACACCAGCTGTCCGACGAGCTGGAACGGTTATGGCACGAAAAATCTGTGACCGGCCGCGGTGCATGGAACCGGCTGTTCGACGAAACCATGTCGGCCATGCGCTTCGGGGTGGACAAGCAACAGCTCACTTCCAGTGAAGTACTCAACATGATGTCGGATCCCGACGGTGCGCGCCGCGAGACCGCCGCCCGGGCATTTGCAGACGGGCTCGACCGCAATATTCGCCTGTTGGCGTTAATCACCAATACCCTGGCCAAAGACAAGGAAATCGAGGATCGGTGGCGCAAATTTCCGCGGCCGGTGTCCCGGCGCAATCTTTCCAATCAGGTGGAGGATGAGGTCGTCGACTCCTTGGTCCAGTCCGTCAGCGACCGATATGATGATATTGCTCACCGCTATTACCACCTAAAGGCCGAGTGGATGGGGCTCGAGAAGCTTCAATACTGGGACCGCAACGCGCCGCTGCCGGAAGCCGAGAACCGGATCACCCCTTGGAATGAGGCCCGAGAGACCGTGCTCGGCGCCTACGGCGCCTTTTCCCCGGAAATGGCAGAGCGCGCGGAGGTTTTTTTCGACAGATCATGGATCGATGCAAGGCCCCGGGAAGGCAAGGACTCGGGTGCCTTTTCACATCCGACGATGCCGTCCGCTCACCCCTATATCTTGATGAACTATCGCGGCAAGACCCGCGATATTATGACCCTGGCTCATGAACTTGGTCACGGCGTCCACCAGACCTTGGCTGCACCGCAGGGTCTGCTATTGGCTGATACGCCGCTAACGCTCGCCGAAACCGCATCGGTTTTCGGGGAGATGTTGACCTTCCGCGCACTCCTCGATCAAGAGGACGATGCGGCGGCCAAACGGGTAATGCTGGCATCGAAGATCGAAGACATGATCAATACGGTGATCCGCCAAACGGCATTCTATGAATTTGAGCAGCAAGTCCACGACGAGCGTCCCGAAGGCGAGCTCAGTCCCGAGCGGTTGGGCGAGATTTGGATGTCGATACAAAGCAGGAGCCTCGGTCCCGCCTTCGAGTTCGATCCATCGTATGCCTGTTACTGGGCGTATATTCCCCACTTCGTTCATTCGCCGTTTTACGTCTATGCGTACGCCTTCGGGGATTGTCTGGTAAATTCACTCTATGAACTGTTCAAGGACGGGCACCCCGATTTCCAGGCCAAGTACCTGGAAATGTTGAAAGCCGGCGGGACGCTCCGCCACAAGGAGTTGTTGGCGCCGTTCGGTCTCGATGCCGGCGACCCCGACTTCTGGAGTCGCGGCCTGAATGTGGTCTCCGGCTTCGTCGACGAACTCGAATCGACATTCTGAGCAACCGAATGGCGGAAGACGACAGCATCAGTGGGCGGGCAATGCGTTACGCCAAAGTCGGGCGGGCTGTCGGCGGCCTGGCGGCGCGGTTCGCGGGAGAGCGTTACCTCGGCCTAAAGCTGGATCGTTTGGAGCACGCGACGGACCTGAAGGAGGCTCTCGGCGGCCTCAAGGGACCGCTTATGAAGGTCGCGCAAATCCTGTCGACAATTCCCAACGCCCTCCCGGGCGAATATGCAAGTCAGTTGGCCGAGCTTCAGTCCAATGCCCCCTCTATGGGATGGAACTTCGTCAAACGGCGGATGGCGGCGGAACTGGGGCCGGATTGGCAGGACAAGTTCGACAGCTTTGAGCATAGCGCGGCGGCCGCGGCCTCCCTTGGCCAGGTTCACCGGGCCATCGGTCATGACGGAAAGACGCTCGCCTGCAAGCTGCAATACCCGGATATGAACTCGGTGGTCGAGGCCGACTTGAAGCAGTTGAAGTTAGTGTTTTCCATCTACCGCCGCTACGAAAAGGCGATCGATCCCAGCGAGGTTCACCAGGAACTGTCCGACCGGCTGCGCGAAGAACTCGACTACGCCCGCGAGGCGAAGCACATGCAGCTCTATCGTCACATGCTGGCGGATGAGCCGGGTGTTCACGTGCCCGAGGTCGAACCCGATCTTTCGGCGGCCCGATTGCTGACCATGGCCTGGTTGGAGGGCAAACCGCTTCTGGAGTTCGTGGATACCGATGTCGAGGCACGGAACCAGGTCGCCTACAACATGTTCCGGGCCTGGTATGTGCCGTTTTACTATTTCGGAATCATTCACGGCGATCCTCACCTCGGCAACTATTCCGTCCGTGACGACCAAACAATCAATTTATTGGACTTCGGATGTATCCGGGTGTTCCCGCCCCACTTCGTGACCGGGGTCATCGATCTCTATATGGCGCTGCGCGACGACAATCGCGACCTTGCGGTTCATGCCTATGAGACCTGGGGCTTCACCGGCCTCGGTGATGAACTGATCGACATCCTTAACCTGTGGGCCGAATTCGTCTATGCGCCGTTGCTTGAGGATGGCGCCCGGCCAATTCAGAGAGAGCAGGGGCAATACGGGGCCGAAGTGGCGATGAAGGTTCGTCAGGAACTGGATCGAGTTGGCGGCGTACAGCCACCGCGGGAGTTTGTGCTCATGGATCGGGCCGCCATCGGTCTGGGTTCGGTGTTCACCCATCTCCGCGCCGAGATCAACTGGCACCGGCTGTTCCACGAGCTCATCGATGACTTTAATGCCGAGAACCTCGGGCAGCGTCAGGCCGATGTGCTGGCGATGGCTGGCCTGGACGCCGAGGAATAGGGTTCGCCGTAGCTCCGATCCGCCAAAATTGGGATTCCTGCTTGGCAAATGGGCACTGAATCGGCATTTTGTCGCCGGATTTCACGCGTTTTCCCAACAAGGGGCTCTTGATGAAAATTGCGGTTCCCAAGGAACGCCGCGACCACGAGTTGCGAGTGGCGGCGTCTCCTGACTCTATAAAAAAATTTATCGGTCTCGGCTTCGACGTAGTGGTCGAGAGCGGTGCTGGCGAAGGCTCGAATTTCAGCGACGAGCGCTTCAGGGAAGCCGGTGCGGCCATTGCCGGCAGTGCAGCCGAAGCGCTTGGCGATGCCGACATCGTTCTGAAAATCCGCGCGCCTCAGACAGACGGCGACAACGAGATCGCGAACATAAAAAAAGGCGCCATGTTGATGGCACACCTTTCGGCCTTGTCCGAGCCGGAAGCGATCAAGGTGTTCGCGGATGCCGGCGTCACTGGATTCGCCATGGAGCTTCTGCCGCGAATCACTCGGGCTCAGTCCATGGACATCCTGTCGTCGCAAAGCAACCTCGCCGGCTATAAGGCCGTGCTCGATGCGGCCGGAGAGTTGGGCCGGGCGTTCCCCATGATGATGACGGCAGCGGGAACGATTCCGCCCGCCAAGGTGTTCATCATGGGGGTCGGCGTTGCCGGCCTGCAAGCCATTGCGACCGCGAAGCGGATGGGGGCCGTCGTAACGGCGACCGACGTGCGTCCCGCGACCAGGGAGCAGGTGGAGAGCCTCGGCGGCAAGTTCCTCGAGGTTGATCCGGAAATGGAGAAAAACGCCCAGACCGAGGGCGGGTACGCCAAGGAAATGCCGCCCGAGTACTTCGAGAAGCAGAAACAGGTGGTTGCCGAGCACATCACGAAGCAGGACGTGGTTATCACCACGGCACTGATCCCGGGCCGTCCTGCGCCGACGCTCGTCACCGAGGCGATGGTCAAGTCCATGCCGGAAGGCGCCGTCATCATCGATCTTGCTGTTGAGGCCGGCGGCAACGTCGAGGGCGCCGAACTGGGCCGGACCGTCAAGAAAGACGGCGTAACCATCGTCGGTCACGCCAATGTGCCGGCGCGGCTGGCCGAGGATGCCAGCACATTGTTCGCCAAGAACCTGGTCAACTTCATTACACCCCTGGTCGACCCGGAGACGAAAGAACTCTCCATCGATTGGGAAGACGAAATTATTACAGGCACGCTGGTCTGCAAGGACGGACAAGTTGTCCATCCGGCCCTGGCGCCGAAGGAGGGTTAGACATGGATGCGGCGCAAAAGGGCATGGAGGGCGCCGGATCCGGCGATCCGTTCATTTTCCTGTTCACAGTTTTTGTTCTCGCGGTGTTCGTCGGATTCTACGTGGTTTGGAGCGTGACGCCCGCCTTGCACTCGCCGCTGATGAGCGTCACCAACGCGATTTCGTCGGTGATCATCGTCGGCGCGTTGATTGCCGCAGGACCCGCGGATTTGTCCTTTTCCAAGGTCATGGGCTTCGTCGCGGTAACCCTGGCGTCGGTAAACATCTTCGGCGGCTTTATCGTCACCCAGCGGATGCTGGCCATGTATAAGAAGAAAGCGAAGATATAGGGGACGCCGGATGAGTGAAACAGCAACAGGCTTCGCCTACCTCTTCGCCGCCGTATGTTTCATCCTGGCGCTTCGGGGGTTGAGTTCCCCCGAATCGGCGCGTCAGGGCAACATGTTCGGGATCGTCGGCATGATCGTGGCGGTTGCTACGACCCTGGCCGATCCCACCATCATCAGCTTCGAACTGATTCTCCTCGGCGTCGTCATCGGCGGGGCAATCGGCACCCTCGTAGCGCTCAAGATCCAAATGACGGCTTTGCCGCAGTTGGTGGCGGCATTCCACTCGCTGGTTGGGATTGCCGCCGTCGCAGTTGCCGCCGCGGCGTTCTTCGCGCCGGAAGCCTACGGTATCGGTGCGCGGGGCGATATCGCCACGGCCAGCCTGATTGAAATGGCCCTCGGCACCGTGATCGGCGCGATCACCTTTTCCGGTTCGGTTATCGCGTTTGCGAAACTGCAGGGCGTCATGTCCGGATCGCCCATCGTTTTCCCGGGGCAGCACCCGCTCAATGCGCTGATCGGTATTGCCATAGTTGCCGCGGTCGTTTGGTTGGTCGTCTCCAACGGCGACAATGCGTTCTGGACTATCGTCGTCCTGTCATTCCTTATCGGCTTCCTGATTATTATCCCCATCGGGGGCGCCGACATGCCCGTGGTCGTCAGCATGCTCAACTCTTATTCGGGTTGGGCTGCGTGTGGCATCGGGTTCACGCTGTCCAATACGGCATTGATCATTACCGGCGCGCTGGTGGGGTCGTCGGGCGCTATCCTGTCCTACATCATGTGTAAGGGCATGAACCGCTCGATCTTCAATGTGCTGCTCGGCGGGTTCGGCGGCGATTCGGATGCGGCCGCGGCGGGGCCTGCTGGCGACCGCGCAGTCAAATCCGGCGGCGCCGAGGACGCCGGCTTCATCCTCAAGAACGCGTCCAAGGTCATCATCGTTCCCGGCTATGGCATGGCCGTCGCCCAGGCACAGCACGCGCTCCGAGAAATGTGTGATCTGTTGAAGGAAGAGGGTGTCGAAGTGGCCTACGCCATTCACCCTGTCGCCGGGCGGATGCCCGGCCACATGAACGTGCTTCTGGCGGAGGCAAATGTACCTTACGACGAGGTCTTTGAACTGGAAGAAATCAACCACGAATTCTCGACCGCCGACGTGGCATTTGTCATCGGCGCCAACGATGTGACCAACCCGGCGGCGAAGACGGACACCTCGAGCCCGATTTACGGCATGCCGATTTTGGACGTCGAGAATTCGGGAACGGTGCTGTTCCTGAAACGCTCCATGGCGTCCGGCTATGCCGGCGTCGACAACGAGCTGTTCTTCCGGGACAACACCATGATGGTGTTCGGAGACGCCAAAAAGACCACCGAGGAAATCGTTCAAGCGGTCGGTTGACAAGGGTGACCCTCTGTCGTCCGGGCGTGCAAAAGCCGCGTCCTAATCCAGACGCGGCTTGATCACTGGTCGTGAAACGGGGGCTTCTTAGAAGCCTTCGCGCTCCAGTCGCTTGCGCTCCAGTTTCCGTGCCCGGCGAACGGCTTCGGCTTTTTCGCGGGCCCGGCGCTCGGAGGGCTTCTCATAGGAACGGCGCAGTTTCATTTCACGGAAGACGCCTTCGCGCTGCATCTTCTTTTTGAGGGCCTTTAGGGCCTGATCGACATTGTTATCGCGGACGGTTACATGCACGTGGACTCAACCTTTGTCAGTCATGATTAGTGACGAAGGCGGGCCTTCTAACATACTGAAATCCAATTGTGAAGGGCGATTGGGCGAATATTCGCCGCAATTGACCTCGCGTCCAAATCGTCCATATTGATCGACATGGCCATTCTCAAGATCGCCCGCATGGGACACCCGGTTCTACACCGCAAGGCGGAGCCTGTGGAAGATCCGACCGCGCCCGAAATCGCCAATCTTATCAACGATATGATCGATACCCTGGAGGATGCAGGTGGTATTGGCTTGGCCGCGCCCCAGGTTCACGTCCCTCGGCGTGTGGTGATCTTCTATATTCCGGAACATCGTGCCGGTGAGGAGGAAGAGGAGGAGCCCCAGCCGCTGACTTTAATGGTCAATCCGGTGATCGAGCCACTGACCGATGAAAAAAGCCTGGATTGGGAAGCTTGCCTGTCGGTACCGGATATGATGGGGGCGGTGTCCAGATTTGATCGTATCAAGTACAGCTGGACTACACCCAAAGGCGAGACCGAAGAGCGGATCGCCAGTGGTTTCCATGCCCGCGCGGTCCAGCACGAATGCGACCATCTGGACGGCATACTTTATCCGATGCGGATGGAAGATTTAACGCTATTGGGGTTCGTCGAGGAAGTGCAACGCAACCAGGACTTGGTCAAGTCGGTGCGGGGAGAGTGACGTAATGTCCAGCCTGGACGAATTGCGGTCCGACATTGTCCGAGCCATGCTGCCGCACGTCACCTTCGACGGCTGGAGCAACGCAGCTCTCCGCGCCGGTGCCCTCGATTGCGGCGAAAATGAAGACATTGTCGAACGCCTATTTCCGCGGGGCCCCAATCAAGCGGCCGAGGTGTACAGCGTCCTTGCGGACGAAGAAATGGTCGACGCAATGGAAGCGGCCGGTGCCGGAGAAATGAAGGTACGTGACCGGATCACCGCTGCCGTTCAGTTGCGGCTGGAAGCGGTGGAGAATGATCGCGAGTCGATCCGTCAGCTCATGTCATATCTCGCTGTCCCGGGCCGAAATCTATTGGCGGCGCGGCTGCTGATGAAGACCGTGGATACCATGTGGTATGCGGCCGGCGACAACGCGACCGATTTCAATTACTACACCAAGCGCGGGTTGCTGGCGGGCGTGTACGGCTCCACGATCCTTTATTGGCTCAACGACGAATCGGAGGGCCGCGAGGCCACCTGGGAATTTCTCGACCGCCGCATCGACGATGTGATGCAAATTCCAAAGATTCAGGCCCGGGTGAGGAAGGCTGGGGGGCTGTTGCCGTCGCCTTTCAAAGTACTTCGTGCACTCTCTTCGCGGCGCCGGGTGGTCTGAACATCTGCGTTCATCGGCCGTGGCGGATCTGGTTTGTAGAACGCAACCGCGGATGCGGATTTGCGGTCACGCATTTGATTCGCCTAGTCAGGCGATAATATCCGGGAGGCCGATGGCGTGGAGGCGGGTGATCTCGTCCTTGAGAGCCAGCTTCTTTTTTTTCAGACGTTGAATCTTGATTTGGTCGAATGGCGGCGAGTCCATCAACGCCTTGATCTGGGCGTCAAGCTCACGGTGCTCTGCTTTGAGCCCGTCAATCCGTGCCTGAAGACCCTCGGTCTCTACCATTGGTTCGCATTGGTTAGAGGATGACGCCTATAATAGCAGAGTGTCATCAAAAGGGCAGCCGGGACTGTTTCGATTGGCAAGGGCAGCCGAAAGACTTGGGTAAGCGAGAATGAAGCAAGATACTAAAATCGGGATACTCACTAGTGGTGGCGATTGTGCCGGTCTCAACGCGGCGATCCGCGCCGCCGTGCAGCGTGCTGACGGCGAGTATGGCTGGCAAGTCATCGGTATTCACGACGGATCGAAGGGTCTGCTGGAGCGCCCGATGCGCTACGAGGAACTGAGACCCGGCCTGTTTACCGGCGATATCCTGCGCATGGGGGGCACCATACTCGGGACCACCACTCATGGAGATCCGTTCGCCTATCCAATGCGCGACGGGACGACCCAAGATATTTCCCAGCAATTCGTTTCCGGCTTTCAGGAACTGGAGTTGAGCGGGCTGATCGTCATCGGCGGAGACGGCAGTCTCAAGATTCTCCATCGGCTGGCTGAATTCGGCGGCATTCCGATGATTGGCATTCCCAAGACAATTGACAATGATGTGCCACTCACCGAATACGCCATCGGGTTCACCACAGCCCTCAGCACGGCTGTTGAGGCACTTGATCGGCTGCAGCCGACCGCCGAGAGCCACGAGCGCGTCATGATCCTCGAGGTGATGGGGCGGGACGCCGGGCATATCGCGCTCAGCGCCGGTATCGCCGGTGGCGCCGATGTCATTTTGATCCCCGAAATTCCTTTCGATATCGAGAAGGTGGCCACAAAGATCAACCGCGTCCGGGAAAGCGGGCGCAATCATTCCCTCGTCGTCGTCGCGGAAGCTGCCCATCCGCTGGGAGAAGAAGCCCGGTCGTACATCACCACCCAGGGACACTGGCGCTATGGCGGGGTGGGGCAGATCCTCAGTGAGCAGATCTCGGAACACACCGGATCTGATACCCGCGTAACGGTTCTGGGCCATGTTCAACGGGGCGGCATTCCAAGCAGCCACGACCGAATTGTCGCTTCGGCCTTTGGCGTGAAAGCGGTCGATCTTCTGGCCGAAGGGAAGACCGGCTGCATGGTGTCCTGGCAGCATCGCCAGGTTGTGGACGTGCCGCTTGACGAGGTCACTCAACGTACCCGTGCCGTTTCTCTCGACGACACGCTGGTTTGCACGGCCCGTGGCCTCGGCATATCGCTCGGAGACTAGGAATGCCCTCCGCGGAGACAAATCACTTCTGGCGATTCTCGTTGGATTTCTATCAGCGGGACGGCGTCGCCGAGGCCTGCTTGACGCTGCAAGATCACCTCGGCCTTGATGTCAACATCTTGCTGTACGCCGCGTGGCTGGCGAGCCAAGGCCGAACCGCCTCCGTTGCCGATTTCGAACAGGTGGACCTCCTCATTGCGCCTTGGCGGGACGAGGTGATTCGGCCACTCCGGCGAATCAGGCGTTGGCTCAAGGAACCCGGGCCGGATGCGCCTGCCGGCAGCGTCCTCGAGTATCGTGCAGGTATCAAATCTGCGGAACTCGAAGCGGAAAAGATTGCTCAAGACATGATTATTGCTTCCCATTTGCGAATACGAAAGCCCGACGGAGAAGGGCCCGGTGACATCCGGGCGGCGCTCTCCAACTATCTGAAAATGAGGAAGGTTTCCCCGGATGACGACGCGGCCCGGGAATTGGATGCCATTTATGCGGCGTTCGACCAGCTTGTCTGAACGGGGGCCGACGGAGCGGCTCTTGATTTCGCCACAAAGGGAGCCTTAAGATTGCAAGTAGGAAAAGAAGGCCAAGTTAGGAGGTAAGATAGATGGCGGATAAGGATCGAATCGACGTGCTAAAAACGAGGCACCAAGAACTCGAATCCAAAATTGAAAGAGAGTTTGAAAGTTCTACACCCGATGATTTGCTCATCGCGACTCTCAAACGCCAGAAGCTCCGAATAAAAGACGAGCTCGCGGATCTCAACGCCCTATAAGCGGATCGGTATCAGGCGGGAATTCGCCTGCCACTGACAATGAGTTGACCGGCGCCGTCTGGCGAACGCCGTTCGCGCACCTAAATCATATATAGTTGCGATTCTGACCGGCGCCCTTGCCGTCGGCGACATTCCGTGCGGCCGGCGCGGACCGGCCTTGCTAGTGGGATTTGGGTCCATGCTTCAAGATATTCTCAAGTCAATCGGTCTGCCATTGTCAGACGTGGATTGTGGCGACTATCCGGTCGCTTCACCGATTGATGGAACGGTCATCGCGGCGGTGGCCACTGATACGGCCGATTCCACCGGAGCCAAATTGTCCGCCGCCGAGAACGCCTTTCAGCACTGGCGAGACGTCCCGCCGCCGCGCCGCGGAGAGCTCATCCGGCTTTTCGGCAATCAGCTTCGCCGGCACAAGGAGCCGCTTGGCCGCTTGGTGACGCTCGAAGCCGGAAAGATTTTTCAAGAGGGCCTCGGCGAGGTACAGGAAATGATCGACATTTGTGACTTCGCGGTCGGCCTTTCCCGCCAACTCTACGGTTTGACCATCGCCTCGGAACGGCCCGGGCACCGGATGATGGAAACCTGGCATCCCCTGGGCCCTGTGGGCGTCATCAGCGCGTTTAATTTTCCCGTCGCCGTCTGGTCATGGAATACGGCGCTGGCGATCGTTTGCGGTGATCCGGTGGTATGGAAACCATCTGAGAAAACACCCATTACGGCACTGGCGTGCCAGCACCTCTTCGAGCGGGCGGCTGCGGAGTTCGGCGGTGCGCCGGCGGGCCTCTCGTCGGTCCTGATCGGGGACCGAGCAATCGGTCAACTAATTGTCGACGATCCGCGGATGCGTCTGATCAGCGCGACCGGCAGCTGCCGCATGGGCCGGGAGGTGGGTCCCCGGGTGGCCCAACGGTTTGGCCGCTCGCTCCTTGAGCTCGGCGGTAATAACGCGATGATTGTCGCCCCGTCCGCCGACCTCGATCTGGCCGTCCGGGCAATCCTGTTTGCGGCCGTTGGAACGGCGGGACAAAGGTGTACGTCCTTACGCCGCCTGATCGTTCACTCCGATGTCCGTGAAGAATTGCTCTCGCGGCTAAGAGCGGCCTATGCGGAAATCCCGGTCGGTGATCCGTTTGCCGAGAAAACGCTGGTCGGCCCGCTGATCGACCAGGCGGCCTTCGACGAAATGCTATCGGCGTTGAAGCAGGCGCGGAAAGACGGCGGGGTAGTGACCGGTGGAGAGAGGCAACTCGGCGATACCTACCCGGAGGCGTTCTATGTCCGGCCAGCAATCGCCGAAATGCCCGAGCAATCTGCCATCGTTCGCAAAGAGACTTTCGCCCCCATATTGTACGTCCTTGGATATGACGATTTGGACAAGGCGATCGCGCTCCACAACGATGTCGATCAGGGCCTCGCGTCGAGTATCTTCACAACCGATCTGCGGGAGGCCGAGCGGTTCCTGTCGGCGTCGGGGAGCGATTGCGGCATAGCCAACGTAAACATTGGTCCGTCGGGCGCCGAAATCGGCGGAGCCTTTGGCGGCGAGAAGGAAACCGGTGGCGGGCGCGAGTCAGGTTCCGATGCCTGGAAGGCCTATATGCGCCAGGCGACGAACACCATCAACTACTCACGGGAATTGCCCCTCGCACAGGGGATTTCGTTTGGTGACGGATAGCCGGGTTAATCGTTAGCGGTCGGTGGCTGCGGGGCGAACGGATCCGGGGTGTCCCCGGAATCCTCCACCGGCGGCGCCGTCGGAACATCGCCAAATACCTCGGCGGCCGGTGCGACGGCGGCGGCGGGATGGCTTTCGGTCCCAGCCGTCTCGTCGGCCGCCGGAGCGGTTTCCGCGGCCTCGGCCGGCGGTTGCTGAAGCGGCGCGTGCTCCGTGCCGGCGCGCTTCCGGGCGATTGCGACCATTTTCTCCAGATCGGCCGCCGAACAGAGCCCGAGATAGACCGGGCTCTGCGCCTTGATATTAGCGATATTGCGATGGGTCCGGTTGCGCACCGATTCGATGGTCGGCTTGGTGGTGCCGATCAGGCGGCCGATCTGGGCATCACTGAGTTCGGGATAGCTCTTCAAAAGCCAGGCGATAGCGTCGGGCCGGTCCTGGCGCTTTGAGATCGGCGTGTAGCGGGCGCCCTTCTGGCGAACC
Organism: Rhodospirillales bacterium; assembly: GCA_965213765.1. GTDB lineage: Bacteria > Pseudomonadota > Alphaproteobacteria > Rhodospirillales > UBA2165 > JAJDXO01. Next base: position 898,502 of record OZ243926.1, on the reverse strand, counting down.
TTCGGGAGCGGGACCGACGGTTTTGACATTTCCAGCCGGGCGTCGGAATCCGCTTCACACTTCTCGATTTGCGCCTTGCTGACCTGGCCATTGGCGACCGGGTCGAGGCCCTGCATACCCGGCGCGACCTCGCCGTCCGCGATCGCCTGAACCTCAAGGATATGAAGGCCGCAGTAGTCTGATATCTGATCGAATGTCAGCGCCGTATTATCGACCAACCAAACAGCGGTCGCCTTTGGCATGAGAGGCTGTGCCATCACACGTCTTCCTCGTTTAAGGTGATACAGGCGGACCGTGGTCTACGCCTGGAATGTTGCGCGCAATATAGCCGCCGCCCCAAGCCCGGTCAAACCTGCGGAAAAGCTGCCGTTAGTCGATTGTCAGGACTATTTTTCCGATGTGGCGCCCTTCTTCCATGACGCGATGCGCCTCGGCGGCATCGTTCAGCGTCAGGGTTCTGTATATCACCGGTTTCAGCTTCCCGTCTTCGAACAGCGGCCAGACCCGTGATTTCAGGTTCTCCGCAATTTGGCTCTTGAAAGCCGTGTCCCGTGCCCTCAGGGTTGATCCGGTTATGGTCATCCGTTTGACGAAGACCTGTCTGAAATCCACCTCCGCCTTCGATCCGCCGAGGGCCGCGATTATGCAGAGCCTGCCGCTCACGGCCATGCAGGCGATGTTTCTCGGGATATAGTCCCCGGCGACCATGTCGAGCACGACGTCGGCTCCATTGCCGTCGGTGTGGTTCATCACCTCCTCGACAAAATCCTGTTCCTTGTAGTTGATAGCCAGTTCCGCACCCAAATCGAGACACGCCTGGCACTTTTCGCCCGAACCCGCGGTGGCAATAACATGGCTCCCTAACTGCGCGGCGAGCATGATCGCGGTGGTGCCGATACCGCTTGATCCTCCGTGGACCAGAAGGGTTTCCCCGGGCAGCAGGGCGCACCGATCAAAGACATTGCTCCAGACCGTAAAGAAGGTCTCGGGAATGGCCGCCGCTTCCACCATGCTGAGGCCGTCCGGAACGGGCAAGGCTTGGGCCGCCGGTACCGCGCAGTACTCGGCGTAGCCGCCGCCGGCAACCAGCGCGATTACGTCGTCGCCCACATTCCAGCTGCTGACTCCACCGCCGAGCGCGGCGATGGTGCCGGCGATCTCCAGGCCGGGGATATCGGTCACACCAGGCGGCGGCGGATAGCGGCCTTCCCGTTGGACGATATCGGGGCGATTGACCCCGGCGGCTTCGACCCGGACCAGAATTTCGTCGTCGGCGACATTGGGAACTGGTCGCCGGCCGGGTTTCAGAGCCTCGGCCCCCCCCGGTTCCGGAATTTCGATGCATTGCATGTCGTCGGGGAGTTGATCGGTCATGGTCGCTCCGGTTGTCGCTTGTGGCTTTGGTCTAGTATGCTTGTCGGTAACAGCCAGGCAAGACCCGGCGGGTCTTCTGCGGAGAGAGCGTGCGATGGATACCGATGATCTCGAACCCGTTGAGAAAAAACCGGATCAAAAGGACCTTGAGATCATGTCTATCGAGGCGCTGCACGAGTACATCGCCGAAATGGAGGGAGAAATCGAGCGTGCCCGCGCAGCCATTGCCTTGAAAGAGGATGCTCGTTCGGGTGCGGACTCTTTTTTCCGCAAGTGACCGGCTCCGCCCGCCGCCATGGCTCCATTAAGAGTCTTTTAAGACTGGCCTGATAACCTGATGATGATCGATGAGATCGTCTGGCGGATTTCCTCCGCCATTCGAACCTCTTTGACACCTCCCTGTTAAACTCGAGCCGCCTCGATTGGAGGCGGCTTTTTTTGACCGCAGGCTGTCGCATCGACCCTTGACCCCTTAGTGGAGTCTTATGTAAAGTCCGTGACGAAGCGTACTTATACGGGCGAGTTTAACAGGGACTGGCTTGCTTTCGGGGCGGCCTTCGGGCGGCCCCAATTTTTTTGTCCAAATTCCCTTGGAATTGGGCCGCCCGGCCATTGTCCATGCAACGACCGGGCGTATTATTTTTCGGTATTCGGGTCTTGGCTACGCGGCCTTTTTGCCGTGTTCAATAGCCTTGGGCGCGGGGCCGCCGAGGATCTTGATCTGGCGCGGCTTCAGCTCCTCCGGAACCTCTCGGGCGAGATCAATCTCCAACAAGCCGTCGGCCAGATGGGCATCAACCACCTTTACATGGTCGGCGAGTTGGAAGCGGCGCTCGAACGAGCGAGTGGCGATTCCGCGATGGAGATAGGAGTTCTCCCGATCGGCATCGAGTTTGCCGCTGACGACCACAACGTCTTCCTTCACGGTGACGTCGAGATCCTTCTCGCCAAAGCCCGCCACGGCGATGGAAATGCGATAGGCGCCATCGCTCAGTTTTTCGATGTTGTACGGCGGGTAGGCGTCGTTGGCCTGGGCATATTGCAGCGCAGAATCGAGGCGGCGCTGCAGGTTGTCGAAGCCGACGGAGGTGCGGAATAGGGGTGAAAAATCAAACGTGCGCATGACCATATTCTCCTTATGAAGCAACACGGTTTCCAAATGGCCCGCCAACTGGCCGGACCGGTTTCTCGGACGGCACCCTCTTCGTGAGGCATACAGCCGTGACCCTCATATAGCCGGCGGCCAACCGGCTTCAAGTCCCGTATTGTAGAAAAAACTCGGGGGGTTTTACGCCTGCGGCGCAACCGCTTCGGAAGCGGCTGCGGGTGGGGGACCATCCGGTTTTCCGTCGCCTCCCGGCCGACCTCGATCATGCCAAGATGCTTGGGATCCACCGGGTAGCTGCTGATTGAGCCGGCAAACTTCCCGGCGTGATCGCCGCGGGTGCCAGGGCCGCGCGGTATTTCGAACCTACTTGAGGCCCAGGTTCTGAAAGCGCTTGTTGAACTTCGCCACCTGACCGCCGCTGTCGACCAGACGATGTTCACCGGTCCATGCGGGGTGGGATTTGGAATCGATGTCCAATTTTAGCGTGTCGCCGGCCTCACCCCACGTCGAGCGCGTGGTGAACGTCGATCCGTCGGTCATTGTGACCGTGATCTCATGGTAGTCCGGATGAATCTCTTTCTTCATGTCCCTGCTCCGTCGGCGAGGGCGCTTATATACATAAGGCCGGCCACCCTGGCAAGCCGAGGATCAGTCGGATTTCTCGTTCAGGCCACGGCCTCCAAAGGCAACAATTAACGCCGTTCCGACGATGACGGCACCCATGTAGAACGGCCAATCCCGGCCTAACCAGGCAAACAAAATGCCGGCGGCGGCCGGGCCCAGAATCCGCGCCACGGTGGCTGCCGACCGTCCAACACCCATGACACCGCCCTGTTGGTCCTCAGGCGCGCTCAGGGACACCAATGTGTTGAGACCCGGCGTTGCCACTCCAAATCCAACGGCCATGATGGTGACGGCGAGGATCATCCATGTTTCGTTTGGGCTGAGCGGCGTGGCAACTAATCCCACAACGAGTGCGGCGAGGCCCAGCCGCACCATGCCCAACTCACCGATCCGGCGTGAAATGGGGCCGGAGAGTCCGCCTTGGATTGCCGCCATGATCAAGCCCATATAGGCGAACAGAAACCCGTTTTGGGACACGCTCCAGCCATACTCCCGCTCGGACCAGATGGGAAACATGGCCTCGATCCCGGCGATCCCCGCGACGGTAAGAAAATTCAGGCCAATGGCCACCCTTGTCGGCCGCCGCCGGAGGGTCTCCATGAAATCGGTATGTTGGCGGCCGGGTTCATTCCGCCGCGCGCGGTCCCGGATTTCCCGCGGCGATGACTCTGGGAGCAGTGCCGCCGCCGCGGCGAACGCGGCAAACGAGAAACCTGCCGCGGCGTAGGCTGGGAGCTGAAAGTTGATGTTAGCCGGATCGGCCCCGCCGAGAATGCCGCCAATCGCGGGTCCGGCGGTAAATCCCAGCCCGAAAGCGGCACCGACCAGGCCCATGCCGCGCGCCCGGTTTTCGGGCGTGGTGATGTCCGCCATATAGGCGAATGCGGTCGCAATACTTCCCGCCATCGCGCCCGCGAACGCCCGGGCGAGGAACAGTCCGGACAAGCTGTCGACAAGTGCCATCCAGATATAGGCGCCAACCGTTCCGGCGAGGCTCATGACCAGTACGGGGCGCCGGCCAATTCGGTCGCTTAGCCGGCCCCAAACGGGCGCGGAGATAAGTTGGCACAGCGAGAATACCGAGATCAGGTAGGCGACTTGGTCGGGGGATGCCCCGAAATGCTCGCCGTAAAAGGGGAGCAGCGGAATGATGATGCCGAACCCGATCAGGTCGATGACGACGACAGCGAAAATGATCATCATTGCCGTGCGCGGCGCGGCGACGCCGGCTCTGTACCCCGCGTTGGTGACCCGTTCCTTCTCCGCGGTCATCGCTGGGTTAACTTGAACTCGATCCGGCGGTTGCGCCGGTAGGCGATTTCATCATCGCGAGCATCGATGGGCTGAAATTCTCCGAAGCCGGTGGCGGCGAGACGGTTGGCGGGTATGCCGGCATCGATCATGAATTTTACCACTGATATGGCGCGGGCGGTCGACAACTCCCAATTGCTTGGGAACTGAGGGGTGCGGATCGGGACCCGGTCGGTATGGCCATCGATCCGCAGAACCCAATCGATGTTCTGTGGGATTCGCCCGGAAATCTCCTTCAGCGTTGTTGCGAGTTGACTGATCTGATCCTGCCCGGCACCGCCCAGCTCCGCGGAACCTGTCGTGAACAGAACTTCGCTCTGAAACACAAATCGGTCACCGACGATCCGGATTCCGCGCTGGCCCCCCAGGACTTCCCGCAGCCGTCCGAAAAACTCGGAGCGGTACCGGGAAAGCTGTTGGACCTTGCTGGCCAGGGCCGCATTCAGTCGTTTGCCCAAATTGGCGATTTGGACCTTTTGCTCTTCGGCGGTCTTCTCGGAAATATCCAGGGCCTGGGTCAAACGGCCGATCTGCAGCCGCAACTCCTTGATCTGCTGATTCAACAGGGCGACCTGAGCCCGTGCGCTTTCGGAGAGCTCCTTCTCTTCGATCAACTGACCTTCCGAGCTTTCAAGTTTTCCGGCCAAGTCCTTAATCTGTTGCTCTAACTCCGCCCGGAGCGCCGTCAGTGCCTCGATGTCCCTGGCAAGCGCCGCCAGTTCACCCAGCTGAAGCTCGATCTGCTGACGGTCGGCGAGAATGGTTTTGAAAGCGTCCTCCAGATCCGCCTTGACCTTCTCTGTTTCCTCCTCGGCGGACCCGGCCCGCAATGTGAGCGCCTGAATTTGCGCCGATAGATCATCCCGGGCCGCCACCGACGCCTGCAATTCGTTCGACAGTTGCTCCAGATTGGTTCGGAGATCGGCATTGGCGCGTCGTTCGAGCGCCAGTGTTTCGGCCAGTTCCGCAATCTGCCGATTGAGCCGGCTGAGGGCTTCGTCCCTCCCGGTCAATGCATCCGACAGAAAGAACTGTGCCAGCACGAAGACCATCAGCAGGAAGATGATGACCATCAGCAACGTCGCCAGCGCATCGACGAAACCTGGCCAAATATTGGTGCTGCGTTCGGCCCGGCGGGAAATGGCGGCCATTGCGGACGCTCCTTAGAGTTCAACTCGAAACTAGTTGAGTGATTTCAGTCGGTTGTGTCTTACTCGGTTGTGTCAAAGCAAACGAGGAGGCACAACATGTGGACCGAAATCACTCGCCCGAAGTATGAGCGCCGTGGCGGTCGCTATGCAAGCGACCTTACGGATCGAGAGTGGGCGTTGATCGCGCCGTTCATGCCGCCGCGCAAGAAGATAGGCCGGCCGCGGACGACGGAGCTGCGCAATGTCATGGATGCGATCATGTACATGGCCTCGACGGGCTGTCAGTGGGCGATGCTGCCGAACGACTTCCCGCCGCCCTCCACGGTGCAGCGTTACTTCTACGACTGGCGCTCGAACGGGCTGCTGGAGGCGATCAACCATCATCTGGTTGTGGCGGCCCGTGAGTTGGAAGGACGCGAGGCCGGCCCGAGCGCCGGGGTGATCGACAGCCAGAGCGTGAAAACCACGGAAAGCGGTGGTATTCGGGGCTATGACGCGGGCAAGAAGATCAAGGGCCGCAAGCGTCACATCGTCACCGATACGCTCGGCCTGCTGCTCGGCCTGATCGTGCATTCAGCCGATATCCAGGACCGCGACGGCGCCCCCGGGGTCCTCAAATCGATCCGTCATCGCTTCCCCCGGCTGCGTCACCTCTTCGCTGACGCCGCCTATGGCGGACCGAAACTTGAGGGTGCCCTCGAAGACATCGGCCGCTGGACGATCGAGATCATAAGACGTCCCGATACCGCCAAGGGCTTTGAGGTGCTGCCCAGGAGATGGGTCGTCGAGAGGACCTTCGCTTGGCTCAACCGATGCCGCCGACTGGCCAAGGACTGGGAGAAATCAATCGCCTCCGCACAGGCATGGATCCTCGTCGCACACATCCGACTCCTCACAAGGCGGATCGCAAGCCATTGTTATTAAATGTAGAGTTTCGAGTCAGACTCTTAGGTTCCCTTGTCGGGAGACGAGGCGGCGATGGTGCGGGCGAGCAGCTTAATCTCGCTTCGGAGCTGCTGCACTATGTCTTCGCGTCCCGCCGTCATTTCTTCCAGCAGCCTCGCCATATGCAGATCCACATTGCGAATGTGTGATTTGGTCGCTTCGTCCATGGCGCCGACACCACCATTCGACAGGAGTTCGAGAATGTTCTTCAGCTCCATCTGGTTCTCACCCAAACTCAGGAGAAGATTTTGTTCGGCTCGCATTTGGTCGCCAAGCGCACCAAGCTTCCCACTAAGATCAATTAGGCTGTTGTTGCTGGCAATGTTGCTCTCCTCACCGCGCGCCAAGGTTCGTTGAAGATTTTCGAGACTCTCGGCGGTTTGCTCCAGTAGCGCCTGTACATAGGCGGGCACGGAACCATCACCGTCCCCGGGCAAGGCGCCCGACGACAGGCGGGTGAGGCTGGAGAGCCACTCCTCGAGTTCGTTGTAGAACCGGTTTTGCGCCTGGCCCGCCTGCAAATCCAGAAACCCGAGGACCAGGGAACCGGCAAGGCCAAACAAGGAGGACGAAAAAGCGGTTCCCATACCGGACAGCGGCGCCTCCAGCCCGCCCTTCAAATTGGCGAACATAGCGGCGATATCAGCCCCTTCGACGGATAAGCCGCTGATCACATCGCCGACGGCGCTGACCGTCTCCAGCAGACCCCAAAAGGTCCCGAGAAGGCCAAGGAATATGAGCAAGCCTATGGTATAGCGGGACAAGTCCCGGGATTCGTCGAGGCGTGACGCGATGCCGTCCAACAGAGATCGCATGGCGAGCGTCGAAAGCGACAGGCTGTCTCTCCGTTCGCCCAACATTGTGGCCATCGGGGCGAGCAATCGCGGTGGCCGGGATTCCGAAAGGGTGGGGCTGCTCCGGCGGAAGCGCTCGATCCAATGGACCTCCGGAGAAAGCATCAAGACCTGCCGGAAATTGTAAATGATGCCGAGGAGCAGCACGCCGAGGATCAGGCCGTTCAGGGGTACGTTGGCGGAGAACGCCCGTTGCAGCGGAACAAACAGAATGGCGCAGAGAACGATGACCACACCGACAAAAATGGCCATGCGGATGACGTAGGTTTGCGGAGACGCCATCAGCCTATGCTCCTAACTGCGTTCCGGTGCTGTCGGGCCAAGAGCCAACCGCCGCTATCGGGTGATGGTCTTGAGATCAACGCGATTGGGCGTACCCGATGGAACCTTATTTCCGAGCGCGCGCACATCGATCCGCGTGCTGCGGATCCCCTTGCTGATCAGGTAGGAGCGAACCGCCAGCGCGCGGGACAGCGAAAGCCGGCGGGCCTGGCTGGCTGAAAGATTGGGCTCCCCGGCATATGCCAAAAGCTGCATCCGCAGGTTCGGAGCTTCCGTGAGCGACCCGGCAAACAAGTCGAGAACCTTGCGGCTGTCTCCGGATAGGTCCGCATTGCCGGAAGCAAACGCGACGCTTTGAAGCGGGGCTGCGCCGGGACCCGGGGTGCGGGCCGCCTGCTGTTGCAGCGCCGGCGGTTTCGGGGCCGCGGCTGGGGCAGGGGGGATCGGCGCGGGTGCCGGCTTGGCCATCTTCGGCGCTGGCGGGGGGGCGGCGGCCGGCTTGGCCATCTTCGGCGCCGGCGGAGGTACGGCAGCCGGTTCCGGCTTGGTGAGGGGGGTCGGCGGCGCTTTCGCGGCCTCAGGTGTTGCCGGCGGCGCGGCAAGCGGTCTGGCTGCCGGTGCTTTCGGCCGGGGCGCGGGCCGCGCGGCGGGCCGGGTCGGTGGAGTTCGGCGAGTCTGAGGTCGGGACGGCGGCGTCAGCGTAACTTGCGGAACCGGTTGTTCAACAACCGGCGCGCCGGTTGGCGGCCGCGGTGTCAGCAGTCTGGACCGCGGCATGGCCGGGGGTGGCGGCAATAGTTCGCCGGTGGTGCCGCCTGACAGACCAATGCCACCGACGGCGCCACCTGGGGCCGAGCCGCCGGTTGCACCTTCGTCAACCAAAACACGGCTGTTGCCGCCCCAAGGCGCGAGTTGTGCCGAGGTTTCACCAGGAATCACGGCCGAGCCCAAACCAACGGCACCGACAATCGCGAGCGCAACGATCCGGCCGATGGACCGGCGAAACGGGCATGTGACGTCAATCATCCCTGAGATCCTCTCCATCAATTCGTCCTTGTCCCTCGGCCCACAGGCCGGGAGGCGATTGGCTGGCCAACATCCCAAGATACCCAAGAGGGCGAATCCATACAACACTCGGGCCATCGGAGGGCGCCGCACCAATCCTGGTAAATTGAATATGTGTCGAAATTATGGCTCGCCGCGGCGAACCAAATTTCCCAACGTGCCGTGCAGGGCGGGTGTTGCCGCCAGGACGCTTCCGGACGACACCATCCCGGAACCGCCATTCACCTCGGAAACCAGGCCTCCGGCCTCCCTGACCAGGACAATGCCGGCTGCGATATCCCAGGCTTGCAGGCCACTCTCCCAATATCCCTCGTATCGGCCTGCGGCGACATAAGCGAGGTCGAGCGCCGCGGAGCCGAAACGCCGGATGCCGGCTGAATGGTTCATGACCGCTTCCATCTCCGACAAGAAATTGTCCCGTCCCTTGCGCCCTTTGAAAGGAATGCCAGTGGCAAACAGGGACTCGGCAAGGCTCTGGCGGGCGGAGACGCGGATACGCCGGTCATTGAGCATGGCGCCGGCGCCCTTCTCGGCTGAAAACATCAGCTCGTTGATGGGGTCGAAGACGACGCCGGCTGTCAGCTCGCCGTCTTCTTCAAGGGCAATGGAAATGGCGAAATGCGCGATCCCGTGCACGAAGTTGGTCGTCCCGTCCACCGGGTCGATAATCCACCGCCTGGTAGCGTCGGAACCCGCTTCTTCGCCGCTTTCTTCCATCAGAAATCCGAAGTCGGGCCGCGCCCGGCCCAGTTCCCCGCGAAGGATCCTTTCGGTGCGAATGTCGGCGGCGGTGACGAAGTCGGCGGGGCCCTTCCGGGAGACTTGAAGCTGATCAACCTCGCCGTAGTCGCGCTTGAGGCGGACGGCGGCCTTGCGCGCCGCGCCCATCATCACGTTCATGTTTGCCGAATAGCCGGCCATCTCCGCGCCCTCCAGTGGTGCGGCTAGTCCTTCGCCCGCTCCACATAGCTCAGATCAGCCGTATTAATAACGATCCGGGTGCCCATTTCGACGTGAGGCGGAACCATAACCCGGACACCGTTTTCCAGCACCGCGGGCTTGTAGGAAGCGGCGGCGGTTTGGCCCTTGATGACGGCGTCGGCCTCGGTGACCTCGAGGGTCACGGTCTCGGGCAGCTGGACGCTGATCGGTTCGTTCTCGAAGCTCTCCACGTGGACATTCATTCCGTCCTGGAGAAATGCCAGCTGGTCCTCACCGATGAGGTCCTTGTTGAGCGAAACCTGATCATAGGTCTCGGTATCCATGAAGGTGAACATATCCCCATCACCATAGAGGAACTGAAACTCTTTCTGATCCAGCCGAACCCGCTCGACATTTTCCGATGACCGGAACCGTTCATTGAGCTTGGTGCCGTCGCGGATGTCCTTCAGCTCCACCTGCAGATACGCGCCCCCCTTTCCGGGCTGGGTGTGCTGGATTTTTACAGCGCGCCATAGGCGGCCCTGGTGTTCGATGACCATCCCCGGGCGGACGGCGTTACCGTTGATTCTCATGGCTTTGGCTCTGATCTCACGTCATGAAATTATGGCCGCCGGGCCGCCCCCGGCGAGTGGCGCGGAACCTATCACCGGGGGGCCGGGCAGGCAACGGCAGACGCATTTTAGGCGTTGGCGGATTCGGCGATCACGCGGTTGAACGCCTCGACTCCTGCGCCGGGGCCATCAGGGTGAGTCCAGACCGCCGAAACGACAGCGAGAAAATCGGCGCCGGCGCGGATCAGCGGCGGGCTGTTTTCCGGGGTAATGCCGCCAATGGCGACACAGGGTACGGTCGTGGATTCGGACCAGTCGGTAAGCAGTTCCGGCTCCGCCGCGGTTTTGGCATCCTTGGTGGCGGTCGGAAAGAACGCGCCAAATGCGACATAGTCAGCCCCGGCGTCGGCGGCGATCATCGCCAGATGTTTCGAGTTGTGACAGGTTACGCCAACGATGGCGTCCAACCCCAGCAGACCGCGCGCCTCCTCATAGCCTGCATCGTCCTGGCCGACATGGACCCCGTCGCATCCCGTCTCGGCGGCAAGGTCCGGCCGGTCATTCATGATGAACGCCACCTCCCGCGATTGAGCGATTGGCGCCAGCGCTTCCGCGGCTTGGCGCACGTCGTCGTCGCCCGCGTCCTTTAGGCGGAGCTGAACGCACGCCACATCGCCGGCGTCGAGGGCCGCCTCAAGGTCATCGGCGAAGCGGGAAAGCTCAAAATTCGGCGGCGTTATCAGGTAGAGCCGGCAGGTGTCTGATATAGTCTCTTGGTTCATAGGGGACAGATACCCCCCGCATGGCGGCCGCGCAATCGCTGGATTGCTTGCACTTGCCTCTCCGCGCGCTACATGTGGAACCGGTGGAGGAGAGTCTGATGATCGACATAGAGCAGGTAGACCATATCGGAATTCGGGTGAAGGATCTCGACCGGGCACTGGACTTTTACAAGATCTTCGGTTTCGAGGAGACCGCGCGGGCGGGCAATGACCCGGTGGTCGTGGTCAAGAACGCGCGGCAGGTGGAACTCAACTTGGTCTACAATTCCACCACCGAGAATGACGGCGACAATATTCTGATGGATGTGGGCGAAAAGTATTCGGGCTTTACCCACGTGGCGCTGAGAATTTCATCGGTGCTCGACACCCTGAAGAGCCTGGAAGAGAACCAGATCCAGATTACCCAGGGGCCGGTGTCGTTTGGCCGCGACGGCCACGTTTCCATTTTCGTCCGCGATCCCGACCGCAATGTGCTGGAACTCCGGGGCCGGGCCGAGAACTATGACGAAATCCCCGGCCTGACCATCTACGAGAACGTGAACTAGTCACCTGAATCTAAAGTTCGTGGCATAAATTTTGTTCGACCCGAAGGCAGAAGCGCTTGACGGCGGCGAGGATTTCATCGGCGGACTTGGTCCACTTGAAGGGTCGGGGGTTTTCGTTGTGGGTTTCGATGAAGGCGCGGATGTCGGCCTCGAGCTGGAGGGTAGAGCGGTGCACTCCGCGTTGCAGCTGCTTGCGCGTGAGCTCGGCGAACCAGCGCTCGACCTGATTAATCCACGACGCCGATGTCGGCGTGAAGTGGACGTGCCAGTGCGGCCGCCGCGCCAGCCAGGCCTTGACCCCCGCCGTCTTGTGGGTGGCGTAGTTGTCCATGACGATGTGGATGTCCAGCCCGTCCGGGACATTGCGGTCGATCACCTTCAGGAAGTCGAGGAACTCTCTGGCCCGGTGACGGCGATAGCACTTGCCGATGACCGAGCCGGTGGCAACGTCGAGGGCGGCGAAGAGCGAGGTGGTGCCGTTGCGCTTGTAGTCGTGGGTGCGCCGCTCAGGGATGCCCGGCAGCATCGGCAGGACCGGCTGGGTGCGGTCGAGGGCCTGAATCTGGCTCTTTTCGTCGACACAGAGCACCAGCGCGCGATCCGGCGGCGACATGTAGAGGCCGACAATGTCGCGGACCTTGTCGACGAAGTGCGGATCGCTGGAGAGTTTGAAGGTCTCGGCCCGGTGCGGCTGCAAGCCGAAGGCGCCCCAGATGCGCCAGATCGACGTGTGCGACAGTCCCGCCTCCTTCGCCATCGAGCGCAGCGACCAGTGGGTGGCGTCCGCAGGCCGCGAGGTGAGTGTTCGCTCGATCACTTGCGCCACCTTCTCGTCCTCAATGGTGCGTGGCCGTCCCTGCCGGGGTTCGTCCGACAGACCATCGATGCGGTCCTGGACGAAGCGCCTCCGCCACTTGCCGACGGTGTGCTCGTGCACGCCGATCTCCGCGGCCACCGCCTTGTTGCCAAGCCCGTCCGCGCAACGCAGGATCATGCGGCAGCGATCCGACAGGGAGCGCGCCACACGGTGGCGGCGAACCTGCGCTTCCAGAAACGACCGTTCCTCATCGCTCAAGACCAGGGCCGCCAGCGGCCGTCCCGTACCGCGCGCCATCGAGATGACCTCCTTTGTCCGACCAGGAGGGCCATCCTACAATGAACCTTACTTCAGTGCCAGATGACTAGGGTCCGGACTCAATTAGGGGAGTCTCCTTTTTGCGCCCTCTCCCCCGGGAAGGGGGCGAGGGGACCCGATGCGGCAACGCGACTACTCCCTCTCCCTCTCCGAGGGAGAGGGCCGGGGTGAGGGTGATATGGAAATTCCCCCTCACCCGGCGCCGGGTAGGCTCGGCATTCGCCTCGCCAACCCTCCGCATCCCTCTCCCCCTGACGGGGGCGAGGGACCTTGCGCCGCGCCGTTCGCGGGGCTCCACCACTCCTATGGTGGCTCAATCGAGTCCCGACCCTAGCCCCCCCCTCAGCCAGTCGCGGAGTGCCGCGTCGGTTGACGTGGAGAATTCCAGTGCCGCATCGTTACTCTCGTCCAGGCGGGCACCCGATTTCGCCGCCATGTCCCGGACCCGGTCGAGAGCGTCGTCCGGCGCATCCAACCGGAGCCGGGTGATCCCCTCGGCCAGCGCGGCCATGGCATAGCCGGCTGCGCCGCCACAATCCAAAATCCCTTCAAAGTTTGCCGCAGGCCGGACCTCGGCGGCCGCGGCCCAGAGTTCCCGGAAGTAGGCCGCCCCGTGGGTCGCCGCAGCCTCGGGCGGGCTCATGAGGATCACCGGGACACCAAGCTCGGCGGCGGCGGCCAAAACAGCCTCGGCCTCAGCCAGGTCGCGGGCGACGACGCGTGGCGCTCGGTTCATCGGCTCAACGCCGCACGAAGGCGCAATTGGGTTTCGCCGGGAAGCTTGCGGCTTGCTTCCTTGAACGACAGGGCTGAGAGGCCCGGGCCCAGTTCGAGAATCAGTTTTTCCGCCTGCGCCGGGTCCCGGTCGGAGATTTCCCGGATCACCCAACCGACCGCCTTGCGGATGAAGAATTCCGTCTCGTCAAGGAGCGCCCGGCAGCTATCGACCAACTGGGCTTCGCGGAGACGCGCCGCGCGGATCGAGGGGATGTGCGCCAAAAGCGATGCGCGCCGCCGCCACATCCACGGATCATGAGTCCAGGCGGCAATCGGCGGCCAGCTCTCGGCGTCGTCAAGCGCCACCCGGCCAATGACGAAGATAGAGAGCGCGTCCACCGTGTCCCAGTTGGAGAGTTCGCCGAGCCAGTCGTGAAACACATCCGTCAAATGGGAATGGCGGAAACGCTCGGCAAACTGCTGGGCGATGAAGATGGCAAGCAGCCGGTCATCGTGACAAGGCGACGACCGAAGCGCCGTCAGACCGTCAATGAGCAATGCGGCGTCCGCTTCGGGAACCCTTCGCTTGACCGATTTTGCGGCGCGGCGCACATCCGGCACGCCGCAGCCCAAGACCTCGAGCCGGGATTTCAGGTACCGCTTTCGCCCCTCGGCCTTGGCGGGATCGCCCCGCCGCCGCAGGTCCGCTTTCGCGGCCTCAATCGCCTCGAGGAGTGGACCGTCCATCGCCTCAGATCTTGCGGCCGATCACCGTCGCCGTATCGACCATGCGGTTGGAGAAGCCCCATTCGTTGTCATACCACGAGAGCACACGGACGAATTCGCCCTCAATGACCTGGGTTTCCGGGAGGTCGAAAACCGAACTCGCCGGGTTGTGGTTGAAGTCGGCGGAGACCAGCGGCGCCTCGTTGGTGGTGAGGATGCCTTCCAGCGGCCCGGACGAGGCGGCCGCCCGGATGGCGTCGTTGACTTCGTCCACCGAGGTGGACTTGGAGGGCACGAACTTGAAATCGATCACCGACACATTGGGGGTCGGCACCCGGATCGACGTGCCGTCGAGCTTGCCGTTCAACTCCGGCAGCACCAGGCCGACGGCGCGGGCCGCCCCGGTCGACGTCGGGATCAGCGAGGACGCCGCCGCGCGGGCCCGTCGGAGATCCTTGTGCAGCGTATCGACGGTCCGCTGATCGCCGGTATAGGAGTGGATGGTGGTCATGAAGCCGCGCTCAATGCCGATGGCGTCGTTCAGCACCTTGGCAACCGGAGCCAGGCAGTTGGTGGTGCAGGACGCGTTGGAGACCACCTGATGGTCGGGGGTGAGCTGCTCGTGGTTGACGCCGAAGACTACGGTGAGGTCGGCGCCGGATGCCGGGGCCGAGACCAGCACCCGCTTGGCGCCCGCATCCAAATGCTGGGCGGCGGCGTCGCGGTCGGCAAACATGCCGGTGCATTCAAGGGCGATGTCGACGCCCATGTCGCCCCAGGGCAGCGCCTTGGGATCCCGCTCCGCGGTCACTTTGATCGGGCCGGTACCGGCATCGATGGTGTCTCCGTCGACCGAGACGTCACCGGACAGGGTACCGTGGACCGTATCGTATTTGAGCAGGTGGGCGTTGGAATCCGAATCGCCCAAATCGTTGATGCAGACCACTTCCACGTCGTTGCGCTGTGATTCGATCAAAGAGCGGAAAACCAGCCGGCCGATGCGGCCGAACCCGTTAATCGCAACACGTAATGCCATCAATACCTCCGTTTGGCGAGATGAATTCGGGGGTGGTTTGCGGGCGCAAGATCGTTGGTTCGGGAGCCTCCGTCAACCTGCAATTTGAGGGTCTTATGTGGATAATTTCGCAAATTGAATCAGTTGACGGCGAAGCGGCCCTGCGCGTAATCTCCAGCCGGTTTTTCAACCCTGCACAGAAGGTGACCCCCGTCCTTGGCCGACGACGCCCGTCAATCCTCCAGCCGCACCGAAGCCGCTCGGAACCGTATTGAGGAGGCACTCGCCCGGCTGGAAGCGGCCATCGACAACAGGCTCGCGGAAGGCGCGAAGCCGGCCGGGGCAGACCCCGAAATTGCCGAGAAGCTGGCTGCCGCACACCGGGAGATCGCCGGGCTCAAGGACCGCAACCGTCAGGTCTCGGACAAGCTCGACAAGGCCATCGGCCGCATGAAATCCGTGTTGGGTGAATAGGAGCCGGCATTCGTCATGGCCCAGGTCACCGTCACCATCAACAGCCGCCGCTACGAGATCGCCTGCGACGATGGCCAGGAAGCGCACCTGACGCGCCTCGCCCAAAATCTCGACAAGCGGGTGGGCGAGCTGACCGCGGCGGTCGGCCAAATTGGTGATTCGCGCCTGCTGGTGATGGCGAACCTGCTGGTCGCCGATGAGCTCTCCGAGGCCCATACGGAGCTGGATGCGTTCCGCAACGACGGCAAGGAGACCGCGACCGTCGCGGCCATCCCCGAACTCGAGCGCCTCGCCGACCGGATCGAGGCGATCGCCGAGAAGCTGGAACAAAGCTGACTTTCGGCCTATTTTAGGCCCGGACGTGGCGCTGCAGGACGCGTTAGCAGACACGGATCCCCGGGGCCAATATACGACTATCGGGAGCTGTCCCTGGCGGACTCTTGGGTTCGGCACACGGCGCCCACCTAGACCCTTGGGCCTAGGTGGATCCATTTCTCGACGGTCTCTGCGGCGTCCCGTCCAACCGAACAAGCCGGGTCTGATATGACAGCGACCCCGTCCGAAAAAATGCGCCTCCGCGAGCAGTACCGCACCGCCCGCAACGCCATTTTCGCCGACGACGCGGCGAACGCGGCGCTGGCCATCCGCGATCACTTCCTGGGCGGCATCGAGATGACGGCCAACAGCGCCGTCGCCGGCACCATGCCGCTGCCCGGTGAGGTCGATCCCATCCCGTTGATGCAGGCCCTCCACGAAAACGGCCACCCGCTGTGCCTCCCCATCATGCCAAAACAGACAGGAGGGCCCGGCAAGCCATTGGCCTTCCGCGCCTATGCGCCGGGCGACCCCCTCGCCGTCGCCGCCTTCGGCGTCCGGGAACCGGGGCCCGAGATGGAAATCCTTACCCCGGCGATCGTGCTCACCCCGCTGATCGCTGTCGATCATGCCGGCAACCGGCTGGGGCAGGGGGGCGGATTTTACGACCGCACCATGAGCGCCTTCCGCACCGCCCTGCATCCGCCCCGTTTCATCGGCCTCGCCTATGCCGCCCAGGTTGTTGACAGCCTGCCCCACGACCGATTTGATCAGCCCCTCGACGGGGTGGTGACCGAGGAAGGCGTCAGCCTTTTTTCGTAGACCGGAATTGGACCAGCCCCCCTTGGACCAGATAAGAGGCCGATGATGCGCATCCTCTATTGCGGCGACGTGGTTGGCCGCGCGGGCCGCGATGCGCTGGCCCGGGAACTTCCCGGCTTGATCGAGGACCGCCAGATCGATCTGGTGATCGTCAACGGCGAGAACGCCGCCCACGGCTTCGGCCTCACCGAGAAGATCTGCCGCGGCTTCTACGACCTCGGCACCGACGTCGTCACCACGGGCAACCACGCCTGGGACCAGCGGGAGATGCTGTCCTATATCGACAGCGATCCCAAAGTCCTCCGCCCGCTGAACTACCCGCCCGGCACGCCCGGGCGAGGCGCCGGCATTTTCGAAGCCCGGAGCGGCGCGAGCGTGCTGGTCGCCCAGGTAATGGGCCGGCTGTTCATGGACCCTCTCGACGATCCGTTCCAGGCCATCGACGCGGCCTTGGCCGACTGCGTGCTAGGCGAGACCGTGGATGCCGTCGTCGTCGACGTCCATGCCGAGGCGACGTCCGAGAAGGCGGCGATGGGCGTCCATCTCGATGGCCGGGTGAGTCTGGTCGCCGGCACCCATTCCCACGTGCCGACGGCGGATGCCCGGCTGCTGCCCGGCGGCACAGCCTACCAGAGCGATCTTGGCATGTGCGGCGACTACGATTCGGTCATCGGCATGAAGAAGGAGGCCGCCACCGCCCGCTTCGTCACTAAGGTCCCCACCGAGCGCCTCGAGCCGGCGGAAGGGGAGGGGACGGTCTGCGGCGTCCTGCTCGAGACCGGCCCGGACGGACTGGCCACTTCCCTCAATCCGGTGCGCCTCGGCCCGCATATTCCCAACACCTAAGCCGGTACCCCCAATTTAGAGTCCAAGCCGCCAAAAAATCGCGATTCGGCGGTATGGAAAAAATATAAATTCAGTGAAAATAGTATATAATTAAATGAAATATCGGCGAGATTCTAGGCAGTCTCTGACCGGCCGGCTCGGGACCCGTGCCCCAACATCGCCTTGTTTTAATCAAAAATTCGCCATATTCCCCGGTTGGTTCGAAAAATCCCGGGATGCCCGCGCGCCATTAATTTTGTTGAATATTAGAATTATAAAATAGTATATTAATTCCATAAATGAAAGAATCCCTCCGGCCGGCTTGCCGGCCGGACCCGGAGAAACCGCGAAATTTCAATCAATTGCGGACCGGGTGCCTGCCACCCTGGCGGGCCGGCCGGAAAACTTATCGGCAATAGGCGGCCCCGCCGGGGCACCAAGCAGCCGCCACCTGGCCGCAGGCTCAGGCTTCAAAACGGGACGGCAGATAAGCGCAGAGGACGTTGAGCGCCGCGTGGTGCGGAGTTCATTGGGACAACCAGGGCGGATTGCGCCTAAGTCCAAGCTGCCGATCGCTACAGGCTGAGTGGAGCTTTCGCGTCATGCGCCCCCAGTTAACGGGGAGTATCCTCATGGCGAAATCACCGACGGGAAACACCAAAAAGGGCACACCGAAGACCGGGCATAAGACGGCCCCCAAATCGGCCCCCAAATCGGCCCCCAAATCGGCGAGCAAGCCGGCGAGCAAGGCGGGGGCCAAGAAGTCTCCCTCCGCGAAATCCAAAAGCCGCGCCGCCGCACCCAAACCGGTGCCCAAGGCCACGCCCAAGGTTTCGGACAACCCCCAGCTTCCCGCACCCGTCGCTCGCCAGGACGAGCGCGAAACGAGAAGCGAGACAGAGACGGGCGAGGCCGCCGCCTTAATCGCATCGCGCGATTCCCGGGACTACGTCCTCGAGGCCAACTACCTGGCCGAACTCTATGCGGAGACCCTCTATGACGAGGCGGTGGCGGGGCTCGATGCGGCGCTCGCCGATCCGTCCGCCGCAAACCCGGTCCAAGCCGGATTTGAGGCATTTCTCCCCGGCCTGATGGAGGCCTATGAGAACGCCTCCCGGCAATGGCTCGACGGCGCTCCCGACGATGCGGCCCGGGGCGAGCTCACGGCGGTGCTGACGCGGATCGTCGGGCGCCTGCGCATTCAGGCGGTGGCCCACGAACACGCCGTCCGCCTCCGCTGGCGGGTGGAGACCGCCGAGGCTTTGCTGGCCAACAAGCTTATCGCCGCCAAGGCGACGCCCGAGATGGCCGAGGTGATCCGGGACGCGGGCGACGCGGTCATCGATCAGATGGCGGCGCTGGGTACCGAGGCCGGCGCGGCGCAGGCCCGCCGCGCCCGATTCCACGCCGATATCGCAAGAATCGCGGTGGAGGCGCTGATCGAGGCCGATCCGGCGGGCGCGCTCAGGCGCCTCACCGCGGGAAAATTGGACGGGCTGATCGGGGAGATGCCAGGGATGGGAGTGGCGTCGACCTTGAGGCCGGCCTCAAAGCCTACGCCGGGGATGCCGCCGCCGCCCACGCCGCCGATACCGGCTGGCTCATGGAGACGGGCCGCCTTACACCCTGGGCCGGTCCGCCCGCTCCACCGGCGGCGGTGCCGCTGACCGTCGGTGGCGGGGACGACGCGGTGCACCCGGAAACCGGCGCGCCGGATTTCGATCCGGATGAACCCGCAGCCGGAAAGCAAACCAAAGCCAAGACCAAAAAATAGGGAGACGGAAAAATGACCGGACGTTCACCCTATTCGGGCCGTACCCGCCGGGCTCGGCCGGCAGGGCGGCGGGACTTCGGGACAGGCACCGGGTACGCCGGAGACAACGGCCCCCGGCACGGACCCAGCCGGCGCCGTCGACATCAATCAGCCCGGACACATGAACACCATCGACACCGCCCGGCCGGCCGTTCGCGGATCGTTACGCGCCGGTGAGAGGCCGACCCGGCGGCTGCCTCAGTCGATGTATTGGAAGACCACGTCGCCCAGCACCTGGCGGTGCTTCTCGACCAGCGGGGCGACGGCGTCCTCGAACTGCCTGCGCTCATCCTCGGTGAGTTCGTGGACGTCGTTCTCGTCCGGGCTCAGAATTGCCAGCACCTCTTCATCCTCGGCCCGGGCAAATTCCCGCTGGGCCTCGGTGGCTTTCGGGACCGCGGCGTCCAAGGCCTCGCGGACATTTGCGTCCAGCGCCTCGTATTGCCCGTTGTTGATCAGCACCAGGCAGATGCCGAAGAAGTGGCCGGTCAGCGTGATGTATTTATGGTGGTGATAGGTGCCGAAGCGGTAGGTGTTGGTAAGCGGGTTTTCCTGCACGTCGATGCGGCCCGACTTGGCGGCCTCCACCAGATCGGCGACGTCGACGAAAGTCGGCTCCATGCCGAGGAGCCGGAAGGTCTCCTGGTGAAGCTCGGAGTTCATCGTCCGCACCTTGAGGCCGGCGCAATCGGCGGGCGAGTTCAATTGCCGCACGCCATTGGAAAAGTGGCGAAAGCCGTTATCCCAGAAGGCCAGCACCCGAAAGCCGGTGTCGTCGAGGAACTTCTTCCTGATGGTCTCCCCCAAGCCCCCGTCCAACAGTTCATAGGCCTTCTCCCGGCTCTCGATGACGAACGGCAAATCGAAGATGCCCACCTCGGCCACCCGGCCGGCCAGATAGCTGCCGGCGAAATAGCACATGGTGAGCTCGCCCCCCTCCACCAGGTCCAGGAGGTCGATCGCCTTGGTGCCGTGGCTTTCGGGCATGTTGCCCTGATGGACGAATTCGATCTCGTCGCCGAGTCGCGCGGCAAGCTCCTCGCCCAGGATGGCGGCGGCGCGATTGTGGACGCTGGCCGGCGGCTGATAGCCGCCCATGGTAATGCGGGTGCTCATGAAATCATTCCCCGGGTTCCGGTCTTATATAAGAGCTGGAAGGTTGGTCATGATATAGGTCCTCGGGGGTTGATTCGTAAAGCCCGAAAGGGCTATTCACGGCATGTTGATTTTTGGGGTCGCGGGGCGGTCCGCCGGAGCGTCGCAATCGGCCCCATTCTTGCCACATTGTGCTGTTAACCGAAACAAGGCTCGCGTGCGCTTGTCCACAAAATATGGTATGCAATCAGTGCCTACCTTACTATGACTAGCTTGTTTACAGGCAGGACCCGCCTTTTGACATCCACCCGCAGATAGACCGCGAGCCCGACGAAGCGAGACCAGGGGATTATGGCCGGCCATTCACAGTTTAAGAACATCATGCACCGCAAGGGCGCGCAGGACGCCAAGCGGGCAAAAGCCTTCGCCAAACTCATCCGCGAGGTGACCGTCGCGGCCAAGCTCGGGGGGCCCGATCCGGACGCCAATCCGCGCCTGCGTTCGGCCGTCGCCGCCTGCCGGCAGGCCAACATGCCGAAGGACAATATCGACCGGGCCGTGAAGAAGGCATCGGGCGGTGACGATGGAGAGAACTACGAGGAAGTCCGCTACGAGGGCTATGGGCCCGGCGGCGTCGCGGTGATTGTCGAGGCGTTGACCGACAACCGCAACCGAACGGCCTCCGACGTGCGGGCCGCGTTCTCCAAGCACGGCGGGACGCTGGCCGAAACCGGCGCGGTGAGTTTCATGTTCGACCGGGTCGGCATGATCCACTATCCGGCGGGCGCGGGAGATTCCGACGCGGTGTTCGAGGCGGCCCTCGAAGCCGGCGCCGAGGACGTGGAATCCGGGGACGACGGTCACGACATCTATTGTCAGCCGGACGACTTCAACTCTGTCCGCGAGGTGCTGGAAGGTGGACTCGGCGAGGCGGAAACCGCACGCCTCGACTGGCGGCCGCAAAATACCGTGGATGTCGACGAAGGACGGGCGCAGGCCCTGTTGAAGCTGTTGGATGTCCTGGAAGATTCCGACGACGTCCAGCGTGTCGCCGCCAACTTCGAGATTTCCGACGACGTCATGGAACGCTTAAGCGCTTAGCCGGAGGGGATAAATTTGACGGCAACCGGACACACACGAATATTGGGGATCGACCCCGGCCTCGCCGCGACCGGCTGGGGTCTGATCGAAGTCCGGGACAACCACTTGAGCTTCGTGGCCGACGGGACGCTCAAGTCCAATAGCCGCGCGGCGCTCGCCGATCGTCTCGCCGCCCTGTTCGACGGCATTTCCACACTGATCGAGGCGTATGCGCCGGACGAGGTGGCGGTGGAAGAGACATTCGTCAACGCCAACCCGAAATCCACCTTGAAACTTGGCCAGGCGAGGGGCGTCGCGCTATTGGCGCCGGCCAAGGCCGGCCTGCCCGTGGCCGAGTATCCGCCCAACCTGGTGAAGAAGAGCGTCGTCGGCGCCGGTCACGCGGCCAAGGAGCAGATCCAGGTGATGGTCCGCGCGCTTTTGCCCGGCTGCACCATCGAGACGGCGGATGCGGCGGACGCGCTGGCGGTCGCCATCTGCCATGCCCACCACCGCCAAACCCAATCCCTGGTGGAGGCCGCTCAATGATTGCCCGGCTCACAGGGGTGTTGGATTCGTCGGGACCCGACTGGCTGATCATCGACGTCAACGGGGTCGGCTACATGGTGTTCGCCTCTTCGCGCACCATCGCCCAGGCCATCGCCTCCGGCGGCACCATCAGCCTGATGATCGAGACCCATGTGCGGGAGGACCACATTCATCTCTACGGGTTTGCCGATGAAGCCGAGCGTGATTGGTTCCGGCTGCTGACCACGGTTCAGGGTGTCGGTGCCAAGGTGGGCCTTGCCCTGCTGTCGGGTTTGTCGTCGGACGAGATGGCAGCGGCCATCGCCGCCGGTGACGAAGTGCCGTTCACCAAGGCAAGCGGCGTCGGCAAGAAGCTCGCCACCCGGATCGTCACCGAACTCAGGGACAGGATCGGCGATATCGCCATCGCCTTCCGGCCGGCAGCGGCATCATCCGGAACGCCGGCCGGGACCGGCGCGCCCCGGGACAATACGGGGGCCGAAGCGGTCTCGGCGCTGGTCAATTTGGGTTACGGCCGCACCGAGGCGTTCACCGCCGTGTCACAGGCAGCCCGCAAATTAGGTGAAGGGGCGGCGCTCGAGGATCTGATCCGCGACGGCCTCGCCGAACTCGCGGGCGCCGAAGTGGGCTGAGGGGAACACAGGGATGAATGACCGGGTAATCGCTGCCGACGCTGCCCCCGAAGATGCGGGGGACGCTTCGACCCGGCCGAGGAGCCTCGAGGAATTCGTCGGCCAGCCCCAGGTCTGCGACAATCTGAAGGTGTTCGTCGATGCGGCCAAGGGCCGCGGCGAGGCCATGGATCATGTGCTGCTCTATGGGCCCCCGGGTCTCGGCAAGACCACGCTGGCGCAGATCGTCTCCCGGGAGCTCGGCGTCGGTTTTCGCGCCACTTCGGGACCGGTAATCGCCCGGGCGGGGGACCTGGCCGCCATCCTCACCAATCTCCAGCCCCGGGATGTGTTGTTCATCGACGAGATTCACCGGCTCAGCCCGGCGGTGGAGGAGGTGCTCTATCCGGCGGTGGAGGATTTTCAGCTCGACCTGATCATCGGCGAGGGCCCGGCAGCGCGCAGTGTCCGTATCGACCTCAACCCGTTCACCCTGGTTGGCGCGACCACCCGCTCAGGCCTCATCTCGAAACCGCTCCGTGAGCGTTTCGGCATCCCGCTCCGGGTCCAGTACTACGGTGCGGCGGACTTGCAGAAGATCATTTCGCGGGCGGCCAAAATCCTCGGCACCGGCATTTCGGACGAGGGTGCGGCAGAGATTGCCAAGCGCTCCCGGGGCACGCCCCGCGTCGCCGGCCGTCTGCTCCGCCGGGTACGAGACTTCGCCGAGGTGTCAGGCGCGACCGGGATCGATGCGGCGTCCGCCGACGCGGCCCTCAACCGCCTCGAAGTAGACGGCAAGGGTCTCGACTCCCTCGACCGAAAATATCTGATGTGCATCGCCGAGAATTACGGCGGCGGTCCGGTGGGCGCCGAGACGCTATCGGCAGCTTTGTCGGAGGAGCGGGACACCATTGAAGAAGTGGTCGAGCCGTTTCTCATCCAGCAGGGACTGCTGATGCGGACCCCCCGGGGGCGGGTGCTGGCCGAAGGCGCCTATCGTCACCTCGGGATAACCATACCCTCGAACATCAAGCAGCTCGAACTGCTGGCCACCGGAGAGGATGACGCCAATGAATGAGGCCTCGCCGGGACAGCCGGCCGCGCTCACCCATGTCTTCCCGATCCGCGTCTATTACGAGGATACGGATGCGGCGGGCGTCGTCTACTACGCCAACTACCTGCGGTTCGCCGAGCGGGCGCGGACCGAATTCCTGCGCGAAATCGGCTTCGGACAGGCCCAAACCCGTGAGGAATTCGGGTTGGTATTTGCCGTCCGCCGCTGCACCGCCGACTACGCCAAACCGGCGTTTCACGACCAGGCGTTGGAGATGCACACCCGCATCGTCGAGATAGCCGGTGCGTCGTTCGGGATGGAGCAGAACGTCTTCCGGGACGGAGAGCTGCTGGTAAGCATGGATTTACGTTTGGTCTGTATGACCGAGGCCGGCAAGGCGGCGCGGATACCGGAACCGATCCGCGCCAAAATGGCCGGCTATCTGGTTGAAACTTCGTGAGGTAGGTCAATGGAAGGAAACGCGGTCGAAGCCGCACGGGTAGCGGGCGTCATCGCCGCCACCGATTTTTCGCTGGTGGCGCTGTTCCTGAAAGCCGACATCGTGGTCAAGGCGGTGATGGTCATTCTTGTCATCGCCTCGATCTGGTGCTGGGCAATCATCATCGACAAGGTCATGCGGCTTCGGCGCCTGAACCGGGCCGCGAACGAATTTGAAGACACGTTCTGGTCAGGCGGTTCCCTTGATGAGCTTTATGAAAAAGCAGGCGTCAATCCCCGCGAGCCGATGGCGGCGGTGTTCGGCGCGGCGATGCGCGAATGGCGGCGCTCGGCCGAAACTTCGCGCGATACCGGCAAGAGCATGATCGACCGGGTGGACCGGGTGATGGATGTTACGGTGACCCGCGAGGTCGAACGGATCGAACGGCAGCTGACCATCCTCGCCACCACCGGATCGACCGCGCCCTTCATCGGCCTGTTCGGCACCGTCTGGGGGATCATGAACAGCTTCCAGGCCATCGCCATTTCCAAGAACACCAGCCTTGCGGTGGTGGCGCCGGGCATTGCGGAAGCCTTGTTTGCTACGGCACTCGGATTGCTTGCCGCGATTCCCGCGGTCATCGCCTACAACAAAATTTCCAAGGATATGGACCGCTACGGCGACCGCCTGGATACCTTCTCCGGCGAGTTCTCCGCCATCATCTCACGTCAGTCGGAGAGCTAGGCCGGATGGCGATTGCAGCCCAACAGCAGCGGGGAGGCCGCAAGCGGCGCAGACGTCACGCGGCGATGAGCGAGATCAACGTGACGCCGTTTGTCGACGTCATGCTGGTGCTGCTGATCATCTTCATGGTGACCGCACCGCTCCTGACCGTCGGTGTGCAGGTGGACCTGCCCAAGACCCAAGCGGCTTTGCTCCACGACCCGGATGAGCCGCTGGCGGTCTCGGTGGACGCCGAAGGCAAAATATTTATTCAGGACACCGAGATTGAGGATACGGCGCTCGCACCCCGGCTGATCGCCATCACCGGGGCCAATCCGGATATCCGGGTTTTCGTCCGGGGTGACAGGGCGATCGACTATGGCCGGGTCATGCAGGTGATGGGGCTGATCAACGCCGCCGGCTTCAACAAGGTGGCGCTGATCGCTGAATTGCCGCTGTCAGGAGGGACGCGTTAGTTCATGCGCTATCCGGTGCTGGCATCCATCTTTTTTCACGCGGCGATCATGGCGGTCGGCTTCGCCGGTCTGCCGGCGTTGCGCAACCCGCCGCCGACACCGGAAATTCCCATCGTCGTCGAACTGGTGGATTTGGGGGCGATCACCAATCTGCCGACCGCGCGGGAGTTGAAAAAGGAAGAACCAAAGCCGGAACCGCCCAAAGTCGTGGAGACGCCCAAACCGCCTCCGCCCCCGCCGCCGAAAGCGAAGGCGCCGCCCCCGCCCCCGCCGCCGCTGGCCCCGCCGCGGGAGGAGGTGGCCGCCGTGCCGCCGCCGCCGAAACCGAAACCGGCGCCGAAGAAGGAACCCAAACCGGAGCCGAAGCCTGAGCCCAAGAAAGAGGTAAAGAAGCCCGAACCCAAAACGCCAGTGCGCCTCGTCAAGGCCAAGCCGCGCCGTAAGCCGCCGCCGCCCGATCCGTTCGCCGGTGTCTTGAAGACCGTGGAGCGGCTCAAGAAACAACCGCCGCCGGAAAAGAAAGAAGAGAACAAGAAAGCCAAGACGCCTGAGAAAAAGAAGGACGACTTTCAGCAACAAATCGCCAAGGCGTTGTCCCGGCGGCCGACGGCTCATGACCCGAACCGGCGCATTTCCATCAGCGAGCGGGACGCCCTGATCGGCGCCATCCGCGATCAGGTCGCCAAGTGCTGGTCGCTGCCGTTCGGCGCCAAGGACGCCGAGAATATGATCATCGAGATCAACGTGGCGGTGAACCCGGACGGTCGTGTGCGGGAAGCCAGCATTGCAAATTCGGGCCGTATGTTCTCGGACCCGTTTTTCCGGGCGATGGCGGAAAGCGCGCTGCGGGCCGTGAAAAACCCGCGCTGTAGCCCGTTTAAGTTGCCGGGAGACCGATACGAGGTTTGGAAAGACCTGACACTGGTGTTTAATCCCAAGGAAATGTTCGGGGGATAGAAAAGTTAGCAGGGAACGTCGATGAAACCAATCAAGCCTATCCTCATATTCTTTCTCTTGACCGTCGCCACGCTGCCGGCGCGGGCCGAGCTTCGGATCGATATCACCCGCGGTACCGTGGAGCCGATCCCCATCGCGGTGACCGATTTCCTCGGCAATACGGGCGAGGAGGAATTGCTGGGCCGGCAGATCGCCAATGTGATCAAGGCCGATCTCGAACGGTCCGGCCTGTTCAAGCCCGTCGACCCCAAAGCCTTCATCGAGGTGGAGCGTTCCATCGAGACGGTGCCGAAGTTCGCCAACTGGCGGGTGATCGGATCCCAGGCCCTGACCCAGGGACAGGTCACCGTCTCGGGCCAGAAGCTTCAGGTGAAATTCCGGCTGTGGGACGTCGTCGCCGAGGCCTACGCCACGGGCAACCAGTTCTCCACCATCCCGACCAACTGGCGCCGCATCGCCCACATCATCGCCGATGCCATATATAAGCGGATCACCGGCGAGGAGGGCTATTTCGATACCCGCATCGTCTACATCGCCGAGACCGGCCGCCAGGACCGCCGCGTCAAGCGTCTGGCGATCATGGACCAGGACGGCGAGAACCATCACTTCCTGACCGACGGGCAGGATCTGGTGCTGACTCCGCGGTTCTCACCGAGCCAGCAGGAAATTACCTACATGTCCTATTTCGGGGGCGTGCCCAGGGTCTATTTGTTCAATATCGATACCGGCCGGCAGGAAGTGCTGGGTGACTTTCCCGGCATGACGTTCGCGCCGCGATTCTCGCCGGACGGCAACAAGGTGATCATGAGTATGGCCCGGGACGGCAATACCGAGCTCTATACGATGGATCTCCGGACCCGGGAGGTGAGACGCCTGACCAACCATTCGGCGATCGATACCGGGCCCTACTATTCTCCGGACGGCAAGCGCATCGTTTTCGAATCCGACCGTAGCGGCACCCAACAGCTCTATGTGATGAACCCCGACGGGCGCGGTGTGAAGCGAATCAGCTTCGGTCGCGGGCGCTACGCGACGCCGGTCTGGTCGCCCCGCGGCGACCTCATCGCTTTCACGAAAATCCAGGGCGGCAAGTTTTTTATCGGCGTAATGAAGAACGACGGCACCGGAGAGCGTCTGCTCACCGACGGGTTCTTGGTCGAATCGCCGACCTGGGCGCCCAACGGCCGGGTGATCATGTTCTTCCGCGAAGCCCCCGGCACCAAGGACGGGCGAAAACAGTCGAAACTCTACTCCATTGATTTAACGGGCTTTAATGAGCGCGAGGTGGTCACGCCGATGGATGCGTCCGACCCGGCGTGGTCGCCCTTGATTCCGTGAGAATCGTTCCGTATATTCCTGAAAGTGTCGGTGTTTAAGAAATTTTCCGCCTCATCGTTTCCCACGCGTCCCTGTTGCCGAGGAAATGAGGTTTCGTACGACTCCATGGGACGCTAATCCAGCGTTCCTCCCACATTCCCGATCAAGGGGACAAAATCAATGCGTTTCAAGTCTTTAGCTTATGTTTTCGGGGCGCTCTTCATCCTGGCGGCATGCGAGTCGCCGACGATGGAAGCCGGTGATGCCGATTCTAAGGGTGCGACCACCAGCGAAAAACCCCCTCCCGCCGCGAAAAAAAGCCGCCCGCGGCCTCCGACCGGTGCCTCCATCACCCCCGGCTCCGTCCAGGATCTGGTGGTCAATGTCGGTGATCGGGTCTTCTTCGACTTCGACCGGTCCGACCTGAAGCCGGATGCGCGGGCGACGCTGGAGAAGCAAGCCGCCTGGCTCAAGAAATACCCGGCTATTCGCGTGACGCTCGAAGGTCATGCGGATGAGCGCGGCACCCGCGAATACAACCTCGCCCTGGGTGAGCGCCGGGCCAATTCGGCCAAGGATTTCCTGGTCGCGTTGGGCATCAACCCGAATCGGCTCCAGACCATCTCCTTCGGTAAGGAGCGCCCGGTTGCGCTCGGCAGCAACGAAGCTTCCTGGGCCCAGAACCGCCGTGCGGTGACGGTGGTGCTCTCCGGCGCCGGCAGCTAACCGGCAACGAGTTTTACGACGCGCCCGCGGTTCCTTGATTGGGGCCGCGGGCGCCTTGTTTTTGCCATCTTTGGTTTGCAGACTGGCCGCCCTAAACTGGCGTGAAGTGATTCGGCCTGAGGTGATTCGGCCTGAGGTGATTCGGCCTGAGGGATGGGGCGCAATATGAGCAAATTCTCCTATGGATTGATGTCGGTTTCGGCGGCGCTGGTGGTGGGGCTGCCGATTGTCCTGAGCAGCGCAGCGGTCGCGCAGGATCCGGCGGTGGACGCCCTGCTCAAACGGCTCGAACGGATGGAGCGCGACATCGGCACCCTCAACCGCCAGGTCTATCGCGGGGAGAGCCCCCCGCCTTCGGCCGCCCCCGCGCCGGTCAGCCGCTCGCCGTTGCCGCCTGCCGGCGCCGACGCCTCGACCGCCCATGCCGCCCGGGTGCAGGCCAAGATCACCCAATTCGAAGCCGAACTCCGCGACCTCACCGGCCAGGTGGAAGGGTTTGGCAACACGCTCCGCCAGATCAACGAGCGTCTCGAAAAACTGATCAGTGATGTGGACTTCCGCTTATCGAGCCTCGAGGCCGCCCGTCCCGCCGCACCGGCTGGTGTGGCGCCGGGTCAGGCGGCCGCGCCGCCGCAGCTCGGCCGGGTTCCTCAGAGTGCCACTGTCAGCGCGGGTGCCGCCCAAGGCGGACCGATCACCGGGAGCGGCGCGCCACAGACCCTCGGCACCATCACCGGGGCGGACCTCGCCCGCGTTCCGCAGGCCCCGGGTTCTCCGGCATCGGCACCGGCGGGCACACCGGTACCCCGGGCGCCGCCGGCACAACCTGCCGCCGTGGCGCCGGCGGCTGCGCCCGCCCCTCAGCAGGCAGCGGCGCCGGCGGCGATCCTCCCCCCCGGGACGCCGCGCGCCCGGTACCGGTTCGCGTTTTCGCTTCTCAGGCAAGCGGACTACAACAAAGCGGCGACGGCCTTCGAGGAATTCCTGGGCGCCCATCCGAACGACAAATTGGCGGCCAATGCGCGCTATTGGCTGGGTGAGACCCACTATGTTCGAGGAGATTACCGCACTGCGGCCAACGAGTTCCTGACCGGGTTCCAGAAGAATCCGAAAGGGTCAAAGGCGGCCGATTCACTCCTGAAGCTCGGCATGTCGCTGATCGGCCTTAAGCAGAATAAGGATGCCTGTGCCACCTTCGACAAACTGAGCGCCGATTTTCCGGAAATGCCCGGAAACATCCAAAGGGTTCTGACCCGTGAGCGCGCCCGCGCCGAGTGTGGATAGTCCCGCGCCTCCCCACCACCCTTCTCCGGCCGGCCCCGCAAATCCGCTGACGGGGACCGAATTCGACGCGACCTTGGCGAGGCTCGGTCCTTGGGAAGACCAGCCGCGGTTGGCGGTCGCCGTCTCCGGCGGGCCGGACAGCCTGTGCCTGACGCTGCTGGCGCACGGATGGGCCACGGCCCGGGGAGGTGAGGTCATCGGGCTGACGGTAGATCACGGGCTTCGGCCCGAGTCGGCGACCGAGGCAGGCCGGGTGGGCGAATGGCTCGGCGCGCGCGGAATCCGGCACCAAATTCTGAATTGGCGCGGCGACAGGCCGGGTACCGGCATCCAGGAGGCGGCACGTCACGCCCGTTACCAATTGTTGAACCAATGGGTGCGGGAACATGGCTGCCTCCATCTGTTGATGGCGCACACGCGCGACGATCAGGCGGAAACCTTCGTTATGCGTTTGGGGCGAGGAAGCGGTCTAAGGGGGCTGGCGGCCATGCCGACGGTCTCCTATGGCGCCGATGCGCGTTTACTCCGCCCGTTGCTGGATATTCGCAAGTCTCGGCTCGTGGCTACGCTGCGGAATTGGGGCCAATACTGGATCGACGATCCGTCCAACGACGATATTCAGTTTGAACGGGTGAGAACCCGCGGCTTTCTGGCTCGCCTCGAAAACAGCGGATTTCCCACCCATCGGCTGAGCGATGCCGCAACGGCCGCGGGCGGAATCCACGCGCGCCTGGATCGTCATTGCGCGCGCGCCCTGGCGCATACCGTGGCGATGAGGGGCCGGGAACATGCCCTCATCGATCGGGAGCGCTATGCCCGCCTGCCGGAGGAAATCCAAAGACAAGTGATCGGGCGGCTTCTGGCCGCTGTCGGCGGGGCGCCGTATGGGCCCCGCAGCGAGAAGCTGAAGCGGTTGTTGACCGATCTTCAACGGCCGGATTGGCGGGGCGCGACTCTCGGCGGCTGCCGATTGTCCCCTGACGGGCCCGGTATCCGCATCACCCCCGAAGGTCCACGGAAATCGACGGGTCGGCACCAAAAATCCCCTATTTCCGGTGCCCGCGATCCGGGGTATAACCCCGGACGATCCGGGGAAGTCCGACGCAACGCGATGGCCGTGAATACAACCGGCCCGAGACCACTGGTAACACCCTTGTGTGAGACCAGGCTTTACCTTGCCAGCCGCGATTCCTAGACTATTTATAGGGCGGTGGAATATGCAGGCTTTTTTGAAGGCCAAGGCGGAGGAATCAGCGCCGCGCCCGAGCACAAACGGAACGCGGAGCGGTTGCGGACAGAGAAGGCCCGATAGAGAAGGAATGAAACGTTGAACTTCAGGAAAAACATGGCGCTGTGGGTCATCATCGGGCTGCTCGTCTTCGTCCTGTTCAATCTGTTCCAAAGCGCGCCGACATCCGGACCGCAGCAGCAGATGCCGTATTCGGATTTCGTGGCCGCGGTTGAGCAGGGCCAGGTTTCCGAGGTTACCATCCAGGGCAACAACATTTCCGGCCGGTTCGAGAACAATCAGGCCTTCCGGACCTACGCGCCGGACGACCCCAACCTGATCAGCAACCTGTCGGCCAAAGGCGTTCGCATCGAGGCGCGGGCGCCGGAAAACGAAGGCCATTCGCTGATCAACATCCTGATTTCCTGGTTCCCGATGCTGCTGTTGATCGGCGTCTGGATCTTCTTCATGCGCCAGATGCAGTCCGGCGGCGGCAAGGCCATGGGCTTCGGCAAATCGCGGGCCCGGATGCTCACTGAAAAGACCGGGCGGGTGACTTTCGCCGATGTGGCCGGTATCGACGAGGCCAAGACGGAGCTCGAGGAAATTGTCGGGTTCCTGAAGGATCCGGCCAAGTTCCAGCGTCTTGGCGGCAAGATTCCAAAGGGCTGCCTGCTGGTCGGCCCCCCCGGCACCGGTAAGACCCTGCTGGCTCGCGCCATCGCCGGCGAGGCCAACGTGCCGTTCTTCACCATTTCCGGTTCCGACTTCGTCGAGATGTTCGTCGGCGTCGGCGCGAGCCGGGTCCGCGACATGTTCGAGCAGGGCAAGAAGAACGCGCCGTGCATCATCTTCATCGACGAATTGGACGCGGTCGGCCGTCATCGCGGCGCCGGTCTCGGCGGCGGCAACGACGAGCGGGAGCAGACTCTCAACCAGCTGCTGGTCGAGATGGACGGCTTCGAGAGTAATGAAGGCGTGATCCTGATCGCTGCGACCAACCGTCCCGACGTCCTTGACCCGGCGCTGCTGCGCCCTGGCCGGTTCGACCGTCAGGTGGTGGTGCCCAACCCGGACATTCTGGGCCGCGAAAAAATTCTCAAGGTGCATATGCGCAAAGTGCCCCTGGCGCCCGATGTGGATGCAAAGGTCATTGCGCGAGGCACGCCTGGCTTCTCCGGCGCCGATCTCGCCAACCTGGTCAATGAAGCCGCGTTGCTGGCGGCGCGATCGGGCAACCGCATGGTGACCATGTCCGAGTTCGAGGCCGCCAAGGACAAGGTGTTGATGGGCACCGAACGCCGGTCCATGGTGATGACCGAGGACGAGAAGAAGCTCACCGCCTACCACGAGGCGGGTCACGCCGTCGTGACGCTGAACGTTCCCAAGGCGGATCCGCTGCACAAGGTGACCATTATTCCCCGCGGCCGCGCCCTGGGCGTCACCATGTCACTGCCGGAACGGGACCGCTATGCCTATTCAAAGGTCGAGCTGGAATCCCTGCTGGCCATCATGTTCGGCGGCCGGATCGCCGAGGAACTGATCTTCGGCGAGGAAAACGTCACCACCGGCGCCGGCAACGATATCCAGCAGGCGACCGAACGGGCACGCCGGATGGTCACCGAGTGGGGTTTCTCCGACAAGCTCGGTCCGCTGCGCTACACCGACAACGAGGAAGAAGTGTTCCTCGGCCATTCGGTGGCGCGCCAGCAGAACATCTCCGACGAAACCGCCGCGATGATCGATTCCGAAGTGCGGCGCCTCATCGATGAGGCCGAAAGTGTGGCCCGCAAAGTCCTCACCGAGAAGGGCGATGATCTGGAGGTGCTCGCGCAGGCTCTACTCGAATATGAGACGCTGTCCGGCGAGGAGGTACACGCGTTGCTCCGCGGCGAGCCCGTCTTCCGGCCCGATGCGTCGGACGATGAGCCGACCGGCTCGGAAGGGGCCCGGAGTTCCGTCCCGTCCAGCGGCGCGGCGCCAAAGAAGGACAAGGGCAGCCCCGGCGACTTCAACCCGGAGCCGCAACCCGGCACTTGACCGGCCTGCGAACGCTGCCGAGAGAATTCGCGGGCGCGGCCATGGCCGCGCCCGTTCTCATGGGGATCGTCAATGTCACCCCCGACAGCTTTTCCGACGGTGGTGAAACCGCGGGCGCCGAGGCGGCCGTTGCCCGCGGGCTGGAACTCGTGGAGCAAGGGGCGGCGATCATCGATGTCGGCGGCGAGTCGACCCGCCCGGGCGCTGAGCCGGTAACCATCGAAGAAGAGCTCCGGCGGGTCACGCCGGTGATCAGTGCGCTGGCGTCGGAGGGCATTTGCGTTTCCATCGATACCCGGCATGCCCGGGTGATGGAGTCGGCATTGACCGCCGGTGCCCGGGTTATAAACGACGTGACCGCGCTCAATGGTGACGGCCGCGCCATGTCGGTGGCGGCGGCGTCGGACGCCGGCATCGTATTGATGCACATGAAAGGCGAGCCCGGCACCATGAATGTCCAGCCGGTCTATGAGGACGTGGTCTCCGAAGTCCGGGATTATCTGAGCCGGCGGGTCGAGGCGTGTCTGGCGGCCGGCATTTCGGATAGGCGATTGGCCATCGATCCGGGCATTGGTTTCGGCAAGCACATGCCCGACAATTTCCGGTTGATCGAGAATCTCGAAGCATTGTGCGAGCTCGGCCTTCCGGTGCTGGTCGGCGTCTCGCGGAAGATCGGCAAGGCACCGGACCCAAGGGATCGGCTTGCCGAATCGCTGCACTGGGGCCGGATAGCGGTGGATAACGGCGCCGCCATCCTCCGGGTGCATGATGTGGCGGAAACGGCCGAAGCCGTCCGCGGGCGGGCTTGAGCGGCCGGTAATGCTCTGAAAGATTTTGTTATCTGACCCGGCCCCCGCGATGTAATAGAACCATTACAGTGAATTCAGCCCGGCGACGGGCGGGGACAGACTATTCATGAACAGACGCCTATTCGGCACCGATGGCATCCGGGGGACCGCCAACAGCGAGCCGATGTCCGCCGAAACCGCATTGAGGGTCGGCATGGCGGCGGGGCTGCATTTCAGCCGCGG
Source organism: Rhodospirillales bacterium (assembly GCA_965213765.1). GTDB lineage: Bacteria > Pseudomonadota > Alphaproteobacteria > Rhodospirillales > UBA2165 > JAJDXO01. Next base: position 864,513 of record OZ243926.1, on the reverse strand, counting down.
CGCGCACCGGCACCGGGTGGTGATCGGCAAGGATACGCGGCTGTCGGGCTACATGATCGAGCCGGCTCTAACCGCCGGCTTTGTCGCCGCGGGGATGGATCCGATCCTGGTCGGGCCGATGCCGACGCCTGCCGTGGCCATGCTGACCCGGTCCTTGCGCGCCGATCTGGGCGTCATGATTTCGGCGTCACACAATCCCTACCACGATAACGGCATCAAGCTGTTCGGCCCGGACGGATTCAAACTCAATGATGAGACCGAGGCCGAGATCGAAGCCCGGATGGAAAATGGGATGTCCGGCGATCTCGCAAACCCGGAAGATCTGGGCCGCGCGCTGCGGCTCGATGACGCCCTCGGGCGCTATACGGAATTCGTCAAGCAGACCCTGCCCCGGGGTCAGACGCTGACCGGCCTCAAGGTGGTGGTCGACTGCGCCAACGGCGCTGCCTACAAGGTCGCCCCGACGGTGCTGTGGGAGCTGGGGGCCGAGGTGGTGCCGGCCGCCGTCCAGCCCGATGGATACAACATCAACAAGAATTGCGGCTCGACCCACCCGAGCCTGGTGTCGGAACAGGTGATCGCCCACGGCGCCGACATCGGCCTGGCTCTGGACGGCGACGCCGACCGGGTCCTGATCGTCGACGAAAACGGCGAGCTCGTGGACGGTGACCAGCTGATGGGCCTGGTCGCCCGGTCGTGGCAGCAAGCCGGCCGGCTGGCAGGCGGCGGCATCGTTGCGACGGTGATGTCGAATCTGGGACTGGAGCGCTACTTGACGAATCTCGGCATCGGCCTTGCCCGCACCCAGGTGGGCGACCGCTATGTGGTGGAGGAAATGCGGGCCATGGGCCGCAACCTCGGCGGTGAGCAGTCGGGCCATATCATCATGACCGACTACACCACCACCGGCGACGGAATTGTCGCGGCGCTTCAGGTCTTGAGTGTGCTGGTTCAAAGCGATGCGCCCGCCAGCCGGGTCTGCCGGGTTTTCGATCCGCTGCCGCAGGTCCTCAAGAGCGTGCCCATCAACGGTGCGGATCCCATGGGCGCCGACAACGTGAAGGCGGCCATCGCCGAGGCCGAAGCCGCGCTTGAAAATACCGGACGCCTGCTGATCAGGAAGTCCGGCACCGAACCGCTGATCCGGGTGATGGCCGAGGGCGAAGATGCGGGCATGGTCGGCAGGATCGTTGATGATCTTGCGCACCAAATTGCCGAGGCCGGCTGAGCGGCGTACCATGCAGGGCAGGGTTCTGATTGTAGCCGGGTCGGACTCCGGCGGCGGTGCGGGCATCCAGGCCGACATCAAGGCGGTCACCGCGCTCGGCGGCTATGCGGCGACGGCCATTACCGCGCTCACCGCCCAGAACACCCAAGGCGTCTTTGGTATCCACGACGTGCCCGTCGAGTTCATCTCCCAACAGATGGAACTGGTGCTCGATGACATCGGCGCCGACTGCATTAAGTTCGGCATGCTCAGCCAACCGGCGGTAATCGAGGCGGTCGCAGGTGTTCTGGATGCAAAGGCTGCCGGCATCCCCGTGGTCCTCGATCCGGTGATGATCGCCAAGGGTGGCGCGAAACTCTTGGTGCCGGAGGCGGTCGAGACATTGAAATCCGTCCTGGTGCCGCGCGCGACGGTGATCACGCCAAACCTGCCGGAAGCGGAGAGCCTCGCCGGGCGCGCCGAAGGCGGTTTGGACGGCGCCGAGGCGCTGGCGCGGGATTTGCTCGCCCTGGACCCGAAGGCGGTGCTGTTGAAAGGCGGCCACCGGGACGGCGGCGAGGTCGTCGACCTGTTGGTCTCGGGCGATGGCGTGGCCCGTTTCTCCAGCCCGCGGATCGACACGCCCAACACCCATGGAACCGGCTGCACGCTTGCCTCGGCGATCGCCACGGGCATCGCGCAGGGATTGGTCCTAGAGGCGGCTGTTGACCGCGCCCGCGACTATGTCATTGAAGCGATCCGAACCGCACCCGGCTTCGGTTCCGGTCACGGCCCCCTCAATCACGGGCATACGGTTTCCGTCTGAACCGCCAACATTGTCACCAAGACAAAAAATCCCGTTGACCGGCCGGGCCGGCTCTCCGAAGCTGCGGCCATGACGAAAGCTACCCTGGAAGAGCTGGAGGCGGCGCAGGAGATCGTCCGCCGGCACATGAAACCGACGCCGGAGCTGCACTGGCCGCTGTTGTCCGAACGCGCCGGCTGCGAGGTGTGGGTCAAGCATGAGAACCATACGCCCATCGGGGCGTTCAAGGTGCGGGGCGGTCTGGTGTATCTCGAAGATTTCGCGAAACGCCGGAACGGCGCGCCGGGCATTATCTCGGCGACCCGCGGCAATCACGGCCAGAGCCTGGCCTACGCCTGCGGACGTGCCGGCGTGCCGCTGACCATCCTCATTCCCCACGGCAACAACCCGGAAAAGAACGCCGCCATGAAGGCGTTGGGGGCGGAGATCATCGAGCATGGAAGCGACTTCCAGGAGGCGCGGGAATATTCCGAGACCCTCGCCGGGGAGCTGGGCCTCCGCATGATCGGTCCATTCCATCCCCTGCTGATGCGCGGGGTTGGGACCTACTCCCTGGAGTTCCTTCGGGCCTGTGCGGATCTGGAGGCGGTGTATGTGCCCATCGGCATGGGCTCCGGTATCTGCGGCATGATCTCGGCCCGGGACGCCCTCGGCCTATCGACCAGGATTGTCGGCGTGGTGGCGGAGAACGCGCCGTCCTATGCGCTCTCCTTCGATCAGGAGAGGCCGGTCTCCACCAATTCAGCGGATACCATTGCTGATGGGCTCGCCTGCCGGGTGCCCGACGAGACGGCGCTCGGGATCATCCTGGCTGGGGCCGAACGGGTGGTAAGCGTCTCAGAGGATGAGATCCGGGCGGCGATGAAAATCTACTTCACCGATACCCATAATCTGGCCGAAGGGGCCGCCGCCGCGCCGCTGAAAGAGAAAGACGGGATGGCCGGCAAGAAAGTGGGTCTGGTGCACTCCGGCGGCAATGTTGACGCGGAGCTGCTAAAGTCCGTGCTGGCGTGAGGAAACAGCGATGACCGATGAACTCTTCCGAAGCGATTCCTACCTCAAATCGTGCGAGGCGAACGTGATTGCCGCCGATGACCCGGGCGTGGTGCTCGACCGCACGGTTTTCTACCCCGTAGGGGGCGGGCAACCCGGCGATCGGGGGACCCTCACGCTGGCCAATGGGTCGACGCTGGAGGTGGTGGATACCTACAAGGATCGGGAGACGGGGGACCACGTTCATGTCCTTGCCGAAGGCGTTTCGGCGCCGGAAGTTGGGGCTGCCCTTACCGCCGAAATCGACTGGGATCGACGGCACCGGCTCATGCGTATGCACACCGCGCTCCACCTGCTCTGTGCCGTGGTCGACGGCGGTGTCACCGGCGGCCAGGTCGGCGAGGAGAAGAGCCGTCTCGATTTCGATCTGCCCGACACATCGCTCGACAAGGAACAAATTCAGGCTGATCTCAACCGCCTGATCAACGAAAATCACCCGGTCGGCTTCTCGTCCATCACCGATGACGAACTCGACACCCGGCCCGAATTGGTCCGCACCATATCGGTCAAGCCGCCGAGCGGCCAGGGGAGCGTCCGGGTGATCGATATCGACGGGGTTGACCTGCAGCCCTGCGGCGGTACCCATGTACGGGCGACGGGCGAAATCGGCCGGGTGCGGGTCGGCAAGATCGAAAACAAGGGCAAGCACAACCGGCGGATCAACGTCCATCTCGACGACGAGACCTGACTTACGCGGGGGCGGATGGCTGCGTACAAGATCGCCGTGATTCCGGGCGACGGGATCGGCTCCGAGGTGATGCCGGAGGGAATCCGGGTGCTGGAAGCCGTGGGGCGCGCCCACGGCGTCGAGTTTACCTGGGACGAACTCGATTGGAGCTGCGAGCGCTACCACAAGACCGGCGCCATGATGCCCGACGATGGGCTCGCCTCGATCCGCGACCATGACGCGGTTTACCTTGGCGCTGTCGGGTTTCCGGGCGTGCCCGATCATGTTTCCCTCTGGGGCCTGCTGATCCCCATCCGCCGCGACTTCCGGCAGTACGTCAATTTGCGTCCGGTGCGGCTGTTCGAAGGGGTGCCGTCGCCCCTTGCGGGCCGCTCGGCGGGCGACATCGACATGATGGTGGTGCGTGAGAACAACGAGGGGGAATATTCGGAGATCGGCGGCAAGCTCTATGCCGATACCGACGACGAGACGGTGACCCAGTTGACCGTGTTCACCCGCCGTGGCGTCGACCGCATTCTCAGATTCGCCTTTGAACTGGCCTCCCGCCGGCCCGCCAATCACCTGACGTCGGCCACCAAGTCCAACGGCATCATCCACACCATGCCCTATTGGGATGAGCGGGTGGAGGCCATGGCCGGCAATTATCCCGATATCGAAGTGGACAAGTTCCATATCGATATCCTGACTGCCCACTTTGTCCGTAACCCCCATTGGTTCGATGTGGTCGTCGGCTCAAACCTGTTTGGCGATATCCTCTCGGATTTGGGGCCCGCCACGACCGGCACCATCGGCATCGCGCCGTCGGCCAACCTGAACCCGGAGAAGGAGTTCCCCTCCATGTTCGAGCCCGTTCACGGATCGGCCCCCGACATCGCCGGGCGGAACATCGCAAATCCCATCGGCATGATCTGGTCCGGCGCGATGATGCTCGATCATTTGGGCCATGAAGACGCCGGCCTGGCCGTGGTCGGGGCGGTCGAGAAGGTGCTTGCCGACGGCTCCTGCATGACCCCGGATATGGGCGGCTCGGCGAGCACTCGGGAGCTTGGCCGCGCGGTGGAGGAGGCGCTCTAGCCATGGAAGCCGGCGCCGCGGCCTCCGGCACCCTCTCCATGTGGGTGACCTTCGCCTTCATTGCGGCGGCGCTCACCCTCTACGCCGTCGAGAAGATCGCCATCGAGGTGACGTCCATCGGGCTGTTGGCGGTGATCGCCGTTTATTTCCAGTTCTTCCCCATCGTCGGGGCCGATGGCGCCAATGTGCTCGACGCCGAACGGGTGATCGAAGGATTCTCCAACTCAGCCCTGATCACCGTGCTGGCGCTGCTGGTGGTGGGGCAGGGGATGGTGCGGGCCGGGGTCCTCGACCGGGGCGCGCAACTGGTGATGTCCCTGGGCGGCGGCCTCAAATGGCCGACCGTCATCATAACGCTGCTGGTGGTGCTGCTGGTCTCCGGTTTCTTGAACAACATCCCCGTGGTGGTGATCTGCATCCCGATCATGGAAGCGGTGGCCGGCCGGTTTGCGGTATCACCCTCCAAAGTCATGATGCCGCTGTCATTCGCCGCGGTGCTCGGCGGTATGACCACGCTGATCGGGTCGGGGACCAATCTTCTGGTCTCGGGCGCCATGGACGAGCTCGGCGAAACCCCGTTTTCCTTCTTCCAATTCACCGTACCGGGCCTCGTGCTGGCCGCCGTCGGTCTGATTTTCGTGGTGCTGGCGGTGCCGCGGCTGCTCCCGGACCGGGCGTCCTACGCCAGCCAACTGGTCGAGGGCGAGGGGCGTCAGTTCCTGGCCGAGCTGACCATTGCCGAAGGTTCCGAACTTGTGGGCCTCAAATCACGGGGCGGCATCTTCGGGGCGTACGGGGACATGACGCTCCGGATGATCCAGCGGAACGAAGAGGCGATTATGCCGCCCTTCGAAGACGTCACCCTGCAGGTGGGCGATGTGCTGGTGGTGGCGGCGGCCCGCAAGGCGCTCGAAGAAGCTGTCGCCCATGATCCTCATCTGCTGATTCCCGACCTCAAGGACGGCCGCGAGACCGAGGACGCGCCCTGGACCGTGGGTGACCGGGTGCTCGCCGAGGTGATGGTGGCGCCCGCCTCGCGGATGAACGGCTATTCCCTGCGCCAGATCGGTTTCCGGCACAAATACCGCACGGTGGTCTTGGCCGTCCAACGTCATGCCCGGATGCTGCGCACGCCCGTCACCGAAATCCGCCTCGAAGAGGGCGATGTGCTGCTGGTGCAGGGGCAGCCCGAGGATATCGGGCGGCTCCGGGCCAACCGGGACGTGGTGCTGCTCGAATGGTCGCAAGCCGAACTGCCGGCGCTGGATCACGCCCGCCGGGCAACCCTGATCTTCGCCGGGGTCGTATTTTGCGCGGCGACGGGCCTGTTGCCGGTGGTCGTCGCGGCGTTGGGGGGCGCCGTCGCCATGGTGGCGTTGGGCGTCCTCTCGATTCAGCACGCCGTGCGGTCGCTGGATACCAAGATCTTCACCATGATCCCGGCGGCGCTGGCCATGGGGCTCGCCATGCAGGAGACGGGCGGCGCGGCCTACCTCGCGCAAATCATGATCGATGCCCTGTTCGGCGCGCCGCCCTGGGTGGTGCTGTCGGCCTTTTTCCTCCTCGTGGCGGCGCTGTCCAACGTCATTTCCGCCAAGGCGGCGGCGGTGTTGTTTACGCCCATCGCCGTCGGTGTCGCGCGGGAGCTGGGCGTGCCCGTCGAGGCCTTCGCCGTCGCCGTTGTATTCGCCGCCAACTGCGCCGTGGCGACGCCCATCGGCTACCAGACCAGCCTGCTGGTAATGGGGCCCGGGCACTATACCTTCGCCGACTTCGCCCGCGCCGGCGTGCCGCTGGTCATCGTTTTGTGGCTTGCATTCACCCTGTTCGCGCCGTGGTATTACGGCATCTGATCTTGACGCGGGAAGGCACGGATCGTGGAACATGCACTCGACAATCTGGACGGTCTCACCGCCCATCAGGTGACCATGGAAATCGGCGAGCATCGGGGCGCGGCGGCGCTCAGGGTGCGGAAGCTCAAGGAGGTGACGGCGCCCGACGAGCCGACCTTCGTCATGCTGGACGGGCCTGCGTTCCAAGACGGCGCCATCGACGTGGAGGTGGCGGGTGACGTGCTGCCCGATGCCGAAGGCGGCGCCCGCGGGTTCATTGGCGTCGCGTTCCGCATCGCGCCGGACCGCTCACGGTTCGAGAGCATGTATATTCGCCCGACCAACGGCCGCGCCGAAGTGCAGCTCCGGCGCAACCGGGCCGCCCAGTACTTTTCCTATCCCGACTATAAATTCGACCGGCTGCGCGCCGAGGCCGCGGGTGAGTACGAGGCCTATGTGGATTGAATGGACGTCGTTGAGGGTGGTCGTGTCGGGCGGGACCGCCAAGCTGTACGTCCATGGCGCCGGCCAGCCGACCTTGTGGATCAATGACCTGAAGCTCGGGGGCGATGCGTCGGGCGCGGTGGGGCTCTACGTCGACAACGGAACCGACGGGTTCTTCCGCAACCTCAAGGTCACGCCGGCCTGATCCCCGACAGAACATAGCGGCGGCCCGGGCGGCCGTGCTTCATCGCCGGTCCGTGATCCTCGAACCCGAGATACTCGGCGACGGCGACGGCGCGGGCGTTCTCCGGCCGGAGGAACGCCACCAATTTGGGAATCCCGGCTTCGTTCATGGCATAGTCGACCAGCGCCTCGCCGGCCTCCCGGGCATAGCCCTTGCCTTGCCGTTCGACGATAATGTCATAGAAGATCTCGCGGGCCGCCGGTTCCTCGACGATCGGGTTCAGTCCGCACGCCCCGACGAAGGCGTCGGTTTCCCTGTCGGCGATGGTGAGCGAAAAGATGGGTTCGGCGACTTCGTAGAGGTTCAGCGCCCGGCTGAATTGGGCGCGAGCCCCCGCCTCGGTGCGCTCGCCCGCGGTCAGCAATAGAAAGCGGGTCGCTTCCTCGTCGGTCATGAACGCGACGAAGGCGGCCTCGTCCTTCCGCCGATGACGTCTGAGACGCAGCCGCGCCGTGCCGATGGCGTCGGGCACCCGCATGGGGCATGTCCCTCCCTGTCTTGTTTTTTCCATCCTCGCACCAACGCGGAATCGGGACAAGGGGCGGCGGCCGGATTGCGGAAGGACTGCGGCCCGACTGCGGAATGACTGCGGAATCCGCCGGACCGGGCGGCCGGTAATCAACGCATCCGCCGCCGGGAAAGACGCCTGGTTCCCGGCGAATTCTTAGTTTCCCGAGACCCGGCGCAGGATTTCGGTTGCGGCGCCTGGGCCCGGGTTTCCGCGCCAGGCGACGTGTTGATCGGGGCGAATCAAAACAAGGTCGTACCCGTATAGCGAGCGGGCATGGGCATCGTCGACGAAGAGGGTCCGCAACGGGACGCCCAGGGTCCCGGCTGCCGCCTCGAAGGCGCCGGCGGCGCCGGTCGATCCGAAATCCACCAGGGTGAACCAGGTCCCGAAACGATCGAAGATCGGCGTCCCGTCCTTGAGATAAATCCCCGGCGGCCGATAGCCGGGGGTGGTGGTGGGGATATAGACCAGCGGATCGTCCTGGGTTTCGTCGCCATCCTCGTTGCAGACGATGGACGAGCCGGCGTAGCCGTAGCCGAGTTCCAGCCCCAGGCTTTCGTTTTCGGCGTTGCCTATTTTCCGGATTCCGCCGGCGAGTTCGGCGCGGGCCGCATCGCCCTCGGGACCGGCGTCGTCGATGCCCTCCGGCCAGATCCGGCCGACGGCGAGCCGGGCCTCGGCGTGGCGCTTCGATCCCTCCCGGTTGCGCTGGGCCACGGGCTGGCGTTCTTCCCGGACCGCGTCCAGCAGGCCGTCGCCGCCCCAGCCCCGGATCACGGCCGAGAGCTTCCAGCCGAGATCGAAGGCGTCGCCGACCCCGGTGTTCATGCCGTAGCCGCCGGTCGGGATGTATTGATGGGCGGCGTCGCCGGCGAGCAGCACCCGGCGGTCCCGGTATTCCCCGGCGACCAGGAGGTTGTTCTGCCAGTTGAGCGCGCGGAGCGGCTCGAAGTGAAAATCGGCGCCGGCGAAGGACCTGACCTTTGCGTAGGGGTCCGCCGTCTCCGGGGTTTCGCCGTCGGCGAGGTAGGAATGGAGGGTGTAGCGCTCCTTCCCGTCCTGGTTCACCAGGGTGCCGTGGATCGGCGACTGATAGTGCCAGGCCGGCCCCCAGGGCTCGAACGCCGCCCGGTCCCTGGAGATGAAGTGGACGCTGTAGCGGCTGCGGATGTTGGCCTCGCCGGAGAGCCCGATGCCGAGTTGCCGGCGCACCCGGCTGTTGCCGCCGTCGCACCCGGCGAGATAAATGCTGCGGATTTCCCGGATTTCGCCGGTTTCGGCGAACCCGACCCGGGAGGTGACGCCGTCGGCATCCTGTTCGAAATCCAGCAACTCGGCCCCGTAGCGGATGGTCACATGGGGAGAAGCCAGCGCCGCGTCGCGGAGCAGGGGTTCGACGACGATTTGCGAAATCCGGACGTCCGGCTCCAGCGCCCGGGCGCCGTCGTTTCGCCGCCGGTAGGTCTCCCGCGCCTCCGCCGGGCCCGGATAGGCGAAGCGGTATATCTCATGACCGGTGAGGGACGTGGCCCAGCTCACATCGTGGCAGATGTGATCCGGCACGGCGGCGGCGCGGATGGCGTCCGCAACGCCCAGCATCCGGAAGATTTCCATGGAGCGGCCGTTGGTGATGTCCATCTTCGGGTGTTGGGTGGGGCCGGCGGCGCGCTCGACCACCATGCAGCCGATGCCGAACCGGGCGAAGGTGAGGGCCAGGGTGAGGCCCACCGGCCCGCCGCCGGCGATCAAAACCGAAATATCCACGCGATCCCCCTCATGGGCTGTGCCGGTGGGCAGTGTTCCCCGTTTGGGCGGCGAAGAAAAGGACGGCGCGGCGCCTGTCGGCGGCGGCCGCAATCGCGGCGGAGACCGGTCCCGGGCGCGAGCCATGCACCAAGCGCATATCGGTAAGATATTGAAACAATGGCATTTATACTCAAATTCCAATTTTCGCCGTTTCGGCGACATGGACATTCATGGACATTAATGGACATTCATTGACACCCATTTGGGAGGTACCCCCCGAACAGTTCGTACAAATCTGCATAGCTCCCCCTCCATACGCAAAACGCCGCCCCGGCGAGGGAGCGGCAATCGTCTATTCATTTAGCCCGGGCGCGGGCGCGGGCGGGGGCAAGGGGGGAATTGGGGGGCGAGGAAGTCTGTCCGTGCGTTCCCCTCTCCCCCTTCTTCAGGGGGAGAGGGATGCGGAGGCTTGGAGAGCTTGCGAGCCATAGCCGTAGCTGGGTGAGGGGGGAGATTCCGGTACGGACCGGATAGATGGGTACCCGGTTTGCAATCCGGGCGAAGGGATTTAGGCCGCCGCCAGGGCGTGAACGGTAGCGTCGCTAAATTTAGTCTGTAACTGCTCCCAATCGCCAACTTGCTTGGCCAAATTTATACACAATGAAAGTAGCTTTGAAACTCGGCGAATAATGAGATCCTGCTCCGCAATTGGAGGGACGCCTACGCCAAAGCTTTTGATGTCTCGGAGCAGCAAATTCTTCATGGCTGAACCTTGGGAAGAGCTCTCTACTTGCCTGGTAATTCCTGTCAGGAGAATCTCCATAAACTCTGGTCGAATTACCGCTCGGACAGGCTTCAGTACGGCCACACTCTTCTGAAATGTGGTTCTAGTTGTGCGTTCGTCGTCGACTGCGATCGCGATCCTGCCAATTGTTCCCGCGTTGGTAATCAGTACGTCACCTGACGCCAAATTGGTTCGCTGATGCACCTCTTGAAAATCGCTTTGAGTGATCTCCCTGGCTTGCTCGTAGTTGAGACGACCATCCGCAACATCCTTGGCACTCAAAAAATAATATCCAGATCCACGCCGATCTCGGCAATCCCCATGCTTCCCATCGGTTATCAGCGTGCAAATTTCGTTCAGAGATACGGCAGTCCAGTTTGGTGGAAACTCGTACCCGAAAATGGCTTCCTCAATTGAGAAAAATTTTCCTGTGGTCCTTACATCTGTGTCACGGACTTGCCGCTCCCGTTCTTCCAAGATTCGATCACGGCGGGCTGTTGCACCTGATTGGTCTAAGTCATTCGAGATCAGTTTCCCTGAAATTGCGAGATCAAATATCGTTTGTCTGATGCGCCCCAGGCTCTTCGAGGTGTCGTGCAGATTATCGAAGTTTTCTGAGAGGCGTTGCCATGCCGTCGAGAGCTCGTCCGGGGTGGTTGCCTCGACCAAACTGTTCAGACTGGCCTTGTGAACCCGTAGGGATGTTCGTAGTACCAAATCTCCTTCGTGGGCTCGCCCTTGGTGAAGAAGAGAAGATTGGTCTTAATCCCGGTGTAGGGATTGAACACGCCGTTGGGCAGGCGGACGATGGTGTGGAGGTTACACTCCTTCAGGAGCAACTCCTTCACCCGGGTCTTGATGCCTTCGCCGAACAGGGTGCCGTCGGGCAAGACGATGGCGCCGCGGCCGCCGTCTTTGAGGAGACGGATCAAAAGCACTAGAAACAGGTCGGCCGTCTCTCGGGTTTGATAATTTGAGGGGAAGTTCTTCTCGATCCCGTCCTCTTCCATCCCTCCGAAGGGCGGATTGGTAATGATGACGTCCACCTTGTCGCGCGGACCATAGTCGCGATAGGGCCGCGCGAGCGTGTTTCCGTTGCGCACGAAGCTTGGCACGTCGATGCCGTGCAAGAGCATATTGGTGACGCAGAGCAAATGGGGGAGGGGTTTCTTCTCAACGCCTTGCAGAGACGACTGCAAGGTTTCCTCGTCTTCCACCGATTTTACGTATTTCCCTCGCACATGCTCGACGGTGCCGGTGAGAAAACCCCCTGTTCCGCAAGCTGGGTCCATCATTGTTTCGCCAAGCTTGGGATCGACCATATCGACCATGAATTGGGTGACGGCGCGGGGCGTATAGAACTCGCCCGCGTTTCCGGCGCTCTGAAGATCCTTCAGAATTTGCTCGTAAATATCGCCGAAGACGTGGCGGTCCTCAGAGCTGTTGAAATCGATCTCATTGATCTTGTTGGCTACCTGGCGAATGAGGGTGCCGTTCTTCATGTAGTTGAAGGCGTCTCCAAAGACAGTGCGGACAACGGTTGCCCGGCGACCGTTCTTGGCATCTTGGGGTAGTTCCTTGAGCGCCGGAAACAGGTCATTGTTGACGAAGTCTATGAGGGCTTCGCCCGTGATCCCCTCGTCGTCGGCGGCCCAACTGTTCCATCGGTATGGATCGGGAATTGGGGAGCGGTAATTCCTGTCGAGGAGGCAGCGCTCTTCATCCTGGTCGCCGCAAATTTTCAGAAACAGCATCCAGCCCATTTGGCTCAGGCGCTGCGCATCGCCGTCAACGCCGGCGTCTTTGCGCATGATGTCTTGGATTGATTTTACGGTGCCGGATACTGACATGAGGGCTCGCTAATGGGTTCTGAATGAATTGTACGGCGTTTCGAGAACGACGGCGGTGTAGATCTCGAGCAGACACTGCCGGACCTGGTCAGTTTCTTCAACGTAGCGCAGGTCCATTCTGCGTATCCGGGCCTTGGAACCCTGAAACGCTTCAAGGAAGCTAGGGTCGTTCATGAGGTCTTTGCGGCTGCCGACTTTGGTGTAGGTCGCGACGGTGTTACCTGTAGCCTCGCGCGCCAGCTGAAAGGCGAACGCCGCCATCCGATGCGTCGCTCCTTTTCGGGAGTGTCTTCCTATTCGTCCTCGGATACCATTTGAACGACCGACATACAGATGGGTCGATCCCTCGGAAAACAAATAAATGCCTGAACTTGGCACTTCCTTGGGTAATGCTTCTGGTGAGACAGGGTCCATTTCCATGAGGGCTCGAAACCTGGGCTCAAGCAAATCGGCGTATTGGTGAAACTTTGGATCCATGAGCGTAATCACCTATGCGGCATCTGTGTCATAGAGCAGTTCTTCAAGCTCTTTCACCGCGTCCTCATATGCCTGAGCACCACCGAATTCCCGAACGATTTCAACGGGGGTTCCAACCTTATTGAAGGGGTCCAGCCTCAAGATCTGCAAATCCTCGATCTCGGCGATGCCTTGATCGGCGTATTTGTCGAGAAGCCCCTCCAGCACGGCCCGCGCATTGTCCCCGTACTTGGTGAAATAGTTCCGCTTCTTCACGCTGTCTGCGCGTTCCCGGCGGGTGAGGGGCGGCCGATCAAAGGCGACGTGACAGACAAGGTCGAATGCGTCGAGTTTGGCTCCGTGTTCGACCTCCTCCGCCAGCGCCCCAAAGTGCACACCCTGCTTCGCCAGCTCTTCGATAATCGCCTCCTTTTTGTCCTCCGAGGACCAGCGTTTCAGGAACGTATCGAGCGATTCGTAGCTGTCGAGAATCTTGCGGCGGGTTAGTCCTTCAAGGACTCGGTGGTGAGCTTGCCGTCTTCGTCATAGTACTGTTCCCGCTCGGACAGCACGCGCACGCCCACGTCATTCACGTAGTACCTGGGCCGGGGGCCGCCCGGCTGATTTTCCCCCTCCGGGTACTCCAAATCCGTGGGCTCGGCCGGCTCCTCGGTCAACTCATCACTCGCCGGGAGATCGTCGGGGGGCGCCACGGGGTCGTCCTCGCCCGGTTCGTAGATCGTAATCGGCGGCCCGTCGAAGTTCGGATCGGCGAACAGTTCCGTCGCCTTTCGGAAATCCATGATGGTGAAATAGAGCTTGCCGTAATCTTCGTTGATGCGGGTGCCGCGTCCGATAATCTGCTTGAACTTGGCGATGGACCGGATGGTCTGGTCCAAAACAATCAGCTTGCACGTCTGAGCGTCGATGCCCGTGGACATGAGCTCCGACGTGGTGGCGATCACGGGATACTTGCTGTCGGGCAGGATGAAGTTGTCGAGCTCGCGCTTGCCCTCGTCCTCGTCGCCCGTGATCCGCATGACGTAACGGCGGTCCTGGGCGACCAAATCGCCATTCAAATTGACCAGCTCCCGGCGCATGCGTTCGGCGTGATCGATGTCCTCGCAAAAGACGATGGTCTTTGCGTAGCGGTCGGTGGCTTTCAGGTACTCGGTGACTTTCTTGGCGACGAGTTCCGTCCGCTTTTCCAGGACGAGAGAGCGGTCAAAGTCCGTGACGTTGTAAATTCGGTCCTCGATTTCCTGGCCGTGCTTGTCACGTTTTCCCGCTTCTGGCCGCCAACCGGTAAGGTCTTTGTCGATGTCGATCCGAATGACCTTGTAGGGCGCGAGGAAGCCGTCCTCGATGCCTTGCTTCAGGGAGTAGGTGTAAACGGGTTCCCCGAAGTAGGAGAGGTTTGAGACATCCTTTGTCTCCTTCGGTGTCGCGGTCATGCCCACATGGGTGGCACCGGTAAAATACTCAAGGATTTCGTGCCATTCGGAGTCCTCGTCGGCGCTGCCCCGGTGGCACTCGTCAATGACCACCAGATCGAAAAAATCGGGCGAGAAGCTCTTGAAAATCTTCTTCGCTTCTTCCTTGCCCGTGATCGCTTGATAGAGAGACAGGTAAATCTCGTAGGACTTGTCGACCGAGCGATTGGCGATCTTGGTCATCGCCTGTCCGAACGGACGGAAGTCGTTGGTCCGGGTTTGATCGACCAGGATATTGCGGTCGGCGAGGAAGAGGATTCGCTTGGCGCGTTTCGCTTTCCACAGACGCCAAATGATCTGGAAGGCGGTGTAGGTCTTGCCTGTGCCCGTGGCCATGACGAGAAGTATTCGCCGCTGCCCCTTGGCGACGGCTTCGACCGTCTTGTTGATGGCGTTCAGTTGGTAATAGCGAGGCTCCTTGCCGCTTCCATCGTCGAAATAGTCCTCGACGACGACCGGCGTGGTCTCATCGTCGAGCCCCTTCCAGGCGCGGTATTTCGACCAGAGATCGCCGGGGGCCGGGAAAGCGGAGAGCGGTATTTCCCGTTCCACCTTGTCCCCGGTATTCGTGGCGTCGTGGAAGAGGAAGGCGTCTCCGTTGGAGCTGAAGGAGAAAGGAACGTCCAGCATCTCCGCGTACCGCTGGGCCTGCTGCATGCCGTCACCGACGCGGTGGTTATTGTCTTTGGCCTCGATGACCGCGAGGGGAATTTTGGGTTTGTGGTAGAGAACGTAGTCGGCGCGGCCGGCTTCACCACGAGCGACGAGCTTTCCGCGAACCCGGATGCGGCCGTTGGTAAGGGTCACTTCCTCCCTGATTTGGGAATGGACGTCCCAACCGGCGCCGGAGACCGCCGGCGTGATGAACTTTGTGCAAATATCGCGTTCGCTGAGATCCTTCTTGTCCATGAAGGTCTGCGATCCCCCGCACTGGTTATTTCTCATTTCCCGTTCAACTGTAGGTTATAGGAGAATAGCGGGCAAGATTCGGGCAGTGACGGTTCCCCACCGCCGGCGAACGCCTTGATGACGGGGAGCATCGGCGACTGGAAATCAGGAACGGGCACGCAGGCCGCCCCGCCGTCCCGGGCGGGATCGAAGCGTTTCACGTGGAACGCTCCGGTCCCGGGTCCGGGAGATGGTCTCTATGACTTGGGTTTGGCGCAGCCGGCGATCTTATGGCCGGCTTCTTCCCAGGCCTCGATGGCGCCGGGGTGGTATTTCACGCCGGCATTACAGGCGGCCATTATCCTGTCGTCGGTTTTTCCGAAATGCAGGCCCTTTGCGAACGGCGATTTCTTGATCAGGTCGGGGACGGTCTCGATAAACGCCTTGGTCAGCGCCTTGGCCAATTTCTTGGGCATGTCCTTGTGGACGCCGTCGCCGAATGTCGCCGATGCGCCCCGGAACATGCCGTCTTCCGAAATGACCCGGACGCCATCGCCATAGTGGGAGAACTCGCTGACCGGGAAGAGCGCCGGCGCATTGCCCGGCGCGTTCAGGAACTTCTGCCAGGCCGGGCCCTCCCATTTGGCCTTGGGAACCGACACGATGTTGATCTTCCCGGCCGCCATGAGGACCGGCATCCAACTCGCCGGGTTGTTGCCCGGGCGGAGGGCCGCGTCCACCGAGCCGTCGAGGAAGATGGCGGTCGCCTGTCCCCAGGCGATCTGCTTGCCGGTATAGCCTTTCCCGTCTCCCATACCGGTGGTCAGCCGGATCATCGCGCGGGACGTGTTCAGGGCGCCGCCCCGGGGCGGGCCATTGAAGACCGTCTTGCCCTTGATCTTATCCCAGCTGTCGATGCCGGTGTTCGCATAGGCGATCAGGTAAAACGATTTCGTCCCCCAATAGGGATAAAGAAGCCGCAGGTTGGCGGCCAGTTTGGCGCCTTTCTCCTTGCCGAGACCGGAATACGGGCCCAGCCCCTTGGACATCAGAAAGTTCAGGACAAACGGCATGGAGGTAATGTCGGTCTTGCGCTCGGCCACTTGCTGGACGGAACGGGTCAGGGTCTTGCCGCCCTGGACCTGGATGGTGGCGATCTTCCGGGCGGACGAGATCTCGGCCAGGTGTTTGGCCGACAGATCGCCCGAGCCTCCGGCCTGGGCGAATTCATGGGTCAGCGTCGGGGTTTGGGCGTACGCGCCCGAGGCGAACACCATCGCCGCACCGATCATCATAAAGCGTTTCATTTCGCACTCCTTGGTTTGTCAATCCTCCGGCGGCGCCGGTCGTGTCTCACGCCGCGTGTTCCGTGGTTCCGGCCGGGCCGGACCCGGCCGCGAGCAGTATATCGCGAAGCCGGCCGGTGACAGTATAAAACGCCTTTCGCCCGGCGGCACCGTAAGAAAGGGGCGGGGGAACGCGACGCGGCAACGCAGCCACCCCCTCACCCAGCGCCGGGTAGGCTCGGCATTCGCCTCGCCAACCCTCCGCATCCCTCTCCCCCTGACGGGGGCGAGGGAACGCGATGCGGCAAAGCAGCCACCCCCTCTCCCTCCCTGAGGGTCGGGGTGAGGGTGATATGGAAATTCCCCCTCACCCGGCTACGGCTATGGCTCGGCATTCGCCTCGCCAACCCTCCGCATCCCTCTCCCCCGCCGTTCTCATCGACGCAACGCCGATGAGTTGTCAATGAGTTTGACTCCGGTACGCGGTATGTCGTTCCATCGCCGTTGGCCGGGAGAACAGGGCCGGGCAAACGGGGCCGGGCAAACAGGGGAGGAGAATATGGCCAGAATTCCACCGGTATCGCGGGACGGGATGGATGCCGAGCAGGCGCGGGTTTACGACGACGTCATGGCGACGACGGGCCGGGTCTCGGGGCCGTCGCTGGGCTACGTCTATTCGCCGGGTCTTTGGGAAGCCACCAACAAGGTGAGCGACCATCTCGCCGATTGCGCCCTGACCCAGCCCCAGGTGCGCATGGTCGCGCTGATGACCGCGCGGTTCTGGGACGCGCGATTTCCCTGGTTCGCCCAGGTAGGCCTGGGGCGCAAGGCCGGGCTCGCCGACGACATCATTCACGCCATCAACGAAGGCCGCCGGCCCGATTTCGGCAATGACGCGGACGCGGCGGTCTACGATGTCGCCATGGAAACCCTCGAGCGGAAGCAGGCAAGCGACGCCACCTTCGAGCGCGCCGCCGGTATCATCGGCTACCCGGCCATGGTCGATATCGTCGGCGCCATCGGACATTTCTGCAAAGTGGGCCTGATGGCGGCGTTCGTCGGCGCCGAGGCGCCCGATGACGACCCGATCCCGCTGAAGGTTTGAGGGTTCCGAAGACGGGTGAAATCGCCGCCGGATTCGATTCCGGCTTCGGCGGCGCGGCGCCGAGTTTTGAATGGCCCGCCGCGATCGCGGCACATGGCAGCCATGCGCAAAACGCACGTTGACCCCGTGAACGCATATCTATAGAAGCATCGGCGGGCCATGGTCCCCCAACGGACCGCGACCCATCTGGAAGGATGGGAGTACAAAATGAACCTGCCAGCTAAACCGGCCACGCGGCCGGCAAATCCAAATTTTTCATCCGGACCTTGCGCCAAGCGGCCGGGATGGTCGCCGGAGGCGCTGAACGGCGCCGCCCTGGGGCGGTCCCACAGGTCTTCCCTCGGCAAGGCCAAACTGCAAGAGGTCATCGGCCGCACCCGGGATGTCCTGGGCGTGCCGGACGATTACCGGATCGGCATCGTCGCCGCGTCGGATACGGGCGCCGTCGAGATGGCGCTGTGGTCGCTCCTGGGTGAACGCGGCGTCGATATCTTCCAGTGGGAGAGTTTCGGCAAGGGCTGGATGACCGACGTCACCAGGCAGCTCAAGCTCGACGACGTCCGGGTCATCGAAGCCGGATACGGCGAACTGCCCGACATGGCACAGGCCGATTTCAGCCGCGACATCGTGTTCACCTGGAACGGCACCACCTCCGGTGTCCGGGTGCCCGACGGCGACTGGATCGCGGAGGACCGGGAGGGCCTGACCATCTGCGACGCCACCTCGGCGGTGTTCGCCATGGATCTGCCGTGGACCAAGCTCGATGTGGCGACGTATTCGTGGCAGAAGGTGATGGGCGGCGAGGCCCAGCACGGGGTGCTGATCATTTCCCCCCGCGCTGCCGAGCGGCTCGAGACCTATACCCCGCCCTGGCCGCTGCCGAAGATTTTCCGGCTGACCTCGGGCGGCAAGCTCTCCGAAGGGGTGTTCCAGGGCGCGACCATCAACACGCCCTCCATGCTGGTGGTCGAGGATGCCCTCGACGGCCTCAAATGGGCCGAGAGCATCGGCGGCCTCAAGACCCTGATCAACCGGTCCGAGACCAATCTCGGCGTACTCGCCCGATGGGTGGAAAACTCGCCGCTGGTGGAGTTCCTGGCCGCCGATCCGGCGGTGCGCTCCTGCACGTCGGTGTGCCTCAACATCACCGCACCCTGGTTCCTCGGCCTTTCGGGAGACGATCAGGCCGAGGCGGCGAAGCGGGTCGGCGCGCTGCTCGAAGAGGAGGGCGTCGCCTATGACATCGATGCCTACCGGGATGCCCCGGCGGGCCTCCGCATCTGGGCCGGCGCGACAATCGAATCCTCGGATCTGGAGGCGCTCACCCACTGGATCGACTGGGCCATCGGCCTCGCCGAGACCGAATTCACCGTACAAGCATAAGGAAGAAGTCCATGCCGAAGGTGCTGATTTCCGACAGCATGAGCCCGCGCGCGGCCGAGATATTCGCCCGGCGGGACCTGGAAGTAGACGTCAAGCCGGGCATGAGCCCGGAAGAGCTGGCCGCCTGCATCGGCGAGTATGACGGCCTTGTCGTCCGTTCGGCGACCAAGGTCACGCCCGAGATCATCGAAGCCGCGGATAACCTCAAGGTCATCGGCCGGGCGGGGATCGGGGTCGACAATATCGACATTCCGGCGGCGACGGGCCGCGGCATCGTGGTGATGAATACACCGTTCGGGAATTCCATCACGACCGCCGAACACGCCATCGCCATGATGTTCGCGCTCGCCCGCGACATCCCGCAGGCCAGCGCCTCGACCCACGCCGGCAAGTGGGAAAAGTCCAAGTTCATGGGCACCGAACTCACCGGCAAGACGCTGGGGATCATCGGCTGCGGCAACATCGGCTCCATCGTCGCCGACCGGGCGCTGGGCCTGAAGATGAAGGTGGCGGCCTATGACCCGTTCCTCTCGGAGGAGCGGGCCCAGGATCTGGGGGTCGCCAAGGTGGAGCTGGACGAGCTGTTTCGACGCGCCGACTTCATCAGCCTGCACACCCCGATGACCGATCAGACCCGAGGGATCATCGATGCGGCCGCTATCGCCAAAATGAAAAATGGCGTGCGGATCATCAACTGCGCCCGGGGCGGCCTTGTGGTCGAAGAGGACCTCAAGAAGGCCCTCGATGACGGCACGGCCGGCGGCGCGGCCATGGACGTGTTCGTCGAGGAACCGGCCAGGGAAAACGTCCTGTTCGGTCACGAGAAGGTGGTGGCCACGCCGCATCTGGGCGCCTCGACGGAAGAAGCCCAGGTCAACGTGGCGATCCAGGTCGCCGAGCAGATGGCCGACTATCTGCTCACCGGCTCGGTGATCAACGCCCTCAACATGCCGTCGGTGAGCGCCGAGGATGCGCCCAAGCTCAGTCCCTACATGAAGCTCGCCGAGCAGCTCGGCAGCTTCGCCGGCCAGGTGACGGAGACCGCCATCAAGGCGGTGACCATCGAGTATTGCGGCACCGTCTCGGTGCTCAATACCCGGCCGCTGACCGCGGTGGTGCTGAAGGGACTGCTCACGCCGCTCCTGGATTCGGTCAACATGGTATCGGCCCCGGTGATCGCCAAGGAGCGCGACATCGCGGTGACGGAAGCCAACCGGGAGAACTGCGGCAGTTTCCAGTCGATGATCAAGGTGACCATCACCACCGAGGCCCAGACCCGGGCCGTCGCCGGCACCCTGTTCGGGGTCGACCGGCCGCGGATCGTCGAAATCCGGGATATCCCCATCGACGCCGAATTGGGACCGCACATGCTCTACATCGTCAACGAGGACAGGCCCGGCTTCATCGGGGCGCTGGGCACCACGTTGGGGGATGCGGGCATCAACATCGCGACCTTCCATCTCGGCCGCTCGGCGCCGGGCGGGGACGCCATCTCGCTGATCGAGGTGGACGGCGATGTCGGTGAAGACGTGGTCAACACGGTGAAGGCGCTGCCGCAGGTCAAACGGGCGGCGGCACTGGTTTTCTAAGGTCCGGACCCGATTGAGCCGCCATAGGGGTGTCGCGGCGATGAGGCATAAAATGATTGCGTCATGGCCGGGCCCACCGGACCGGCTTCGCCGGCCGGAGGACAAACCGCGACCCGGCCATCCACGTGTACCGTGCCGCGAGGCGTGGATCACCGGGTCAAATAAGGTCAATTCGGACGAATTGACCGACCCGGTGATGACGACTTGCGGGTGAGTGAGAAGCGGCGGCTTGCCATGCGTTCCCTCTCCCCCTGAAGGAGGCGAGGGGGGAACCCGATGCGGCAACGCGACCACTTCCTCTCCCCCTGATGGATTCTTCTGCGAAAAGGGGATTCTCAATGGGTTTGTGATGTGATTCAGTTGGGTCATCAACTGTTGGAGGCGTCGATGAGCGGCAAGGGTCAGCTGGGGTTTGCGGAAGCGTTTGTTTCTCCGGGTCTTGGGTCGAACCGGAAGCTTGATCGTCTGGATGCGTTGATCGACTGGTCTCCGCTGGAGCGCCTGGCGTCGGCGGTCCGCCCGGGACGCCGGGGCCGTCCGCCCTATGCGCCGCTGTCGATGTTGAAGGCGCTTTATCTTCAGGTGCTTTACGATCTGTCGGACCCCGGTCTGGAGGAGGCGCTGCTGGACCGTCTGTCGTTCCGGCGTTTTTGCGGCTTTGCGCTTGACGGGGGCACGCCGGACGAGACCACGATCTGCCGCTTTCGCGGGGATGCGGGCGGGGTTCTGGAGGCGGCCTTCGAGGAGATCAACCGCCAGTTGGAGGCCGCCGGTCTGATCGTGCGCAAGGGCACGCTGATGGACGCCACGCTGGTGGCCGCGGCCTCGCGCCCGCCGCCCTACAAGGCCGGCGCGGGTGCCGGGCACGCGGGCGAGCCCGGCGCCGACTGGACCCGCAAGAAGGGGCGCGCCTTCTTCGGCTACAAGGCGCATCTCGGCGTCGACCAGGGGTCGGGGCTGATCCGGCGGGTGGTGCTGACCTCGGCCAAGACCTCCGAGAGCGAGGTCGCCGACCGGCTGATCTGCGGCGACGAGGCCGCGGTCTATGGCGACAAGGCCTACGAGCAGGCGGCGAGACGGGCGCGGCTCAAGGCGGCGGGGATCAAGGACCGGATCATGCACCGGCGGCACAAGCACATAGCCGCGCTGCCCCATTGGCAGCAGCGCCGCAACGCTCTGATCGCGCGACGGCGCGCCCCGGTCGAGGCCGTGTTCTCCGCCCTCAAGCGCTTCTACGGGCTGCGCCGCGCCAAGAGCCGGTCCCGGGACAGGAACACGGCCCGCCTCTTCGCCGCCGCCGCCGTCTACAACATGCGCCGGGCCTGCCTGCTCGCCGGGCCGTGAGGGCGCGACGCGCCCGGAAACCGCAAAACGCACCGCAATCCGGCCCGCAAACGCCGCGGCAAACCCGCCGCCCGGTACCAAAACAGCCCCAACCCCCGACACAAACCCCTCCTTGCGACTTTCGCAGAAGAATCCTGATGGGGGCGAGGGAACCCAATGCGGCAACGCGACTACTTCCTCTCCCCCGGACCGGCCATTGCCGGTCTCCTGGGAATATTCAGGCGGACTATCTCCGTCCCGGGCCGGCGCCTCCCTTGACTGCCCCGGGCTGGAACGCCTCGTCGAGGCGTGTTCTCTGCGCCGGGGACAGCTTAATATCGGCGGCGGCCGCGTTTTCGATGACATAACCGGGTTTTCTTGACCCGGGGATCGCCATGATGTCGGAGGGAGCAGTGGTGAGCCAGGCAAGGGCGACTTGGGCCGGGGTGGCGTTCACTTCGCCGGCAACCTGCTTCAAGGGATCCAGCAAGGCGTAATTATGCGCCACGTTGTCGTCGCTGAAGCGCGGCATTCCCCGCCGATAACGGTCGCCCTCGGGAAAGTCGGTATTGCTCCTGACACCGCCGCCCAGGAAGGCAAATGCGAGCGGCCCATAGGCGACGAAGGTTATGCCCAGTTCGTCGCAGACCGGGAGCACATCGGCTTCAACCTCGCGGGTAAAGAGAGAGTATTCGGACTGCAGCGCGGACACCGGATGAACCGCATTGGCCCGGCGAATTTGTTCGGGCGTTGCGCGGCTGATGCCCAGCGTGCGGACTTTTCCGGCATCCACCAAATCGCTCAACGCACCCCAGGTATCCTCAATGGGGACGTCGGGATCGACCCGATGCTGATAATAGAGATCAATAACCCCGGTCTTGAGCCGTGACAGGCTTCTGTCACATGCCGTACGGACATAGTCCGGGCGCCCGTTAATTTCGCCGCCGAGAAATCCGAATTTGGAGGCGACCAAAAACCGGTCGCGGCGGCCCTTCATCAGGGCGCCCAGAAACTCCTCCCCGCGGCCATTGCCGTAAGACTCGGCGGTGTCAAAGTGGTTGACGCCAAGCTCGAGGGCCTTGTCGATCGCGGCCACCGCGCCCTGATCCGCGAGGTCGATCAACCTGTTGCAGCCAATGCCGATAACAGAGGTTGTCAGCGTCGAATTACCGAGTGAACGATTTTTCATCAGGACTGATCCTTGTCGATATATCTTGGCCGTGCCAGGGACACTCATTGCCGTCCCTGTGTTCGCGTTAGCCGGTGATCTCCAATTCCTTGCCGTTGATGACGATCGGATCGGCGGCGAGCAGGATGAAGGCGACGACACAGGGTTCGGTGCCGTTGTTGATCCAGTTGTGGATGGTGCCGTGCTGTACGCAGACATCGCCCTCGCGCAAGGTCACGATGACGCCGTCGTCCAGCTCCATGTCGATCTCGCCCTTCATGATCACCGCATAGTCGAGGGAGTGGGTGCGGTGCATACGGGGATGAACGCCGGGGCTATATTCGGAAATGCGAAACTTCGACGCGGTGGAGCCGGGCGGGCCGGGCTCAATGGCCTTGCCGTCGGCATCGGTGTTGAGATCGGCGGGGTAAACGTCGGTCCCCCAGATCCCGTGACCGTTATTGCCGGTGCGGTTGGAGCGTGGCTGGTCCATAAGCTCGTCGATCTTGACGACCGCCTTGCCGTTTTCGTCGTGTCCGGTCACGACCCGTCTTACCGAAAAAGCCATAAGTTTCCCTCCTTGGGTTAAATGACGTCGCCGCGAATGACGTCGCGCGGCATCACAGGCTGCCAAGCCGGCATTTCGTCCACCGGCACATCGATCAGGACCGGTGCATTGGCCTCGAATGCCTCGTCCAGGCGGCCAGCCAGTTCTTCGGGCGAATGGGCCCGGAGCCCGACGGCGCCGAAGGATTCGGCCAAGGCCACAAAATCGGGATTGGTCAGATCGCTGCCCAGGTAGTGTTCGTCGAACTGGATGCGCTGGGTCCGCCGGACATTGCCGAAGCCGGAATCGTTGAAGATCACGGTCACCAGATTGATGCCGTGATGCACGGCCGTCGACAGCTCAGGCATGGTGAACATGAAACCGCCGTCGCCGCAGATGCTAAGAACCCGCTTATCCGGATGGGCAACCTTGACCCCCAGGGCCGTTGCGAAGCCGTACCCGAGCGAGTCCTGGTAGCCGGGATAAACCACGGTGCGCGGCTGATACGCCGGATAACCGAACCAGGAATAAAACATCAGCTGAGTGATGTCGGGCACCAGGATACCGTCATCGGGCAACGCGGCGCGCAAAACGTCCGAGTATGATTTTTGCGGCTCCAGCACCGCAAGACTATCGTAGGCTGCTTGCTGAACTTTCCGCAGTTCATCCTCCCGCGAGGGGCGCTCGCGATTATGGACGGCGGTCTGTTCCGCGAGGGCCAGGAGGCCGGTCTTCGCCGAGGTTACGAGCTTGATATCGGGTGAGGCGGGTTTGTCGATCTGAACCGGATCGATGTCGATCCGGATAATTTTGATCCCGTCATCAATCCCCCAGAACAGATAGGGATCAAGCAGCCGGGTGCCGACGGCAAGGACGACATCGATATCAGGCCACAGTGCCGCACCGCCGACCGAGGTATGGGAGAGGTAATGCCGGTCGGAAATCGCGCCCTTGCCGTGTTTCGTGGAAATCACGGGAGCTTGCAGCTTTTCAGCGAGGGCGAGCAGTTCCGCCTCTGCGCCGATGACGCCGCCGCCGATACAGATCATCGGGTTCTTGGACTCGCCCAGCAGTTTCGCGGCTTGGCCGACAAGCGCAAGGTCGGGATCGGGTGCGGGTTCCGGTTCGGCGGGGGGCCGCAGCGTGACCTTGGATTTTTCGTAGGTAACATCCACCGCCATCTCACAGAATACCGGCCCAGGCCGTCCCGATCGCATCCGGCGGAAGGCCTCGTCGATCATCGCCGGGGCGTCGCCGGCACGCTCGGCCCGGCCCTGCCATTTGGTGACGGATTTAAATGCGCCCGGCTGATCCGCCACCTCGTGGAGAATGCCGAGGCCCCGATCGATATACTTTGTCGGTATCTGACCCGTGAGGGCCAAAACGGGAGCATTGCTGGAATGGGCCGTGCATAACGCTGTCGAGGTATTCAAGACGCCCGGCCCCGGCACCACCAAATAAGCACCGACATTGCCGGTTGATTGGGCATAACCGTAGGCCATATACGCGGCCCCTTGTTCATGGCGCGAGTGAATGACGCGGATCGAATTGCCTTCGTTGTGCAACGCTTCAAATATGTTGTCGAGTTGGACGCCGGGCAAGGCGAAGAGCGTATCGACGCCGTTGGCCTTGATGGATTTAATCAGCGCCTCGGCGCCGCTCATGGTGGTCATATTGATCAGGCCTTATCGCCGATCTGCGGCGATCGTGTAACCACGCATGGCGTCGCGGTGGACATGGGTTAAATCGATCCGGCCGGGAAACCGGTTACAGCGCATTGCCGGGCCGCCGGATTGTCCGCCACATATGGGATGAGGGCGTATTGTCGTTTCCCAGGCCTTCGGGCGGCTGTTTGAAGTGGCGTCCGATAATGTCTTCAAACTGATCCCATTCGAGGACGATATCGCGGTCAAATGCATCGAGATCGTTGAGGCAAACGGTCATCGCCGACATATACCACTTGTGCTTCTTCGCCCGTTTAGCCTCCTCGTAAATATAAGGCTCGGGCTTGTAGTCCTCGCCGAACATGGCGATGTAGGTCTCGGGATAGGGGTAGCCGATCTCGGGGTCAGGGAAGAACCGCAGGCTCTGATGCATCCGGATGGCCCAGCTAATCTCTTCGTCGACATACGGTTCGATGAGTTGCGCGCCCCAGTAACCATGGTCGCTTCGGATTAGCCCGCAGACGGAGATATCATGGAGAAGGCAGGCCAACACCATTTTCTCCGAGCACCCGTTTTTTTGGGCGAGGTTGCCGCTCTGCAGGAGATGTTGCTGGATGCCGACATTGAACCGCAGTTTCATAAAATCCAGCAACGTCGGCCTTTCCGGCATTTTGGGCAGGCGCGGGTCTTCGCCCATCATCCGCAAATGGGTCCAAGTGCCGAAACTGTCGGCTTCTTTGTGAGGAATGTCGCCGTCTTCCAATTGATATAACGGGGAGTGATAGAGGACCCGATTCTCGAGCGCCTTAATCTCTCGGTATTCGTGTTCATCAGCGAGTTGAGAGAGGGATTTTTCTTGTTCCATAACTATCGTCCTGAATTGATTTCGAGGGCTAGGCGATCGCGGCGGGGGTCCAATGGCGGGCCGGCAAGCGGGCCGCGGGGTCATCCTGTTTGCTGCCAATTGACTCCAATGCTTGGCGGAAGCGTGTCCAGGTGCCGGTCTCCTGGCCCGGTTCGAGCGTCTGACGCTCTCGGGTTTTCGCCGCGTGCTGGGTAAAGACCGTATCAAACGACGGACGTGCTTTTATGCTGTCGTACCACTCACCCACCCGAGGACGATCTCCGGTCCACAAAGGTTCGCAGCCGAGTATCCACAGGCGGTGGACATAGGGCGTCAGGGCCGCATCGGCGAGCGAGTAATTGCCGCCGGCAAGAAACGGCCCATGTTCCAGCGCCGCATCGATATCCTTGACCATGGTTTCAAGGAAACCGCAGGCGCGGCGGCCTTCGTCGGAGAGCAGACCCTTGATGATGGAATCGCGCCGCTGCGCCCGCCGTTCCGGCTCCGGGATATTATCGAAGGAGGCTAGCCTGATCTTGGCGGCCTCGGTCAGTTCGCCGTCGGCGTCCCGGGAGCCTTCGGAAAACGACAGGAACGCGATGGCGCGATGATATTTTTCGTCCAGGTCCTTCATCAGAAGATCCATTCGCATGGCCTCCAAGGGATCGGACGGTGTCAAAGGCGGTTCGGGGTAACGGCGATCGAGATAACGCATGATCACGCTGGACTCGACAAAAACCATCCCGTCGGTCAGCACCGTCGGAACCATGCCGTCGCGATTCATCTTAATATAGTCGGGGGTGAGGTTTTCGTGCTTATGGACGCTGACCTCCGTTTCCACCACCTCCTGGCCTTTTTCAAGAGCGGTCAAATGAACCTTGCAGCAGCATGTTGAGCCCGGCCCGCCTAGAATCTCGATCATCTTCTACCTCTCACCGTATGGCGCATGCGGTTCTTGTAGAACGCCTGGCGCCTCTACCACTTCATCACACATTGCTGGCGCGGACATCCGTCAGTGACCGCAAGCGGTCGCCCATCAAATTGAGCGACAGAATGGTCAGGAACATGAAACCCGCCGGCAGGAATGTGATCTTTGGATCTTCGAGGAATTCCTCGACGCCTTCGGCGATCATGCTGCCCCAAGTTGCCGTGGGAGGGGGCAGTCCGACACCAAGGAAGGACAATCCGCCTTCCAGCACGATGGTGAAGGACATGACCAAAAGGCTGTAGGCCGCTAAGGGAATTATGATGTTTGGAAATAGTTCTCTGGTCAAAATTCGCATATGCGAGGCGCCCTGGGCGCGGGCCGCGAGGACGAACTCCCGCTCGGCGTAGGCCAGGGTATTCGCACGGGCAATGCGGGTGAATTGCGGGATGGTGTAAAAGGCGATGACCCCTATCAGATTTGGCATCGAGGCGCCGGCAAAGAACAGGATCGTCATCGCCGCAACGATATTGGGGAAAGCGAGTATGGAGTCGATAAGGATGCTGACGATCCGGTCCACGTTTCCGCGGAAATAGCCGGCACACATTCCGAGCACGAGACCGATGAAGAGCCCGACGAATGGCGCAGTGAAGGCGATCTGCAGTGAAATCACCGCGCCGTGCATGATGCGGGAGAAAATATCCCGGCCCAGCATGTCGGTGCCCAACCAGTACTCCGCTGAAAAGGAGCCGTACTGTATCGAGTAGCTTGAGACATTGGGCGGTTTGATAGGCAGGTAATCGACAATCAATGTGCCGATAGTCAAAAGCGCGATCCAGGAAAATGCGATCCAGAATATAATTCCGAGCTTGCGCTGATCGGCGGCCGCCTTGGTTGCGAACTCCGCTTTTTCGCGCCCGATAAAGGGTATCCAGCGGACGAGGCCCATGCGCGGCGGGCTTACCACGTCTCTGACGTCATTACTCATCTGAGACCCCTCTCACGCGCCACACGGGGATCTATCAAGGCGTAGGTCATATCGACGGTGAAATTCACCAGCACGTAAACCAAGGCAATGAATGTGACGATGCCCTGAACCATGATCTCGTCGCGGGCATCAATCGCCTCGATCAACAATTTCCCGACGCCGGGTAGACCGTAGATCGTTTCAAGTATGACCGAGCCGGTAATTAGGCTGCCGATTTGGAGCCCGATAATTGTGACCAGGGTGAATGATGAGGGACGTAAAGCATGGTTGAACAGGATCGTCGCGGTTGAGATGCCCTTGGCCTTGGCCATGGAAATGTAATCCTCCTGCAGCACCGAAATCATGTCGCTCCGCAGCACGCGCAGCAAAATGGGCACCTCCGCGATGGCGATGGCGATGGACGGCAGCAGCATGGACTCGAGATTGCCCCAAAAACTCTTGGACATGGGCACGAACCCCGATGCCGGCAGCCACTGCAATGTGACCGCAAAAAGGAAAATCATCGAAACGGCAACGACAAAGACAGGGACGGCGAGGATCCCGAAGGCGGTTGCCGAGATCCAACGGTCGACGGGCCGTCCATGACGGTACGCGCACAGCATGCCCAGGGGAATCGCCAACAGGATAGCGACAGTCTGGGCCATTATGACCAACTGGAAGGAAACCGGGATGCGCTGAGCCAGGGCTTCGGTGACCACTTGCTGGGTTTCGTAGGACCGTCCTAGATCACCTTGGACCAGATTACCCATCCACTTGAAGTAGCGGACGATAACGGGCTTATCGAGCCCGAGCTCCTTCATCATCGCTTCCCGAACCGCCGGATCAGGCGCGGCCGCATCTTCATCGAATAGAAGGGCGTCTACGGGGTTGCCGGGCAATAACTCCAGCATCATGAAGCTGCCGAAGGTCACGATAAAGAAAACCGGGATTAGGTTTAAGAGTTTGCTCCGGAGGTATTTCATATTGTCTGCTGGCCTAGAATACCCGTTGCCCAGTACGCGATCCTATCTCATTACCCTCTCTTCCCGCCAAGAGTGGGCCGATGGTCAATAAGAGAAATGCCCGGCCCTTTCGGGCCGGGCTCGATCGTTATTTTTCAATCCAGGCTTCGTGGAAGTACTTCACGTTTGAAATCGGACGCTGCAGGCCTTTGACATGTTTGTGATAGTAAACGCCGCTCTGGGTATAGACGATGTTTATGATCGGAACTTCGTCGGCCTTCACCTGTACGAATTCGCAGTGTGCCTCTTTTAGCGCCGCTTTATCGCCCGAGGCTGCCGCTTTTCGCACATTCTCAATCGCCGCATCAATTTTTGGAGACTTGGTCCTGTGATAATTTCCCGCTTCTTTTGAATGCATATGCATGTCCAGCGTCAGCGGGTGAATCAGCGAGCGGCCCGATGCGACGAACGCCTGCATTTCGCCGGCATACAACCGTTTTTCAAAGCCAACCTGGCCTCTCGGCATGATGTCGAGTTCGACCTTGAATCCGGCCTTCGTTGCCATCTCCTGCACGATCTGCGCACCACGCTTAAAGTTTGGGTGGTTGATGACGGTAAGTTTGAAATCGACCGGTTTTCCGTATTCCTTGATCAACGCTTTGGCTTTTTCGAGGCTGTACTCGGGAACCTTGGTATTTGGGCAGTGCCACGGGCTGGCCGGCGGATGATCTTGGGTGGACGGCTCGGTCTGTACGTTTCGGGTCAAAAACTTTGCAGTCGCCACACGATTGACTGCGTGGGCAACGGCTCTGCGTACCCGCACGTCGTCAAATGGCGGCTTTGAGCTATTGAACTGGAACGTCATATTGGAGGATTCTCTGAACCCCTCCATCATCGAAAAGCCGCGTCCCTTGAAATCCTTGCGGGCTTTGGCGATGGTCCGGCCAACGGTGTTGAAGGCGTCGAGCTCGCCGGACAAGAACGAAAGATAGGGCGTTGATTCCGGTCCCGTAATCACCCGATAGGTAATTTTGTCGAGATGCTGTTTTGACTTGTCGTAGTAATGAGGGTTCCGCACCACGACAACACGCTGCTTGGGAATCCATTCCTGGAGCATGTATGCCCCGGCGCCCATAATCATGCCGTTGAAGTTGGGATCGTTCTGGTGCTTTTTGGTGAATCCCGGCGCACTAAGATACCAGGGCCAGTTGTTCGCACTTGATGCCGATGCCATGAAGGCCGGTTCCGGCTTGGCCATCACGAAATCGAAGGTCAGGCGGTCGACGGCGACGACCTTCTCGATGTCGAGCCCCAGGGCATTGGTAATTTGTTTCTTTACATTGCTGCCCAACAGCCGGCCAAAGTGAACGACATACGCTTCCGACGTCAATGGTTCGCCATTCGCGAATTTTACGCCGTCGCGCAGGGTAACCCGCCAACGCTTGAAGTTGTCGCTGGGAACGGCTTTTACCGCCAATTGCGGTTTGAACTCACCTGTCTTGGGATCGGTGCGGAACAAAGTTTCATGCAGCGCCGACATCACATTGACCCGCGAAAATCCGCCACGAGGCGACTTGACATGATCGAAACCCGAAATTGTCCGGTTCAGGTGCAGGTTGAGTTCGCCACCCGTTCCAGCCGGGTGGTGGGCCTTGGCCGTTGAGGACACCGCGATTAGTCCGGTCGTGACCATTGCGGCCGCGGCAAAGCACGAGAGAACGTGCGGAGTTGTCATAGGGGTTCTGAGTTTCATGAATCCGTTTCCCTGTTCAAAATTGATCCAATCTAAAGCGGTCGTTACGGCATTTGTCGCTTTTATCGCTGATCAAATTAAACCCCAGCAGGAAAGGGCCTTGCAATATAATTCTCATAATAACTAAATTAGGACACGCGGCGGGCGGCGGAGTAACTTGATCACGCAAACCTCCTTCCGGAAGCTGCCGTAATTCGGTCGAGATCGAATTATCAAAGTAAATTCAGGGGTTTAAAGAAGATTGGCGCGACAACAATTGACCACTCGCGGTATCAATGCTAAGTGCCGCAACAATTATTCGCGAGGGCGTGCGCAATATATTGTTTATGTTAATTAACCAATATGAGAGAAAAGACATTGGACGTTCGGGTAACCACCGATGACTGGAGGCCGCTTCTTGGCCTTAAGGAACCGCTGCCGACAGCGCTGAACCTTGCGCGCGAAGCGTTCATGGAACATGTTCGCCCGGTGCTCAGAAGTTTTGATCTGAGCGAACAGCAGTGGCGCGTTCTCCGCGCACTTCATTTGCTCGGCGAACTTGATGCGGCCGAACTCGCAAATTCAGCTTCCCTCCGGAAATCCAGCCTTTCCCGGATCATCAAGGAGCTGAGCGATCGGAAGCTGCTGATCCGAATACGAGACAAGAATGATGGCCGCCGGGTGAAGATAAAGCTTACCAACAGCGGCGGGAAAATCTGCAATCTGCTCGGTCCTGAAATGGAGCGGAATCATATTGAGACCGTCGCGTTGCTTAACGGTGTGGATATTGATCTGCTGTCACGCGAACTCGCAAAATTGACCGAAATTCTTGAAGCAAAACTGAAATCCGATTGAGCTACAATTTGTTCACGGCGGTGCGGAAGTCCTCGCGAATTCTTGCACTGTGCATGTATTTGAAATCCCGCGAGGACGGCTTTGCGGCCTCGACCTTCAGGACCCCGAATACCGGGCCCTCCAGAGCCAGCACTTCCTCAATTCTACGCTCGAAGTCTTCCACATCATCGAAGGTCATTGCGTGCGGGTAGCCGGCCGACCGGGCGAGGCCTTCGAAATCGAGCCCCTCCGGATTTTGCTCCCGGCCCGGTATGGGATGGCTGCCGTTCGCCTCATAGACACCGTTCTCACAGACAAAATGGATAAGGTTCCTTGGGGCATTGTTCGCGACGGTGACGAGACCGCTCAGGTTCATCAACAGGCTGCCGTCGCCATCAAGAACGATAATTCGCCGATCCGGCCGGGCGATTGCCAGCCCGAGCGCATGAGAGGACGCAAGCCCCATGGCGCCGGTGAAGATATAGTTGAGCGGGCCCGGATGGGCTTCGATCCAATCGAAAGCGGCGGTATAGACGGCAACGACAATCTGGTCGTCCGGGACATGGTCCGCCAGGATTCGAAAACATTCGTCGCGGTTCATCACGGCATTGCCCGAAGTTGTCATATCGATGCCGCTCCGCTCTCAGCCGATGACGCGGGAGCTTCCGGGCTTCTGCCGATCAGCATCACGACGGGCGTGCTGCCGGCATAGGCATTTTCGATCGCCGGGACGATCTTCGGCACGTCGGCTTCGGTTTCGATTAGGTGATGGGCGATCCCCATGGCGTCGAGAATCGGCTCGACAATGCGGACGCCGTAATCTTCCGACTCCATGGGCGGCACCCCCGGCTCCTTGCCGAGCAACCCCACCATCATGCAAATCGGGAGCCCGTACTCGACGGCGACGGCACGGATCGCATTGATCGAATAGAAAAGGCCGGTGTTTTGGATCAACAGGACCGAGCGTTCATTGCAAAAGGACATCCCGGCGCTAATGCCGATTGCCTCGTCCTCCTTGCACACCCGGACCAGATCGAGATCCGCATCGCCGGCAATTGGCCAGAGCAGCCCGGCACTCGTGGTGATGTCCGGGACGGAAAGAACGGTCCGGACGCCGCTTTCCTTGATCGCGGCAATAATGCTGCCGCCGTTCAAGGTATCGTTGGGCCGGGACGCCGATGGGACCGTTTGTTCCGTCATCATGTCGGCCGGTCGATTTCACCGGGGAGTTTGCCGCCTTGAGGAAGTTCCTCCGAGCTCACGGTCCGATAGTCTTTGGGGATGAAGTACATCAGCACCATCCGGCTGTCCGGTGCCGCTTCAATCCGATGCTCGAGACCGGCCGGCAGGCAGATGACGTCTCCGGCGGTAACCGGCAGGTCTTCCCGTTCCTTGAAGGTAAATCGTCCATGACCCTCGACAATGATCAGAATCTCGTCCTCATCGGGATGGCAGTGCATCGGCGTGATCTGACCCGGCTCATAGCAATTCATCCGGGTCTCGAGTTTGCTGGAGAACAGGATGCCCTGGTTGACCCGGCCGTCCGGCGAAAATCTCTTGCGCTCTTCCAAATTTGATGATCTGAATGTCGGCGTTCGGGTTCAAGACCTAATCCCCTTTCTCGGCCAGGACTTATTTGTAATTCCGCATCGCCGGGCCGCCCACCGACCAGCCGGCATAGTGAAGTGTCTGGAACAGAAGTTCCCGGAACTCCCGGTCGGTAACCCCGGCCTTGAGGAGGCGGTGGAGGTTGGGCTTCATCGACGCAAGTTTTCCAGCCCAATGACCCGGGTCGGACCGCCGCCCGGCCGCTTGCTTGGCGGTTGCGTCGATCTCTCCGAGGCCAGGCCGAGAAATCTTCTGTGTGTACAGGTTTGACATTCAGCACGTTATTGAAAGCCGCGGACAATTCGAACACAATTTCAATAATTGCTGCAAATGGGTGCTAATAATTAGCTCGAGTGGCGACCGGGGTGTCCCGGCAGCACCGGCGCCCTAGGCAGAAGCGTAAAATTTCAAGAATTCCTCCCGCGCAAGTCGGGCCAGAATGTCAGCGACGGCACGATTGTTCGATTTCTTCTGCCGGACAAGCGTACGGTCGAATGTGAAGCCCGTGATCTCAACCCAAGACAGCGTCGGGTCGGGGCGAATCGATACGATATCCGTCCTGGGAAGAGCGCCGTATGCCAATCCCCGGGCGACAAGGTCTCTAGCGACCAGGGGGTGCTCAATCTCATAGACGATATTGGGAACTGCGTTGCACCGCGTCATTGCCCGGTCAAATATTTTGCGGGGTCCCGCGGGCCGGCGGTAGGTAATGAGCGGCATGGATGCGACTTCCGCGATGGAAATAGGGCCGGTCGGCGCATCACCATCATCCGCCCGCGATACCAGAAACATCGGCTCCTCGACCAGGTCGTCATATTCGAAATTTTCCTGGCGTTCGGGTTCGATCAGGATGGCGAGATCAATCTCCCCGGTCTCCAGCCCGGACCAAATCGTGTAGGCGTTGCCCTGGACGAATGCGACCTTGATTTCAGGATGTTCATCCGCCAGCCGCTCGGCCATGGCGCCATACAGGAATTGCGCGATAGCCGACGGCACCCCGACCGTGCCCCGGCCCTTAATGGTTTCTTCGTCGCCCGCCATCTGGTGATGAATATCGTCAACGGACCGAAGCAGTTCCTGGGCATAGAATTGCAGGCGCTGCCCGGCCTCAGTCGGAGAGATGCCGCGCGAATGCCGGTTTACGAGGGGCATACCGAACTCTTCCTCGAGCAGTTTCACCTGCCTGCCCAGTGCCGTTTGCGCGATATGGAGCCGGTCGGCAGCTTTGCGGATACTGCCCGAGTCGAGAACTTCGACAAAATATCGTAACTGTGGAATGTCGATGACCGTCTCCCGGCCCAAAATTTGAGTGCTAATTATTCTCTCGCGACAGTAAGGATTATTGACGTGGAGTTCAAATAATTAGCTGACTAAAGTTTTGAAATAATTCGCCAGAGAAATTGAACCGGGACACCGTCCATGAAGTTTGCGCATTTTTCTCATGTCTGGAACAAGACGGGCATGAGCCCTCATCAGCGCTATGAACAGGAATGGCGGGAAATCCAGCTTTGCGATGAACTGGGTTTTGATTATGCCTTTTGCGTCGAACATCATTTTAGGCCGGATGAAAGCTGGATGTCCGCGCCCAGTATTTTCACTGCCGCCGCCGGCGCCAAGACAAACAACATCCGCATTGGGGCCATGGGCTACATCGTTGGGCTCTATAACCCGCTCCGGCTGGTCGAGGAAATCGCTATTGCCGACCAAATGCTCGGAGGCCGTTTGGAAGTCGGTCTCGTGCCGGGCATCAACCCGGCCTATTTCGAACCATTCGGCGAGAGTTGGAAGGACCGGAAATCACCGACATTGGAGTTCGTCGACTATCTGCGGACGGCGTATGGCGAGCAGCAGCCCTTTTCCTATCATGGCGAGAACTTCCATACCGACGACGCGTTGATTTCCGTGCAGCCTGCACAGCAGCCACACCCGCCTTTGTGGATGCAGAGCCGTGACGAGGAAACCCTCGAGTTTTGCGCCCGGAACGGCATTCATTCAGGTTACTTCCTGGTATTTCCGCGTCACCTCGCCCGGCCGATCTACGAAAAGTTCGTTGCCGATTGGAAAAAGGCCGGTTGGGATCACAAGCCCAATGTCGCCTATTCGACACTGGTCTATGTCGATGAAACCGATGAAAAGGCCTTGGAAGTCGCCAAGGCGAGGTCCGCCCGCGCCTACGCCGGATTTCTGCCGCCGCGGGAAGGCGATGAAACGTTCGAAGAACTGCTCGAAAAATATGTCGACAGCTACCGCCAGCGCGGCGACCTCAAGACGATCGAAACCCGCCTGAAGATCTTTGATGCGGACTACCTGATCGACAATGATATCGTCTTCATCGGTTCGCCCGAAACCGTCGCCCGAAAGCTCCAGGAGGCATCGACAACAGGCATGTTCAATACCTTTATGGGAGAGTTCAATTTTTCCGATTTGGAGGAGGAAGATCTCATGCGGTCGATCCGGCTATTTGGTGAACAGGTTATACCGGCGCTGAGGGACCACGAGCCCTTCTGATATGACAAACGAAAACGACCGGCAATTCAGGACAGGAAGGAGCCCTTAAATGGCACGGATGGAACCGATCCCCCCCGACCAGATGACCCCAGTTCAGAAGGCAATGTACGACAACGTCATGTCCGGGCCGCGCGGGCGTATCGCGGGACCAATGATCCCTTGGTTTCGTAGTCCGGAGCTCGGCGACCTCAGCCAGAAGGTCGGCGCCTTCCTGCGCTTCTCTTCGTGCCTTCCCAGCCGAATCACCGAATTCACTATTCTGCTGGTGTCCAGGAGATGGACCGCGCAGATCGAATGGTGGGCCCACCATCCGCTGGCGCTGAAGGCCGGCCTTGATCCGGCGATCGCCGATGCCATTGAAGCGCGGCAGCGCCCCGCCTTCGTTAACCGCGACGAGGAAGTCGTCTATGACCTGGCCATGGAGTTGATGGATAATCACCAGGTCAGCGAAAATACCTATCAGGCCGCATTGGACGAGCTCGGTGAACAGGGGTTGGTCGAACTGATCGGTGTTCTCGGCTACTACAATTATGTCGCCATGGTACTCAATTGTTTCGAAATGCTTCCCGACGGGGAGTTGCCACTCAAACCCTAGCGTAAGAAGCAGCCCCACCGACCGGCTCAATGCCGCTTGCAGCCGGGGCGTAATCAGCTTCCGAACAGATCAACTTGAAGGATAAGTAACATGCCTGAAGCCAATATCCAGGGAGTTCACCTCAATTACGAAATCATCGGCGATGGCGGGCCGCTCGTTTCGTTGACGCCCGGCAGCCGCCGGTCCTTTGACGAACTTGTTGATTTGTCGAAAGCCGTAGCCGCCGATGGCAATCGCGTGCTGCTTCACGACCGCCGCAATTGCGGCAAGTCCGATGTGGTTTTTGGCGGCTCGGAGTCCGAGTACGCGCTCTGGGCCGATGACCTGCACGCCCTGGCAAACTACTTGGGTGAGGAGAAACTCTATGTCGGCGGATCTTCCTCGGGCGCACGGCTCGCCATCCTGTTTGCCATCCGTCATCCGGAAGCGCTTTCGGGCCTTCTGCTCTGGCGGGTGACCGGCGGCCAACACGCCGTCGACCGGTTATCCCAGAACTACTACGGCCAGTATATCGAGCTTGCCAACGAGGGCGGCATGGAAGCCGTCGCGGAATCCGAGCATTTCGCCGAACTCATTGCGGCTCGGCCGTCGAACCGGGAATACATCCTGGGGATGGACGTCGACGCCTTTATCGAGGCGATGGAAATTTGGCGTGAGGCGTTCCTGAAATCGGCTTTGCTGCCTATCGTCGGGGCCACGGAGGAGCAACTTAAAGCGATAAGTTGCCCGGCCTGCGTGTTCGCGGGGAATGACGTTGTCCATACCCCGGAGACGGCGCGAAAAACGGCGGACCTTTTGCCCAACGGTGAATTGCACGAAGGCGTGGTCAGAATTCTGCCCGACGACCAGTTGCTGCAAAAATGGGATGTTCAGGAATGGCGCGATGCGGAGCCGCGGCTTGCCGAGATACTCACGGCCTTTCTGAAAAAGGTGGAAAGCAGCCGCTAGCCCCTCCCTAAACGTCCGTTTGCATGCTGAGCCGTAGAACAGGAGAGCCGCATGGAGATCATCGACGCTCAAGTCCACATTTGGGAGAAGAAGCCGTCGGGCCGGCCCGATGCAGCGTCCCATAACCAGCCCCCCCGGCCGGGTCACCGGCGCCTTGAAGAGGCAACCATGGATCAGATGCTGCTTGCCATGGCGGCCTGCGGTGTCGATGCGGCCGTCATTCTGACCCCCGCATCCTACGGCCCCGACAACAGTTATAGCCTGGAGGCTTGCGCCCGGTATCCGGATAAGTTCGCGCTCGCCGGCAACATCGATCCCACCGCGCCGGATATTGGTGAGGTGGTCCGGAATTGGCGGTCACAGCCGGGCGCGCTCGCCGTTCGCCTGCCGATTTTCAGGCCGGAATCTCGGAAGCAATGGGAGGCCGGCTTGTTCGACGACGCACTTGCGGCCGCCGAACGATACGATGTATCCGTCGCGACCTGGGCGCCGGCGCTGCTTCGGGAACTCGAGCCGACCATCAAATCCCATCCCGATCTCCAGTTCATTCTCGACCATTGGGGCCTGCCGCAACCGGCGCCGATGGTGGACCGGGATCCGGAACCGTTTCAGCGGCTCCCCGATCTTCTGAACCTGGCCCAGTACCCGAACGTGGCCGTGAAGGTCAGCGCCTCTATTTCGCTGTCGCAGGAATCCTTCCCGTACAACGACCTCTGGCCGCGGATCCACAGCGTGATTGATGCCTTCGAGCTCGATCGGGTCATGTGGGGCAGCGACTGGACCCGGGTTCTTTCCGTAAGTACCTACGCCCAAGACGCCATAACCTTCCTTGAGACCGACGAACTGTCTGCGTCGGATAAGGAAAAGCTCTTCGGCGCGACGCTTCGCAACGTCATGCGCTGGCCGAAAAGCGGCTAGGATCTGTACTCAATTAGGGGATGCTCCTTTTTGCGCCCTCTCCCCCTGACCGGGGGCGAGGGACCTTGTGCCGCGCCGTCCTCATCGCCGCAACACTCCCATGGCGGCTCAATTGAGTCCCGACTCTAGACCGGGCACGGGCTCCAGGTTCAAACAGCCGAACGCCGTCTTGAAGCTGAAAGTATCACCGGGAGCTTTCGCCACCCGGTGATCTTGAAAACAGTATCCAAATTGAGCCGTTTTAGCGGCTCAGGTCACTCACGGTCTTCTTATAGTCGGCAATGACTTGAGCGCCATCCACGCCGATCGTCGCCGCCCGCTTAATCCAGGCGTTGATCTGCGGCGCGGCGGCTTTTTGCAGCTCAGCCTCAAAGGCATCGCTTGCCTTTATTCTCTTGAGGCCGACTTCGGTCATTTTGTCCGCATTCTTGATTTCAAATGAATCGGATCTCTTGCCAATCGCACGGGCCATTTTCTCACCGGAAACGGACTCGATTGCGGCGCGTTGCTGAGCGGTCAACGCATCCCATTTTTTCTTGCTCACCATCCATGCGAAAGACGGCGCCATAATGGATCCTTTTGTAAACGTTCCCCATTTTGGAAAACGGATACCGGCAAAGACCACCATGCCGGTATGCGTCGCGCCGGCAATACCCTGAACGACTTTGGTTTGGGTGAACTCAGCCATTCGGGCGGCGGGGCCGGATACGTGACTAACGCCGGCCGCCTTGAGCGTCCGCGAGGTTGTCCCGGCAAGCGCCCACATTTTCATATTCTTCATATCCGCCATCGAATTGATTGGCTTGTCTTTCGATGTGAAGAAATGGATGCCGACGAAATGGTATTGGCTCAGTATCTTAATGCCCTTGCTCTCGAATTCTTTTTTGGCGGCGAAATGCTTATTCCAGGTTCGCCAAAATGCGACACTGCCGACTTCCGCGTTACCCGCATTGAGAAAGGGCAGGACGGCAAACTGCGGCCCAATGGCTTGCTTGGCCGTGAAACCATGGAAAATCAGCGCACAATCAAATGTGCCGGCCACGATCCCGTTCAATTGCTTGGGCGGCGGCGCGGCGTTTGACGGCAGGAAGTTTGCCTTAACCTCACCATTGGTAACTTTGGCGACTTCCTTGCCCCAAATCTTCGTATCGATATTGATAAAGTGTTTTGGACCAGGAAATATGTTGCAGGTCCAGGTGGTGGCGGCATGGCCGGAGGTGGCCGACAATGCCATCATGGCGCCCGCACCTACGCCGGCGGCGACAAATTTCACGTACTTCATGATATCGAATCCCTCGCTGTTACTATGTTTAGTGCGATTACCGCCTCGGTTTAGGCTGTGGTGACAATTTAATCATTTAAGCCAGAGCATGATACTTGCGAGTTTGATGAAGCCGAGGAAGTGGGCGGCAAGTTTGTCGTAGCGTGTTGCG
Source organism: Rhodospirillales bacterium (assembly GCA_965213765.1). GTDB lineage: Bacteria > Pseudomonadota > Alphaproteobacteria > Rhodospirillales > UBA2165 > JAJDXO01. The sequence goes on along the minus strand of OZ243926.1, from coordinate 825,078 downwards.
ATGCGCCGCCATTGCTTGAGCTTGGCGAAAAAGCCTTCGACGCCCCAGCGCTGTTTATAGGCGATGCGGTCATAGCTGTGCTGGTATTTGCGATGCCGGCGCGGTGGGATGACGGGCTCACCGCCTTGCTCATAGATCAGGTCATGCAGGCTGTCGGCGTCGTAGGCGCGGTCCGCGAGGACGTGGCCCGCGGCCAGGCCCTGGATGAGGTTGTGGGCGGGGACCATGTCGTTTTGTTGTCCTGGCCCGAGATCGAAGCGCACTGGCAGGCCTAACGCATCGACGACGGCGTGGATTTTTGTGCCGAACCCGCCCCGGGACCGGCCGGGAGCCTGGGCTTGCGGTCCCCCCTTTTTCGCCGCCCGCCGGCGGCTTGGGCCTGGGCCCGGACGATGGTGGCGTCGATCGCCAGCCATTCCAAGTCCGGATCATCCGCGACAGCCTCGAAGATGCGGTCAAACACACCCGCCTCGATCCAGCGGTAGTAGCGCCGCTTCACCGTCTGATAGGGGCCAAACCGATCCGCCGGCAAATCACGCCACCGCGCACCAGAGCGCGCCAGCCACAGGATCGCATCGAAAAACCGCCGCCCGTCGCTGCGTGGACCACGCTTGCCCTTCATCCCGCCAGGAACAAAGTCCCGAAGCCGCGCCCATTGATCGTCTCTCAGCACTTCGCCTTCCACACCAACCTCCAAAAGCCAGTGTTGAATCACACCAAAGACAAAAAAGGAATCCCTAAAATGTCACCGCAGCCTAGTGCGTTTACCGCCTCGAGCATTCCACGGTTCAATCCGCCTTTGAAAGGATGGTATGTCCGAACATAGCTTGGACGCAATCATATTCCAGGGCATCAGGGATGGGCGGCTATTTCAGGACAAATCCCTCATAACCATTGTCGACAACTGCTGCACAGGTTTCCTTGTAGGAAGGCATGCCGCCGATATACGGCATAAAGACTCGCGGCTTTCCGGGCACATTGGCGCCGAGATACCACGAACTGCACGAATAGCGGAGGGTTTTCGCTGCCGTCTCGTTGGCATGTTCCACCCACCGGTCCTGAGCCGGCAGGTCGGCTTCGATCTCAATAAATTCATTCCGGCGCATATGTTCCAGGCAATCGGCTATCCATTCCACGTGGTGTTCTATGGTCGGCAGCATGTTGGAGAGCACCGACGGACTGCCGGGGCCGGTGACCATAAAGAGATTCGGAAAGCCGTGCGACATCAGGCCGAGATAGGTCCGGGGACCCGCCTCCCACGCCTTCCGCAGGGTGAGGCCCGCCTGCCCCTCGATGTTAATCTTATTGAGTGCACCGGTCATGGCATCAAATCCGGTCGCCAGGACGAGGTCATCAAGTTCAAACTCCGCGTCGCCGGCGATCAGGCCGTTTGCCGTTACCCGCTCGATCCCTTTGTCGCCGAGCGGAACCAGTGTCACATTGTCTCGGTTGTAGGTTTCATAATAGTTGGTGCCGAGGCAGAGCCGCTTGCAGCCGATGATATGGCGGGGCAATAATTTTTCAGCCGTTTCAGGGTCGCGAACGGCCTTGCGTATCTTGTCGCGAACAAAATCCTGAGCGCGCAAATTCGCTTCTTCGCTAAACCCGAAATCGTTGAATGAGACCAACAGCGAATTGCCTCCGGCCTGCCAGCTTTCCTCGAGCTTTTTCCGGCAATCTTCTTCGGTCACCGATAGAGCCGACTGCTCATTTGTCACATTGGTGAAGCCGCCGAATGTTTTCTTCGCCGCCTCCCTCAACTCGTGCCGGTTTGCCTTGAAGTAGGTCCGGTCCTCCGCGTCAAGAGACCGGTTGAAGGCTTCCACGACGTAACTTGCAGTCCTTTGAAAGACGGTAAGGTGGTTCGCCTGCTTGGCGACTTCCTGGATCACCTGGACCCCTGATGAGCCTGTGCCGACGACGCCGACGCGACGGCCGGTAAAATCAATTTCCTCGACCGGCCAATGGCCGGTATGAAACACGCGTCCTTGAAACCCGTTTAGCCCGTCAAGGTCAGGCACATTGGCGGCTGACAAGCATCCGGTCGCCATAACGACATACCGAGCCGATAAGCTTTCTTCCGTTTCGGTCTCGATCCGCCAAGAGCCTTTTATTGCATCGAAAATCGCCGAAACAACGCGCGTATTCAGCTGAATGTTGGGCCATAGGTCGAATCTGTCGGCAACGTGATTGATATACTTCAGTAATTCAGGCTGGCTCGGATAGCGTTCAGTCCAATTCCATTCCTCGTCCAACTCCTCGTCGAAACTATAGGAGTAGAACATGTTATCGACATCACATCGGGCACCGGGATATCGGTTCCAGTACCACGTGCCGCCGACGCCGGCGCCAGCCTCCAGGATTTTGGCGGTAAATCCCAGCCCGCCAAGCCTGTGGAGCAAATAAATGCCGGCCAAGCCTGCGCCGACGATGATGACATCCAGAGGGTCCTGATTTTCCCGCTTCCTCATGCGGGCATCATGGCAGTAAACGGGCGCCATGAAAAACCATATGCAATCTTCTGCGGCTGCCAGGTGCCGACAAATGGCCGCCTGTCATCACTGGATTATCATCGGCGCCATGGATCTGGGTGAGCCCCGCGCTCGAGACCCTGGCCGACCACGCGCGCCGCGGGCCCGGCTATTCCGACAAGGCCTGGGAGCTGCTCTACGGCAGGACCCAGGTTGCGCAGGGCGGGTCGTAGGACCGGCTCAATAGACGCCGGGAAATATCCGGTACTTCACCCGCGCCCGGTATTCCGCCCACTTCTCGGGACCGTATTTCTCCGCGCACTGCCTGTCGTCCACCACCTGGCGCCAGACGAACATCGAGACGATGAAGGCGAAATAGGTCCACGCCCACGGGTTGCCCGGGTAGCCGAAGACGAGCGCGGTCGAGAGCGCCAGGAACCCCTCGCCCATATAGTTGAAGTGGCGGGCGACGCCCCACAGGCCGCTGCACAGAATCTTGCGCTCCCCCGCCTCGATGTACCGGGGCTCGACGAGGCCGAGGAACTTGCGGTCGGGCCATCGCTTGAAGGTGTACTTCTGCAGGCTCGCACCGCGCGAAACGCCCCACCCGAACAGGAACAGCGCGGTCGTTCCGATCAGCCAGACATTCGTCCATGCCGCCGAAAATCCGGGGTCGGGATAGGCCGCCATGCCCCACAATGGGAGAATGAACAACTACCCATATACGGACTCCCTGGCATCTGCTTCGATCGCGGCCGGTGGCACCTTGGGTATCCTGATTCCGCCGAGCGTCATTCTCGTCATCTACGGCCTGATGACGGAGACCAGCATTCGTGAGCTGTTCGCCGCCGGTTTCATTCCAGGCCTGCTGGGCATTCTCCTTTATCTCGTTGCCGTTCAGTTCGTGGTCTGGCGCAACCCCGAGGCGGGCCCCCGGGGTGAGCGGTTGGGCTGGGCGGAGCGCATGCAGGCATTGAAGGGCGTCTGGGGCACGCTATTGCTCTTCATCCTGGTAATCGGCGGCATTTATGGCGGCATCTTCACACCGACCGAGGCGGCGGGCGTCGGCGCCGGCGGCGCTTTCCTTATTGCCTTATCACGCGGGGTCAGGTCGTTCAGCGCCATCTACGAGGTGCTGGTCGACAGCGCCCGCACCACGGCGATGCTCTTCACGGTGCTGTTCGGCGCCCTGATCTTCTCCAACTTCGTCAACCGCGCCGGCCTGCCCGACGGCATGCTGTCTCTGGTGACTGGCTTCGATATCTCGCCGCTGGGCGTCATCGTGATCATCCTGGTCATCTACATCATTCTGGGATGCGTCTTCGAGAGCCTGTCCATGCTGCTCCTGACCATTCCGATCTTCTTCCCGGTGGTGAAAGAACTCGGCTATGCCGGACTCGACTCCGATCAGATCTTGGTCTGGTTCGGCATCATCGCGGTGGTGGTGATGGTGATCAGCCTCATCACGCCGCCGGTCGGGCTCAATGTTTTTGTCCTGGCGGGTGTGTTGCAGGACATCAAAACCACCACCGTCTTCAGGGGAGTGACCCCGTTCTGGTGTGTCGACATCATCCGTCTAGCGATACTCGTTATCCTGCCCGGCATCGTGATGCTTCTACCTAATTTGCTCTACCGCTGACTGTCTACCCGCTTATTTGGTGCCAGTTCGGCAAATACAATCTGGCAATGGCCAATAATAGGCCGCATGTATTCGTTGTTACGTCATCAGGTCGTCGAGCGGCTTGTGTTCCACATCCAATTCGGCGCGCTCCACGGCGTCGGTCACCACATCGGCGGCGTCGTCCGTGCGATGGCTGCGCTGTGCCGAAGCCCTTGAACTGGTCGTCCCAGACGAAATTCTCTTTCTCGCGGGCCGAAAGGGTATCGATGCGGCGTTTGGTCAATCCGGGCATGGCAGGTTTCGGAATGTCCTCGGAATTTTCTCCCTCAATCCGGAGGTATATCAACTGCCGTTCGTCCACAAGAAACAAAGAAAAAAAGAACGTTACATCAGTAGTTTATCATTAGTCTGAGGCGATGGGAGGCGGTGCGGGAGCGTTAGTCCTCACGGCACGAAATCTAACCTGGAACCTGAGCGTGATCGCAACAAGGGGCGGCAAATGCCGTCCTTTCTCTTTAATGTCCCTTGATTTTGAACCGGGGCAGCCGCACACTTTCATCAAGGCTAGGTCGGAACCGGCCGCAAATCGTCCAGAACGGACGGCGATAACATAGACCTTAGATGGGAGGTTCACATGGCCACCGTGTCCATGACGGTGAACGGCAATGCCGTCGCCGCCGACGTCGAGCCGGATACGCTGCTCGTCGACTACATCCGAGAACATATCGGTCTTACCGGCACCCACGTGGGGTGCGATACCAGCCAGTGCGGCTCGTGCTGCGTCATGCTCGACGGCGACAGCATCAAGAGCTGCACCATGCTGGCGGTTCAGGCCGAAGGCGCCGAGGTCACGACCATCGAGGGCCTCGACACCAATGGCGAATTCCATCCCATGCAGCAGGCGTTCCACGACAATCACGCGCTGCAATGCGGTTTCTGCACGCCGGGGATGGTGATCAGCGCCATCGATCTGGCGGCCAAGAACCCGGATATCGACGAGGCGGGCGTCCGCCGCGGCCTCGAAGGCAATCTCTGCCGCTGCACCGGCTATCACAACATCGTCAAGGCGGTGTTGGCCGGTGCAAGTGCCATGAAAGGATAGGGCCATGACCGAGCATGGAATTGGCGTTTCGGTAAAGCGCAAGGAAGACAGGCGGTTCCTCACCGGGAACGGCAATTACACCGACGACATCAACCGGCCGGGCCAGACCTATGCGTATTTCCTGCGCAGCCAGGTGGCCCACGCGGAGATCAAGGGCGTTGATACGTCTGCCGCCGAGACGGCCGACGGCGTCGTCGCCGTGTTCACCGGCGCTGATTTGGCGGCCGACGAAGTGGGCGGGCTCCCCTGCGGCTGGGGGCTCACGTTCCAAAACGGCGATCCCATGGTCGAGCCGGCGCACCCCGCGCTCGCGCAGGGCAAGGTCCGCCATGTGGGCGATGCCATCGCCGTGGTGGTGGCCGAGACCAAGAAGCAGGCCAAGGCGGCGGCCCAATTGATCGAGGCCGACCTCAACGATCTGCCGGCGGTGGTCGATATGAAAAAGGCCATCGAAGGCGGCACGCTGGTCCACGACGAAGCGGCGGAAAACACGTGCTACGACTGGGCCATCGGCGAGAAGGCCGACGTGGATGCGGCGTTCGATAAGGCCGACCACGTCACCGCCATCGACATCGTCAACAATCGGCTGATCCCCAACGCCATCGAACCTCGGGTTGCGTTGGCCGAGTACGAGGCGGCGGGCGAGGACTACACCCTCTACACGACGACCCAGAACCCGCACGTCATCCGGCTGCTGATGGGCGCGTTCGTGCTGCAGATCCCCGAGCATAAGCTCAGGATCGTCGCGCCCGATGTGGGCGGCGGCTTCGGCTCGAAGATTTTCCACTACGCCGAAGAGGCGGTGCTGACCTGGGCGTCGGCCAAGGTGGGCCGGCCCATCAAGTGGACCGCCGAGCGTTCGGAGAGTTTCATGACCGATGCGCATGGGCGGGATCACGTTACCCATGCCGAGCTTGCCCTCGACAAGGAAGGCAAATTCCTGGGGTTGCGGGTCCAGACCCTCGCCAATATGGGGAGCTATCTCTCCACGTTTGCGCCCGCGGTGCCGACCTATCTGCATGCGACCCTGCTGGCGGGCGTCTACACCACGCCGCTGATCTACGCCAACATCCGCGCCGTGTTCACCAACACGGTGCCGGTGGACGCGTACCGCGGGGCAGGGCGGCCGGAAGCGACCTATCTGCTTGAACGGATCGTCTCCAAGGCGGCCCGCGAGATGGGTATTGATCAGGTGGAAATCCGGCGGAAGAACTTCATTCCGTCCGATGCCTTCCCCTATCAGACGCCGGTGGCGATGGAATACGATTCCGGCGATTACGAGGCCACCCTGTCGGCGGCCCTCAAGGCGGCGGACGTCGACGGCTTCGCCGGGCGCAGGGAAGCCGCTGCCAAGGACGGCAAGCTTCGGGGGCTTGGCTACTCCACCTATATCGAGGCCTGCGGCGTCGCGCCGTCGGCGGTGGCGGGGGCCTTGGGCGCCCGGGCCGGTCTCTACGAATCGGCGGTGGTCCGTGTTCACCCGACGGGCAGTGTGACGGTGTTCACCGGCACTCACTCCCACGGGCAAAGCCACGAGACGACGTTTGCGCAGCTCATTTCCGAGCAGCTCGGCGTCGGTTTCGAGGCCGTTGACGTGGTCCACGGCGATACGTCGAAGATCCAGTTCGGTATGGGAACCTACGGCTCCCGGTCGCTGGCGGTGGGCGGCGAAGCCATCCTCCGGGCGGCCAACAAGATCGTCGACAAGGGCAAGAAGATCGCGGCCCACATCCTGGAGGCGTCCGAGGCCGATATCGAGTTCGCGGACGGATCCTATACGGTGAGGGGCACCGACAAGGCCATGGCCTTCGGCGAAGTGGCGCTGGCGGCCTACGTGCCCCACAACTTCCCCCACGAGACCCTGGAGCCCGGGCTGGAGGAATCGGCGTTCTACGATCCGCTGAACTTCACCTTCCCGGGCGGGTGCCACGTCTGCGAGGTGGACGTGGATCCGGACACCGGCGTCGTGGACGTGGTCAACTTCACCGCCGTCGATGATGTCGGGCGGGTTATCAACCCGATGATCGTCGAAGGTCAGGTCCACGGCGGTGTCACCCAGGGCATCGGTCAGGCGCTGCTGGAGAATGCCGTCTATGACGAAAACGGCCAGCTGCTCAGCGGGTCCTATATGGACTACACCATGCCCCGGGCCGACGACGTGCCGTCCTACCACGTCTCGACCGAAGAGACGCTCTGCGCTCACAATTCGCTGGGCGTGAAGGGTGTCGGCGAGGTGGGTGCCATCGGCTCTACGCCGGCGGTGATCAATGCGGTGGTCGATGCGCTCGCGGAAAAGGGCGTCACCGATGTACCGTTGCCGGCCTCGCCGCAAAATGTCTGGCGGGCCCTTCAGGAAGCAGGAGCGTAAATCATGAGCGGATTCAATTATCACAAGGCCAGTGACGTCGCCGACGCCGCCGGCAAATCTTCATCCGATGACGCGCCCCCCTTGGCGGGCGGCATGACCATTCTGCCGTCGATCAAGCTCGGCCTGTCGGATCCGTCGGATCTGGTGGATCTCGCCGGCATCGGCGACCTGAAAGGCATCTCGGTGGACGGTGATACGGTGACCATCGGCGCCATGACCCGGCATGCCGACGTGGCGGGCTCGGCCGATGTCCAGCAGGCCGTCCCGGCGCTCGCCGCCTTGGCCGGCGGTATCGGCGATGCGCAGGTCCGCAATCGGGGCACCATCGGCGGGTCCATCGCCAACAACGATCCGGCCGCCGACTATCCGGCAGCCTGCCTGGGCCTCGGCGCCACCATCGTCACCAACAACCGGGAAATCGCGGCGGACGATTTCTTCAAGGGCCTGTTCGAAACCGCGCTGGACGCGGGCGAGATCATCACCGCGGTCAAATTTCCGGTTCCCGCCAAGGCGGCCTACGCGAAGTTCCCCAACCCGGCGTCGCGCTACGCGCTGGTGGGTGTCTTCGTTTCCGATGGTCCGGCCGGAACGCGGGTCGCGGTGACCGGCGCGGGCGTCAACGGAGTTTTCCGTCAGGGCGACATGGAATCGGCCCTCGGCGGATCGTTCAGCGCCGAAGCGCTGGAGGGCATTGGCGTCTCCGAAGGCGACATGGCGTCCGACCTCCATGCGGCGTCCGACTACCGGGCGCATTTGGTGGGCGTCATCGCCAAGCGCGCCGTGGCCGCGGCGGCGGGCTAAGACCGCAATTCGGACAGGTATTCGGCCGGGCGCTTTGGCTGCCGCTCCAATGATGGACAGGGGCGGCGGCGGTGCCTATGCTCGCGCCGCTCACTAAATCAATAACAACGGACGTTAACCCCATGGCAGCCATTCCGGGTTCCGTCGACGATACCATCGAGACCCTCCGGGGCGGGAACTACCTGGCCAACCGCAGCCTGGCGACGGCGCTCTATCTCTCGTTGAACCTGGGCCGGCCCTTGTTCCTCGAGGGTGAGGCCGGTGTCGGCAAGACCGAGGTCGCCAAGGTCCTGTCCGAGACCCTCGGCCGGCGACTGCTGCGCCTCCAATGCTACGAGGGGCTCGACGTCACCACCGCGGTCTATGAATGGAACTATCCCCGCCAGATGGTCGAGATCCGCATGTCCGAGGCGGCCGGCGACCGGGACCGGGATACGCTGGAATCGGATATTTTCGGCGATCAGTTCCTGATCAAGCGGCCGCTTTTGCAAAGCCTGGAGCCGCAGGCCGACGGCCCGCCCATCCTGCTGATCGACGAGCTCGACCGGACCGATGAGCCGTTCGAGGCATATTTGCTGGAGGTGCTGTCCGACTTCCAGATCACCATTCCAGAAATCGGCACCATCAAGGCGGACGAACCGCCCATTGTCGTCATCACCTCCAACCGGACCCGGGAAATTCACGACGCATTGAAGCGCCGGTGCTTCTATCATTGGGTCGGATTTCCCAATGCGGAGCGCGAGCTGGAAATCCTGCAGGTGAAGGCGCCGGAAGCCCCGGCGAGCCTGTCGGCGGAGGTGGTCGGGTTCGTTCACCGGCTCCGTGACATGGATTTGTTCAAGCTGCCGGGAATTGCCGAGACCATCGACTGGGCCCATGCGCTGACGCAGCTCGATTGCATGTCCCTCGATCCGGGGACCGTCAACGACACGCTGGGCGCGATCCTCAAATATCAGGACGATATCCAGCGCATCCAGGGCAGCGAGGCCAATCGCATCCTGACCGAGGTGAAGACCGAATTGGCAACGGCGCCGGCCTGAACATGCCTGCCGGTAATCCGAACATCCCGGATGCGCCCGAAGCGGATGCGGGCGGGCGCCTGTTCGAGAACATAATGCACTTTGCCCGGGTGCTTCGGGCGGCCGGCCTGCCCATCGGCCCCGGCCAGGTGATCGAGGCCCTGCGGGCGGTCACTGTCGTCGGGCTTGGCAGCCGGGAAGATTTCTACTGGACCCTGCACGCGGTGTTCGTCAATCGCCGGGACCAGCGCGAAGTATTCGATCAGGCGTTCCACATCTTCTGGCGCAATCCGCAAATTCTTGAACGCATGATGCAGATGATGGTGCCGGACATCGGGGGCGGCGAGGAAGCACCGCCGCCTGAGGAGATTTCCCGCCGGGTGGCGGAAGCCATGTCCAACAATTCCGGCGATGGCCGGGAGCTGGAAGAGGAAGAGATCGAGCTCGATGCCTCGCTGACCTGGAGCGCAAACGAGGTTCTGGGCGAGAAGGATTTCGAGAAGATGTCGACGGACGAGGTGGCCGAGGCCATCGCCGCGGTGCAGCGCATGTGTCTCCCCATCATGGAAATTCCCACTCGGCGGTTCCGCATGGATACGGCGGGCGCCCGGGTCGATATGCGCAAGACCCTGCGCGCCGCGCTGCGCTCGGGCAGCGACTACATTCCGATCCAGTGGCGCAAGCGCCGCACCCGCCATCCGCCGTTGGTCATCATCTGCGACGTGTCCGGTTCCATGGACCGCTACTCGCGGATGCTGCTTCATTTCATGCACGCCGTCACCAACGACCGGGACCGGGTCCACGCGTTCCTGTTCGGCACCCGGCTGACCAACGTGACCCGGTACCTGCGCAACAAGGACGTGGATGCGGCGTTGGCCAATGTGGGCGCGGCGGTCGAGGACTGGGCCGGCGGCACGCGGATCGGCCACTGTCTCGGCGACTTCAACATGTATTGGTCGCGTCGGGTGCTGACCCAGGGCGCGGTGGTTCTTCTGATCTCCGATGGGTTGGACCGGGACGAGGCGACCGGTCTGGAGAAGGAAATCGAGCGGCTGCACAAATCCTGCCGCCGGCTGATCTGGCTGAATCCGCTGCTGCGCTATGACGAGTTTCAGCCAAAATCCCTCGGCATCCGCGCGATCCTGCCCCATGTGGACGAGTTTCGGCCGGTGCACAGTTTGAACAGCCTCGCCGAGCTGACCGCGGTGCTGAGCCGCGAGGCGCCGCGCCGCCTGGAAGCGCGGTCCCAGTGGGACCTGCCGGCGGCTTAGAGGTCAGTCTTCTCGCTGGATCAGGTTGGTGCGGACCAGACCGAAGAAGACGTCCTCGCCTTCGAACCGCCAGCCGAGGTGCAGGCCGCATTCGGTGCAGTTGGCGATCCGCCACGCATAACCCTTGAACCAGGTGAATTCGTCGGATGGATCACCGCGGGTAACCAAACCCGGCGCCTCCTTGAAGCAGACCACCCGATAGACGATTCCCGCCGGGTTGAACACCGTATGCTGGTGATCGCCATTTCGCCGGATCCGCCAGCGGCCCCTGGTGATCAGATGGCCGCAATCGGCGCAGTAGAGGGCATCGTCCTCCGAGTGGGCGGTCTCGTCGATGGCCGCATCGCCCGGCGTCTGATCAAGCATCTACCGATCGTCGTCGACGTAGGGGTTCTTGCCCTGACGCACCATCAGGCGGATGGGTACGCCGGGAATGTCGAACCGGTCCCGCAGCCCGTTGACCAGGTAGCGGCGGTATGCGTCGGTGATTCCCTTGGCGCGGGACGCAAATACGACGAAGGTCGGCGGCCGGGTCTTGGCCTGGGTCATGTATCGTATGCGCAGCCGCCGGCCGCCGGCCACCGGCGGCGGGTGGCGTTCCAACACATCCTCCAGCCAGCGGTTCAACGGGCCCGTCGGCACCCGGCGGTTCCAGGACCGATAGGTGTCCAGCAGAGCGGGGAGCAGATGCTCGAGACCCTTGCCGGTTTTGGCCGAGAGCGTTACGGCCCGGATCCCCTTGGCCTGGGGAATCGAGTTGTCGATCCGCCACTGCAGATCCTTGAGAGCTTTGCGTTTTTCCTTCACAAGATCCCATTTATTGACGGCGATGATCAATGCACGGCCTTCATCGATCACCTGCCGGGCAATGGTGAGGTCCTGCTTCTCCAACAGGCTTACACCGTCGAGAACAAGCACCACCACCTCGGCGAACTGGATCGCCCGAAACGAGTCCCGGCTCGACAGGTTTTCAAGCTTTTCGGTGACTTTTGCGCGCCGCCGGAGCCCGGCGGTATCGATCAGCCGGATGGCCTGCCCGTCGTATTCCCAATCGACGGAGATCGCATCCCGAGTGATTCCCGCTTCGGGCCCGGTCAGCAGCCGGTCATCACCGATCAAGCGGTTCACCAGTGTCGACTTGCCGACATTGGGACGACCGACGATGGCCAGTTGCAGGGGACCGGAGCGTTCGGTGTCGTCATCCGAGTCTTCCTCCGCCGGCGGTTCCGGCGCCTCGTCAAACGGCGCGAGCGCGGCGTAGAGCTCGGCCATGCCGTCTCCATGCTCGGCTGAAACCGGCACCGGCTCGCCGAGGCCCAGGGAAAAGGCTTCGTAATAGCCGGCCTCGCCGGCGCGTCCTTCGCACTTGTTGGCCGCCAGGACCACCGGCGTGTCCTTCACCCTGAGCCAGCCGGCGAAATGTTCGTCGAGGGGGGTGATCCCGGCCCGGGAATCGATCAGCAGCAGCGCCACGTCGGCGTCGTCGACGGCGCGTTCGGTCTGGGCGCGCATCCGCGCTTCCAGCGACCCTTCCGCCGCCTCTTCCAATCCGGCCGTATCGATCAGATGCAGTGTCAGCCCGGCCAGTTCTCCATCACCTTCGCGGCGGTCGCGCGTGACGCCCGGCTCATCATCGACCAACGCCAGTTTCCTGCCGACCAGGCGGTTGAACAGGGTGGATTTGCCGACATTGGGCCGCCCGATGATGGCAACGGAAAGCGCCATCTTCCGCCCCTATCGGTATGCGACGAGATCGCCGTCGTCCGAGAGGAAGTAGATGGTGTCGTTGGCCACGATCGGCGGGATGCTCACCTTGTCGGGCATCTCCTCGGCGCCCAGAATTTGGCCGGTATAGGGTGAAACGGCGAGCGCCTCGCCGGTCGAGCCGGCGACGATCAATCGGTTACTCGCCAGAATCGGTGCGGTCCAGTTGATTCGGCCTTCGCGATCCTCCGGGTCCTCCCAAAGGGAAAGGGCGGTGACCCAGTGAATTCGGCCGTCCCGGCGGCCGACGGCAGCCAGTTCCGCATTTGACGAAAGAACAAACACGAAGTCGCCGGCCACCCAAGGGCTTTCCACCGAGGCAATCTCACGTTCCCAAATCCGCCGGCCGGAACGCAGGTCCACGGCAACCATCAGGCCGCTATTGGAAATGGCGAGGACGATTCCGCGATCGATGACCGGGCGGCCGCGGATAGCGGCAATGGTTGCGATGGAGCTTGCCCGGCGTGCCACGGTGAGGGAGTCGGACCACAGTTCGCGTCCGTTTTCGATCCGAAGCGCGACCAATTCACCGGAGGAAAACGCAGCGACCACAACGCCCGATTCGACCGCCGGGCTAGCCGCTCCCAGCAGGTTGGTGGTTTCTTCGATCGCTCTATAGGACCACATGGTCTCCCCGGTCAACGCATTGAGCGCCAGCAGCTGATTGGTCATAGTGACGACAAATACACGATTGCCCCGCGCCGTCGGTGCGGCCCGCATGGGCTCACCAATGTTACGGCGCCACTGAACCTGTCCGCTGGCTGCATCCAGGGCGAGTACTTCGGCGAATCCCGTGGCGACGAACACCCGGCCGCCGTCATAGGCGAGACCGCCGCCGATGTGGCCTTCGCCTGCTTCCTCCTCGGGCGTCAGTTCCACCGACCACTGGCGTTGGCCGGAGCGCGCATCGAAGGCCGAGACCTTGGTCTCCGCATCCATGGTGTACAGCCGCCCGTTCGCCAGGATCGGCTGCGTATTGAGACGTTTCTCTTCGTCCGATCCGGCGCCGATCGAGGCCGTCCAGGCTCGGGAAAGGCGGTCACCAACCTTGATGTGGTGCATTGCATGGTTGGCGTACCCGCCGGCCTGGGGCCATTCGGGGTTTGAGGTGGGGGCAGGCAGGAAGATTTCCACCGGCGATTCCTGCTCGTCCGGTTTCAGCGAGGACTCCTCGACCAGGATTGCGATGCGGTCACCGGGCAACAGATCCTCGGGCGTATCACCGAAAAAGTCGAATGCCGAGCACGCGGCCAAGCCGAAAGAGGCGGCGACGAGGAATGCCGATTTTGACAAGGATGAAATCATCGACCCGGTATTGATTAGCTGCCCGCGGTACCGAGCATAGCAAGCTTTTCGGCGGCGCGCCCGCGAATCCCGGGGGGCGCCGTCACGTCGTCAGCCAGTTCCTGAAAAAGCTGCCGCGCCTGGACTGAACTGCCCTGCCGTTCGAGCAACCAGGCAGTCAGTTCCCTGGCACTGTGGCGCCAGGGACTGCCGCCCCCCAAGAGTGGTTGCAGGCGGCTGGTCAATTTCTGAGGGTTGCCCCTGTCGAGATCCTGAATGGCGCCGAGAATCACTGCCATATCACGGAATATCTCATCGACCCCGGTATCGTCGGCGATGGCGAAATAGGCCGCCGCCGCCGTCGCCCTGTCCCCCCGCTGGGCGATCAATGAGGCTTGATTGAGTCGGGCGAGAACCGCGTATCCGGCGGTACCCTCGGTCGCAAGCCGGCCGAGAATTTCCTGGGCGCGCGCCGCATCCTCACTTTGTATGGCCTGCAGCGCCCCGGCAAATTGAAGGCTATCCGCCGTCCGGCGGTTCAAGTCCCAGGCCTGCCAAGCCTGATAGCCGCCCACGGCCGCAACCAGCGAAACCGCGGCCCCGATTGCATACTTGCCGTACTGCTTCCAGAGCTTGGAGAACTGCTCTTGGCGCAGTTCCTCATCAACTTCTCTGAATAGACCGTCCTGTTCCGGATCTCTGTCCGCCATGGGCCTGTTAACCGCCGCTGAACGTTGTTAAACGATTGAAATAACTCACAAAGGGCTTCCCGCCCAGAAGGGGCCGTAATGTAGCCCGCAGACCGGTCGAAGGCAAATAAACTGGGTGGTTCCCGACAGAAGTTTGATTCGGCTGCATTCAGCGGAAAATCGGGCCATTCAAGCCTTCGTTGCATATCGAGGGCTCATAGTGTGAGCCCTAGGAAGCGGCAGGCGAACCGGCGCTGCACACGAGGATGGCGGCATTGAGAATTCCTCAAATCATGTTGGCGGGACTTGTGGTCGCGGGCTGCCCCCGGCGCATGACGGATTTGCCGCATTCCTTCATTTCGTACCTTTCTCCTCTGCCGCGAGCAGGGCAGGGACTTCGACGATCTCACCGTTCTGCGCGCAGTCGGCATCGGCGAGTTCGACGAAGTACTTGGTAATCCTCTCCGGGATCTTGATGGCCTCCGGGTCTTCGCCGGGAAAGGCCTTGCTGCGCATTGCCGTCCGGGTCCCGCCGGGGTTGAGCAGATTGATCCGGACGCTGGTATTCTTAAGCTCGTCCGCCCAGGTCAGGACCATCATCCGGAGGGCCGCCTTGCTGGCCGCATAAGCGGAAAAAAAGGCCCGGGGGTGATGACCGGCCGTCGAGGTCACGAATATGGCGCGACCCGCATCCGACATCCTCAGAAGCGGCTCGAAACTTCGAATGAGCCGCCAGTTGACCGTAACATTGACGGCAAACACTTCATCCCATTCTTGCGGGTCCGCGTGGGCCAACGGCCCGAGTGTGCCGAGGACGCCGGCATTGCCGACAAGGATGTCGAGCCGCTTGAAACGCTCGAAGATGGCGGCCCCCATCCGATCGATGGTGTCGTACTCGGTGAGGTCGGCAGGCGAAAGCGTGGATTGGCCGCCGGCGGCACGGATTTCATCGTCGAGCTCTTCAAGGGCGCCCTGGGTCCGGGCGGTGAGGATGAGGTGCGCGCCTTCGGCGGCGAAATGACGGGCGACCGCCCGGCCGATCCCGCGGGACGCGCCGGTAATCAACGCGATCCGGCCGGCCAGACGACCGTCGGGGTTGATGGTCAAGGGCCGGGAGACGGATGCCGGTGTCGTGTCGGCCATCATTCCTGTTCGGTCAGCAAGGACAATTGTGCCGGCATCGGGCCTCCGTCCCGGTCCGTAAGCGGGATGGGATAATCACCGGAGAAACAGGCATCGCAAAACTGCGGGGTATCGTTCCGGCCGGTCTCGCCGAACGCCCGGTATAGCCCGTCGATGGAGATAAACGACAGGCTGTCGGCGCCGATGTGCCTGGCCATGGCCTCTACATCGTACTGCGCGGCCAGCAACTCCTCTTGTTCGGGTGTGTCGATACCGTAGAAGCAGGAGTGGCTGGTCGGCGGGCTCGAGATCCGCATGTGAACTTCGCTGGCACCGGCACTCCGCACCATGGCAACAATCTTCTCCGAGGTTGTGCCGCGGACGATGGAATCGTCGACCAATACCACCCGCTTGTCCTTAAGATGACCGGCATTGGCATTGTGCTTGAGCCGCACGCCGAGGTGGCGGATCTGGTGCGTCGGTTCGATGAAGGTCCGGCCAACGTAGTGATTGCGGATAATCCCCAGATCGAACGGGATGCCGGCCTGCTGGGCATAACCGATTGCCGCGGGTACGCCGGAATCCGGTACCGGTACGATGACATCAGCATCGACGCTGCTCTCGCGGGCCAACTCGGCGCCGATTTCCTTGCGGATTTCATAGACATTGCGGTTCTCGACCGTGCTGTCGGGCCGCGCGAAGTAAATATATTCAAAAATGCAAAGCCGCTGGGGTGTCTTGGAGAACGGCTTGACGCTGCGAATGCCATCGCCGTCAATGACGACGATTTCACCCGGATCCACGTCGCGCACGAATTCGGCGCCGATGATGTCGAGGGCGCAGGTCTCCGAGCACAATGCGTAGGAACCCTCCAATCGGCCCAGAACCAATGGCCGTACCCCCATGGGGTCGCGGACGCCGATCAGGGCGTCGTTGGTAAGCGCCACCAGTGAGTAGGCGCCCTCGACCTGACGCAGCGCGTCGATCATCCGGTCGACAACCGTTGAATAACCGCTGATGGCGATCAGATGAACGATGATCTCGGTGTCGGTGGTGGATTGGAAGATGCAGCCGCGCTGGACCAGCGCCCGGCGGAGGGAATACGCATTGGTCAAATTGCCGTTGTGGCCGATGGCAAGGCCGCCAAACTCGAAGTCGGCGAACAGGGGCTGAATGTTGCGCGCCGCCGTCTCGCCGGCGGTGGAGTATCGGTTATGGCCGATTGCCATGCTGCCCTGAAGGCGCCCGATAACCTCTTCGGAGCTGAAATTGTCGCCTACCAGGCCAGCTGAGCGGTGAGAGTGAAAATGGACCCCGTCGGCGCTGACTATGCCGGCGGCTTCCTGCCCCCGATGTTGCAGTGCGTGGAGGCCGAGGGCGGTGTGGGCCGCCGCGTCCTCATGACCGTAAACGCCAAAGACGCCGCACTCGTCGTGGAAGTGATCGTCGTCCGGCTGAATTGGCGATAACTCTCGCATGACCCGCTATTGAAGTCCTTGAATGGTTCGTTCGAGCGCGCGGCGCTCCTTACTATCATATCCCGGCCGGTCTTCGCGCCCGGATTCTTCAGGGACGGGTTGCACCAGCCGATCGTAGGTTTCCTTGAGTTGGATGGCATCCTTGGTCTTCTGGCTCGCTTCCCCGGCTGAATTCTTGAACAGCTCGAGCTTCTCCGGCACCGCCATCTTCAGGAATCCTGCGCCGCTTTCGATCAGTGGCAGGGATCTGGCCTCGTTGGCCCAGGCGGGCCGTTGATCCTTGGGGAGCAGCATATCGGCCAGGACGCTGCCGCACATCAGAATGAACGTCGCGGTCGCGAGCCCGGCAAGCAGGCCCAGGGATCGGTCCAGCGCGTTCAGCCGGCTGCCCCGCACCCAACTGCCGATGGCGGAACCGATCAGGGACAGGACGATGAGGGTGACCAGAAAAATCACCACGCCCGTCGTCAGGTCGGCAATCCACACGGTCTCGATGTAGCCGCGGGCCAGCGGCCGGGCCTCCGGAAATCCAAACAACGTTGCCACGCCGGCACCGATCCAGGAGAGAACGAACAGGCCGCCCCGGACGAAGCCAAGCGCAAGGCCGATGAGCGCGCCGATGAGCATCAGCGCGATGACCCCGAGATCGAGGATATTGACCGGCAAACTATCCATTGGCGGCGCGCTCCACCGGACGCGGGCCCGCGGGCTCCGCATCCCGCAGCCAGCTAATTAGCTGATCCAGATGATCGACGGAAAGAAGACCGAGGTCACTTGCCGTCGCGGAATTCCTGCCCCGGCGCTGGGCGGGAACCACGGCACGGGAAAATCCCAGTTTGGCGGCTTCCCGCAACCGCACATCGGCTTGACCCACCTGTCGGATTTCGCCTGAGAGACCGACCTCACCGAAGACCACCGTGTCCGCGGGGACGGGTTTGCCGGTGTGGGACGAGACCAAGGCGGCGGCAACCGCCAAATCCGCGGCCGGTTCCGAAACCCGGAGACCGCCGGCGACATTCAGGAAAACGTCCTGGCCGCCGATGGCGACGCCGGATCGTGATTCGAGGACGGCCAGCAGCATGGAGAGGCGGTTGCTGTCCCATCCGACCACCGCGCGGCGCGGCGTGCCGTAGGATGCGGGTGCGGTCAGGGCTTGAATTTCAACCAGCATGGGCCGGGTTCCTTCGATTCCGGCGAACACGGCCGCACCGCTGACACCGTCTTCGCGGTCGCCGAGGAAGAGGGCCGACGGGTTGGGCACTTCGGTGAGGCCGCCGTCGGTCATTTCGAAGACGCCGATTTCGGCCGCGGGTCCGAACCGGTTCTTCACCGCCCGGAGGATTCGGAACTGATGGCCGCGTTCGCCCTCGAAATAGAGCACCGTATCGACCATGTGCTCGAGCACCTTTGGCCCGGCGATCAATCCCTCCTTGGTGACGTGGCCCACCAAAATCAGCGTGAATCCCCGCTTCTTGGCGAGGCGGATCAACTCTTGGGCCGAGGTCCGGACCTGAGAAACGGTGCCTGGCGCCGAATCAAGGTTGTCGAGGTAGAGGGTCTGGATGGAATCGATAACCACAACCCGCGCCGGGGACGGACCATCGAGCGAGGCGGCGATATCGCGGACGTTCGTCGCGGCCGCCAGCTCCACGGGGGCGTCGGCAAGGCCGAGCCGCTCGGCCCGCAACCGCACCTGATCGATGGCCTCTTCGCCGGACACGTAAACACAGCCGGCGGTGCCCGCCTTGGCGAGTTCGGCGCACACTTGCAGAAGGATGGTTGATTTGCCGATCCCCGGGTCGCCGCCGACCAGCAGCGCCGAGCCCGGCACCAGTCCGCCGCCGCAAACCCGGTCGAACTCCGCAATACCCGTGGCCAGCCGCGGCGCCGGCTGGGTTTCACCCTTCAACGGGACGAACTCGATTTTGCTGCCCTTCTTTCGGCCAAGGCCTTTGGGCACATCGCCGCCGCCCGCTTCCTCGACGATCGAGTTCCAGGCGCCACAGGCGTCGCACTTGCCCGACCACCGGGCGTGGGACGCGCCGCATTCCTGACAAACGAAGGTTGATGCCGATTTCGCCAAGCCGCCGGCTCCTTACGCTCGCAAAGCCATCTGGATGGGCCCGTCGGTCCGGCCGTTGATGAACTGCTCGACCAGTTCGTTATCCGAACCCGCGACTTCGTCCGCCGGGCCGTTCCAGATGATGCGGCCATTGTAGATCATTGCGATGCGATCGCCGATCTTTTGCGCGCTCGCCATATCATGGGTTATGGACAAGGCGGTCGCGCCCAATTCCTTCACGCAGGAGACGATCAACTCGTTGATTACGTCGGACATGATCGGATCCAAGCCGGTGGTCGGTTCGTCGAAGAAAATGATCTCCGGATCACCGGCGATGGCGCGGGCAAGTCCGACCCGCTTCCGCATGCCGCCCGAGAGATCGGCGGGGGATAGGTGGCTGACGTTCGAGCGCAGACCCACCTGGGCCAGTTTCCGGACGGCGATTTCGCGGGCCTCGTCCCGGCCCGCCCCGTCGCTCAGCAGCCGGAAGGCGACGTTCTCCCAGACCGGGAGGCTGTCGAACAAAGCGGCGCTCTGAAACAACATGCCGATCTTGCGGTTCACCCGGTCGCGCTCGCCCGAGGACAGCCCGAGAACGCTCACGCCATCGATTTCCACGGAACCGGAGTCCGGGGTGAGCAGACCGAGGATGCATTTCAACATCACCGATTTACCGACACCCGATCCGCCGATCACCACCATCGACCGGCCCTCGGCGACATCCAGGTCGAGACCATCCAGGACCACTTTCGGGCCAAAGGCCTTGTGGACGTCTTTCAGGCTGATCTTGGGCCGGGTCTCGGTCATGGGCTCAGGTATTGTATCTATCCGTCAGCGGCAAAGAAGATGGCGGTCAGGATATAATCGAAACACAGGATCAGGATCGACGCCGACACCACCGCATTGGTCGTCGCCTGACCCACGCCCCGGGCGCCGCCTTGGGAATGGTATCCGTGGTAGCAGCCCATCAACGTGATGATGAAGCCGAACACCGCAGCCTTCACCAGGCCGGAAATCACGTCGAAAGCGGTCAGGAAGTCCCAGGTATTCTGCAAATAGTTGGCGGCGTTGAAGCCGAGTTCGAAGACGCCGATCAGATAGCCGCCCATCACACCGATGATATCTGCGATCAGGACGAGCACCGGCAGCATGGTGACGCCCGCGATGAACCGCGGCACCACCAGGTATTTGAACGGATTGGTGGACAAAGTCGTGAGCGCGTCCACCTGCTCGGTGACCCGCATGGTGCCGATTTCGGCGGCCATGGAGGCGCCAATCCGCCCCGACACCATCAAACCGGCAAGCACCGGTCCGAGTTCCCGGGTGATCGAGAGCACGACGACGTTGGCCACCGCACCTTCGGCGTTGAAACGGGCGAAGCCGGTGAAGCTCTGCAACGCCAGCACCATGCCCGTGAAGACGGCGGTCAGGCCGACGACCGGCAACGAGAAATAACCGATCTCGATCATCTGGCGGAGGATGATGCGCGGATACCAGGGCGGGCGGACCACATGGCTGAGGGCAACGCCGGTGAACATGGTCAGCCGGCCGATGGAGCCCAGGAACGCGATAAAGACACGGCCGATGGGTTGGAGGAAATTCATCGGCGGACGTCCACTTACGCCGAGCCTGCGTTGCCATTCTCGATATAGCGCCGTTCGAACCGGTTGCCGAGGCGGGTGAGGATTTCGTAGCCGATGGTTCCGGCGCGGGCAGCGGTATCGTCGAGGTCGTTGCCGGGACCAAGCAGGTCGACCAAAGCGCCGGGCCGTGCCAGTCCGTCGGGAACGTCGGTCACGTCCACTGTGGTCAGATCCATCGAAACTCGCCCCACGACCGGCACTTTGTGACCGCCGATGACGGCGATACCGGTGTTGCCAAGAGACCGCAAATACCCGTCCGCATAGCCAATCGGAATGGTGGCGATTTTGCTCGGCCGGGTGATGCGGTGCGTCGCACCATAACCAACGGTCTGGGGGGTGTCAACGAACCGCACTTGCAGGATTTCTCCTTGTATTAGAATAACTTGAGCCATCGGATTGGCGGTGTCCGGGGTCGGGTTGGCACCGTACAAAGCGACCCCGGCACGGGTCAGATCGAAGTGGAAATCCTCGCCCAGAAACATGCCGGATGAGGCCGAGAGCGACGCCCGGCGGGCCTCGAAACGGGGCATCAGCCTGGCGAAGGTGCCGCGCTGCCCGGCGTTCTTGGGATTGTCGGGTTCTTCGGCACAGGCGAGATGGCTGATCAGGCAGTCGATCACCATCTCCCGGTTCCAGTCCGGCTGGGCCAGCAGCGTTTCCACTTCATCGGCGGTCAGGCCGAGGCGGGCCATGCCGGTGTCGATCTGGATATCGGCGGGCAGCGGCCGGTCGGACTCGGCCGAAACGCTCCGCCATGTCTCGATTTCGTCCAGCGTGTTGAGCACCGGGCGCAGGTTCCGGGCGATAAAGCGCTCCGGCGGTTGACCCATCAGGCCGTCCAGCACGTGAATTTCGGCCGACGGGATCAGGGAGCGGAGCTCATATGCCTCGGCGATATTGGCAACGAAGAACGTCCGGCATCCGGCGTTGTTGAGTACCGGCGCCACCCGATCGACACCGAGCCCATAGGCGTTTGCCTTGACCACGGACGCCACTTCGGCACTGCCTGAAATATCCCGCAGGGTTTGATAATTGGCGGCGATGGCATCCAGATCGATGGTGAGGATCGACCCCGTATGCGCCCCGCCGCTCATCCCGGACAATCAGAACCTCTCGGAATGTTGGGTATCCAGATCGGCAAACCGGGTGAATGTGCCGTCGAAATAGAGGCGGACGTTTCCCGTCGGTCCATGCCGCTGCTTGGCGATCAGCAGTTCGGTGTGGTGCTTCACTTCCTGCAGCCGGGTCTCCCAACGGCCGTGCCGTTCGGCGAATTTGTCCAGCTCTTCGTCTTGCCGCTGCACGGGCTCATTCCGCTCCAGATAGTAGGATTCACGGAAGATGAACGACACCACATCCGCATCCTGTTCGATGGTGCCGGATTCGCGCAGATCGGAGAGCTGAGGACGCTTGTCTTCACGCTGTTCGACGGCGCGCGACAACTGCGAGAGTGCGAGCACCGGGACATTGAGTTCCTTGGCCAGAGTCTTCAGTCCGCGGGTGATCTCGCCGATCTCGAGAACCCGGTTGTCGCTCCGGTGCAAACCTTCCATGAGTTGCAGGTAGTCGACGATGATCAATCCGAGGCCGTGCTCCCGCTTGAGCCGGCGCGCCCGGGTACGCAATGCGCTGACCGAAAGGGCCGGCGTGTCATCGATGAAGATGGGGAGACGGTGAAGCTGCTGGCTGGCGACCACCAGTTTGTCGAATTCCTCGTTGGTAAGATTGCCGCGCCGCATCTTGTCGGAGGCGATCTCGGTCTGTTCGGACAGGATACGGCTCGCCAGTTGCTCAGCCGACATTTCGAGGGAGAAGAATCCGACAACCGCGCCGTCGAGCACCTTGGTCCGGCCGTCTTCGTCGGTCTCGGTCTTGTAGTCGTAGGCCGCGTTGAAGGCGATATTCGTCGCAAGCGCGGTCTTACCCATCGACGGACGCGCGGCGAGAATGATCAGATCGGACGGATGGAGACCGCCCAGCAGGGTGTCGACATCCCGAAAACCGGTGGCGACTCCGCTCAGATGGCCGTCCCGGTTGTGCGCCGCCTGGGCCATCTCGATCGCGCTGAGGATGGACGACTTGAACGGCTGGAAGCCGCCCTCCATTTCGCCGGTGGTCGCGAGGTCATAGAGCCGCTGCTCCGCCCCTTCGATCTGGTGCATGGCGGTGTCGTCGACGTCCGGCGAGTAGGCATCGTTGACGATGGTTTCGCCGAGGTCGATCAGCTGCCGCTTGAGATGCAGATCGTAGATGTTCCGGCCGTATTCCGCGGCGTTGATGATGCTCACCATGCTGCCGGCGATTTCCGCCAGATACTCGGTGCCGCCGACCTCGGAGAGCGATCCGTCCTGATCGAAGAAGTTCTTCAGGGTGATGGGATCGGCGATCTGTCCGCGTTCGATCAGCCGGGACGCCGCGTCGAAGATCCGCCCGTGGATGGGATCGGCGAAATGGTCGGCCCGCAGAAAATCGGACACCCGGTCATAAGCGTTGTTGTTGGCGAAGATGGCGCCCAGGAGCGCCTTCTCGGCTTCGAAGTTGTGCGGCGGGGTCCGGAATACGGAGAGGGTCTGGTCGTCATCGCCGATAGGGCGCAAATTTGTCGGATTGGTCGCCGCGGTTGCCATCAAGCGGAACCTAGACCGATTCGCTGCCCGGGGTAAGCCGGAATCGATTCACAGCCCTGTGGAACACGGGGATTAGTAGGCTGAAATTCCGGAACGGCCGGGGCGGGCGGGCTCAAGCCGCGCGATCGCTGGCCGTTCGGGCGCTGCCGCTGGTTCTTTCCCACTCCCCAATGTAGTCGCGGGTCATGGGTACGACGCCGACACGCTTGGTCATCTGAATTTGGAACACCGTCAAGCCGAGGAAACGGAACGAAACCTCGCTGCCGGCAAGATAGAACTCCCACATGCGGCAGAAGTTCTCGTCGTACAGGTCCGCGACCTTATCCCAGTTCTCGCGGAACCGTTCCCGCCAGGCCTTGAGGGTTTCGGCATAGTGGGGGCCGAGAAACTCGATATCGGTGACGATCAGCCCGGCCCGCTCGATGGCCGGCACGGTCTCGGAGAGGGACGGGATATAGCCGCCGGGGAAAATGTACTTCCGGATCCAGGGGTCCGTATTCCCGGGACCGTCGCTGCGGCCGATGGTGTGGAGGAGCGCCACGCCGTCATCCGCGAGCACCTCGTGGATTTTGCCGAAATACTGACCGAAATGTCCGATGCCCACATGTTCAAACATGCCCACCGATACGACCCGGTCGAAATGACCGGTCTGGTCCCGGTAATCCCGCAAATGGAATTGCGCCCGGTTCTGCAATCCGGCCTGGGCGGCGCGGTCCTTGGAGACCTTCAACTGCTCTTCGGAGAGAGTAATGCCGGTGACCTCGGTCCCCGCCGATCTGGCGAGATACAGGCCCATACCGCCCCAACCCGAGCCGATATCGAGCACCTTTTGGCCGTCCTTGAGCAACAGCTTGGCCGCGATATGACGCTTCTTGCGTTCCTGGGCCGTGTTGATGTCGTTGACCCCCTCCGGGAAATAGGCGCAGGAGTACTGCTTGTCCTGGTCGAGAAACAGGTCATAGAGATCGCCCGAGAGATCGTAATGATGGGCAACATTGCGCTTCGAGCGGAACGCGGGATTGAACTGATAGATGCGCCGGAACAGCATCCCGATCCGGGAGAGCAATCGCTGTGGCGCCGGCTGCCCCCTTTTTGAGAGATTTCGCGCCAGCAGGTCCAGGAACTCGTAGATGGTGTTGCCGCCTTCGATGGTCAGCCGGCCGTCCATATAGGCCTCACCGAGCGCCATGCTCGGGTTCAAGACGATTTTGAGGGGCAATGAAAGCTCGTGAAACCGAACCGCCACCGACGGACCTTCGTTGCCGCCGAAACGGTGCACCTTTCCGCTGCTGTCCGTGATCGTCAACTCGCCTTCGACGACCAGCCGGCGGAGAATGAGTTTGAGCATGAACATGGCACCAGTCCCTGGAACTTCCTCAAAGTCCTCTTTCTTTGCCCGGTGACGGCGGCTTCATGCGCCCAGCGTCACTTCAAAACGCTAGCATACTCAATTTCCGATGTGAAGATAGCTGAAGAAAAAGCGGGTAATTTTTTAATTATTTCCCGCTTTTCAAACACTTATGAGGATCACGATTAGGCGGTCGGGGTTTCTTCCGCTTCCTCCCCGTCCCCCGGGGCCTCCTCATCCGAAGATGAATCCTCGTTCTCCGTCTCGACCTCAGCGGGTTCCCCGGCGTCATCGGCGGCCTCGGCCGTCCCGGCCCCCTCGGATGCCTCGCCGTCCTCGGCAGCCTTGGCTTCGGCGGCGGCTTCCGCTTCGGCGGCCTCGGCAGCTTCCTCCTCGGCGATCAGCTGCTCGGCCGCGCTTTGAACGTTCTCGTCCTCCTGGGCGATCACCGCCTCGCCGGTCTCTTCCTGGATGCGGGCCTCATCGTCGGACCGGGCCACATTGGCGGTCACGGTCACCGAAACTTCCGGGTGCAGGAAAACGTGAACCGGGTGCAGGCCGATGGCCTTGATCGGGATTTCGAGCCGAACCTGCTGACGGCCGACCGTGAACCCGGCCTCGGTCAGCCCGGTGGCGATATCGCGCGCGTTGACCGAGCCGTAGAGCTGACCCGCGTCGCCGGCCTGCCGGATCATGACCACAAGCTGGCCGTCCATCTTGCCGGCCACCGCCTCGGCCTCGCTCTTGCGCTCCAGGTTCTCGGCCTCGAGCTGCGCGCGCTGTTGCTCGAAATGGGTCTTGTTCTCGCCGGTCGCACTCACCGCTTTCTTCTTCGGCAGCAGATAGTTGCGCGCGTAGCCCGGCTTGACGTTCACCACGTCGCCCATCTGGCCCAGTTTCTCAATTCGTTCCAAAAGGATGACTTCCATCACTCTTCCTCCTCATCGGGCGCCCGCGCGCCGCCATAACGGTTCCGGAGATCCGTCCATTGTTCAAAAAATCCGAGCCCGGCCACCGCGACAAACGGGACCATGCCGAAAACCAAAATTATGCCGTAGAGGCCGACCAACGCCATGATCGGCGCCGCCAACCGGCGAACCATGATGTGAATGGTGCCGAGGCCGACGAAAAAGAACGGCGTAGCGAGGACCGCGACCACGTTCATGGCGACGAAATCCGCCGTGCCGGACGACAGCAAGGCAACCCCTGCGGCGATGACGATGGCCCAGTAGATCCAATCCGGCAGTTCGATCTCCGAATAGGCCGGGGTCGGGCGGATATTGCGGCCCATGCGGACCATCAGGCTTTGGGCCAGGGTGCCGTTGATGGTCAGGAACAGCAGCCAGGAACCGGCAATGATCGCCGGGAAGAACGGCGTCAATTGGACCACCAGCGTTGCCCGGTCGCCGGGACTCGCGAGGTTGAACCGCGCCTCCAGAATCTGATCGAGGTACTGACCGATAGCCGCCGGCAGCCCGCCGTCCACATCGAAGTGGACAAAGCCCGCGACGATGATCAGCACCGAGGCGACGCCCGCCAGGTGGGCCAGCAGATCGCCCGGCTTATACCATTCGACCGCGCCGCTCTGCAGCTGCCGGGTCATCAACGCCTGGCGGACGATCAGGCCGGCGGGGAGTCCGATCATCACGATATAGATGAGCGCGAAGAAGGGATTACCCGCCATGCCGGATATCAGGACGCCGGCCACAATACCGATGTTGCCGGCGCGGGAGCCCTGGGACAGCCCCACCATCAACAGGGGCAGGGGCGACAGATAGGACAGCAAAATCCCACCGCCGCCGAGTGTAATCGACGCCCATAGAAGTGCGCTGACTGCGCCGGCGCCGATACCGCCAAGAAGATCCCTTTTCATGTTGACCCCGCACCGCCAGTCGCCCGCGGGGGCGTTGGCGTTGGTCATTATTGGGAAACGTAAGGCAGCAGCGCCAGGAAACGAGCCCGCTTTATCGCACGCGCGAGTTCGCGCTGTTTCTTGGCCGAAACCGCCGTAATTCTGCTCGGCACGATCTTGCCACGTTCGGAGATATACCGCGACAAGAGCTTGGTGTCCTTGTAATCAATCTTCGGTGCGTTGGCGCCGGAGAACGGACAGGTCTTGCGCCGCCGGAAGAACGGACGGCGGCCGCCGCCACCCCCGCCGCCGCGCGGCCGTTGAGGACGTTCGGTCGTGGTGTCGGCGCTCATTTATCTTCTCCTTCGCCAGCAGCTTCGCCAGGGGATTCGGAGGAGGCCTCCTCAGCCGGGGCCTCGGCAGGGGCCGCCTCTTCCTTGGCCTTGGACGGTGCGGCCTCGGCAGCCGGCTTCTCGACGCGGCGATCGCCACGATCATCCCGCCGGTCGCCGTCACGCCGGCGGGACTCGTCGCGGTTCCGGTTCTGCATCTGGATGGACGGTTCGTCGTCGATCTCGTCCAGCCTGAGGGTCAGGTAGCGCAGGATGTCTTCGTGCAGGCGCATCTGGCGCTCCATCTCCCGCACCGCATCGGACGGCGCATCGAGATTGAACAGCACATAGTGCCCCTTGCGGTTCTTCTTGATCCTGTAGGAAAGGTTCTTGAGGCCCCAGTATTCGCGCTTTGCGACCTTGCCGCCATTTTCTTCGATCTGGGCCGCGAACCCGTCGGCGATCGCCTCAACCTGAGGCGCGGAAACGTCTTGGCGTGCAACAAACACGCTTTCGTATAAAGCCACAGTCATGTCTCCTTCCGGCTTTTCTCTTCCCTCGGGCGTGGCGAATTCCCCGCCGGAGGGCATAGCCAACGACGGTTCAAGCCGCTGGCAAGGAGTTAAGGCGGCGCACTATACACATTGCCGGGGGACTGGCAAGTGGCGGAAACGCTGCAAAAACGTTACTCCGCCGCCGCTTTTCCAATGGTCGAGCTCTTGAGATCGTCGGCCGACCATGGGGGCCGGGTGAGGCCGAGATTGCCGCGAAGCGTGGTCGCTTCATATTCGGTGCGGAACAGGCCGCGCCGCTGCAGTTCCGGGACCACCATATCGACGAAATCCCTAAGGCTGTGGGGATAGAGGGGCGGCATGATATTGAACCCGTCGCAAGCCTTGTCGGTGACCCATTCCTCCATCAGGTCGGCGACCTCGGCAACCGAGCCGTTGATCTGATAGTGGCCGCGGGCGCCGGCGAAATACCGGTAGAGTTCCTTGATGGTCATGTTGTTGTCCCGCGCCGTCTTCAGCGTGATTTCGGCCCGGCTGCCGCCGATTTCATTAAGCGGGATGTCCGGCAGCGGTTGGTCGACGTCGTAGCCCGTCAGATCATAGTCCAGCCGCTGGGACAGCAGTTCGAGCCCGGTCCGGGGATCGATCAGATCCTGGAGTTCCTCGAACTTGGCGACGCCGTCGTCGTGGGTTTCGCCCACATTTACCGACAGGCCGGGCATGATCTTGAGGCTGTCCGGATCGCGCCCGCATTTGACCATCCGTCCCTTCACATCGGCGTAGAACTCCTTCGCGTACTCAATGCTTTGGGAGGCGCCGAACACCACCTCGGCGGTGGCGGCGGCAAGCTCGCGCCCATCCTCCGAGGCGCCCGCCTGGATGAGCACCGGTTCGCCCTGGGGCGAGGGAGAGACGTTCAGCGGCCCCTTGGCGCCCAGAAATTCGCCCGAGTGATCGAGAACCTGGATTTTTTCGGGATCGAAATATCGACCCGACTCCCGGTCACGGAGGAAGGCGCCCTCGTCGAAAGAGTTCCAGAGACCCCGCACCACATGGGCGAATTCCCGGCCCCGGCGGTAGCGCGCCGCCTTTTCCATATGCTCGCCGAGGCCGAAGCTATCGGCTTCCAGCTTGTTGCCCGAGGTTACGAGGTTCCAGCCAGCCCGCCCGCCGGAGATGATGTCCAGCGAGGCGAACCGCCGGGCCAGCAGATACGGTTGATCGTAGGTGGCGGTCGCCGTGCACACCAGCCCTAGGTGCTTGGTGTGCTGGGACAGCATGCACATCATGGTGAAAGGTTCGATCCAGGTACTGTACGAATCCCGGCTCATGGATTCGAGGGACCCCCGCCAGAAGGTAACGCTGTCGGCCATGAAGAACATGTCGAACAGGCCTTTCTCGGCGAGCTGGGCCAATTCGATCAGATGCGGTGCGTTGACGCCGGAATCCGGCGTGCTTTCCGGATGGCGCCACGCGGCGATGTGATGGCCTACCTGCCAGTAGAACATGCCGAGCTTCATTTGCGTTCCCATAGTGGTCCTCCTTGCCCGTCCTTAGACGAACGGGTCGAGTTCAATTCGTTCGGTTGTCGCCAGCGTGCGGATGCCCCGCCGCCAAGGTTCGATCTCGGGCGGGAAAGCACGCTGTCCTTCGACGTGCAGCCAAAGCCGCCAGAGATGCCGTTTACGGGCCGGATCGTCCCAATCCTCGAATGCCGTCCGCGTATGGATGTTGACGAAGTTGTTGAGCAATTGGATGTCGCCCGGCTCGAAGGCCATGGAAAGATGCAGCTCCTCCGCCAGCGTCCCGATCATTTGAAGCGCTTCCCGGCGTGCATCGGTCAGCGGCGGGGCGCCCGGCAGCGAATGACCGTTCTCAATGTGCTTCCCGGCGCAGAGCGCCACCAGGTAGCCGTCGACGAAATTGAACACCGGGAATTCGTAGTAGGGCACCTCGCCGTCGTCTTCCTCGCCGTGCCGGCTGATCCAGAAGGGTTCGGCCAGCGCCGCAACCAGATCGGGCCGGCGGCGCAGCATCTCGTTGTAAACCGCGACCGAGCTTGCGAACTTGGATTCCCCGCCGGTCTTCGAGGTCTGCAGGCAGAGCAGCGTGACCACGTCGCAATTGTCCACGTGCCAGTTGAGCGCGGCGCTGGTTTGGTAGCCGCGGTGATTGGGGTTGTCGTAGTCCCGGCCAAGATCGATCACGTGGGAGATCAGGTCGCCGTCCGGATTATTGGAGACCGGTTCGCCCACATGGACCCCGACGGCCCAATAGGCGGCGGCGAGTTTCTCGCGGGACCAGTCCTCGACGGGCAGGCCGCGCATGACGGCGAAACCCCGACCGTCGCGAAGGTCAAAACGGACCGCCTCGACGGTCGTGGACAATGGGCCGATATCGAACGCCTCGGCGGGCCGGCCAATCAAATGGTTGAGATCGCCATCGGCGTCCTTGATGAGCCGATCGGCGAGGTCGGACAGGCCGTCCAATTCATCGCCGCGCAATCGATACAGCCACTCGCCTCGGGCCGTCATCTCGGCGCCAGTCCACGCCGCCGGGTCGGAAACCGGTTCGCCGGCGTGCGCGTATCGGCTCACGCTCCCTCTGTCCTCGATGATTACCTGTTGTTTCGCCACGCCGTTGCCGCCACTTATTTCGTATCAGTTCATACGAATTTATATCGTAAGAACTTTTACGAGTCAAAACGGAATACTCTATAGTGTCCCGAACCGCGACTGGATTGAAGGGTCAACTCACCCATGCCCGATAATGTCTCCAATGAGGACATCCGCTCCAGGCTGGCCGGCCGGCCGGGCTTCATGTTCCGCCGATCCGCCCAGATGGCGCACGGGCTGTTCGAGCGGGGCTGCCGGGAGCTCGGTCTCACCACCGGCCAGTATGATGTCCTGTTCGTGCTGTTCTATGAAAGCGAGGTGGACCAGGACCGGATTGCCCAGGTGCTGGGTCTGGACCGCTCGACCACCGGCGTGCTGGCGGGCAACCTGGAGAAGAAAGGGCTCATCGCCCGGCGGGTAAAGCCGGACGACCGGCGGAAACGGATTCTGGCCCTGACGCCGGGGGGCACGGAAATCTTCAAGCAGGCCCAGCCGATCGCCGAACTCGCCAAGGACAAGATGCTGGCCCCGCTTACCGAAGAAGAGCGGGCAACCTTGTTCGCGCTTTTGGGGCGGCTGGTGGTGGAGGGAGACGAGGAGGCTTAACCGGCGATGATCTGGGTTCCGGCTTCGCCGCGGACGGCGGCGTCCATGTTGGGCGGGTCGGTGATGACCCCCCGTTTGCCGCCGGCTTCGATGTAATCGATGACCGACCGGACCTTGGGGCCCATGCTGCCGGGATCGAACTGGCCGTCATCCATGAGCTGCTTGGCCTCGGAGACGGTCATTTTGTCGAGCCAGCGCTGTTGAGGCGTATTGAAATCCACCGCGACCCTCTCGACGCCGGTGGAGACCAGCAGCAGATCGGCATCGATCTCCCGGGCCAGCAAGCTTGAGGCGAGGTCCTTGTCGACCACCGCCTCGACGCCCCTGAGATCCCCAAACGCATCCTGGACCACCGGGATGCCGCCGCCGCCGCAGGCGATGACCATGGTGCCGCTCTCCGCCAACTGGCGGATCTGATTGATCTCCATGATCTCCCGGGGGAGGGGCGAGGGGACCACCCGCCGCCAGCCGCGGCCCGCATCGTCCTTGACCACCCAGCCGAGTTCGTCGGCGCGTGCCGTGGCGGTCGCCTCGTCGAGATGGGGGCCGATGGGCTTGGTCGGGTTGGCCATGGCCGGGTCGTCATAATCGACCCGCACCTGGGTCACCAGGGTGACCGCCTGCTTCCTGATTTCCCGGTGGCGGAATTCGTTGTGAAACGCGCGCTGAAACATGTAGCCGACGGCGCCTTGGATGTCGGCATCCGCGTAGTCCATCGGCACGGTGGCCACCTCGTCGGCGGCGATCTCGGAGCGCCGGAGGATATTGCCGACCTGGGGACCGCTGCCGTGGGTGAGCACCACGTTCCAGCCGTTCTCGATCATGTTGACGATGTGGTGGACGGTCATTTCGGCGGCGCGTGCCTGGTCGGGGAGGGAGGCCTTGTCTTCGCTGAGGATCAGGGCGTTGCCACCCACCGCGACGACGGCGATCTTCCCCGCCTCGGTCATTTTTTCGTATCGGCCAGCGCGATGACCGCCTTCTCGAAACACGCCATGGGGGCGTGGGTGATGCCGGCACCGATTTGGCCGATCCCTGCTTCCTTGTGGGCGATACCGGTATTGATGATCGGCGGGGTGTTGGTGTCGACCACCTTTCGCGCATCGATCCCTGCCGGGGAACCGGCGAAATCCAAGGACGGGATGGTGAAGGCCGGATTGCGCCCTATGGTTACATGGGTCATTTCATTGGTGGCGTTGATTGCCGTCGCCGAGGTGCCGCCGACGAACTGGACGATGGCGGGCGCGGCGGCCATGGCGAAGCCGCCGATGCCGGCGGTCTCGGTGATCGCGCTGTCCCCGAGGTCGGGCGCAGCGTCGTCCCGGGAATAGCCGGCGAAGAACAACCCATCGGCCGGCTCGACGACGGCCGTGAACCATTGATCGCCGAGGCCGCTGACCCGAAGTCCGAACTCGACACCGTTCCGCGCCATCACCGTCGCCATGGAGGAGCCCTCGACGCCGTGGGCGGCGTTGAGCATGCACTTGCAGGCGGCCATGGAGATGTTGAGGAAAAACAGAATGTTGTTGGCGATGAAATCCGCCGATGCCGCGACATCTTCGCGGGAGCTGTCCGAGTTCAGCGCCGCCGCGATGATCGTCTTCAGAAACATTACCGAACCCGCCACGTTGCGGTTGTGGCCCTCGTCTCCCATGTGCATGGCCTGGGCCATCAGCGGCTTGAGTTCAATCTCGCCGGTCTTTTCAAGCGCCTTGGAGATCACCGGCGCCAGCGTGCCGCCGATCCACCGGAGCCGGTCGAGCACCTCGTCGGAATAGGCGCCGTAGCGAAGCACCTTTCCGAGACCCTCATTGAGATTGGAGTAGGTCTTGGCGCCGGACACCGCGTCGCGGACGATAACCACCGGCATGGACGGGCTGATGATCCCGGCCATGGGCCCGACGGCGTCGAAGTGATGGCACGGCTCGAAAGTGATCTCCCCGCCGGCGGCCAGTTCCAGGGCGGCGCCTTCGGTATCCGCCCAGCCCTCGATGAGGATGGCGCCGACAACGGCGCCCTTCACCGGCGCGGCCATGCGCTCCCACTCTATGGGTGGCCCGGCGTGGAGTATGTGCCTGGGCCCCATACCGGGCAGGGTCCCGCCGGCGATGCCGATTCCTTCCAACACCGGCTGGGAGGCGAGGTACCGGTCGAAGGCCTGCTGATTGGCGGCTTCGACGGCCGGATTGTTGACCAGTTTGGCAAGCGCCGCCGCCGCTTCCGGTCCGCCGGCCGGGGGACGCCAGTCGACGCGCGCCGCCGCGCCGCCTTCGGTCTCGATGATATCGGCGAAGCTGTCGAGGCCGAGATTGATCACGCCGAGATTTTGTCCGAACAGGTTGCTCATGACGCACCCCCGGCGGTTTCGGCGAGAACCGTCGCCGCCAAACGCGCCGCTTGGACGTTGCTGGGTGCCAGGCGGACACCGGCATCGCGGAGGGCGGCTTCCTGACGGTCCAGATTTTGCGGATCACGGCTGGTCCCGCAGACCGATGCCACGAAATTGATCCGACGGTTGTCGCTGTCAGCCAGTTCCCGGGCCTCTGCGATGGCCGGCAGCATGGCATTGGCTGGATCCATGTCGGCGCCGTAGCCCAACACCACGTCGAGGAGAACCACGGCGGTCGACGGATCGCCTGCCTCTTTTATGATCCGCTCGTTGCGAAGGCCGTGATCGATCATCGGATGGGGGCGGCCGCGGGTGAACAGATCATCGCCCAGATCGATCAGCGTGTGGCCCTGGCTGGTCCAGGGGTCATTCAGGGTGAGGCTCTTGTCCGCTGGCGAGGTTGACCAGACGTCACCAAGCACCGGGGTCAGCTCCAGCAGCGCCTCGTAGCAGAACGTCCCGCCGCTGAACAGGCCGCGCAGACAATGTCCGTTCGCCGAAACCAGGGACGGCATGGGGTCGATCTCAAAAGACGGGAGATCGCTGTTGCCGGCGGCCACGGCGAGGTGGGCGGTCTCTTCCAGGCTGCCCGCGAAGGTGAGGGACGGATAGGCCGAGGTATCACCCTGCCAACCGAGGAAATTGACGATCACCGGTTTCCCGGCCGCGGCGGCCTTCTCGAGGATCCGCGCCGCGACGGTGGGCGCCGGTGGCTTGGAGACCAACGCAATTACGCCGGTATCCGGATCGGCGGCGAGCAGGTCGAAGGCCTTCAGCATGGTCACGCCGCCGATACGCTCATCGAGATCCCGACCGCCGGTGCCGATCGCCTGGGAAACGCCGCCGCCCCGCCGGTCGATCTGGCAGGTCACTTCCTGAGTGCCGGTGCCGGATGCGCCGATGACGCCGATACTGCCCCGACGAACCCGGTTGGCGAAGCCCAACGGCACGCCGTCGATGATGGCGGTGCCGCAATCGGGCCCCATCACCAGGAGATCGTTGCCGGCGGCGAATGATTTGAGCGCGATTTCATCCTCAACCGGCACGTTGTCGCTGAATACCATGACGTTGAGCCCCAGGCGGAGCGCCTTCATGGCCTCGGCGCCCGCATATTCTCCGGGACATGAAATCACGGCCAGGTTCGAGGTTGGGGCGCCATCGAGGGCCGCGTCCAGAGTCCGGGGCAGAACCGCATCCACCGCGCCGCCGCCGGCGCCATCGGTGGAGGCGAGCGCCTCCCCGGCGGCGTCAAAGGCCGCCTCGATCCCGTCCGCGCCGCTGCCGATCACCACCCCCATCAAATCGTTGGGCCGGGGATCAGGTCCTTTGTCCAGCAACCCCGCTTCGACCACCAGGGCAATATTGGCCTCGGTCGCCATGACGAAAGATGCCTCGTCAATGCCGGGCAAGCCGGCGATCTCGGCCGACATTCGCATCAGGGCGACCGAGTCCCGATAGTGGTTCGGGAAGAATTTGGTCCCGGTGGGCATGATGTCCCCTGGTTTACCCCTGTTGCCGGCCCCAACTCTGAGCGGCGAGCCTATAGCCGTCAACCGCGGCGGCGCCCGAACTGTCTCCGTAACCGAGCAGCCGGCGGAGATTCTTCTCATCCGGCCGTACGGCATAGTTACGAACCGTGTCGGTGAACACGCCCCGGGCCGCCGCCCCCAGATAGGCGGCGGCCACGTCGTTGGTGCGCGCGAGCTGGGTGGTCAGCCAGGCTGAGATTGCATCGATGAAGTTCCGCCGCCGGCTGAAGGCTTCTTGATGAGCATGGAGGCCGGCCACGTAGCCGACGGTGAAATCGTCCCCCGCCGGCGTGAGTCCGGGTCCCCGCCCGATGTGCGGGCCGAGGACGAACGCGGCGCCAACCGCGTTTCCGTCACCGGTCGCGCGGCAAAGGTTTCGCCGCTCGGCTCCCGAGACGACCTCGGGAACATGCGCCGCCGCCGGGGCCCGGGCCGGCCGGGTGATCTCGCCGGGTATCCACTCCGCCGCGGTTGAAAGATCTATCTTCAATCCTTCGCGGCCGAGACGCAGCCAGTTGCCGCGGATCGCGTATGGGTCGCCGGCCCGGAGGCCGTTCTTGAAGCTGAACCCGTAAGGCGTTTCGAGCCGGATTCCCCGTGGGCCGTCCGCCAGGTCCCTGGCGGTGAGGAAAATCAAGGATCCGTCTGTCGAGCGCAGATGCGCCGCACGGTCAAATACCCGCACGACCAGGCCCGTTTCGGGTACGTCGACATGCTCGCGGTCAAGACAGAGCGCACGCAGATATCGCGCCATGGGTCCCCTTGGCGTAGTCGTCCCCGGGACGGCATGTGCCGTCCCGGGGAGTGTTGCTACTCGGCAGCGCCTGATGAGGCCTCTTCCTCGGTGGCCATCTTCGACATGCCGTAGAACAGCACGCCGACGATCACGTATGAGATCGTCACCAACGGCGAAACGTTGACGGCGACGGCCGATCCGTGGATGAAGCCGAAGAAGGTTAGGACAGCGGCGGCAATCGCCACATGCCCCGCTGCCATGGCCTTCCTCTCGATCAGCAGCACCGCCATCGAGCCCCACAGGAGACCCGTGACCACGGCCCCGCCGGCCAACACCTCGAGACCGTTATAGAGGACGCCGTTCTGCGCCATCTTATCGAGCCCCACGGCTGCCGCATTGGTCCCCGCGGCGCCCAGCGCCCCGTCGATCTGCACCTTGGCCCACGCGGCCAGGTTGGGCACCAGAGCCAGCACGATGGCCGGCGCATGGTTCTTGGGCGTTTCCTGGAACGCCTGCGCGCCGATCAGCGCCCCGATGTACAACAGGATCGGGATAATCGCCACGACGGGCACGATGGCCAGAATCAGCGGTACGATGGACAGCCAGGTGAGCACCAGGACCATGACGCCGGTGGCCAACGAATAGCCGACCCGGCCGCCGATGGATTTCCAGCCCGGATGGCCGATATACACCGCGTTGGCGAATGGGCTGCCGAGCAGCGTGCCGAACAGGCTGATGATGCCCTCGGCGCTGATGGCCTCTCGCTCGGAATACTCGTCGCCCGCGGCCGACGCGCTCTCCACGTTATCCATGGCTTCGATGAAGTCATAGACGCCGAATGGGATAGCGGTGACGGCGACCAGGGCGAGGAACTGCCAGCCTTCGATCAAATTGCCGATCTCGAACCAGGCAAAGGAGAAGCCGATATTGGCGACGGAACCGGAAACCGCGTCCGGATTCATGCCACCGAAGCCCCAGCCGAAGACGTAGCTCAGCCACGCCAGGATGGTGCCGACGGCGATAGCGACCAGACCACCCGGCACGTTGCCGGGATAGCGGATCTTGCCGAACCAGGCCGCCAGGATGATCGCCAGGCAGACCAGGCCGATGATCGGCGTCTCGGCGATCTCGAAGGCCGGCCGCATGGAGATAAAGGTGATGGAGATACCGGCCAGCGTCCCCAACAGGGCCGCCCGCGGCGTAATCCTGCGGATGCTCGGTGCGATGTGGGCGCAGGCGAACAACACGATGCCTTCGACGAACACCCAGATCATACCGGCCTGCCACGCGGCCTGCCATCCATTCGATGCCTTGATCGGCAGCATGATGGCGAAGACCACGAAGAACATGTGCGGCACGCTGGGACCGGAGGGCAGGGCGGTGACGTCGCTGCGCCCCTCCTTGGCCGAGAGCCTCATGGCCATCCAGGAATAGTATACGTTGCCCAAGAACAGCATCAGACCCACCGCCGGCAGGATGGTACCGAACAAGACTTCGTCCGGTATGCCGATGACAAATTTCAAAAGCCCTGTGAGGACGAGGAGGTTGACCAGAACATTGGTGCCTAAACCAAAGAACCCGTTCCAATCGCCCGGTTCCCACCAAGATGCTTGTCGTTCCATAACTTCACCCCTTTTTTAGACGGTTGACGACGGTGCCCCGGTTAGGGGGCGCACCGGTTGAGTCCGGCGATGGCGTTTTCCGAGTTCGACACCCATCCGAAGATGCCGCCCTGGGCCTTGATCATGTCGATGCCGACACGTTGAAATTCCGGAAAATACGACCCGACGCAGTCTTCCAGGACCAGGCACTCGTAGCCCCGGTCGTTGGCTTCGCGTACGGTCGTGTGGACGCAGACCTCGGTGGTCACGCCGCAAACGATGAT
Source organism: Rhodospirillales bacterium (assembly GCA_965213765.1). Classification (GTDB taxonomy): domain Bacteria; phylum Pseudomonadota; class Alphaproteobacteria; order Rhodospirillales; family UBA2165; genus JAJDXO01. The sequence goes on along the minus strand of OZ243926.1, from coordinate 787,952 downwards.
CGTGCGGATGTTGTTGTTGCGGAGCATGAGCTGCAAATCGGTTTCGTAAAACGCACCCTTGCCGGACTTGTCGATTACCGGTTCGCCGGGCTTCGGCGCGAGTTCGGGAATGATCTCGTGACCCGGTTCACCGCGGATCAAAATGCGCCCCATGGGCCCGTCGGCGCCGATGCCGGTCTCAAGCCCGCCCCGGGCGAGCTTGGTCGGCGGCGCGTCTGCCAGGTCGGGGCGATGGCCTTCGCGCGTGTGCATCACCAGAAGACCGGCTTCGCGCGCGGCGGCGAGAATACGTTTGCAGGGATCGATGGCGGCGCGGAGAAGGGAGACGTCGTTGCCCAGCATTTCGCCGAACCCGCCGGGCTCCACAAAGTCGCGCTGCATGTCGATGATCAGCAGCGCCGTCGTCTTACACTCAAACTCCAACGCGTAGGGTTCGGCATCGAACGCGAATGGCATGCCCCCTCCAGATGGTAGGTGCGTCCTCCCCAACAGCGGCGGGAACCGTAACATTCCCGCCGTCGAATAACCACAGAAACGTCACAACTATGTCTAGAGATCTAGTCCCGAGGGGTTGCGGCGTAGGCCCGCCAGTCGCCGAATTCGGAGATGTCCTTGTGTTCGGCCTCGGCGATATCCCGGGGAAACAGGATGCCGTCAACCACGTCACCGTTCTCCAGCTTGACCGGGCCGCAGTAAAGGTGAGGCGGCTCGCCGGCCTCGACATTCTCCCAGATTTCGTCGCTCATCCGGTACATTTCGCCGGCGACCGAAACGCCGCCTTCATCGACCTCGAACATGCCGGGATGGACGTCGCCGATCGAATAGAGGCGGTAAACCGGCGCGGTCCGGAACTCGCCCATGAACTCGGCGCCGTCCAGATTGGGATGCAGGGCCAGTCCCCGCATGAGGGTGCCGTTGACGAACAGTTCTTTGGTCATGGTGTGTTCCGAATGTTTGCCACCCCGATAGGGAAATAGACTATTCGGGCCGGAAGCAAAATAGAATCGTTGGGACCGGCGAGCGGTGCAATTCTTGACTCCAACCCGCCGCGCGCTATCACTGTCGAAAATTCATACACGCCAATCCCGGCACGCCCATCCCGGCACGTCCATCCCGGGCGGCACGTCACATCGACAGGAACATCATGGCAGTTCGTTCGTTTGTTTTTCCGGGGCAGGGGTCCCAGGCCGTCGGCATGGGCCAGGATCTCGCAAACGCCTTCCCGGAGGCCCGCTACGTCTTCGAGGAACTCGACGACGCGCTCTCGGAGAGGCTCTCGAAGGTGATGTTCGAAGGGCCCGAGGACGAACTGACCCTGACCGCCAATGCGCAACCTGCCCTGATGGCCGTGAGCCTCGCCGTCTTCCGGGTGCTCGAGAAAGAAGCCAACCTCGATCTCGCCGCGGCCGGCAAGTATGTCGCCGGCCATTCCCTCGGCGAATATTCGGCGCTGACCGCCGGCGGGACGTTCGCGTTCGCCGATGCGGCCCGGGTGCTGCGGGCCCGCGGTACCGCCATGCAGGAAGCGGTCCCAGTCGGTGAGGGCGGCATGGCGGCGCTGATCGGCGCGACGCTGGAGCAGGCGGAAGACATCGCCGAGCGCGCGGCAGGCGATGAGGTCTGTACCGCGGCCAACGACAATGCCGACGGTCAGGTCGTTTTGTCCGGCGCCACGGCGGCCATCGACCGGGCAGTCGGGATCGCCGCGGAAGAAGGCGTCAAACGCGCCGTGAAATTGGCGGTCAGCGCGCCGTTCCATTGCGCCATGATGGCCCCGGCGGCGGAGGCAATGGAACAGGAACTGGGAGCGATCACACTGAGCGCGCCGGCCGTACCGGTGATCGCCAACGTTACGGCCGAAGCCGCGGATGACCCGGATAGGATCCGCAAGCTGCTGGTCGAGCAGGTGACGGCGCGCGTCCGCTGGCGGGAATCGGTTTTGTATATGCGGGACAATGGGGTCGACACGGTGGTCGAGCTCGGCGCCGGCAAGGTGCTCGGCGGACTGACCCGCCGGATTGACAAGGAACTCGCGGGCGTCTCGGTGCAGACCCCCGAAGACATCGAAGAATTCGTCAAAACACTCTGAGGAGCGAAACCATGCTGGACCTGACGGACAAGCGGGCACTGGTCACCGGCGCATCCGGCGGAATCGGGTCGGCCGTCGCCAAGGCCCTCCATGCCCAAGGCGCGGTGGTTGCCTTGTCGGGCACCCGGGTCGAGGTGTTGGAAGCCTTGGCGGGAGAACTGGGTGAGCGGGCGCATGCCGTCCCCGGCGATCTATCCGATGCGGGCGGCCCCGATGCGCTGGCCGAGGCGGCGGGCGAGGCTATGGGCGGGATCGATATCCTGATCAACAATGCGGGCCTCACCCGCGACAATCTGGCCATGCGGATGAAGGATGAGGAATGGCAGGCCGTCATTGACGTCAACCTGACCGCCTCATTCCGGCTCGCGCGCGCCTGCCTGCGGGGGATGATGAAGGCCCGCTGGGGGCGGATCATTGGGATTACCTCCGTGGTCGGCTTGACCGGCAATCCCGGTCAGGCCAATTACGCCGCCTCCAAGGCCGGCATGATCGGCATGTCCAAGTCGCTTGCCCAGGAAGTCGCGAGCCGCGGCATCACCGTCAACTGCATCGCGCCCGGCTTCATTGTCACCGCGATGACCGACGCGCTCACCGAGGAGCAGCAAGCGCAGATCACGGCGCGAATCCCTGCCGGCAGATTGGGCGAGGTGGATGACGTCGCCGCTGCCGCGGTCTATTTGGCCAGCGGGGAAGCCGCTTATGTGACGGGCCAAACCCTTCATATAAATGGCGGAATGGCAATGATTTGACCGGGCTCTTTCGGCCTTGTTCGAGCGCTAGTCATACCGAAAAAAGTGTGTTACCAACGGGCTCCTTTTGCGGTCTTCCGCTGGAATCTGACAATCTTCAGCCGGTATACAGGGCCGCAGCCTTAAGAACATATCGAGGTACAAGCGAATGAGTGATGATATTGCCGGACGGGTTAAGGGCATTATTGTCGAACACCTTGGCGTGGAAGAAGACAAGGTGACGGACACCGCCAGCTTCATCGACGATCTGGGTGCGGACAGCCTGGACACCGTCGAATTGGTGATGGCGTTTGAAGAAGAATTCGGATGCGAAATACCCGACGACGCCGCTGAGAAGATCCTCACCGTGAAGGACGCGGTCGACTTCCTGTCGTCGCAGGCCTAACCGACCGCCTCGCGTTTATCCATTTACCTGGTTGACCTAGGCGGCCGGTCGACCGAGAGCAGCGGTTCACATGAGACGTGTCGTTGTCACTGGTGTCGGGATCGTAACGCCGCTTGGAAACGGTGTTGGTACGTCGTGGGAACGGCTAATCGGCGCCCAATCGGGCATTCAGGCCATCACCTCATTTGATGTATCGGACCTGTCGTCCAAGATCGCGGGTCAGGTGCCGATTGCCGACGGCGATGACGCGCCGGCGGGCAGTTTCAATTTTGACGATGTGGTGTCGGGCAAGGAACAGCGCCGCATGGACAACTTCATCATCTTCGGGCTGGCCGCCGCCGAGGAGGCGGTTAGGGATGCGGGCTGGACCCCTGATGATGAGGAGTCGCTGGAGCGCACGGGCGTTCTCATCGGTTCCGGCATCGGCGGCCTTCGCGAGATTGAGAAAGGCGCCGCGGTCATCGCCAACCAGGCGGTCCGCAAGCTCAGCCCGTTTTTCATTCCGGCCAGCCTGATCAACTTGACGTCCGGCCAGGTTTCCATCCGGTTTGGATTTAAGGGACCGAACCATGCCGTCGTCACTGCGTGCGCTTCCGGCGCGCACGCCATCGGTGATGCGGCGCGGATGATCATGCTGGACGACGCCGACGTGATGGTGGCCGGCGGCTCCGAAGCAGCGATCTGCCGGCTCGGTATGGCAGGGTTCGCCCAGGCCCGCGCCTTGTCGACCGGTTTCAATGATACGCCCGAGAAGGCCTCGCGTCCCTACGATAAGGACCGGGACGGGTTCGTCATCGGCGAGGGCGCCGGCATCGTCGTGCTTGAGGAATTGGAGCACGCCAAGAAGCGAGGCGCCAAAATCTATGCCGAGGTCGTCGGTTACGGGATGTCGGGGGACGCTCACCACATTACGGCGCCGGCGGAAGACGGCAACGGTGGTTTCCGCGCCATGAAGGCGGCCCTCAAACGGGCGGGTCTGAACGCGGAGGATATCGACTACGTTAACGCCCACGGCACGTCGACGCCGCTGGGCGACGAGATCGAGGTTGGCGCGGTAAAGCGGCTGTTTGGCGACCACGCCTATGAGATCGCCATGTCGTCTACCAAGTCCTCCATCGGGCACCTGTTGGGCGCGGCCGGCTCCGTCGAGGCAGTGTTTTGCATTCTGGCGATAAAGCACGGCGTGGCACCGCCGACCTTGAACTTGGATAACCCGTCGGAAAGCTGCGACATCAATTTAGTGCCGCACCAGGCCCAGGAGCGGCCCATCAAGACGGCGCTCTCCAATTCTTTCGGCTTTGGCGGAACCAACGCGTCGCTGATCCTTACCGCTCCATCCTAGGAGGCCTGGCGCCGCATGCTCCGCTGGCTATTCGGATTTGTTCTGGCGGTCGGGCTGGCGACTGGCGGCGTCGTTGCCTGGGGCTACGCGGAATACCTCCGTCCCGGGCCCTACAATATCGGCACGACGATCATCATCGACGAAGGAACCGGTGTCGATGCCATCGCCCGGGATTTGCAGGGCCGCGGCCTGATTCGATCCGCGTTCGTGTTCCGCGCCGGCCTACGGCTGCTGGACCCGGATAAGACGCTCAAGGCCGGTGAGTATGCTATCCCTCCGTCCCTCAGCCTGCGGGCGTTTGCCGGCCTTTTGGACGGGGGCAAAACCGTCGTCCGCCGGCTGACGGTTGCCGAGGGGCTGACCACCGCGCAGATACTGGCGCAGCTTCGGGCAACCGAAGAGTTGTCGGGAGAAATCAGGCGGCGGCCCGACGAGGGGTCGCTGTTGCCGGAAACCTATCATTTTTCATACGGCGACACCCGGGAGCAGATCGTCGGGCGGATGCGGGTCGCGATGGCGGATGTCTTGGAGGAGATTTGGCAGCGCCGTCCCCCTGGCCTGCCGGTCAAATCGCCCGCTGAAGCCGTCATCCTGGCCTCCATAATCGAAAAGGAGACCGGGCGCGCCGATGAGCGCCAGCGGGTCGCCGGCGTCTTCGTCAACCGTCTCAACAAGGGCATGCGCCTGCAATCCGATCCGACCGTGGTTTACGGATTGACCGATGGCCGGGGGCCGCTCGGACGGGGGCTGACCCGTGCCGATCTCGCCAATGATCATCCGTTCAACACGTATGTCATTCGCGGCCTGCCACCGGGCCCGATCGCGAATCCGGGCCGGGCGTCCCTCGAGGCGGCGGTCAACCCCGCGGCAACCGGCGATCTCTATTTCGTTGCCGACGGCAAGGGGGGGCATTTGTTTGCCCGGACGCTTCGGGAACACAATGCCAACGTCGCCAAGTGGCGGCGGATTGAGCGGGAGCGGCGATCCGCCCAGTGACTTGTTACTCCTTGCGCGGAAGACCGGCGAAGAAACGATCGGTCAGGCCGGGGGGCAGGGCGGCGATCAATACAAGCATCGCATGGAAGAGCCACGGGAACGCGATCCGCGGCCGGTTGCGGGCAATCCCCTGCCGGATGATGCGGGCGGCCTTGGGCGCACCCATCAGCAAGGGCATGTGAAACTTGTTCTTATCGGTGATGCGGCTGACGACGAACCCCGGGCAAACGACGCTGACGCCGATTCCGTTGGCCGCCAGCCGGCCTCTCAAGCCTTCACCGTAGCTGCGGGCCCATGCGTTGGCGGCGGCATATTGTGGTGCGCCGGGCATGCCGCGGAAGCTCGCCAGGGAGCTCATGATAACGATCTGTCCCCGTCCGCGCGCCACCATTCGGGGGACTAGCGGATCAACGGTGTTGAGCACGCCGTTCACCTTCACCTCACGAACCAATCGGTCCCGTTCGGGCGCGCCCGCGCCGCCGCTGGTATCGCCGCTTACCCCGGCGTTGGCGATCACCAGATCGAGGGGATGATCGCTGTCGGTTCGGGTGACCCATTCTTCCATGGCCTGCCGGTCGGTAACGTCGAGCGGTTGAACCTCCACCCGCGCCGCTCCGGCCGCCAGGCAATTTTCCCTAATCTCCTTCAGTCGCGCCGGGTCGCGGCCACACAGGAACAGGCTGACGCCGGGCGCGGCATAAGCTTCCGCGAGGGCGGCGCCTATGCCGCTTGAAGCGCCGGTAATCAAAATCGACTGGAAGCGTCTGGTCATTCTTCCCGCGCGCCGAGCTGTTCGCGGCACCAACTTGTTGCGCCGCCGATGCACGGCTATAACACGAGCCAAGATGCGAATGGAGACTTCATGACGATTGCCAGCATGACCGGCTTCGCCCGGGTCGACGGCGGGGAAGGCAATCACACCTGGATCTGGGAAGCGAGAAGCGTCAACGGCCGCGGGTTGGACATCCGCTGCCGCCTGCCGCAGGGCCATGACGAGTTCGATGTTCAGGCGAGGAAGGTGGCGGGCGAGAAATTTTCGCGCGGCAATATCAGTATCGGTTTGACGCTGCGTCAGACCTCCGGCGATGCCCAATACATCATTAATCGAGAGCTTCTGGATCAACTGGTGGAAACCGCCAATAGTCTGGCTGCCGAAGGCAACGGCTCACCGCCGGCGCTGGACCGGCTGCTTGGCGTTCGGGGTGTGGTCGAGACGGCGGAACTCGAAGAAAATGATGCGGCGCGGCAGGCGTTGAAGACGGCGATGCTTGACGGGTTGCGGCAACTTCTGGACGAGCTCGATACCACGCGCGGCGAGGAAGGCAGCCGCATCTTGCCGGCTCTTGAAGCTCAGCTGGGAACCATTGAGACGCTCTGTGAAGCCGCTGAAAAGGTCGGCGAGGCACAACCAGCGGCCTTGAAGGCAAAACTCGAGAAACAGGTCGATGAGCTGCTTGATGGCGGAACGCGGGAAATCCCGTCCGAGCGTCTGGCGCAAGAGGTGGCCATCCTGCTGACCAAGGCTGATGTGCGCGAAGAGATCGACCGGTTAAGGGCCCACGTCGAAGCGGCGCGCGAGCTTCTGGACGGCGGCGGCGCCATCGGCAGGCGTCTGGACTTTCTCTGCCAGGAGTTCACCCGCGAGGCCAATACCATTTGTTCGAAGGCGGCTGATATCGAGCTCACCAATATCGGCCTGGAGATGAAGGCGGCCGTCGAACAGTTCAGAGAACAGGTTCAGAACCTTGAGTAGCTCCGCGACACCGGTTCAAATCGCACGACGCGGCCTGATGCTTGTTCTGTCCTCTCCATCCGGAGCGGGCAAGACGACGATCTCCCGTGAGTTGCTGAAACGCGATTCTGCGCTATCGCTCTCCATCTCGGCGACAACCCGGCCCAAACGCCCGGCGGAAACCGATGGCGACGACTACTTTTTTGTCAGCGAGGACGAATTCAAGGAGAAGGTCGAGGCAGGCGAGTTTCTGGAACATGCCAATGTCTTCGGCCATTTCTATGGAACGCCCCGGGCTCCCGTTGAAGAAGCGCTCGCCGACGGCCGCGACATTCTGTTCGATATCGATTGGCAAGGCACCCAGCAGATTGCCGGCGATACGACGCTGCGCCCCGATTTGGTAAGCGTATTCGTTCTGCCGCCAAGCACCGGGGAACTCGAAGCGCGCCTGCGCAGCCGGGCACAGGACCCCGAAGAGATCGTGCAACGCCGGATGGCGGAGGCTTCCGACGAGATGAGCCACTATGACAGCTACGAGTACATCGTCGTCAACGAAGACCTGGAGCTCAGCGTCTCCCGGGTGCAGTCGATCATCTTCGCCGAGCGCGCAAAGCGGGTGCGGCAGGTCGGTCTCCACGTTTTCGTATCCAAACTGCGCCGCGAAGACTAGCCCGCATTTCTCACCAGGGTCACGGCCTGCGTCGCGTCCAGGCGGCCGAGCCGCCAGGAGCGGCCCGAAAAGCGCAGCGGCGACTACGGTTGAGGGCCGCGACGCCGCGGGCGGGCGCCGGGGCGTGACCCGAAGGGCGGCGTTCTCGGGTCGACAGCGTGCGTCGAGGCGCTTGCCCGATGTCACCGCATCGCGCGGCGCGCCTCTCCTGCTCCGCCGACCAGACAGCGCCGCGCAGACCATGACCCTGGTGAGAAATACGGGCTAGCCGTCCAGCGCGTCCGCCAATCGGCAGAATTCCCCGACCGTCAGGGTTTCGCCGCGCCGGGTCGGATCGATGCCGTGGGCTTCCGGGTCCAGCCCGAGAGATTTCAGCGATGCCCGCAACATCTTCCGCCGCTGACCGAAGGCCGCCGCGGTGATCGTTTCGATCGCCTCGAACCGAACCGGAAATCTGGGCTCCGCATAGGGTGTCAGCGTTACCACCGTCGAGGTGACCCTGGGCGGCGGGGTAAAGGCGCGTGCATCGACGTTAAAGGCGAACTCGGTTGCGCACAGCCATTGGGTCAGCACCGACAATCGGCCATAGGCCTTGGTGCCCGGCGAAGCGGTCAGCCGGTCGGCGACTTCACGCTGGAACATCAGTGTCATAGATTCGAGGGAAGCCGACTGTTTCAGCGCTTCGATGAGAATTACCGTGGAGACGTTGTATGGCAGGTTTGAAACCAATCTCCGGGGACCAGCCGAGAGTTCGGAATAAATAAGCTTCGTGGCGTCGGCGGCGATAATTTCCAATCGATCGGGATAGGCATGCGCCAACTCGTTGAGAGCTTCGACACAGCGCGGATCCTTTTCGACGGCGATCACCCGCCGGGAACCGGCATTAAGCAGCGACCGTGTGAGACCGCCGGGACCCGGGCCGATTTCAATCACGTCACAACTCGTCAAATCTCCAGCTGTTCGGGCAATCCGGTCCGACAGATTTTGATCGAGAAGAAAGTGCTGCCCAAGCTGTTTCCGGGCGGACAGTCCATACCGTTTGATGACATCCCGCAGCGGCGGCAGCGCGGGTTCAGGCAAGGGCCGGCGCCTTTTGCCGATTCTCCGCCATAGCGGCGGCGACCTCTATTGCGGAAACCAAGCTGGTTTCCCTGGCCGTGCCGGTTCCCGCCAAATCCAAGGCGGTTCCGTGGTCCGGCGAGGTTCGAATAAATGGCAGGCCGAGGGTCACATTGACGGCCCGGTCGAAATCAAGGGTCTTGATCGGGATGAGCGCTTGGTCGTGATACATGCAGACCGCCGCGTCGTAGGTGCCGCGGGCGGCATCGTGAAACATCGTATCCGGCGAAAGCGGCCCGAGAACGGCCAGCCCTTCGCGGCTGCACCGATCAATGACCGGCTTCAGCAGCTCGATTTCCTCCCGGCCCATGGCTCCCCCTTCGCCGGCGTGGGGATTGAGCCCGGCGACGGCGATGCGGGGGGGGTCAATGCCGAAATCCGTTGTGAGCGCCTTTGCGGTGATTGAGATGGTCTCGACCACCAGATCTTCGTTCAACCTTGCAAGAGCTTCCTTCAGACTGACATGCCGTGTGACCGGCACGACGCGCAACCGCTCGCTCGCCAGCATCATCACCGGCTCGGTCTTGATTCCGGCGAGGTGGGCGAGAAACTCGGTATGACCCGGAAACTCGAACCCGCCGTGATATTGCGTCAATTTGTGGATCGGATTGGTCACCACGGCGGCTGCCTCACCTGAAAGCGTCAGTGCGACCGCTTGTTCGATGGAGTCCCGTACCGCAGGGGCGTTCCCTGGATCAATTGTGCCCGGAACAGGCGGGCGCGGCAGGTCGATCGGAATGACCGGCAGGGCGTCGGAGAAAACCGACGCCGCCTCTTCCGGCCGTCCGATTTCCCGGAGCGGCGTGTCCTCACCAATCAATTTTGCCAGCCCGGTCAAGCGGGAAGGATTGTCGACGGCGGCAAATGCACGACCCGATTTTCGTAGCTGCCCCCAGGCCTTTAGCAGAATTTCGCCGCCGATTCCGGCGGGCTCTCCCATGGTGATTAGGAACGGAGGTGACGAGGCGCTGCTCATCATCGGGTGTCGATCACAGCCTGACGCCAGAGGTTTCTCAACATGCGGCGGGAAATTAATTCCGCCCGCTCACGCCCCAGTTCCGCGGCCACACGCTGCCGAATTTCCTCTTCCGACGACGAATTTTGGCGATCGCAGACCATCAGCAGAACCATACCGCCACCGGATTGGATGGGTTGGGAGGCTTGGCCTGTCTGCAAGTTTTCGATCGCGCCGCGAATTTGCGCTTCCAGGCTGGAAAGATTGACGTTCGACAGTCTGCCAGACTGCGGTGCACCGAGTTCCTTACCCTGCTCATCCAGCTCGGTGCAGGAGTTTGCGGCGGAACCTATGCGGTTCAACGAAGCCCTGGCCGAGTCAATCACGGATTGGGGCGGGTCCGGAGGGAGAGGCAGAAATACCTGTTGAAGATCAACGGTTACCGGGCCAGTCGTCAATCCGCGGGATGCGCGGCGATTTCTCAGTTGTAGGATATAGAAACCGTCGGTCGCCCGGATTGGACCCGCAATGTCCCCGGTCTTCATCCCGGGAAGGGCCGTTCCAATTGCCGGATCCAGTTGTTCCGCCCGAACCCACCCGAGATTTCCCCCTTGGGCCGACGAAGTGCTCTGCGAAAAGGTGCGGGCCAGTGAGCCGAAGTCCGCGCCGCGCCCGATTTGACCGACCAGATCGGCAATCAGCTTATTGGCGTCGCCACCTGAATTGCCGAGGTCGAAGGGAACAAATATCTCGCTGACCAGAAACTCGGGCTTGCCCTTTCCCGACTCGATCCGGGCAATTCGCTCGTCGATCATTTCATCGGTAATCGACGACCGGCGAACCAGTGCGCCTACGAGTTTGGCCCAAGACAAATCCGCCCTCAATTGGGTATCCAGGGTCGCTCGATCGATATTGTTTTGCTTCAACATTTGAAGCATCCGGCCCGGCTGCATATTGATCCGCTGTTCGATTTCCGACATCGCCGTCCTAAGCTCAACGGGCGAGACCGAAACATTGCGGTTCTTGGCTTCCTGGAGTTTCAAGTTGTCTTCGATGAGATTCCGCAAAACTTGCGGTCGAATTCGGCGAATGGTCGATTGATCGGGGGGCAGTCCGGAAGACACGATGACCATCCGAAGCCGCATTTCAAGGTCTCGCCGCGTCACCGGATCACTGTTCACTACGGCGGCAATGCCGGTCAGTTGTGTTTGGGCCGCGACCCTTGCGGCATCCGTTATTGGCGGAAGGACAAATACGGCCGCGGTCAGCAGCGCTGTCCGGACAAAAACGCGGCGTTCGCGAAGAATTCTAGTCATTTTGAGCACCGGTCAACTTCCCGAAGCCAGTATACCGGTCTGCACTTCTCCGAGAGTCTTGAACGTCAGCCGAAATAGGATTGAGTTCTCGCGTCCGAGGTCCCGGTCCTCAAACAAGGTGCGCCGGAGTGTCATGTCGAAGGTAAAGCATTCGCATTCGTAGGCAAAACCAAGGGAGATGCTTCGCAAATCATCATCCTCAACGTCATATAGGCTGGAGAAATTCGTTCGCCAATACCTTGACAGCGTGGCCTGTGCCGAGGCCGAGAGTTCTTCGCGGCCCTTGAACTCGGATCCCTGCTCGCGCGCGAAAAACGCGTAATTGACCGCGGCATTGAGAGCTTGTGGACCTACACTGAGCGCTAGTTCATTTCGGCTCGGAGAGTGGTTGTCCTTGTCCAGACGCGTTCGGTAGCCGAGGTCGATATATTTGCCGGGGGTGACGTCAACCCGAGCGACAATGTCGGACAGCTTCTCGTCCAATCCCGTACCTGCCGCGAATGTCGAATCGTCTTTCAACCGATAACTCTGGCCGACAAACACGGATGTTCCGCCGCCCTGTAAGCCAACCACACCCCATTTGAGCCCGTAATTCATCCGCGGGCCCCCTTCAACGCGGTCGATCCCGGTAAATCGGCTGGGCGAGAACAGATTGGTATCATCGAACTCGACGTCGACACTATCTTCGTTGGGGATGTCAGTTGGATTGCCGCCGTACGGGCTCACGACTATCGAAGCGACCGGTTCGAGGATCTGACTAAAATTCCCGTCGTGCCGGGATAGCGGCAGTCTCCAGCCAAGATTTGCTTCAGGATAAATGCGTCCGGTAACGCCGTCATCCGCCGCCGAACCCGCTTCGTGATTAACATGGTACAGGTCGCCGCGTAGCTTGAGCGACAATTGATAACGGTCGCCGATGTTGGATCTAAAGGGCAGATTCCAGCCCCCGCCGAGGGAACCACGCCGTGTGTCCCGACCATCGGATCGGGTCAAGGCGAGTACGCTGGCATCAATCGTATTGAAGGCCCCAATCCGATTCGGAAGGCCGACATGCCGGTACTCAAACATCGGCAGAACCAATGGCGTGGTGCCCGGGTCGTCGTTCTCCTGCAGGCCTTGGAACGCATAGGCGTTCAAAGCCATGTAGTTCCGGCCTCGGAAGCCTTCAACGAATCCTCTGCTGGCCAGCGTCTTGGGGGAACTAAAATTGTAGCGACGCAAATAGGTGTCGTCCGTGGAACGCTGTAAATCCACGCCGCCCCGCCAGGTATTGGAGATGTCTTGCCGATAGGCGGCGTCAAGGTGCCCACGGAACTCGTCTTCCGAATCGAAAGCGAGGCTTCCTGTCGTCTGAAGATCGGCCGCGGCAAAGCGTTCCCTGTACTCGCCCGCCAGGACAGCGCGCTCCTTGGTGGTCAATGTGGGCGTGATGGTGAAATCCCGCGACGGCGAGACGGCTATGTAATAGGGCGTGCTGATGGTCGTACCCAGGGTGGAAGATCCCCCAAAGCTGGGGGTCAGGAACCCGCTCCGTCTCTTGACGGTGGGGTCGGGATGGAAAAAGTACGGCGTATAGACGACCGGAACACCCATGAATTCCATCCAGGCATCCGTGTACTCCACCCTCTGCTCGGTCTCGTCATGGACGATCTTGCGCGCTTTGAGTTGCCAGAGGGGAGGGCGCTCGGGCTGATTGGCGCAGGACTCGCAGGGTGAGTACACCGCGTTCCGCATTTCAAGGATGTTACCGCCTGACCGCCGTGCGCCGGCTGCGGCAAACCGGGCATTATCCGCTAGCAGCACTCTCAGGTCCCGAAGGATTCCGTCCTTAAAGTCTCCCGTGAGTTCAATCAGATTGGCAAATATGATATCCCCGTCCGGCTGAAGCAGGGTAACGTTGCCGGACGCCGACACTACGTCGAGCTTCTGATTGTAAGTGATGGTATCGGCCAGAAGCACCTGATCGTCACGCGAAACCTCGACGTTGCCGGATGCCCGGATAATACCAAGTTCCCGGTCATGTGTTACGTCATCGGCGGTAAACAGCAATGGCTGTTCTTCAGCGGTTCCTTGCGCTCGGGCCGGATCGAGGCCGAGCCAATACAAAGCGGTCACCAATAACGCGGCGGCAATTGCGCGTCGCATCGCTAACCGTCTTCCAGGTGAAAAAGCATCGACATCCCCAGGAGCGTGAAGACGCCGGCAGGCGTCCATGCCGCCAGCGCCACCGGTACGCTCTCCCTCAGACCCAGTGCGAATACGATGTCCGAAAATATGAACAGCAAAAAGCCACTGAGTATGCCGCCCAGGATGACAAAAGTGGTGCTGCCACGCGCTGACAAGCGGAGGGTGAATACCGCCGCGATCAGAACCATGCCGACAAAGAGCAGCGGAATGGCCATGAGGCTGTGCCAATGCAATCGGTGGCGGACGGCCGAAAATCCGGCTTTGTCCAAATTGGCAATGAACGTTGGCAGTTCCCAAAATGACATTGTCTCCGGGGGAGAAAAACTGTCCTGTATGTTGTTGAGCGTAAGATCAGTTTCAAACCAGTGCTCGTTCACCAGCTTCGCCGGTTTATCGGCTTCGTGGATACGGACATTCGTCAAATGCCAGAACCCGTCTTCGAGCTTTCCGTTCGAAGCCTGGATCCGTGACTTGAAGGTGTCGGACCCATCAAACACAAATATCGTTACTTTGGTTAGACTGACATTAGGTCCATCGATGCTTACATCAGGCGCGTGGATAACGGATCGGCTATCAAGGTTCGCCTGTCGTAGCCATAGGCCCGATCCCGAGATCGACAATGTGCGGGACCGTCCCTCGAAGTGGCTCTCATCGAGCCTCTCATACTGGGCGAGCAACGCAGATGCCATCGGATTGACGACGGTGACGCTCAGCGCCCCCAAAACCGCTGAAATCAAAATGACAGGCAGGAGAAACTGCCAGGCGGAGACACCCGCTGAACGTGTGACAACAAGCTCCCGCGATCGCGTCAGACGCCAAAAGGCAATCATCCCGCCAAACAGCACCGCGAAGGGAAAAGCCTGTTGAGTTAGAAACAGGAGGCGCAGCAGGCTCATTTGTAGAACGAGTCCCAGCGAAATATTGTCACTCGACGCCGCTCGACGCAGTAGCTCGAGGGTGTCGAACAAGAATATCACCCCGATAAAACCAAGGAAAACCGTCCCGAAGCTCAGGAGAAAATTGCGGACGATATAGAACGATAGCAGCGGCGATATCAACATGCCGGACCTCAACCACTCGCACCGGACAGCGAGGGCAATCTCGATGTCCGGGGAAGTCGTGGGGTGAAGAAAAGAAATGCCAGGCCAAATCCAATGGGGATCAGCGCGTTGATATAGAGAACCGGCCACAAGTAAAGAACCTTCGCCGAGAGGCCCGCCAACCCGAAGCTGCTGACCGCAATGAGGATGTTCAAGACCAATGCCGCCAGCACGCGCTTCCATTGGCCGCGTTGAGAGTAGTCGCCGACGACCAACGAAACCACGGTGACGAGGATGAATCCCATGATCATCAGCGGCGAAACAAACCGCTGATGAAGCTCGGCCTTGAACTTCCCGTAATCGGAGGCATTGCCCAGGTCGGACTGTTCCAGGTGGATTAGCTCAAGCGTCCCGCGTTCCCGTGCTTCCCGGTATCTGACACCGGGTTTTTTGAGTATGCCGGACAGCTCAATCGGGGCACGGTCAAAGTAGAGCATTGACAGCTTCTTGGTTTCCGCATCCACTTTTTGGTGGTTGCCCTGAAATACGACGACACGGGGGCCCTTTTCACCCTGGACCAGCACGCCGCGTTCGGCGATGTAGGTGACCGGCTCTTTGGGGTTTGTCGTATCGTGAACCAAGATGCCGCGAAGATCCGATTCACCGTTCCGCTCACGAATGTAAATCGTGAAATCATTGCCAAAGCTGTTGAATTCACCCTCTTTCAGCAACGCATGGCTAAAGGTGTATCGGGAGTTGAACTGCAACTCGCGGAACTTCTGGAACGACGCAGGCGTGAGAAAGAACGCGAAAATGTAGCTGACCATCGTCAAGATCAGACCCAGCACTATTGCCGGCTTGGCAATTCGATAAGGGCTTAAACCGGCGGCGCGCAATACCACTAGTTCGCGGTCGGTATTCAGTTTGTTGTAGATGAAGGCGACGACAGCAAACGCCGCGATCGGCAGAGTGAAATTGAGCAGGTTGGGGACGGTGAGCATCGTCAAATAGGCAAACGTCGTCACCGAAACCCCACGGTTGACGATCAACTCGACAAACTTGACCGAGTTTGCAAGCCATAGAATTCCGGCCAAAACGGTCGTCGTTGCGATCATACCGACAACCAATTGACCCAGGACGTATCTGAATGACCGATTCATTGGCCGGGATTATACCCGTCAAAACCGGCGAATCTGCAAAAAAGTGATAGAATCAATGGCATAGCCGGCTTCTGCCGGGCAATGCTGCTCTAGGGTCCGGACTCAATTGAGCCACCATAGGAGTGTTGCGGCGATGAGGACGGCACGGCACAAGGTCCCTCGCCCCCGTCAGGGGGAGAGGGATGCGGAGGGTTGGCGAGGCGAATGCCGAGCCTACCCGGCGCTGGGTGAGGGGGAATTTCCATATCACCCTCACCCCGGCCCTCTCCCTCAGAGAGGGAGAGGGAGTAGTCGCGTTGCCGCTTCGTGTCCCCTCGCCCCCATTCAGGGGGAGAAGGGCAGGGTGAGAGGGCGCAAAAAGGAGAATCCGCTAATTGAGTCCGGACCCTAGTCATCTGGCACTGAAGTAAGGTTCATTGTAGGATGGCCCTCCTGGTCGGACAAAGGAGGTCATCTGGCTGGCGCGGCGGCCGCACTGGCACGTCCACTTCACGCCGACATCGGCGTCGTGGATTAATCAGGTCGAGCGCTGGTTCGCCGAGCTCACGCGCAAGCAGCTTCAACGCGGAGTGCACCGCTCTACCCTCCAGCTCGAGGCCGACATCCGCGCCTTCATCGAAACCCACAACGAAAACCCCCGACCCTTCAAGTGGACCAAGTCCGCCGATGACATCCTCGCAGCGGTCAAGCGCTTCTGCCTTCGGGTCGAACAAAACTTATGCCACGAACTTTAGATTCAGGTGACTAGACCGAAATTATCTTTCCCGGGTTCATAATGTTGCCGGGATCCATGGCGCGCTTGATCTGACGCATGAGATCAAGCTCCAGAGACGACCGGTAGTGCGCGAGATCGGCCTTCTTGAAGGTGCCGATGCCGTGTTCGGCGCTGATGCTCCCGCCCATTTCCGCCACCATATCGTGGACGATCCGATGGAGTTCCTCCGCGCGGTCCATGAATGCCGTCCCATCCGCGTCCACGGGCTGGGTGAGATTGTAATGAATGTTGCCGTCTCCAATATGGCCGAAGGCGCAGAAACGGATTCCGGGCACCACCGGCGCGAGCGCGGCGTTCGCCTTCCCGATGAACTCCGTTGTCCGGGAAACAGGCACCGAAACGTCGTGCTTGATACTCGCACCTTCGCAGGTCTGGGCTTCGGGAATACTCTCCCGGAGACGCCAGAGCGCCAAGGCCTGACCTTCGTTTTCGGCGAAGACGGCGTCTGAAATTTGGCCGGTTTCCAGCGCGCCGCCGAGTACATGCTCGATTTCGCCCCGAAGATCCTCATCCGCCCGGGGTGAGGCAATCTCGATCAAGGCGTATTGCGGATGCGGTTCGGTGAAGGGGTCGACAAGGCCATCGATATGCCGCGTACACAGCTCCATCGCCAGCCTCGGGATCAGTTCAAAGGCAGTCACCCGGTCCCCCAGATTGGCCCGGACCAAATCAAACAGCGGCAGTATCCGTTCGAGGCCGTCCATCGCCGCCAGCAACGTGACCCGGGTGCGGGGCCGCGGAAATAGTTTAAGCACGGCGCGGGTGATGATACCCAGCGTGCCTTCGGCGCCGATGAACAGCTGTTTCAGATCGTACCCCATGTTGTTCTTGCGCAGCGCATTCATCCCGTCCCAGATTTCGCCATTGGGAAGTACGACCTCGAGACCCATGACCAGTTCGCGGGTATTGCCATAGCGCAGGACGCCGACGCCCCCGGCGTTGGTCGATATATTGCCGCCGATTTGGCAACTCCCCTCCGCGCCGAGGCTCAATGGAAAATAACACTCGGCCTCCGCGGCGGCGTCCTGGATATCCTTAAGGATACACCCCGCTTCTACCGTCATGGTCATGTTCAGGGGGTCGACATCCTGAACGGCCCTCATCCGGTCGAGGCTGAGGACCACGCCCCCGGCGGCCACCGTGCCGCCCACCAGACCGGTTCCGCCGCCGCGGGGGACAATGGGGATATTGGCTTCCCGGCACCGCCGGACGATCTCGGCGACCTCTGCGGTAGCCGACGGGCGGGCGACGATGTCGCACGAACTTTCCACCCACTGCCGCGCATCGCTGAGATAGGGGGCCTGATCGGATGCGTCCGAGATGACGCCGCGCCCGCCCAATATCTCGCGCAATCCCGCGACAAATTCGGCCGGCAACGTCATCTGATCTCCAATTCCGGCATTTGCCAGACCTACTCGGGCGCGGCGGCTCTTTCAAGCCGGTCATTGATGGCCGCGCCGAGACCGTCGCGGGGGATTGGCATGACTTGAATCTTTCTCCCTGGACCTGAATCAAGCTCGCGCACCATGCGGTAGAGATTGGCCGCTGCCTCAACCAAATCGGCGGCCGGGCTGAGGTTCAGGCAATCCGCGGGCGCGTGGGGACCAAATCCCAGCAGGACGGCCCCCGCCGACCCTACCTCAACACCGAGTTGTAGCGGTTTCCTTGGCGCGTAGTGTTTGGACATCATGCCGGGCGCGGCCACATCGTCATTTGCCGCGGCCCGATCCACGGCTCCGATGACGGCCTCGATGTCGCCCTGTGTGCACGCTCCCTCCCGGAGCAGCCGGGGGCGCCCGCCGGTAAGGGCGACGATGGTCGATTCG
This sequence comes from Rhodospirillales bacterium, assembly GCA_965213765.1. Lineage (GTDB taxonomy): Bacteria > Pseudomonadota > Alphaproteobacteria > Rhodospirillales > UBA2165 > JAJDXO01. Next base: position 769,611 of record OZ243926.1, on the reverse strand, counting down.
ATTCCAATTTCGGACGGCCCCCCATCCAGGATCAGCGGGATATCCGCGCCCAGCGAATCCAGGACATGCCGGGCGGTCGTCGGGCTGACCTCCCCGGATTTGTTGGCGCTCGGCGCGGCAATGGGGCGGCCGAGCGCTTTCAGGACCGCCCGCATAACCGGATGGGCAGGCGCCCGAACGGCGATCGTATCGAGGCCGGCCCGGGCGAGGTCGGAAATCGGCGAGCCGCCGGCGCTCGGCAACACCAGAGTCAGGGGACCCGGCCAAAAAGCGTCGGCGAGGCGTTCGGCGGCGGCTTGGAATTCGGCAATCTTCCGCGCCATTTCGAGCGCCGGAACGTGGGCGATCAAAGGATTGAATTCGGGACGCTGCTTGGCTTCGAAAATTCGCGCAACCGCTTGATCATCGGTCGCGTCGCCGCCGAGCCCGTAGACCGTCTCCGTCGGCAGTCCGACCACGGCGCCGCCCCGCAAGAGCGCCGCAGCCCGATCGATCGCGTCTTTGTCGGAGGGGAGAATGTCTGCCGGCATCGCCGCACCTATCGGTCTCAGGACCAATCGCCCCGCGCCAGGAAAAATGGATTCCGGAAGTCCGGCTTACCATATTTCAGGTCATCGCCGTCGAGCTTCCGCACCGAGCCGCCGGCGGCCCTGAGGATCGCATGGCCGGCGGCCGTATCCCACTCACTTGTCGGGCCGAGGCGCGGATAGAAATCGGCCTCGCCGGCGGCGACGAGGCAGAACTTGATGGAGCTCCCGGCGTTCATTTCGTCGCGTACGGTAAAATCTGCGAGAAATTCCTCTTCGTTGGCGCGGTGGGAGCGGCTGGTCATGACGACCAATCCCTCTTCGTCGGGCGCCCGAACGGCAATTGGCGCCGGCGCTCCATCATCCAATTGCCTGAACACGCCGTTCTCCCCGCCCCAATAGGTCGTTCCGACGGCCGGTGCGTGGATTATCCCGAAGACCGGTACCTTGTCCTGGATCAATCCGATATTGACCGTGAATTCGCCGGTCCGCTTGACGAATTCCTTGGTGCCGTCGAGGGCGTCGACAAGCCAGAATTCGCCGCCCGATACATCCGGACGGTCGCCCGCGGCATAGGCTTCTTCAGCGACGATCGGGATTTCCGGCGTGATCTCCCGCAGCACCGGCAGGATGATGGATTCGGAAAGCACATCGGCCTCGGTCACTGGTGAGGCGTCGTCTTTCGCCTGAACCTCGAATTCCGTCGCATAAATGCCGAGGATCGCACGACCGGCTTCGCGGGAGGTGTCGAGGAGCGTCCCGATCTCAGCTTCGGCTAGGCGTCGGGCCATGGGCGCATCGCCTCCTTACGGATGCAGGGTCTTGGACGGCGGATGGGACCCGATAAGGATGAAAGCGATCTGACAGGGTTCGGCTCCCCGGTTCACCCAGCCGTGCCAGGTGGCGCGCTGCACCATGACATCGCCGGCCGACATGTGAACCTCCGCGTCATCGTCCAGGAGCATGTCGCACTCGCCGGACATGCAGATGGCGTAATCGATGGTGTCGGTACGGTGCATGTAGGCTTCTTTGCCCGGCGCGAGTTCGAGTATCCGGAATACCGAGCCGCGAGCCGGGGGTTCGATATCGATTTCCCGGCCCGCCGGGTCCTCGTCTCCCTCGATGTCGGCCGGCGTATCGTCGGTCATCCAGATCAGCGTCTGAATATTGCCTGATCGAAGCTTGTGAACGTTGGTCATCACCTCGTCCACGCCGACGATGGCGCGGCCCTCGGAATCGTGATCGGTAACAATGCGTCGAATGTTGAGTGTCATCTCTACCCCGGAGCTGAGAGCGTCAAGAGGGCGTCGATGTACCAGACTTGGCCCGAAGACGCCATGCCGTTGCAGCCCGGCGCGGCGAGGGATCAGCGCCAGACGGTGTCGGGGTTCCGCAGGTCGGTGGAATGGACCGATACGGTGATAAATCGCCAGGCCTTGAGCCCGTCGGACCAATAGTCGGGGGCGAGCCCGGCTTTCTGCTTGAGCCGTTTCAGGAACTCCTGCGGTTCGGGAATACTCTCCCAAACGACGGGCAGGAAGACGCCGCGTTCGTTGCTTTCCTGAATCAGCAGCCCGTCGGTTCCCGGCCGCAATTGTTGGACGAGATCCGCCTCACCCGAAAACGCGATGGGCACGAGATCGCTCAGGACGGTGACGGTCAGGCTCAGATTGCCGGCCTCGAACTCCTCCCGCGACAGGGGCGGGAAACGAAGATCCTTGAACGCCGCCTTGAACGCGTTTTCCGCGACATCCAGCACCAAGGGACGCGCTGCGCCGAGCGACCCGATGCAGCCGCGTAACTTCCCTTCCTTCTCCACGGTAACGAAACTGGCGCCGCCGCGGGCCAGTTCAGCCGGCGCGGCGGCCACGTTCGGCGTGTGCCGCTTGCCGTCCGCGAGGTAGGTCTTCACCGTGTGGCCGGCAAGTTTGAGCAGCGATTCTCCGTGTCGTGAGAGGAGGGCCCGGGTTTGGTCCTCGAAGCCGCCTTTTGTCGGGCTGGTGCCATCCGGCTCCTGGAAAATCCATGAACCGTAACCGACGACCCGGTCCCGTGACCCGGCGGTGTCGCCGGAATTGCGCATGTCGACGGTCCGGGCCGCGAGCCCTTTTTGCTTGGCCACGGTAAGCAGACCCTTGATGGAGTGGCGGCCGCAGGCCTGATGGTCCTCCAAGGACAGCGGGTCCAGCGCCTCGATGGCCGTGCCGGCCCGGCCATCGGTCTGTTTTGCCTTGTCGTAGGGCAGATAGTGGCTCAGGTCCGAACTGATGAGGATCAACGTTTCCGGCCCGCCCCACAAAATCTCCAGCACTTCGGCCACTTGTTCGGTGGTCGCCTGACCGACGATCATCGGTACGATGGTGAACTCGCTGAGGAGGGATTGCAGAAAGGGCAGATGCACCTCGAGGCAGTGATCGTCCTTGTGGGTGGCGTCGAACACCTGAACGAACGGCAGGTGGCTGATCTTCCGGACCGCATCGGCGTCGATGGAAATTTCGCCGAGCGGCGTAGCGAACGCGTCCGCTTCCGGCAACGCGATTCCGTTCACGGCGACTTGGTGGCACGGGCCCATCATCACCACGCGTTCGATCTTGTCAGCCGCCGGGACAAGGCGGGTATAGGCGCAGGCAGCGGTAAACCCCGAATAAATGTAGCCGGCATGGGGTGCGATGATGGCCTTGGGCACCGAGCCGTCCGCCTGGCGGCTCTCGGCGGCTTCGGCCAGATAGTACCTGACCGAGGCGTTCAACTCCTTGGGGTCGCGCGGATAAAACATCCCGGCGACGGCGGGTGGACGGACCGCATTCATCTGCCGTACCTCTCAACTCCGCCGGCCAGTCTAGCGACTCCCGGCGGCCGGCGGAAGCTCGGCCGGTTGGAGGCTATGCCGCTTCCTGGAGCGCCCGCCAGATTTTTTCCGGTGTCGCCGGCATATCCACATGGGTGATGCCGGCGCTGGCCAAGGCATCGACCACCGCATTCATCACCGCGGGCGGCGCACCGACGGTGCCTGTTTCCCCGGCGCCTTTGACGCCGAGCGGGTTGTTGCCCGTCGGCACCGGCAGGGTGTCGGCGGCAATCTTCGGGAAGTCGTCGGCCCGGGGCATGCAGTAATCCAGAAACGAGCCCGAAAGCATTTGTCCGCTCTCGTCATAGACCATGTTCTCCATTAACGCCTGACCGACGCCCTGGGCGACGCCGCCGTGGAGCTGGCCCTTCAGCAGCAGCGGGTTGATCACGGTGCCGACGTCATCGGTGACCGTCATGCCGACCAGTTCCACCTTGCCGGTGTCGGGATCGATCTCGACTTCGGCGATCTGACAGCCGTTGGGGAAATTGAAATTGCCGAGGCCGGCCTGGAAGGCGCCCACGCCCTCGAGCCCGACGCCCAAGTGCGGCGGATACATGATCGGATTGTAGGACGCCGCGGCGACCTCGGTTATATCCATGGACTTGTCCGTGCCGGCGACGGTGAAGGCCCCGTCGTTGAACTCGATATCGCTCTCGCCCGCTTCCATCAGATGGGCGGCGATCTTCTTGCCCTTCTCGATCACTTCGTCGGCAGCGTTCTTGAGTGCCGATCCGCCGACCACCATGGAGCGCGAGCCCACCGTACCGCGGCCGATGGACACCTTGTCCGTATCGCCCTGGACCACCCGGACCCGCTCGTTATCGACGCCGAGGAATTCGCACGCCATCTGGGCATAGACCGTTTCGTGACCCTGTCCGTGAGAGTGCGTGCCCGCAACGATGGTAACGTCGCCGGTGCCGTCGAAGTGGATTTCCATCCGATCGTTGAACACGGCGGCGGATTCCAGATAGACCGACAGCCCGTGGCCGCGGAGCTTGCCTTCGGCCTCCGACGCGCTCCGGCGCGCTTCGAAGCCTGCCCACTCGGCGGCCTCCATGGCGTTGTCCATGCAAGCCTCGAAATCGCCGCAGTCGTACTGGTACATGAGCGCGGTCTGATAGGGCATCTGATCCGGCTTGATCAGGTTGCGCCGGCGAAGCTCGATCGGGTCGATATCCATCTCGCGCGCCGCGATGTCGAACATCCGTTCCACCACATGGGCCGCCTCGGGACGGCCGGCGCCGCGATAGGGCGCCGTCCCCTGGGTGTTGGTGAAGTAACAGTTGGTGGTCACATGGATGGCCGGCATGGCGTAGACGCCGGACATCAGGGTGGTGAAGAACATGGGCGAAATGCCGCCGCTCGGCATCATGTAGGCGCCCTGGTTGTAGTGCCCGGTGACCCGGAACCCGACCACCTTGCCGTCGGCATCGAATCCCATCTCGGCCTCGGCGTCCACGTCCCGGGCCTGGGAGTCGGAGAGCAGCGCCTCGGCCCGGTCCGACACCCACTTGACCGGCCGGCGCACCTCTTTGGCGGCCCAGACGGTCAGGATGTCTTCGCCGTAAAACCCGCCCTTCATGCCGAAGCCGCCGCCGACGTCGGGCGAAACCACCCGCAGCTTGCTCTCCGGCATGTGGAAGATCTCATGGCACAGTTCGGTGCGGACGCCGTGCGGGCCCTGGGACGTCGTATAGAGGGTATGGCGGTCCTCGCCCGCATCGTAATCGCCGAGGGAGACCCGGGCTTCCATGGAATTGGTGGTGATCCGGTTGTTGTTGATCTGCGCCTTGGTGACGTGATGTGCGCCGGCGAGAGCTGCCCCGGTGGCCTCGCCGTTGCCCATGGCATATTGGAAGGTGAGGTTGCTGTCGGTGCCGTCATAGACCAGTGGTGCGCCATCGGCCCGGGCCGCGGCGACAGTGGTGACAGCCGGCAGGACGTCGTAGTCCACCTCGATGAGTTCCGCGGCGTCCTTGGCCTGGGCCAAGGTCTCGGCGACCACGAAGACCACGCGGGCGCCGACGCACTTCACTTCATCCTTGGCGAGCGCCGCGTGGGGCCGCTGGACCGGCTCGCCCTGCACCAGGAAGGGGATGACGGTCATGCAGGGAATGCCCCCGAGACCCGCCGCTTCGATGTGCGCGCCGGTAAAGACGGCGACGACACCGGGAGCGGCCTCGGCGGCCGAGGTGCCGATGGACTTGATTTTGGCATTGGCGTGCGGCGAGCGCAGTACATAGCCGTGGGTCATCCGGGGAAGCACCATGTCGTCCACATAGCGTCCCTTGCCGGTCAGAAATTTCGGATCTTCTTTTCTCGAAACCGCCTGCCCAATGCCGAATTTCATTGTCTTTTCTCCCTGTCCACGTCTGGTAACCGCATTTTATAGGCAGTTTAGCCGCCGGCCCGCCACCAAATTCACCGCGATTTTCCCCGGGGTCCACGAGATGGACAAATGCGGCCGATGCAACGGTGACGCCCTCTGGAGGCGATCGCGGCAATTTTGTATGATGGCCTGGATGATGGTACCGCCGATGGGAGGCTCAGGTGAACCAAATCCCGGCAGACCAATCATATCCCGGACGGTATTGGCACGCCCGCGATGACGGGCGCGTTCAGTGCGACCTGTGTCCCCGCGAGTGCAAGCTGAACGACGGTCAGCGCGGCCTGTGTTTCGTTCGCGCGCGGAAAGACGACGGCATCGTGTTGACCACCTATGGCCGCTCGTCGGGTTTCTGCATCGACCCCATCGAGAAAAAGCCGCTTAATCATTTTCTGCCCGGCACGCCTGTCCTGTCCTTCGGCACGGCGGGCTGTAACCTGACCTGCAAGTTCTGCCAGAATTGGGATATTTCAAAGGCCCGGGATTTCGACAAGCTGGCCAATCAGGCGAGCCCGGAAGCTATCGCCCGCGCGGCCCGGCGTCACGGCTGCACGAGCGTCGCCTTCACCTATAACGACCCGGTGATTTTTCTCGAATACGCCGTGGATGCCGCCAAGGCGTGCCGCGAGGTTGGGATTAAATCGGTTGCCGTCTCCGCCGGCTATATCTCTCCCGAGCCGCGAATCGAATTCTATGAACACGTGGATGCGGTGAATATCGATCTCAAGGCATTCACCGAAGAGTTCTATACGGACCTTTGTTCCGGTCATCTGGCGGCGGTGCAGGATACTCTCGAATATCTGGTGCACGAGACCACCGTATGGGTGGAGATCACCACCCTCCTGATTCCGGGTTACAACGATTCGGAGCGCGAATTGACCGAACTCTCCGAGTGGATTGCGGAAAACCTCGGACCTGACGTGCCGCTCCACTTCTCGGCGTTTCACCCGGACTGGAAAATGACCGACGTTCCCAACACGCCGCCGGAGACCTTGCGGCGGGCGCGCTCCATCGCCCTCAACCGAGGGCTTCGCTACGTCTACCTCGGCAACATTCACGACTATGATGGGTCGAGCACTTACTGCCTTGGCTGTGGCGGCGTTCTGATCGGCCGGGACTGGTACGAACTCTCCACATGGAACCTCACCGAAGAAGGCCGGTGCGCCAATTGCGGAACGCCCTGCGCCGGTGTGTTCGATGGCCCGCCCGGTGATTGGGGCCGTAAACGCCGGTCGGTTCGCGTTCGTGAGGCGGCGGCGTGATCGGCACTGGACCTGATCATCAGGTGTGTTAAAGCTGTGGCCGCAAAAATTCCGACCGCGGCAACGACTCTATGAAACGGTTCCTGAGCTTGGCGCTGAAGGCCGGGGTCTCCATCGGGCTCATCTGGTACGCGACCCGAAACCTGGATTTCGCCTCGGCGCTCGACCGGCTGTTCTCCATGCCCGTTTGGCCGTTGGCGCTGGCGGCGGTGGTGTGGGCCTGCGTCCTCTTGAACAACACCATCCGCTGGCGGATCGTCATGAAGAGCCTTGCGGCGGCGCTTCCCTTCAGCCAAACGTTCCAAATTCTCTACATCGGCATCTTCTTCAACCAGGTTCTCCCGTCTTCGGTGGGTGGAGACGCCGTTCGCATGTTCCTGGTCTATAAGACCGGTGTCGGGGTTCGTCCGGCGGTTAATTCCATCCTGCTTGAGCGCGCAGCGACTTTGCTGGGACTGATTCTTCTGGTCGTCGCGACGCAGCCACTCCTTTTGTCACGCATCGGCGACGACCCGGCGCGGTTCGCCTTTCCCGTTTTGGCGGTGGCGGCGGTGACCGGCATTGCCTTCGTCATGCTGCTGGACCGGTTTCCGCCCGCGATGAAGACGTGGAAGGTCATTCAGGGAATCGCGACGCTGGCCGAAGACGCCCGGCGTTTCTTCTTGAAGCTCAAATATTCGCTGCCGGCCATCGGGCTGGGCTTTGTCGGGTTTTCGCTGATCAGCGTCCTGACATTCGTGCTCGCTCTCGGCCTGGACATCGACCTCCCGCTCGCCGATTGCCTGGTGCTCATTCCCCCTGTGATGCTGGTGACGACCATTCCGATTTCAGTGGCCGGTTGGGGGGTCCGTGAAACCGCGATGGTCTTCGCCCTCGGCATTGCCGGGGTTGGCGAACAGGACGCGGTTCTGCTGTCGCTGCTTCTCGGCGTCCTGATGGTCGTTGTCGCGTTGCCGGGCGCGCTGCTATGGCTCAAGAGCGGCCACCGGCGGTCCGACGTGGCGGCCGGGATGCCGCAGGCCTAATCCCCGGCGGTCCGTCTGCCGGAATTTACAGGCCCGTCCGCATCACATAAATTCATGTGGCTCAACCAAGAAGCAGCCGAACGTTTCGCCCATCACCTAGGAAGGCAGTCCCGCAATGAGAATATCGTTTGATAAACCCGCGCAAGCGACCAATGGGGTCGCGGTGGTTTTTGCAACCGCCGGCGGGAAGCTCACCCCGTCCGCCGACAAGCTCGACAAAAAAGCCGGCGGCGCCATCACGCGCGCGATCAAGGCGAGCCACTTCAAGGGCAACGCGGATCAGGTTTTGAAAATTTGGACGCCGGCAGGAACCCGGCTGGAAGCCATCATGATTATGGGCCTCGGCAAACCGGAGGCGTTGACCGACCTCCAGGCCCAAAAGATCGGGGGGCTGATGTATGCCAACACCCGCCGGGCCAAGAGCGGCACGGTCAATGTCGCCGTCGATCCGGCGGACGGCAGCAAGCTCCCGGCCAACGAGCTCGCCGCCCAGATGGGATACGGGGCGTTGTTGCGTTCCTACCGGTTCAGCAAATACCGGACCAAGGAAAAGGACTCGGCCAAGCCGATCCTCAAATCGATCAAGTTCGGCTGCGCGGGACACGTCAATGCCCGTCGGAGCTACAGCGTGCTCGGCAAGATCGCCGACGGCGTCTTCTTCACCCGCGATCTGGTCTCGGAGCCGCCCAACATTCTCTACCCCGAGTCTCTCGCCAAGGAGGCGAAGAAGCTTGAGAAGCTTGGGGTCAAGGTCGAGATTCTGACCGCCGCCCAGATGAAGCGTTTGGGCATGGGCGCGCTGCTCGGCGTCGCGCAGGGCAGTGTCCGCGAGGCGCGGATGGTGGTCATGCAGTGGAACGGCGCGCCGAAGCGCGGGAAATCCAAGGGCTCCCGGGCGGACGCGCCCATCGCTTTTCTCGGCAAGGGCGTGACCTTCGATACGGGCGGCATCTCCATCAAGCCGGCGGCCGGCATGGAGGACATGAAGTGGGATATGGGGGGCGCCGGCGTGGTAATCGGCCTCATGCGCGCACTCGCCGACCGCAAGGCCAAGGCCAATGTGGTCGGCGTCGTCGGCCTGGTGGAGAACATGCCGGGCGGCAATGCCCAGCGGCCGGGCGATATCGTCACCTCCATGTCGGGCCAGACCATTGAGGTGCTGAACACCGACGCCGAAGGGCGCCTCGTGCTGGCCGATGCGCTCTGGTACTGCAAGGAGCGGTTCAAGCCCAAGTTCATGGTCAATCTCGCCACCCTGACCGGCGCCATCATCATCAGCCTCGCCGATCAATATGCGGGCCTGTTCTCCAACAACGATACGCTTTCCGACCGGTTGACCAAGGCCGGCGAAGCGGTGGACGAGAAGCTTTGGCGAATGCCCATTGGAGACGGCTACGACCGGATGATCGACAGCGATGCGGCCGATATGAAAAACATCGGCGGACGCGGCGGCGGCAGTATTACCGCGGCCCAGTTCCTTCATCGGTTCGTCGGCAAGACGCCGTGGGCGCACCTGGATATCGCCGGCGTCACTTGGTCAAAGAAGGCCGCGCCCACCGTTCCCAAGGGCGGCACGGCCTTTGGGGTCCGGCTGCTCGACCGGCTGGTGAAGGATCACTACGAAAGCAGGTAGCGCCTACTCGATCCCGTGAACGACCGTCACCGTTGAGATGATCTCAAGTTCGCCGGGGACGATGGGAACCCCCGCGCGCTCCTGCGCGAGCGACATCGCGGTCAGGGCATATCGAGTCAATTCGGCCTCCCGGCATGGTCGCGCCACAATTCTCACTGCCAATCGCGGTACGAATGTGGCACCGTTGGAGCATGACCGAGGTGTCCTTTTACCATCTGCAGCGCTCGCCGCTGGAAGCTGTTTTGCCTAAGCTGCTGGAGAAGACCCTGGCGGCGGGCAAACGCGCCGTGGTGATGGCGTCCTCCGAGGACCGGGTGGAATCGTTGAACGCCATACTCTGGAGTCAGGACCCCGGCGGCTGGCTGCCCCACGGATCGGCCGCGGACGGGTTTGCCGAGCACCAACCGGTGTGGCTGACCGCGACACCGGAAAACCCCAACCAGGCGGACTTCCTGTTCCTCACCGACGGTGCGGCGGTTGAGGATCCGAGCGGCTATGAACGGTGCTTCGACCTGTTCGACGGCAATGACGATACGGCGGTCGAGGCGGCGCGGGGTCGCTGGAAATCCCTGGCGGCTGCTGGTCATGTACTTACCTATTGGCAGCAGAATGTCTCGGGCGCCTGGGAAGAGAAGGCCGGCGCGTAGAACCGTCAGGTCGGGAAAATGGCGAATCCCCTAGACCCTTGCCACATTCCGGTCATATGTATATAAGCGCCCCGGTTTTCAGGGGTTCCCGGCAGCTTTGTATCCGGAGGGATCACGTTTCACCCAATTCTCGAGGCAACCGCGAGGCTCGATGCAATGGCCGTCGAACGTACACTTTCGATCATCAAACCGGACGCCACCCGGCGCAATCTCACCGGCCGGATCAATGCCCGGTTCGAAGAGGCCGGATTGCGGATCGTCGCTCAGCGCCGGGTCCGCCTGACCCGGGAGCAGGCGGAGCGGTTTTATGACGTACATGCCGAGCGGGCGTTCTTTGACGATTTGTGCAACTTCATGATTTCCGGACCTGTGGTGGTTCAGGTCCTTGAAGGCGAGGATGCCGTTGCCAAGAACCGCGAGGTGATGGGCGCCACCAACCCGGCCAACGCCGATGATGGCACGATCCGCAAGGATTTCGCCGAGAGCATCGAGGCCAACTCCGTCCACGGTTCCGATGCGCCCGAAACCGCTGCCCGCGAGATCGCCTTCTTCTTCAGTGAACTGGAAATCGTCGGCTGACCGGAAACTGCTCTAGCCTGCGGGATTGATAGCGGGGAAGGGTGCGTCCCCGGTCTCGCTTATCTCCACTTTGTTTCCGGCCACCTTGGCCCGGCCCTCGGCGATCAGCCGGACCGCCAACGGGTACAGTTTGTGCTCTTCGGCTAGAATGCGCGCCGCCAAATCCCCGGGCGTGTCGCCCTGCAGGACAGGCACGACGGCCTGCGCGATGATCGGGCCGTCGTCCATCTCCGGCGTCACGAAGTGGGTGGTACAGCCGGAAAACCTCACGCCCGCCTCGATGGCCCGCTCGTGGGTGTGAAGACCCTTGAACGCCGGCAGAATGCTGGGGTGAATATTGATCAGCCGGTCCCGCCACTTACCGACGAAGTTGTCGGTTAGCAGCCGCATGAACCCGGCAAGACAGACAAGCTCGATGGATCGGCCGGAAAGCGCCGCGTGGAGCGCATCTTCAAACGGCTCCCGGCCCTCGAAGTCCCGATGATCGACGGTCTCGGTCGGTATGCCCGTCCTGGCAGCCCGTTCGAGACCCGGAGCATCCGGTACATTGGAGATGACGAGGGCGATCTCAGCCCCCAATTCTCCCGCCGCCGCGGCATCGATCAGCGACTGCAGATTGCTGCCGCGCCCGGAAATGAGGACGGCGATCTTCATCCGCCGAACACGTCCTCGAGGTCGTGAATGCGCACCCGGTCCGCATCGTTGCCGCGGCGGACCACTTCGCCGATGGCGGCGATGGTCTCGCCGGCCGCCTCCAGTGCCGACTTGATCTCCGCCGCATCGTCCGCCGGGCACAGCGCCACCATGCCGATACCGCAATTGAAGGTCCGGGCCATTTCCGGAGGTGCCACGCCGCCGGCCTCGGCCAGCCAGGCGAATACCGGCGGCAGGTCCCACGCCCTGGCATAGAGATCGACGCCCAGTCCCTCCGGCAGCACGCGGGGGATGTTGTCGAGCAGTCCGCCGCCGGTGATGTGGGAAATGGCGTGAACGCCGCCGGCGCCGATGCCGGCCAGCGCCGCGCATACATAAATCCGGGTTGGGGTCAGGTAAGCCTCACCAATGCTCTGCCCGGGCGCGAAGGGGGCCGGGTCGTCAAAGGTCAGGTCCGCGTTTTCGACCACTCGCCGGGCCAGGGAAAAACCGTTGGAATGCAGGCCGGCGCTGGCAAACCCCAGTACAACGTCACCTTCCCGGACGGCGTCGCCGGTGAGCAGCGCATCGCGCTCCACGGCGCCGACCGCGAACCCGGCGAGATCGTAATCGCCATCAGCGTACATGGAGGGCAGCTCCGCCGTTTCGCCGCCGATCAAGGCGCACCCGGCCTGCCGGCAGCCGTCCGCAATGCCGTTGATGACGGAGGCGGCCACCGCCGGCTCCAGCCGCCCGGTGCCGAAGTAATCCAGAAAGAACAGCGGTTCGGCGCCCTGGACCACTAAATCGTTGACGCACATCGCCACGAGATCGATGCCGATGGTGTCGTGGCGCCCGATCGCGGCCGCCACTTTCAGCTTGGTGCCGACGCCGTCGGTACCGGAAACCAGGATGGGGTCCCGATAGCCCGCCGCCTTGAGATCGAACAGGGCGCCGAATCCGCCGAGCCCGGACATGGTGCCCGGCCGGTCGGTGGCCTTGGCCACGGGCCGGATGGCGTCGATCAACTGCTCGGCGGCATCGATGTCGACGCCGGCATCCTTATAGCGCAGGGTGAACTCTACCGGCCTGCCGTCGTGCCCGAATTTCTGTTTGCCGCCGCCCTTGGAAATGCCTTCCTCCATCGTTTCTACGTGCTAAATTAGCCGCGCACGAAGGCCGAAAACATACTTGATCCGGGGCGGTTTGCAATGTTCGGAGGACGTATCTGGCTCGGCGTCTCGCTGGACGTCGGGATGCCGCTAACGCGCGAACGGCAGGCGCGCGCCCTGCATGCCGTGGCGGTCTTCGGAATTGCATTGGCCCTGGCGGTTGCCCCCGCCGGCAGGACCGCGATCGCGCAGGATGTGTTTGAGGTTTCGGGCGTGGCCGTCGATGTGACGGCGGAAACCGCTGCCGCCGCCCGGGCGCGTGCACTGGCCTCCGGAGAACAGCGTGCCTTCGAAATTCTCCTCGACCGCTTGACGCTGAAGTCGGATATCGACCGCCTGCCGGTGCTGAGCGCCGCGGACCGCGCCGAGTTGGTCCAAGACCTCTCGGTTGCCGATGAGAAAACCTCCGCCGTCAGGTATCTCGCCGAACTGACATTTCGTTTCAAGCCGCGCGAAGTGCGTCAACTGCTTCGCGATTTGGCCATCGACTTCGCCGAAACCCCAAGCAAACCGGTGCTGGTGTTGCCGGTCTACCGCGCCGCGGGTGTGGTTGTATTATGGGATGACCCCAACCCCTGGCGGGACGCGTGGCGCGGAATCGGCGGGCCCAACGCCTTGGCCGGTCTGGTACCGATGGAGTTCCCGGCAGGTGACCTGGCCGATATTGCGGCCATCGGCGCGGAGCAGGCGGCTGCCGGCGACCGTGCGCGGTTGGAAGCGCTGTCGCGGCGTTACGGAACCAGCGACGTGATCGTCGCCATTGCCGAACTTGCGGCGGCGCCGGGCGGGGCGCCTTCGATTTCCCTCACCGTCAACCGTTATGGCGAATCGGTTTCCGAGCAGGCCATCATCACCGGCGTCACCGGTCAGCCGGGCGAGGCGGTTGAGACGGTCCTGCGTCGCGCGGCGGCCCAGGTTGCCGATGAGATCGAGGACCAGTGGAAAGCCGACAACCTTCTACAGTTCGAGCGCAGCGAAATTGTGGCGGTCGTGCTGCCGATCCAGTCGCTCGGCGATTGGGTGAAGGCCCGGTCCAGGCTGGGGCGGGTGGCGGTTGTCGACCGCATTGATCTTGTCCTGCTGTCCCGTGATGAGGCGCGCCTCAACATTCAATATCTCGGCGATATCGACCAGCTGGCCTTGGCGCTGGCCCAGGCGGATTTCAGTCTCCGTGAGGAAGAGGGCAACTGGATCCTCGAACTGGATTCGGGCGGTGCGCCGCCCGAGGCAACGCCGCCCAACCAGGGCTAAGGCGAGATGCGCCACACGCTGAGGATCAACATTCCCAATCTCATCAGTTTTGCCCGGCTGCTGTCGGTGCCGCTGGTGGTTTGGCTGATCCTCAGTGACGCCTACCTCTGGGCCTTTTGGGTTTTCCTTGTCGCCTGCGCAAGTGATGCGGTGGACGGCTTCATCGCCAAGCGTTTCAACTCGGAAACCGTACTCGGCGGATTTCTGGACCCGGTCGCCGACAAGGCGCTGTTGGTCAGTTTGTTTGTCGCTCTGGGACACGCCGGATTTCTGCCCACATGGCTGGTCATCCTGGTGGTCTTCCGGGATGGGCTGATTCTCCTCGGGGCATTTCTTTATCATGTGCTTTATCAGCGGTTGACCATGGAGCCGCTGCTGATCAGCAAATTGAATACGACGGTGCAATTTCTTCTCGTCCTCGGCGTGCTGGGGATGGCAGGATACGAGTTGGAGGGTCGGGCAGCGGTGGAATTGATGGTCTATGTGGTCGCGGCGACCACCTTTGCGTCGGGCACCGCCTATGTGTGGGTCTGGGGCCGGCGCGCCTCGGCATTGGAGCCGGGCGAGTAATGACGGCACGCAATCAAGCCCTGGTCTGGATCGGCGTCCTGCCCGCCTTGGTTGCCGCCCTGATGCTCACCAGCGGTATTCTGCTCCCGTTTGTGGCCGGAATGGCGGTCGCCTATTTTCTCGATCCGTTTGCCGACCGGCTGGAGGCGTGGGGGACGTCGCGAACCGTCGCCACCACCATCATCACCCTGATTTTCTTCGCCGTGGTGATCCTGGCGCTGGTGCTGTTGGTGCCGCTGCTTCAAGGGCAGGTCCTCGCATTCGTCGAGAAACTGCCGCAACTGGTCAGTTCCTTCCTCGCCTCGATCGCGCCGCTCCAGGAACGGGTCGAAGGCCTGATTTCCAGTGACCGGTTGGCGCAACTGCGCGATGCCGCCCAATCCTCCGCCGGCACGTTGATCGCTTGGGTCGGCGGCGTGCTTGCCCGGATTTGGCAGGGCGGCGTCGCCTTCTTCAATTTGCTGTCCCTGGTGGTAATCACGCCGATCGTCAGCTTCTACCTGTTGCGCGATTGGGACCGCATCGTTGAACGGGTGGACAGCTGGCTGCCCCGCCGCCAAGCACCGGCCATCCGCGAGATCTTTGCCGACATCGATACCACCGTTGCCGGCTTCGTCCGTGGGCAGGGGACCGTCTGCCTGTTTCTCGCCGTTTTCTACGGGGTCGGTCTGACCATCGTTGGATTGGATTTCGGCCTTACCATCGGATTGGCGACCGGCCTGATCTCCTTCGTTCCCTATTTCGGGATGCTGGTGGGGATGGGTGTCGCGGCCGGTGTCGCGTTTGCCCAGTTCACCGAAGTTCTGCCGTTCGTCTTCGTCTTCGCCGTATTCATGGCCGGCCAGGTGGTCGAGTCCATGTTCCTGACGCCCAAGCTGGTGGGTGACCGGGTGGGCCTGCACCCGGTCTGGGTGATTTTCGCGCTTCTCGCCGGCGGCACCATCTTCGGCTTTACCGGTGTGCTGCTCGCCGTGCCGGCCGCGGCAACCATCGGTGTGCTGATCCGGTTCTTTCTCCGCCGGTATCTGGAAAGCCCGCTCTATGGCGCCGGCGGCGATGAGGCCGGCAAAGACCCGGATGCATGACCGACGCCGCGCAACTTCCGCTTGGCTTTGATCACCGGCCGTCGATGAGCGGCGCCGACTTCCTGGTGACCGAGTGCAATCGAGCGGCGGTGGCCTGGCTGGACAGATGGCCGGACTGGCCGGGGCCCGCCTTGGTGGTTCACGGGCCGCCGGCCAGCGGAAAGACACATCTGGCGCATGTCTTTCAGGCCCAGACCGGCGGAACGCTCGTTCCGGGCGGCGCACTGAATGACGGCGATGTCCTGGGCGCGCAGCGTGACGGGGGCGTGGTGATTGTCGACGACGCGGACAAATCCGCGGACGAGTCCATGCTCTTCCATCTCTACAATGTGGTGGCGGACGCGAATAGTCACCTCCTGCTCACCGCGGGAACTCCACCGGCCCGATGGAACATCGGCCTTCCCGACTTGGCGTCCCGGCTACGCGCCGCCACCTCCGCCGGTGTTCGTTTGCCCGATGAAGATCTGATGGCGGCGGTCCTGACCAAGCAGTTTTCCGATCGCCAACTGCGGGTCGATCCGGCGGTGATCTCGTTTCTGTTGCCTCGCATCGAGCGGTCCTTTACCGCCCTCGAAAAGCTGGTTGAAGATATTGACCGCGCATCTTTGGCGGAAAAGCGCAACGTCACCCTGCCGTTTGTACGGACGGTGCTGGCGGGCCGCGCTGGACCCTAGTGCAGTTCCCGGCCAAATCGAACCATTTGACCGGAAACCGCTCTAGCCTGTCCCTCCCGGCCGGCATGGTTCGGAATTCCGGGACCTATTCCCTCTCCAGATCGGCGGGACGAACAAAAGCCTCCAGGGTTCCGGTGCCGGGCCCGACATCGCGCCACGTGCCGGCGCCGAATGAAATGACCGACAATGCCGCTGTCGGGTATTTGGCCTGGAGCTTGGACAGTGTGTCCGGCGCGGCATCACCGATCATCAAGTGCGCCATCGATTCCAATCCCGGATTGTGGCCGAGCAGCATGACTGCGGCGGCTGTATCCGGGAGCCCCCGTAGACGATTGAGCATCACAAACGACGATGCCCCATAGAGATCGTCTTCGAATTGAGTGTCATGGGTCCACGACCCGTGCCGTTCGAGGATAGTCAGCGTCTCCCGCGTCCTGGCCGAGGGCGAGGATAGGATCAGTTGCGGGTGACAGCCGTTCTTTTCCATGAATTCCCCCATCAGCGCGGCGGCGCGCCGGCCGCGCTTATTCAGGGGACGGTCAAAATCGCTCAAGCCTTGATTGGCCCAGCTCGATTTGGCGTGTCGGAGCAGATAAAGGCGCTTCAAAAGGACTCCCCGGACCGTTTCCGGCAGAGAATGACCGATTTCACCCGCTGTCTCCAACACTTTGCATGCTTTCGGACACCTGGCGATCGGGGTAAAATCCGTTCCGGGAGAGAGAGATGATTGCGACACCTGAGCGAGATCACGATACCTCGGCGCCGGGACCGGACGACCGGTTTCTGAATCGCGAACTGTCCTGGCTGTCGTTCAACAACCGGGTGCTCCAGGAAGCCGGCAATCAAGCGCATCCACTGCTTGAGCGGGTCCGCTTCCTGTCCATTTCCGCCTCCAACCTCGACGAGTTCTATATGGTTCGCGTCGCCGGGGTGAAGGGCCAACTCGACGCCGACGTGGTGACCCTCTCGGAAGACGGCCTCACCCCGCATGAGCAGATGATCGCCATTCGTGGCGCCGCCAACTACCTGATGGCCGATCAGCAACGCTGCTGGCACGATCTGAAATCAGAGCTTCGCGGCGAAAGCATCGACGTCGTGGACACGGATGCGTTGACGGGTGAGGACCGGTCCCGGCTCGAACGCCATTTCATGGATCAGGTGTTTCCGCTTTTGACGCCGCTGGCCATCGATCCGGCCCACCCGTTTCCGTTCATCCGCAACCTCGGCCTGTCAATGGCGCTGAACATCAGCCGCCCGCGGGAAGGCCAGAACCTGCAGGCGCTGATCACCCTGCCGCAGATGCTGGAGCGGTTTGTGCGGCTGCCCGGCGATCACCCGCGCTTCGTGCTCCAGGACGATGTGATATCGCTCTTTCTCGACCGGATTTTTCCCGACTTCGAGATCGGTGAATTCGCCTGGTTCCGGGTCGTCCGCGACTCCGAGTTCGAGATCGATGAAGAGGCCGAGGATCTGGTGCGCAGCTTCCAGTCGGCGCTGAAGCAGCGGCGCCGGGGCGTCACCATCCGCCTCGCGGTCAACTCCGGCGTCTCCGACGATCTCCGGACGATGATCGTCAACGGCCTGGCGGTTGATCCGGAAGACGTGGTGCTTCACGACGGTATGCTGGGCCTAAGCGATTTGGAGCAAATCACCCGCGTCGAGCGCTCGGATCTCAAGTTCCGGCCCTATGACGCCCGGTTTCCGGAGAGGGTCCGGGAACTGGGCGGGGATTGCTTCACCGCGATCCGAACCAAGGATTTCATCGTCCATCATCCCTATGAGAGCTTCGAAGTGGTGGCCCAGTTCCTCCGCCAAGCCGCCCAGGACCCGGACGTCGTCGCCATCAAGCAGACTCTCTACCGGACCAGCAACGACTCGGCGATCGTGGCGGCGCTGATCGAGGCGGCGGAAGCCGGCAAGTCGGTGACCGCAATGGTGGAACTCAAGGCCCGCTTCGACGAGGAAGCCAATATTCGCTGGGCGCGGGATTTGGAGCGCGCCGGCGCGCAAGTGGTGTTCGGCTTCGTCGACAAGAAGACACACGCCAAAATCAGTTTGGTGGTGCGGCGGGAGAGCAACGAGTTGATCTCCTACGCCCACTTCGGTACCGGCAACTACCACCCCCAGACCGCCAAGGTCTATACGGACCTGTCCTACTTCACCACCGATCCCGGCTTGTGCCAGGATGCGGCTCAGGTGTTCAATTTCATGACCGGGTACACCGAGCCCCACAACCTGACCAAGCTTGCGGTTTCTCCGCTGAGCCTCCGCGAGCGCCTGACCGAACTGATCGACGCGGAGATCGGGCATGCCCGCGCCGGGCGTCCGGCGACCGTATGGGCGAAAATGAACTCCCTGGTGGATCCGGGAATTATCGACCACCTCTATGAAGCGTCGCAAGCCGGGGTGCAGGTCGATCTGGTCATCCGCGGGATTTGCTGCTTGCGTCCCGGGGTGCCCGGTCTGTCCGAGAACATCCGGGTCAAATCGATCATCGGAAGATTTCTTGAACATTCGCGAATCGTGGTATTCGGGAACGGTCAGAAGCTGCCGTCACCGAAGGCCAAGGTGTACATGTCATCTGCCGACTGGATGCCCCGAAATCTCAACTGGCGTGTCGAAGCGCTGGTGCCGATCGAGAACCCGACGGTCCACCAACAGGTCGTCGAGCAGGTGATGGTCGCCAACTTGAACGATGTCCGGCAAAGCTGGTCCATGGGTCCCGACGGGACCTATACGAGGCTCGAGGCGGAGCCGGACGATTTCAGCGCACACACCTATTTTATGACAAATCCGAGCCTGTCGGGCCGCGGCAGCGCTCTCGAAACGCATCGGCCGCAGATGCCGAGGCTGATCTCGACCCGGGATTGAGGCGCGGATTACAAACCATATGACCGCAGAGATCTACTCTCTCGCAGACAACGCCCGGACCAATCAGCTGTCGTCGGAAAACGGCGCCGGGCGTATCGCCATCGTCGATATCGGGTCCAATACCGTTCGTCTCGTGGTTTACGACTCTCTCAGCCGCCTGCCGGTTCCGATCTTCAACGAGCGGGTCACCTGCGCGTTGGGCCGCGGCCTGAGCAAATCGGGAAAGCTCAACGCCGATGGCGTAAAGCTCGCCATGTCGGCGCTGACCCGGTTCATCAACCTCACCGAGGAGATGGAAGTCAGCCAAATGGAACTGCTGGCGACCGCCGCCGTTCGAGAGGCGGAAGACGGCCCGGCGTTCGCGGCACGGGTCGAGAAACGCTTCGGGCGCGCGGTCCATGTCTTGAGCGGTGATGAGGAAGCAAGGCTCGGGGCAACCGGCGTTCTCAGCGGGGTGCCCAACGCCGATGGTCTGGTCGGCGACATGGGCGGCGGCAGTTTGGATCTGGTCTCGCTTAACCAGGGAGATTTCGGCGAGAGTTGCTCGCTTCCCCTCGGGCACCTCCGAATTGCCGAGGATTCCGAGGGCGACGTGATCAAATCCCGCAATTTGGTCGACGAGGCACTCGACCGGCTGCCCTGGCTCACCGACTACCGCGGGCGCCGGGTCTATGCCACCGGTGGCGCTTGGCGGGCACTTGCCCGGGTCTCGATCACCCAGAAGGATTATCCTCTGCATGTGCTCGACGGCTATTGCGTGGCCGTCGACACGGCGATTGAAATGACCCGGGTTCTGTCGGGCCTCGGCCGCAGATCCCTGGAACGGATTACCGGCGTCTCCCGGCGCCGGGCCGAGACCTTGCCCTTCGCCGCCATGGCCATGAACCGCCTGCTGGAGCGTGCCCAACCGGAACAGCTTGTATTCTCGGGCTATAGCATGCGGGAAGGGAAGCTGTTCGAGATGCTGAGCGTTGAAACCCGCCGCGAGGATCCGCTGATCAGTGCGTGCGAGGGATTCGCCCGGCGCGGCGGCCGGTTTTCGGTCCATGGCGAGGAGGTGGTGTCATGGCTCAAACCCTTGTTCCCCGATGCCTCCGCCGATGACAAGCGGTTGTGCCTGGCCGCCGCGCTTTTGAGCGATATCGGGTGGGCGGACCATCCCGACTATCGGGCCCTCCACTCGTTCCTGAGGGTATTGCGGCTGCCGATTGCCGGATTGACCCACGGCGATCGTGCGTTCCTGGCCTTGGCGGTTTTCGTCCGCTACGACGGCAACCGCCGCCGCCAGTATGAAGTTAATCAGATCCGGCCTCTGCTGACCGAGGACCAAGAACACGCCGCGGCGGTCCTCGGCTTGGCGCTGAGGTTGGCCCACGTCATTTCGGGCGGCGTGCCGGGCTTGCTGGAAAAGACCAGCTTGTCGCTTACCAAATCGAACCTGACGCTGGGATTGGCGGCGAACCGGAAACTGTTTTACAGCGAGGCGGTGGAGCGGCTGTTCCATGACCTCACCAAAACCCTCGAAGTGAAACCGAAGATCAGTTAACCCGCATTTCTCACCAGGGTCATGGTCTGCGCGGCGCTGTCGGGTCGACAGAGCAGGAGAGGCGCGCCGCGCGATGCGGTGACATCGGGCAAGCGCCGCGACGCACGCTGTCGACCAGAGAACGCCGCCCTTCGGGTCGCGCCCCGGCGCCCGCCCGCGGCGTCGCGGCCCTCAACCGTAGTCGCCGCTACGCTTTTCGGGCCGCTCCTGGCGGCCCGGCCGCCTGGACGCGACGCAGGCCGTGACCCTGGTGAGAAATGCGGGTTAATCGGCCTCGGTCTCCAGTTCGACGATCTCGAGCTTCCGTCCGGCGACGAGGACGGCAATATCGCCGCGCTTCAGGGCGAGCGCGTCATCTCCGAAGATCTTCCGCCGCCATCCGGCGAGCGCCGGTACATCGGCCTTGTCGCCGAAGGCCGCCAGCCTCTCGATATCGTCGCTGTTGGCCACCAGGCGCTGCGCCACGTGATGCTCCTCGCACTTCATCTTGAGCAGCACTTTCATCAGGTCCGACACCGGGCCCAATCCGCGGGGCAGCGGCTCCTTCTTTTCGGACCGGGGACATTCCTCGATGGGGACGGCGAGGCCCCGTTCGACGGCCTCCAGAATGGCGGCGCCGGCCCCTCCCTCCGCCATCCGCTTGCCGAGGCCGCGGGTGCGCGCAAGATCGCCGGGCGACCGGGGTGCGTGGTGGGCGATTTCGACCAAGGCTTCGTCCCTCAGGACCCTGTTGCGGGGCATATCCCGGGCTTGGGCCGCCAGCTCGCGCCAACCGGCCAACTCCCGGAGGATGGCGAGAAAACGAGGTTTGGCGGATTTGCTTTTGACCCGTTTCCATGCCTGATCCGGTTCGGTCACATAGGTGCCGTGTGTGGTCAGGGTGCCGATTTCCTCATCCAGCCATTCCCGGCGTCCGTTGTTGCCGAGCTTGTTGGACAGCTTGCGATAGACGGTTCGCAGGTGGGTGACATCGGCCAGGGCGTAGTTGATTTGCTTATCGGTCAACGGCCGGTGCGACCAGTCTGTAAAGCGGGAGGACTTGTCGATTTCGGCCTTGGCCAGTTTTCGGACCAAGGTCTCGTAGCCGACGGAATCGCCGAAACCGCAAACCATTGCGGCGACCTGGGTGTCGAACATGGGCGCCGGCAGTTCCCCCGTCAGGTGGTAGAATATCTCCAGATCCTGACGCGCCGCGTGGAACACCTTTTGCACACCCGGATTGCGCATTAGCTCGAAGACCGGCGTCAGGTCCATGCCCTCCGCCAGCGCATCAATGGCGGCGGCTTCGTCATCTCCAGCCATCTGAATGACGCAAAGCTGCGGCCAATAGGTGCTCTCGCGCATGAACTCGGTGTCGACGGTGACGAATTCTTCGTTTGCCAACCGGTCGCAGAGCCCGGCCAACGCGGTATTGTCGGCGATCAGGGACATTGCCGCCGTTCTACACGGATTCGGGGGGCGTCAAAAGCACGGATAGCACGTCTCGCCGCGATTACGGCCGGTACCGGGATGTCGGCCGCCTTGGCGGTCCGGCCCGATGTCACGGGCGAGCGGGTGTCCGGGAGCTTCAATACCCGGGCGGCCCGCCCCGCGGAACGGATTGTTTTGGTTGCGGCCATGCTTTCAACCGTTGTACCAATTGCCGGTCGATCCGAAGGGGCGGAAATAGAGAGTAGCTCACGGCTTTGCGGCGCTCCGGCGCCGAAGGGGATACGCATGATCGAATTATTCCCTTAAGGTTGCCGACTGCCGCCAAGCGGATTGATCGAAACGCGCATCATGGGAGACATTCATGTCAAAATTCATTTCCAAGCATCTGCTGCTGTCGGCTGGTGCCGCTGCGATGATGGCGGCCTCGTTCGCCTCGTCCCCGGCCAGTGCCGAGACCGAGATCCTGTTCAACCGTTTTGTCCCGGCGAAGCATCCGTTTAACGTCGGCATGTTCATTCCGTGGGCCAAGGATGTCGAGCGGGTGACCAATGGCAGCGTCAAGGTCAAATTCACCGAGAAGTCGCTGGCCCCGCCGCCCAAGCAGTGGAACATGGTGTCCAAGGGCATCGCGGACGCCGCTATGTTGGCCAACAATTTTGAGTCTGGCCGACTACAGCTTCCGAATATCGCCCAGATTCCGTTCGGTGCCTCCTCGGCGGAAAAACGCGGCCTCGCCATGTGGCGCACCCATGTGAAATTCCTCGACAAGGCCAATGAATACAAGGGAATGAAACTCCTGGGGCAGTGGACGGTGTCCGCCGCCAGCTTCCTGGCCGACAAGCCCATTCTCAAAATGGAAGACCTCAAGAACTATAAGGTCTGGGCGATCAACGGAATTCCCAACAGGATGATGAAGGAGTTGGGCGCGGTCGTCGTGTCGGTTCCGGGCGTCAAGATGTTCAACGTCGTTTCCAAGGGCATCGTCAAGGGCTCGGTGACATCCCACTATCCCCTGATGACCTTCAAGCTGATGCCGTACATCACCGACATCACCGATATCCCCGGCGGTTTCCAATCGAACAATTTCTCCTTCCTCTTCAGCGAGAAGAAGTGGAATGGCCTTACCGCCGGCGAACGCAAGGCTATCAGCGGCATTTCCGGCGATACCATTGCGATCAACGCCGGCAAGCGCGTCGATTTCCTGAATGGCCGGGCGAAGGAAGCTGCCATTAAGAAAGGGATCAAGTTCCACAAGGCCAGCCCGGAGTTCGTCAAGGAAATCCGGGCCAGAACGCAATTCGTTGTCGATGACTGGCTGGCTGTCGCCAATTCCAAGGGTGTTGACGGCAAGGCCGCTTTGGAATTCTTCAAGTCGCAGTTCTAATTTCCAAGCGGTGAAATACCGTGTCCGAAGTTGAAATGCCGGGCGCTGATGAAGGCGCCCGGCAATCCAACTGGGTGTTTACGGCGCTGAAGCTGGTCGCGGCGGTGATGATATTCGCCATGGCCGCGCTGACTTTCGCCGATGTGATCGGCAGGTATGTGTTCAGCGCGCCGATCCAGGGCACGTTCGAGATTGTCGGTCTGCTGCTTGGGGTGGTGACTTTTGCCGCGCTTCCCCTGATTACCTTGGCGCGGTCTCACATAACCGTAGACCTGTTCGACAGTTTCATCCGCGGAAGGTTCCGCTGGATTCAGCAATTTTCCATTTTGGTTGGCAGCGCCTGCGTCATCGCCTTTGTCGCCGAACGCCTCATCGCGGCGGGGATCGACGAAGCCGAGGCTAATTTTGTCACCGAGGATCTGGGTCTTTCCCGGGCGCCACTGCTCTACGGCCTGTCCTTCCTTTCGATGATCACGGTCGTCATTCTGATCATCATGATGTGGCAGATGGCCACCGGTCGGCTGGCGGTCAAACCACCCGATATCGACCGGCTAAAGACCGATCCCGACGACCATCCGGCCCATTGACAAGTTGCACGAATAACAACTCATGACCGTATCCCTCATCGGCTTCGCCATTCTGTTTGTTATTGCCTTTCTGGGCTTTCCGCTGGGCTTCGCCATGCTGGCGGTGGGCGGCATCGGGTTCGGGATATTGCGGGGCACCGGCCCGGCCCTGGAGATGGTCGTCCAGCAGATCATGGACGTCGTGCTCAATACCAATTTCGCCGTCCTGCCCATGTTCCTCGTGATGGGCGCCTTCGTCTTCCGCGCCGGCTTGTCGGACGATCTCTACGAGGCGGCGGACGCCTGGCTCGGCCATCACAAGGGCGGGTTGGCGATGGCGACCATTGCCGCCTGTGGCGGCTTCGCGGCCGTCTCGGGGAGTTCCCTTGCCACTGTCGCCACCATGGCCAAGGTCGCCATTCCGTCCATGCGCAAGTACAAATATGCCGATAGCCTGGCGGCGGGGACGGTCGCCGCGGGCGGAACGCTCGGCATTCTCATTCCGCCCAGCGCGGCTTTGATTATCTACGGCATCCTCACCGAGGAGGGCATTGCCGAGTTGTTCGTCGCCGGCATCATCCCGGGCCTTATAACGGTGGTTCTCTATATTTCCGTAATCATGATTATCACCCATTTCAGGCCCGAGATGGGACCTAGAGGAGAGCGCACCGATTGGGCGGTGCGGTGGCGGAAACTCTATCGGGTTTGGGGTATCGTGTTGCTGTTTTTCCTTATCCTCGGCGGCATTACGTTCGGTGTCTTCACGCCGAACGAGGCCGGCGGCATCGGCGCCATCGGGGCGCTTCTGTTCGCCATGCTCCGCCGCAAGATGACCTGGCCGGTCTTCTTTGAATCGCTCGTCGAAGCGGCGCAGACCACGGCCATGGTGTTCATGATCGCCATCGGCGCCCTGATCCTGAACAATTTCATCGCACTCGCCGGAATTTCCTCCGGGGTGATCAATTGGATCGAGTCGCTCAATCTCGAACCGTTCATGGTCCTTCTGGTCATCCTGGCATTTTTTGTTGCGCTGGGCACCGTGGTCGAAGGACTGGCGATGATCTTCCTGACCGTACCGATCTTCGTCCCGGTGATCGAATCCCTGGGCTACGATCTGATCTGGTTCGGCATCGTGTTGGTGATGATGACGGAAATCAGCCTGATTACGCCGCCCATCGGCCTGAACGTCTTCGTCATGAAAACCATGATGCCCGAGGTGCCGCTCAACGTGATTTTCCGGGGGATCGGCCCGTTCTTCTGCGCCGATCTGGTTCGGCTGTCTATCGTGGTCGCCTTTCCGCCCATCGCCCTGTGGCTGCCAAGTGTGGTCTACGGACACTTCTGACCCGGCCGCGCGGCTTCGATCCTGACCGAGGTGACGAACGAGAACGGCCGATGATCGGTAATCGTCACCGCTGCAAATCCCGCCTCCGACAGGTGAGCCGCCAGCCGTTCCTCGCTCTCGACGCCGCCCAGGGAGGCCGCATCCGAGAGGGGGTCTTCGATCACTTCCCGCGGCAACGCGCCGTCCGAAACCAGATCCCGGGCCCATAAGCGGCCGCCGGGGCGCAGGACACGAAACGCCTCGGCGAGCGCCGACCGCTTATCGACGCACAGATTGAGCGAGGCGTTGGCGATGATCAGGTCGGCGCGGGCATTCGGGACCGGCAGCGACTCCATGTCGCCGGCGACGGCATTGGGGACGCCGGCCAGCATGGCCGGGGTGAGGTCCAGGCCCAAAACCAGAACATCCGATTTCAGCCTATCTACTAGTAGGTAACGCTCGATCCCGGCGCCGCAGCCGAGATCGAGCACGGTCGCGGGGTTGAGCGCTTCCAGGACATCGCCGTCGGGAAACGGATAACCGCAGCCGGTGTAGCGTCCGGCGAGGTCGGCGGGCAACCGATCGACGGCGCCGGCCGGATAGCCGGCCTCCAATAAGCGACGCGCCCCGCCGGCGGGGAAACTCTCTCCCTCGGCGAGGCGCGTGTAGCGATGGCGGATCCGATCCTTGATCTGGTCGGCCCAGCTCCGGATGCCGGACCCGCCGGTATTTGCCGCCACAGGTTAGTGAGGCATATGTTCCGGGTTCCAGAACGTGCCGGAGCGGATCATGCCGCCGATCCGCTCGCCGTGCTCGATCCAGCTGTTCTCGTTGAACGTGGCCTGCTGCTCGCTGTCGAACTCGACCCGCTCCACCCGGCAGTCCCATTTGCCGTTGCCGGCATCCCAGGCGCCATCGGACGTGTACTCGACAACCGCGTAAGACGGACGCGGGTCGCCGTCCCAACTCATGCCGACGGCCGCGGCGCAGACCAAAATCTGGGCCTTGCCGTTCGTCTTCGGGATGTGGCGGACGGACGGACCATGAATGTGGCCGTGGGCGCCGACGTCGAAATCGAATTCGTCGAGCTTCTCGCCGATCTCGTCGTCGGTGAGCCGGAACGGGAAGGCGTCGCTATCGCCGATGTCATAGGGCGTACCGTGGAAGACGTGGAAGTTGCGGTTGATCTCCGGGGTGTAGGTGATGGAGAAGGGACGCTTGTCGAGCCACTCGATCTGATCGTCGTTCATCCGCGCGCGGGTCATTTCCATCATCCGGAACATCCATTCCTGATGGGGGCTCTTCGGCGTGCCGGTTTCCCAAATTTTGCGGGTCACCCACAGGTCGACGTTGCCGATAATCACATCGAGCCACGGACGATCCATCATCCGCTGAACGATCTCGGCCGGTTCCGGACCCAAGCCGACGAGATCGCCAATGACGATGATTTTGTCGGGGTTCTCTTTCTCGACCGCGGCCTCCACGGCCTCCAACTGCGGGATCTGGCCGTGAATGTCGGAGTACAGGCAGTATTTGAATTTCATGCTCTCAACCTTCCTTTTCGATGCGTTCTTCTTCCGGCGGGCGTACCCGGCGCGGGGTTTGAAGAACTTCGTGGCGGCCTCATCCGCCGCCCAATCAATTAACGAATTCACGCGTACCGAATTCAAAGCCCCTGGCGTTCGGGCGCCACACCTCTCACGGCTCCAGTATAGGGGCTCCGGTATGGCGGCTCCAGTATAGGCTCAAACAACGGGTTGCGCATCTATAGCAAAACGGCCTCACCCCATGCCATATGTTTCCCCGGAAATCTCAATTTCGCATCACATGGACATACAATTCGGCCGCCTGATCGGGGCTGGCGCCGGGCGCGCGGTCGGGTATGTTGGGAACAGTGTCCAGAGGAGGTTGCCGCCCATGAGCGATCAAGATCCAAACAAGCAGGCCCAAGAGGAATTCGCCGCCATGAGGGCGGCGATCGGCGGTATCGGCGAAAGCGCCATGCGGTTGTTGTTCACCGAGGCGCGGACGGTCAACGGATGGCTCGACCGCGAAGTGTCGGAGGGCCAAATCCGCGAGGTTTTCGATCTGATGAAGATGGCGCCGACCAGCGCGAATGTCTCCCCGGCGCGCCTCACCGTGGTGCGCAGCCCCGAGGGCAAGGAGCGGCTCCGCCCCGCGCTGTCGGGCGGCAATCTGGACAAGACCATGGCGGCGCCCGCGACCTTCATCGTCGCCTATGATCTGGATTTCGCCCAACGGCTCGATTTCCTGTTCCCCCACGATGCCGGTGCGGCCGGCTGGTTCGCGGGCGAGGAGATAACCCTCGAGACCGCATTCCGCAACGGCACCCTGCAAGGGGCCTATTTGATCATGGCGGCACGGGCCGTCGGCCTCGATTGCGGGCCCATGTCCGGGTTCGATAACGCCGTGGTCGATGAGGCGTTCTACGCCGGCACCCGGGTCAAATCGAACTTCCTTTGCAATGTGGGGTATGGCGACCCGGCGAGCATCTTCGCCAGGAGTCCCCGTTTCGCCTTCGATGACGTGTGCGAAATCGTATAGCCGGACCGTCCGGCAAGGGAATTTGCTCTTGGTGTCAGGCCCGTGTCACGTCATGCGCACCGGCCGGAAGAAGTCGAGGCAGCGGCGCACGAGGGGACTTGCGGCGTCCGCTGGTAGGGACGCGGTTCACCCTCTCCCCGTTCTTCAGGGGGAGAGGGATGCGGAGGCTTGCGATGTGGAGTTTTGCATTCGCGCGATCCATAAGAAGATAGGGCGACATCTCAAAAATCATCAAGGGCACCATTGGGTTCCAGATTTATTCTGTAGCCCGCCGGCCGGATCGCCGTTTCAACCGTTTCAGCCGTTCCCCGGCCGCCCCCACTTCCCCCTTGCCCCGGCATCCGCCGGGCTAGATGAAGTGACGATTGCCGGAGCGGCTCGGTCTGACCGGCTTGTAGCCATCCTTGTTTTTCCGCAACCGGAACGCCGCGGCGTGGACATCCGGCCGGCATTGAGCTACGTTGTAGCCCAATCTGGAGGATCGACATATGCGCACCGTCGTTCGGGCCCGTATCGACGAAAAAACCAAGCAGGAGGCCGCCGCCGTACTCGACGCGATCGGCCTCACCGTGTCCGATGCCTTCCGCCTGATGATGGTGCGGATCGCGGCCGAGAAACGCCTGCCGTTCGAGCCCCTCGTGCCGAACGCGGAGACCGTTGCGGCTATGGAGGCCGCGCGGCGGGGCGACCTGGTCACGGTCGGCGATGTCGACGGCCTGATGGCCGACCTCCATGCGGAGGATTAGACGGACCGCGGCCTTCAAGCGGGATTACAAGCGCGAGAAGAAGGGCCGCTTCGCCAGGACCGTCGATGCCGAGCTCGCGAATGTCGTGGCCGAGCTGGCGGAGGACCGGCCGCTCCCGCCGCGCCATAGCGACCACGCGCTTGGCGGGCAATGGAAGGACCACCGGGACTGTCACGTCCGGCCCGACCTGGTCCTGATCTACCGCAAGCCCGATACCGAACATCTCGATCTCGTACGTCTCGGCTCGCACAGCAAACTCGGCCTCTGACCGGCCGCCCCCCGATTCCCCCCTTGCCCCCGCACCCTCCCGGGCTAAATGAATAGGTTACTGCCGCTCCCTCGCCGGGGCGGCGTTTTGCATTTGGAGGGGGAGCTATGCAACTTTGTACGAACTATTCGGGGGGTACCTCCCAAATGGGTGTCATCAAATGTCCATTAATGTCCATGAATGTCCATGTCGCCGAAAATGCGAGAATTGGAATTTGAGTATAAATTATGCTTTTTCAACATCTTACCGATATGCGCCTAGTGCATGGCTGGCGCCGGCGGGGCGGCGGGCAGCACGCGGCCCCTCCACGGCCCCTCCTCACACGAAGGATCGCAGGGGCTTGAAATCCATGAATTCCCTTCAAGCCGGACTTCTGGACGGTCCAAGGGCCGGGATATGGGAGACCGGCCCCGGCGGTGACGAGTGCCGTCTTGACAAAACCCGGCCCGGCGGTGTCTATGCGCCGGGCTTCCAACCCGTGGAATCTGAGACATGACCGGCGATCCCCTGACGCATCCTTATCGCAGCCACACCTGCGGCGATCTTCGGCCCGAGCACGAAGGCCGGACCGTCCGGCTGTCCGGCTGGGTGCACCGAAAACGCGACCACGGCAACCTGCTGTTTGTCGACGTCCGGGACTATTTCGGCCTTACCCAGTGCGTGATCGAGTCCTCGAGCGATCTCTTCGAAGCCGTCGAAACGGCGCGTCCGGAAAGCGTCGTGACGGTGGGCGGAAACGTGGTCCGGCGCTCCGACGACACCATCAATCCCAACCTGCCCACCGGGCACGTCGAGGTGCGAATCCAGGAATTTACGGTCGAATCCCCGGCAGACGTGCTGCCCCTCCAGGTGGCCGGCGAGGAGGAATTTCCGGAAGAACTCAGGCTTAAATACCGATTTATCGATCTCCGCCGGGAAGAGGTGCGGGAGAACATCGTGCTCCGCAGCCAGGTGATTTCGTCGATCCGCCGGCGGATGACCGATGCCGGCTTCCTGGAGATGCAGACGCCCATCCTGACGGCTTCATCGCCCGAAGGCGCCAGGGACTACCTGGTGCCGAGCCGGGTCCATCCGGGCAAGTTTTACGCGCTCCCGCAGGCGCCTCAGATGTTCAAGCAGCTGATCATGGTCGCCGGGTTCGACAAGTACTTCCAGATCGCACCCTGCTTCCGGGACGAGGATGCCCGTGCCGACCGGTCTCCGGGCGAGTTCTACCAACTGGATCTCGAAATGTCGTTCTGCACCCAAGACGACGTGTTCGAGGCGCTGGAGCCCGTTCTCGCCGGGATTTTCGAGGAGTTCGCCCGGGGCCGCGGCGTCACGCCGGCGCCGTTTCCGCGGATACCGTTCGCGGAATCCATGAGCAAATACGGCACCGACAAGCCCGACCTTCGCAACCCCATCGAGATGTTCGATGCGTCGGACGCCTTCGCCGGGTCCGGCTTCAAGATTTTCGCCGATATGCTGGCCAGGAACGACAAGGTCCGGGTTTGGGCCATACCGGCCAAGGGCGGCGGCAGCCGGGCATTTTGCGACCGGATGAACGCGTGGGCCCAAGCGGAAGGCCAGCCGGGCCTCGGCTACATTTTCTTCCGCGACGGCGAGGGCGCGGGCCCGCTGGCCAAGAACATCGGTCCCGAACGGACCGAACAGGTACGCACCGCCGCGGGCCTGGAAGATGGGGATGCCGTATTTTTTGTCGCCGGGGCGCCGCGGGAATTTGCGCTCTTCGCGGCGGCCGCGCGGGTCAGGATCGGAGACGAATTGGAACTCTGCGAGGACGGCGTGTTCAAGTTTTGCTGGATCGTCGACTACCCGATGTATGAGATCGACGAGAAGACCGGCCGGCTCGACTTCAGCCACAACCCGTTCTCCATGCCCCAGGGCGGGCTGAAGGCGCTGGAGTCCGAGGATCCGTTGGACATTCTGGCCTATCAGTACGACATCGTGTGCAATGGAGTTGAACTGTCCAGCGGGGCGATCCGGAACCACCGGGCCGATATCATGATCAAGGCTTTCGAACTTGTCGGTTACACGGCGGACGAGGTTGAAACCGAGTTCGGCGGCATGCTCAATGCCTTCCGCTACGGGGCGCCCCCGCATGGCGGCTCGGCCCCCGGAATCGACCGGATCGTCATGCTTTTGGCCGATGAGCCGAATATCCGCGAGGTGACCCTGTTCCCGATGAATCAGCAGGCCGAAGACCTGATGCTCGGCGCGCCGTCGGGGATCGATGCCGCGCGGTATAAGGAGTTGCACATCAAACCCGACCTTCCAAAAGAGAAGAAACGGGACGCGGCCGAGTAACCGTTTGGACATACCGGCCTTTTCCGTGCCGGATTCCGTGCCCGCCCGCCTCAACGCCCCGCGGTCCGGGGGCGGCGCCTTGCCTTCCTCTTCAGGCAAGGGGTATGACACGATTAGAATTTAATAAAATCAATGAATTAAGAGTTTTTTTTGACAGAAAGGTTTCGCGCGCCGGACCGCTTCCGCCGGGCAATGTTCACCCGCCTCGATGCAACCCGTTGCATCGCCGAAAAGTGAGGCCGCGGCAGCCATTTGCCGCTTCGGATTGACCCTCAAATTAGGTAGGTTGCGGGAGGAAAACGAGGAGCCCGAGAGTGAGCGGAAACAGGCATCTGAGGCTACCGACCGGCGCGGCGCTGGTGATCCTGGCCATCGGCCTTCCCGGGGGCGGCGAAGCGCACGCCGGCGGCCTCGTCGATCACCGGGCGACGTACGCCATGAAGATGGTGCGGTCCAGTGGCCAGGGCGGTATTTCCGGTGCCCGCGGCGCCATGGTCTATGAGTTTCGTGACACCTGCGACGGTTGGCAGGTCAACACCCGGGTCTACCTGCGTCTCCGGTCGGGACGCGGCCCGGAGATGGAGAACGTCCGGCTTGTTTCCTCATGGGAGGCCAAGGACGGTTCCGGTTTCCGGTTCCGTGTGACCGAAAAGACCGGCGGTGAGGTCAGCGAGGAAATCAGGGGGGTTGCGGTCACCGGCGAGGAGGGCGGCATTGCCGAATATACCCGGCCGAAATCGTTCACCGTCAAGCTGCCCAAGAATACCGTGTTTCCGACCGCCCACCTTCGGAGCCTGATCAAGACCGGCAGTGACGGCGGGAAACACCTCAGCCGCGTGCTGTTCGACGGCGCGACCCTTGAAAACCCTTACGTGGTCGGCGCACAGGTGCGGCCGCGCGGCGGCGCGCCGAATGCCTGGCGTGCGCGGATGGCTTACTTTCCCTTCAACAGCGCGACTCAAACCCCTGAGTTCGAGCTCGGGGTCAATTATGGAGATGACGGGGTCGTGCAGTCGGTCCTCCAGGATTTCGGAGACTATCAGATCGAAGCCAGGATTGAGCGGCTGGAGAAGCTCGACGCGCCTATTTGCTAGTCCGGCCGTCGGGCCCGGACTTTTCCCTGCCCAGCAGCGAACGTCCCTTGCGGATGGCGGGATCGCCGAATTTTTCGCGCACCGCGTCCATTGCCCGCTCCACCCCGGCGGCTGATGCATCCCGGCCGTCGTCCAGCAGGTCGGTCTGGAGCGAGGATGGCGGGTCGGTCAGACGGCTGGTCCCGATGCCGATCAGCCGGAAGGAGCGCCCGTCGCATTGATCCTCGAGCAGCGGCAGCGCCGCCTGATACAGCGTTTCCGCGAGCTGGGTCGGGGCAGGGAGCGTCTTGGACCGGGTGACGATCCGAAACGATGATGTCTTGAGCTTCAGCGTCACACCGGCCGCCGCCAATTCCTGCCGCTTCAAGCGTTTGGCAACCTTCTCCGACAGCGACCACAGACGGCGGGCCAGCGCGTCGGCGCGCCTGGTATCCTTGGCCAGAGTGGTTTCAGCCGAGATGCTTTTGGCGCCCGGGCTGGGATCGACCGCGCGGGCGTCCCGGCCGTTGGACAGCCGGGCCAGACGCGCCCCGATCTTGCCGTAGCGCGCGATCAGCTCTTTTTCGTCGATCCGCCGGAGTTGGCCGATTGTCTTGAGCCCGTCCCGCTCCAGACGGCGGCACAGGGATTTGCCCACACCCCAGATGGATGAGACCGGGCGGGGCGAGAGGAAGTCCAGCGCCTCGGCGCGGCCGATGGCGGCGAAGCCGCGCGGCTTGTCGAGGTCGGATGCGGTCTTGGCGAGAAACTTGTTGTAGCTGAGACCGACCGACGCGGTAACGCCGGCCTCCTGCTCGATCCGTTTGACCAACCGGACCAGTGTCTGCGCGGGCGCCGCCCGATGCAGGGCCTGGGTGCCGCTCAGGTCGAGAAACGCCTCGTCCACGGAAAGCGCCTCGACCAGCGGCGTCGTGTCCTTCATCATGCCCCGGATTTCCCGGCCGAGGCGCTGGTACTTCTCCATGTCGGGACGTATGACCACGGCGTCGGGGCACGCCTTCAGGGCCTTGAACATGGGCATCGCCGAATGGACGCCCCTTGTGCGGGCGACGTAACAGCAGGCCGAGACAACGCCGCGCCGGCCGCCGCCGACGATCACCGGCTTGTTGGCCAGTTCCGGATTGTCGCGTTTCTCCACGGCCGCATAAAATGCGTCACAGTCGATGTGCGCGATGGCGAGGTCGGCCAGCTCCGGGTGGCTGAACAGCCGGGGTGAGCCGCACTCGGGGCAGCGGTCCGCCGCCGCCGGCTCGAACAGGGCGGCGCAATCGCGGCACAGGTGGGGCGCCTGCTCAGCCATCGGGGGTCTCCGCCGGCCACAGCCATGCCGCGCCCCGCACGCCGCTCGAATCGCCGTGCATATTGCGCAACAGCGCCGTCCCGACGGTGTCCGAAAATACCCATTCACCCCACATCCTCGGCACCACCCGATAGAGCCGGCCGATGTTGGAGAGCCCCCCGCCGAGGACGATGACCTCCGGGTCGAAGAGGTTGATCGCACTCGCCAGCCCCCGGGCCAAGCGGTTGGCATAGGTTTCCACCGCCGCCGATGCCGCCCTGTCCCCGGCAGCGGCGGCATCGGCGATTTCCGGGGCGGTCCGGCATTTTCCGCCGGTATAGGCGCGAAGCAGACCCGCGGCGCACAGGAATGTCTCGATACAGCCGGCGAGGCCGCAATAGCACTCGGCGCCCGGCAGTTCCCCGGGCGTCGGCCAGGGCAGGGGATTGTGGCCCCATTCGCCGGCGATGCCGTTGGCCCCGTTGATCAGCGTTTTGTTGACTGCGAGGCCGCCGCCGACACCGGTTCCGAGGATGACGCCGAAGACGGTGCCAGCCCCCCGGCCCGCGCCGTCCACGGCCTCCGAGAGGGCAAAACAGTCGGCGTCGTTGGCCAGTCTCACCGGCCGGTCCAGTCTTCCGGCCAGATCCCGGTCCAGGGGATGGCCGATCAGCCAGGTGGAATTGGCGTTCTTGACCAGGCCGGTGGCGGTGGAGATCGTCCCGGGAATGCCGACCCCGACGGAGCAGGTCACGCCCGCCCCGGCTTCCATCTCCGTGACCAACCCGGCGATTGCATCGAGTGTGGCTTGGTAATCGCCCTGTGGCGCGCCGACCCTCCGGCGGGCGACGATAAAGCCGGCCCGGTCCAGGATCGCGCCTTCAATCTTGGTGCCGCCGAGGTCGATACCCAGTCGCATGCCGCCGCCCAGTCCGGTGATGGGACATCATCGCGCCCAAGGGGGCGGGGCGCAACTGGCTCGCCGCGACCGGCCAGCGACCGGCCAGCGACAGGTTTGCGCGGCGGAAATCAGGCGTTGGGCATTGTCGTCACTGAAGGCAACAGGCCGGAATTCACCCTTGATGACGCGGTCGCCCGGAAACCGGGTTTCTTCTTCCGGTGGCGGGCGTTCCTTGATCCGGATGATCCGGTTGCCGGTGAGCGGCTTATACTCTTATCGGTATTGGATGGAGGCCCACCGGACAAGTTTACCCTCGCGGTGAGTCTCCGCAAACCTCCCGCGCATATGGTGTGGCTTATTCCGCGGGCGCTGCCGGAGCCGATGCGGCAGCCTTCGCTTGGCCTCGCTCGAGAACGCCTGCGAACAGGCTCAACAGCGGCGGAATAATGAGCAGGGTCAGCACCGCCGACAGCGCCAAGCCGCCGACCACGACCGATCCGAGCCCCTGGTACAACTCCGAACCGGCGCCCGGGAACAGGACAAGCGGCAACATGCCGAACACGCTGGTCAGCGTCGACATGAAGATGGGCCGCAAGCGGTTGTCGGTGGATTCCATGATTGACTCCATGGGAGACATCCCTTCCTCCCGCATATGCACCAGGGTCTGGTGGACCAGCAGGATGGCGTTGTTGACCACGATGCCAACGAGGATGACGAAGCCCAATAACGTCAACATATCCAGCGGCTGGGATTCGTAGGTGTTGAGCAGGGCCAGCCCGCCAACCCCGCCCGCCGTGGCGAGCGGTACCGAGAACATGATGATGAACGGATAGATGAAGCTCTCGAACAGGATTGCCATGACCAGATAGACGATCAGCAGCGCCAGCAGCAAATTGACCACCATATTGTTGAAAGTCCGGGTGAGGGCGTCGGCGGTACCGGACATCTTCAGGCTGATGCCGACGGGCAGACCCTCGGCCTTCATCGGTTCGATGATTTTCTGGCGTACCGTCTCCATCGCGACTTCGAGAGCCATGTCCTTCGACGGCCCGATGCGAATGGTGATGTTGCGTTCCCGGTCGAGGTGGCGAATCTGATCCGGACTTGCGGACACCTCGACACGCGACAGCGAGCTTGCCGGCAGCACCCGGCCTTTGGGCGTGACCACCGGAATGTTGTCGATACCCTGGGTCCGGTCGATCTGCCGGTATGGGCCTCGAACCATGAAGTCGGTCAGCTTGCCGTTGATGGTGACCTCGGCGACCTTGATGCCGTCATTGAAGGCGTCGATGGCCTGGCCGAGATCATGCGCCGTCAGGCCGTTGTCGGCGAGACGCTGGGGGTCGGGCAGGACCCGGACCTCGGGCGTCAGAACGCTCAAGCTGGGCAGGGCGCGGGACTGGTGGCCTTCGCTGCGGGGGAATTCCTGGAAGATCCGGAACTGCGCCTGGGCTGCCACATTGACGATGTCGTCCAGATCGGCGCCGCTGATGTCGAGATCGATGTTCCGGCCGCCGCCGAAACCCCGGCCGAACAGCGAGGTCTGGCGGACGAAGCCTCGGGCGCCCGGTTCGCTGTTGATGGCCCGGCGCATGATCGGGATCAGTTCGCCGACGCGGGTCGGGTCGACCGCCGCCGCCGTCGCCAAGGTAAAGCCGCGCCGGATGACGAACCAGAACCGCGACACCTGCGGCGGGCCGCCTTCGGCCGCGGCCTGACTTTCCGGCGTGCCGAGCAGCGGCCTGATCTGGGCTTCGGCCTTTTCGGCCATGGAAACGATGGCGCCCAGATTGTAACCGGGAGGCGGGATCACCCGGGCGAACAGCAGATTGCGGTTACCCTCGGGCAGGTATTCGAGCTTGGGCAGGAACGCCCAGGTCGAGACGCCGGCAATGCCGCAGATCAGCGCCACCACGGCGATGGAGCGGATCCGGCTGGCGACGATGAAACGGGTGTAGCCGAGGACGAAGATTCTGAACCCATGGGCGAAATGATCGATGCCCGGCAGCTTCAACATGGTCTCGCCGGTGCGGACGCCGCGCTTCAGAATCCCGTTGGCCAATGATGGGATCACCGTAATCGAGACGATGAGGGACAGGACCACCGCAACCGAGATCGCCACCGCGATGTCACGGAACAGTTGTCCGACCTCCAGCTTCATCACCAGGATCGGAATGAACACCATTACCGTGGTCATGGCGGAGACGAAGATCGCGCCCCATACCTGTTTTGCGCCCCGGGCCGCCGCGACGGCCGCCGGATGGCCTTGCTGACGAAGCCGGTAGATATTTTCCAGCACCACGATCGCGGCGTCGACGACCATGCCGACGGCGAACGCAAAACCGGCGAGGGAGATGACGTTAATCGACCGGCCGAGCATGGCCATGGCGACGAATGAGCCGATGACCGACACCGGGATGGCGGCGGAAATGATCAGCGTCGCCCGAATCGAGCGCAGGAAGATCAGCAAAATCATCGCCGCCAGAAGACCGCCGACGATCATATTCTGCTGGACCAGGCCGATCGCCGAATTGATGTACACCGTGTCGTCGTGAACCTGGGTCATCACCAGGCCCGCATCCCGCAGCGGCCCTTCGTTGAGTTGGGCGACCACCGCCTTGATGCTGTCCATCACCTCGATCACGTTGACGCCGGTATCGCGGATGATGTTGACGACGAGGGATTCCTGGCCGTTGGACCGAATCTGGGTTTCGGTTTCCACCAGGTCGAATTCGATCTTGGCGACATCGCCGACGGTCACCCGGGAAATGCGGCCGGTATCCGGGTCGAGCCGGGAGCGCAGGACCAGATCGTTGACCCGCTCCATCGAGTTGAGTTCGTTGTCCGTGCGTACCACGTAGCGGCGCTTGCCTTCCTCGACGTCGCCCGCGGAAATGGACGCATTGGCGCCGCGGAGCGCGTTGGCAGCCTCGGTGATCGTCAGGCCGAACCGGGCCATCCGCTGAGGATCGACAATCAGCCTAAGCTCGTTGCGGCGGCCGCCCCAGACGTTGACGATCCCGACACCGTTGATCCTTTCCAGCCGATCCTGGACCACGTCTTCCATCAGGCGGCCGAATTCGTAAACCCGGCGCGTGCTGTCAGGTCTAGTCGTGACCGAGAACCAGGCGATCGGGTTGTCTTCGGCGTCGCGCGTGCGGATGCGCGGCGTCCGGGCATCATCAGGGACACCCCTGACATTGTTTAGACGGTTGCTGACCAGCATCAGCCCCCGGTCCATGTTGGTGCCGATCCCGAAGGTCAGGACGATTCGGTTGCCGCTGTCCCGGGACGCGCTCTCGATCGATTCGAGCCCTTCGATGCCCTTGAGCGCGTCTTCCTGACGGTTGGTCAGCTCTTTTTCCACGTCGAGGGTCGACGCCCCCGGCCAGGACGTGAAGATCGTCAGGACCGGTTTGCGGGTGTCCGGTGTGAGCTGGATCGGAATGGCGGTGAGCGAGACAATTCCCGCAAGCACAACCATTAAAACAATGGAAATTACCGCCGTCGGACGCTTAATGGCTAGTTCGATTAATGGCATCGCGTATTCCCCAACGCAAAATGCTTATGAGCCGATGTCATTGCCGGCTCAGTTTCCGTTGAATAAAGGCCTGCCGCTCCGCGCGCGGCATGGCAAAGAATTTCTGACGTTCTTCGTCGCTCAAACCCTGGATGACGGCTCGCGCTTCGGGATTCGGACCGCGGCCCCCCTGACCGCCGCCGGGTCCACCGCCACCGGGCCCGCGCGCCGCTTGCCCGCCGCCCTGACCGGCGCCTTGCGGCCCGCCGCCGCCGGAATTTCGTTCCGCCAATTTGGCCCGGATGAAGGCGCCTTTTTCCGGTCCGCTCATGGCGAAAAACTTCTGGCGCTCCTCATCGCTCAGGGACTGGATGATCGCCCCTGCCTGCGGGTTGCCGCCGCCGGGACCACCGCCACCGCCCCGGGCGCCGCCGGGTCCGCGCGCCGCTTGCCCGCCTCCCTGACCTCCGCCCTGACGGGCGCCGTGCGGCCCGCCTCGGGCATTTCGTTCGGCCAATTTGGCCTGGATGAAGGCGCCCTTTTCCGGTCCGCTCATGGCGAAAAACCTCCGGCGCTCCTCGTCGCTCAGGGACTGGATGATCGCCCCTGCCTGCGGGTTGCCGCCGCCGGGGCCGCCACCGCCGCCGGGACCCGAGCGCGCCACCCGCACGTTCTGGCCGGGCCGCAGCATCTCGTTGCCGCGGACCACGACCTTCATCCCCGGCCGGAGACCGGAACGAATTTCAAATTTGCTGCCGAACGCTTCGCCGATTCGGACCTGTGCCGGCCGTACCCGGCCCTGTTGGAACACGAAGACGATCGGTCCGGTCTGGCGTGAAACGATAGCGTCCTTGGCAACAGTCACCACCTCGCGGCGTTGTCCCCGCGGGACCTGAATGACCACGCTTTGGTTGGGTACAGCGTTGGAATTGGCGCCGAATCGGGGTGTCAGCCGTACGGCGCGGGTCCGTGCCAAGGAGTCCTCGTCGGGGACAATGGCGCGGACCGATGCCTTGATGGATTTGCCGTCGCCCAGTGCGACGTTCAGTTCCGCGCCCTCGGCAATGCCGCTCAACCGGTCCGAAGGGATGTCGGCCTCGACCTCCATGGTGCTGTCATCCAATAGGGTCGCGATGGCCGCGCCGGCGCCCACGAATGCGCCCGCCGAGACTTTGCGGTTGATGACCACACCGTCAAACGGCGCGCGGATTTGCGCATCCTTGATGTCGAGGCGCGCCATGTCCCGGGACGCCCGGGCGCGGCGCAGCGCGGCGGCGTTCTCATCCACCGACGCCCGGGCCTTGACGATTTCCTGACGTTTGTCTTCGTAGCGTGCCTGGGAGAATGCCGCCGAACGCCGAAGACCCTCGATGCGCTTGAGCTCCTGCTTCAGGAGTTCGACCGTCGCCTTGGCCGAGTTCAATTTTGCCCGCGCCTGATTAACCTCGGCGCTCTTCAGGTCCGCATTGAGCTTGAACCGGTCGGTTTCGATCTGGGCCAGTACCTGGCCCTTTTTCACCCGGTCGCCGACATCGACCAGGACAGTCGAGATTCGCCCGGCGATCCTCGATGCGATGGTGCCGCGCTGCTTGGCCACCAGCCGTCCGGTAATCGGTACGGTTCGAACGAGGTTTTCGCGCGCCACGTCGCCGAGTTCGACCAGCGGCGGCGGCCGCCGCCGTCCGCCGGGGCCGCCCGGCCGTCCGCCACCCGGGCGTCCCGCCGCCGGACCGCCGCCGCCGGGCCGCCCGGCGCCTTGGCCGCCGCCCGGGCCTCCCTGGGGGCGCTGAGGCCGCTGGGAAGCCTGACCGCCGCCGGGTGCGGAACCGCCCCCGGCATTTTGTTCCGCCAGTTTCTTCTCAATTAACGCCCGGCGCTCTTCGCGGGGGAGGGCGAAGAATTTCTGCCGTTCCTCGTCGCTCAGGTTCTGGATGACGGCCCGAGCCTCGGGACTCGGACCACCTTGGGACATGGCCGGCGGAATTGATCCGATAACCAGCGCGCCGGCTCCGAGTACCAGTGCGCCAAAAAAGCCCAGCGGATAAACAGACTTCTTCAAATCTTCCCCCTCTCGACGGCTGCCTCACGCTTGGAGCGACCGCTTGATGAATGCCTTCAAATGCCGGTGATTCAGGTCTTAAACGTCCGCCTCAAGGAGTTCCGTCGCCGGATCGCGGCACCACCAGGATTGAATATACCTGTAAAAGAGTGTTTGGTGAGCAAAGTCAATGGCTTAGTCGATATTCGCAACCTAGTGGTTTGGCCGCAAACGATCAACCAATCATCGCCTTTTCGGCCGGGTGTGCTAGTAACATCCGATTGAGGGCCTTATTGTCGTGAGGCCCAGAACGGAGCCAGTCATTGTCCACCGCACTCTATACCCACCCCGCTTATATCGAGCACCGGCCGGGCCCCGGTCATCCGGAAAGCCGCCGGGCCATGGGATTTTGATGAATGACAGACATGCCCCGGCTCACCATGCGGCAAAGGCTGACCTGGTCAGCACACCTCTGGAAGGCTCTCACGCGACAGGACCACCTGGAAATGCGCTCCCGGTTCCGGCCCCTGATTCCAGAGGATGGTGTCGTCCTTGATGTCGGCGCTCATGCAGGACAATTCACAAAGCTCTTCGCCGCAATGGTTCCGAAGGGTCATGTGCATGCCTTCGAGCCGGGATCCTATGCCCTCTCGATCCTGAGGACCGTGAAATCGTTCAAGAGGCTGTCGAACGTCTCCGTTCATGCCTGCGGTCTCGGTGACTCATCACAAGTCGGCGCTCTCAACGTGCCGATCAAGGAGTCGGGCAGCGTCGGTTTCGGACTGAGCTTTGTCGGTGACTCTCAGGCACAGGAGCGGCCGGTAGTCACCGAGGATGTCGCCATCAGGCGGCTCGATGAGGTCGTGACGGAATGCGGCATACCACATGTCGATTTCATCAAGTGTGATATCGAGGGTTCCGAGTTGCGCATGCTGGTTGGCGCAAGAGAGACGCTGTCAAGATTCTCTCCGGCAATCTTCATCGAACTGGTGAGTGACAACCTTGTCCGGCATGGCGACAGCATAGAGGCACTAATGGGCTATCTCGGCGATCTTGGCTACAGACCGGTCGGCGGGTCCTGCGCCCTGGAAGGCGATCAGTTGTTCACAAGGTCCGTCTAGTGGATCGGCCGCGAACGATCAACCAATCATCGCCTTTTCGGCTGGGTGTGCTAGGCTGCGGTGACATTTTAGGGATTCCTTTTTTGTCTTTGGTGTGATTCAACACTGGCTTTTGGAGGTTGGTGTGGAAGGCGAAGTGCTGAGAGACGATCAATGGGCGCGGCTTCGGGACTTTGTTCCTGGCGGGATGAAGGGCAAGCGTGGTCCACGCAGCGACGGGCGGCGGTTTTTCGATGCGATCCTGTGGCTGGCGCGCTCTGGTGCGCGGTGGCGTGATTTGCCGGCGGATCGGTTTGGCCCCTATCAGACGGTGAAGCGGCGCTACTACCGCTGGATCGAGGCGGGTGTGTTTGACCGCATCTTCGAGGCTGTCGCGGATGATCCGGACTTGGAATGGCTGGCGATCGACGCCACCATCGTCCGGGCCCAGGCCCAAGCCGCCGGCGGGCGGCGAAAAAGGGGGGACCGCAAGCCCAGGCTCTCGGCCGGTCCCGGGGCGGGTTCGGCACAAAAATCCACGCCGTCGTCGATGCGTTAGGCCTGCCAGTGCGCTTCGATCTCGGGCCAGGACAACAAAACGACATGGTCCCCGCCCACAACCTCATCCAGGGCCTGGCCGCGGGCCACGTCCTCGCGGACCGCGCCTACGACGCCGACAGCCTGCATGACCTGATCTATGAGCAAGGCGGTGAGCCCGTCATCCCACCGCGCCGGCATCGCAAATACCAGCACAGCTATGACCGCATCGCCTATAAACAGCGCTGGGGCGTCGAAGGCTTTTTCGCCAAGCTCAAGCAATGGCGGCGCATCGCAACACGCTACGACAAACTTGCCGCCCACTTCCTCGGCTTCATCAAACTCGCAAGTATCATGCTCTGGCTTAAATAATTAAATTGTCACCACAGCCTAGTAACATCTGATTGAGGGCCTTGTTGTCGTGTGGCCCCGAACGGAGCCAGTTATTGTCCACCGCACTCTATACCCACCCCGTCTGTATCGAGCACCGGCCCGGCCCCGGTCATCCGGAAAGCCCGGATCGCCTGCGGGCCGTCCTCGATGCCCTCTCCGCCGACGAGTTCGATGGCCTCGACCGGCGGGAGGCGCCCAAGGCGACGGCTGAAATGCTGGAGCGCGCCCATTCGCCGGGCCATGTTTCGGCTATCCTCGACAATGTTCCCGAAACCGGGTTCCGGGCGCTGGATCCCGACACCTATCTTTCACCGGCCTCCGGCGCTGCGGCGCTGCGGGCGGCCGGCGGCGTGTGCGCGGCGGTGGATGCCGTGGCCGGCGGCGATGCGGCCAACGCCTTTTGCGCCGTCCGTCCCCCCGGCCATCATGCGGAAAGCCGCCAGGCCATGGGATTTTGCTTGTTCAGCAATGTCGCCATCGGCGCGCTGCATGCGCAGGCGGTTCATGGCTTCGAACGGGTCGCGGTGGTGGATTTCGACGTCCATCACGGCAATGGCACGGAAGCCATCCTGTCCGCGGCCGACGGCATGTTCTTCGCCTCCAGCCACCAGTTTCCCGCCTATCCGGGCACCGGTACCCGGAGCCGGGGCGATACGGTGATTAACGTGCCGCTGCCGCCGGGCGCCGGATCGGCCGAATTCCGGTCGGTTTACGGCGAGACCATTTTTCCGGCGCTGGAGATGTTCGCGCCGCAGATAATATTCGTGTCCGCAGGGTTTGACGCCCATCTCCGGGACCCGTTGTGCCAACTGGAGTTGACCACCGATGACTTTGCGTGGGTCAGCCGGGAAATTGCGTCCATCGCTGCATCTTTCAGCGGCGGGAAGGTCGTCTCCAGCCTCGAAGGCGGATACGACCTTCAGGCGCTTGCCGATTCGGTTGCCGCCCATGTCCGGGTCTTGATTGCGGCGGGCGAAGCGGGATCGTAAACTTCGCCGGTCTTTTCAGGGGAGATCCATGGCTGACAAGAACGAAGATGCCGCCATCGCCAAGCTGAGCTTCGAAGAGGCATTGGCGGAGCTGGAGGAAATCGTCGGTGCGCTTGAGGACGGCGACAGCGATCTGGACAAGGCGATCAACGCCTACGAGCGGGGGACCAGGCTTAAGAAGCATTGCGAAGCCAAGCTCAAGGAAGCGAAAGCCCGCATCGACAAGATCAGCGTCGATCCCGAAGGCAAGTCGACGACAGAACCGGCCGATATCGATCAGTGAGCGCAACCTCGGAATTTGAAGCAGCGCTGGCGCGCTCCGCCGAGGCCCTCGAGGATTGCCTCGCCGGCCTGTTGCCCGACGGCGACGGTCACGAGGAGCGGGTCATGGAGGCGATGCGCTACTCATCCCTCGGCGGCGGAAAGCGCATCCGCCCGTTTCTGGTGATGGCCGGGGCGGACATGTTCAACGTCTCGCGCGAGCACTCCGAACGCGTCGCCGCGGCCATCGAAATGGTTCATACCTATTCGCTGATCCATGATGATCTGCCGGCCATGGATGATGACGACCTGCGGCGGGGCCAGCCCACATGCCACGTGAAATTCGATGAAGCGACGGCCATCCTCGCCGGCGACGCACTCCTGACCCTGGCCTTCGAAGTCGTTACCGACCCGGATACCCATCCCAACCCGGATGTGCGCTGCGATCTGGCGCTGGAAATGGCCAAAGCGGCGGGGGCGCAGGGTATGGTTGGCGGGCAAATGATCGATCTGGTTGCGGAAGATCACGATTTCGACGTCGCGGAGGTCACCCGTCTCCAAAGGATGAAGACCGGTGCGCTGATCAATTTCGCGTGTATCGCCGGGGGGATTCTCGGCCGGGCGACGGATCATCAGGTGCATATGCTGAGCGCCTATGCCCATGACTTGGGTCTCGCCTTTCAGATCGTCGACGAT
Source organism: Rhodospirillales bacterium (assembly GCA_965213765.1). Lineage (GTDB taxonomy): Bacteria > Pseudomonadota > Alphaproteobacteria > Rhodospirillales > UBA2165 > JAJDXO01. The sequence continues at coordinate 725,500 of OZ243926.1, read as the reverse complement.
TTGCTCGACGTGGAGGGGGATACGGCGGTACTGGGCAAAACGGCGGGCAAGGACGAGGCGGCCGGAAAGGCGACGTTTGTCTCGCTTTTGGGGGTTGAGAGGGCCCGCGAACAGGCCCGGATGCTGGCCGATCAGGCCGCCGCCCATTTGGGGCCATTCGACGACAAGGCAGCGAATTTATGCCAACTCGCGGATTTTGTTGTAAATCGGCGAAACTGAGGTGTAGAAATAGAGAATATCAAGCACTTACGTGGTAGTTTGGTACCTCGGCCAACCGGGGATTAGAACAGAATGAGCGAAACGCCGCTTCTCGATACCGCCAACGTTCCCGCCGATTTGCGGGAGTTCGATTCGGACCAACTCAAGCAGTTGGCGAATGAACTCAGGTCCGAGACCATTGACGTGGTTTCCCTGATCGGCGGGCACCTCGGGGCCAGCCTCGGCGTGGTCGAGTTGACCGTCGCGCTTCACCATGTCTTCAACACCCCGGACGACCGGTTGATCTGGGACGTCAGCCACCAGGCCTATCCGCATAAAATTCTTACCGGACGGCGGGATCGCATCCGCACCCTGCGGCAGGGCGGCGGATTGTCGGGCTTCACCAAGCGCACCGAGAGTGAGTATGACCCGTTCGGTGCGGCCCACAGCTCGACCTCCATTTCGGCCGGGCTCGGCATGGCCGTGGCGCGGGATCTCGACGGCGGCTCCAGAAAGGTCGTGAGCGTCATCGGCGATGGCGCCATGAGCGCCGGCATGGCCTATGAGGCGATGAACAATGCCGGTTCGATGGATTCGCGGCTGATCGTGATCCTCAACGATAACGATATGTCCATCGCCCCGGCGGTGGGCGCCATGAGCGCTTATCTGTCCAGGCTGATTTCGTCCAAGCCCTACCGGTCGATCCGCCATTTTGCCATGGAGATGGCGAGCAAGTTCCCGCGCCGGCTCGAAGTTACCGCCGTGCGGGCCGAGGAATACGCCCGTGGCATTCTCACCGGCGGCACCTTGTTCGAGGAGTTGGGCTTCTTCTATGTCGGCCCCATTGACGGCCACAACCTGGATCACCTGCTTCCGATTCTGAAGAACCTTCGGGATTCGGAACAGGACGGGCCGGTCCTGCTCCATATCGTCACCGAGAAGGGGCACGGCTACGAACCCGCCGAGAACGCCGCCGACAGGTATCACGGCGTCTCCAAGTTCGACGTGGTTACCGGTGAACAAAACAAGCCGACCCCCAACGCGCCGTCCTATACCAGCGTCTTCGCCGAGTCCCTGATCAAGCAGGCCGAGAAGGACGACAAGATCGTCGCGGTGACGGCGGCGATGCCGGCGGGCACGGGCGTCGACAAGTTCGGCAAGGTCTTCCCGGAACGCACCTTCGATGTCGGCATTGCCGAACAGCACGCGGTAACGTTTGGCGCCGGTCTCGCGACCGAGGGCTACCGGCCGTTCGTCGCCATCTACTCCACCTTCCTGCAGCGCGGTTACGACCAGATCGTCCATGACGTGGCCATCCAGAAGCTGCCGGTGCGGTTCGCCATCGACCGGGCGGGGCTGGTCGGTGCCGACGGCGCCACCCACGCCGGGTCCTACGACATCAATTATCTCGCGTGCCTGCCCGATTTCGTGGTCATGGCGGCCGCCGACGAGGCGGAGCTGGTCCATATGGTGGCGACCGCTGCCGAAATCGACGATCGGCCGTCATCGTTCCGCTATCCGCGCGGCGAGGGGGCCGGGGTGGAGATGCCCGCGACGGGCGTGCCGCTGGAAATCGGCAAGGGCCGGATCATCCAGGAAGGAACGGCGGTGGGCATCCTGAGCTTCGGGACCCGGCTGAGCGAGGTGCAGCTCGCGGCGGAAGAACTTGGTGCCCGCGGACTGACGACGACCGTGGCCGATGCGCGGTTCTGCAAGCCCCTGGACGAAGATTTGGTGGTGCGCCTGGCCAAGGAGCACGAGGTGCTGATCACCATCGAGGAAGGCGCCATCGGCGGCTTCGCGGCGCACGTCATGCAATGCCTGGCGGCCAAGGGCATCATGGATAGCGGCCTCAAGATCCGGCCGATGATCCTGCCCGATATGTTCGTCGATCAAGACAAGCCCGAGCTTCAATATCAGCTCGCCGGTCTTCGCACCGCCGATATCGTCGCCACTGCCCTTGGTGCGCTGGGACTGGAAGACGAGGCCGGGGCGGAACAGGACGGCGCCCACCGGCCCGCCCGCGCCTGAGGCGCACTGAAGCCATGGCGAAGCCCGCCGGCGCGGGGCGCAGGAAGACAGGCTCAACTTCCAAACGCAGACTGGACCAGGTGCTGGTCGACCGTGGCCTGGCGGAAAGCCGGGCGCGCGCGCAATCAACCGTAATGGCCGGCCTGGTGTATTCCGGTGAAACCCGCTTGGACAAACCGGGGACGCAGATCGCCGAGGACGCGGCCCTCGAAGTGCGGGGCCGGGATCATCCCTGGGCGTCGCGCGGCGGCCTGAAACTCGATCATGGACTGACCGAATTCGGGATCGATCCGTCGGACAAGGTGTGCATCGACGTTGGCGCGTCCACTGGCGGATTTACCGACGTGCTCTTGAGCCGGGGCGCCGCACGGGTTTATGCGGTCGATGTCGGTCACGGCCAGCTCGCCTGGAAGCTCCGTCGGGACGAGCGCGTGGTGGTCCTGGAGCGGACCAACGCACGCTACCTGTCGTCGGATGAAATTCCGGCGCCGGTGGACGTGGTTGTATGCGATGCCAGCTTCATCGGCCTGAAGACGGTATTGCCGGCGGCGCTGGCCTTGGCGGCGCCCGGCGCCCATCTCGTCGCACTGATCAAGCCTCAGTTCGAAGTCGGCAAAGAGCAGGTCGGCAAGAAAGGCGTGGTTCGCGACCCGGCGCTGCATCGGGCGGTGTGTGACGACATACGGGGCTGGCTGGACTCACTATCCGGCTGGTCGGTCATCGGATTAAGCGAAAGCCCCGTCAAGGGTCCGGAGGGAAACGTCGAGTTCCTGATCGCCGGGAGGAAGCCCGGCTAGCGATCCATCTTGTGGTAGTCCGCATTGGGCATCATATCGAGGCCATGGGCCATGCGATTGGTGTAGTTGAAGAACGCCGCCGTATCGCAGATGTCGAAAATATCCTGTTCTGTGAAGCCTGTGTCGCGGAGCGACCGGCGGTCGGCCTCGGCGATGTCGTGGGGGGCCTCGGTGAGTTTCCAGGCAAAATCGAGCATTGCCCGCTGGCGGGGCTCGAGTTCCGCGACCCGGTAGTTCATCACCATCATTTCACCGAGCTCGGGATCGCCGGAGAGTTGGCGGATGGCCTGACCGTGGGCGACCAGACAGTAGTAGCAGCGGTTCACCGACGAGACGACCACCGCGATCATCTCGCGCTCGAGCTTGGAGAGGCCGCAAGCTTCCTCATCCAGCATCAGCGTGTTGTAGAAGGCGGTGAAGTTGCGGAACTTCTCGATATTTCCGGTGTAGGCGCGGAGCACATTTGGCACCAGGCCGAGTTTTTCCTCGCAGATGGCGAAGTACTTTTTGGTGTCCTCGTCCAGGGTCTCCGGGTCGGGAAGGGGGACGCGGACGATGTGGTCGGGCTGGGGCATGGTGCCGCGCGCCGGCTAGACCTTGCCGCCGATGGCGCGATGGCGAAGCAGGTGATCCGCCAGCACGCAGGCGACCATGGCCTCACCCACCGGGACGGCACGGATGCCGACGCACGGGTCGTGACGGCCCTTGGTCGACACCTTGGCGTTTCTGCCCTTGGTGGTCACCGTATCCCGCGGGCTGAGAATCGAGCTCGTCGGCTTGACGGCGAAGCGGGCCACCACGTCCTGGCCGGACGAGATTCCGCCGAGGACACCGCCCGCCTTGTTGGAGAGGAACTCAGGTCTCCCGTCCTTCATCCGCATCTCGTCCGCGTTTTCCTCGCCGCTTAGGCGCGCTGCCTCGAACCCGGCGCCGATCTCAACCCCTTTGACGGCGTTGATGCTCATCAGCGCCTTGGCGATGTCGGCGTCCAGCTTGCAGTAAACGGGATCGCCCAGCCCGACCGGCACGCCGGAGGCGACGATCTCGACCACCGCGCCGGTCGAAGAACCGGCTTTCCGCACGCTGTCCAGGTACGCCGCCCAGTGCTCGGCGGCCTCGGCGTCCGGGCACCAGAAGGGGTTCTTGTCGATCTGGCGCCACCGCCATTTGTTCCGGTCGATGCCATGCGGGCCCATCTGGACGAGTGCGCCCCGGACCTTGATCTTCGAGCCCAGGATTTTGCGCGCCACGGCGCCCGCCGCCACCCGGCAGGCGGTCTCCCGGGCGCTTGCCCGGCCGCTGCCGCGATAGTCCCGGATGCCGTACTTCCGGTGGTAGGTGAAGTCGGCGTGCCCCGGCCGGTAGAGATTCTTGATGGCGTCATAGTCCTTGGAGCGCGCGTCCGTATTCTCGATCAGCACCGCAATGGGTGTTCCGGTGGTCTTGCCCGAGAAAGTGCCGGACAGGATCCGGGCCTTGTCGGCTTCCTTGCGCTGGGTGGTGAACCTGGATTGGCCGGGCCGGCGCTTATCCAGCCATACTTGCAGATCGTCTTCACCGAGCTTCAAGCCGGGAGGCGTGCCATCGATCACACAGCCGATGGCCGGACCATGGCTTTCGCCGAAGGTGGTAAATCTGAATAATTCCCCGAAGGAGTTGCCGGCCATGCCTCAGGCTGCTTCCGAACCGTTGGACACCGTCATGTCCGGCGCGTCAATCGCCTTCATACCGACGATGTTGTAGCCGCAATCCACGTGATGGGTCTCGCCGGTGACGCCGGATGACAGGTCGCTGAGCAGGTAAAGCCCGGCGCCGCCGACGTCGTCGCCGGTAACGTTGCGCCTGAGCGGCGAATTGTATTCGTTCCATTTGAGGATATAGCGGAAATCGCCGATGCCCGACGCCGCCAAGGTCTTCATCGGTCCGGCGGAGATGGCGTTGACCCGGATGCCCTGGCCGCCGAGGTCTTCGGCGAGATAACGCACGCTGGCCTCGAGGGCCGCCTTGGCAACGCCCATGACGTTGTAGTGGGGCATGACCCGCTCGGATCCGGCATAGGTGAGGGTGATCAGCGAGCCGCCATCGGTCATCAGTTCCTGCGCCCGCCGACAGATGGCGGTGAACGAGTAGCACGAGATGAGCATGGTCCGGGAGAAGTTCTCCGGGGTGGTATCCAGATATTTTCCCTTGAGCTCCTCCTTGTCCGAATAAGCGATGGCATGGACCAGGAAGTCGAGTCTTCCCCATTTGGATTTGAGCTCGGCGAACACCGCATCGACGCTGGCGTTGTCGGTGACATCGCAGGGCAGCACCAAGTCCGAACCGATCCCTTCAGCGAGCGGCCTGACCCGCTTCAACAGGGCATCGCCCTGATGGGTGAACGCCAGTTCCGCCCCTTGCGCGTGCACGGCCCGTGAGATGGCCCAGGCCAGCGACCGGTCGTTCGCCACGCCCATGACCAAGCCCTTTTTTCCGGCCATCAGGCCCGAGCTATCGCTCATTTACGCCTCGTTTTGACGATGTTGTCCTGGGGCCAGCATATGAAAATCGCCCCGTTGCGGCGAGAAAAACCTTATCTCGGGCCCATGGTCAAGCGCGACGGGCGCTTCGGGGGGGTTGTCCCGGGCGCCCGTTCGTCCGCAAACATGCCGCGCCGGCGAATCGCCGGGCGGGATTTTCGGCTAGTTGAGGGCCCGCCAGGTGCCGTCCGCCTTGCGGCAGGCGGTGCCGGTGATCACTTCGGTGCGGCCGTCAACGGTCACTTCGTGCTGGTACTCGCGGCAGTTCTCGCCGCGCGGCGTCTGATAGGTCCGGGTCGGCGTGATCCGCCCGCTGTTGCCGCTATCCGGATTGACCCAACTCGACGCCTGGCCGACCGGATTGCGCTCGAGTGCCGCTTGTTGGGTCTGGCCGGCTTTCATGCGGTCCACTTCGTCCATGGTTTTGCCGATCTCGCTGCCGAGCAGCGCGCCGCCAAGCGTGCCGAGCGCTACCGCCGCCAACTGGCCTTTCCCGCTGCCGACGTGCGAGCCCAACAAAGCACCGGCGCCGGCGCCCAAAAGGGTTCCGACCGTTTGCTTGGGGCTGTTTTGCGCATCGGCACAGGCGGCCAGAAAGCCTGTGATCAGAATTACGGAGATGAGACGCCGGGAGTTCATTGGCTTGGTCCTCTGAGTGGTGTGCCTTGGAAAGTAGAATAATATGTGAATTATATGCGTCGACCAGACCGAAATTGTCTGTGGCTGGCCCCACGCGAGCACACAATTGTGGCTTTCCTGTGGCACCCGTCGACTTGTCCATCGGTATAATTGCAAGTCATGGATGAAAGATTAACGCTGGATCCGGCGAATCCCGTCTCCTTGTTCCGGGAATGGTTTGACGAGGCCAAGGAGGCCGAGCCCTACAACACCGACGCGGCGGCGTTGGCGACGGCGTCCGCCGATGGCGCGCCGACGGTGCGCATGGTCCTGCTGAAGGATATCGACGATGACGGCGGGTTTGTGTTCTACACCAACTCGGAAAGCCGGAAGGGCGTCCAACTGGCCGAAAACCCGCGCGCATCCCTGTGTTTCTACTGGAAGGCCCTGAAGCGGGAGGTGTTGATTGACGGGGCAGTCGAGAAGGTCTCCAACGAGGTCGCGGACGCTTATTTCGCCACCCGGAGCCGGGCCAGTCAGATCGCGGCGTGGGCATCCGAGCAATCCCGGCCGATGGAAGGCCGCTTCGAGTTGGAAAAACGAATAGCCGAGTTCACAGCAAAATTCGGCGTCGGCACCGTGCCGCGACCGCCCCATTGGGACGGGTACCGGCTGATTGCCGAGCGGATTGAGTTCTGGACGGATAGACGGTTCCGTCTTCATGACCGGACCGCGTATTATCGTGAAGACGGTGGATGGCGTAGCGAGAAGCTGCACCCATGATTGCCGGGCGAGGCAATGCGGGGGGAGAATTGAGTACCGCATTACCCAGGGAAATATTGGAGAAGGACAAGGCCGCCCGGTTGATGCGGGCCGCGACCTACGCGTCCGTCTCGGTGGCTTCGGTGCTGATCCTCGCCAAGACCGGTGCCTGGCTGTTCACCGAGTCGGTCAGCCTGCTGTCTTCGCTGGTCGATTCCCTGCTCGATGCCGGCGCATCGATCGTCAACCTGCTGGCTGTCCGTCATGCGCTGCAGCCGGCGGACCGGGAGCACCGGTTCGGGCATGGCAAGGCGGAGCCCTTGGCCGGACTCGCCCAGTCGGCGTTTATCGCCGGCTCGGGTATTTTTCTGCTATTGGAATCGGCTGACCGGCTGATCAATCCCCGGCCGGTCGAAAACGGTGCCGTCGGCATCGCGGTGATGATCCTGGCCATGGTCCTGACCCTCGGGCTGGTGCTGTTCCAGCGCTATGTGGTCAAGAAGACCAATTCGGTCGCAATCGCGGCCGACTCGCTTCACTACCGGGTCGACATCCTGGTCAACGCCGCGGTCATCGTATCCCTGCTGCTCGCCGGCTATCGGGGATGGCTGCCGGCCGACCCGCTGTTTGCCATCGCCATCGTCGCCTATATGGGGTGGGGGTCACTGTCCATCGCCCGGGAGTCCATCAACAATCTGATGGACAGGGAACTGCCCGACGAGGACCGGATCAAGATCCGGGACATCGCCATAAGCCATCCCGAGGTTCTCGATGTGCACGACATGCGCACCCGCGCGGCCGGGCCGGATACCTTTATCCAGCTCCATCTGGAACTGCCGGGCCACCTGCCGCTGGAGGAGGCGCATAGGATCTCGGACGAGGTCATGTATCAGGTGGAGGACGCCTTCCCGAATGCCGAGGTTCTCATTCATCAGGACCCGGAGGGCGTTGATGAGCGCCGGGACGAGATCGAGGCGCCCGGGGAGCAGGCCGGTCCCGCTTAAGTCTTTGGAAATTCGTTGAATTATTTCTCAACCCCGTCCATGATCAATTGCTGAAATATGTGCCCAACAAGCCCTGGTGAATAGCCTTGGCCCATAAAATCATCCTGGTTCCGCTTGATGGCGGGCCCTCCGGCGAGGCGGTGCTCGCGATGGCCCATGGAATTGCCGGCCGCAATAACGCGCACCTGGAAATTTTTCATGCCCAGCCCGATTCGAAGGAAGCGGTCCCGCTGCTCGGCGAGGGCATGTCCGGCGCCATGATCGAGGAGATGATGGAGCTTGCCGACCGGGACGCTGAAAGCCGGACGCAGATCGCGCACCGCCACTATCAGGAATTTCGCGAGGCGCACGGCTTGGCCGAAGCCGCAAACGGGCCCAGCGACGAGATTTCCGTCAACTGGTCGACCGAAACCGGCCGCGAGGACGAACTTGTGGCACGGCACGGCCGGCTGGCCGACCTGATCGTCATCGGCCGTCCTGACCGGGATGTCGAGCGGCCGTCATTGATGACATTGCACGCGGCAATCTTCGAGACCGGAAAACCGGTGCTGGTCGTCCCGCCCAATCCGCGGACCACGGCGCCGAACAATGTGGCGATCGCCTGGAACGGCAGTGCGGAGGCCTCCCGGGCCGTCGCCGGCGCAATGCCGGCCCTGCAAAAAGCGGCCAAGGTGACGATCACCACGGTGGAGACCGAAAAAACCGCAGGCCGGATATCGGCCTCCGAACTGATCCGGTATCTGAGCTGGCACGGCGTTTCCAGCGAACAGCAGCCGGTCTCGCCGGCCGGCAATTCGGTGGGCCGGGCGCTGCTGCAGCAGGCCGGCAAGGACGGCGTGGATTTGCTGGTAATGGGTGCCTACACCCATAGCCGGGTGATCCAGATCATCCTCGGCGGCGTGACCCGTCATGTCTTGTCCGAGGCTGATCTGCCGGTTTTGATGTCCCACTGAACCGCGGCGCCGCCGCGGGTACCGCCACCGGACCAGAGAGCCCATGGCCGAATTCGAGCACACTGTTATCGTCACCGGCGCGAGCAGGGGAATCGGTCACGCGACGTCGATCTACTTCATGCGGCGGGGTTGGCGGATCATCACCTGCTCGCGGGACGATGTTCCCGCCGAATGCGGCCGGGATCCCCGGTGGACCTGTCACATTCCAACCGATCTCTCGGATCCCGAGAGCGTCCGGCGGATGATTGAACGCGCCAATGAAGAGCTTGGAGACGATGCCTTGCACGCCCTGGTCAACAACGCGGGCATGTCGCCGAAGACGCCCTATAAGGAGCGGCTCGGGGTGCTGAACGGTGACATCGGTGCGTGGCGTGAGGTGTTCGATATCAACTTCTTCGCGCCTCTGGAACTGGGCCGCGGCTTTGCTTCGGCCCTCAGAAAGGGCAGGGGGGCGATCGTCAATATCACCTCCATCGCCGGTCACAAGATCCACCCCTTTGCCGGCTCCGCCTATTCGTCCTCGAAGGCCGCGCTCTCCGCGCTCACCCGTGAAATGGCCAACGAATTTGCTTCGCTCGGCGTGCGGGTTAACGCCGTTTGCCCGGGTGAGATCGAAACCGACATGATCCAGCCCGAATACGAAATGCTCATCCCCCGAATTCCGCTGGAGCGGATGGGCACCACCGAGGACGTGGCCAAGGCGATCTTTTATCTCGCGACCGATGACTCGTCCTACGTCACCGGCACGGAAATCTGGGTCACCGGCGGCCAGCACATGTTCTAGGGTCCGGATCCGATTGAGCCGACATATGAGTGTTGCGGCGAAGAGGCATAAAATGATTGCGTCATGTAAGGTCAATTCGCTTCGAATTGACCGAGCCGGGCCCACCGGACCGGCTTCGCCGGCCGGAGGACAAACCGCGACCCGGCCATCCACGTGTACCGTGCCGCGAGGCGTGGATCACCGGGTCAAATAAGGTCAATTCGGACGAATTGACCGACCCGGTGATGACGGCTTTTGTCCCCTCGCCCCCGTCAGGGGGAGAGGGATGCGAAGGCTTGGCGAGCCTGTGAGCCTTAGCCGTAGCTGGGTGAGGGGGAATTTCCATATCACCCTCACTCCCACCCTCACCCAGAGGGAGAGGGAGTCGAGCCGAATCCCCCAATCGAGTCGGAACCCTGGAGCGGTTTCCGGCCGAATTCGAGGCTGCTATTCCCCCCGGGCCTTGAGGGACTCCAGCCAACGCCTGCGTTTCTCCAGCCGTTCCAGGTCGTGGCCCAGCCACTCGGCGAGCAGGCCGCCATCGCCTTCGAGCCCCTCGGCCAGGTCTCCCAGACGGGCGAGTTCGGTGTCGCAGGCCTCGATCACCGTTTCGATCTGCCGGTCACGCTCGTCGCCGGGCAGCAGGTGGATGAACCGGAACTTCAGCGCCAGGACGAGCTCGTTGAGGCTGGACGCCTCGGCGCGGATGTCGGCGGCGAGCAGGCTCGCCAGCATCTCCCGCCCTTCGCCGGTCATTTGCAGGATCTGGTCCTGTCCTTCCGGAATTTCCTCGCCGGCCGGCTCGACCAGTCCCTCGTAGCGCAGCAGCTCGATGGATTCCCCCATCAGTTCCAGCGACGGGCCGGTCACCCGGCTGACGAAATACCGGATTTCGCTCGCCAGATCGCCATAGGCTTTCGGGCCATCGGAGAGAATGCCGAGAGCGCACAGGCGGACGGCTTCTTTCGGCGTTAGGGTGTTGTCGGCATACACGGCAGCGCGGTACTTCTACGGGACCCGGATATGCCGAAGACTAGCACATGGCGCGCCCGCGATAAGAATGAAGGAGCCCGATCAGGCCGCAGCCTTTATGCCGAGCCGGCTCCAAACGTCCCTCAGTGCCGCAACCAGCGTGTCCATATGAGCATCGGTGTGGAGTGGCGTCGGCGTGAACCGCAGCCGCTCGGTACCGCGTGGAACGGTCGGATAGTTGATCGGCTGGACATAGATGGCGTGGCGTTCCATCAGGTCATCGCCGGCCTGCCTGCACAGCACCGGATTGCCCACCATGACCGGCACGATATGGCTGACCGACGGCATCACCGGGATTCCGGCCGCGGCCAGCTTGGCTTTAAGGGTGGCGGCCCGCTCCTGGTGGCGTTCCCGGAGATCGTTGTGCGCCCTCACATACCGCACGCTGGCGAGCGCACCGGCGGCAACGCCCGGCGGAATGGCGGTCGAGAAAATGAACCCGTCGCCGTAGGAACGGACGAAATCGCACATGGCGGCGGAACCGGCTATGTAACCGCCGATCACGCCGAAGGCCTTGGCGAGCGTACCCTGGATGATGTCGATCCGGTCCATCAGGCCTTCGCGCTCGGCGACGCCGCCGCCGCTTTCGCCATACATGCCGACCGCATGAACCTCGTCGATGAAGGTGAGGGCATCGTATTTGCCGCAGACGTCGAGAAAGTCCCCGATGGGCGCGATATCGCCGTCCATGGAATAGACGGACTCGAACGCCACCAGTTTCGGCCGGCCGGGCTCGATGCTTTGCAGCCTGGCCTCCAGATCGGCGGCGTCGTTGTGGGCGAAGATGCGCTTGTCGGCGCGCGAGTGCTTGATGCCGGCAATCATCGAATTGTGGTTGTGCGCATCCGAGAGGATCACGCAGCCGGGCAGCATGGCGCCGATGGTGCTGATTGTGGTGAGATTGGCCACGTAGCCCGAGGTGAAGATCAGCGCCGCTTCCTTGCCGTGGAACTCGGCCAGCTCCTGTTCCAGCAGCACATGATAATGGTTGGTGCCCGCGATGTTGCGGGTGCCGCCGGCGCCGGCGCCGCACTTGTCGATGGCCGCGTGCATGGCTTCCAGCACGACCGGGCTCTGACCCATGCCGAGATAGTCGTTGGAACACCAGACGGTTACGTCTTCGATGCCGGGCCCGAGGTGACTGACCGCACCCGGGAAACCGCCCGCCTTGCGTTCCAGATCGGCGAACACGCGATAGCGGCCCTCGGTGCGAAGGTCGCCCACCTTTTCTGCGAAAAACCGTTCGTAGTCCATTTGTTCGTTGAATCCCGAACCCTCGGGCTTCGCCTCTGTTGGCCAGGGGCCATCTAACAGCCGAATTCGGCTATTCATCCCATATTGTACTTCCCGGCACCACAATTAAAACGCCAATTTTCCCAGCGTTTTTAAGCCTCTGGCCCGGTTTGTCCGAAAGCCGCCTAGTCCCGCAGACCCTCATGTTCGACCATGGCAGATGTTTCATCCAAGGCTTTTTCCACGATGCCGAACAACCGGTCGATATGATCTTCGTCAATCACCAGCGGCGGCGAAAAAGCCAACGTGTCGCCGATAGCGCGGGTAATCACACCGCCGTCCTCGGCGCGGCGCGCGGCGAATGCCGCGACCATTTGCGAGGCATCGAACGGCTCGCCGGTCTCCTTGTTCTTGACGATCTCCAAGCCGCCGAGCAAGCCCAGTCCCCGGGCTTCGCCGATCAGCGGGTGTTCGCCCGCCCGGCGAAGCGCGGCCTGAAAATGCGGCACGACGCGTTCCACATGGCTTGAGATTTGGATCTCGTCGTAAATCTTCAAGGTTTCCTGGGCAACGGCGCACGAAACCGGGTGTCCGCCGTAGGTGAAGCCGTGGCCGAACACGCCGATCTTCTCGCTCTCCCCGACCATCGCCTGATAAATCGGGTCCGAAATCATCAGTGCCGAGATGGGCAGATAGCCCGACGACAGCGCCTTGGCCATGGTCATCATGTCGGGTTGGAGGTCGAACGTCTCGGTGCCGAAGCGTTTTCCCGTCCGGAAGAAGCCGCAGATGACCTCATCGACGATGAACAGGATATCGTTGGCCTTGAGGATCGGCTGGATGCGCTCGAAGTACCCCTCGGGCGGCGGGATCACGCCGCCGGCGCCCATCACCGGTTCGGCGATGAAGGCGGCGATGGTGTCCCCGCCTTCGCGTTCGATGAGTTCCTCGAGATCACGGGCAAGGCGGTCCGAGAATTCCACCTCGGATTCACCGGGTTCGGCATACCGGTAGTGGTGGGGGCACGAGGTGTGCAGGATGCGATCGATGGGCAGATCGAAATCCCGATGGTTGTTGGGCAGGCCGGTCAGGCTCGCGGTGGCGATGGTGACCCCGTGATAGGCCTTGGTCCTGGAGATTATCTTTTTCTTCCCGGGCCGGTCATGGGCGTTATTGAAGTACCAGGCGAGCTTGATGGCGGTGTCGTTGGCCTCGGAGCCGGAGTTGGCGAAAAACACCTTGGACATGGGCACCGGCGCGAGTTCCAGGAGTTTCTCGGCCAAATCGATCCCCGGCTCGTGGGATTTGCCGGCGAAGGTGTGATAGAACGGCAGCTTCGCCATCGCCTCGGCCGCGGCCTCGACGAGACGCTCCTGCTGGAAACCCAGCGACGCGCACCACAGGCCCGCCAGCGCATCGATGTATTCCTTCCCCTGATCATCGATCACCCGAATGCCGTCGCCGCGGCTCATGACCACCGGTCCCACGTCCTGGTGGGTCCTGAGGTTGGTGTAGGGGTGAATCAGGGATGCGACATCCCGGGCGGCGGATGAGTTGGCGCGTATGGTCATGGAAACGCTCCTCGGCGGATAAACGATACTTCGGACGGGAGCGTAGCGGGCGCCGGCGGGACCGGCAACCAACAGCGCCGGCATGATCGTCAAGGGTGCTTGCGGTCCGACCACCCCCTCACCCTAACCCTCCCCCTCGAAGGGGGAGAGGGGACGCACCGGGACTCCCTCGCCCCTTCGGGGGGAGAGGGATGTAAAGGCTTGGCGAGCCTGCGAGCCTTAGCCGAAGCTGGGTGAGGGGGATTAGGGTGAGGGTGTGAGCGTTGGGGTGGGGGCGAGGGAACGCACGGCAAGCCTCCTCTCCTCACTCACCCGCAAGTCGTCATCACCGGGTCGGTCAATTCGTCCGAATTGACCTTATTTGACCCGGTGACCCACGCCATCACCGCCGAAGACATGGCCCGCCGGATCAGGCTTGGCGGCGCACCGCCCTCGGATCGAGGGCGTCCTGCAAACCGTCGCCGAGAAAATTGAACGCCAGCACGGTGAGCAGAATCAGAAAGCCCGGATAGAACGCCAACAGCGGGGCCGTCGAGATCAGCGCCTGGGCGTTGGTGAGCAGATTTCCCCAGCTGGGGATCGGCGGCTGGATGCCGAGACCGAGGAAGCTCAAAACGGATTCCAACAGGATGATGTTGCCCACCGAGAGCGTGGTCGCGACGATGATCGGCGAGATCAGGTTGGGTAGGATGTGGACCCGCATGATCCGCCAGCTTCCCGCGCCCTGAACCCTGGCCGCCTGCACGTATTCGCGCTCGCGGATGCTCAGCGCCGCGCCGCGCACCAGACGCGCCACCGTCGTCCAGCCGACCAGCGCGACGATCAGGATGATGCGGTAGAGGCTGATGTTCTCCGAATTGGCGATCGCCGCCGGAATGCCGAGTTTGTCGAGATCGATGGCCGCCAGAACGATAAGCAGCGGCAGCAGGGGGAGCGCGATGATGCCGTCGGTAAACCGCATCAGGAAAGCGTCGAACCGTCCGCCGAAATAACCGGCGACCAATCCGATGAAAGTGCCGATCACCGCCGCGGCGACGGCGGCGGTCAGGCCGACGAGCAGCGACACCTGGCCGCCTTCGAGCAGCCGGAGAAAGACGTCCCGGCCGAGCTCGTCGGTGCCGAGAAAGGCTTGCGCCGACGGCGGCGCGAGCCGGGAGAACAGATTGACCCGCCCGGAATCGGTCCCCAGGGCAAGCTCGAACAGGGGGGCGCTGAACGCCAGCAGGCACAAAAGCACCAGGACAAGGAAGCTTGCCACCGCCAGCCGGTGGCGGGCGAAGCGCCGCCACGCGTGGCGTGCCGATGACGCAGGCGCGGCCGCCGCCGCGGCGGTCATGTGCCGTCTCCCGTGTACGAGATCCGCGGATCCAGCCAGGCATAGGCGAGATCGGCCGCCAGATTGCAGAACAGGGTCAGCGCGGTGGCGAACAGCAGCGTCACCAGGGCGAGATTGAAGTCGTTGCCCATGATCGCGTCGAAGATCAGCTTGCCCATGCCGGGGTAGGCGAAAATCGTTTCGATGATCAGCGCGCCGGAGAACAGAAATCCGAAATCCAGCGCCAGGATGGTGACCACCGGGATCAGGGCGTTGCGCAAGGCATGCTTGAAGACCACCCGGCCTTCACCCGCCCCCTTGGCCCGGGCGGTCCGAATATAGTCCTGGCGCAGGGTTTCGATCATCGACGCGCGGACAAATCGGGTGTGGGAGCCGAAGCTGACGATGGTCAGGGTGAGGACGGGCAGGACCAGAAACCGCGCCTTGTCGAGGAATCCGCCGCCGCCCACGGATTCGGTGCCGCTCGCCGGCAGCCAGCCGAGCGTGACCGAGAACAAGGTGATCATCATCAAGGCGAGCCAGAAGGACGGAATGGAGATGGCGGCGAAGGCCAAGAGATTGATCGCGTAGTCCAGTTTCCGGTGCTGGTTCATCGCGGCGACGATGCCCGACAGAAAGGCAATCGCCACGGCGAGCACGAAACTGATGCCGAGCAGCAGCACCGTGTTGCCGAGGGCGGGCAGCACGGCCTCCAGGACCGGCATGGCGAACAGCCTGGAGAAACCCAGATCACCGGAAAGCGCCGCCGTCAGCCAGTTGAGGTAGCGTTTGGAAATCGGCAGGTCGAGGCCGTGAAGTTCACGCAGCCGTGCCGCGTCCTCGGGCGTCAGCCGGGGGTCGGCGCTGATCATCAGGTCGATCGGGTCGCCCGGCATCAAGCCCATGAGCCAGAAAATGACCACCGACATGATGGCAAGAACGGCCACCGACTGCGCCATCCGGTCCAGGAGATATCTGGCCACGGTGTCAGGCAGCCCACGGAGCGTTCTGCGGGAACAGCATCAGGCGAGGATAGGACATCCCCGGCCCAATCCGAAAGGGGAATTGCCGCGGCGAGGGTGCCGGGGAAGAAGGATCAGGGCCGCCGGTCAGGCGCCCTCCGTCAGGTGCTTTCCGTCAGGCCCTTTCCCTCAGGCCCTCCGAAATATTGAGGTTGATGTTGATGAGGCTGTCGAACAACTCCTCCGAGGCCTTGGTCAGTCCCTTGGCCGTCTGCCGGTCGACGAAAATGCTCAGGCTCATCAAATTAGGCTTGATTTCGTCGGGCAGCGCATTGTTCTTCTCCGCCGCGCCGGCCTGAATGATCGACCACAGGAGCCGGTTGTGTTTCAGCGCCCGCCCGACCATCTCGGTGTCGTCCATGTTTTGTCTGGCTTGATCAAGCATGTCCGCCGCCTGCGCGATTGCGGCCGCATCCATTTGGCGCTTGTCTCCAAACCGGACCTTGGGATCGTCGGCCATGTGGTAATCCTCTCTTGCGTGCAACCGGCCAGGTACGGTCCATAGAGACGCCGGTTAAATAAAAAGTTAAAAAAATTACCGGGCGAATTCCGCATACCCTTCGACGGTTAGCGGTCTTAACGGGTATTCCCAGGCGGGTAGTCACGTCGCGTTTACTTGCTCCGCGAAATGGCAGGCGCTGGCGTGACCGGGGCCGCTGTCAGGCTGGATCGCCGGATCGGGTCTCTCTTTGCGGCAGATTTCCTGGACCTTGGGGCACCGGGGGTGGAAGGCGCAGCCGCCGGGCGGGTCGATTGCCGAGGGCGGATCACCGCCCAGGGTCTTCCATTGCAGGCGTTTGCCGGCACCCGGCCGCGGAACGGCCTCGATAAGACTTTGGGTGTAGGGATGGTGCGAATTGGCGAACAGCGATTCGGCGGGGCCCGCCTCCACGATCCTGCCCGAGTACAGGACGGCGATCCGATCGGCGATGTGGCGCACGGCACCGAGGTCGTGGCTGATGAACACATAGGTCAGGCCGCTTTGGCGCCTGAGCTCCATGAACAGGTTCAGGATTTGGCTCTGCACGGAGACATCGAGCGCGGATAACGGCTCATCGGCGATGATCAGGTCGGGTTGGAGGATGGTCGCCCGGGCAATGGCAATGCGTTGGCGCTGGCCGCCGGAAAATTCATGGGGATAGCGGCCGAGATCCTCGGAACGAAGGCCGACCCGCGAAGCGGTCCCGGCGGTCCGCCGGTTCCGCTCGGCGGGGTCGCCGATCCGATGAATGAGCAGCGGCTCGGCAATGATCTCGGCGGCGGTCATGCGCGGGTTCAATGACCCGAACGGGTCCTGAAATACCATCTGGACCCGCCGGCGGATCGCTTTCCGGGCGGCTACGGGCGCGCGAAAAATATCCTCGCCCTCGAAGCGTATGGCCCCCGCGGTCGGCGCATGAAGTTGGGCGAGGCACTTTGCCAGGGTCGACTTTCCGCAACCGGACTCGCCGACCACGGCCAGGGTTTCGCCCCGCTCGATCAGGAGATTCACATCGGTGAGCGCGTGTACGGCGCCGCGGGAGCGGCCGAACAAGCCGGGGTCCCGGAGCTCGAACCGTTTGGTCAGCCCCTCGATTTCGATCAGGGCGGGGCCGCCGCCGGGCGGCGCGCCGCTCATGCCGGGCCCTCGTCCGGGCCGGGGCGGATACAGGCCGTCCGGGTCCCCGCACGGCTTTCGGTCAATGGCGGTTCCGCCGACCGGCAGTCATCGGCGGCCCGGGGGCAACGGGGAGCGAACCGGCACCCGCCCGGCAGCCGGGCCAGATCGGGCGGCGTTCCCGGGATCGTCGGCAGATCGTGTCCGGGCGGCGTCAGCGACGGCAGGGTTTCCAGCATACCTTGGCTGTAGGGGTGCATGGGCTGGCCGAAAAACGCCGATGCCGGGGCGGCTTCCATGACCCGGCCCGCATAGAGGACGACGACGTCGTCGGCGAGGGCCGAAACCACGCCCAGATCGTGGCTGATGAACAGGACGGCCATACCGTATTGCTGCTGCAGGCCGGTCATCAACTCGAGGATTTGCGCCTGGACGGTCGCGTCCAACGCCGTCGTCGCCTCGTCGGCGATCAGGATGTCCGGTCCGCAGGCGAGCGCCATGGCGATGACCGCCCGCTGGCGCATGCCGCCCGACAATTGATGGGGGTAGGCAAGCGCCCGGGTTGCGGGGTCGGGTATGCCCACCCGGCGCAGCATGCCGACGGCCCGGTCCCACGCGTCGCCCCTCGAAAGCCGCTGATGGATTTGAAGGACCTCCGCAATCTGGTCGCCGATACTGAAGACCGGATTGAGCGCCGTCATCGGCTCCTGGAATACCATCGCGATACGGCTGCCCCGAAGGGGCCGCAGCCGGTCGGAAGGAAGGGTCAGCAGATCCGTGCCGCGGTACATGGCCCGGCCCGCGGCGACACGGCCGTTGGGCGGCAGCAGCCCCAGCAGGGCCAGCGCCGAAACCGACTTGCCGCTACCGCTTTCGCCGACCATGCCGGTGGTCTTGCCGGCTGCGAGGCTAAAGGACACGTCATCGACGACGGTCAGCGGTCCGTCGTCGGTCCGGAACTCCACCGTCAATCCCTCGACGGAGAGAATGTCCGGTTGGGCGGTCTCGGCGGTCTCGGCGGTCAGGCCGTTGACGGCGGCGGCGAGGGAACTCATGGGAACCGATATTGCGCGAAATGGAGGACGTTCTGCAAATCATCGTCCTTCCGCCAACCGGCGAGCGCTCTTTGCTCGCGGCCGCGAAATTGGCTTGGAACTCCCGCCAGCCCGGACAGGCGGGCGGGGTCGAGCGCGACAGACCGACCTGGCAGCCGATGACGGACGGCGCGGAAGACATCGTGATCGAGGCGCTGTGCGACCTGGCGCGCTGGCCCTACCGCCAGCTCCAATCGGAATACGAGGACCAGACGTCCGACAAAGCCGTCGACGAAATCGTGGCCGTGAACCACTGGACCTTCACGGCGGACGGCAAACGCTTCGGCTGACCTTCCCGGCTGTTTCGGCCTGCCCCGCCCGTCATTGACAGGCCAGCGCGCCGTCCGGTAATCACCCTCCGCACCGCCAACGAAACAGAGCAATTCATGCCCAATCTCTATGCCATCAATCTTCATCTGCAGGAACGGCTCGAACAGGACTGGCGCGACGATGTCCGCGCACCCGAGGCCGCGCGCTGGCTCGACAAGGCCGGCCTGTTGACCGACCGGAAGGGTGGCCTACCGCTCCGCAAACTCTTGCGTGCCGGACGCATCGCCGGCCAGGTGCAGCGCCCGGACAAGAAAAACGGCGCATGGTTCATCCGACGCCTCGCGGCGTCCCGCGACCCCGCCGCGATCCGTGACGCCCGCGAACGGCTGCGGCGCTATCTGCCTATTGACCGCGACGTGCTGCCGCCCGACTGGCCGGTGAACCAGGGACCCGCCGTCTTCTGGCAGGAACTCGGCAAGACGGTAGCGGCCTTCGGATACCTGGAGCACATTCTGACATCCACCTGCTTCGCACTTCTCGCGACGGGTGAGAGGGCGGTCACCCTTCTCGAGGCCAACGACCATGCCGCCCTTTCCGAGTGGTGTAAGCGACTCTTGGACTCCCGCACCGACAGTCTGTACCGCCTCACGCGCGAACTTGAGAAAGTCCTGCCCGAAACGGGCCTCGTTCCCAACGCCGTTCGCGGGGATCTCGTCGCGCGCCTCGATGACCTCCGGCTATGGCGAAACGCACTCTGCCACGGCGCATGGCTCAGCGTCGATGAAGACGGTTCCGCCCGCCTTGAGCATCTCTACAAGGACGACGAAGGCCTTCCCGTCGCGTTCGAGCGGGAGGTTGACGTCAAGCTCCTGTCCGACGTCCGCGCCCGCACGGTCGACATCACCATACGCATCGCCGAAGCCGCCTCCGCGATCGGACCCGCCCACTCCCCTATGGCCGGTGCCGGTTACGCCCTCGCCACCGTCATGCCGCGCATGTACGAGCCGCGCAACGCCCCTCCCGAACCGAAATAGCCGTTCCGCTCGGCGCCTGTCGGCCCGCCTTCCCTCAAGCCCTCCAGGAGTCGGACGCGCCGTCGCCGCCTTCGGTTGTCCCCGATCCCGTACCATCGTATCCTCAGGCACGATACGGTTCCGAAAGCTCCATCGTCTCCCCAACCGCATCCGGGACATACGCCTGCAAGATGCCCTCGTTCTCCATCGACCACATCTGCCTCTCCACCGATGGCGTATATCTGGCACTTGTTGAGGGCTCGGACGGGGGTGTGCTGCCCGCCCTCGCGGACGCATTGGTCGAACACGCCCGTTGCGTGAGTTGCGGCACCCAACCGTCTCTGCCTCTCGCTCCTTGTCCGTGCGGCCTGAAGCCGGCGAACGGATTCCACGCCTTCTTCGATTTCCGTGCGGCGCCGAACGTCTGGCGAGACATCCTGGAGCCGCTGTGCAGGAAGAACTGGCGACGCCGGACCAGCCGCAACACACATCGGCTTCGTAGAGAGAGGATAAGGAATTCTAGGGAGCCCGCGTACACGGCGACGGACATAGCCTGCCTGAGAAGGATCCAGAACGATCGTTGCTACTATTGCGGGGGCTCCATCCGAACGAAGGCCCAGGTCGAGCATCTCGATCCATTGGCGTACGGCGGCTCGAACGGCTTCAGCAACATTATGCTCGCCTGCCCGTCGTGCAATACCGCCAAGGGTATGCTGAACGAACGGCAGTACTGGAAGAAGCTTGAACGATCCCTAGCCCTCGCCCGGTTCAGCCGGTTGCGCAGTGCCGCGAAGCTCATGAAGCGGGCGAAACGCCACTGCTATCGCAGGACAGGCACCTGCCCTTACGGTTGCGCCGCCGCCGCGCCGGGCGCTCAGTGGTGAATCGGTGATCTCTCCCAGGCAGAGCCATCGACCGGCGCCAAGTAGATGGCCGAAAGCGTCGCATCGCATGGCCGCATCGGGTTCCCTCGCCCCCGTCAGGGGGAGAGGGATGCGAAGGCTTGGCGAGCCTGCGAGCCATAGCCGTAGCTGGGTGAGGGGGAACTTCCATATCGCCCCCACCCTCACCCCGACCCTTGTGTCTTGCGGAATGAGGTAAAGTCGGGAACCGGCGGAGCGGTTTGCGCCGCGTCCGCCGGCGCGGAGGTGAGGCCGTCCGACCCTTGGCCGTGTGTGCCACAGGCCGCGGGAGAGCGTGGTCCCCTCCGCCTTCTTTCGAAGCCCGTACAGTTGCACGGGCATGATAGCCCGCACTGCAAGGAAGGGACAGAAGGAATGAGCAAGCTGACGATCGGGATCGACGTTTCGAAGGACTGGTTGGACGTGGCGACGGCCGATGGGAAAAACCGCTTCCGGGTGACCACCGACCGCGCGGGGCTGGACGCGCTGGTCGAGCGATTGTCGGCGCTGCGCGGTGCGCCGGCGGTCGGCCTGGAGGCATCCGGCGGCTACGAGCGCGTGGTGATCCGGCGGCTCCGCCAAGCGGGCATGGCCGTGCGCCTGGTGGATCCGGCGCGGGTCCGGCAGTTCGCCCGCGCCACGGGCGTCAAGGCCAAGAACGACCGCCTCGATGCCGCCGTCATCGCCGCCTTCATCGACACCGTTGGCGGCCCGGACGTGAGCGACGACGCCCACCGCCAGCGGCTGCGCGCCTTCGTCGCCCATCGGCGCCAGCTGTCGGACGCCGTGATCACCCTCGACCACCAGATGCGGCTGGTCACCGACCCGGAACTGCAGGCGCTGGCCGCCGAACGCCGCGCCCTCCTGGTCCGCCAACGGGACGCCATCGAACATCGCATCGTCGCAATCCTCAACCAAGACCGCACCGCCGCGTCCCTGTTCGAGCTCTTGCGCACCGTGCCCGGCGTCGGCCCCGTCCTCGCCTGGACCCTGATCGCCGAGATGCCCGAACTGGGCGCCCTCGACCGGGGGAAAATTGCCGCCCTCGCCGGCGTGGCGCCGTTCGACCGCGATAGCGGCACCCATAGGGGGCGCCGCGCCATCTTCGGCGGACGTCCCCACCTGCGCAAGGTGCTCTACATGGCCGCCCTCGCCGCCGCCAGGCACAATCCCGCCATCGCCGCCGTCCACCGCAGGCTGATCGACAACGGCAAACCGCCAAAGGTCGCCCTCACCGCCTGCATGCGCAAGCTCATCGTCATCCTCAACGCCATGGTCCGGGACAATCAACCCTGGGAACCAGCTACATGAAAAAAAAACGGCAAACACAGTTGCTCTCCCAGAGGGAGAGGGAGTCGAGCCGAATCCCCTCGCCCCCGTCAGGAGGAGAGGGGCAGGGTGAGAGGGCACAAAAAGGAGAATCCCTTAATTGAGTCCTGACCCTAGATCGGCTGCTCCAGGCCCAGCCGGATTCGGCCAAACAGGCTGCCGGCGAGATCCCAACCAAGCGCAATATGATTTGACGCGGCATGCACGTCCCTGAGCGTGCGCTGAAGATGGTTGTCGGTGCGGGCGCCGCCGCCGCCGGCGGCCTCGAATATGGTACCGACGGCCCGGCGCGCCAGATTGCAGGCATAGGCGCCGTCGCGCATGGCGCAGGCGATATCGTCATTGTCCGCGGCTTCGCCGTCCCGGAGCTTGTCCATGATCCGGCCCGCCGTTCCCAGAACCATCCGCCGGGCGGCCTCCGCGCCGGCCGAGGCGTCCGCCAGCCGCAGTTGCAGCGCCTGCAACTCCTTGAGCGGGCGGCCCATGGTTTTTCCCGATGCAAGCCGCTTCTCGAAATCGCGGACCGCCCCCGCCGCGGCGCCTACGGGAACCGAGGCCAATGCCAACTGCGCCACGCCCCGTTGCGGCATGCGGTAGACATGCCCGGCATGGAGCCGGCTGCCGGGCGTCTCGCCGCGCCAGACCAGGCGTTCGTCCAGGGCGCGGTGGTCCGGGACGAAGACGTCCTCCAGTTGAACGCTGCAGGAGCCGGTGGCCGCCATCCCCATGGTCTCCCAGTCGTCGATGACATTCCGTTCCCCGGCGGGAACCAGGAACAGGGACAAATAGTCGTCGCGGGCGCCGTCGCGCTCGGCCATCGCGCCCAGCAGCGCCCACCCGGCGTAGTGCACACCGCTGGAAAACCCCCAGGTGCCGGAGAGCCGGTAGCCGCCCTCGACCTGGATCGCCGAGCCGGTGGGGGCATAGGAAGAGGAGACCAGCGCGTCCGGCGCTTCACCCCAGACGTCCACCTGCGCCTGTTCCGGAAACAGGGAGACATAACAATTGTGTTCGCCATAGACGTTGGCCACCCAGGCCTGGGAGGCGTCCCCTTCGGCCAGGGTCATGACCGTTTCGCACAACGCGGTCCAGTCGAGTTCATAGCCGCCAAATCGCCGGGGCTGGCAGATTCTATGGATGCCGGCCTCGATGATGTCGGAGACGGTCTCCGGCGGAGCCCGGCGGGCCGATTCGGCCGCCGCGGCGCGATCGCGAAACTTCGGCGCGAGAAGCCGGGCGCGGCCGACGAGAATTTCGCGCGTTGCGCCGCTGCCGGACGGAGAAGCATTATCCATCCGGTGAGCGTAGCTATTTGCCGCCGGCTTCTCAATCTCCGGGGGGCGCCGCATATGACCGAGAAAACTTCTCCGGCCACGCGGCTCATGACCCTTCCGGGTCGAAGAGCGGAATATCCACGGCGCGGGCGGCATCGTTCATCCGCCGGTCGTAGCTCGCGAGTTCCACGTCCTGACCCTGATCGGCCAGATACGCGCACGATGCCAGATGGAGGGCGTCGAGGGTCCGCGGCGGTACCGGGCCGGGAAAGGCGTCCAGCGCCCGCGCCAGAACCCGCGGGCTCAACTCCAGCAGCGCGACCCGTCCGACGAGCCCGCGCGCCGCCTCGCTGTGCGAGTCGGCAAGCCCGCGCGCGTGCAGCGCCGTCCATATCTCGTATTCCAGGAGGCGGCTGGACACCAGCGTCCCGTCCCAGAGAGATGCCGGGGGCCGGCGGTCCTCGGTCAGCAGCCACGCCAGCGCGACGGACGTGTCGAGATAGATCACCGGTCGCGCCGGCTCTCGTCGAGTTCGGCCAGAATTTTGTCCAGGCCGGCGACTGGGGCCGGCCTGGGCGGCGGTCCCGAGCCCGCCAGCGCCGGCGGCGCGAGCACGCCGGACCGCACCGCCTCGGCCAGGAAGGCATCGGCGAGGACCGGGCTCCGGCTCTCCCTGAGCGGACCGAGCTCCGCCACAACGCGGTCGCGGTCGGTCACCAGGATGGTCTCGCCCGACGCCGCGAGACGGACAAACTCGCTCAACCGGTTGTTCAGCGCTTTGATCCCGACCGATCTCATGCAATGAAAGTAGCTACTAGAAGCTACTTCGTCAACCGGCATCGCGGGCAGGGCTCCCCGGCATGGTGCAACCGCCGCCGCGGCGGCTTCGAGCGCAACCGGCCGCCGGCCGCGCCGCTGCCGGACGAAGAAGCATTATCCATCCGGTGAGCGTGGCTATTTACCGCCGGCTTCTCAATCTCCGGGGGGCGGCGGATAGATCATTTCGTGGGCGAGGTCGGGCTCGCCGGCATGGCGCAGCATCTCCGCCCGGACCCGGTCGCGCAGCTCGACCGCCGCGTCCCAGCCGGATGAGGCTTCGCCGTCGCCCGCCGGATGCGGCGCCTGGGGCGGCAGAACCTCGACCCGGATGGGATAGGGCCGCAGCAGGGTGGAGCCGTCCCGGAGCGCCGACCGGCTGCCGCGAATGACCACCGGCAGAACCGGCACGTCGGCGGCGACGGCGGCGGCGAAAGCGCCCATGCGGAAGGGCAGCAAGCCGGGCATTCGGCTGAGGGTGCCTTCCGGGAAATAGACCAGGTGCCGGCCCTGCCGGATGGCGGCGGCGAGCCGTTCCGCGTCGGCCGCCCCTTGAGCCCGGTCGAAGCGCTCCACGAAGGCCGTCCCCAATCGCTTGAGGAATGTGCCGGCGATCAGCTGGGAGGCGAGTTCACCCTTGGCGACGAAGCACAAGCGTCCCGGCAGCGATGAGAGCAGGACCGGTCCGTCCAAATAGCTCGAATGGTTGGCGGCGATGACAAAGGCGCCGCCATGGGGGGCGCCGTCAGGGGCGTCGTCGTCAGGGGGAATGTTCTCCAGTCCGCCGACGGTGATCCGCATGGCGGTGAGGGCGCGGATCAGCCGCAACCCGATGCGGGCGACGGCGCGGCCCCATCCGGCGGCCGGCACCGCCGCGGCCAGCAGCCACACCGGGACGGCGACGGCGAGGAGAACGAGCCAGGCCCAGGCGCCGTAGAGCACCGATCCGATCCGCCGGACCCAGCGCCGGGCCAGTCCGGGGAGGGCGGCCAGGGCAAGCCGGAAAAGCTGCATTCGGACGCTGCCCGGCGCCGATCCCGCATCACCGGTGAGGTAGAGAGTCCGCGCCGCTTGCCGCCGGATTTTGCCGCTCGACGTTTTGGGGACCGAGCGCGGCGGAACCAGGACGATGTCGTCCGGCGGCGTGCCCACCAGATCAGCCGACAATCCGACGATCCCGCTCTTGATCGCTTGTTGGCGGGCCTCGTCCTTGTGCCGGGATTCCGCCAGGATGACCAAACGCTCGGTTTCGGTGTCCGGATCCGGCGCACCGAACACCGCCACGTTGCCCCGCTGAATGCCCTCGAGTTCGCCGATGGCGTTTTCCAGTTCGGCCGGAAAGATGTTTCGGCCGGCCCGGACGATCATGTCCTTGGCCCGGCCGGTGACAAACAGCTCGCCGTCGGCCATGAAACCGAGATCGCCGCTGTCGAGCCAATCGCCTTTGAACATTTCGGCGTTCTTGTCGGGCCGGTGGAGATACCCGGATGTCGCGCTCGGCCCCTGGAACTGGACATGACCCTCGTGCCGGTCCGGCAGCTCCCGGCCGTCCGCGTCGGCGATGCGGATCTGATGGCCCGGCAGCGGGACGCCGCAGCTCGGCAGACGGACGGCGCCGGCTTCATCTTCGCCGATCGGCGACGCGACCCCGCCGCCCATGAGCCGGTCGCGGTCGATGGCCTCGATCCGGGGACCCCGTCCAAGGGGCGGGAAGGCAAGGCCGACGGAATTTTCCGCAAGGCCATAGACCGGCATCATCGCCTCGCGCCGGAAACCGCACGGGGTGAACCGCTCACGGAAGGCCTCCATGGTTGCCGGACTGACCGTCTCGGCGCCATTGAACGCCACCCGCCAGCTCGACAGATCCAGATTGTCCAGAACGTCATCGGGAATTCGCCGGACGCAGGCTTCGTAGGCGAAGTTGGGCGCGCCGGAGATAGTGCCGCGGTAATCGCTGATGGCGCTCAGCCAGCGCTGCGGGCGGGCGAGGAATGTCAGCGGCGACATCAGCACCAATGGGATGCCGTGCACCAGGCTGCCGAGCCAGGCGCCGATAAGCCCCATATCGTGATAGAGCGGCAGCCAGCTCACGAACACGTCGTCCGGCTCGGCCTCCAGGACCCGGCCCATGGCGCGGATGTTGGCCAGCAGGTTGGCGTGGGTGAGGACGACGCCCTTGGGATCGCCGGTGCTGCCGGACGTGTACTGGATGAACGCCGTATCGCCGGCACCGGCCCGGTAGCGGAGCGGTGTCCGGGCGGCCTCGGCGGTCAGTTCGTCGGCGGTCACCACATGGCTCAGGGTGGGAATCAACGAGGTGAGCAGGGGCGCGAACTGCCCCGCCCGGGGGCCGGTGATCACCACCCTGGCGCGGCAGTTGCCGCCGATCCTTGCCTGCCGCCGGAGATGCTCCTCGATCTGCGCCGCCCGCGCCGGCGGATAGACCGGCACCGGGATGCCGCCGGCCAGCAGAACGCCCACAAAGCTCGCGAAGTAGTCCTCGCCAGTGGGCAGCATCAGCATTACCGTTTCGGCGGGCGCCAGCCCGAGATCGGCGAGCCCGGCCGCCAGCCGCGCCGCGCGATCGAACAGCCCGCCGAATTTAATTTCCATGGCTTGGCCTTGATCGTCGAGAAGGTGGATGTGGGTGCTGTCGCCGTGATTCTCCGCCTGCCATTGAAGGGCCTCGGTCAGTGTTTCCATATGGCTCGGTACCCGGCGGACCGCACCAACGGAAAGGTCGGCTCGCGGTGCGGGAGCGGCCCTGGGCGGCGGTGCCGAGGTTCCGAGACCCCGGACAAGATCGCGCGGGGTCTCCGCTTCGGCCAGCAGCGCCTCCGGGAACGAGCAATCGAACCGCGCTTCGATCCGGTGCAGCAACTCCATCCGCGCCAGGCTGTCGAACCCGAGGTCCCGCTCCAATGACGAATCCAGACGCACCTCGGCGGATTGAGCGCCGGCGCTGAGCTCTTTGCTCATCGCCGCGATCAATTCGAGGAGGGCTTGGTCACGCCCGGGCGATTGTTCGGCGGTGGACATCACAGGCCATTATGACGGCTCGCGCCGTGCCTGTCCGTACATCCGGACCAAACTAGGGTCCGTACTCAATTGAGCCGCCATATGAGTGTTGCGGCGATGAGGACGGCGCGGCGCAAGGTCCCTCGCCCCCGTCAGGGGGAGAGGGATGCGGAGGGTTGGCGAGGCGAACGCCGAGCCTACCCGGCGCTGGGTGAGGGGGAATTTCCATATCACCCTCACCCTCACCCCGGCCCTCTCCCTCAGAGAGGGAGAGGGAGTAGTCGCGTTGCCGCATCGGGTTCCCTGCCCCATTTCAGGGGGAGAGGGCGCAAAAAGGAAAATCCCCTGATCGAGTCCCGACCCTAATTGGCCGCGGCCCGCCAGTTTTCGATCCACAAGGTGGTCGCCGCCTGGTGGCCGGTGGGCGTCACGCCGGTGAGCCACTTCGGCATGATGAAGGTATTGGCGCGGAAGTAGAGGGGGATCACCGGCAATTCCGTCGCGTAGAGCTTTTGGAATTCGTGCCAGAGTTTCTCCCGCTTGGCCCGGTCGAGCTCCACTTCGATCTCTTCGATCAGCCGGTCCGCCTCCGCATTCTTGAAGCCGGTGAAATTCTGACCACCCCAGTTGTTTTCGGCTGTCGGGATGTGGTCCGAATGGAGCGTGGTCCTGGGCACGCTCTCCGGCGCCGAGATCCAGGCGAACATGGCCATGGCGGTGAACCGCCGCTGGGTCACGGTCTGGCCGAAATACACGCGCGGCGGCTGATTGCGAATCCTGACCTCGATGCCCGCCTGCTGCCATTGGCTCTGGAGCACCTGCTGGACCAGTTCGCGGGTGCGGTTGCCGGCGGTGGTCATGATTTCGAAGGACAGACGCTCACCCCCGGCGTTGTGACGGATACCGCGGCGCATTACCGGCCAGCCCGCCTCGTCGAGCAGCCGCCCGGCGCGGGCCGGGTCGAACGGCCATTTGGGCACGTTCGGATCCGCCACCCAATCCAGGGGATTGACGTTGGTGTGCGCCACCGGCTGCTGGCCTTCGAACAGCTGTTCGGAGAGTGCATTGCGGTCGATGGACAGAATCAGCGCCTCGCGGACCCGCCTGTCCCGGAGGATCGGATTGTCGAGGTTGAGGTCGATATGCTCATAGGTCAGGCCGGGCTTGAACACCACCCGGTAGCGGTCTCCGTAGCGCTTTTCGAATGCCAGGCCCTGGTCGATGGTCAGGCCTACCTGCCCGGCAATCATATCGATGTCGCCGGACAGCAGGTTGGCCTCGATGGCCGCGGTGTTTTGGATCGAGCGCACCACCACCCGCCGGAAATACGGCTTGCTCCCTGCCCAGTGGGGGTTGGGTATCAGGATCACCCGTTCGCCGGCCTTGACCTCCGAGATGACGTAGGGGCCGAAATAAAGTCCGGGATTGGTCGGGTCCCGGTCGAACAGGGTCCGGTTGCGGTACTCGGCCGGGTTCTCCCGGAAAACTTCGCGGTCGAGGTGCGCCGGCAGGATATTCAACAGCAGGGAATTGTACTCAAACGTCACCTTGTCGTAGTGGAAGGTGACGGTGTGATCATCCGGGGCGGCAACCTTATAGGCGCGCCGGTAGAACTCGAGACCGGCCACGCCGGATTTGGGATGGCGGCCCACCTCCCAGGTGAAGATTACATCCCTTGCGGTGAGGGGCGTCCCGTCGCCCCATTTGAGGTTCGGATTGAGCCGGTACGTAACCGCGATGCCGTCCTTGCCGTCCGGCGTCTTCTCGCGCATCGCGCCGCCGTTCTCCAATGTCGGCATTTCGGTGCACATGAGGCAGATCTTGTTCCAGCCGGGTCCGAAGGAGGTGATCGGCCGCCGGGTCGCGCCCATGATGTAGGACTTGGCCATCATGGAATCGATGTTCGGGTGGAAGGTGGACGGGAACTGGGTCATCCCGATCACCAATTCGTCCTTGGCCTCGGCCTTCACCGGCAGGATCAAGCCCAGGGCGAGGGCCAAAACGGCGGCGGCGCCTATAATTGTCTTTCGCATACGCCGAGCTTAGCCATGTGATTTCCCCAGGTCCATCATGCCGTCCGATCAAGCATGCGTGATCGGCGACTGCGGTGAACGCCGGATCAGGTTATAATCCGTAGACGGATTGGGATTAAATTGCAGGGAGCCTGCGTTAACCAATCATCCGGAACCAGCGGTCCGGCAACCGGTCCACACGGAGATCAAAGGCATGCGACGCATAACCGTTCTTCTAACAATCGTCTTCGCGACCGTTTTCGGCGCGATGACCATCGTGTCCGATGCGTCGGCGATGGGCAGTTCCGATCCGCCGCCGCGCTCGGCCAAGAAGGATTTCGAGAACGGCAAGCGGGCGATCTATGAGGCCCGCTACGACGCCGGGATAAGGCTGATGGCCGAGGTGCTCAAGGCGCAGCCCGACAACGCGGACGCCCACAATTACATGGGCTTCGCGCACCGCAAGAAGGGCGACCTCAAGCGCGCCGCCCGGTCTTACAGGATCGCGCTTCGCATCGACGCCAATCACAAGGGCGCCCTCGAATATCAGGGCGAGATGTTTCTCAAGATGAACGATCTCAAATCGGCCCGGGCGAATCTCGCCAAGCTGGTTCGGCTCTGCCCGTCGGGCTGCAAGGAGCGCGCCGAGCTGGAGCGGGCAGTCAACGACTTCCTCGCCACCCGGGGATCGGGCCGGGGATCGGGCCGGGGATCGGGCAAGGCCGGCTAGGGTCTGTACTCAATTGGGGGTTTCTCCTTTTTGCGCCCCCTCACCCGGCGCCGGGTAGGCTCGGCGTTCGCCTCGCCAACCCTCCGCATCCCACTCCCCCTGACGGGGGCGAGGGAACCCACGGCAAGCCTCCTCTCCCCGCTCACCCGCAAGTCGTCATCACCGGGTCGGTCAATTCGTCCGAATTGACCTTATTTGACCCGCAAGTCGTCATCACCGGGTCGGTCAATTCGTCCGAATTGACCTTATTTGACCCGGTGATCCACGCCTCGCGGCACGGCACACGTGGATGGCCGGGTCGCGGTTTGTCCTCCGGCCGGCGAAGCCGGTCCGGTGGGCCCGACCATGACGCACTCATTTTATGCCTCATCGCCGCAACACTCCTATGGCGGCTCAATCGGGTCCGGACCCTAGGGCTCCGCGCCTGTGATTTCCCGCCGGCGATGGTCGGCGGCGCCCCCGAACCCGGCGGCTACTGGACACGGGACATGGCTTCGGGCTAGAAAAGCTCCGGCCGGCGTTGGACCGGAAAAGGGGAACACAAGGGGGCTTTCATGGGTATCGTGACCGACGTGGTGCTGCCGCTGGCGCTGGCTTTCATCATGTTCGCGCTGGGCCTGGGCCTGACATTCGGGGATTTCGCCCGGGTCGCCAAGCAGCCCCGGGATTTTCTTGTCGGCGCGGCGTCCCAGATCATATTGCTGCCTGTGGTGGCTTTCGCGCTGGTGAGCATCTGGCCGTTGCAGCCCGAGTTGGCGCTCGGCGTGATGATCATTGCCGCGGCGCCGGGCGGGGTGACGTCCAACCTGCTCACCGCCTATGCAAGGGGCGACGTGGCGCTGTCCATATCGCTGACGGCGGTCATCAGCCTGCTGAGCGTGGTGACGATCCCCATCGTCGTCGTGTTGTCATACGCCTACCTGATGGACGACGGCGGCAAGGAGGTCTCGGTGGCCCAAACCGCGATCAGCGTGTTCGTCATCGTCACCGTGCCGGTGGTGATCGGATTGCTGGTCCGCCGGTTCGCCGAAGGCTTCGCGCTCCGCTTCGAGCCAATCGCCCGGCACGTCTCGACCGGCCTGTTCGTGCTGGTATTGGCGGGCGCCATCTTCCAGGAGCGCAACAACATCGTCACCTACTTCGCACAGGCCGGATTGGTGACGCTGACGCTCAACGTGGTGATGATGGTGCTGGCCTATTATGTGGCCAGGCTGTTCGCCGGCGGACAGGCGCAGCGGGTGGCCATCTCCATCGAGTGCGGCCTGCAGAACGGTACGCTGGCCATTGCGGTCGCCACCTTGCTGTTCGGCGGCGGCCTCGCGGTGATACCGGCCGCCACCTACAGCCTGATCATGTTCGCAACGGCGTTGATCTTCATCGCCTTTTTGCGCCGCGCCCACCCGCCGGACCAGAGCAGTTCCCGGTCAAATTAATTCAATTTGGCCGGAAGCCGCTCTAGCCGCTCAAGACGGGCGACGCCCCGGGTGCGGTGGTCTATCATCGTTCCCATGACCGGGAACGAATTCACCGCCCATAAGGTCTCCGCGGCCACCCTGCCGATCATCGATATGTCGGGATTGCGTTCCGATGACGCGGCCGGGCGGCAGGCCGTCGGTGAGGCGATCCGCGCCGCCTGCCTGGACAAGGGCTTCTTCTATCTCGAAGGTCACGGGGTCACGCCGGAACTTCGCGCCGCCGCCCTGGACGCCATCGCCGGCTTCTTCGCTCTCCCCTTGGAAGAGAAATTGAAGGCCGACAAGGCGCAATCCAGTTGCAATCGCGGCTATGAGCAGCTTCGGGGCCAGAGCCTGGACCCGACGGCCGGGGCCGACCTCAAGGAGGGCTATTACATCGGGCTCGAACTGGCCGCCGACGATCCGCGAGTCCTGGCCGGGAAGTTCAATCATGGTCCCAATATCTGGCCGGCGGGGCAGGACCGGTTTCGCGCCGTGATGGAAGAATATTATGCGGCGCTCCTGGCGGCGGCGCGGCTGCTGATGCGGGGCCTGGCGCTCTCCCTGCGCCTGGACGAAGACGCCTTCAATGACTTCGGCAGGGATGAACTGGCGACGCTCAGGCTGCTTCATTATCCGGAACAGCCCG
Organism: Rhodospirillales bacterium; assembly: GCA_965213765.1. Lineage (GTDB taxonomy): Bacteria > Pseudomonadota > Alphaproteobacteria > Rhodospirillales > UBA2165 > JAJDXO01. Next base: position 693,524 of record OZ243926.1, on the reverse strand, counting down.
CCAATACCCGGCCCGGCGAGATGGGCGCCGGCGCCCACACGGACTTCGGAACGCTCACCCTGCTGCTCCAGGACGATTGCGGCGGGCTTCAGGTCCATGACGGCGACAATGGCTGGATCCACGCCGATCCCATCCCGGACGCCCTGGTCGTCAATCTCGGCGACATGGTGGCGCGTTGGACCAACGGCACCTACCGCTCGACGCTCCACCGGGTGGTCAATATCTCGGGCCGTGACCGCTACTCGATCCCGTTCTTCTACCTCGGCAACCCCGATGTTCCCATCGAGTGCATCCCCACCTGCCTGGCCGAGGGCGAAACGCCCAAATACCCGCCGACCACGGTGGAGCGCCACTACGCCGAGATGTACGAAGCCACCTACGGCGCGGCGACCGGGACCTGATGGCCGATATCCTGTTCATTCACGGGGCCTGGCAGGGCGCCTGGACCTGGGATCTGGTGACGCCCGTCCTGACCCGGTTGGGTCACGGCTGCTTTCCCGTGGATTTGCCGGGCAACGGCAACGGCGCCGACAACACCCCGCCGGAAGATGTCTCGTTCGATCTCTACATGTCGTATTTGGACGACCGGCTGAAGGAACGGGGTGAGCCCATGGTGGTTGTCGGACATTCGTCCGGCGGGATCATGGCGAGCCAACTGGCCGAGAACAGTCCCGGCCGGGTGCGGGGCGTGGTCTACGTGGCGGGCATGATGCTGCCGAGCGGCATGCCGTTCGCCCAACTGGTGGAAGAGATGACGCCGGACCACCCGGAGGCCGCGGGCATCGCGCCTTATCTCGAATGGTCCGAAGACGGCGAGACGTCGGTCGTGCCGGCGGAGGCGGCCATCGAGATATTCCTTCAGGATGCCGACCCGGCGGCGGCGGCCGAAGCTGCCGCCAAGCTCAAGCCTCACCCGCGGCGGGGGCGGGCGATCCGGCCCACGCTGACCGAAGAGCGGTTCGGCGGTGTGCCGCGCGCCTACATCGAGTGCACGCTCGACAATTCGGTTGTCATCGCCGCCCAGCGCCGGATGCAGGAACTGGTGCCCGGCGCGGCGGTCTACACGCTGGAGAGCGGGCACGCACCGCCGCTGAGCATGCCCCTCAAGCTGGCCGAGACCATCGACAGGGCCGTTCGTGATTTTGGGCGCCGGATGGCGCGCGGCCGAAAGAAGTCCTGACGTGAACGCCGTATCAAAAGGCGGCGCGCTGGTCGCTTTCCGCGAGCGCAGTTTCCGCTTCCAGTGGCCGGCGGATCTGGCGACCACCGGCGCCTTCGAAATGGAGACCCTGATTCTCGGCTGGTACGTGCTGGTCGAGACCCAGTCGGTGGTCCTCCTGACCCTGTTCGGTTCCCTCCAGTTCATCGGCACCCTGATCGCGCCGTTTCTGGGCGTACTCGGGGACCGGTTCGGCCGGCGGGCCATGATGCTGGCCATGCGTGGTGTGTTCGTGGTCCTGGCCGCCTCCATCATGATCCTCGATTTGACCGGCCTGCTGACCCCGACCGTCGTCCTGTTCATCGCCTTCCTGAGCGGGCTCCTGCGGCCGTCGGACCTGGTGATGCGCAACGCCCTGGTGGCCGATACCATGCCGCCGTCCAGTCTGCCCAACGCCTTGGGCCTTGCCCGGACGACCCAGGACTTTTCGCGGATCGTCGGTGCGCTCACCGGCGCGGGATTGTTCTCGGTCCTCGGGCTCGGCGTGGCGTACGCTTTCGTCACCGCGACGTTCGTCATCGGCCTGGCGCTCACCGTCGGCGTCTCCCGAGTGCGCCCGGCGGGGGCGGAGGGCGCGCCGCCGCCGGCCAGCTATGGCCAGGAACTCAAGGACGGCTTCTCCTATGTGTGGACCACGCCGGCGGTGTTGGCCATCATGTGGCTGGCGTTTCTCGCGAACCTGACCGCCTTTCCGTTTACCCACGGACTGCTGCCGTTCGTCGCCCGGGAGATTTACGCCATCGACGAGAACGGCCTGGGGCAGATCATTTCGGTGTTCAGCCTCGGGGCCGTGACCGGCTCGCTGATCGTTGCCTGGACCCGCGGGTACGGCAGCGCGGCGCGGATGATGGTGATCGGACTGGTGGCCTGGTACCTGTGTCTGGCGTTCTTTGCGTTCACCGGAACAAAAATCACGGGTGCCGCTGTCCTCTACATCGTCGGAATTTTCCATTCGCTCGCCATGGTCAGCATGTCGGTGACCCTGCTGGGTATGGTGGAAGCGCCCATGCGCGGCCGGGTGATGGGGGTTCGCATCCTCGCCATCTACGGCATCCCGCCGGGCCTGCTGGGGGCCGGTTTCCTCATCGATGCGTTCGGCTTCACCACCATGGCGCTGATCTACATCGCCGTCGGGCTGGTCTTCACGGCGCTGATTGCCTGGAAATGGCGGGACGCAATTTGGAACCACGGCCCGCCCGGGAAATAGCCGATACCCAGACAACCGCCCGGACTATGGAATCCGCGGCACGGTAAATTGAAAACCCGGTTGGGGAGCCGCCAATAGTACGACATTGGAATATGCCGGCAATACTTGTCCGGTATCTGGGCGGACTATCCGTTTGGAGAGGAATATTGTCGGACTATATACCCGACTATGTATTAGGGTTGGTTACCAGGACCAGAACCAAGTCTTCAAACTCCGCGGTCGGCATGTGGCCGGCGGTCTCGGTCCGTTCCGGGACACAGTCTACCGTTTCGCGCGCATGAGGATGGGAGTGGCGAGCGTGATCAGCACGAATAGGCCGGTGAGCAGCTTGAGGTCGGAGGGTTTCAGGCCGAGCGCGAGCGCCACCGCCACCACCTGGAAATAGGCCAGCGATCCAATCACCGGAGCGGCAAGCTGGCGGGTCAAGGTACCGCGCCCGACCAGGGTCTCGCCCAGGATCGTCGCCGCCAGGCCGACGATCAGCACGCCGACCCCCATGTTGACGTCGGCATAGGCTTGGTGCTGGGCCATCACCGCGCCGCCGAAGGCGCTGAACCCACCGGCCATGGCGATCCCCGCGACGATGTAACAGTGCGTCGGGATACCCTGCGCGCGGGACATCGTCTGGTTGGCGCCGACGCAGCGGAGCGCCATGCCGAGTTCGGTGTTGAGGAACCAGTAGAAGACGGCGAGAAAGACCAGCACCAAGGCGAGGATCAGCGCGAATTGGGTCCACGGCTCGCCCCCGTCGGCGCCGAGCGCCAGGGTGAAGATCGAATCGTTGTCGAAGAGCGCGGTGTTCGGCCTTCCCATAACCCGGATATTGATGCTGAACAGCATGGTTAGCACGATGATTCCGGCGAGCAGCGAGGGTACCCGCAGGTAAAGGTGGATCAACGCGGTGGCGGCGCCCACGACGAAGCCGAACAGGACCGCCGCCGACAGGCTGAGCACCGGATTGAAGCCCGCAACCGTGACCGTTGCCATGATCGCCGCGCCGAAGGGAAAGGCGCCCTCCGAGGTCAGGTCGGGCAGCCCCAGAATGCGGAAGGGGATCATCACGGCGAGCGCGGGAAAAGCGAAGATCGCGCCCTGGACGAGGCTCACCGCGAACAGGTTGAAATAAATTTCGACGAAGTCCATCTCGACGCTCAGCCCAGAAGCATCTTGTCGTCGGTGACGAGGAACCGCCCGATCAGGTCGTTCACGGTGAGACCCGCCTTCTCCTCCTCCGGCGCGTCAAGGACGATCCCGCCCTCGTGCATCATGAAGAGCCTTGTGCCGAAGCGCAGCGCATGCTGCATATTGTGGGTGACCATGAGGGTGGTGATTTTATCTCCGGTCACCACCTCCGATGTCAGCTTGAGCACGAGCTCGGCCGCGCGCGGATCAAGGGCGGACGTGTGCTCGTCGAGCAGCATCAGCCGCGGCATGAGAAGGGCCGCCATGATCAGGGCCAGGGACTGGCGCTGGCCGCCCGAGAGCGACCGGACCTTCTCCGACAGGCGATTCTCCAGCCCGAGCCCGAGGACGGAAATCCGCTCCCGGAAATATTCCCGGTTGCGCCGGTTGAGCCCCAGCCTGAAGGTCTTCCGCTTGCCGCGCCTGACGGCGACGGCGAGGTTTTCCTCGATGCTGAGGTCCGGTGCCGTGCCCAGCATCGGGTCCTGGAACACGCGCGATATAAGCTTCGCCCGCCTGTAGACAGGCTGGCTTCCGATATCCCGTCCGTCGATCAGGATTCCCCCCGAATCGAGCAGGACTTCGCCGGCGAGGGCGTTCAGAAGCGTACTCTTGCCCGCACCGTTACTGCCGATGACGACGGCGAATTCGCCGTCCTCCAGTGCGAAATCCACCTTGCTCAGGGCGGTCTTTTCGTTCGGCGTGCCGGGCGAGAAAACCTTGCTTGCGTTGTGAACGCGGATCGACGCCGGACCTTGCCGGCCGCCGGTCACATCACGCATTTGCAGTCCTTGAGCGCGGCCGGTATCGGTAATTTCATCTCGCCGAACCGTTTGCCGCTCAGGAGCACGCGGTGATCGTTCGGCTTGGGTCTGAAGATCGGCAGATCGGACGGCTTGGCTCCCTTCAGAATCTTCGCGCCGAGCAAGCCGGCCTGATAGCCGACATCCCGCCACGAGACCGAGACCGCCGCCAGAACATGCCCGTCCTTCACGCCGCCGGGGCTGGCGTTGATCACCGGTATCCTGTTGCGCTTGGCCGATGCGGCGACGACCGCGACGGAGGGCTGCAGCATGCTCGACGGGATTAGGTAGATGAAGTCCACCCCCTTCAGCGCCTCCACCCGGCTTGGAATATCGTTGACCGTCTCCACGCTGATCGTCCTGAGCTTCACGCCGGCCTTCTTTGCCGCGGCTTCGGCGTATTTGACGTTCACCCGGTCGTTCGCGTCGCCCGGGTTGAACAGGAGCCCCATCGTCGACACCTTGCCCAGGATCGTCTTCGCCTTCGCGATGACCGTATCCATGTCCTGAAGATTGGAGGCGCCGACGAAACGCGCGCTTCCCCTGTCCCAGGATTTAACCAGCCCCGCGTCCACCGGATCGGTGACGGGCGCGAAGACGATCGGTAGCGACTTGTTGCGGATCACCCGCTTGGACGCCTGGGTGATGGGCGTCGTGACGGTCAGCAACAGATCGGGATCGGATGCCTCCAGCGCGGTCAGCACCTGTGCCACCAGTGACGGATCGAAATTCGCATCCTTGTAAATGAACTCGACCCCTGTCCCTTCCTTGAAGCCGCCATTCTCCAAACCCGCCTTGAAGCCGTCGATCACCAGCTTGAGGACGGAATGGGGACCGAGGTTCGCGATCGCGACCTTCTTGTCCGCGGCCGATCCGGGTTGGGGCGACAGAACCAAGGCAGCCAGGGCGAGGGTGGCCACCGCGGACCACGATTTCAGCATTGACATAGTTTCCTCCATCATCGGTTTCGATATTTCGGTTCCAAGCGTACCGTTACACCAACTCTACGGCATGACTCCGCCTGCCGCTCGCGCGCAAGACGGAATACCAGATGGAATGCACCATTTCGGTGCCGGAGACGCCGACGGCGGGCTGGCGTTTCTCGGTGCGGAACATGCCGCCCTCGCGGTCCCAGGCTTCGACCTCGGCTACCGCGCAATCGAGCCCGGGATCGCAAACCAAGCGCGCCTCGCATTCATCGAGGCCGGTCGCAACCAGCGCACAGGTCACCATGGTGTTGACATTTCGCGGGTAAAGTCGCGCGACACCGCGGACCGAGCCCTCGTAGATCACCGTCTCGCCGTCGATCCTCGCCGGATCCACGCCGCTGTCGGCGAAGTCGATATTGTCGGGGTGCTTACGGAAGGTGATCCTGACCCGTTGCCACTGCCCGGACCGCGACAACAACTCGTCTCCGCCGAGCAGTGCGCCGCTCGGTACGAACATCCGCGTGCCATGCGCGTTCGCCGCTTCTTCAAGCCGGGTCCTGAGCCCGTCGTCGGCGAGCGCTGTGACCGAGAGTGGCATGTAGTCGGCGAATTCCAAAAACTCCGCGCCGAAGCGGGCGGTAATGGACGGGTGGGCGCATTCGAGGATCAGCGAGGGACGGCGTTCGCGCGCTCTGCCGAGGTCGTCGAGCCAGAGCGCGGGATCGAGCCCGGCCAGGGCATCGGCGCTCCGATTGTGGACGAAGGCAGTCTCGAACAACCCGCCGCTGGCCTCGATCCGTTCCACGATGGAGCGCCCAATAAAGCCGTATCCGATCACCCCAATGCGCATCGTCCGGCCCTTATGTCGCGGCCTCCAAGATCTCGGTCGTGAAGCCTTGCCAAACGCGATCCGCCATCTCGGCGTCGACCCCCTCGAAGAACGCCACTCCGTCCAGCACCGCGCGTGGCGAAAGCACCGTCAGCTTTTATATATAAAATACTGGAGAATACCAACAAACGTGTCGTCAGGCGCCCCGCCCCATTGGTGACGTAAGGATTCATGTGTCAGGCGGTGTCGGCCATCATGTGGCTGGCGTTCCTCGCAAACCTGACCGCCTTGCCCGGCGATCAAGGCAGCCGGATTACCGATTATCCGGGTCCGGTGTCGAACCCGAGGGCCGGCTCCTCGCCCCGGTAGTTCCACGCTTTCAAGGGCCGGCCGTCGGCGTGGGCCTGCATCTCGCGGAGAAACACCTTGCGCATTTCGACGATGCCCACATCCGTGCGGCCCAGCAGTTCCCGGCTCCGGTCGGTAAACTGACCCTGGCCGCCCTGGGTGATCGCGTCCTCGAGCAGCAGGAGGTGCGGGTGATCCATGTAGTCGGTGATGTGCGCTTTTCCGGCGAGGACCTTGTGGGCCAGCTCGGTGATGGGCGCCGCCGCCCTGACCCGGGCGTTAAACCGGTCGTGGACTTCCCGCCAGGCATCCATTTCGTCTTCGGCGATATGGACGTTCTGGGTGAAGTAGACCCGGTGGTTCTCATCGTCGGTGGGCACGATGATGATGTAGGTGTCGCGCCAGCCCCCCACGCCGTTCAGCTCGGCGAAGGTGGGGATGAGAATGCGCATGATGTTGGGCAGCAGATAGAGGGTCTTCCGCCAATCACCTCCCTCGACCCGGGTTTCGCGGATCATCCCGTAGCCGGTTTCGTAGATTTTCATTTCCGGCAGCTGGAAGCCGGAGCGTCCGAGATCGTTGTGGGACCCGCCGAAGCTGTGGACGAAGGCAATGTGCACCTCGTCGAAATGGTTCTCCATGGTCTGGAACCAGTTGGCCGGGAAGTCGAGCACATGGTTCTCGATCACGCCGACATTCTTGTAGCCCTCGAATGGCGGGAAGGGAGGCGGCTCGCCCTCTCCGAAATAGCCGTAGATCAGCCCCAAATGCTCGCGCACCGGATAGCCGCCGATATCGGCGCGCTCAAACCGCCCGGTCTGTTTCTCGCCCGGGCGGTAAATGCAGGCGCCGTCCCCATCGTAGGTCCAGCCGTGATACATGCACTGAAGGTCGTCGCCGCGCACCCAGCCGGTCGACAGCTGGGTTGCCCGGTGGGCACAGCGGAACCCCACGATATGGGGCGTTCCGGTCTCGCCGCGATAGAGGGTGTGGCGCCCACCCATTACGTGGATGGGCTTGGTCCGGCCGTTTTCGACCTCCGACGAAACGGCCACCGGCTGCCAAAAGGTGCGGAGATAGCCGCCACCGATCGTGCCGGGCCTAGCCGAGGCGTATTGGCGCCACAAATCAGGCGAAACGTCGCTGATTCCGTCCATGTTTTCCTCCCCGTCTTCCGGGCAAGTCTATCCCGTCGCGGTGCTGCGGGTCCAGCCGCGGCCCGGGGAGGAATCCCATTCCGGGCATAAGGCCGGAGATTGGCATGGTTGACTCTCCCCGCACCCCGGCCGACCCTGTTCGGGTGCCGAACAACAGGCCGAAAGGGGAGGCCATGGCCCGCCAAGCGCATCTAATCGGCAGCGTCGGATTGGCCGATGCGGAAACCGTCTTCACCACCGTCGCGGAAACCCTGAAGGGGTGCTGTTCGCGGATTCCCGACGGGGAAACCGGCGAGCGGGGATATTGGATCCGTTGGCAACAGGCCAGTTTCGATGGCTGCGAACAGTTCGAGCAGGAGTTGGTGGACGTGAAACTGCCGGGCTTCAAGGACTCGGTGCGGCGGCCGTTCTACAAGATCAAAGCGGGCCTCTCCCCGGCGGACGTGGACATGGGCGAGCTTGGCTACGGTGATGAAGCCATCGAATCGTATGCGCTGTTCGACGAGCTTCAGCGCGCCGGCAAAATACCGTCCGATGTCCGGTTCCAGGTCTGCGTGCCGACGCCCATGGCGCTGGTTTGCGGTTTCGTCATGCCCGATCACCAGCTCGGCGTGGAGCCGGCTATCGAAGCCGCCATGGCGCGGGATTTGGACAAGGTGCAGGCCGCCGTTCCCGCCGCCAAGCTGAGCGTTCAGTTCGACGTTTGCTATGAAGTCGTCGGCACCGACGGCGGACCCAAGCTGCCCTATGACGACCACATCGAGGGCTCGGTCGCGCGGGTGGTGCGGCTGGCCGGTCTTGTTCACGACCATGTCGAGTTCGGCATCCACCTGTGTTACGGCGATCCCGGGCACCAACACATTGTCGAGCCGGAAGACCTCGGAACCTCGGTCGCGTTCGCCAACGGCATCGCCGCCGGCTCACCCCGGCGGTTGGACTTCATGCACATGCCCGTGCCGCGGGGCCGGGCGGACGACGATTACTTCAAGCCTCTGGAGGACCTGAAGCTGCCCGGGGAGACCAAGCTGATCCTGGGGCTGGTGCATCATACCGATGGCGTCGAGGGCGGACGCGGCCGTATGGCCACCGCCGACAAGTACGCCGCCGACTACGATATCGCCACCGAATGCGGGTTCGGGCGCCGCGACCCGGCGACTGTTCCCGAGCTCCTCAACATTCACAGGGAACTTTGCCAATGACCGACACTCAAGTATCCGGCGTCCTGATGGTAGGGAGCGCCCCCTACGCCAGCGCCGAGGAAACCTTTCGCGCCGCGATGGAACATTTGTCCGGCCACCTGGCCCGGCTGCCGGATGGCGAGGTGGGCGAGCGGGAAAACTGGATACGCTGGCAGTACAAGCGCATTGGGCAGAGCCCGCAGATGAGGCAGCAGGACGTGGACAACATCTACGTGCCGTTCCCGCCCTACGAAATCATCGACGGTGTGGCTTCGCCGGATGAGATTGAATTCCCCAACCTCGGCTATGGCGATGCGGCCATCGAGTCCTACGGGACGTTCTCCAGGCTGGTGGAAGAAGGCGTAATCCCCGGCGGCGTCCGTTTTCAAGTTGGTCTGCCGACGCCTCTGGCGGTGGTGACGTTCTATGTGGCGAAGGAGCATCGCGAGATGTTCGAGCGGGCCTATGGCCGGGCGCTCGGTCAGGAGTTCGAGAAGATGGCCGCCGCCATTCCGCCGGAGAAGCTCGCCATTCAGTGGGAGGTGGTAAGCGAGTTTGCCCTGTTGGAAGGCATTGTGGAAAATCACCTGGGCGACGACCTGCCGGGCGAGATCAACAAGCGGGTCGCCCGGCTGATGGATCTGGTGCCCGAACCCATGGAGGCGGGCATTCACCTCTGTTACGGCGATTCCGGCCACAAGCATTTCGTCGAGCCCAAGGACACCGGCCACATGGTGGACGTGGTCAACGGCGTGTCCGCCCTCGCCAAGCGGCCCATTGACTGGATTCACATGCCGGTGCCGAAGGAACGGGACGACGATGCCTATTACGAGCCGCTCCGGAATTTGAGCCTGAAACCGGGTACCGAACTGTATCTCGGCCTGGTGCATCACACCGGCGGGGTGGAGGCGACCCGCGCCCGGGTGGCGACGGCGAAAAGGCACGTGGCGCGGTTTGGCGTCGCGACCGAATGCGGTTTCGGGCGCCGGCCCGTTGAGACCATGCCCGATGTCTACGCCACCCACACCGCCATGATCGAAGAGGGCTGAGCGGCTCGATCCCGGACCGGCAGCCGGGCGCCTTCCCTCGACCGGCTCTCCTGATTGACCTATCGTGACGGGATCGGGAACGGGAGGAAATCATGGCCGGTAAAGTCTATCGAATGACCCAGGTTGTCGGAACGTCCGACGAATCGGTAATCGACGCCATTCAAGGGGCTGTCGAGACCGCCTCGGAAACCGTGCGGAATCTTGATTGGTTCGAAGTCGGCGAAATTCGCGGCCGGGTCGAGGACGGCAAAGTCGCGGAATATCAGGTGACGCTGCGCATCGGCTTCCGCTACGAGAACTGAGGACCGGTCGACGCCGCCGGCTCCCTGCCCCGCGACGTTGCAGCCGTTGTCCGCGCGGATTGGATTGCCGGCCGTCCCTTCGGCCTTTTCCGGGGCGGGGAAGGACGCCGCGTTGCCGGTCTGCCCGATGGCTGCCGGGGCACGGCGGGGCAGGGGAGCGGATTTAGAGCTGTGCCGCCGCCGGGATCAACGGCGGCAGGGCATTCAGTTCATCGATGCTGAATCCCGCCAGCTTCTTATATTTGTCGGCGTGGTTCTTGAGGTCTTCGTGGGAGATCACGTCGTGAATGTCGTCGAACACACCGCCGCATAACTCTTCGATCACATCGAGAATAGCGTCCGGCCCGCCGCCGCCGCGATTGGCATGGATCACCTTTTCGGTCGCCGGACGCATTTCATCCTCGTAAACCCGGAGCGCTTGTTCCGTCAGGCCGTGGGCGAGGAACGCGGCGCCCAGCTTGCGGGCATCGACGATGGCCTGTCCGGCGCCGTTGGAGCCGACGGGATAGGCGGCGTGCGCGGCGTCCCCGATCAGCGATACGCGGCCGCGGGTCCAGCGGTCCAACGGGTCCCGGTCGACCATGGGATATTCGTAGATCCTGTCGCTGGCGCGCACCATTGCCGGTACGTCGAGCCAGTCGAAGACCCACTCTTCATAGCGGGGCAGGAAATCGTCCATATCGGCGAGACGGTTCCAGTCTTCCTTTCGCCAGCTGTCGTCCATATTGAATTTGATGCTGGCGATCCAATTGGCCAGCGCCTCGCCGGTGCCGGGATCGGTTTCGGATATCGGGTATGAGACGAAGCGCTGTGCGTCGTAACCGACCATGACCATGGAAGCCCCGGTGAGGAACGGCTTCATGCGGGTGGTGCCGCGCCACAGGATGAAGCCGCCCCAGGCGGGCGGGCCTTCATCCGGCGCCATTTGGGCGCGTATCGCCGAATGGATACCGTCGGCGCCGAGGAGCAGGGTGCCGGCTTCGGTTCGGGTTTCGCCGGCACGGTTCTCCAGGTGCAGCACGGCGTTGTCGCCGGCGGTCTCGAAACCGGTGGCCGACCAGCCGGTCTCGAAGCAATCGGGGCCGGCGCGCAGCAAGAGCCGTTCATAGAGCATCATGTGCAGCATGCCCCGGTGCACCGAATATTGCGGCCATTTGTAGCCGGCCCAGGTTCCCCGGGGCTCGGTCCAAATCTCAAGTCCGGTCTTGGTGTACATGCCGTAATCACGGGTGCGGACGCCAATGTCGCCGAGGTACGGCTCCAGTCCGAGATCGAAAAGTTCGCGGACCGCGCTCGGCTGCAGGTTGATGCCGACCCCGAGTGGTTTGACCTCGTCGACGCTTTCAAAAATTTTGAATGGCGCGCCGATCTGATGGCAGGTGAGGCCGAGGGTCAGGCCGGCGATACCGCCGCCGGCGATGAGTACGGTCATCCGATGTTGCGGAGCGGGTCCGCCTCCCCGAGTATCTGTTCGGGTTCTGAATGCAGCATCCGTCATTCCGGATCAATGGATTTCAGCATTTCCGCCGAGACGACAGCCGAGGGACGAGACCATGATTGAACTTAAACCGCTTTTTCAAATCCAAGCCCAGGTGGCCGAACCGCAGGTCAGTTCCGGGGCGCCTTACGGTGATCGCCGGTTCATTCCGGTCACCGGCGGCACCTTCGAAGGCGACCGGCTGCGCGGCAAACTGCCGGCGGGCGGATCGGACTGCCAGTTGATGCGTGCCGACGGGGTCGCGGACCTGGACGTCCGGGTCACGCTGCAAACCGACGACGGCGCGATCATCTACATGAAGGGCCTGGGTTTGCGTCACGGACCGCCCGAAATCATGCAGCGCCTCGCCGCCGGGGAGGCTGTCGATCCGGGCGAGTATTACTTTCGCGAGTCGGCGCTGTTTGAAGCCCCGGCCGGACCGTACGGGTGGCTCAACCGCGTCTTGGCGCTCGGTACCGGCCGGCGTGATCCGGCAAGGGTGATCCTCGATGTCTTCGAGGTGCTCTAAGCTCCGGCCTCGATTGAGCCGCCCGAGGAGTGTTGCGGCGATGAGGACGGCGGACTGAATGCCGGCGCCGGGTGAGGCTGGAATTTCCATATCACCCTCACCCTGTCCCTCTCCCTCAGAGAGGGAGAGGGAGTAGCTGCCGTTGCCGCATCGTGTCCCCTCGCCCCCTTCGAGGGGGAGAGCAACTGTGTTTGCCGTTTTTTTTTCATGTAGCTGGTTCCCAGGGTTGATTGTCCCGGACCATGGCGTTGAGGATGACGATGAGCTTGCGCATGCAGGCGGTGAGGGCGACCTTTGGCGGTTTGCCGTTGTCGATCAGCCTGCGGTGGACGGCGGCGATGGCGGGATTGTGCCTGGCGGCGGCGAGGGCGGCCATGTAGAGCACCTTGCGCAGGTGGGGACGTCCGCCGAAGATGGCGCGGCGCCCCCTATGGGTGCCGCTATCGCGGTCGAACGGCGCCACGCCGGCGAGGGCGGCAATTTTCCCCCGGTCGAGGGCGCCCAGTTCGGGCATCTCGGCGATCAGGGTCCAGGCGAGGACGGGGCCGACGCCGGGCACGGTGCGCAAGAGCTCGAACAGGGACGCGGCGGTGCGGTCTTGGTTGAGGATTGCGACGATGCGATGTTCGATGGCGTCCCGTTGGCGGACCAGGAGGGCGCGGCGTTCGGCGGCCAGCGCCTGCAGTTCCGGGTCGGTGACCAGCCGCATCTGGTGGTCGAGGGTGATCACGGCGTCCGACAGCTGGCGCCGATGGGCGACGAAGGCGCGCAGCCGCTGGCGGTGGGCGTCGTCGCTCACGTCCGGGCCGCCAACGGTGTCGATGAAGGCGGCGATGACGGCGGCATCGAGGCGGTCGTTCTTGGCCTTGACGCCCGTGGCGCGGGCGAACTGCCGGACCCGCGCCGGATCCACCAGGCGCACGGCCATGCCCGCTTGGCGGAGCCGCCGGATCACCACGCGCTCGTAGCCGCCGGATGCCTCCAGGCCGACCGCCGGCGCACCGCGCAGCGCCGACAATCGCTCGACCAGCGCGTCCAGCCCCGCGCGGTCGGTGGTCACCCGGAAGCGGTTTTTCCCATCGGCCGTCGCCACGTCCAACCAGTCCTTCGAAACGTCGATCCCGATCGTCAGCTTGCTCATTCCTTCTGTCCCTTCCTTGCAGTGCGGGCTATCATGCCCGTGCAACTGTACGGGCTTCGAAAGAAGGCGGAGGGGACCACGCTCTCCCGCGGCCTGTGGCACACACGGCCAAGGGTCGGACGGCCTCACCTCCGCGCCGGCGGACGCGGCGCAAACCGCTCCGCCGGTTCCCGACTTTACCTCATTCCGCAAGACACAAGGGTTAGGGTGAGGGGGAAACCTTGAACCGCGAATTCGCAAAAACGGGCCCCCCCCAATCGAGTCCGGACCCTGACGGGGCTCCGGCGCCTCCGTCTAAAGTTTCACATAGTGGAAATTCAGGTCATGGCCCTGGCCACCGGCCCGGTGATCCGCGGATACTGCGTTTGTTGTCGGGTCGTCACAAATCAGCGCAGCAGGGGAAGACACATGGTCGATTCAGCCTATTACAAAGACCGGCCGGCGGAGCGGGTGGTGCCGCGGGGATGCCCCGTGGATCACAGCTTTTCGACGTTCAGTGAGGCCTACGTCAAAAACCCCTACGCGGAGCTCAAAAAGCGCCGGCTCGATACCCCCGCCTTCTACTCCGAAGAGTTGGGCTATCTGGTTCTGACCAAGATGGAGGACGTCCTCCATGTGTTCAAGAACCCGGATATTTTCTCGCCCGAGAACGTTCAGCACCCGGTGGTGAAAATCTGCGATGCGGCGCGGGAGATTCTCGCCGCCGACGACTACAGACCCCTGCCGGTGCTGTCCAACAACACGCCGCCGGACCATGTTCGTATCCGCAAGCACACCCATGCGGGTTTTTCGAACCGCCGAATGCAGGTCCTCTCGCCCTTCGTCCGGCAACGTTCCGAAACCCTGATCGACGCAATGATCGAGGCGGGCCCGCCGGCCAACTTCGTCGCCGCCGTCGGGCATCCGCTGCCCGGCGAGACCATCTTCCGCCTGCTCGGTTTTCCGCCGGAGGACGATCAGCAGCTCAAGATCTGGACCACCAACCGGCTGTCCTTCACCTGGGGCCGGAGCACCGACGAGGAACAGATCACCATCGCCGAATATATGCTCGCCTACTGGCGCTATTGCTGCGCCCATGTGAAACGCCGCCGGGAGGAACCGGCCGACGATTTCACCACCGAACTGCTGGCGGTCCACAACGGGAATGCCGCCGAACTGTCCATCGCCGAAATCGAATCCGTGGTCTACGGCCTGTCGTTCGCGGGTCACGAGATCGTCACCAATCTGCTCGGCAACACGCTGATCAACCTGCTCCGCAATCGTGAGAGCTGGGACGAAATCTGTGCCGATCCGGCAAAAATTCCGGGGGCGCTGAACGAGTCGTTGCGGATCGACTCGCCTCAGACCAGTTGGCGCCGCATCGCGCGGGAAGACACCACGGTCGCCGGCTACGACATCCCCAAGGGCACCGAAATTTTCATGTCGCTGGGCTCGGCCAACCACGACGAGGACAAGTTCCCGGAGCCGGAGACGTTCGACATCCACCGGGAGAACGCCAACCACAACGTTTCCTTCGGCCACGGCTCCCATTTCTGCCTCGGTAACCGCCTGGCCATTCTGGAGGCGGCCATCGCGCTGCAAATCCTGACCGGCCGCCTGCCGGGCCTGGACCTGGTCGAAGACCAGACGTTCAGCTACACCCCCAATTTCACCATGCGCGGGCCCGCCGAACTGTGGGTCAGGTGGTGAGCGCCGGAATCAGGCCGCGGCGGTCGAACCAAAGTCCGTAGCGCAATCGAAGGGTTGTCCGTGGTGATCTGGACGCGGTCCCGCGTTGTGGCGAGCTCCCTGCCGGACAGCCACTGCGTTCACCAGCGGATTAACCTCGTGGGGAAACCATGTCAAATTCCGCCAAACGGTCGCGCGGAACGCAAAAGTAGTCACGCCACGGCTCATCGAAGAAACCAGCCGCTTGCACTAACTCGCCTTCGCTCAAATAGAACATGTGATAGTCGAGGTCGGTCAACAGCCGCCAGACTTCATCGGCCGAGCTTTCAAAGCGCTCAGCGAGAAAGATCGGATGGACTTCGAGCATGATCACGGGGCGGTCGCGAGCAATCGTTTCGTGGCCGCCCGCCAACGCGAGAATCTCCGCGCCCTCGATGTCGCATCGCAAGAAATCTAAACGTGGCAGTCCTTGCTCGACGCAGAATGTGTCGAGCGTTTTTACGCGAACCGGCTCATTTTCAAAACGAACAAATCTCGCATCCCAATCGGCGACGGCCTCGACTACCGGTTTGTCGCTGATAAACGCGAACGCACGGCCGGCATGCCTCCCGTGTTTGATAGGCGTCACCAGGAAGGCGTCTCCGTTAATAGAGCCGATAGCCAGGTGATGAAGCACGATATTTTGGACCGACAACAGCCGCCGCACCACGGCAAGTACGCCCAGCGTGTAGGGCGAGGCTTCGATGCAGAATATGCGGCCCTCCGGCTGTACGCGCCGAGCCATGTAAAGCGAATGACGACCATCGCTTGCGCCGATATGGACGCATTGCGCACCTGGGCTCAGAAACCGGTCCATCAACGGGACTTCAGGCTCCAACTTCGCGCCGCGCCATTCGCGCGATAGAACGCGCACAATGTGCAGAAACTGCCTCAATCGCGTCGCAATCGCCATTCTGTCAGGCGACCAAATTTCGTTGCTGAGTCGACAGTCGTCGGCAGCGGCGCGCCATTCCGTCTCGCTGCCGAGCGATGGCCCCGAAGGTGAGTGTTCCCTTAGAGGCCGTTTCGAAAGTGGTTGAGTGGCCGGTATTGATGTGATTCCAGGAAGGTTTTTGAGACCGATCTGGAGCCGCCATGTGGACGCCGACCACCCGAAAGCAGCATAGCCGCAACCGCAACCGGCGACTGACAAAGGACTTCGAGGCCACCATCGCCCCAGCCCGCGCCTGCCTATACGCCGCCTCCGTCATGCTCCTCGTCCGCAGATTGGCCCGAGACGCATGACTTTCGAAACCGACTCTTAGAGTCTGACTCGAAACTCTACATTTACTAACAATGGCTTGCGATCCGCCTTGTGAGGAGTCGGATGTGTGCGACGAGGATCCATGCCTGTGCGGAGGCGATTGATTTCTCCCAGTCCTTGGCCAGTCGGCGGCATCGGTTGAGCCAAGCGAAGGTCCTCTCGACGACCCATCTCCTGGGCAGGACCTCAAAGCCCTTGGCGGTATCGGGACGTCTTATAATCTCGATCGTCCAGCGGCCGATGTCTTCGAGGGCACCCTCAAGTTTCGGTCCGCCATAGGCGGCGTCAGCGAAGAGGTGACGCAGCCGGGGGAAGCGATGACGGATCGATTTGAGGACCCCGGGGGCGCCGTCGCGGTCCTGGATATCGGCTGAATGCACGATCAGGCCGAGCAGCAGGCCGAGCGTATCGGTGACGATGTGACGCTTGCGGCCCTTGATCTTCTTGCCCGCGTCATAGCCCCGAATACCACCGCTTTCCGTGGTTTTCACGCTCTGGCTGTCGATCACCCCGGCGCTCGGGCCGGCCTCGCGTCCTTCCAACTCACGGGCCGCCACAACCAGATGATGGTTGATCGCCTCCAGCAGCCCGTTCGAGCGCCAGTCGTAGAAGTAACGCTGCACCGTGGAGGGCGGCGGGAAGTCGTTCGGCAGCATCGCCCACTGACAGCCCGTCGAGGCCATGTACATGATCGCATCCATGACATTGCGCAGCTCCGTCGTCCGCGGCCGGCCTATCTTCTTGCGCGGCGGCATGAACGGCGCGATCAACGCCCACTCCCGATCCGTAAGGTCGCTTGCATAGCGACCGCCACGGCGCTCATACTTCGGGCGAGTGATTTCGGTCCACATGTTGTGCCTCCTCGTTTGCTTTGACACAACCGAGTAAGACACAACCGACTGAAATCACTCAACTAGTTTCGAGTTGAACTCTTAGATAATTGAGCTGTCATGGATCCTTGAATCCGATGATCGAGTACATTGTTGTGTCATCCTGCCGGTCCTAGCCCTGCATGTACAAGACCCTTCCGTTAGATGAGCGCCGTAAGCGCACCTTGATTGCATCGCTGGAGGAGTTCCCCCACGATACTCCCGCCAATTGCGCTGTGCTCGATACCGTTCCTGACGAACCAGTCACGATGCGAGACACTCTACAACCAAAGAGGCCATTGGTACGATCGTCCCAATTATTTAGACAGAACACCTCGATTGAATCGAAGCTGTTGATGCTCTCGCTAAGCGTGAGCGAATCGATTGCCGGGTAATTCCTGATGCGCCTGGCTCCCTGCCACAGCACCGCAGCATTCCGCACATTTGCGCGGAGAACATTGATGAAGGCCGTGTCCACGATCAGCGTTGCGGCGCTGATCGCATCCGCCGTCATGCTATTCGCCGCCAACGCGTTGGCCGTCATGCTCCCAGGAAACAGCACATTGCCGCCGATACGTCGGTCCACGGCGATCCAGGACGAGCCGTTCCAGCTACGCGTCTCAACATAGTTGCTGGAGGTGTTGTACAGGGTGACGTCATCGGAGATGGTGTTGGGTCAGGCGTGGCGGAATTGGCCTCTGCGTTGCTCCACGAGGTGCGGTTGGCGGCGGCATAGAAGTCGCCGCGCGCCCGTGAGCCAGGCTCGCCGACCGGGTTGAAGTGCAGCACCATGTCTTTGCCGGCATTGAAGTCCGGGCTGACACTACGCCTTGACCATTCGGGATTTCCCCCGAAGATGGCGGACATTCTTCTCGGGAGGGCACGATGATCGATCTATATTTCTGGACCACGGATAACGGCTACAAGGCCCGGCACGGGATGGAGGAGAGCGGCCTCGAGTACACCGTCAAGCCGGTCCGCATTCCGGATAGGGAGCAGTTCAGCCCTGAGTTCCTGAAACTCAATCCCGCCCACAAGATCCCGGTGATCGTCGACCATGACGGGCCGGGCGGCGAACCGCTGACCTTGAGCGAGTCCGGCGCCATTCTGAAATACACCGCCGGGAAGGCCGGTAACGGCCAGTATCCGGATGACCCGGCCAAGCGGGTGCTGGTCGACCGGTGGCTGTTCTATGGATCGGCCCAGTTCACCACATTGGCGCAGCAGTACGGTTTTTTCTGGATCCGCAATCCGGAGACGGTGGAGCAGGCCAAGGCCCACTACAAGAATGTGCTGACCGAGATGTTCGGCCTTTTGGACCAGCGGCTCGCCGACAGCGAATATCTTGCCGGCGATTATTCCGTTGCCGATATCTCGGTCTATGCCGATACCCACATCTACGGCGACGATAAGTGGATCGGCTTCGGCGACTTCCCCAACCTGAAGCGCTGGCACGACGCCATCGAAGCGCGCCCCGCGGTCCGGCGCGCCTGGGGGCCGTACGAATAGCGGGTGGCGGCCGGGGCCGCACCGGGTTCCGTCTCAAAGTCTGAATTGCAATGAAGAAACTCGGCTTCCTGTCGTTCGGGCACTGGTCACCCGCGCAAGGGTCACAGACCCGAACCGCGTCCGACGCACTCCTGCAATCCATAGATCTGGCTGTCGCGGCGGAGGAACTCGGCGCCGACGGCGCTTTCTACCGGGTCCACCATTTCGCCCGGCAGCTCGCCTCGCCGTTTCCGTTGCTATCCGCCGTCGGCGCGAAGACCAAGACCATCGAGATCGGCACCGGCGTCATCGATATGCGCTACGAGAACCCGTTCTATATGGCCGAAGATGCCGGCGCCGCCGATCTCATCGCCGGCGGGCGCCTGCAGCTCGGCATCAGCCGCGGTTCGCCGGAGCAGGTGAAAGAGGGCTGGCGGTACTTCGGGCATCAACCGAAAGACGACGAAGCCCATGCCGGGATGGCCCGCCGCCACGCCACGGTGTTTCTCGAGCTTCTGGAAGGGCGGGGATTCGCCGAGCCCGACCCGCACCCCATGTTTCCCAACCCGCCCGGCCTGCTGCGGCTGGAACCCCATTCCGAGGGTTTGCGGGAGCGCATCTGGTGGGGCGCGGCGACCAACGCCACCGCCGAGTGGGCCGCCAGGCTGGGCATGAATTTGCAAAGCTCGACCCTGAAAACCGATGAGAGCGGTGAGCCGTTCCACACTCAACAGGCGGACCAGATCCGCGCCTACCGTGCCGCCTGGAAGGAGGCGGGACACGCTCGCGAACCACGGGTGTCGGTCAGCCGCAGCATCTTCGCGCTGGTCGATGACCGGGACAGGGCGTGGTTCGGCGGGCGGGGCGGGAGCCGGGACCATATCGGCTTCATCGATCCCGGCACACGCTCCATCTTCGGGCGCACCTACGCCGATGAGCCGGACCGGCTGGCCGAGCAGCTCAAGGATGACGAAGCCATCGCCGAGGCGGACACGTTGCTGCTCACGGTCCCCAACCAGCTCGGCGTCGAGTACAACGCGCATGTCCTTGAAGCCATCCTCACCCACGTCGCCCCGGCCATGGGGTGGCGCTGAGGGGGGTGGCGCTGAGGGGGAACGTCCCGGCGCGCGGATACGGGCCTGGATTCCCATGATTTATCGGTGATGCCAAATCGTTATAGTCGGCGTGCGCGAATTGAGATAGCGTTACGGCGATAAGCCACAAAACGTATCTATTGGGAGGAATTCATGGGTACCATCGCCAGGACTCTACTCGCCGCCGCCGCGGGCGCCGCGCTCATATCGGCCGCCGCACCCGCGGACGCGCAATTCTACAAAGGCAAAACCGTTAACATGGTCGTTCCGGTGCCGGGGGGCAGCGGGCTCGACCTCAATGCGCGGATCGTGGCCCGTCACCTGTCCAAGCAAATTCCCGGCAATCCGGAAATCGTTGCCCGGAATATGCCCGGCGCGGGCGGGGTAAAAGCCCTGAACTTCGTCTATGACAAGGGCGCGCCGGACGGCCTGACCATCATCTATGGGCCATGGAACGCGGCCGGCGTGATCGCCAAACTGCCCGGCATCCGGTTCGTTCCCGAGAAGTTCGAGTTCATCGGCGCCGGGACGACGCCGCAGACCACCATCATGCGCACCGATGTCGCGCCGGGCATGAAGACCGCCGCCGACATCGTCAAGGTCGGGGTATTCAACATCGCCGGGCGCAGCGCCGACCGCGAACTCGACCTCGCCGGCAATCTCGCCCTCGATATCATGGGCGTGAGGTACCGCTACGTTCCGGGCTTCCGGGGCATGGCCAAAATCAACCCGGCCATCCGGCAGAACGAAATGCAGGCCGGGCATAGCGGCTACACCGGTTACGTCAAGTTCTTCAAGGATTCCCTGATCAAGGACGGCAAGGCGCTCGCGCTTTGGTACCACTCGTACTTCGATGCGGACGGGAACGCGATGAACACCCCCGCCGTGACGGAATTCGCGTCCTTCCACGACGTCTACAAGCAGGTCCACGGCAAGCTGCCCTCGGGGCCCAAATGGGAAGCCTACAAGTGGCTGCGCAGCAACGTCAGCCCGATGACGCGGACCATTTTCATGCCGCCCGGGACGCCGAAGGAAGCCGTCGAGATCATGCGGACGGCCTATGCGAATATGACCAAGGATCCCGAATTCCTCGTCGCGATCACCAAGATTTCCGGCGTGAAGCCGACCTATGTGCCGCTCGCGCAGGCCCTCAAGGTGATCAAGACCTATCGCGACGTCTCGCCGGAGATTCTCGCGGTCTTCGAGGAGATGGGCAAGAAGGGCCAGGAGAAGGTCAAGAAATAACCGGCTGGCCCGCGGTTCCATTATGGGCGGTTCCATTATGGAACGAAGAATTGCGGCGCCCCGTTCGGGCGCCGCTTTCTTATCGCCAAAGGCCGGAAATGTTCGGGACGGCCCGCGGGCGACGGATTGCGCGGCTCTTGGCGTTGAGTAAGATGGGCCGGGAATTCCGGGCGGCCCCCCGCGCCGATGGCGGCGGAAGCGGAGTATTGAAACGGGACGTATGAACCTCGCACGCAGCCTTCCATTTGCGCTTGTATTCCTGGCGCTGCTCGCACCGCATCAGGCGACGGCGCAAAAGTTTACCTCGCCCTATTCGGAGGTAAGCCTGGTCAGCGAGACCGCCCGCCTAGTTCCCGGGGAAACGGCGTGGGTCGGGCTTCATATCAAGACCCGGCCCGGCTGGCACACCTATTGGCGGAACCCGGGGGATTCAGGGCTCCCCCCACGGATCGCCTGGTCCCTGCCGAGCGGTATCGCGGCCGGTGACATCCACTGGCCCATTCCCGAGAAATTCGCCTTCGGGCCGCTTGCCGGCTTCGGCTACAAGAACGAAACCCTCCTGATGGTGCCTCTCGCGGTTGACGGCGGCGCCGGCATCGGCGCGGAAGCGAAGGTGACGGCCGACGCGAAGTGGCTGGTGTGCGCCGATGTATGTGTCCCGGAGCGCGCCGTACTCTCCCTCAATTTGCCGGTCGCCGACAGGGCCGCGGGGCCGCGGAACACCCTGTTTCAGACCTATCGCGGCAGCCTGCCCGCCGGACCGCCCATCGTGGCGGAGGGCCATCAGACCGCGCAAGCGATCAGAATATCGGCCCGGCTGCCGGATGACGGTTGGCGCGCCGAAGATGAGCTGGAGTTCTTCACCGCCTCGGAAGGCGCCGCCGACGCCGCCGCCCCTCAAAGCATCAGGCTCGAAGGCCGGCGGCTTGTCATGGAACTGAAACCCGGATATCTGGCCGAGGAGAGCAGGCTCACGGTCCTTGAAGGCGTGCTGGTTTCCGGCGCCGGGAACGGAAGCGGCCGAAAAGGCATCAAGCTCATCGCCCGGTTCAATCCGGGGACATAAACGGACAATGGATTTGTAGGGAATCCATAGGGGATCTATAGGGAATCCATAGGGGATTTATAGGCGTGCTTTTGAGATTATTTTTTGCATTAGGAGGAATCACGATGATGAAATTGACCAAGGCAAGAAGCGCGATTTTGCCGGCAGCGGTCGTCATCGCCGCCGTCGCTCTGGCCGGCGCCGCGTCCGCAAGCCCGAAAATCGGCGAGCCCGCCCCCGCGTTTACCGGTCTCGATTCCGGCGGCCAAAAGGTTTCACTGCAAGACTACAAGGGCAAAACGGTCGTACTGGAGTGGACCAATCACGATTGCCCTTATGTGCGCCGCCATTACGGCACCGGCAACATGCAGAAGCTGCAAAAGGAGGTTGCGGCGTCGGACATCGTCTGGCTGTCGATCATATCGTCCGCCCCGGGCGCCCAGGGGCACGTTTCCGGAAAACGGGCCGATGAGTTGACCGTGTCGCGCAAGGCCGCGCCGGCCAAGGTCATTCTCGACTCCGCCGGCAAGATCGGCCGCCTCTATGCCGCGCGAACCACGCCGCACATGTATATCGTCAATGCCGACGGCGCTCTCGTCTACAAGGGCGGCATCGACGACAATCCGACGTCGTGGGGCAAAATCGAGGCGGATACAAAGAACTATGTCCGTCTCGCATTGTCGGAAATGAAGGCCGGCAGGGCTGTCTCCAACCCGTCGACGCGGCCCTATGGCTGTTCGGTCAAATACACGTACTAGGGTCCGTACCCGATTGGGGATTCCCGTTTTTGCGGATTTGCGGTTCAAGCTTTCCGAAGCTAAAAGGAGGCTTGGATGGCCCGTTTCCTGTTTTGGCTGGGCGACGCCGACGAATGGTGGAGAAAGACGACTAGCAGTCGTTCCGAATTACTATGTCCCTAAATCGATTGAAACGCCAAAAGACGGCCCGCCAGAACCTTGCAAAGGCGTTCGAGCACCCCGCTACTACACTGGTCATCCATTATTCTTGTGAGAGCTTCTACGACCGACCTGATGGCTCATCCCCCAGAATTACTTCCATAGCGGTTAGAAACCTGGAAACGGCACAAACTCACTCGTTCTCAATTCACATGGTTGCCGAGCGAAGGGCAATTCCGATGGAAGAGATCGAGGGCCACTACGATGATCTAGAGCGGGTGATGCTCGACGAATTTTTTGAGTTTGTCCGCCAAAACAGTAGCCAAACATGGATGCACTGGAACATGCGCGATGCAAACTACGGGTTTCCCGCGATAGAACATCGGCACCAAGTATTGGGCGGAGAACCGGTAACAATCCACGATGGCTCAAAGCTGGACCTAGCGAGCACACTGATCGATATCTACGGGCCAGGGTATGCGCCGCATGGTGATCACGGTCGCCTAATGTCGATCATGGAGATAAACCAAATTACCGCCCGGGATGCACTTAATGGTGCACAGGAGGCCGCGGCCTTCGACGAACAGAACTATGTAGGATTACATCAATCGACATTGCGAAAAGTGGATGTATTCGCAAACATCGCTACACGCGCCTTCGATGGAACAATCAAAACCAAAGCAAGCTGGCGGCAAGTTCATGGCGGGACACCTCGGGCCATGGTGGAGTGTCTAAAAGACCACCCCTGGTTAACAGTTACGGTAGCGCTGGCTACCATCGCCAGCCTGTTCGTCGGAATTCTTCAGTTTGGCCAAGGCGGATCGTAGGGCGCGTCTCGCCGCGGGAATTTATCACCTTGCGGCGTTGGAGTGTGGCGGGCAGGGAGACGTTCGATGGACATCGGTAATGAGGAAGTTTGGCAGATTGCGGCTGGGGACACTAATCGATCCTACGCGGAGCTATGCCTGCGTTGGGGGGTCGTACTCTTCGGCCCAGGCGATAAAGGACCGTGGCCTGATTGTGCGGTTCGTCTTCGCGACGATGGATGGACAGAGAAAAAGATCGGCTTGATCCGTAAGTACCACGAGGACATTAACGATGGTGACATCGTTGTCCTCAGGTTGGGTACTAGTAATATCTACGGCGTGGGCAGGGTAGATGGACCCGTCGAATGGTATGACGACTTCGGGGATATTGACGGGTGGGACCTTCAGCTTGTCCGTCGCGTTAGGTGGAACTGGATAGCCCCGAGCGGCAGGCCCAAGCAGTTCGCAACTCAAGCGTTGAAATTCGGTGACACGATTCAGAAGTTGAAGCGGTCAGGACCCGTGTTCGAGTGGCTATTAACAATTCCGGAACACAATACGGACTTGCCAGAACTTCCACTGTCATGCGACTCCGGTGAATTCATTCAGAATATCGAAGTACCCGATCTCGCTGGACATCTATTCGATCAGGGAACGGCCGCTGGAGCGATTAATGAACTAACGGAGAGCATGCTCAGCCTCAAACAAATCGTCTCATGGTACGAGCGTAGCGGTAGCAAACCATCGGAATCCGAAGCAGTAGCGTATCTGGCCGTGCCGTTGCTGCGGACATTGGGATGGACTCCCCAGCGGATGGCTGTTGAATGGCAAAACATCGACATCGCGCTATTCGACAGACTCCCACGCGATGATAAGAACTTGGCTGTGGTCGTCGAGGTCAAGAAACTCGGACGATCTTGTCTATCGGCCAATACGCAGGGTGCAGAATACGCACATAAGCCTGGACGCGAGAAGTGCAACCGGCTAGTCGTAACGGATGGCATTCGCTACGGCGTTTATATCCGAGAGACCGACGGTTCGTTTCCGGAATCTCCGACCGCATACATGAATCTCGACCGTATGATTGCTTCCTACCCGGTCTTGGATTGTAAAGGGACACCCGAGGCGCTCAGTCTCTTGGCTGCTGACTGGCAGGCTGATTAGAAGTCATCTGCCCCCCCTCATCCAGCTTCGGCTAGGCCGGGCTTCCGCCCGCCAAGCCTCCGCATCCCTCTCCCCCTGAAGAAGGGGCGAGGGTGCAAAAAGAAAGATCAATCCCTCTCCCCCTGAAGAAGGGGGCGAGGGTGCAAAAAGTAAAGACCAATCCCTCTCTTCCCTCAACGGGGCGAGGGGACGCGATGCGGCAACGGCGGCTACTCCCTCTCCCTCTCTGAGGGAGAGGGCCGGGGTGAGGGTGATTTGGAAATTCCCCCTCACCCGGCGACCGTCTTCATCGCCGCAATACTCGTAGGGCGGCTCAATCGGGTCCGGACCCTAGTCCCGCGGCTGGATCGGCTCCCGCGATTCTTCCAACAGCCAATTCATGAAGGCCCTGATTTCGGGACGCGCCAAATTCGATTCCGGCAGGATGATGTACCACGCCAATTCGGTCGGCAGCTCGATGTCGAAGGGGATGACCAGTGTCGACATCTCAAGTTCCTGACCGGCGATGACCCTTGGGGCGAGGACGACGCCCTGTCCGGCGATCGCCGCGCTCAACGCCGCCGTACCGTCGTTCAGGAAAATACCCCTGTTCAGATCGACATTGTTCACACCGGCAATCTCCAGCCAGTCCGCCCAACGGGTATTGAGCCGGCCGGTAGCCGGGGTGAAATGAATCAGTTGGTGGTGGCGCAGATCGCCCGGATCCTTCAGCGGCGGGTCGGCGCCGAGGAGCCTTGGGCTGCACAACGGCACCACCTGCTCCCGCACCAGGAATTCGGTGTGGAATCCGGGCTCCTCCCCGGTTGTCAGCCGGATGGCCAGGTCGATGCCTTGCAGCTCAAGCCCTATCAATTCGCGGGAGGTTGAAATTCTGATGTCGATATCGGGGCTCGCCGCCATCCATCGGGGGAGACGCGGGACCAGCCAACGGGATGCGAAACCGCCGACCGTGCTGCAGGATATGTAATCGCTGTGCTGCGGTTTCCGGCAGGCCCGCACGGCGCCTTCCAGTTCCCGGAACCCGTCCTCGATCCCAGGCAGCAATTGCCGGCCCGCCTCGGTCAGTTCGGTGCGGCGGCCGTCGCGGCTGAACAATCGCACGCCGAGATGAGCTTCGAGATTCTTAATCTGCTGGCTGACGGCTGCCGGGGTGACGTGCAGTTCCCCGGCGGCCTCGGCAAAGCTCAGGTGCCGTCCCACCGCGCCGAAGGCGCGAAGGGCATTAAGGGGAGGGAGTTGGGTTTCGCCGGCCATATTCAAGAAAATCTAATGTCGTTGCTTAGAAAAAGCAATTAGGAAGCCAAATCCGTTCAGAATATATTTATCTCAGCAAGGACATCGACGTTTACTTGAGAAGGGACAGGCCATGTCGGTTGAGCTGCCGGAAAAATTCGAAACGCTGGTTCGGAACGCCAAACAGGACTGGCTGGATACGCGGGGCATGACCCGGGACGAGCTTCGGACCCTCATCGAGGGCCGGGTGACCCGGGACGAGGAATTCGCGCCGGAGGTCGGCGGGGACGCACCTGATTTCGAGGCCGAGATCCTCGACGGCAAGGGAAAGCGGACCGGCGGGATGATGCGGCTGTCGTCCCAGTTCGGCTCGCCGATCGGGCTTATCTTCGGCTCCTATACTTGACCGCCTTTCCGGGACGGGGCCGTGCGCCTCGACGAGCTGGCCAAATCGTTCGGCGGCAGGGTCAAGTTTTTCGGCGTCTATATCCGCGAAGCCCACGCCGAGGGCGAGGACCAGGTGATCCGCAATCTCGATGAAAACGTGATCTTCGAACAACCGGAGACCGCGGACGAACGGGCGGAAATCGCCGCAACCTGCATGCTGCGCTACAATTTCTCGTTTCCCATGCTGCTCGACGGCATGGATAACGACGCCGAGCACAAGTATCAGTCCTGGCCCGACCGGCTGTATATCATCGGCGGCGATGGCAAGATCGCCTATCGGGGCGGCATGGGGCCGCTCTATTTCAACGTCGACGAGTTCGAACAGGAACTGAACAAGTTGGCGAACTGACCGCCGGCTTCCAACCGGAGCGGTTGGACGGCGAACCATGGGCGGCGCGGCGAGGGCGGGGCGGCCGATTGGTACGGCGTTCGGATGGCGGACGAAATGACATGGGAGCTTTGCCGGGGTTCGGCGTTGATCCATGATGAGGAAGTGAATGTACAAGGCATATGGCCTGGGCCATATTAAATTCCACAAAATGAAGAATTGAACAATTCGGGCAATTCAGGCTTCACGGATTTAACGATGGGAGAACTTATGATGTCCAGAACGCTTAAGACTACGCTTACTGCCGGCCTCGCGGCCGGCGTGATGGCGCTTGGCGCGTCGTCTGTTTCGGCACAAGGAATCCTGAAGGGTGACACGGGCGGCGTCGGCTCCGTGAACCACACCTTCATGATCGTTCTGTCGACGACCCTGCAGAAGAAGGCCGATATCAATTTGCAGGTCAACGAGGGCCAAACGCTGACCAAGTCGGCCATTAAACTCGGCCAGGGCAAAATCGACGTATCGGTGGTGCCCCCGGTCATGGTGCCCTGGATGCACAAGGGAACCCGTTTCTACAAGGCCAATCCGGAGACCGCCAAGAAGGCGATCAACAACATCCGGCTGATCCTTGCCTATGGTTCAGGCGTCCGCCACTACATTGTCTGGGAAGATTCCGGCATCAAGACCTGGGCCGATCTCAAAGGCAAGCGTATCTTCGTCGGACCGCCGCGCGGCGGCGCCTCCCCGGTCGCCATTCAGTCGATCAAGCTGAACTCCGGCCTGGTGAACAAGAAGGACTACAAGGAAATCCGGATGCCGTGGAATGCGGGCATTCAGGCCATGGCCGACGGTAAGCTGGATGTTTTCGTCCGTCCGGCCGGTATCGGCGCGGCATCCATCGACCAACTCGGCGCCAAGCGGAAGTTCCGTCTCCTCGCCGTCAACCGGAATGCACCCGGGATGGATAAGTTCATGGCCGGGGATGATCGCGTGTTTTTGACGATTCCCGCCGGAACCTACAATAACCAATCCAACAACGACCAGGACGTTCTCGTTGACGGTTTCCGCCATCAACTGGCGGTGCGCAAGGATATGAGCGACGAGATGGTCTACAAGATCACGAAGACGCTCTTCGACAACCTCCAGGCGATGAAGAAAAGCGCGGTCACGCTGCGCGATATAACCCTGGAAGATCCCTTTTCCGGGGGCAATATCCCGCTTCATCCGGGTGCCGTCCGGTACTACAAGGAACAGGGTAAGAAAATCCCGGCCAACGTGATGGCCGGCGGCTAGACCGGTCCAGCCGGGGTCAACGCCGGTATAGGCACTCGGATATCGGGGTGGCCGCGTGAGGGCGCGGCCATCCCGTCCGGGATCGAAATACTCATACTTTCAAACTGCCGTCCAAACACCGGCCAGACCGGTTCCTACGCGCGATAGCGGGGGTATTGATGAACGCACAGGTTTCCCAAGGCCAAGGACAGCTCTTGATCCGCATCGCGGCGTTCGCCGTCGCCCTGGTCATCGCCTTAACGGGAATTCTCAATTCCATGCCGACCTATGGGCTGTTCACGCCCATCGGGCCGTTTCCCGCCATCGTCCTCCGCCCGATTTTCGTCGGCGCCGCCGTCTTCCTGGTGCTGGCCAACAGTTCCTTCACCAGCACCTTTGCCGAGCGGTGGCCGGACTTCAAATGGCTGGGCACCGTCATCGACGCCGCCCTGTTGCTGCTCGCCTGGTGGGTTCTCTGGGAATATTACGACCTCCAGATTTCCGAGGAAGAGGGCGGCTTCATCGACATCGGAATGTTCCAATTTTCGGTGTCGCTGATCGCCGCGGGCGTCTTCATCACACTGAGCTGGAAGATCTGGGGCGCGCCCCTGTCGATCATCGGCATCTTGGCCCTGGTCTACTTCTATACCGGCGAGTATTGGCCGTGGATTTTCGAGACCGCCCGGGTTGACCTGCCCGAAACCTCGGAAGACCTCTGGTACAACCAGGGGGACGGTATTCTCGGCACCATCATGGGGATCATCATCTTCACGGTGTTCCCGTTCATCATGCTGGGCACCATGCTGGAGCGGACCGGCGGCGGACGTTCGCTGATCAAGCTCGCGGTTCATGTCACCAAGGGATTTCGCGGCGGCCCCGCCCATTCCGCCATCCTGGCGTCGAGCCTGTTCGGCACCATGTCGGGCGGCTCGGTCACGAACGTGGTGGCGACCGGCGTCATCACCATCCCGATGATCAAGCAGCGGGGCTTCTCGCCGTCCTTCGCGGGCGGGGTCGAAGCAACCGCATCGAGCGCCGGGCAGATCATGCCGCCGATCATGGGCGCGGCGGCGTTCGTGATGGCCGACTTCACCGGGATCAGCTACCTGACCATTATTGCCGCGGCCCTGCTGCCGGCATTGGCCTATTACGCCAGCCTGTTCACCAGCGTCGTGTTCGAGGCCCGCCGGCTGGGGGTGGAGGTTGGCGGCGAGGACCTCGACCGGCCGGAGCTCAAGGTCAATTCGCAGGACTACATCAACCTCGTCATGGTGGTCGTGCCGATCGCCGTGGTGGTCTTCACCCTGTTGGAGGGTCTGTCCCCCGCGGGCGCCGGCATGACGGCGTTCTTCGCCATCATTCCATTGAGCTTCTTCAACCCCGAAGTCCGCAAGCGGCCGCTCATCATCATCGACGCCCTGTCCCAGGCCGGGCTCACCTTCGGCCGGCTGTTGATGGCCATCGCCGTCGTCGGCATCGTCGTCGCGGTCCTGGGCGCGACCGGGCTGCCCAAGGATTTCGTCATCCTCATCGACGCGGTAGCCGGCGGTAGCCTGTTCCTCACCCTGTTGGTCACGGCCGCCGCCGCCCTGATGCTGGGGATGGGCATGCCGACGCTGCCGGCCTACATCACCATCGTGCTGATCCTGGGCCCGGCGATGCAGAACCTGGGTCTCACGGTACTGGCCGCGCACCTGTTCGTCCTCTACTACGCAGTCGCGTCGTCGATCACGCCGCCGGTCGCCGTCGCGGCTTACGCCGCCGCGTCCATCGCCGATGCGCCGCCTATCCGGACAGCCGTGATGGCGCTCCGCGTCGGTCTGGTGAAATTCGCGGTGCCGTTCATCTTCGCCTACTACCCGGTGATCCTGATCGTGCCGGTGGTCTTCCCGGAGGGTCAGAGTTTCGCGATCGGCGATTTCGTGTCCGTCCTGTTCCGGGTGATGGTGTTCATTTATCTGATCTCGAGCGCGGTGATTACTTTCGATCAACGGCGGTTGCCGGCTTGGGAAGCGGTCTTCCGCATCGTCCTCGCGATCCTGGTTTTGGTGACATGGCCGGGCATCCACTGGCCGGCAACGGCGGTGGCCCTGGCCTACATCGCCTGGCACCAGTTTGCATTCGGGCGGAAGGCCGCGGCGGTTACCTAACGCAAGGAGCTAAGTCATGGCATCGGACGGCTATCACGACCGGCAGAACTTCGAGATGGAGCACTGGCCCGAGCTGAGGGAGAAAATGAACGATGTCTTCAAGCTCGTGTTCCCCAGCCGGGAGATTCCGGGTGAGCTCAAGCAGTTCGTCTTTACCGCGGCGAGCATGTCGCACGGCAGCCTTCATTGTCAGTCCCACGGCTCCTATCACCTCCACCGGATCGACGTGCCGGATGAGAGGATTCAGGCGCTGTGGAACTACGACGAGTCCGATCGGTTCTCCGAGGCCGAGCGCGCCGCGCTCGATCTGGCATTCGCCGCGGGCTCGGCGCCCAGCACCGTCAAACCGGAGCATTTCGAGGAACTCCGCAAGCATTACTCGGATATGCAGATCATCGAGATATTGGCGGTGATCGCCGTCGGCGGATTTCTCAACCGCTGGAACGACACCATCGGCACGGTGACCGACAACGAGTCGGTCGAGTTCGCCGACCGGGTGCTGAGACCGGTCGGCTGGGAGCCCGGGAAACACGTCGGCGCGCCCGGGGAACAGCGCAAAGCCCATCCCATCACGCTGGGTTGGACCAACAAGTAGACCACCGGCGGCCACTGGCGGCCCAATGGCGGTCGTGGCCGGCGTGCCCGTATTCCACGGATAGGCGGTTCTCATGGCTGAAGAGTTAACGTTCGATTACGTCATCGTCGGCGCCGGATCGGGCGGATGCGTCATGGCAAACCGGCTGATCCGGGACGGAAGATTTTCCGTGGCGCTGGTCGAGCGCGGCCGGATGGATGACAACCGTTGGATTCATATCCCGGCGACCTATTTCAAGGCTCACCAGTCCCAAGACATCGACGCGGTGCTGTCCGAACCCGACGAAACCCTGGACGGGAAACGGTTTGCCGTTCCCCAGGGAAAGGTCGTCGGTGGCGGATCATCGGTGAACGCCATGATCTATATGCGCGGCCAGGCCCGGGATTATGATGACTGGGATGACCTTCATGGGTGCACCGGCTGGCGGTACGAGGACGTGTTGCCGGTGTATATGCGCCAAGAGAGGAACATGCACCTGGGCGCGCCGTATCACGGCCGGGACGGGCAGCTGGTCGTCGCCGATCCCGAATATAAGCATCCGATCAACGAGATTATGTTGGATGCCGCCCAATCGGCCGGGTTGGCGTGGTCTGACGATTTCAACGGCGAAAAGCAGGACGGCGCCGGATGGTATCAGGCGACGGCACATGCCGGACGCCGGCAGTCGGCGGCCACGTGCTTCCTGAAACCCGTCATCGCCCGGGAACGGCTGACCGTGATGACAAACGCCGTCGCCGGTAAAATCCGCTTCAACGGCCGGCGGGCGGAAGCGCTGGAAGTCACCAGGGACGGACAAGAGTTTGTCCTCCGTGCCCGCAAGGAGATCATCCTGACGGCGGGGTCCTTCCATAGTCCAAAGCTCCTGATGCTGTCCGGCGTCGGGCCGGCCGCCGGCCTCAATCGTCACGGCATCCAGGCCGTCCATGATGCCCCGGAGGTCGGCGCCAATTACCACGATCACGTCGGCACCCCGGTCACCTACAAGCTCAAGAACGCCAAGGGCTATCACAACGCCGATAAAGGCCTCGCGGCGATGAAGCATGGGATTGAATACTTCCTGTTCAAGCGCGGGTTGCTGACCTCCAATCTGCTGGCGGCGGGTGCGTGCGTGGATACGGACGGAGACGGCCGGGCCGACGTGCAGTATATCTTCGCGCCGTTCGCCCCCGGTGCGCCGGGGGAGGGGCCGCTCGCCGTCCATTCCCTGCATCTTCACCCGCTGACCATGCGGCCGGCCTCCCGGGGCCGGCTGGTCCTGGCGTCGACGAACCCCGAAGACCACCCGGCCTTCGAGGCGCAGGTTCTGCAGACCGAGGAGGATTTGGACACACTGCGCCGCGGTATCCGGTTCGTCAGGGAAATTTGCGAACAGCCGCAGCTCAAGAAAATCCTGGGCGACATGATTTGGCCGGGGCCCGACATCTCGACGGCAATCGGGTCGAACAATCTCGACGACGCGATCAGAAAACAGGCGCGGACCGCCTACCATCCCGCCGGCACCTGCCGGATGGGCAGCGACACGGACGCCGTCACCGACGTGCGGCTAAAGGTCAACGGCGTCGACGGCGTCCGGGTTACCGATTGTTCCGTCATGCCTCAGCTTGTTTCCGGCAACACCAATGCGCCGACGATGATGATCGCCGATCGCGGCGCCGACTTCGTTCTGGAGGACGCCTAGGGTCCGGACTCGATTGGGGGATTCTCCTTTTTGCGCCCTCTTACCCTGCCCCTCTCTCTCCCGGGAAGGGGGCGAGGGGGCCCATGGCAAGCCGCCGCTCCTCACTCACCCGCAAGCCGTCATCACCATGTCAAAGTCGTCATCACCGGGTCGGTCAATTCGTCCGAATTGACCTTATTTGACCCGGTGATCCACGCCTCGCGGCACGGTACACGTGGATGGCCGGGTCGCGGTTTGTCCTCCGGCCGGCGAAACCGGTCCGGTGGGCCCGGCCATGACGCAATCATTTTATGCCTCATCGCGGCAATACTCGTAGGGCGGCTCCATCGAGTCCGGACCCCGGGGCGCCGCCTACTCGGCGGCTTGGCGGTTATTCTCTTCGTGGAGACGCTTGAGGATGGTCCGGACGGCCATCAGCGCGCGGTCGGCCTGGATGGGGATCGGCTTGAGTTCGCCGCGCGCGGTGATCACCCTCTGTTGCGCCTCGATTATCTCCACGTCCTCCATGATTACCTGAGTGTTTTCGACGATCGCCTGTTCCGTGAGGTCGTCCTCATCGAGCCGGAAGTCCCGCGCCCAACCCATCCAGAAGTGCGACGTGGTCTCGGTTTCCGGCGTGATCGGGTTGATCACCTTGATGGTGATTTTCCTGGCCGGATCGATGAATTTTGACTCGATTTCGAGGACCGAAGGCGGCCACCAGATGTAGTCGGAACACCGGTCGATCAGACCGGTGAACCCGCCCCAACCGACGATGAACGGCCCCGGCTCGACGCCGTAGATGTAGCGCCGTCCCCTGACCATATTCCCCTCGACGGCAAATTCCATCTCCGGCGGCGCATCCTTGGACGAGGCCGAGCCGATGGACTCCTTGTGGGTGAAAGCCAGATGGCTCAGGTCGAGCAGGTTGTCGACAAAGAGCTGGGCCGCCCCTTTGACATGGAAATATTTCTGGAATCCCGACCACTCGCTGCTGTCGAAGTAGGGCAGGCTTGGGATATGGGAGACCGGCTTGGATACGCCCCGGCCGATCCACACCCACACCCATCCGTCGCTTTCGGCGACCGAATAACTCTTGATCCGGGCCGCCTCCGGGGCGGTGTCCTGGCCCGGCACCTCGACGCATTGGCCGGTATGGTCGAACAGCATGCCGTGGTACTGACATCGGAGGCGGCCATCTTTGACGGTGCCGAGCGAAAGGGGTGCATACCGATGGGCGCACCGGTCCTCCAACGCCCGGAGTTCTCCCTCCGGGGAGCGGAAGAAGACGATGTCTTCGCCGCAGATCGTCCGGGCAAACGGCGCCTCCGCCGTCACTTCGTCGGAAAGCGCGGCGGCGTACCACTGTTCCTGCAGAAATTTGTCCGTCATGTCGGCCTCGGTCCAGCGCCTGCCGTAATCATATCACACGAACGCGATGCCGCCATTCACCGGCAGGTTCTGGCCGGTGATGAACCCGGCCTCATCGGAGGCCAAAAACAGCGCCGCCCCGACCAGGTCCTCCGGCAACGCGACGCGGGGGATAGCCTGACGCGGGACGACATTGGTCCGGCGGTTCCGCTGGGTGGTCTCGTTGGTCGTATTGGCCTCGGTTTCCGTCGAGCCGGGCAAGATGGCGTTGACGGTGATGCCGTCGTTTCCGAGTTCGCGGGCAAGTGTGCGGGTCAAACCGATGAGCGCCGCCTTGCTGGTGATGTAGTGAGCCATGCTGATCGGCGGCGGCAACAGGACGGTGTCCGAGGACAGGTTGATGATGCGGCCCCACCCGGCCTCCCGCATGGCCGCCACGGTCGCCTTCACGCAGTTGAAGGCGCCGGTGACGTTGACCTTGAGAAGCCGCTCCCACTCATCGTCTTCGAGTTCGTCGACGGGGACGCGCCGAATACCCGTCAACAGCGCGGCGTTGTTGACCAGCACATCGATGCGGCCGTACTCGTCGAGGACGTTGCGGGCCATCGCCCGCACCGAGGCGGGTTCGGCGACGTCGGTTTCGATTGCCAGGGCCTTGCCGCCGGCATCG
This sequence comes from Rhodospirillales bacterium, assembly GCA_965213765.1. GTDB lineage: Bacteria > Pseudomonadota > Alphaproteobacteria > Rhodospirillales > UBA2165 > JAJDXO01. Next base: position 658,873 of record OZ243926.1, on the reverse strand, counting down.
GTGATTTCGCGTTCAACGTTCCGCGCGTTCTCAGCATTGATCTCGGCGATTATCGCGACCGCGCCCCGCCCGGCGAAGCCTTTTGCGAATGCCCGCCCCAAACCCTGGCCGCCGCCGGTCACAATCACGACACGTCCGTCCATGGCTGATCTCCTAATTCGGCAGGATGGCGTTAATGATCATGGTGCGGCCTTCGGCGTTTTCGGCCCGGGCGTCCTCAAGAGCCCGTTTGAAGTCCCGGTAGCTCTCGACCCGGACCCCCCGCGCGCCCAACGGCGTCCCCAACTCCTCAAAGACCGGCGCCTCGATCTGGAAGCCGTAGGTCAGGTCGGTCTCTTTCACCATGCCCTCCGAATAGTAGAGTTGGTGCCCCTTCAGCATCGCCTGATAGCCGTTGTTGTTCATGATGACGATGGTGATGGGAAGGCCGTAATCGCGTGACGCGCCGAGGGCCTGGGTGATCGGATTGTAAAGAAAGCTGCCGTCGCCGGCGAACACCACCACCGGCCGCTCGGGCGCGCCGAGCTTCAGCCCGAGCGCCACCCCAAGTCCCTGTCCCAGGCCGCCGACCGTCTGCTTGTAAAGGGAGTTGGGCCGGGTCACGGAGAGGTGGTTTCGCATCGTCAGGAAATGCGTGATGGTTTCGTCGACGAAAACCGTATCCGGCGGCATCACCTCTTCGATGGCCGCGCTGACGGATACGGCGTTGAGTGCGCCGTCCCTGGCGGCGGCCTCCCGTTCGGTCTTCAGGTCCGACATGAATTCATTGTGGACGGCCGACCATTTGCCGCGCCGCGCTTTCTTGGTGGCCTCGTCCGGCCCGCCGTCATCGAGCATCCTCGTCGCGGCGCTCAATGTCGCCGCCAGGTCGCCTTCGAGATAGGTGCCGGCATGCATGTCCTGATAGACCAGCCATTCCTTGTGAGGCTGTTCCCCGATGGCGACGATCTTGGCCGCCGTCGGACAGTTGAACGGCGGATACCAGGGCGTCCGGGATCCCACCAGGAGGACTAGATCGGCATCGGGCAGGTGATCGTAGCTCTCGATGCCAAGCCACAGGTCGTTGTCGGTCGGGAAGTTGCCGTAGGTCGCCGTTCGCCCGCCGATGACCGGGATGGCGGCCGCTTCGGCGAAGGCCGTCAGCGCCTCGAACGCACCGGGAATTCGGCCGGCGAACTCGGTAATGATCACCGGGTTTCGCGCCTTGTTGATGTCGGCGATCAGTTCTTCCAATTCGGCGGCGACCGCCTGTGTCCGGGAGGGGGGCGGTACCGGGGAGAGTTCGCGGTCCGGAACCCAGTCTTCGATCATGTATTCGAGAGGGACATCGAGAAACACCGGGCCCTTGGGGGCGCGCTGGGCCATTTCGCCGGCGCGGACGATGCTCCGGTAAAGGGTCGGCGCGCTGGGCACCAGGCTGGACCATTTGACCGAGTTGGAGACCAGCCTGTCGATGCCGCCGGGGCTGACGCCGCCATACCACTGCGCCTCCACCTTGAGGTCGGGATCGGCGCCGAGGGAGACGGATTCGCCGGCCAGCACCAGCATGGGTACTTCGGACTGCATGGCGGCGTGCATCCCCATGACGCCCTGAAGCGGACCGACGCCCGCATGCAGCATGACGGCCTGGGGCTCGCCGGTCATCAAGGTGTAGCCGGTCGCGATGTTGACCGCCAAATTCTCATGCCAAACCTGCATGTAGGCCGGGCCGGGAATGTTTTCGTGGCGCTGCCGCGTGAGCGCTTCCCAGACCGGCGACCATTCCGAACCGGGAGACGTGATCACATGCCGGATGCCGAGATTGCGGATAGCCTCGACGACGGCCTCGCCGCCGTCCCGCTTGTTGGCGCGTGTTGCCATGTGATTTGCGTCCTCCCAAACGTCAGTAAAACCGCCCCGCCCAATATGAATCCGTTATGTTCGCAGATTGAGCGAAATCCAGGATACTCGCTGTCCAAGGAACGGAAAAGAGCGATGTCGAAGCCGAAAGCCGGGATTTATCACGCCGTCGATGAAAGCGGCGACTCCTATCGCCGGATGGAGAAGGGGGGTGCCGAGGTGGCTTGGGAGCCGGGGCGCTGGGACGCCCGCATCCAAGGCAAACCACCCGAGGATTTGCTTCTCGACGCGGATATTGTCGCCATCGCCGGTGTGGCCAACCGGACGCTCCTCATCAACGGAGCATCCTTCGACGGCCATTCCTTGATCTAAGTTCGGACCCGATTGAGCCGCCATAGGAGTGTTGCGGCGATGAGGACGGCGCGGCGCAAGGTCCCTCGCCCCCGTCAGGGGGAGGGGGATGCGGAGGGTTGGCGAGCCTGCGAGCCATAGCCGTAGCTGGGTGAGGGGGAATTTCGTATCGCCCCCACCCTCACCCCGACCCTCTCCCTCAGAGAGGGAGAGGGGGGTAGCCGCCGTTGCCGCATCACGTTCCCTCGCCCCCTTCCCGGGGGAGAGGACGCAAAAAGGAGAATCCCCTAATCGAGTCCGGACCCTGGAGCAGCTTCCGGTGTGGAACTTCCTGGCTGCCCGGGCGGCAACCGAGTAGGTCGCCGCCCGGTGCCCGCTTTTGGCCGGTCTACTTCTTGCCGGGCGCGACGGTCTTCTTGAGGAACGCCAGGGCCGCGGGCGAGATTTTCTTATGGGTATCGAGGACCACCGCCGCAGATTCCCCGGTGCGGAAGATCGGGAGGTCGCGGAACTGCTTTGTCCACTCCGTCTTGAACCCCGGATCATTGGGCACCGCGGCATGGGCCGCACGGAGCGCATCGATGGCCGCCTTCGGCGTGCCCTCCGGCGCGACCATGAAATAGGGCCAGGCTTCGTAGGTGGCGAGCCACTTATAGGCCTCCCATGCCGGACCCGACGGCGAGCCGCCCTTGATGTCCTTGTAGGCATCGATGAAATGCTTGATGTTCGCCGGATACCGGCCGGGCAGGCGGATTGCCTCGCCGGTTTTGGCATCGAACGGCGAATGGTAGAAGAGCGCCAGCGCCGTCCCGTCCTTCAAGATGGTATCCCGGTAGAACGCGTAATACCCCGGATGGCCGGTGGTCAAGGCTTGAATCTCCTTGGAGCGGATCGCCGCGTTCATCTTCGGCTGCCCGCGGAATCCCGTGACGTAGCGATAGGTCACGCCGAGGGCGTCATAGGACAACAGGCTGAGCATGTCCAATAGACGGCCGGGCCCGATGCCGCCGGTGACCACGTTGCTCGCCTTGGTCAAATCGCTGATGGACTTGATGGTCGGCGGGGTGTCCGTCCGGATGATGCTGACGAAGGAACTGTTGCCGGTGCCTATGACCTCGAACTTGCCCGGGTCATAGCGGACGCCGGGGGCGCCCGAGATGACGGTCGCGAACTGCAGCGGCCCCCACATGATGGTCAGGCCGTCCGGCTTCGCCTTCTCGGCCATGAAATTATGGCCTTTGGTGCCGCCCGGCATGTTCCGGAGCACCATGTTCGGCTTTCCGGCGATGTGGTTCTTCATGTAATTGGTGAACGTCCGCGCCGACCGTGTGAGACCGCCGCCGGCCCCGGCCGGGACGACAACGTCAATCGTCTTCCCGCTGTAGAACTGGGCTTGGGCGGGCAGCGCCCACACCGCGGCGGCGGCGGCCGCCAAAACGGTGCTTCTGATCAATATCTTGCCGGAAATCATTGGATTCCTCCCTTGGTGGTCAGTTTCTAACCCGTTGGCCGTACCAAATTTCTGCTTCGCCCGCTGCCTGTTGAGACACCGGCTCTTTTGCGGCCGAGAGCATGGTAGGTGATTACGGCCGACAAATCACCGGGATTCTGCCGGGGGATTCCGCCCGGGGATTCCGCCCGGGGATTCCGCCAGGGGAGTCCGCCGGGGGATTCCGGCGGCCGGCGGGTGCCCGCCGAATTGCAAATCACGCGGTCTTGGCGTCGCCCGGAATGGTCGGATCGCTGCCCGCCGCGTAGGTCGCTTTTTTGCGCCACTCGATAACCGCCGTCTGGAAGTGCGGGCGCTCCAAGATGCGCTCGTACCAGTCCCGGACATTCGGATACGGACCGAAGTCGAAGCTGCCGGCCAAGAGGGTCGTGTAGGTGGGCGACCAGGAGATGTCCGCCAGCGTGTAGGCGTCGCCGACCAGCCAGCCGCCATCGGCAATCGCGTCCTCGATCTCGGCGAAGGTCCGGTTGAGCAGACCGATTGCCGTATTTGCGTCCTCTTCGGTAAAGCTCTTGCCGTGACTATGTTTGGCATGGAATGCCGTGAGCTCGGGATCGGTTTGAAGCTTGTCGTACAGCGCTTGTTCTTCGTCGGTCTTCGGAAGCAGCGCCGCGTTTATCTTGTAATATTGATAGGTCTTGATCGCCGGCAGGTGGAGGTCGCCGGACAGCCTGAGCCAGTGTTCGATCTCGGCTTGGCGGTCGGCGGGGACGTCCCGGAACCCCGGGTCGGGAAATTTGTCCTCGAGATAGAGCAGGATGTCGTTGGACTCGGTGACGACCGTGCCGTCATCCACCAGGGCCGGAACCACGCCCTTCGGGTTGATCCCGAAATATTCCTCCGTGATGTTTTCCTTATTGCCCAGATCGACGTGGTGGCTGGTCCATGCCAGTTCCTTCTCTTCCAGCAGCAACCGCACCCGGGCCGAGCAGTTCGAGCGGTTGGTGTGATAGAGGTGAAGACCCTTGAACTCGAGAACCGACGTGTTGGTTGGCGTGATGAAGACCATTTTGCTTCCCCCTTACATCTCGTCCGGATAGTGGGTGCGGCTGTAGACCGCCGTCCGGAAGTCGTTGATCCCAAGCTCGTCCCGGATGTCCTTGGAATTCTTCAACATGGGCAGCTCGGACGGAATGCCGGTGCCGTTCGCCAATCGATCATTCTTGGTAAATGTCGCGGCAATGGCGGCCGCGGCCGAGACCGCCTTCGGGCCCAGGGCCTCGGCGACGCCGGCGCGGGCTTGATCCAGCGCCGCCCGGTCCGGTCCGATCGCCGCATCGGCGAAGGCCAGAAGCTCTTTCCCTCCGGGAACCCCGCTGTCCCGGGACGGGTCGATCAGGGCCTCCAGGTTGATGTCGAGACCGGTTTCGCGTCCACTCTCACGGAGGAACCAGGCATGGCCGGCGGTTCAGTAAAAGCACTCGTTGACGGCGGATACGCGGCCCGCGATAAGCTCCACCTGGGACCGGCTGAACCCTTCGTGGTGCTGGTAATCCTTGATCATGATATTTTTCATCGGCAGGTACTGCGCCTCTTCCAGCTCCACCGACTGACGGAACTCGTCCGGCACAAGGCTGAGGGAGCGCAGGATGTAGGGCCGATAGCCCTCGCCGAAGATGGCCTTGGCCTCCTCGCCGCCTTCCGGGAGGTTGGGGACCGTCGGCACCCAGGCCAGCTCCTTTTTGGCGACGCCGGGCCGCCCGCCCGAGGCCTTGCCCTCCCGCGCGGCGGGCAGGGGGCGCAGCGGCACGCCGATGCCGCGGGCGAAGACATCCATGCAGGTCAGCCGCGAAACGATGCCGACGATTTCAACATACTCTTCGTCGCTCAGGCCGCCCGATCTGGCACTCTCGTAGGACCGTTGATCGAAATCCTGCGGCGAGACCGCGAGATGCCGGATCATCTCGCGGGCGGCCCCGGGCAACTCGACATCGCTCTCCGGTCCGGCACCGCCATGTTTTTCCTGAACGCCCGCCTCGTAGCAGGCCTCGCGAATTTCGCGCGCGACCGCCAGGCGCAGGGCGGCGTTTCCCCAAGTGCCGGGATCGGCGAGGTGATCCAACTGTGCCGCGTGAGCCTCGTCAATCTCGGCCCGGACCGGATATTCGGAATCTGCGTAGAGTGTCATTCTCGAAGCTCTCCCCTAAGAGTTCAACTCGAAACTAGTTGAGTGATTTCAGTCGGTTGTGTCTTACTCGGTTGTGTCAAATCAAACGAGGAGGCACAACATGTGGACCGAAATCACTCGCCCGAAGTATGAGCGCCGTGGCGGTCGCTATGCAAGCGACCTTACGGATCGAGAGTGGGCGTTGATCGCGCCGTTCATGCCGCCGCGCAAGAAGATAGGCCGGCCGCGGACGACGGAGCTGCGCAATGTCATGGATGCGATCATGTACATGGCCTCGACGGGCTGTCAGTGGGCGATGCTGCCGAACGACTTCCCGCCGCCCTCCACGGTGCAGCGTTACTTCTACGACTGGCGCTCGAACGGGCTGCTGGAGGCGATCAACCATCATCTGGTTGTGGCGGCCCGTGAGTTGGAAGGACGCGAGGCCGGCCCGAGCGCCGGGGTGATCGACAGCCAGAGCGTGAAAACCACGGAAAGCGGTGGTATTCGGGGCTATGACGCGGGCAAGAAGATCAAGGGCCGCAAGCGTCACATCGTCACCGATACGCTCGGCCTGCTGCTCGGCCTGATCGTGCATTCAGCCGATATCCAGGACCGCGACGGCGCCCCCGGGGTCCTCAAATCGATCCGTCATCGCTTTCCCCAACTGCGTCACCTCTTCGCCGACGCCGCCTATGGCGGACCGAAACTTGAGGGTGCCCTCGAAGACATCGGCCGCTGGACGATCGAGATCATAAGACGTCCCGATACCGCCAAGGGCTTTGAGGTGCTGCCCAGGAGATGGGTCGTCGAGAGGACCTTCGCCTGGCTCAACCGATGCCGCCGACTGGCCAAGGACTGGGAGAAATCAATCGCCTCCGCACAGGCATGGATCCTCGTCGCCCACATCCGACTCCTCACAAGACGGATCGCAAGCCATTGTTATTAAATGTAGAGTTTCGAGTCAGACTCTAAGTCCCCTTAAGACTGCCCGGCTTGACGCCAAGTCCGGCGGTCAGCATGCGGCCCGATGTCCGGCACGCCACAAAAATTTTCCGAATGTCCACCCTGTGGAAGGAAAGTCATGCCGGGGCCCTCTACCGGACCGACATCCCGAATTGACCTATCGTCTCCGGGGTCTCGAATTTTGAGAAGAACGCCGCGACGTCGGCCGGCTCGCCGTCGAGGGATACGTCTCCCGAGGCGATGCCGTCCTCGAAGCTCACCGATCCGCCGGCCCAATTGCTGAGGAACGCCCGCTCGAAGGTCAGCGTCGCATCGCACTCGTCCGGCAACCGGTCGTGGAACTGGCAGACGCCGCGCCGGATTTCCAGGCCGCACGCTTCGCCGGTGTCCGACGAGACGAAACCCAGGGTCAGATGGGTGTCGAGCGCGTCTTCGGCCCTCAGTTTGCAGCACATCATCTCCAGCAGGCCGCCGGTCGGATAATTGCGGGCCTGGTTGGATTGGATGGCGTGTCCGCCCTTCTGACCGCCCAGCTTGCCCTCGAGTTCGATCGCCTGGCACAGGCCCCAGTTGCGCCAGGTGGAGTTCTTCTGCCGATAGGCCCAGCCGCGGAGCGCTTCCGCCTTCAGGCCGCGCGCCTCCCTGTCCCCGAGGTCGCTCCGGACCAGCCAGGTCAGGATGTCCGCCGCCCAGCGGTAATCTTCCGCGTCCAGGGCCTCGGTTGCCTGATCGATGACGCTGTCCCGCCCGCCCATTGCCCGTACGTAACGCGCCGCCCGTTCCCGCCACGGGTGCGGGTCGAGCTCCACCGCGTCGCCCTGAAACCAGCCCACATAGCCGGCGTAAACGCTGCGCACCGAGTGCTTGAAGCTGCCATAAAATTCGCCCAGCCAGGGGTGCGACTTCAGGTGGTCCGGCATGGTGACCTTGTCGGCGAGTTCGTCCCAGGTGTAGCCCTGGTTTATCCACCGGACACACTGATCGTGGAGATATTGAATGGCGTCCCGGTAGGCGGTGAGCACATCCTCGACGTTTTCCGCGCCCTCGACGGTCGGTCCATGATGCGGAATCAGCGTCTCGGCCTTGAGGGAGCGCAGCGTGTCCAGTCCCTTGGCCCAGATCATCGGGTTGCGGAACTGGGTGCCCCGCAGCGCGTAGACGTTGGGGAACGTCATGCCCTGAACGGCATCCGCCGAGATCAGCACCCTTTCCTCCGGCAGCCAGACGACGCATTGATCGTCCGTTTCGCTCGGCACATGAATGACCTGCAGCCTGATTCCGGCGAGTTCCAGGTCGAACTTGTCGCGGAATGTCGTGGTCGGCTCGATGAACCCGGATTTGCCGCGGCGGGGCGGGGCGCCGATGGCGCTGCCGTAACCGCCGGTTTCGCCGTAATCGAGATGGGCGCCGAACTGAAACGGCCCGCGCCGCGTCCGGATGGGGGCAAGCAGGCCCCAGTCCCGCAGCATGGCGCCGGTCAGGTCCTCGTGGGCGATGACGTCCACCTTGCCGTTGCGGATGTCCTCCTCCGGCACGAAACTGAAGATGCCGCTGACGTGATCGCCGTGATTGTGGGTCAGGATCACCGCCTTGATCGGCTTGCCGGTGATTTCCTTGAAGGCGGCCGCCGCCTCGCCGCCCGGCAATTCGCCGCTCAGCGTATCGACGAGGATGACGCCGTCGGTTCCCTCGATCATGGTGCAGTTGGAGCCGGTGTAGCAGTAGGCCGTGTGGATATTGTCGCCGGTGGTCAGAATTTTCGGCTGCTGATACAGAGCCATCTGCGCTGCGAGCTCGGGGTTCACCGAGGGCTTGATCCGGGGGCGGGACATGGCGGGTCCTTCGGGAGTTAAATTTTGCTAATCCATCACCCGTCAAATTATCCGAATATGGAAAGCGTGATAAGCGATTGTTTCTAAACGGATAGATTAGACAGCCTAATGTGAACGGACGGGGTCAAATCCGCCGGGCGGCGCCGAACCGCCAATGTCCGCCAATGTCCGCTAGGGTCCGTACCCGATTAGGGGATTCTCCTTTTTGCGCCCTCTCATCCTGCCCCTCTCCCCCTGACGGGGGCGAGGGGACGCGATGCGGCAACGGCGGCTACCCCCCTCTCCCTCTCTGAGGGAGAGGGCCGGGGTGAGGGTGATATGGAAATTCCCCCTCACCCGGCTACGGCTATGGCTCGCAGGCTCGCCAAGCCTCCGCATCCCTCTCCCCCTGACGGGGGCGAGGGTGCAAAAGAAAGACCGGTCCCTCTCCCCCGGGAAGGGGACGAGGGGCCCACCGAAACTCCCTCTCCCTCTCTGAGGGAGAGGGCCGGGGTGAGGGTGATATGGAAATTCCCCCTCACCCGGCTACGGCTATGGCTCTCAGGCTCGCCAAGCCTCCGCATCCCTCTCCCCCTGACGGGGGCGAGGGTGCAAAAAGAAAGACCGATCCCTCTCCCCCTGACGGGGGCGAGGGTGCAAAAGAAAGACCGGTCCCTCTCCCCCTGACGGGGGCGAGGGACCTTGTGCCGCGCCGTCCCCGTCGCCGCAACACGCCCATGGCGGCTCAATCGGGTCCGGACCCTAGTCCCGGTACTTGTTTTGCACCTGGAAGCCGGACGCCTCGGCGGGACGCGGATCCCGAACCCAGATTTCGCGATCGGGGTGAAGCCCGCCGCCGCGGGTCGCCGGCACCGCCGAGTGCCGCGCCCGGTGCAGCAGCCGGGTATCGGCGATGCCGCAGTTCGGGTGCACGCCGCCATTGCCGGCGACGGCCTTGTCCCAGGCGGCCCTGCGCGCCTCCCGTGTCGGGGCGTCGTCCAGCGCCGGGCAGTTGATCTCGTTGCCGTTGAGATCGACGACGATCTCGTCGCCGTCCTCGATCAGCGCGATGGGTCCGCCGGCCGCCGCTTCGGGCCCCACATGGCCGATGACCAGTCCCACCGACCCGCCGGAGAACCGGGCATCGGTCATCAGCGCGACGACGATGCCGCGCTCGCGGCAGAGCGCGGTGATCCGCGACGTCGGGTCGAGCATTTCCGGCATCCCCGGCGCGCCGCTCGGCCCTTCATAGCGCACGATGATCATATCGTGGTTCTCGAAACCGTCCGGCGCCTCGTCGAGCGCCTTCAGCAGGCCGGCTTCGCCCTCGAACACCCGGGCCCGGCCGCGGAACAGATTGTCTTCGAGGCCGCCCTCGACCCCGGCGAGTTTGAGAATGGCGGAATAATCCGGCGACAGGTTGCCGCCCAGCATCCGGAGGCCGCCCGTCGGCTTGAACGGGCTGCTCACCGGAAAGATCACCTCCTTGTCGGGCGCGGGCGGATCCAGATCGGCGATCTGCTGGGCGAGGGTTCGTCCGGTGCAGGTCATCATCCCGCCGTTCAGCAGGCCGGCGTCCAGCAGTTCGCGGACGATCACCTGAACCCCGCCGACGCGGTCGATGTCGAGCATCGAATAGGCGCCGTAGGGCCGGGCGTTGGTCAGGACCGGCACCACGTCGCGGGACAGGATATTGAACTCGTCCGGGGTCATCACGTCCCGCCAGAAATCCCCGTAGCCGGCGGCGCGGGCGATCTCGGGGGTATGCAGCACCACGTTGGTCGAGCCGCCGACGGCCATGGCGACGATGACCGCGTTGCGGATCGAGTCGCGCTCGACGATATCGCGGGGGCGCAGCCCGGCCTCCATCATGTTCGCCAGGTGCCCGACCAGCTCGGCCGGAAACTCGTTCAGCCGGCGCGGATCGTCCGAGGCCGGCGCGACCATGTGCAACGGCTGCAACCCGACGACGCCGATGAAGGTCTGCATGGTGTTGTAGGTGAACATGCCGCCGCAACTGCCGATGCCGGGGCAGGCGTGGCAGGAGATCAGGTGCCGGTATTCGGGGTCCGGATGCCCGGCGACCTGGTAGGCGCTGACGATGTCGAGGGGCTCGCCGGTTCCAGGGTCCTTCCCGGGCCGGATGGTGCCGTCGGACATGATGATCGCCGGCTCGTTGTGTTCGAGGATTGCGGCCAGCGCGCCGACCGGCGGCTTGTCGCAGGCGACCACGGCGATGGTGCCGGCAAGCCCGGTGGCCTCCAGGTGTTCGCAGAGCGAATCGTTGGTGATCTCGCGGCCGATCAGCGAATAGCGCATCTCGCTGGTGCCGTTGCGGATGCCGTCGGACGTGGCGATGGTGTATTCGGGCTGGACCAGCCGGTACTTCAATTCGCCCTCGCCGCCGCCGATCCGGCCGAGCAGGCGGTCGTGGATCGCCCGGACCTTGGGCTCGACGCCGATGTAGCACTGGCTGTCGCCCTTGGTCCCGACCACGCCGACCGAGGGTTCGTGAATCAGGGAGGGGTCCGTGCCGATGACTTCGGCCATTCCGTGGGATTGGGCCGAGCGGCCCGGATGGCGGTCGATCAGGACAACATTGGACTTGGGCATGGTTTCTTCCCCGGAGACGGAACGCGTTGCGGTGCCGCGGCGGGCCGGCTGGCGCCGAGTTGCAAGCCGGCCCGGGCATTCGGCTGCTCTCTTCTATTCCACGGCAACCCCTGAATCCAGCCCTGAAACCATCCATGAAACCAGCCATGATTCCAGCAGCTTGGAGGGGCCGCCTCACCCTCACCCCGGCCCTCTCCCTCAGAGAGGGAGAGGGAGTAGTTGCGTTGCCGCTTCGTGTCCCTTCGCCCCCTTCGGGGGGAGAGGGATGCGCAGGCTTGGCGGGCGGGAGCCCGGCTTAGCCGAAGCCGGGTGAGGGGGGAGTCCGTTTCCGCCCGGTCTCCGTAGGAAAACCGGAGTCGCATGACGGTTCCGCGATGCCGGTGGATTCCGCGGAAGAAGCAGGGAACAGGACTTCACCACCGGGATCACGGAGATCACGGAGGGGGGCGGCGTTTAAAGCCGGATCTTGAACAGCCTGGCCGCGTTCTTGCTGAGGATCTTCTCCTTCACCGCCGCCGACAGGCCGGGGGCCTTCTTGATGAAATCCGCGCCGTTCCAGACCTTCGCATAATGGGGATAGTCGGTTCCCATCATGATTTTGTTCTCGCCGGCCTTGCCGACGAGAAACGGCAGCATGTCGGCGTTGTAGAACACCGTGTCGTAATAGAAGCGCGGCATGTAGGCCGACGGCTTTTTCGCCGCCTTGCCGCGGGTCTCCGGACGGCCGATGTAGGTGATGTCGGCGCGTCCGGCATAGAAGGGCAGGTAGCCGCCGCCGTGGCAGATCAGGATTTTGATCCTGGGGAATGCGTCCATGACCCCCTCATAGATCAGGGAGGACATGGCGAGCGCCTCTTCCAGGGGCTGCGCGATTGAATTCCACATATTGTATTTGAGCAGCCTCTCGGGATGGGTGAAGCCGTCGGGGTGGATCATCACCGGGACCCCGAGCTTCTCGATCTCGGCCCAGAATTTCCACAGCTTCCTGTCGCCCAGTTCCAGCCCTTCCACGAACGAGCCGATGATGACGCCGCGAAGATTCAGCTCGTTGACGCAGCGCCGGAGTTCCCTGACCGAGCGGTTGACATCCTGCAGGGGCACGGTGCCGACGCCGACGAAACGGTCCGGATATTTGGCGACGGTCTCGGCGATCAGATCGTTGTTGCGCGCCGCCATTTCATGGCCTGTCTTGCCGTCGGCCCAATAGCACCCGGCGCTGGGCCCCGACGTGATCACCTGCATATCGATGCCCAGCTGGTCGAGTTCCTTGAGCCGGAGTTCGACGCTCCGTTGCCGCTCGGCGACGTATTCCATGTGCTTGAGCTGCGCCGCGGCGAGCTTCTTGTTGACCTTCAGGCTGGTGACGAACCCGCCGCCGGTGCGCCCGGATTTCTCGCGGATGAACTTGCGGACCGCCGGGTCGCTGAGGTGGGCGTGGACGTCGATGACGAAGGGCCGCTTGGGCCGGCCCACCGCCGGCGCCTTCCGCTTCGCCGATACGCGCCGCTTGGTGGTGGTTTTCGCCATGCCTGCCTCCTGCCGCACCAACGCCTCTGTCGAAGCGACGATGGTAGTCCGCCCAGGCGGCGGGGCCAAATGATTAGACTTGGGGATTATAAAGAATACTTGACATTCCAATCTCACGCCTTATATTCTAGGGGTACAAAGGTAGAGATGGAAATGACCCGCAAGGCCCCTGGAAATTCCCATCGCGAAGGACTGACACTCGTTCAATTGATGGACATGTTTCCGACCGAGGAAGCCGCGACCGCGTGGTTTGAGTCGGCGATCTGGCCGGACGGCGAGCGGTATTGCGGCAAGTGCGGATCGACACGCACCCGCGAGGTTCCGAACTCGAAACCCATGCCCTATTGGTGCACCGATTGCCGGTCCTACTTTTCCGTCCGCACGGGAACGCCGATAGCGCGATCGAACGTCCCGTTGCGGAAATGGGCAATCGCCATTTACCTGTGCATTACGTCGCTTAAGTCGGTTTCGTCCATGAAACTGCAACGCGACATCGGCGTATCACAGCCGACCGCGTGGTTTATGCTGCACCGCATCCGCGAGGCCTGGGGCGAGGACGACGGTGACGAGCCGTTTGACGGCCCGGTGGAGGTCGATGAGACTTACATGGGCGGCAAGCGCAAGAACATGAGCAACGCCCAGCGCAAGGCGCTGAAAGACACCGGACGGGGCTCTGTCGGCAAGACCGCCGTGGTCGGAATCAAGGATCGGGCGACTAACGAAGTCCGCGCCGAGGTTGTCACCAAGACCGACGCCGATACATTGCAGGATTTTGTCGAGGAGAACACCGAGGAAGACGCGACGGTCTACACGGACGATGCGCGGGCCTACAAAGGCGTCGAGCGGGAGCATGAGGCCGTCCAGCATAGCGTCTCCGAATACGTCCGCGGACAAGCCCATACAAACGGGATTGAGAGTTTTTGGGCGATGCTCAAGCGCGCCCATGACGGAACCTTCCATAAGATGTCTCCGAAGCATCTGCAACGCTATGTCTCCGAATTTTCCGGTAAGCACAACATCCGCGAATCAGGAACGCTTGCGCAGATGTGGGACACGGTGGCCGGGCTTGTCGGGCGCAACCTTCTCTACCGCGATCTCATTGCCGACAACGGACTTTCCTCCGGGGCGCGGTCGTAGCGGGTTCCGTAGAAGCGCCCGTGCTAGCGTCTCCGGAGTCGCACCGGCGAGGTCCACTTTCGGATCAAGTTTGGGGCGGTAAGTCACAACAAACCTTCTCTAGGGAGTTTTCCATAAAAGATGTTCCTGAACCTATTCAGATTCCGAATCTCTCAGACGACGACTCAGCGCATCAAGTTCGTCCTGTGTCAGCCGTGGCGGCGGAACCGGCGTCATCTTCCCAAACGGTTTTGGTTCGGCTTCTTGACCCGAACAACCCGATGCCTTTCGCGTATGCTCTTTCTCTGTCCGCAGCTGCACAACTTTCGCGGTTGTTGGAACAAGCTGTCCAGAAGCATCTGTATCTTGATGATCCATCATAATCGCTCCGTGATTAGTGCTCCCATAGTGCGCCCGCAACGGCGCTAAAGCCCAAGATGGGCGCCATCGCGCTCAATACCACCAGCCTGCCTATTTCGAGGCGCTTGTCGTCTTCAGTCATGCTGTTCTCCATTAGGCTTCGGTCATGTATTTTTGGGTGGCGGATCAGATTTCCGACGGTCGAGGCGCACCAACTCAATCACCGCCACCAACATGGCGGGGCCGAAATAGGTGTAGAAGGCCTGGATGAATTGCGGCTCAGGAAGATCATCCTGCTTGCCATAGCCCCCGACGACCGTAGCAACCGCTAACAGAAAGAGACCTAAAAGGGCGATCTCCAGAGCACCATTCGGTTGCCGGCGTACCTTGCGGACGCCGTACATCAAGAGGCGAAGGAGGATGTAGCAACCAACTATGCTGCCTATCACGGATGATGCTAAGACAACTGCGCCCATAGATCTCTCCACTCCTTATCAAGAATCTGTCTCATGGGATTGCCCCGTTAGTTCATAGAGCGCCCACCCTATGGCTTCATCTACTTGCCACTGTGCGGATTCAGGAAGTCTTCTTAACGCATGGTCCGCGTCCGTCATTTCATCGCGTTCTGCGAGTTTCGTCGCAAATGCTGCAAATGGGTACGCTTCGTCGGTTCGTTTCGCCTGAACTTCGAATTTGTTTAGGGTGCGCTCCGCTTCCGCTAGATCATCTTGTTGGAGAATTAATTGAGCGGCGATCTTTCCTGATCCCGGAGCAAGCCTAAAGTCGTCTTCTAGCGTAGACCGCTCTTCTTCCTGCCCTTGCCGTTTTCGCTTCAATCTATCGTGGACGAATGTGCCTATGACAAGCGCGAAACCAGCTAAAACCACGGCAGGCCACAACCACGAAGTGTTCACAATACCGAGACTGTCAATCATCTTCCCGCCTCCGAAGATGACAATCTCCCCGCCGATGACATAGAACGCTTTAAGCATCCCCCAACGCTGGCTGGATTCGGTCCCGGCGTCAAGTAACCTTTATAATCCACTTAGAATTCGATGGACCCATTTGGCAGGGGCCGCCGAAGGCAACCAACGGGTCCCGGTGCCAGCGACGAGCAGGCAACACCTTGACCCATCCCCCCCTCCGTACTACCTCAATGGTTCACCGCCATACGGACACTACAGATATTTCCGTGGGGCGGTGATTTACGTTCGGGGTGGCGCTATGCAACTTTGTACGGGCAAAATGGGAGGTACCTCCCAAACGGGTGTCATCTAATGTCCATGAATGTCCATGGCGCGCAAAACGGCCTGGTTGGAATTTAAGATACAAATCTAGCAATATCAACGGGTTGGCGCTATGCGCCTGACGCATGACGGGGCCCCCGAAAGGGGCGGGAAAGAGACGGGAAAGCGAAACCATGAGCGATAGGAAACTGCACCTCGGCGCCTTCATGCGGCCGGTCACCATCCACACCGGGGCGTGGCGCTATCCGGGCGCCCGGGCCGACGCCAATTTCAGTTTCGAGGTCATTCGCGCCATGGCCCGGAAGCTGGAGGAGGGGAAGTTCGACGCCTTCTTCATGGCCGATCATCTGGCGGTGCTCAACATGCCCATGGAGGCGCTCAAGAGGAGCGGGACGGTCACCTCGTTCGAGCCGATGACGCTGCTGCCGGCGCTCGCCATGGTGACCCAGCATCTGGGCCTGGTGG
Source organism: Rhodospirillales bacterium (assembly GCA_965213765.1). Taxonomy (GTDB): domain Bacteria; phylum Pseudomonadota; class Alphaproteobacteria; order Rhodospirillales; family UBA2165; genus JAJDXO01. Next base: position 642,961 of record OZ243926.1, on the reverse strand, counting down.
CCACCGGCTCCACCACCTACGACGAGCCGTTTCATGTGGCGCGGCGGTTCTCGTCGCTGGATCACATCTCCGGCGGGCGGGCCGGGTGGAACGTGGTGACCACCGCCAACCCGGACGCGTCGAGGAATTTCGGCCGCGATGATCACATGGATCACGCCGAGCGCTACAAGCGGGCGCGGGAGTTCTACGACGTGGTCACCGGGCTCTGGGATTCGTGGGCCGACGATGCGTTCGTCCGCGACCAGGAAAGCGGCATCTTCTTCGATCCCGACAAGCTCCATGTGCTCGACCACAAGGGGGATTACCTTTCGGTCCGCGGGCCCCTGAACATCGGCCGCCCGGTGCAGGGCTGGCCGGTGATCGTCCAGGCGGGCTCCTCCAATGACGGGCGGCAATTGGCGGCGGAGACGGCCGAGGCGGTGTTCACCTCCCACACGGACCTCGAGGCGGGGCGGGCGTTCTACGCCGATATCAAGGAGCGGATGGTTGCCGCCGGGCGCGACCCGGACGGCATCCGCATCCTGCCCGCCTGCCTGGTGATCCTCGGCGACGATTTGGAGGAGGCCAGGGCCAAGCGGGCCAAGCTCGACAGCCTGGTCCACGCCGAGAGCGCCATCGCATCGCTCTCCATCGCCATCGGCACCGATGCCTCCAAGTTCGATCCCGACGGGCCGCTGCCCGAGATCCCCGAAAGCAACGCCACCAAGTCGGGCCGCGAGCGGGCGATCAGGATGGCCGCGGCGGAGGACCTGACGGTCCGCCAACTGGCCCAGCGCCTGGGCGGTTTTTCCGGGCTCTGCCTGATGGGCTCGCCCCGGACGGTCGCCGACCAGATGGAGGAATGGCTGGAGACCCGGGGCAGCGACGGGTTCACCATCATGTTCCCCTATGTGCCGGGGGGCGTCGATGAATTCGTCGACAAGCTGGTCCCCGTTCTCCAGGACCGGGGACTGTTCCGGAAGGAGTACGAGGGCGCCACCCTGCGGGAAAATCTCGGCCTCTCCAGGCCCGAAAACCGGTTCTTCAACGGCGGATGATCCCGTGTCATACGGCCCGGAACGAAACGGAGCAGGCTCTATTCGGTTAAGGATTCCCGAGAAAAATGAAACTTTATTGGACCGTCACCGAAGCGTCACCGCGGTGCAACATTCCGCCTGTAAGAGGCGTGATCACACCTTGGAATCAATGCGCCGCGACGCGGCGGGATGGGAGTAAAAGATGCCCGACCAAACGATAATCGAAGCCGAAGCCCAAGAGATCGCCGAAAATCAGGCCGAAAACCCGGCGCGCGAATTCGATCCGGCCGTGGACGATTTCGACGAGTTCTATTTCCCGCGCCCCGGGGAGACCGATTTCGCGGCGCTTGCCGGCCGGGAGATCTCCCGCAGGGGTTTCATGCGGGGCACGGCCGCCGCCGCCGCCGCCGCGTTCGTCGCCTCCACGGCGCCGGCACGGGCCGCCGCGCCCGCCGCGCCCGCCAGTGGCGACCGCTTCGGCTTCAAGCCGGTCGCCGCCAACACCCTCGACACGGTCACCGTGCCGGAAGGCTACGGCTGGCACGTGGTGGCCCGTTGGGGTGATCCCCTTTGGTCCAGGGGCGCCGAGTTCGATGACGCCACCAAGGGCACGGTTGAAAGCCAGGAAATGGCGTTCGGCGACAACAACGACGGCATGGAACTGTTCACCGTGGACGGCCGCTCGATCCTCGCGGTCAACAACGAGTATGTGAACGACAAGCTGTTCTTCGCCGCCGGCAAGGTTGCCGGCCCGGACGACGTCCGCAAGGCCAAGGCCGCCCACGGCGTCTCGGTATTCGAGGTCGAACAAACCGGCGGCAAGTGGCGCATCGTCAAGGACTCCGAATACAACCGGAAGTTCACCGCCGATACGCCGATGGAAATCACCGGCCCGGCCCGCGGTCACGACCTGATGAAGACGAGGCTCGATCCCGCCGGCGCCACCGCCGCCGGCACCTGGAACAACTGCGGCAGCGGCCGGACCCCGTGGGGCACCTACCTGACCTGCGAGGAGAACTTCAACGGCTACTTCTCGTCCGGCGATCCCGGCTACCGGCGCTCCGATGAGCTCAAGCGCTACGGCGTCAACCTCAAGGATTGGGGCTATGCCTGGGCGAGCGCCGACGAACGGTTCGACATCTCCAAGCATCCGAACGAGCCCAACCGCTTCGGCTACATCGTCGAGATCGATCCCCTGGACCCCGCCTCGACGCCGAAGAAGCGCACCGCGCTCGGCCGCTTCAAGCACGAGAACGCCGAAGTGACGCTGGCCGCCGACGGAAGGGTGGTGGTCTATCTCGGCGACGACGAGCGGGGCGAGTTCCTCTACAAGTTCGTTTCCGACGGCCGCTATGCGGAAGGCGGCGATAACGGCGATCTGCTGGAGAACGGCAAGCTCTACGCGGCCAAATTCGGCAACGCCGGCCGCGGCGAGTGGCTGGAACTCAACCCCCGGACCACAGGCATGACGTCCCGGGCCGAGATCGCCATCCATACCCGCCAGGCCGCCTCAGCGGTGAAGGCGACCACCATGGACCGCCCGGAATGGGTGGCGGTGAACCCGCTCAGGACCGAGGCCTATTGCTGCCTGACCAATAACAAGAACCGCGGCAGGAAGCCCAACGCCGGCGGCGACGCGGCCCCGGTCGGCGGCCCCAACCCGCGCGAGGCCAACAATTACGGCCAGATCGTGCGCTGGGTGCCCGATGGCGGCGATCATCTGTCCGGCACCTTCGCTTGGGACCTCTATGTGGTCGCCGGCAACCCGGCGGTCCATTCGGACGCCAATGCGGGCTCCGGGAACGTCGACAAGGACAACATGTTCAATTCGCCCGACGGGCTCCGGATCGACACCAGGGGCATGCTGTGGATCCAGACCGACGGCAACTACTCCAACGCCAAAGGCTTCGCCGGCATGGGCAACAACCAGATGCTGGTCGGCGACCCGGCCACCGGCGAGATCAAGCGCTTCATGGTCGGGCCCAGACAGTGCGAGATCACCGGGCTGACCTGGAGCGCGGACCGCAGGACCATGTTCGTCGGCATCCAACACCCCGGCGAACGAGGCCCGGGCAACAGCCACTTCCCGGACGGCGGCGATACCACGCCCCGCTCGGCCGTCGTCGCCGTCACCAGGGACGACGGCGGCCTCATGGGATAATCCCCATGGAATAGGTTGGATAATCCCCATGGAATATTCGGGCCGGGCCGTGTCAGCGCCGGCTCAAGGAAAGGGGAGCAACAGGGAGCCCCACTTTATTCTTTTATTTTCAAAGGGTTATGGGGCTTCATTGGAAAACCGCCGCCCCCGCGAACAATAGGCGGCGGGGACGGCGGTCAAGGAGAACGTCAGGTGAAGCCGCGGCATTTATCCGTATTCCGTCGGCTTTGAAGATTTCACCCGATAGCGAGGTACGCTCTCAGCAGCCGCGGCAAGGTGCCGATGCTGCTTGGGCTACTCTCAACTTCACCATAGCGTTAGACATCGGATCACCTCCTTTCAGTTGTTGGGCCAATCGGGAAAGCACAGCAGTCTTGCGCCGCGAAATCAAGGGGCTCGAAAAGCGCCCGGATTTCCCGGGCAACGGGTCTCCTCCGCTTGCTTCCCGTTGTCGACCTTCGGCCCGATTCGTAAAGATTCGGTTGCGATTTGCCGATGACCGGCTTGGGCCGCAAAAGCGGCATACGGCGAACCGTTGATCGGGGCGGAACGGGCCGCCGGTCAGAAATTGAACACCGGATAGGCATCGCCCGACAGCACCGCGCCGGGGGTTTGCGGCGAGGGACCTTCGGCGACCGCCTCGCGCAGGATCGGCTGGGTCTCGGGGCGGGGATCGAATGTCACCCCGGCGCCGCCGATCCATCGGATGGCGAGCCCGCGGCGGCGGATATCGGCGGTGTTTTCCGGCGCGCCATGCACGCCCATGACGTGGTGGGCGACCAGATCGCCGGGCTCCAAATCCCAGCTCCGGATGTCGTAATCCTCGCGATGGCCGTCGATGTCGGGCAGGGTCTCGATCCCGTCGTGGCCGTCAAACCGGTCATCGAAGGTGAACGACGTCGGCACGTAATACTTGCCCCACTTGTGGGAGCCGGCGACGTATTCGACCGCGCCGGACTTGATGGTCACGGGATCGAGCGCAATCCACGTCGAGCAGATATTGTCGGCCCCGTCGCCGGCGAGCGGGTAATAGAGCCGGTCCTGGTGCCAGGGCGTCTTGTTGGCGCCGCCCGGCTCCTTGGTCAGCAGGAAGTCGTAAAACAACTGAACCCGGCTCACCGCCATGAGCCGGGCCGCCACCGCGGCAATGGGGGATTCGAAGATGAACTCCCTGAACTCTTCCCGGCGCTGCCACAGGTACTGGCCGCCATAAAATTCTCCGCCATCGGTGGTCAGGTCGCTGTCGTAAGGCCCCGGGTTTCGCTGCACCCAGTCGGCGGCGGGCCGCAGTTTCTCCACCCAGTCCATGGAAATGGCGCCGCGCACGCAGGCCACGCCGGCCTCGTCGTATTCGGCCACATCGGCGGCCGAGATGGGCAGATCGCCGAGTCTGAACGCGCCGTCCACGGCTAGGCCTTCTCCACCTGGCAGAGGGACGACTTGAAGCTCGGATAGCCCGAGACCGGATCGAGATTGTCGTCCGGATAGAGCGAGTTGATGTTGGCCTCGCGCCAGCCGTGGGGCGCGTGCACCACGCCGTCCAGGATGATGTCGGTCACCCAGGCCTTCATCTTGATCGAGTTGACCGGCGAGGAGATCACCACGTCATCGCCGTCCGAGATGCCCCGCGCCTCCGCATCTTCGGGGTTCATCTGGATCCGCGGATGGGGCTCGCGCTTGCGCAGCGTCTCCAGGTTGCGGCCCTGGGAATGGGTGAAGTTGTTGCTTCGCCCGCCGGAGGTCAGCACCAGGGGATAGTCCTTCGCCACATCGGGCGCGCTCACCGGCGACCACTTGGGCTCGTGATAGACGGGCAGGGCATCCTGGCCGATCCCGGCAAGCTCGGTCGAGGCGAACTCCACCTTGCCGGTCGGGGTCTTGAAGCCGACCGCCTCGTATTCCCGCTCCCGGCGTTCGCCCAGGTCTTCGTTCATGCTCTTGCCGTTCTTGGGCAGGTCGTCGAAGCCCATGGAGAGCGGCGTCATCCGTTCGGCGTAGCTGGCATGAATATCGCCGTCCCAGAACAGATCGCCGTGACCCAGGGCCGCGGCGAGATCGAACAGCATTTCCGTATCGCCGTGGGCCGCGCCCCGCGGGCTGACCGCCGCCGGGCGGTACTGCACCCGGCCGCCCAGCGTGGTCACCAGATCCTGGCGTTCCAGGTGGGTGGCCGTGGGCAGGAACACCGAGGCCGCGTTGACCGTCGGCGTATCGAAGAAGTCGGCGACCAGGAACACGTCCAACGTCTTAAGCGCCTTCTCGAGCCGGTTGGAGTTGGGCCACATCATCAGGTTGGTGCCCATGGCGACCACGCCCTTGATCCTGCCCTGCTCGATACTCTCGGCCAGCAGCATCGCCTGGCCTTCGTTGTAGTGATCGACGAACAGGGGGAACCGCTCATGGCCCATCCGCTTGCCGGGCGCGTTCTCGACGCCGTTGCCGGCGGCGACGCCTTTTTGCTTCAGGCGTTCCGGCCAGGGCCGGTTGCCGCCCTTGACATCGAGGTTGCCGGTGAGCGCCGACAGCAGCATCACCGCCCGGTGGGTCTGCAGGCCGTTGGTGTGCTGGACCAGCGCCTCCTGGGAAATAGTGATCTGCGCCGGCTTGGCCGCGGCGTAGAGCTTGGCCGCGGCAACGATCTTCTCCGCCGGCACCCGGGTGATTTCCTCGACCCGCTCGGGCGTGAAGTCCTTTACGTACTCCCGGTACTCGTCCAAGCCGTGGGCGTGCCGGTCGAGGAAGGCCGTGTCCTCCAATCCCTCGTTCAGGATCACATGCGCCCAGCCGAGGGCCAGCGCGCCGTCCGTGCCGGGCCGCGGCTGCAAATGAATCTCGGCCGCCTCGGCGATGGAGGTGCGGCGGGGATCGACGACGATCACCGGCACCTTGCCGGATTCGGCGAGCAGGTAATGCCGGCTGTAGGGGATCAGGCTGTCCTTGGGGTTGTTGGACCACACCACCCGGCACCGGGCCTCTTCGTGGCGCATGCGGCCGGCCTGGAAGAAGTGGTTGTAGTCCTCGCCGAAGGTGAGTTCGGAGGCGACGAACGTGGCGCCGAAGCAGCAACTGCTCTCGGTGATGTAGTGGGGGGAGCCGAAGGCGTTGGCGAGGCGCCGCATATAGGGCCGGGATTCCTTGGTGTAGCCGACCACGAAGGCGACCTTGTCGGCGCCGCCGGTTTTGCGGATGGCATCGAGCCGTTCGGCGGCGTCGGCGATGGCGTCGGTCCAGTTGACCATCCGCCAGTCGTCCTCGGCGCGGTCCCGGATCATGGCATGGACCAGCCGCTTGTCGCTTTCCCGCTGCTCCAGCATGGCGGTCGCGCGCACGCATTCGGGATGCGAGATGTCGAGAATCTCGTCCCCCTGGCTCACCACCGTGATCGGACAGTTGGTGGTGCACATGTAGCAGGTGGAGTAGGTGGTCTTGGTCTCGTTCAGGCCCTCGGTCGCGGGCCGTGCGACGACATCATCCATGGTCTTCAATCCCCCCGGAAACCCGGTCGCTCGAAAGTGGATTCAACATTGCCGAATTACGGCGTCTGACTGTGAAACCCGAGTTGACCATATCGTTGCAAATGCATCAAGTTCGGCGCTTTTGGCGGAACGGACGTTTCTCAGGCCTCGAAACGCCGAACGGGCGCTTAAGCGGCGCCCGCTCAACAGAACATTTTATAGCACAAATGATGGGCGGATTCAGCCCCTGCATGCCGCTGAACATCCTAAGCATCGGACCGCGGGTGATCCGGACTCTGCCGGACGCCGGCGCCAACCGGATCAATGCCGGGCCTTATCGGTTGACCCTCGCCTTGTCCGGGTCTTCCCACCAAGTTTCGACCACGATCCCGTAGAGGGGCGTGACGTCGGGCCGGCCGAACTTGTCCCAATAGGCAACCCCGTCATCCTCCAGATGATAGAGGGGAATGAAGTAGTGTCCCCATAGCAGCACCCTGTCCATGGCGCGGACGATGTCGACGAAAGCATCGCGTTCGCGCGCCTTGGTCATGAGGTCGATCAGCCCGTCGACGGCCGGATTCCGTATCCCGGGATAGTTGCGCGTCCCCTCCTGCGCGGCCGCCTGGGCGCCCCAATAGAACGCCTGCTCATTCCCCGGGGACAGTGACATGCCCCAGCGGTAGACGATCATGTCGAAATCGTAGGCGGTCAGCCTGAATTGATACTGCGACGTGTCGACGGTGCGGACCCGCGCCTTGACGCCCAAGCGCTTGAGACTGCGGGCGAAGGAGAGGGCGATCTTTTCGTGCGCAGGATTCACCAGCAGGATCTCGAACGCCATGGGCAATCCGTCCTCGGCCCGCCGCAGCGATCCGTCCCGCACTTCCCAACCCGCCTCGGCCAGCAAACGCGTTGCCGCCTTGAGGTTTGCCCGGGTGCCGCCGCCTGCCCCCGGCGGCCGGTATGGCGCTTCGAACAGCTCGCGGGGCAGTTGCCGCCGGAAAGGTTCCAGAAGGCCGCGTTCACGGGCCTGGGGAACGCCGCGCGAACCGAGTTCCGAGTTGCCGAAGATGCTGCCCGTGCGTTTGTAGGCGCCGTGCAGCAGTGTCTTGTTGATCCAGGCGAAGTCGAACGCATACGCGAGCCCATGCCGAACCCGGCGGTCGGCGAAAATCTCCCGCCGCGTGTTGAAAACGAGTGCGGACATGCCCGAGGGCCGGCCGTGCGGCAGCCGTTCCAGCTTCACGCGGCCGTCCGCGACCGCCGGAAAGTCGTACGCGGTCGCCCAACGCTTGCCGGAGAGCTCCAACCGAAGGTCGTACTCGCCGGCCTTGAAGGCCTCCATCATCACATTGCCGTCGCGGTAGTAGTCGTAGCGGATGCGGTCGAAGTTGTGCTGCCCGCGGTTGATAGGCAGGTGCCGCCCCCAATACTCGGGGTCACGGCGATAGGTGATGCCGCGGCCCGCGTCCACGCTCTCGACGCGATAAGGGCCGGAGCCGACCGGTGGAACGAGCGTCGTCCGCTCAAACTCCACCGATGCATAGTAGGACTTGGACAGGATCGGCATCAATCCCATGATCAGCGGCAGCTCGCGATCCGGCGATGCGGTGTCGAAGACAAACCGTATCGAGCGTGCGTCGGGCCGCTCGATGCGCAGGACCTGCCGGTAATACAGCCGGTGATTGGGCCGTCCGCGTTCCTTGAGGGTCTCCCAGGAGAAGACGACATCGTCCACGGTGATCGGCCGGCCATCATGAAAGCGCGCTTCCGGCCTCAACACGAACGTGACGGACGAACGGTCATCCGGCACCTCGATCGACTCGGCGATCAGACCGTAGAGCGAGAACGGCTCGTCCCACGCCCGCTTCAGAAGGCTCTCGAAGACCAGGTGACGTCCGCGCGCCGGCACCCCCTTGATGATGAACGGGTTGAGGCTGTCGAAGGTCCCGGTCACCGCACGCCGAAGCTCGCCGCCCTTCGGCGCGTCGGGATTCACGTAGTCGAGATGGCGGAACCCGGTTGCGTATTTGGGGTCCCCATGCATGGCGATGCCGTGGCTCTGCGCCGCCGCGGGATGCACACCGCCCGCGGCCAGAACCACGAGGAGCCAGACGAGCACCGGCGTCAGCCGCCCCGGCGGACAATTGAGTTCGTGGGTCGCGTGAGACATCGGTTGCATGATCCTGTTTCCTCGCCCTGTCGTTTCCGTGAAGTTAAACGGCTTGCGCTCAGTAACCCTTGCCCGCGAGCATTGCAACGCAGCCAGGTCCTCCCATGGCCCGATGAGCCGCCATAGGGGTGTTGCGGCGGTGAGGCATAAAAGATTGCGTCATGGCCGGGCCCAGACCCGGCCATCCACGTGTACCGTGCGGCGAGGCGTGGATCACCGGGTCAAGCCCGGTGATGACGACAAGCGGGTCAACCCCCTGATTTCTCTGAGGATTGACCAGTTCGGACCGTGGCACATGCTGATTTGCAGAGCAGCTACGGCAGAGCGTGCCCCGCCGCCGCCTACATGCCGCTGAACACCCTAAGCGTCGCGGCCCGCGAAGCCTTGTGGGCGGCCTCCTGATAGCCCGGCTTGGCGGGCATGGCGAAGTTATGCTCGGCCCCCGGATGGACGACGATCTCGGCGTTGTCGTGGGAGGCGTAGGAGGCGATGATTTTCTCCACGTTCTCCATCGGCGTCGCCTGGTCCTGGTCGCCGAAGTGGAAGGTCACCGGACATTTGACGTTGGCGGTCTCGTCGAGGTGCTCCTCGATCTTGGTGCCGTGATAGGACGCGGCGGCGTCGACGCCGAGGCGGGCCGCCGACAGGTGCGCATAGCGCCCGCCGAAGCAGTAGCCGATGACGCCGATCTTGCCGTTGCACGCGGCCCGGCCCTTGAGGTCGTTGATGTAATCCTCGATATCGAGCATGCCCTGCACCGGATCGAACTTTTCGTAGCGGCCGAAGGCCACTTCCCTTTCCGCCGTCGGTCCCGGCAGGACCCGCCAGAAGATGTCGGGGACCAGGACGATGAACCCGTCATCGGCCCAGCCGTCGGCGATGTCGATCATCTCCTGATCGGTGCCGAAGATGGCGGTGACGAGCAGAATGCCCGGAAACGGGCCGTCCCCCTCGGGCCGCGACAGATAGGCGTCGAGTTCCTCGCCGTCGCGGGTCTTCAGTTTGAATTCGCTGCTGGGCATGGTGTCTCCCCTGATCCCATGGTTTTGCGTTGGCAGGTATTTTGCGCAAGCGGCGGGGGAGTGCAAGGGGGGGAGAGGTCCGGGCTTGGCAGGCACCGGTTGATTTGTGGGGTCTTGCCATGATAAGCGCTCGCCGACATCATGGAGCACTCAATTTCCAGAAATGCCAAAGAGGCCGTGAAGGCCCTGAGAACGAACGTCATGAGACAATGTGCATAAGGCACATAGAAAACACGGAGGAAGACCACAATGCCGTTTATCAGTCGTAGTCAATTCAAAATCTTCGTTGCATCCGCGGCGATTGCGTTGGCCGGCCTTACTGGATTCGCCGAGCAGGCCGCGGCTGCGGACAAAATCAAGGTCGGCGCGCTGCGCTTCACTTCTCATTCAGCAAGTTTCGTAGCTTTCGAGCGCGGCTACTTCAAAGAGCAGGGTTTGGACGTTGAGTTTGTCTTCTTTCAGGCGGCCCAACCCATGGCCGTTGCGACGGCATCCGGTGACGTCGACTTCGGTGTGACGGCTATCTCCGGCGGCCTGATAAACCTGGCCGAGAAGGGGGCCGTCAAGGTAATCGGCGGTGCGCTGCATGAAGAGAAAGGCATCGACGGTCAGAAGATTCTGGTTTCAAAGGCGGCATTTGACGCCGGCGTTACGCACCCCTCGAAGCTCAAGGGCCGCACCTTCGGCATCACCCAGGCAGGCTCGTCCTTCCACTATATGGCCCACAAAATCGCTCAAAAGGAGGGCTTCGCGGGCACCGAAATCAAGCTCAAGCCGTTGCACAAGGTCGGCGTCATAATAGGTGCGCTGAAGTCGGGCCAGATCGACGCCTGGTCAATCGTCCCGCACATCGCGAAGGCGTTGGCCAAGAGTCCGGCCATCCACGTCATCGGTGACGTTGCCGATTACATTCCCGACTATCAGGTTACGACCGTATTCACGTCCGCCAAGAATGCCGCAGGCAACCGTGATCTGGTTAAACGCTTCCTGGCCGCGTTTTCCAAAGGCGCCGCTGATTTCAATGCCGCCCTGGTGGATAGGTCCGACGGTCCCCAGGCAGACGAAAATATGGTCAGGCTGGTCCACAAGTATGTCTACACCAGCCGGCCATTCGAGAAGGCCGCGCCTTCGATCAGGAATGGCGCCATGCGCATCAACCAGGGCGCCAGGTTGAATCTGAAGAGTGTTCGGGATCAATTGGATTGGTTCAAATCCGAGAAGCTGGTTTCACAGGCGGTGACCATGGACATGCTTGTCGATAAGAGCTACGTCCAGACCTACTAACGGATAAACCTTCCGCGGCCGGCGGGCGCCGCTCCCTTCGGGGGGCGGCGCCTGTCGGGCATTATCCAGTAGTATCCGCCGGCTTGAAATTCGAGCAGCGCGACGGAGGTCATATTCGTGGAGATCAGGCTCAAGGGCATTTCCCATAGTTACCGGGACGGCGGGCTGACGGTCCTCTCCGACATAAATCTGTCGATCCGGGAGGGGGAAATTGTTTGCCTCATCGGCCCGTCGGGGTGCGGCAAATCGACACTGTTGCGGATCATTGGCGGGCTTGAACTGCCCAGCGCCGGGGCCGTCCTGCAGGTCGGTGATCCGCCGCCCAAATCACTTAATCCGCTTACCTATGTATTTCAGGATTTCGCCCTGCTGCCTTGGAGAACCGTCGAGGGCAACATCAGCCTCGCACTGGAGGACCACCCGATCGGCCGAAAGATGCGTAACGAAATTATTGATGATGTTCTCAACCGGACCAACCTGACGGAGTTCCGAAAGGTATTCCCCCGCCAGCTCTCGGGCGGCATGAAGCAGCGTGTCGCCATTGCCCGCGCCCTCAGCGTGAATCCGGCTGTAATGTTGATGGATGAACCATTGTCCGCACTCGATAGCCAGACCCGGGAAATTCTAATGGCCGACCTGATCGAGCTGTGGTGCCGCGAGAATTTCACCGCTTTCTACGTGACCCACAATTTGGCCGAAGCGGTACGCCTTGGACACCGGATCGCCGTTTTTTCCCGGCGGCCCGGAAAAATTAGAGAGATCATCGAAATCGGGACGCCGTTGGATCAACGATCGGTCGACAGTCCCGAGTTGGGTCAACATCAACAACATCTTTGGGAACTGCTTCGCGACGAAGCTCGCGCGGCCGATCTGGAGCTTGCCAATGTCTGATGCAACTGTCGCGCTGAACGCGCCGGTAGAGAAACCGGTCCGATTTCGGGGGGGCGGATTTAGAACCCGGCCGCTGGGCATCATTTCGCCGATCGTGTTCGTTGTTGTCATCGGCCTGTGGGAGCTTGGATCTCAGTCCGGGCTGATCGGCAAGCTGATCCTGCCTGCACCCTCGGAAGCGCTGCAAGCGCTGTCGGAATTGGTTGAGTCGGGCAACCTTTGGAAACATCTGGGTGCGTCACTGCAACGGCTGATCGTTGGCTGGACCGCCGGTACGATTCTTGGAATCGGCGTGGGTTTGGCTATCGGATTGTTTTCATATGTCCGGGCCGGCGCCCAACCGCTGGTATCGGCGATTTTCCCTATTCCCAAGATCGCACTCCTCCCCCTGTTCATCATCTGGTTCGGAATTGGCGAAGGTTCCAAGATCGCAACGATCCTTTTCGGAACTTTTTTCCCGACCGTCATTGCGACCTATGGCGGCGTGGACAACGTCGACCGGACTCTCATCCGAATGGCTCAATCCTTCGGTGTGTCCTGGTCGTCCATTGTCCGAAAAATCATCATTCCCGGCGCCATGCCGGCCATACTTTCGGGCTTCCGTATATCCATCGCCATCGCAATTGTGCTCTTGGTTGCCGCTGAAATGATCGGGGCGGAATTCGGGGTAGGCGCATATATCCTTCTGGCGGGCAGTCTGGTCGCGACTGATCAACTCATTGGCGGGGTCGCAATTCTATCCGCCTTCGGGCTGATTATTGCCTGGCTCATCGGCAAAGCGGAATCCCATCTGTTGCGCTGGCGAACCTGATTGGTGCCCGGCCCGCCAAGTACGATGTCATCATCGCGGGAGGGGGGCTGCATTCACCATTGATTCAGGCCATCAACGGCCGGGATGGAAATCGTCCAGGCCGGGCTGCGGCGCGCTTTCAGGATTAAAGCGGACGCTATACGATTTACCTCTTCCCGTTTCACAGCAGACAGGTAGCGATATGCCCGTACGATTCTTTGACCCTGACAGCATTGCATCCCCGATGAACCCCTATAGCCACGGCGCGGAAGTCGAAGCCGGATCCAAGCTGCTCTACATGGCCGGACAGGTCGGCCGCCGCGGCCCCAACCGGGAAATTCTGCCGGACTTCGAAGATCAGGTTCGCCAGACCTACGCGAACATCCAGGAGATCCTCAAGGAATCGGGCATGGACCTCACCAATCTCGTCAAGATGACGACCTATTTGACGGACCGGAAGAACCTCGAGCCGATGCGCGAAATCAGGAAGGAAATTCTCGGCGGCCACAAACCGGCGCATACGCTGATCATCGCGGCCGGGCTGGCTTACGAGGAATATATGATCGAGGTCGAGTGCGTCGCCGCCGCCTAGAGCGGTTTCCGGCCGTGGCCGGCGGCCACCTTGCCGAGCGCCCGTAATATCCGCTCCGGGGTGAAAGGCATCCGGTTGACCCGCGCGCCCAACGGGCGGAGCGCATCGTTTATGGCGTTCATGACCGCCGCGGGGGCGCCTCCGGTACCCGCTTCGCCGGCGCCCTTGGCGCCGAGGTCGGTTTCCGATGTGCGGGACACCACGTGGCCGACCTGGATATCCGGCATTTCGGCCGCCATGGGCACCAGATAGTCGGCCATATTGCCGTTGAGCATCTGGCCGTGCGAATTGTAGATGCACTCCTCGAACAGCACCCCGCCCAGGCCCTGGACCACGCCGCCCCGGATCTGTTCATCCACCAGCAGGGGATTGATCACCGTGCCGCAATCCTCGACCACCCAGTAGCCTAGGATCTTCACCATGCCCGTGTCCGTATCCACTTCCAGGTGGGCCGCATGGATGCCATTGGTGAAGGCGAAGGGAAACTCCTTCGGTACGTAGTGGCGGGTGGCGACCAGTTCCGGCTGGTAGCCGTCCGGCAGCGTGTCCTGCCGGTAGTGGGCGATCCGGCCAAGCTCCGAAAGCGGGATCCGTTCCTTGCCGTCCGACTTGTCGACCACGGCATTCCGGCGGATATCCAACGAGCCGGGCGACGATTGCAGCATGGCGCCCGCGAGATCGAGAATGTTATGCCGCAGCGCCTTGCCGGCCCGGTTGACCGCCTCGCCGGCAATGCCGGTGCCCCGCGATCCCCAGGTGCCGCCGCCATAGGGCGTTACCGCGGTGTCGCCGGTGATCACCTTGACCTTGTCCGGGGTCACGCCGATTGCGGTCGCCGCCACTTGGGAAACCACGGCCTCCGCGCCCTGGCCCTGCTCGGTGACGCCGGTACTGCAGACCACGGCCCCGTTCGGGGTGAGGCGGAGCGTGCAGCCGTCTTGCGACGAGATGGGTGCGCCGCCGGCGCCGTAGAAAAGCGGCGACGGGTTGCTGACCTCGACCAGAGCACCGAAGCCGATGCCGCGATAGAGACCGTCCGCGCGCGCGGTCTCCTGGTCCTCCCGCAACTCGGCATAGCCGATCATTTCCTCCAACTGGGCGAGGGCCGCCTGGTGGGACAGATTCTCGAACGGCATGCCGTTCACCGAGGCGCGCGGATAGGAATCGTCCGGCGCCATGTTGCGCCGTCTCAGCTCCAGCGGGTCCATGCCCAGTTCGGCGGCGGCCAATTCAACCAGCCCCTCGGTGATGGCGGTGGCGATCGGGTGGCCGACGGCGCGGTAGCCGCTGGTCATCGCCTTGTTCTGAAAGGAGATGCGGCCCCGGGCCCGGTAGTTGTCGATCATGTAGCAGCCGCCCGAGAGGTTGACGATCTGGTTGGTCTCGATGGTGCTGGAGCGGGGGAACATGGAGAACGGACCGGCGCCGGTGAGGCCATCGAGGTCTAGGGCGGTGATCTTGCCCTCCGCCGTGAGTGCCATCCTGGCCTTGGCCCGGTAACCCCGGGCGTGGAGGTCTCCGGTGAACGATTCCAGCCGGTCGGGCGTGAACTTCACCGGCCGCTTGAGCAGGATCGCCAACCCGGCGACCGCAAACTCATCGCCATAGACGTGCGCCTTCATCCCGAAAGCGCCGCCCACATCCCCGCAGATCACCCGGACCTTGTGCTCGTCGATCCCGAAATGGGTGGAGAAATGGGACTGCATCTGGTGCGGGGTCTGGGTCGATTGATGGACGGTGAGCGCCTCCTCGCCGGGATCGAAATCGGCGACGATGGTCCGGGTTTCCATGGTGACGCCGGTGTGGCGGCCGAACACGTAGTTCTCTTCGACCACCACCGCCGCCTCGGCGAAGGCCTTGTCCACGTCTCCTTCGTCGATCAGCCGTTCCCAGAGGAGATTGTCGCCGAGTTCGGGGTGGATCGGCTCGGCGCCCGGTTCCAGCGCCGCCGCCTCGTCGGTGAGGGCGGGCAGTTCCTTGAATTCGATCTCGATCAATTCGAGAGCATCTTCGGCCAGCGCCCGGCTCTCCGCGACCACGGCGACCACCGGCTCGCCCTGCCAGCGCGCCCGGCCGACGGCGAGCGGGTACTGGGGCACGGACTTCATCCCCGGCAGATGGCTGAGAATGCCGGTCCAAGGCCGGCAGATCCCGGCCATTTGCCTGCCGTCCACCACCGCCGCCACGCCGGTGGCCCGCTCGGCGGCGAATTTGCCGATACGCACGATGTCGGCGTGGGCGTAGGGTGAGCGCAGATAGGCCACATGAACCATGCGCGGCAGTTTGACGTCGTCGGTATAGACGCCCCTGCCTTCGATCAGCCGTTGAACATTGGGCCGGGGCAGGCTCTTGCCGAGATAGCTCTCGGCGCGTTCGCGAATACTGTCGCCGGCGTCATCGCTCATAGGGACGTCCCGTGACTGGTGTGAATACTGTCCGGGACATTCTGGTACACTTGCTCCCCGGCTTGGTGACTTTCGGCGTATTTTGCCGAAGCCGTGCGCCGGCGCAAGGGGGCGCCGGCGGTCCTTCGCCTTAATGGTGATAAATCGGTGACTTTTCACATAAATATCGGTTAGAGTGTCGGGGTAGCCGGAAATCAGGACAAAAATCTGATGGCCGCCCAAGCAAACACACTCGCCAAAAGCCGCGATGATGAGTTCGGTGCATACCACGGCATGCACTGGCCGACATTTTTCATCGCCAACGTCGCCAACCGCCACACCCGCAACATGACCAACACCCTGCGCCAGTTCGGGCTGATTCCGCCCATGTGGCGGGTGCTGTCATTCCTCTGGGATCACGAAGAGCTGAGCATTGGTCATCTCGCCGACGTCTGCGGCATCGAGCGCACCAACCTTTCCAAGGTGGTTGACCGCATGACCAGCGAGGGGCTTGTCGCGCGGGTTTCCGATCCCCGGGACGGACGGACCACCATCGTCCGGATGACCGGCAAGGGAGAGGCGTTGTTCCGCGGCGTCGCGCCGACGGTCATCGACTATCTCGGCGAGAGCGTCGCCGGGTTCTCCGAAAACGAGGTCGCCGAGTTCATCGGCTATCTCAAACGCATCCAGGCAAATCTCAACAACGTCGCGGGGACCGCCAGCCGGTAACCGCCAAGGAACGCATACGCCAAGAATCGCATACGGTTCGAATAAACCAGGGAGGACACGCCAATGACCAGACGACTGACCAGGAGCTACCTATTTGCGGGAGCGGCGCTATTTGCCGGTGCCGCACTGCTGACCGGCGCGCAGGCCGCGGATACGCCGAAGCGGGGCGGCAAGCTGACCGTCGCGGTTCAGCAGGACGTTGCCGGCTTTGACAACTTCCGGGTGCTGAGTTTCGCCCACTTCCGGCAATACATCCTGCAGGCCATCTACGAACGCATGTTCGAGGTGGACGGTGACACCCGCGAAATTAAACCCATTCATGCGCTCGACGCGACTCCCAGCGACGATTTCAAAAGCTGGCGGGTGACCCTGCGCAAGGGGGTCAAGTTCTCGAATGGCGAAGACCTGGACGCGGATGCCTACGTCACTCACTTCACCCGCTTGCTGACCGGCAAGAAGGGCCGGTTCGCCGGCCGCTACCGGCGGCTGATGGGCCCGTATCTCGAAGGCGTGGAGAAAGTCGACAGCCACACGGTCGATTTCAAATTCCGCGTCGCCAACCCCGGTTTCAAGAATATGGCGGCCCAGCCCAACATGTCCTGGTGGGTGACCGCGCCCAAGTACCTGGCCGGGAACCAGGACAAGCCCGAGTTTAACGAAAAGCCCGTCGGCGCCGGCCCGTACATGCTCAAGGAATGGCGCGACGGCGCATTCGTCCGGCTGGTCCGGAACCCCAATTACTGGAACAAGGACGCCCAGTATCTCGACGAGCTGACCTTCCTGTTCATCCCGCCGGAGGTCAACCGGGTCAACGCCCTGAAGGCCGGCAACGCGGATATCATATACGTCAGCCGGGGCTTCATCCCGGAGCTCAAGAAGGATCCCAACATCACGGTGGTTTCCGGTCCCCGGCTCGCGGTCGGTCAGGCCATCGGCTTTAACCATTCGAAGCCGCCGTTCAGCGATATCCGGGTGCGCAAGGCGCTGATCCACGCCCTCGACCGGCAGAAGGTGACGTGTGCCCATACCGGCGTTTGCCGGGACCGGGCGGAGAACGACATGTACGGTGAGGGACACCCCTGGCACTGCCCGGCGGTGGCGTGGCCCAAGCACGACCCGGCCAAGGCCAAGGCGCTGATCGATGAGTATGTGAAGGAAACCGGCAAGCCGATTACCTTCAACGTCGATCACTTCCCGAACGCCCAGGCCGAGAAGACGGTGACGGCGATGATCGACATGTGGCGCAAGGTCGGTATCAGCGCGACCCAGAAAGCGGGTCCGCGGGGCCCCGGATTCATCCGGCCCCTGCTGAGCGGCAAGTTCGACATTTTCACTTTCGTCGAGAACTTCTCCAATGCGGACCCGAGCCTGGTGGCGACCCGCTTCCACTCCAAGCACCCGTCGAGCCGGCAGTTCCACCTCAAAAATCCGCGCATCGACGCGGCGGTGGAGAAGGTCAATGCGGCGACCGGTACCGCGGAACGGAAGAAGGCGAGCTGTGGGTATCAACAGGTGCTGGCGGATGAGGCGGCGCTGATCGTCTATGACCATCCGCGGATGCACATTGCCCACCGCAACCATGTCAAAGGCGTGAAGAAGCCCTTTGGCTACACATTTGACGCCCACCGCCTGTGGGTCGACAAATAAAGATCGGGGGATAGCCGGGGCCGCAATTGATGCGGTCCCGGCCCGCCGCGGGCTTCAAGCGGGAGAAGTGGCGTGCTGCACGAACTCATCCTGAAAAACGGGAAAATCCATACCATGGACGATGCGGGGACGGTGGTGTCCTCGGTCTCCATCGAGAGCGGGCGCTTCGCGGCGCTCGGTGACGACATTCAGCCCAGGGGACCGGATGCCCAGGTCATCGACCTGAAAGGCAGGACGGTCATCCCGGGACTGATCGACAACCACATTCATTTCCTGCGGACCGCGCTGTTGCCCGGCTACGATATGCGGCTGATGGAGACCGCGTTCTCCATCGAGGACGCGCTGAAGGTGATCCAGGCCCAGGCCGCGGGCGTGCCCGACGGCGAGATGCTCAGTGCCGTCGGCGGCATTCACCCGGGTCAGTTCGCCGAGAACCGTTATCCCACTCTCGCGGAGCTCGACGCGGCGGCGCCCAACCATCCGGTTTATCTATCGATCTCAAATTGGGGGCCCGGCGCGACCAACTCGTTGGCCAAGGCCCGGCTCCGGGATGCCGGCGCCCCGGTGGGCGACGACGGCATCGTCGCCAAAGGCAAGGATACGATCGCGGCGTGGGAAGCGCTGAGTGCGCTGCACTCCTACGGCGACACCCTGCGCCAGACGGCGAGCCAAATGGACTTCGCGCTCTCCATGGGGCTGACCAACGTATTCGACATGGGCGGCACCATTCCCGCCGGCGGCTGGCTCGACCCGGCGACCGGCTACAACCCGATTCTCGAATTGATGCGCGACGACAGGGTGCCCATGCGGGTGCGGATATTCCTGCCGGTGCTCGACACCGACGCCGAACTCCCCGACCTCATGGCCCGTCTCGACAATACGTTCAACGAGTTCGGCAACGACGTCGTCCGCGTCGTCGGGATCGGCGAGTGGCTGATCCCCAACAAACTGCAACGCCAGCAACCGCTGCCCGATTTCTACACCGATTCGGTGCGCGCCGTTGCCGAGCGGGGCTGGCTCTACAAGCAGCACCTGATCAGCCTCGCCGAGCAGAAGGAGCACCTGCGGGTCTGGGAGGAGGTCAACAAATCCACGCCGATCGCCGATCTCCATTGGTCGATGGATCACTGTTATGGGATCGACCAGGAGACCATCGACCGGGCGATCGACCTCGGTGTCGGCCTCAGTTCCCACAGCTCCAATTACCTCGAGGGCAAGCTCACGCCACCGGGCAACCCGCCGTTCCGGATGATCATGGACAGCGGCGCCGTCATGGGCGGCGGCTCGGACGGGGCGAGGGTCTCGGCAATGAATCCCTGGGTGATGCTTTATTACGCCGTCACCGGCAAGAACCACGCCGGCGAAATGATCAACCCCGGCCAGTGCCTGACCCGCGAGGAAATTCTCCGAATCTGGACCACGCCGCAGGGGTGGTTCTGCAAGGAAGAGAAGAACATGGGCGGCATTGCCGTTGGGCGTTATGGCGACCTGGCCGTATTGAGCCATGACTATTTCGATGAGCAGGCGGTGTCCGATGACGACATCCGGTACATCACCTCGCTGTTGACGGTGGTCGGCGGCCGGGTGGTCCACAATACCGGCGCGCCGGGTGAGGCCGTTCCCGCGATCGAGACGATCCCGGCACGATAGCGCCGGAGAACCCGCACCTTCATTCGAGGTCTCACGTGGCCTATCTGCGAAAGCGTCTTTTCCACCTTGTCCCGGTCTTCTTTCTGGTGACGTTCGCCAGCTTCATGCTGGTGAACCTGCTGCCGGGCGACGTGGTCGACGCCATCCTCGCCGATGACGACGCGGCGGTGATCAACGATCCGGAAATCCGCCGTCAGATCGAGATCGAACTCGGCCTCGATAAGCCGCTGGTGGTGCGCTACGTGGTGTGGCTCGGCAATCTCATGCAGGGCGACCTCGGCCGCTCCTATATCACCCGCAAGAAGATCAGCCATCTCCTGGCCCAACGCATTCCGGTCACCGTCCAGCTGATGGTCATGTCCTTGGGCTTTGCCCTGGTGATTGCCATCCCCTTGGGCGTGCTCAGTGCCTTTCGAAGTAACACCGCGCTCGACCGATGGATATCCGCGGCCGCCTTTGGGGTTGTGGCGACGCCGCCCTTCGTGACGGCGATCCTGTTCATTTGGTTCTTTGCGGTGGTCCTGAAGATCCTCCCGGCGGCGGGCCACGCGCCCATGTTCCTGGGCGTCTGGGAAAACCTGAAATACTTCATGCTGCCCATGCTGGCCATCGGATTGAGCGAGGTGCCCATCTTCCTCCGGGTGCTGCGGGTCGACATGATCACCACCCTGCAGGAGGACTACATCGCGCTCGCCAAGGCCAAGGGCATGTCGGCGCGCTACATCCTGTTCCGGCACGCCTTCCGGCCGTCGTCATTTACGCTGGTGACCGTCCTCGGCCTTCAAGTCGGCCGGCTGATCAGCGGCCTGGTGATCGCCGAAAACATTTTCGCGCTGCCCGGTATCGGCAAATTGTTGATCGACAGTATCGACGCCCGGGACGTGCTGGTGGTGCAGGCGGTGGTGACATTCGCCGCGATTGCCTATGTGGGGATCAACCTCACCGTGGACATCGTCTACGCGATTCTGGACCCGCGGGTGAACCGCCGGGCGGCGGAGGCCTGAGCATGGTCGAGCTGGTCCGAAATCTCCTCCGCCTCTCACCGGCCGCCGATGCCGGCAAGCAGCAGGACGTGGTGCGCCCATGGTGGGCCCGGGCCGGCATTCTGTTCTGGCTCTGCGTCGGCTGGCTGCTGCTGATTGGGCTGAGCGCGATCTTCGCCGACGTGCTTCCCATCCAGGATCCGCTCACAACCAACTTGGACGGACAGTTCCTGATGCCGTTCACGGACGGCTACATCCTCGGCACCGACGGGGTTGGCCGCGACATGCTGTCCCGGATCGTCCACGGCGCCCGCATCTCCATGATGCTCGCTTTTACGGCGCCGTTCCTGAGCCTCCTCGCCGGGCTGGCGCTCGGCATGTCGGCGGGTTATTTCCGCGGCCGGGTGGATGCGGCGGTGGGCATTTTCACCGACTCCATTCTGGCGTTTCCCAATATCGTCGGCGTGATGGTGGTGCTGTTTTTCCTCGGCGCGACGCTGCCGGTGATGATCCTGGCACTGGCGTTCTTCGGTATCCCCGCCGAGGTGCGCGTCGCACGCGCCAATACCATCCTGTTCGCCGAGCGGGAATTCGTCCTGGCGGCACGGGCCCAGGGCGCATCCCATTTGCGGATCATGGTCCGCGAATTGCTGCCCAACGTCATAGTGCCCATGCTGTCGCTGGTCCTGTTCGGCATGTCCATCGTGATCATCATCGAGGGCGGCTTGGCGTTTCTCGGTGTCGGCTTCCCGCCGCCGACGCCGAGCTGGGGCAAGATGATCGCCGACGGATTCGAGGAGATCGCCCGGGCGCCGCAGGTCACCTTCGTTCCGGCGGGCGTGATGTTCCTCACCATCCTGTCGCTGAACATGATCGGCGACCGCCTGCGGGCGCTCACCGACGTGAAGGCGAGTGCCGTCTGAGATTTTCCGTGCTACGCTTATCGGGAACCGAACAGCCGCCGGAACGCGCCATGCCCGACGCCGCCGAATGGACCGACCGCCTCAACTACGTTGAGGCCGAGTTGAACTATATCGTCGATACGGGCGTGCCGCCGACGAGGTACGTCGATTGGCCGGAGGAAGAGCATAAAGCCAACCCGCCGCAATATGAGGCGCATACCTGCCGCATTTACGACGCGCGGCCGATCGCCGGTGGGTTCGATCTTGCGGCAAACGGCATTGAGATGAAGCGAATTCCGTCGAAGGTCGTGGATTTCTACGACCGGGATGAAGTGGAGCGCGTCTATAACGCCGAGGTGGCCGGCATCATCAAAAACGCCATGGGCGCATCCAAGGTGGTGGTGTTCGATCATACTTTCCGCACCTACAACGACGCGGTCCGGGAGGCCAACAATACCCGCGCGCCGGTGAAGGCGGTCCACAATGACTATACGGATAGATCGGCACGCCAGCGATTGAAGGACATTATGGGTAATGAAGAGGCCGGGGAACTGCTCAAGAAGCGCTTCGCCATCGTCCAGACCTGGCGGCCCATCAACCATCCGGTGATGACCGAGCCCTTTGCCCTCGCCGACGGCAAGACGGTTCCGAACTCGAGCTTTGTGGAATTGGAGCGGCGATACCGGTACCGGACGGCGGTCACCTATCACTGCGCTTATGACCCGGGCCACAAGTTCTACTACCTCAAGGAAATGACACCGGAAGAGACCTACATTTTCAAGGTCTTCGATACCGACAAATCCGCCGGCGTGCAATTCACCGCCCATACGGCCTTCGACGACCCCACGTCGCCGCCCGACGCGCGTCCCCGGGAAAGTGTCGAAACCCGCGCGCTGGTTTTCTTCTGAGCCGCCGATTTCTTTCTTGGTCGGGATCCGTTTGTGATTGATGACCATCGGCCCGCGCCCGGCAATTGATCGGTTGATGATCCATTTTGGCGGCCGCGCGGCCGCGTTCGATCGGGATTTCACCCGATCGCGGCGTTGAGGTAGAGTGGGGTGGCTGCGTAGCGGCCGGAGGCTGATATGCCGTCTCGTGCACGTTGGGTAATTTGGGGGCTGTTGATCGGCCTCGCCGCCGAAACGCCGGTTATCGGAAACCTTCGAGCCGAGCCCCTCGACCAGACAAGAAGCGCTGTCGTCGACTGCATCGCCTATCAGGCGCAGCGGGCGGCGGGCGCGCTGGTGATCGAAGAAACCACCGCGGTCGAGGCGTGCGAAGCGGCCATCCGGGAGCTCGCGGGACAGCTTGCCGGCGATGGTCTGCCGCCGGGCGCGGCCCATGGCCGGGCCGAGGACTTCGCCCGGGAGGCCTACCGGGAGTACGAGCGCAACCTGCCGCCCTGTCCGCTGCCGTCGGTTTGAGGCGGGCCGCCGATTAGATTTGGATCTGCTTGCCCGTGGTTGTGCCGATGGTGGGGCGCGTTTTCGTAGTGCAGCCGCAGCAGGTCGAGCCCGTAATCGTTGCCGTTGGGGGTCCTGACCAGCGTGTGGACGTGAAAATTCATCGGCTCGGTGTTGGTCAGGAAGACCCCGGCATGATGGTCGAACTCGATCATGATCACCGGGCTTTGGATGCGGTAATAAAACGGATGGTCTTCGTCGGCGGCGCCGATCCAGCAGAAGCGCGTCTCGGCCAAATGCCGCTCCACTTCCTCCATCCGCGCCCCGAAGGGCCCCTCGGGCAGGGTGCCGGCATAGGCCGCGGTGAGGTCCAGGAGCCGTTGTTGCTGCCCGGCCCCGAGCTCGCTTCCCTTAATCCCCTCATAGGGAATGATCCTGTTATCCTGATAGGCGCCGCCGTAGTGGAGCTGATCGGCGAACTGACGGCGCTCCGGCGGCATATCTCCGCCCATCATGTCCTGGTGGAGGTGGGCTTGCCGGGCCTGCCGTTCGTCCAGGGACCGGCGCAACGCCAGCCCCAACCGCTCCTCGTCCTCGAACAGGGAAACCCCGGCGAACCGTCCCGCATCCGCGTATGACGGTTCCGCGCCGATGAAGGTCGGTGTGATGGTCATCTGATCGCCGATGATCACGCAGTTCAGGGTCAGGTGATGGCCGAACAGTTGCCAGCCCCAAGGCTCCTCCCGGGAGGGCGTACCGAACAGGCAGAAGGTATAGCTGAACTCTCCCATCACCAGCGGCGCGTCGACCAGTTCGCCGAGGAAACCGTTGAGTTTCATCGCTTTCCGGGTGCGCTCGTAGCCCGCCTCGCTGAGGCTCGCCCGCATGACGTTGAGGCAGGCGTCGCGCACCGTCTCCGGCACTTCGTCCAGCCGAAGCCCATGGTGCTCTACGTAAAGCTCGGTGTTTTGCCAATTCCGCCATTGGTCCGAGGTCATGGGAAAACAGCTCGACGCCCGTTGCTCCGGCGTGAGGGTTTCCATCAGCCCGCGCGCGGCCTCGGCCATGGTTTGGGCCGGTGCCTTCTCCGGCCTGAGGGTGAAGAGGCCGGGGATGATCCCGCCGTCCGCGGTGATGCCCCGAAACGGTTCGGCCCTGAGCGCCTGCCAGTGATCAAACAACTCCTTCACGA
The DNA here is from genome assembly GCA_965213765.1 of Rhodospirillales bacterium. Lineage (GTDB taxonomy): Bacteria > Pseudomonadota > Alphaproteobacteria > Rhodospirillales > UBA2165 > JAJDXO01. The sequence goes on along the minus strand of OZ243926.1, from coordinate 618,687 downwards.
TCGCCCGCCCGTTGACGACGCCGTCGGCATGGGAACGGGCATCCTTACCGGAGACCGGAGACTTGTCGGGGGCCGGGATGAAGTCGCGGAATTTGGCCTTGGACATGGGGCGGAGTCTATTCACTGATCCCAGGAACACAAACCCGGGAGTGCGTTTGGCATCGTATTGCGAACCGGCGGAAGCCTGATATGAATGGGGAAGGGGGAGTCATATATAAGACTTCGACCGCCGGACGAGCGCTAGCGGAGAGGACAAATGAGTAATCTGAAGTCGTTGGTTCAAATCCTACCCCCGAAACCACTTCAAGCTATTGAAAATGTTGAATTTTTCGAGGGCTTATTATATTCGGAATAGGTAATTTGGCAAGCTGGCAAACTATTGGCAAACAATTTGATTCGAACGGTATTCCTTCGGCCAGCCTTTTAATTACCCACATCGTCGATTTTCAGGGTCGCGCCGAGGGCGATGTCGGTCAATCGAGAGAGGCCGCGCCACATGACGATGTTGCCGGGCGGCGGATCCTTGGCACGGTCGAGATAGCCGCCGAGCCTGGCGATCTTGATGAGGTAGAGCGAGAGCGTCCTGGCAGCAGGGGGATCGGCGGTGGAATCGGGTATCAGGCGATCGAGGATTTTCGTCTCCAACCCGGTCAGCACCAAGGCTGGTTCGAGGTTTGGCCTGGCGCGGTTGAGCATAGTCAGCCAGAACACGCGCCAGCTCAGGATACAGAACACCGCGAGCAGCCTGACCAACCGCTCGGCGGTTCGCAACCGGGCTTGTTCGGCCCGGCAGCCCGATTTCAGGATCTTGTGGAAGACCTCGATCTTCCAGCGCATGGCGTACCATTGCAGCTTCTCCACGGCGTCGTCGTGGCTGTCGACAGGCAGGTCGGTGATCAGCTTCCAGTCGATGCGGGGGCGACCGACCGGCTCTTCCGGCTCCCGGGCGTGCAACACCGTGAGCATCAGCGTCGGATAGCGCTTCTGCTTGGCGATCGGTGGCCGGACAGTCATGCGTCGGTAGGAGAGTTCAACCTGCGTGGAGCCAAGCTTGCCTTTGTCGTCGCGGACGGCGAAACCCCCGGTGCACAGGTCTGCACAGTAATCCGGCGCTTCTCATCCTCCGACCAGAAACGGCGTGTTCGACGCGCCACCGCAATGCCTCCTTTGATGGTGTCCACTAGCCGATGGTGGACACCATCAAGCTCCGGTTTCCGAGAGGTGTCGGGGATCGGTCCATGCGATCGACGAGCCGGCGGCGGCTTGGTGACGGAATGCCGGGGCTGTGGCGTCCGGGCCGCATAACGGGCGGGCTTGTGATTGCGGTTCTGCTGTGCGGACTGCCGGGGGCGGGGTCGGTTCGGGCAGAAGGCGGGTCGTTCCGGGACTGCGCGGACTGTCCGGAGATGGTGGTCCCGGATCCATCACGACGATTTTTTTTCCGACGTGATTTTTTCCGTTTTTTGGCTCACGTCGCTCGATTTCCGGTACACGTATTCCGGTTTCGGGACCAGCGATGAGCCGGAGTGGGTCGCGCTGGTCGCAGGCTGCATCCAGCACAGGTGCGCCGACCTGTTCGATCTGAACCGGACGGAAGAGGCGCTCGCGACCTGCGACCAGGCGATCGACCGGTTCGGGCAGGCGACACCACGCTCACCGCCAGCTTCCTTCCGGCCCGGCCGGTTCCGCCGTGCGCGAAGCCCAAAGACCGGGCGCGCTAGCGCTGCCAGGTGCAATCGGCCCGGGTGACGAATAGATCGTTCGTCAGGTAATCGGCTTCGTATGAGCACGAACCCGTGACGCCTTCGAACCTGCCGGTCCCGCCCAGCATTTCGAGGCGTCCCGCGCCGCCTCCGCCCTGGGCGACGTCACCCGCGCTTCTCCTCGAATTCCAGAACTGCTTGTCGCCCGAGGGGTCCGTCGCGGTGCAGGACGCCCCGAGCTCGGTGCCCGCGGCCGAACTCTTTCCGTGTACGATGCACGTCACCCGGCTGGATCCCCCCTCGATGAAGGGTCCGCCGCTGCTCCTGACGATGGTGCTCGTACCCTCCGAGGCGCCGCCGAAGATCGTTCCGCCCATGTGGGCGATCGTGGTGTAACCGCCGGTCATGCTCGAAACCGATGTGAAGCTGCCGGTTTCGGCGGCGGCCGGGCCGGCGCACACGATCCCGATGGAGATGAACAGCACCGTAATTCCCCTGCTGAACGACATGGCGTTGGTCCTCGGTCTGTTGGAAGTGGTATGTCGATGGTAAACCAATAACCCGGATCCATCACGACGATTTCCGATGTGATTTTTTCGTTTTTGGCTCACGTCGCTCGATTTCCGGCACACATTTTCCAGTTTTGGGCGCAGCCAGGATTTTGGGGAGGACATAGTCGCGCGTTTTCAATTTATGCGGCATATTTTGTGCCGCCTGGACGTGTTTGAGTGACCCCCGCCTGGGAGTTTCTGGATTTCCGGGTTTTCAGGGAAGAGGGCGCTTACGTGGGAGCGAGGGCCCGCCATGCGGTGAAGAAGTCGTCTTTGTATGGATAAGCGTGGACGGCGACCTTCCTGGTGGAGCTGACCGGGGCGGTGGGCGGCACGATTGCCACGGCCGAGGCCACCGGCACCATCAATGACGATGACGCGGCGCCGAGCGGCATCACGCTGAGCGTGGACACCAACGGTTCGACCTCGGGCACGCCGAGCACGGTGGCGGAGGACGCCGGGGCCACGGTGGTCACGGTAACGGCGACGGTGAACGGCACCACGCGCTACGTGGACGCCAAGACCGTGGCGGTGAGCGTGGATGACGCCCATCAACGACGTCCTGGACGAGGCGAACGAGACGATCAACGTAACGGGCACGTCCGGCAGTCTGACCATCACCCCAACCATGGTCACCATCACCGACGATGACGACGCGCCCGGTGCAATCAAGATTTCGGTGGACGCGGACACCGGCACGGACGGCACGCAGACAACCATCGCGGAAGACGGTGGCGCCAAGACGGTCCGGGTTACTGCGACGATCACCGACGCGACGCGGTTTGTCGAGGCCAGGACGGTGACGGTGGAGGTGGGAGTGGACGCCGACAGCGCCACGGAGGGGACGGACGCCGACAGCCGGGTGACCGTTTATCCAGGGTCGACTCGAGGGGAATTCTGGGTCGAGACCTTCGATGACTTCCACGACGAGGGCCGGGAGACCCTCACCGTCGTGCTGACGGAGGCAACGGGCGCCATCATCGCGGACGAACTGGCAATCGGCACCATCGTCAATTCGGACCCGATGCCGGCGGCGTGGCTGGCGCGGTTCGGCCGCACGGCGGCGGAGCAGGCGCTGGACGGCATTGCCGGGCGCATCGCGGCCTCGCGCAGCGCCGGGGTGCGGGGCACGATCGCCGGACAGGCGCTCAGCTTCAATCCCGGGGCACCCAAATCGATGTCCGGGACGGGCGGTGCGGCGAACGACAATGCCGCACCAAGCAGCCTTGCCGGCAATGACCTGCCGGCGCAGTCCGATGTCGCCCGCGCCTTCGGCGCCGGCCATGGCGGTTTCGGCGGCAGCGCGCAGTCCCGGTCGGTGACGGCGCGCGAGGCGCTGCTCGGCAGCAGCTTCACGGCGACGGGCGAGAAGGACGGCACGGGCGGCAGCCTGGCCTTCTGGGGCCGGGCGGCGCAGTCGAGCTTCGACGGCCGCGAGGGGACGTTCTCGCTCGACGGCGAGGCGACCACGGCGATGCTGGGCGCGGACTATGCGCGCGGCGACTGGCTGGCCGGCATGGCGCTGATGCAGAGCAGCGGCAAGGGCGGGGGCAGCTTTGCCGATCCCGGATCGGAGTCCGGGGCAGGTTCTGGATCGGCGCGCGGGGCCGGCGGCAAGGTGGAGGCCACGCTGACGGCGGCGATTCCCTATCTGGCCCTGCAGGCTTCGGAGCGTGTGAAGCTCTGGGGCGCGCTCGGACACGGCGTAGGCGAGGTAATGCTTAAACCCGAGCTGGGCGAGATGCTGAAGTCGGACATCTCGTGGAGCATGGCGTCCCTGGGCCTGCGCGGCGACCTGCTGCCAACGCAGGAGAGTTCTGGATCGGAGTCCGGGGGAGGCGGCCCGGCGCTGGCGCTGGTCTCGGATGCGCTGTGGGCCGGGACCTCCTCGGAGAAGACGCGCGGGCTTGCGGCGTCGGATTCCGATGTGACGCGGCTCAGGCTTGGTCTGGAGGGCAGCTGGAAGGCGCCGCTGGAGGGCGATGCCAGCATCACGCCGAAGCTGGAAATGGGCATGCGCCATGACGGCGGCGATGCGGAGACCGGCTTCGGGGTCGAGCTTGGCGGCGGGCTGGCCTGGGCCGACCCGGCGCTCGGCCTGTCGCTCGACGTCTCGGGCCGCACGCTGATCGCCCATGCCTCGGACGACCTGAAGGACCGGGGCTTTGCCGCGTCACTGGCGTTCGATTCCGAGCCGGCCTCGGAGCGTGGCCCGTCGCTTGCGCTGACCCAGGACTGGGGCGGACAGGCCAAGGGCGGGCTCGACGCGCTGTTCGTCGACGACCCGCTGGAGGACCGCACAGGGAGCGGCGAGACCACTACCCGCTGGACGGCCGAGGGGGCATATGGCTTCCCGGCCTTCTCGGGCCGCGCCACCGGCAGCCCGCATGTCGGGTTGGGCCTCGCGACGGCTGCGCGCGACTACAGCATCGGCTGGAGACTGACGCCCGCGGCCAATGCCAACGTGCCCGATATCTCCTTCGGGCTGAAGGCGACCCGCAGGGAGAACGACTGGACGAAGCCGGAGCACACACTGGGGTTCGAGGCGATCGCGCGGTGGTGACGTCTTTGCCGGCCGCCGCCGCGATGGTCCCGGCCGCCGAGGCCGAGGGCGCGAGCCCTTCTTCTCCGTCGCCGGGAGGGGCGTCCACTCCATCGCTTACGATTTTCCCGACCGAGGTGGTTTTGTTCGTAAGCATCCGGCGAGGACTGGGGACGGTGAATCGCGGGTTGTGACACGGTTGGGATCGGGGAGATCGAGCACGGAGGGGCGAGTGACGCTCAGCGCCACGGTGGACCGCGCGAAGACGCGGGCTCGACCGGAGGGAAGACGGTGTCGGGGTGAGGTCCGGCTTAGGCGGCCAGGGCCTGGCCCTGGGCTGCCTTCCAGTTCCAAGGCAGGAGCTGGTGCAGGTCGGGGACGTGATAATGGACGTCATTGGTCGCGACAATGGAGATTCCGGCCTGTTTCGCACGCGCCGTATGCGCATAAATCCGGCGGAAGTCATCTCCATAATAGTTATGTTTAACAAATAGATATAGATTGTTTTGAAACTTATGTTTCAGTTTAAGTGGGTGTTTATCATGCGCGGCGTCCGCGGAACACGTAGAGGGCCCCCGCATGGGGGTCGCGGCCAAGACCCTCCTGAACCTGAAGCGTCAGCGTGTTCATGCCACGGCGCATGTCCGTCACCCCGGTCGCCAGCCATACCCGCACGCTGGCCGGAACCAGGTAAGCATCCGGTGGGGACCGCCTGTGCGGTGATCTGAAAATCGGCGAGTGTTTGCGATCGGGAGTGGGCACCGAGGAGCCCACCGCGGAACGGACAGAGGTGATCGCGGATGTTGGATGAACAGCAGGCGAATTCGGGCGTTGAGGTCGAGGGCGGGAACCGCCGTCGGGCTCGCAAGTGGAGCGATGCCGACAAGCGGCGGATTGTTGCGGAGAGCTACGCACCCGGCGCCACGGTGACGGCGGTGGCGAAGCGCAACGATGTTCGGCCAATCTGGTGTTCGAATGGCGGCGTCGCTTTCGCGAGGAGGATGGCGAGGCCGGAAGCGGCGGGTTTGTGCCGGTGATTGTCGCGCCGGCGGCAGACGCGCCCCCGGCGGACGGCCAGTTCGACGCAGCGCCGTCGGTCGGGCGGATGGAGATCGCGCTTGCCGGCGGCGTTCGGGTGACGGTCGACGGGACGGTGGATGCCCCGGCGCTGGCTCGGGTGCTTGCGGTGGTGGAGCGCCGATGATCCCGGTTCCGGCCAGCGTGCGGGTATGGCTGGCGACCGGGGTGGCGGACATGCGCCGAGGCATGAACACGCTGGCGCTTCAGGTTCAAGAAAGTCTTGGCCGCGACCCCCACGCGGGGGACCTCTACGTGTTCCGCGGACGCCGCGGCGATCTCGTCAAGATTTTGTGGCATGACGGTCTCGGGTTCTCGCTCTACGCCAAGCGCCTGGAGCGGGGCCGTTTCACTTGGCCGTCGGCGTCGGGCGGCGCGCTGTTGATCAGTTCGGCGCAGCTCGCCTACCTGCTTGAGGGGATCGAGTGGCGCAAGGCGACCAGCAGGGAGAGCGACTGGACGGCGCCGGAGCACACCGTCGGGGGTTCGAGGCGATCGCGCGGTGGTGACGTCTTTGCCGGCCGCCGCCGCGATGGTCCCGGACGCCGAGGATGCTTACGACTTCCCCGACCGCGGTGGTTTTGTTCCCGCTTTCTTCCCCTTTGCCGTGGGCGCGCGCTTACCGGCCGCCGACACCTTGCGGCCTTTTTCAGGCTTCGGTCGCCGGTTCGCATCGATCCATACCGACATTTCAGCTGTGCAGACCTTGGCCTCCTCTGGAATGGCGACGCCCTTTTCCCGCGCGATCGCCTCGGCAAACGACACCTGCGCCGGACTCGGCGGCCTGGAGCCCGTTTCTCCCGTGGGTTTCCTGTCTGCATCCCGGGCTGTTCGCTCCGGAGCATGCAGATCCAGGAACGCCCGGCAGATCGCGCCCGACTTCGTGTAGCCCGCCGGTGGCCTGATACCCTTGCGGCGGGCGATCGAAGCGGCAAATTTCTTCATCGCCGCCGTCGGCGGCCGCTCTCCGCTGTTGTCCCCACCTGGAGATACCCCGGGTTCTACAGCCTCCCCGGCAACGGCGCCGTCCTCGAGGCCGGCGATGATGCGCCGGGCGGCATCGCACACCGCGTCGATCGCGCCCATCATCTCCTGTTTGCCGGTTACCACATCGTCGAGCAGGCATTCGAGTTCCGCCGTCACCCCTGGATCGACCAAGGCCGGATCGGCGCGTTCGAGAACCCCGAACAGCGCCAGTCCGCGGCCGGTCGGTACGATGTTCTGTCCCCGGGCCGTCAGGAATCCCTGCTTCTTCAGACCGCCGATGATTTCCGCCCGCGTTGCCGGCGTGCCGATCCCCTTGGCCTCCTTGAGGCGGCCCCGCAGGGCTTCGTCCTCGACGAAGCGCCAGGCATTCTGCATCGCCTCGATCAGCGTGCCTTCCTTGTAGCGCGGCGGCGGACGGGTCTCCTTGTCCTCGATTTTGGTCCCGCGCAACCGCGCGGCCTCCTTGTCGCGCAAGGCAGGCAGCACCTGCGCCGCCTCGCCCTTTTCCTCGGCGGGCCGCCAGCTGGGAAAAGCGTCGCGCCATCCGGCTTCAATGGGCTGACGCCCGGCGGCGCGGAACTCGTAGCCGCCGCAAGGTGCAGAGGCGTCCATCCACCTTGGCTCCGCGCCTCCAGGCTGGCTCCTGCGGCTACAAGGGCTGTGATCACCGCAGGGACAGGGACCTCGCTGCGACCAGCCGAGAAGTGCAGGGGCGTCCATTCGTTTTTGTCCCGCGCCTCCAGGTTGGCTCCTGCGGCTACAAGGGTGGTGATCACCGCAGGATCCTTGCTGTAACCAGCCGCCACATGCAGGGGAGTCCATCCGTCTTTGTCCCGCGCCTCCACATCCCACCCAGCGGCTAAGCAGCGAGTGACATCCGGCGCCCCAGCACGTTCAAAGAAATTTGAGTGGCGGCCCGCGGCGGGACAGGGTTCTTCAGCCCTCGCTGTGCCCCCATACGAATGGCGTTTCGAGGCGGACCGCCAGCAAATAGAGATCGTGCGCCGCCGCTCCGCGGTCTTTCATATTCACGCGCTCGCCGGCACGCAGCGCTACACGGTGTCGGCCTCGACCCAGGACAACAGCGCCGCCGGAGACGGCGGCGGCGGCAACCTCACCAGCCAGGCGATCTCCACCGAGACGGATTACGACCCGTGGCCGGAGATCGAGGGCCAGTTGAAAGGGCTGCTCGATCCGGGAACGCGGCTGTCGGTGGCGCCGTCGAGCGCCTCGGTGAGCGGGTCTTCCGTGGAGCGCGCCCGGGCCAGCGCCACGAATGTCCGCTCGGCGCGGAGCGCCGCCTCGGTCAGAAGCGTCTCCGCCGGGTCCGCCGCAACAGGCGGTCCCGCGTCCGGTACGGCCGGGGCAAACGCAGCGCAGGCCGGGAGCATGGCCATCAAGCCCGGGATAATCGCCAAAGCCGTTGGGATTTTCATCGTCCGGCGGCTCCGGCGTCCCCGATCACCAGATGGCGGTTCGCCTTGTAGGCGAGCACCGACAAGGTGCGCCGCGTCGCATCCCCGGCCAGCAACTGATCGACCGCCTCCAGAAACCCGCCGCGGAATACGGCGTTGCCGGCCTGCTCCGGGCCCGATCCCACGGCGTAATCCCGGGGCGCGTTCCAGACCAGAATCCATCCCGCCTCGCGGGCCCAGCTCTCAAGCACGCCCCGCAGGGTCTTGTGCGCCCCCGCTTCGACGATCCATGAACCGTCCGGTGGGGCTTTATCGACTTGATCGGCAAGGCGGGCGGCCGCGGCGCGTTGGTCCGTGTCCCAATAGCGGTAGAAGACGATCGTTCCGTCCCGCCACGTCCAGTCGTAGCCGCTTAAGACCGCGAGGCGGTCAAGCAGGCCGGCCAGCGCGCCCCGCCGGACCAGGCGGATCGGCGGCGCATCCGCCAGGATCGCCATCCCGCCGGCGATTCGTGCCGGACGCTCCTCGATCGCCGTCGCGATACCCGAAAGGGAAGTGAGGCGGCGGAGTGCGGCCGGCAGGGACACCGCGTCCCGCTGCTCGAACGCCAGGTCCCGGGTTGCGATTGCGTCCGGCAGCGGGGTTCCGGCCGGGGCCAGTTCCGTCGCCGGGAGCGGCGCCCCTCTTGGTTCGATATCGGGCGCGATATCCGGCAACGGGGAAACCATTACCGGGGCCGGCGTTACCGAGACAGCCGGCACGCCAAGAAGCGGCGGCACGCCATGAAGCGGCGGTTCGCCGGCGGCGAACGCAACGCCGAAATTGACGAATAGGAATACCACGGCGGCCCCGGCGGTCATGCCCGGGCCGAGGGGCACGAGGCCCTTGCGGATGCGCCGGCCCCGCCTTCGCTGCAGCCAAACCCGGTAGGCAAGCGAGAACGCCGACCCGAGCAGCATCGTCCATGCCAGACCGATTGGGCCGAGCAGGAAACCGAACGCCCCCAGCATCATCGCGTCGCCCGGATAGAGCGGCCAGCGCCGGCCCAGCCATTGGGCGGCCATGATCGGCAGCGCGACGGCGGCGATACCGAGCGCCATGCCTGTCCAGGGCGTCCACGGGCTGTTTCCGTCCGGGCTCAGATAACGCCATAGGGCCGCGGCGCCGAGCAACGCCAGCACCAGGCGCGGATCGATAACCGCCCGGCGCGCGTCCAGCCAGGGAAACACCGGTGCGAGATACGCCCATATGACAAGAGCGAATGCGAATGACGGTTTCATGAGCCGCACCCCGTGCATTGACCGACGATGAGAGTGCTGAACCCGGCCGTGGAGGCGTCGAGCCGCCCGTCCACGCGGATGCCCGCGGCCCTGGCCCCGCTGCGCCCGCACCGTGACGTCGAGCGCGCGTTCGAGCTCGAAGCCCGATTCCAGCAGATCGGCGATTGTGCGGAAGCAATCCACCCGCGCCTTGCGCCCGAGCACCAGTGCCGCGATTGCCCGCCTCCCGAACGCGCCCAAGCGGACGCGAATGCGGAACGGCCCCATCATCCGACCGCCTCCGGGACCAGGGTGAGGCTCGCGGAGGCCTCGTGCTCGGCGCCGGCGCCCTTGAGCAGGGCGTCGAACGGATCGACCGCGCCCTCGGCCACCAGCTTCCAGATCTTGCCGCCGATCGGTGCGCCGCCCATCTCCCGGCGCCAATAGGCCCAGGCGCCCAGGGGATCGCGGTCCCGCACGAAGGCGAGATAACCGGCGTCGGGGCGGATGGTCTCGGCGATCGCCGTCTGTTCGATATAGCCGTTCCAGGCCCGGGCTGCGACGGCGCCGCCATCGTCCCGCCGGCACCGGGGACAGCCCTCGGGGTTGCGGTAGCGGACCGCTCCGTTGCCGCTGAGGCGGGCGGCCGGGTTTTCCGGTGCTTCCCGCCCGTCCGCCGGGCGCTCAAGGGCGCAGTCCGGGCACAACAGCGGCAGCAGGGTCTGCTTCATCAGAAGTGCTACATTGCCGGGCTTGGTCACTTCGGCCACGCCGACGCCCTCCTGGCCCGGCGGCCCGGAGGACGCGGATGCCGCCGGCATCGACTTCGAGGCGGTCGCGCACGTGCTGGCCAACACCTGCCGCTGGGGCGGACGTACCCGGTGGTTCCTGTCCCTCGCCCAGCACGCGCTGACGATGGCCGAGGAAGTCGAGGCGCTGGACGGGGTCACGGCCGCGGATTGCCGCGCGTTGGCGCTGTACGCGCTGCTGTCGCAAGCCCGCGCTGCCTGGCTCGGCGATCATGACGGCGGGCCGGTCTCTGCGAGGGCGGCCGGGCGCGCCCGGCGTCACGGCGAGAGGATCGACCGGGCGCTGCGCGAGGCAGCCGGGCTCGAGCCCGACCCGCCGGAGGCCTGGGCCGAGGTCCTGCGCTTCGTCGACCGCATGACCGACGCCGCCGAGCGCCGCGACCTGGGCATCGCCGCGGCGGGCGGGTCCGGCGCCATGTTCCCGCCGCTGCGCCGCCGGATCCGGCCCCTGCGCCCCGAGCGCGCCGCCGCGCTCTGGCTCTCCAGACTGCGGGAGCTGTCCGCAAGCTCCGGCGGCACGGATGAAGGGAGCCGATCTCCGGAACCGGAAGCGGGCGACGCGGGCGATCCGGGGGCCGGAACAAGTGGCGGGGGTGCGCCGTGACCGGCGCGGGCGGCGATACCGGGCGCGGCTTCCGTGCCGCCGTCCGGGGCCTGCGCACCTGGCTGCGGATGCTCGGCCTCGCCGTCGCGGCCGCCCTGTTCGTGGCCGCCGGCTCGGCAGGCTGGAAGACGGCGCAGAGCACGACCGCCTACGAGTGGTATGCCCTCGGAATGCTTACCCTGTCCGAGACGCTCATCGATGCCGGCCTGAGCCCCCACAAACCCAAGGTGATACGCCACGAGGACGGCCGGGCCGAGACCGTGACCCTTGGCGCCATCGCCGGCCACGAACCGCTTTTGAGCTTGCGCGCGCGCATCCTCGCCGATGCCCTCGATGCCGCCCTGCTCGGCTTCGGGATCGCCGCCGGTATCGCCGCCGCCGCGCTCGCAACCCTCAGTTACGCGGGCGCCAGGCTCAAGCGCGGGCGCCGCCTGCGCGGCGGCGAGCTGGTCTCGGCGAAACAGCTCCGGCGGCGCGTCCGCCCGCCGCGCCTCCGCCTCCGGCGGCCGTCGGCGCCGGCGCGCGAGCGGCCCTACCGCATCGCCGGCATCCCCTGGCCCGAGCGCGCCGAGACCCGCCACACCATCGTCTCCGGCACCACCGGCTCCGGCAAGACCGTCCTGATCGCCGACCTCGTCGAGCAGATCCGCGCCAGGGGCGAGCGCTGCGTCATCTACGATAAGATGGGCAGCTACGCCGAAGCCGCGCCGTGCAGCCGGCCTCTCGCCGGCGGCTCAAGCAGTATTGTTCCATCACCTCCTGCGGCTCGACGAAACCGCGACAATCCCTTCCCTCGTAGCGACACAGCTGCACTACTCAGCGATGTCAATCAGTCGCGCGTTTGACGATCTGGTCAGTGCCGGGCTTGCCTATACTGAAAGATACGGCAGGGAGCGACGTATCCGGTTCCAGGCCGAAAGGAGGCACCTGTTTGATGCGGCGCACGATCTGCTACGCAGCCCGGTGCGCACCGAGAAGTTCATTCGGGACGGCCGCGCTGCTCCACCGTTGAAACGTGCAGGCGAACGCGCGCTCGCCGAGTTGACCGACTTGTCTCCGCCGCCGCTACCGGCTTTCGCGGTCGCGGCCAGCGATTGGAAGAGTGTCGCCCGGGCCTGCGACCTCGTCGAAACCGACCGGGATCGAGCTTCCCATATCGTGGAAACCTGGTCATATGACCCGGCTGCCTTGTCTACCGCGCAAACCGTGGATCCGCTGTCGCTCTACGCGCAGTTCCACGAGCACCGCGATGAGCGCGTTTCCATGGCCGCGGAACAACTGTTGGACGGAATGCCGTGGTAACTGGAATCGACAAGTTTCGCGAACACTTCGCAGCTCACGAGGGTCGATACGCCATCATCGGCGGCACCGCCTGCGATCTGCTGTTTGACGCGGCGGGTCTCGATTTCAGGGCCACCAAGGACATCGACATGGTGATTTGCATCGAGGTGGTGGACGCCGAATTCGGAAGGGCTTTCCACGCATTCCTGGACGCTGGTGGATATCAGGCCCGCGAACGGAGCGACGGTCGAAGGGAATTCTACCGATTCCACCGACCGACCGACCCGAGCTTCCCTTTCATGATCGAACTCTTTTCCCGGCGGCCAGCGGACCTCGACCTGCCCGAAGACGCAATCTATACGCGGATACCGGTAGAGCAGGACATAGTCAGCCTTTCGGCAATCCTGCTGGACGATGCCTATTTCGAGGCGCTCCAGGCCGCTAAGCGCCAGGTTAACGGCGTCACGATCATCGACGAGACCCTTCTCATTCCGTTCAAGGCCCGCGCGGTTCTCGACCTCACCGCTCGGTCCGAGGAAGGCGCGAACGTCGACCGAAAGGACATCAGGAAGCATCGCAACGATGTCTTCCGGCTAGCGCAGCTTCTGCCCGAGGATACACGGGTCGTATTGCCGGAATCCGTCCACCGGGATCTTCGCGTTTTCGTCGACCTGGTTCACGCGGACCAAACTCTCGATCCCACGACATTTGACGTTCCCTTCACCCGAGACGAGGCATCCACGTGTACCGCTGGCCGCCAGGCGTGGATCACCGGGTCAAATAAGGTCAATTCGGACGAATTGACCGACCCGGTGATGACGGGTTTGGCATGGTGATGACGACTTGCGGGTGAGTGAGGAGAGGGGGCTTGCCGTGCGTCCCCTCGCCCCCTTCTTCAGGGGGAGAGAGACAGGGTGAGGGGGCGCAAAAACGAGAATCCCCTAATTGAGTACAGAGCCTAGACCAGCAATTCGCCGATGATCTTGTGGAAATCGCCGGCGGTCGGTTTGACCGGGCTGGTCAGATTGAACCAGTGGGGCGTCGAGAACTCGACCATCTCGTCGATGTCGTTCTTTTCATAGCCCAGACCGCGGAATTTGTTGGGAAGGCCGATCCGGTCGTTGAGTTTCTCGACCGCGTCCGCCACCTCCGAGCCCTTGGGAACGCTCATCACTTCGGCCAGCCGGTCGAGCTTGTCACCCACCTTGCCGTCCAGAAACCTGAGCACGGCGGGCATGGCCACCGTCACCACGGCGCCGTGGTGGACCGGCGTATCCGAGAGGGTCATGGAAAGGGTATGGGCGATACCGAGGCCCTTGGAGATCGCCATGCCGCCTTGGGTGGCGGCGAGCATCATGTGCCAGCGCGCTTCCTTGTCGGAACCGTCGGCGACGGCGCGCTCGATATAGGTGACCACCCGGCGGATTCCGTCCAAGGCGATGGCGTCGGCCACCGGATTGACGTTGGGCGACAGGAATCCCTCCATGCAGTGAACCAGCGCATCCATGCCGGTGCCCGCGGTCAGCTTGGGCGGCAGGGAGTAGGTAAGCTCGGGATCGCAGATCGCCACCTTGGGCAATGCGAAGTCGCCGCCGACGCCGATCTCCCGTTGGCCTACATCGGGATGGATGCCTGCGCCCCGCGAAACTTCGGAGCCGGTGCCCGCCGTGGTCGGGATGGCGACAATGGGCGCCGTCGGGCCGGTGACCGGCTTGTTTTTGAGCCGGTCGTAATCGCCGATGGAGCCGGGGTTGCCTGTCATAATGCAGGCGCCCTTGCAGGTGTCGATCATCGAGCCGCCGCCCATGGGCACCAGGACGTCGCAATCGTTGTCCTTGTAGGCCCGGGTGACGGCCTCGACGCCCGCATAGATCGGGTGGTTGGGGCATTCGCCGAACGGGATGCCGGTTTGACCGTCTTCCAGGGCGTCCATCGCCTTGTCGATCACACCGTGTTCGGCGAGCCCCTTGTCGGTGACCAACAGTGGGCGCTTGTAGTCGAGGGCAGCCAGTTCGGCGCCAAGCTGCCGAATGGCGCCGAATTCGATGATGACTTTGCCGAAACTGCTGATAATGGCCATGTGGCGGCTTCCCGGAATTTCTATTTCCATCGGACGAGTATAAACGCCCTAAGCGGCAACGGCGAGACGGCCAAGAGGCCTGTCCAGACGACGGACCGCCCTGCCTAAGCCGCGCGGCCCCCGTGGCTTGCCGACCAGCCGGCGGGACCGGCGAGAAATTCGCGAACCCCTTCGATGTCGCCGGGGGTGAAATACCCCCCGTTCTCGGCCGCCGCCAGGACATCCTGCCAATCGGCGAGGTAGTGCAGGCCGACCCCGGACTTGGCCATGGTTTCCTCGGCACCGGGAAACGCCCCATAGAAGAAGACCACGAACACGTCCGAGACCACGGCGCCTGCGGTCCGGAGCGCGTCGATAAACGTAACTTTGCTGCCGCCGTCGGTGGCCAGGTCCTCGACCAGCAACACGCGCCGGCCCTCGCCGACATCTCCTTCGATTTGGGCATTGCGTCCGAACCCCTTGGGCTTCTTGCGCACATAGAGCATCGGCTTGTCGAGGGCCTCGGAAATCCAGGCGGCGTACGGGATGCCGGCGGTCTCGCCGCCGGCCACCAGATCGATATTGCCGGCACCGATATCGCGTTCGATCAGTTCCGCGGCCAGGGCGATCACCCGGCGGCGTTCCTCGAGGTAGGCGATGATCTTGCGGCAATCGATGTAGACCGGGCTCGCCCAGCCCGCGGTCAGGATGTATGGCTCGGCGGGGCGGAAATTCACCGCCGCGATGTCGATCAGGATTTTGGCTGTTTCCTCGCCGGCGGCCCGATGAGCATCCGTCCTCTCAAACCCCGCCATTTTCGGCTCCCTCGGAACAATCTTCTGACCATGTCTGTTTAGTGGTTATCGCCTTGGGAAACAATTCCCGATGGGCGGCTCCGGCCGTGCCGGGCTGTCCGGCGGTGGTCCGCCGGCCGAAAGCACATCTCCTGGGAAGATCAGGTGGCGCCGGGGGCGCCGCTCCGCGCAGGACCGGTTACGGTCTTAGTCGAGGAGAACGAGGTTGTCGGCGGACGCACGGCCGTCACGGCCCTCCGCCAACTCATACTCGCATTTCTGTCCTTCTTTCAGTTCCGCGAGTCCCGCCCGTTGAACTGCCGAAATATGCACGAAAGCGTCGTTTCCGCCGTCGTCGGGGCTTATGAACCCGTATCCCTTGACGACGTTGAACCATTTAACGGTTCCGGTGGCCATGGTAGCTCCTTAGGTCGCTGTCGGTCTCAGGCGGTCGAACAACCGCCAATCAATAAACGGCCAAGGCCTCGAATCCTGTCGCGGCTGCGATCTCGCTCAGGCTTGGTCCGTCGTCGTTTCCGCTAATTTAGAGCAGTTTCCGGCCAAATTGAACCATTTGGCCGGAAACTGCTCTGGCGATGCAGGATTCTTATTTCATCCACGAAAAAATTGGGGGAATTCCAGGCCGTTTGGCCGCGAAAGCGGCACAAATTTGTTGGTTAATTTGCCTTTGAGCGCGGAATGTACTCGCCGTCCGCGAGACCCTCGAAGATCACATCTACGTGTGGATGGACAATCGGGCCGCCTTCGGTATCGGGCTCGAGGTTCCGTTCCGCCACATAGGTCTGCACGTCGCTGCCATGAACCAATACATGATACCAAGGCTGGTCCTTCGGCGGGCGCGACTTGGCCATCTGCTCGTACCATTCGTCGGTGCCGTCGAACACGGGGTCGGCGTCGATAATCACACCGCGGTAGTCAAACCGGCGGTGGTGGACAATCTGGCCAACGGAAAACAGGGCGGTTGCGGTGCTCATGATCCTCATTAGGCGGGTGGCCGGTTTGAATTGTCCAGTCCCGAATCGGTGATCATGGTTCAAATTTGGCGCGAAATCTGTCAACCATGGCAGCCGGATGACTGACACTGCCGACAATATGCCCGAACCGCCGACGGTGTGGGTGCTGAAGGACCCGCGCGCAGGCACCGCCGCGCAGGCCTTGGGGGTTGCTGAGGCGCTTGGGTATCCCTTTGAAATCAAGGACTTGGACTACAATCCGTTGTCCCGATTGCCGAATGTGCTGATTGGCGCCGGCACAATGGGGCTTACCGGAGAGAGCGCCCGCGGTTTGGCCGAGCCATGGCCTGACCTTGTCATTGCCGCCGGGCGGCGGTCCGCGCCCGTTGCCCGGTCGATCAAACGCCGGAGTGGCGGGCGAAGCCGGTGCGTTCAAATCATGTACCCCGGCGCCGGCGGCCTTGCCGAGTTCGACCTGGTCGCGGTTCCAAATCACGATGCCGTTCCGGCGGCCGCCAACCTGGTTCGTATCACTGGCGCTCCCCATCGGCTAACCGCCGGGAAGCTGGCGGCCGCCCGCAGGGAATGGAACGACGAACTTGGCCGGCTGCCGCGGCCTCTTGTCGCGCTGTTGGTAGGTGGTGCCACCCAGCGGCGGGCGTTTACGGTTGAGCAAGCCGCAACGTTGGGGCGGCGGGCGGCGGGATTGGTGAGCGGCGGCGGGACGATTTTGGCCGCCACCAGCCGCCGGACAGGGCCCGAAGCGGCCGCGGCGCTGGAGCGCGCCTTGAACGAGGCGGCCCCGGACCAATTCCGTTTGTACCGGTTTGGAGATCCGCCGCCCAATCCCTATCTCGGATACCTGGCGTCCTCGGATGCCATCGTGGTCACCGGTGAATCAATATCCATGGCCTGCGAAGCGTGTGCCGGCGGAAAACAAGTCTATATATTTGCCCCCGAGGGACATCTCTCCGAGCGCCATGGCCGGTTTGTTGCCGAGTTGGCCGAGGCGGGATTTGCCCGGCTGTTGGGAGACCGGCTTGAGGACTGGACGCCGCCCGGGTCCCTCGATACCGCCGGGGTTATCACAAGGGCGATCAAAGAGCAGCTGGCGATTCGCTGAATTTCCGGCGAACCCGGCCTTACCGGATTGTAATGTCATCCGGCGCGATGGTGACTGGCGGGTGATCCAACCCATGTCCAAATATGCATCAGGAAATCGACGGAATTCGTGGTATACGGGCGTTTAGGGGCTGCACAGCAAGAAATCACAGCGCAATGGCCGAGGACGATTTTGAACGCAAGCTGGCCGCGATTTTTTATGCCGATGTCGCGGGGTACAGCCGGTTAACCGGTCAGGACGAGGCCGGCACCCACAAGGCGTTGGGCGAGTCCCTCGACGTCATCACGTCCTCTATCGAAGAAAATGGCGGCCGGGTCGTCCATTTCGCGGGCGACGCCATCCTTGCCGAATTCACCAGCGTGCGGGCGTCGGTAAACACCGCGGTCGCGGCGCAGCACCAGCTGAGAGAGAAAAACCGTGGCCGCGCCGACGACGAAAAGCTGCAGTTCCGCATCGGCATAAATCTCGGAGAGGTGATTGTCGACCGGGACGATATCTTCGGCGACGGGGTCAACATCGCCGCCCGATTGGAAAGCCTCGCCGATCCCGGCGGCATCTGCATTTCCGGCAATGTCCGCGATCAGATAATTGGCCGGCTGCCCCTCGATCTCCATGACATGGGCGAGCAGAACGTCAAGAACATCGCCCAGCCGGTTCGTGCCTATAAGGTGCTGATCGATGACGAGGCGCGCGAAGCGGCGCGGACGACCGGCCAGGCGCAGAGGACCAAGCCTTCAATTGTCCGTTCTCCCAAGGCGTTGGCGGCGGCGGCGATGGCGGTGATCGCTGTCGGTGCGGGTGCTCTGTTTGGCGGCGGGCTGCTGAACATTTCGGTGGACGTGGATGGCGCGGTGGAGGCGACCGCCGATGAGCCTGCGTTCAGTGAAAAACCGGCGATCGCCGTCCTGCCGTTCACCAACTTGTCGGGGTCCGACAAGGAAGATTATTTGAGCGACGGCATCACCGAGGATGTAATCACCAACCTCGCCCGGTCACCCGCATTGTTCGTCATATCCCGGAACTCAACCTTCGCCTACAAGGGCAAGGCCCCGACCGTCGCCGAGGTGAGCAAGTCACTCGGCGCCCGTTACGTGGTCGATGGCAGCTTTCGGAAGGCCGGAGACCAGGTGCGCGTCTCCGCACAGCTCATAGATGCGACGAATAATCTGGTTCTGTGGACGAACCGGTTCGACCGTAGCGTCGACCGGATTATCGAGGTGCAGGATGAGATTGCATCGCGCATTTCCGCGGCGCTGGCCAGGGAAGTGAAAGGCGCGGAGGCGCTTCGGTCACGGGCACGCACGACGGACAACGTGGAGGCCTATGACCTCGTCCTTCGGGCACGGCGTATTCTCTCTCGGCCCGGTCGGAGCGAAGTCGGCATCGAGGCGGGCCGGCTTCTGGCGCGCGCCATCAGCTTGGATCCCGATTACGCGCAGGCCCATGCGTCACTGGCCTGGGCGCTGCTGCGCCAGTCGCGCGGGGTTCCGCGTGAACGGCATATGCAATTGGTTGAGAGTGCGTTTAAGCACGCGGAAGAGGCGCTGAGGCTTGATCCGAACGACTTCTATTCTCATTGGACGCTGGGCACCGTTCTGGCGCGGAAACGGCAGCCGGAAGAAAGTCTCAAGTCGATTCGAACGGCGTTGCAGCTGAATCCCAATGCCGCCGAACTGCACCTGCACATGGTTCAGCCGCTTGTTCGCCTTGGGAGGAACCGCGAGGCGAACCATGCCGCAAAAACCGCCATCCGGCTCAATCCATACCATCATGGCCCCTACAAGGTGGCGCTGGCCATTTCACAGATGGCCCTCGGAGAGTTTGACGCGGCTGCCGATACATTGGCGAAAACAGTTTCCCAGATGAAAACGGCGCTTCGCCCGCGATTGCTGCTGGCGATCGCGTATTCCATGACCGGCCGGGATGACAAGGCACGGGAAGTGGTTTCCGAAGCAATTGAATTGAAGCCGGACCTGAATGAGCGTTCGGCTCGGCGAATGCTGAATTTGTTTGGCCCGGATGCCGCCGGTCCCATGCTTGCCGCGTTGACACGGGTGGGTTTGCCCGCATTCGTGAATTAGGGAACACGGCCGATGGCGCCCGATGGCACGGCCATCCCCACAAGTTCAAAATCGAAACACGACCGAATTCCGCTTGCCTGGCTGTTGAGCGGTGTGTTCGGCGGGCTGACCGCTGTCTCCGTCCTGGTCGTCCTGTGGATGGGCCTGGCCGGCATGCGCATCACCAGCGCGGACCTGCTGGGTACCCGCACGGCGGCAATCGTCGACAATGCGACGGAACAGGTTGATCGTCTCCTGCGGCCCATCGAGGCCCAGGGCCGTTGGCTGGCGGCGGAAGTTGCGTCCGGCGAATTAAATCCCGCCGATTCCGCGCAGTGGGCGTCGACGGTGGAAGCCGTCGTCTCCGCGACGCCCCAGGTGTTTGCCGTGGTCACCGTCGATCACGGCGGAACCGGCTACATCCGCTCCGGTCTGTCCGACGAACTGATTGTGCGGGATTGGTCCCGGCAACCGGAAATGGCGAACTTCATGGCCCGGTTCAGGGCGATGGCGCCAGGCTCGATCGAATGGGGCCGGCCGCTGCTGTCGCGGGAACTGGACCCACCCCAGCCCATGCTTGTTTTGAGGCTGCCGCTCTATCGGAACGGAGAATATTGGGGCCCGTTGATGCTGACGGTATCTCTCTCCGAATTGTCGCGGACATTGGTCGAGGAAGCCGCGGACGGCACGCTCGTTCCGTTCATCCTGTATGACCGAAAATGGGTGCTCGCCCATCCGACCCTGGTTCGTTCGGCGAAAATCCGGCTGCGGCCGGTCCCGGCGGACAATATATCAGTGCTCGGCGGCGAGGCGCTGACCCCCGTTGAAGAGCTGGGCGACAATTTCCTGTCCGGACTCGCCTCGGCCGTGGCGGTCAATCAACGGATCGTCGCGCCGGTTCCCAATGCCTCCATTCTTTTCAAGGAGGTCGATGAAATCGAAACCGCCTATGTGATCCGCGAGATCAATCGCTATGGGCCCCGCCCATGGGTCATCGGGACGTATTTCGATACCAGTATCGGGGACGACGTCATTGAGCGGCTGTCCGGCATGGCAATTGCCGGTGGCGCGGTCTTCCTCGTCTCACTGGTGATTGCAATATTGCTGGGCCGCCGGGCGGCCAAGCCGGCGCAAGGATTGGCCGTCGCCGCCCGTGGCGTGCAGGAGGGGGATCTGGGTGAGACGGTCCATGTGCCACGGACCCGGATTTACGAACTCGATCTCGCCGGGCAGTCGTTCAACAACATGGTCGACGGCCTCAGGGAGCGGGAGCGGATCCGCGATCAGTTCGGGCGTTTCGTCCCCGAAGCGGTTGCCGCCGCCATTCTGGCGGAGGATGGAGATCTCACGCCGACCACCACCGAGGCCACCGTTCTGTTCACCGACATCGAGAAATTCACCACTGTTGCGGAAGGCCTTCAGCCCGAGGAAGTGGTCGGGCTGCTCAATGAGTACTTCTCCGCCGCGGTCGAGATACTGGAGCGGCATAAGGGGGTCATTACCCAGTTCCAAGGCGATGCCATTCTCGCGACGTTTAACGTCCCGGCCCGCGACCCGCGGCATGCGGCAAATGCGGTGTCCGCCGCCATCGAGCTCCAACGGTTGATGGCCGGCCGGACCTTCGCGGGGCTTCAGCTCGGCATCCGCATCGGGGTCAATACCGGGCTCCTGGTCGCCGGGAACGTCGGCGCGGCGGGGCGCCTGAACTACACGGTCCATGGGGATGCGGTGAATCTCGCGGCGCGGCTCGAGCAGGTGAACAAGGAACATGGGACCCGGATCATCGTCGC
Organism: Rhodospirillales bacterium; assembly: GCA_965213765.1. Taxonomy (GTDB): domain Bacteria; phylum Pseudomonadota; class Alphaproteobacteria; order Rhodospirillales; family UBA2165; genus JAJDXO01. The sequence goes on along the minus strand of OZ243926.1, from coordinate 597,659 downwards.
TGACAGCACGGTGCATGAGGCGCCCGGTTTTCCCTACCGGGAACTGGGTTCGGTGACGGTCCGCGGCAAGGAAAACCCGGTTGTCATTTCGACCGTGGAACCGAGCGCCTGGGGCGCCTGACGGATTAATTCATAAAATTCAATTAGGTATCAGTGCGGCGCGGCGGACGAAAAGGGGCCGCCAACCTTGGAGTTCGCTATTGGCTCGCCTGCGCTGGTGGTGATGCTGTCTGGAACTCTCGAGACCGGCATGATCATGTATACCTCGACCTTGATGGAGGGCGCGCTTCGCGGTGCATCCCCCTACGGGGGTGGCGGGCCAAGAGCCGCAGGATTGCCCACGCCTGCGCCGACCTCGATCACCCGGCCGGAGGGCGGGTCGGCGAACAACTCCTCGACCAGGTCCGCCCGGCGCGCCAGCACCGCGCGCTGGTTGATGTAGCCCTTGTCGGTGATCTCGTTGGCGTCTATCTGCGGAGGCTCTTCCAGCAACATCAGGCGTTTGATTTGTCTGCTGGAACCGCCCGCGGCGGCATTGAACGCGGCCAGTTTTTCGGCGAGAGCGGCCCGTATATCCGCATTCTTCAGAATTTCCGCGACCCCTGATTCCCCGTCGAGGCCGGCGAGTTCCCGGCATCCGGGAAGCGCGGGCCAGGCCAGGACGGCGACGAACTCCCCGTCGTGACCGCAGATCACCATATCCTGGATCAGCGGCGCCGCGGCGGCGATCAAATCGACCCGCAACTGACCGACGGTCACCCAGGTTCCGGTGGCGAGCTTGAAGTTCTCCGAAATTCGTCCGTCGAAGATCAGCCCGCGCTCGGGGCGGTCCGGATCAACGAACCGCATGGCGTCACCGAATTTGTAGTAACCCTCCTCGTCGTGGCTGGCGGCCGTCAGGTCCGGATCCTTGTAATAGCCGGGCGTCATTATCGGGCCCTTGGCGCGCACCTCGAGCTTCTCGCCAACCGGCGCCAGCTTGATCTCGGCGCCCGGCAGCGGAACGCCGACATGGCCCAATTCGGCGCCCGGCCAATGGGCGAAGCTCAAGGACGGGGACGATTCGGTGGTGCCGTAGCCCGACGTCAGAACGATCCGGTTTCCCGTCGCCTCATAAGCCACCCGTTCGAAGCGGTCCCATAAATCCCGGGTCAGCGCCGCGCCGGCATACCACGCGAACTCCAGGTCCTTGAAGAAATTGTCCCGGAACGCCCAGTCCCCTTCGAGGTGCGGGAGGAGGGATGCGAACCCCGCCGGCACATTGAAGTAGGCGGTCGGAGAGACCTCCCGCAGGTTGCGGAGCGTTTCGCCGAATTTCCCCGGCACCGGCCGGCCGCCGTCGATGTAGTACGACCCGCCGTGAAACATGACCATGTTGAAGATCTGGTTGCCCGCCGCCGTATGGTTCCACGGCAGCCACTCCACCATGACCGGCGGATGGTCCGCGAGGAATTGCAGGGTCTGGACGTTCATCTGCTGGTTCGAGCACAGCATCCGGTGAGTATTTATCACCGCCTTCGGCGTGCCGGTGGAGCCTGAGGTAAACAGGAACTTGGCGGTGTCATCGGGGCTTACGGCCTCGAACGCCTCGTCGACGGCGGGCCCCGCGCCGGCCGTCAGGAGGTCGTCATACGGCGTTGCCGCGATGCCATCCGGCGGATTGCGCGCGGCCACCACCTCGGCATCCTTGAGCGCGACGGCCTTCAGCGCTTTTTCAAAGAGACGGCCATCTTCGGCATAGATGATGCCCGGCTCCAGCAGTTCGATGATCGGCTTCAGCTTGGAATAATCCGAGCTCATTAAGGAGTAGGAGGGTGAGACGGGCGAGACGGGTATTCCCACCTGCATGGCTGCCAGGCCGAGGAGGGCGAAGTTGACCGAATTGTCGGACAGGATCACCAGCGGTTTCCGCCGGCTCAGGCCGCGGTCCAGCAGCGCCTGTGACAGGCGGTCGCAAATTCCGCGGGCCTCCGCGTAAGTAACTTTTCGCCATTCGCCATCCAGGTTCCGTTCGGCGAGAAATAGCCGATCCGGAGACCGCTCCGCCCACAGGCGCAGGGGAATTCCCATCTGCCGGTGATAGTCGCCGAGGGGTTGGGTCGGCCTGAGGATGATGCCCCCGCCGGCGCGCCGCTCCATGTCCACCGACGGCCCGGCCAGCGCCACCGCGCGGTAAGGCGCTCCCAGGAATTTGTCTTTGTCCTCTGCGGTCATGTCACCCCGAAACGCCGCCGCCGCTTTACCCGGCCCCCGATAATGGCCAATGGGCCGGATATTTGCCATCGGAATTGGCCCCATGCGCCGGGCCGATACGGACAGCCTCCGGTTGCCCCGTCCCGGTCCCGCCCTAAAATAGAGATGCGGCGAAACGAGATGCGGCCGATGGCTCGGCCAAGGGAGTCAATGTTGAATAACGAACTGTTGCTGGTCGGCAGCATACCGCTTGATACGCCCGAAGAAGTATTTCGCGCGTTTGGGCCCGGGTTGGGGGAGTGGCTGGCTTATTTGCCGGACGGCGAAATCGGCGACCGGCGTTACTGGATCGACGGCATCGCCCACCGGGTACTCAACGGCCACCGGGAAATGGAGACCCTCCGCTACCCGGATCCCGATGAAAACGGGGTCGAAACCTGGCGGCCCCAGGGTCTCCACGATCAGTATCAGTTTCGGGTGAAGCCGGGAATCGGCAGGGTGCGGTTCGGCGATCCCGGTTGGCGGCTCGGCTATACGCGAGACGCCGTAAATTCCTACTACGTCTTCCGCAATCTTAAGCAGGAAGGCCTAATCCCGGTTCATGTGCGGTTTCAGGTATGTATTCCGCTGACCTATTCCTGCCTGGCCAACTACATCCCGGACCCGGACGATCTGGAAAAGGTGGTGCCGGGATTCACCGAAGCGCTGGTCGCGGAAGTGACCGAAATGCTGCGTCATATTCCGGCCTCGGAACTGGCCCTTCAGTGGGACATGGCCATCGAAAACCGGCTCCTCGAAATCCCGTTGAAGGATGGCGACAAGGATGGCGCCAAAGCGGAAGCCGCGCGGATCTCCCGGCCGGCGGCGGAGATTTGCGCCGCGATCCCCGACGACGTGGCGCTTGGTTACCATTCCTGCTACGGCACCCTCGACGGCTGGCCCAGCCGCCAGCCGCCGGACGCGACCGGTACGGTGCTTCTCCTGAACGCGGTCATCGAGGCCAGTGGCCGGCGAGTGGATTTTGTTCACTTCCCGACCCTTGAGGCGGCGGACGAGGCCTTTTTCCAACCGTTCGAAGAGATGGTCCTGCGAGGCGCCCGCGCCTATGTCGGCGCGATACACAAGCTGCATGGTCCGGAGGGACTGAAACGGCAGCTCGAGTGCATCAGGCGCTATATTCCCGACTTCGGGCTTGCCGCGCCATGCGGTTTTGGCCGCGCGCCCGAGCGGCCCGGCAAGCTGCTCACCGCGGCGCCGGGTGAAAATCCGGATTACATCGAGGAAATTCTTAAAGATCACGCCGCCGCGGTAGACGTTCTGCGGGAGGTGGCCGGCAACTGACCGCGCCCGACGGCGCTTCCAGGGCGCGAAATAAAACCGGTGGCCGCGGCCGGGTTGTTCGGGGTAGTGGGTCGGGTCCTCAAGCGTGTGATCCGGAACCGTATTTGCGGTTGCCGTTCACCGCATCCTATACTGTTGCGAATGCAACGGGCCTGGGTTCAGGCTCCGCAATGCTGCTTGCGGGGTGGCGATGACGATCAAATCCGATAGCGAAATCCTGACCCGGGTGGGCCCCGGCACGCCCATGGGCGGGTTGTTCCGCCAATACTGGATTCCGGCGGCCAAATCGAGCGAACTTGTGGCCGGCGGCGATCCCGTCCGCCTCATGCTGCTCGGCGAGCGGCTGATCGGATTTCGCTCGCCCGGCGGCCGGGTGGGGATCATGGATCACCGGTGTCCGCACCGGTGCGCCTCATTGTTCTTTGGCCGCAATGAAGAGGCGGGCCTTCGGTGCGTTTATCACGGCTGGCAGTATGATCCGGACGGCGCCTGCATCGACATGCCCAATGTGCCGCCGGAGCAGGATTTCAAGCACAAGGTCAGCGCCAAGGCCTACAAGACCTTCGAACGCAACGGCCTGGTCTGGGTGTTCATGGGGGATCAGGAGACCATCCCGCCGGAGCCGCTCCTGGAATGCACATTGTTGGGTGAAGACGAACACCGGCTGATGTTCGCCCAGCGGGAATGCAATTATCTGCAAGCTCTCGAAGGGGATATCGACACCTCCCACTTCGGCTTCCTCCATGCGGGCGCCGTTACGCTGGACCAGATCGAGGAGGATCATCCAAGCCGTTTCACCATCGCCGACCGGCAACCCGGCTATCACGTGTCCGACACCGGCTGGGGAACCATGTATGCGGCCTTCCGCGACGGTGATCCGGGCCGGACCTACTGGCGGACGGCGCAGTTTGTCTTTCCCTTCTGGACCATGCCGCCGGACGGCTTGTTCGATGATCACATTATTGCCCGGGCGTGGGTGCCCATGGACGACACCCACACCATGTTCATCCACGTTTCGTGGACCGGGAACACCCAGGGGCTGAGGACGGGCCGGGACGGCAAACCGCTGCCCGGGCTCGCCGTCGGTATGGAGCACCTCCCCAACACCACCGATTGGTTCGGCCGTTGGCGCCTGGCGGCCCATGCCGGCAATGACTATCGGATCGACCGGGAAGCGCAGCGAACCAACTCCTTCACCGGCATCACCGGCATTCACTTGCAGGATCAGGCGGTGACCGAGAGCATGGGCGGCGTTATCGACCACGATTTCGAACACCTCGCGCCGTCGGACAAGATGATCACCCAAACGCGCCGGCGGCTGATCAATGCAGCCAAGGCCTGGCGCGACAAGGGTGAAATACCGCCCGCGTGCCGGGATCCGGAGGTCGTGCTCCGGGCGCGTTCGGGTGATTTCCAGGGGCCGGCAGGGCAAGGCTGGCGGGAAGCCTACGACGACCGGATGGCAGCCTCGGTCAACCCCACCGGGCGGCTGATCCAGCGGGCCGCCGCGGAGTAGGCGGCACCCGCTCTAGGGTCCGGACTCGATTAGGGGATTCTCCTTTTTGCGCCCCCTCACCCCGACCCTCTCCCCCGGGAAGGGGGCGAGGGGACCCGATGCGGCAACGCAACTACTCCCTCTCCCTCTCCGAGGGAGAGGGCCGGGGTGAGGGTGATATGGAAATTCCCCCTCACCCAGCGCCGGGTAGGCTCCGCATTCGCCTCGCCAACCCTCCGCATCCCTCTCCCCCTGACGGGGGCGAGGGACCTTGTGCCGCGCCGTCCTCATCGCCGCAACACTCCTATGGCGGCTCAATCGGGTCCGGGCCCTAGTATCCGATAGCCAAGCCGTCCTTACGGGGTTCGGACGCACCCTTGAGGATCCCCCGCTCCCAATCGATCCAGATTGCCTGGGCACCGCCGATGGGGCTCGATGCCGGATAGGTCTCATGGCCCATGTCCTCGAGCTGCCGGCGGACACCGTCCGGCAACCCGCTCTCGATCTGAACCCGGTCGTCCGGATCGGCGACATCCGGGAACACCCGGGTGAAGTCGATGGCCTCTTGAAGGTCCATGCCCCACTCGAAGAGGTTGGTCAGGAAATGCGCGTGGCCACAGGCCTGATAGTGCCCGCCCATCACGCCGAAGGGCATGACGGTCCGCCCGTCTTTGGTGACCATGCCGGGGATGATGGTGTGCATGGGCCGCTTGCCGGGCGCGATGCAGTTGGGATGGCCGGGATCGAGAACGAAGCCCTGGCCCCGGTTGTGGAGCAGCACGCCGGACTTGGGCGCGGTGAGGGCCGAGCCGAATGACATGAAGAGCGTGTTGATAAAGCTGACGGCATTCCGGTCCTTGTCGACCACGCAGAGATAAACCGTGTCCTGATGGCCGGCGAGGGGCGAGGGGGGCAGCGCGGGCATCCGCTCGGTGCGGTCAATGAGCGCCCGCTGCCGATCGGCGTATTCCCGGGACAGCCATTTCCCGACAGGCACGTCCGATTGAGCCGGGTCGGCGAGCACCGCTTCCCGATCGCTGTAGGCGAGGCGCGCTGCTTCGATTTCGATGTGCAGCCGCTCGGCGGATAGCGGGTCCAGCTTGTCAAGCTCCATGCCGCCGAGAATGTTGAGCATCTCCAGGGCAACGATGCCCTGGCCGTTGGGCGGGCATTCCCATACCTCATGGCCCTTGTAGGCGGTCTTGATGGGCTCGACATATTCGCCGATGGCGGCATCGAAGTCCGCCTGGGCGTGATGTCCGCCGAGAGAGGACAGGAAGCCCACGATATCGTCGGCGACCCAGCCCTCATAGAATCCGGCCCGGCCTTTGGCGGCGATCTCTTCCAGGGTTTCGGCCAGCAGCGGCAACCGGACCTTGTCGCCCAGTTGGTAGGCCTTGCCGTCCTTGAGGTAATGCTCGGCGGAGGCCGGGTCCTTGGCGAGGATTTCCTCGTTCCTTGCCCAGTCGAAGGAGACCCGGTGATTGACCGCGAAGCCGTCGCGGGCATAGCGGATGGCCGGTTCCAGCACATCGCCCAAGGGCATGGTACCGTGATCGGCCGAGAGCTGTGCCCAAGCGTCCACCGCACCCGGCACCGTAACCGAGTGGGGACTTTGGCGGGGCAGTTCGTCGATACCGTTTTCCGCATACCATTCCGCCGTGGCGCCGGCCGGCGCCCGGCCCGAACCGTTGAACGCAATGACACCCTCGCTCTTCGGGGAATACAGGCAGAAACAGTCGCCGCCGATACCGGTGGATTGCGGTTCCACGACGCACTGGACCGCCACCGCGGCGATGGCCGCGTCCATGGCGTTGCCGCCGGTCTGCAGAATTTGAATGGCCGCCATGGTCGAGAGCGGCTGTGACGTGGCTGCCATGCCGACGGGCGCGTGAACCGTGGACCGGCCGGGAACGTCGAGGAGTCGCATCGGAAAACCTTTCATCGGGCGCCGGGGAGGAGGCCAAAATTGAAGGAGGTGATTATCCCGCCCGACCCCTTCGGATCAAGCCCGCGATTGGGCGTCCGGTGATCACAAGGCATTTACAGGCGAGGAATTTTCGCGCGCACCGGGCGCGACAGGACATTGGTTGGCCGCTCAACGGACCAACGATGGCTAGCGCGTGACCGGGAAATGGGCCTGGCTTATGATCCGCGCCGAATTCCATCATCTGGCGAGGAGAGGGCAGTTGAGCAACGTCAAGGAAGTGCGGCACTTCATCAATGGCGCCTATGTGACGGGCGGCCAGGGCGAATTCGAAAACATCAACCCGGCGACGGGCAAGTTCGAATCCAAGGTTCATGAAGCGGACCGGAACCTGGTCGACCAGGCTGTGGCCGCGGCGCGGAATGCGCTGAACGGCGAGTGGGGCAGGCTCACGGTCGAAGCGCGCTCGAAGATGCTGTGCGCGGTCGCTGACGGGATCAATGCCCGGTTCGACGAATTCCTCGAAGCCGAGATTGCCGATACCGGCAAGCCGGTGACCCTCGCCTCCCATATCGATATTCCCCGTGGCGCGGCCAACTTCACGGTGTTCGCCGAACTCCTGAAGGCTTTCCCAACCGAGGCGTTCCAGCAGGATACGCCCACCGGTTACGGCGCGCTCAACTACTCGGTCCGCAAGCCGCGCGGCGTTCTTGGGGTGATCTGCCCGTGGAACCTGCCGCTTTTGTTGATGACGTGGAAGGTCGGCCCGGCGCTCGCCTGCGGCAACACGGTGGTGGTCAAGCCCTCCGAAGAGACCCCGACCACCGCCAGTATGCTGGGCGAGGTGATGAACGAGGTGGGCGTGCCCCATGGTGTCTACAATGTCGTCCAGGGTTTGGGGCCGGATAGCGCCGGTCAGTACCTGACCGAGCATCCGGATGTTGACGGCATTACCTTCACTGGTGAGACCATTACCGGCGAAGCCATCATGAAACAGGCGGCCCGCGGCATTCGCCCGGTCTCGATGGAACTGGGCGGCAAGAATGCCGGTGTGGTGTTCGCCGATGCCGATCTCGACAAGGCGGTGGCCGGCTCCATGCGGTCGGTGTTCGCCAATTGCGGTCAGGTGTGTCTCAACACCGAACGCCTCTATGTGGAGCGTCCTATTTTTGAGGAGTTCGTCGAGCGCCTCTCAAGCGGCGCCGGCGAAACCGTCTTCGGCGATCCCATGAGTACCGAAACCGCGTCGGGCCCGCTGATCTCCGAGCAGCATCGCGAAAAGGTGCTGGGCTACTATGAGAAGGCGAAGGCGGACGGCGCCGAGGTGCATACCGGCGGCGGCGTGCCCGGTGTTGGCGGGGACTATGACGGCGGCTGGTGGATTCAGCCGACGGTCTGGACCGGCCTCAAGGAAACCGATGCGGTGGTCAAGGAAGAGATCTTCGGCCCGTGCGTCCACGTGCAGCCGTTCGATGAGCAGGACGAAGCCGTCGCCCTGGCCAACGATACGGACTATGGACTGGCGACGTCGATCTGGACCGAGAACCTGACCAAGGCTCACCAGGTCGCCGATCAGATCGATGTCGGCATTACATGGGTGAACTGCTGGTTCCTGCGCGACTTGCGGACGCCGTTCGGCGGCAGTAAGGCGTCGGGCATCGGCCGCGAGGGTGGCCAGCACGCCTTCGAGTTCTACACCGAGCACCGGAACATCTGCATCCAGCTGTAGCCCGCATTTCCCGCCAGGGTCATGGTCTGCGCGGCGCTGTCGACCAGAGAGCGCCGCCCTTCGGGTCGCGCCCCGGCACCCGCCCGCGGCGTCGCGGCCCTCAACCGTTGGCGCCGCTGCGCTTTTCGGGCCGCTCCTGGCGGCTCGACCGCCTGGACGCGACGCAAGCCGTGACCCTGGTGAGACATGCGGGCTAGCGGCCGCCACTCCCTGTGACGGGGCCGCCGCTTCATTCCCCAAGCGGCGGCGCCTATGGTACTACCCATAACAATGCGCATCTCATAGGGAGGAGAACCATGCGTCGAAAAGTCCTCACGGCGCTCGCCGCCGTCGCCGCCGTCGCCGTTGTCGCCTTCATCACGGCACCCGCATCCGCACAGCGGGATTTCAGCAAGGTCAATATCGTCACTCAAAAGGTCGCCGACGGCCTTTATATGCTGCTCGGTGCCGGCGGGAATATCGGCGTTTCCGTCGGTGAAGACGGGGTCTTCCTGATCGACGATCAGTTCGCGCCGCTGACCGACAAGATTGTCGCGGCGGTTCGGAAGCTCTCCGGCAAGCCGATCAAGTTTGTTCTCAATACCCATTGGCATTTCGACCACACCGGGGGCAACGAAAACCTCGGTAAGCAGGGCTCTATCATCGTTGCCCACGACCAGGTTCGCGAACTGATGAGCAAGGAGCGGTTCATTCGGGCCTTCAACCGGCCGGTACCGCCGGCGCCCAAGGTCGCGCTGCCGACCATCACCTTCCAGGAGGGGACGACCTTTCACATGAACGGCCAGACCATCGCGGTCCGGCACCTGCCGGGCGGTCACACGGGCGGCGATTCCTTCGTCCACATCAATGAGTTGGACGTCATCCACACCGGCGATCTGTTCTTCAACGGCTTCTACCCGTTCATCGATGTTCAGCACGGTGGCGGGATCAAAGGCATGATCGCGGCCGCCGACAAGATCCTGTCCATGGCCGGACCGGACACCAAAATTATCCCGGGCCACGGACCGCTGGCCGACAAGGCGGCGCTGGAGCGTTACCGGGATATGCTGAAGACGGTTCAGGCCAACGTTGCGGCGGCCATGTCGGGCGGCAAATCGATCGACGATGTCATCGCGGCAAAACCGACGGCGGCGACGGATGAGAAATGGGGCGGCGGATTCCTTAGAGTCTGACTCGAAACTCTACATTTAATAACAATGGCTTGCGATCCGCCTTGTGAGGAGTCGGATGTGTGCGACGAGGATCCATGCCTGTGCGGAGGCGATTGATTTCTCCCAGTCCTTGGCCAGTCGGCGGCATCGGTTGAGCCAGGCGAAGGTCCTCTCGACGACCCATCTCCTGGGCAGGACCTCAAAGCCCTTGGCGGTATCGGGACGTCTTATAATCTCGATCGTCCAGCGGCCGATGTCTTCGAGGGCACCCTCAAGTTTCGGTCCGCCATAGGCGGCGTCAGCGAAGAGGTGACGCAGCCGGGGGAAGCGATGACGGATCGATTTGAGGACCCCGGGGGCGCCGTCGCGGTCCTGGATATCGGCTGAATGCACGATCAGGCCGAGCAGCAGGCCGAGCGTATCGGTGACGATGTGACGCTTGCGGCCCTTGATCTTCTTGCCCGCGTCATAGCCCCGAATACCACCGCTTTCCGTGGTTTTCACGCTCTGGCTGTCGATCACCCCGGCGCTCGGGCCGGCCTCGCGTCCTTCCAACTCACGGGCCGCCACAACCAGATGATGGTTGATCGCCTCCAGCAGCCCGTTCGAGCGCCAGTCGTAGAAGTAACGCTGCACCGTGGAGGGCGGCGGGAAGTCGTTCGGCAGCATCGCCCACTGACAGCCCGTCGAGGCCATGTACATGATCGCATCCATGACATTGCGCAGCTCCGTCGTCCGCGGCCGGCCTATCTTCTTGCGCGGCGGCATGAACGGCGCGATCAACGCCCACTCTCGATCCGTAAGGTCGCTTGCATAGCGACCGCCACGGCGCTCATACTTCGGGCGAGTGATTTCGGTCCACATGTTGTGCCTCCTCGTTTGATTTGACACAACCGAGTAAGACACAACCGACTGAAATCACTCAACTAGTTTCGAGTTGAACTCTTAAACCCGACGTGTTTACCCGGATCGTGTATTCGTCGCTGGCGAAGTAGTGCCTGGGTTTGTCGGCGAGGCGCTCTGCTCGAGTTCCTGCGCGACCGCCCGCTGACGGGTGAGGGCCCAGAGCCATACCACCGCAGTCAGCACCGCGGCGCCGATCAACGCGTTCTGAAAGCCGACACCGAGATCGGCAATAGCGCCGAGAGCGGCAGCGCCGACCGAGGCCAGACCGAAGCCCGCCGAGATATAGACGGCCATCACCCGGGCCCTGAGCGGTTGATCGACAGCATTTTGAACGAGCGTCGTAGAGCTAACGCCGCCCAACAATAATGCGGCCCCGAGGAGCGCTATCGCCGCCGTTCCCACCCAAAGGCTATCGGTCGCGGCGAACAGCGTCTGCATGATCGCCGTGCCGATAAACCCGAGTACGACGATACGGGTCAGGCCCTGGGTCCGGCCACGCCTCGCAACGTACAGTGCGGAGAGCATGGCGCCGAACCCGGTCGCGCCCAGCAATAGTCCCAGCGTCTCCGGGCCGCCGCCGAAGACCGTGCCGACAAATCCCTGCACCAGTTCGATATACGGCCGGATCAAAAGAGCGGTCGCGGTCAGAAGCAGGAATATGAACCGGATGCTGGGCTCGCCGATAATATAACGGAGGGGCTCGATAAACTCTGTCACGAACCCCCGATGAGTCCCACCCGACGGCGGCGAGACGGACATGGGGATGCGCAGCAACAGCAGCAAAAACACCAAGAAGGTTGCCGCGTTGAACGTCAGCGCCGTTGCCACGCCGGCGATGCCGATAATCGCAGCGCCAAGTGCGGGACCGATAATACGGGTCAAGTTGAACGAAGCGCTATTCAGGCCGAGTGCGGACGCGAAGTCGGCGCGCGGTACCACCTGGCTGGCCATGGAAATACGGGCCGGACTGCCTGCCGCATCACTTATGCCCAATAGCGCCGTGAGAATCACAATCAGCTCGATGGTAATCGCATTCAGGGCGACCAAACCCGCGAACACGGTCCCGACCGCGAACGAAATAATCGACGTAACCCGGAGAACCTGCAGGTACCCCAGCCGGTCGGTGAACACGCCCGCTATAAGGGGGACGATCACCAATGGGAACAAATCCGCGAAGGCGACGATACCCAGCCAGGTTCCGGACTCGGTCAGTTCCCAAACCAGCCACATGATCGCGGTGCGCTGGACCCATCGGCCGGTATGGCTGGCGGTACTGCCCAGCCATAGGTACTGATAGTTCCGGTGCGAGAGCGCGCGGCCGATGCCGCCCAGGAAAAATCCCCAATTCATGCCCGGGAGCTTACGCCTTCGCTTCGGAACGTCGAGACCCAATCAGGGGCAGTCGGATGAGCGGACAGGTCTAAAGCAGTTTTCGGCCAAATGGTTCAATTTGGCCGGAAACTGCTCTAGGGTCTGTACTCAATTGGGGGATTCTCCTTTTGCGCCCTCTCACCCCGCCCTTGTCCCTCGGGAAGGGGGCGAGGGGACGCACGGTAAGCTCCCTCTCCCTCTCTGAGGGAGAGGGTTGGGGTGAGGGTGATATGGAAATTCCCCCTCACCCAGCTACGGCTATGGCTCGCAGGCTCGCCAAGCCTCCGCATCCCTCTCCCCCTGACGGGGGCGAGGGAACGCACGGCAAGCTCCCTCTCTCCGCTCACCCGCAAGTCGTCATCACCGGGTCGGTCAATTCGTCCGAATTGACCTTATTTGACCCGGTGATCCATGCCTGGCGGCCGGCGGTACACGTGGATGGCCGGGTCGCGGTTTGTCCGCCGGCCGGCGAAGCCGGTCCGGTGGGCCCCGCCATGACGCAATCATTTTATGCCTCATCGCCGCAACACTCCTATGGCGGCTCAATCGAGTCCGGACCCTAGCGGAAGACGACCGTGCGTGAGCCGTTGGGGAGCACCCGATGCTCGGTCAAATAACCGAGGGCACGGGACAGCACCTGGCTCTCGGATTCTCGTCCGACCGCCGCCAGGTCTTCCGGCGTATAGGTGTGGTCGACCCGCTGGACCTGCTGTTCGATGATCGGCCCCTCGTCGAGATCCCGGGTGACGAAGTGGGCGGTTGCCCCGATTAATTTAACCCCGCGGGCGTGGGCTTGGTGGTAGGGCCTGGCGCCCTTGAAACCGGGCAGGAAGGAGTGATGAATGTTGATCGCCCGGCCGGAGAGCTTCTCGCACATTTCGGTGGACAGCACCTGCATGTAGCGCGCAAGGACCAGATAGTCCGCGCCGCTGTTCCGGAAGAGTTCGAGGACCTGGGCTTCCTGCTCGGCTTTGGTCTCCTTGGTAACCGGCAGATGGTGAAACGGAATGTCGTGCCAGTCGGCGAGCGGTTTGAGGTCCGGGTGATTGGAGATGATCGCCGGAATGTCCGCGTTCAATGTGCCCGACCGGTAGCGATAAAGAATGTCGTTCAGGCAATGCTCCGCCTTGGTGACCATGATCAGGAGCTTGGTCGTGGCGTTCCGCTCGTGGAGCTGCCAGTTCATTTGAAATTTCTTGGCGATGGCCCCGAAGCCTGCGCGCACGCCGTCGATATCCATATTGGGATCGGTGATGTGGAAGACCTGCCGGCAAAAGAAGGTCACGGTCTCGGGGTCGGCGAAATAGGAGGCCTCGGTCATGAAACAGCCGAGGTCGTTGAGGCAGCCGCTGGCGGCGGCGACGATGCCCGTCCGGTCCGGACAGGTCATGGTCAGCACGTAAGATACGGGCTTCGTCTCCTCGTTCATCGATGGGGCTTTCTTTGCTGTCTTAGTGGGCGGCGGGCGCCAGTTCGTCCCGGTGGGCCGGTCCGATACCGGCCTCGGCGAGGATTGCCGGGATCGTCTCTTCCTGGCGGATGGCCATGATATGGACCCCGGCGATGCCGTCAATCTCTCTGAATTGCTGGATCAGTTCGACGCAGACGCGCCGCCCTTCGGCCCGTTCGTCGTCCGCCTTGTCGAGCCGGTCGACGATCCCGTCGGGGATGATCACCCCCCAGAGATTGTCGCGCATCCAGCGGGCCGATTTCGCCGAGCGAATAGGACCGATCCCCATGAGCACGAACAGCTGGTCGGTGGCCCCATGGTCCCGCAGCCGCGCGATGTAGCGCTCGACGATTCCCGCATCGAAGCAGAACTGGGTCTGCACGAATTGCGCCCCCGATGCCGCCTTGGCGAGCAACCGCTCCGGCGTCCAGCCGGGCTCGGGATCGATGGGCGTGTCGGCGGCGCCGATGAACAGGTCCGGCGGCGAGGCGATCTCGCGGCCCGACAGGATCGTGCCTTCGTCCCGCATCTGCCGGGCCATGTCGATGAAGGCGCCCGTATCCAGATCGAATACCGGCTTGGCGTCCGGCTGGTCACCCTGTTTGGGGTCGTCGCCGCCCAGGATCATCACGTTGCGCACGCCGAAGGCGCCGGCGCCGAGCAAGTCGCTCTGCAGGGCAATTCGGTTGCGGTCCCGGCAGGTGAACTGAAGCACCGGTTCGATACCGTGCTGCATCATCAACCCGGCCGCAGCCACGTTGGAGAGGTGGGCGCGGGCACCGGCGCCGTCGGTGACGTTGACCGCGTCGACGATGCCCCTGAGCGGCAGGGCCTTGTCCAGGAGGTCATCGGCACTCGCCGAGAGCGGCGGCGTCAGCTCGGCCGTTACGGCGAATTCGCCGTTAAGCAGGGTGCGGACCAGGCTGGCTTCGACGGGAAGAGAGGTGTCCGGCGACATGGGCTAACTCCGTTTCCGCGAGACCACGAACGATTCATTGAGAAACCAGAGGCCGCCGTGCTGTTTCAACGCGTCCTCGGTCGCTTTCAGATAGTGTCCGTCGGCGATCGCGTCGGCGATCAGGTGATCCTCGATCTGATAGACGTAAATGGCGGCGTTCCAGGCGGCGAACAGGGTCGACGTGCCGATGCTCTCGGCCCCGATTTCACTCGGCAGGGTGTGCATGTCGTAGCGGAACAAGGATCGGTTGTCGGCGTAGGTGTTGAACCGGAGATCCCGCTCGGACTTGCCGAGGGTTTGCTTCAGCACCTTCATCAATTCGTGCCGGCTCGATTGGTTGAGCTCCCGGCCGGGCCAAATGCCCTGAATGATGTCGAGGCCCGGGTCACGACCATAGGAATGGATGCCCAGCATCCGTCCCCCCGGCGCCAAGGATCTGGCCAGCGGGGCAAGGACCTTCTCGACCTTGAACGCCGGGCTCATGCTGGCGCGGTAGGGCTGGGAGGCCAGGATCATGTCGTATTGGCCCTGGAACTGGCCGGGGCGCGGGATGACGGGATCGACCACGAAGCGTTGATCCTCGCGATAGATCACCATGACCGACGGCCGCTCATAGAGCGGATTGCCGGTCTTCTTGGATGCCTTGACCTTCCAGCCTTCGGACAGGATGGGTTTCAGCGATTTGATCTGTTCGTCGAATTCGTGGGACGTGGTGCCGGTGAGCGGCACCTCGTGCCAATTGAGGGCAGCCGCCGAAGTGACGCTGCCCGGCATCAGTTGCGGCGCCTCGCTGTAATAGAGGTTGGTGACCACCAGCACCGTCGCCGGGTGTTCAAAGAACCGGTCGGACATCTTTTCGAGACTGAGGCGTACGTCTTCCAGGCTGATTTCCTTGCTGACGATGACGAACGGGACCGTGGGATGGCGGCGGTGCATGTCTCGCATGACCCGGGTGAGTACCGTGCCGTCACCCATGCCCGCATCGAACAGCCTTAGCGCCGGGGGTTTGGGGTGAACCTGGGCGAGTTCCATGCCGACGCGCTCGGCGACCACCCATTTTTCCGAGCAGGTGTTGACGAACATCAGGTATTTCTGGCGGTTGTCGTAGAACCGGAACGCTTTGGGTTCGCCTTTTTCGTCGAGAGGCGTCACCCGCGAATAGACCTTGGCTTTCTTCTTCCCATTGGCGCGGTTGCCTTTCGGCGCCGCCTCGCGCTTCAGCGGCAGGTTGTCGGGCAGCGCCGCCGTTTCCGAGCCGTTGTCCTTGGGCGCCGCCGGCTGGTCCTTGGTCATGTATTTGCGCACCCGGTCGACGGTGCGCATGGTGACCCCGCGGCCGGCGCGCAGGCGGCTCACGAACTTGCCGTCATTGACGGTGAGGCGGCCGAAGGTCGACTCGGCGATGGCGTGATCGCGACAATAATCCTCAATCTCGCCGATGAATGTCTGAATGTCCTCCATCGCCTGAGTCTCCGACCGGGCGGACAAGAGAGTCAACGAAAATCCCATTAATTTAGTGGGATTAATTTGTGGGATTTATCCTACATACGGGGATGGGGGTGGGATTGAGGTGGGCTGTTTCGGTCAGTCGGGAATTCCGTATATTGAGATTTATGAATACCGTGGTAGGTTGTCCCCATGGATGCAATCAGCCCGAAACCCCTGGTCAATCCGGCCTTTGACGATGGCGCCACAGCCCTGCCCGACGGTCAGTACAAATCGGCCTGCCGAATGTGTCACGGGGGCTGCGGCACGATCATGCACGTCGAAAGCGGTAAGCTGGTCCACATCGACGGTGATCCCGACAACCCGATGAACCGGGGCAAGCTGTGCCCCTTGGGAGCGGCCAGCCTGGAGCAGGTCTACAACCCGTCCAGGCTCAAATATCCCATGCGCCGGGTCGGCGAACGGGGCGAGGGGAAGTGGGAGCGCATCTCCTGGGATGAGGCCTACGACGAGATGTGCGCCAAGATTCGCGACGCCACCGAGCGCGACGGCGCCGAGAGCATCTGGGTGGGCACCGGGACCGGACGGCACCACTTCGGCTTTGTCTCCCGCTTCGCCAACGCCATCGGCACCCCCAACTGGTGCGAGCCGGGCACCGCTCAATGCTTCCGGCCCAGGGTTCACGGCTCCATTATCACCATGGGCCAGCTGCCCATCTGCACCTATACCAACGAGGCGCAGCCGGACCTGATCCTGTTCTGGGGCCATAACCCCATCTATTCCGGGCCCGACGGCGAATTGGGATTCGGGGTGAAGGATGCCCTGGCCCGCAAGCCCAAGATCATCGTCGTCGACCCGCGCGAGACCATGCTCGCCAAGCGCGCCGACTACTTTCTCCAGCTTCGCCCCGGCACCGACGATGCACTGGGGCTCGCCATGCTCAACGTGATCATCGGCGAAGGGCTCTACGACAAGGAGTTCGTCGAGAAATGGACCCACGGCTTTGACCGGCTCGCCGAACGGGTCGAGCAGTACACGCCCGAGTGGGCCGAACCCATTACATGGGTGAAGGCGGACGACATCCGGGGCGCGGCGCGGCTCTATGCCGAGACCAAGCCCTCCATGCTGGAGTGGGGATGCGCCATCGAGCATACACCGGCCTGCTTTCAGACCGTCCGCGCGCTGCTCTGCCTGCCGTCGATCACCGGCAATATCGATCAGCCGGGGGGCTGGGCGTTTGGCATGCTGGGCGTCGCGCCGCTGCCGCAGTTGTTCGACAAGATGCCCATGGAGCAGCAGAGGAAACGCCTGGGCTATGACGACTACAAGGTGCTGTCGGGCGAATTGGCCCAACTGCCGTCGGCTCACATCCCGAGTATCTTCGACGCCATCAGGACCAAGCAGCCGTACCCGGTGACCACCGGCTTCATCTTCGGCAATAACGCGCTCTCCACCTACGGCGAGGTGGATGTGGTCTACGAGACCCTGATGGCCCTCGATTATCTGATGGTCGCCGAGCTCTACATGACGCCGACCGCCGAGCTTGCCGATCTGGTGCTGCCGGTGTCCACCTGGGCCGAGGTGGACGCGCTGCCCGCCGTGCCGTTTTACGGCCAGAACGTGATGCTCGCCCAGCAGAAGGTGGTGCAGGTCGGCGAGTGCGTGCAGGACGAAGCGATCATGACCGAGATTTGCCGCCGCCTCGGCACCGAGTTCGGCCAGGAAAGCCCGGAAGAGGTCTACGATTCCATACTGGCGCCCAAGATGGGCATAAGCTTCGCCGAGCTGCGGGAGAGGGGGTTCGTCCAGCCCGAGTTCAAGTACCGCAAGTACGAGGAGAACGGCTTTAACACGCCGACCGGCAAGATCGAGCTTTACTCCACCCGGATGGAGGAGTGGGGCGACGACCCGCTGCCCTATTTCGAGGAGCCGCCGGAAAGCCCCTACGCTACGCCGGAACTGGCCGAGGAATATCCCTACATCCTGATCACCGGCGCGCGCCTGCCCACCTTCTTCCAGTCCGAATACCGGCAGATGCCGACGCTGCGGCGCGGGCGGCCCGAGCCCGAATGCGAAATCCATCCGGAAACCGCCGCCGAATTGGGGGTCGGGAACGGCGATTGGGTCTCCGTCGAGACCAAGCGCGGCAAGTGCCGCCAGAAGGTGCGCATCTTCGAAGGGATCGATCCCCGGGTCATCCATGCCCAGCACGGCTGGTGGTTCCCGGAAGAGGATGAGAGCCCGGACCACGGCATCTGGCGATCAAACGCCAACACGCTCACTTCCATGCAGCCGCCTTACTGCAAGTCCATGGGGACGTATCAGCTCCGCGCGCTCTTGTGCAAAGTGGTCAAGGCCGACAAGGCCGAGGAACCGTGGCGGCCGCCCCACATCGCTGCCATGGACGGCAAGTGGCGATCCAACGTCGCAGACGTTCAGGACTGGGACGAGGCCGAAATCAAGGCCTGGCGCGAAATGCGCGGCGGCATGAAACAGCGCCGGGTTTAGCCTCAGAAAATTAAGTGACGCTCCAGTCCGTCGTCGACGCCGAATAGACCGGATTTGTACGAGTGGACAGTGACGTTGTAATTAAGGGATGGACCTAGCCGTTGCCAGCCACCCGGCGGCTTCATTGCCGGGAACAAATAGCTCCACCCGCCACCAAGAGCCTCACGCTTGTCGACGGATCCCAAGCTTTCGATGGAATGCGAAACTTGGCGTGTTCCGAGAAGGTTGCGGGCGATTAAAACGCGGCGATCGGTAATCGCGTAGAGGTACCGGCTGGCCGCCAGCAGATACCAGACCGGCCGGAAAAGCATGTTGATGCCCTGGCCGACAAACACCACGCCGACGATAAAAAATAGGACCAGTATTTGCTCTGCCTTGATTATCTCGATCGTGCCGGGGATATCGCCCCAATCGACGAAGAAGTCCAGCCAGAAATACATGAACACCAGAAAGAACGCGCCCATAAGCACTTGGATGCGGCCAAGCTGCCAGGCCATGGCCAAGGGTCGGGGCCGGCCGGCCCAACGGAGACTTTCGCCGGGCTCGATCAGCTCCATGGCATCGGAATAGGGATCGGACACAGAGGTTCTCCAACTTATCCTTGTTGGGTGGAAAGTAGAGTAGTGTGCCTATACGCTCAATCTAGGCGTTTTGCGGCGGATCGAAGTGGAAGAAGTCGCGGAAGCCGTCGGCGATCTTCTTGCCGAAGTCCGTCTCCACCCCCTGGACGATGGAATCCGGGATCGATACGTCGTCCCGTCCTTCCTCGACGCCGGTGATTACGGTCAGCTGCACCGCGTCCGTATCGCCGATGTTCTTGAACCCGCGATAGACCCGGGGCGGACACGAGAAGGTATCCCACCTGTTGAGCACCAGCGTGTGCTCGACGGGATCACCGATGTAGTACTCGATGGCGCCTTCGAGGCACATGAAGGTCTCGAAGGTGGAATTGTGGCTGTGCAGGCACGGGCCCTGACCGGGGGGCATGATGGAAATGAACATGGTCGAACCGGCGGCGCCGACGATGGGCGAAGCGTTGCCGAACGGGCTCTTGGTGTCGTCCAGAATGATCGGCATCAGCTTGCGGGCGTAAAACACGTCCATGGCGTCCTGGCCGACCCATTCCAAATCCTCGGCGGTCGACATCTGACGGAGATCGCTGAACCGCCCGATCCGGCTTTCGATTTCCTCGGCGGTGGGTGTGTAAATTTCGTTGCTCACCGTTTTCCTCCCATCCCTGGTGGATCAATGTTTCACGTGAAAAAAGGTTAGCACGAATCCCGGTGGGGATGGCCAGCCCCGCTTACCTGACGCTGATCTTGTCGAGCACCCAGAGCGCCCCGAACAGGACCGGCTGGTGGATCAAATAGATCAGAAGCGTTTTCCGGCCCATCCAGCGGAGCAGGTCCGGAATTCGGCCCTCGGGCTTCCACCCTTCCAGCCGCCCCATGATCCCAGGTGAGCCGAGCAGCAACTGCATGAAGGCAAAGCCCATCAACGTGGCGCCGAACCACGGAAAGATGGGCACGTAATCGATGGAGAAGGGCGGGTTGGCGGCGAACCCGATCCAGGCAAGCTGGCGGATGTCGAAGAACGAAAGGTTCACGTCCAGTCCAAGAAAGATGACAGTCGCGCCGCACAGAGCGACCGCCCAATAGGGAAGGCCCGCGAAGACGACGATCAACAGGCTGGCGATGGCGAGGTTGTGGAGGATACCGAAGAACACAATGCCTTCCTGGAACACCGTCGCCGTGGCGATGGTGACGACGATGGCGGCGGCGAGGATGCGCGAAAACCGGTTGAGGAATTTCTGCGGGTCGATACCCGCGCGCCGCGCAAGCGCATAGCTGATCCCGGAAGAAACCAGGAAGATGCTGACGATGAACGTCCGGGCGGCGAGCCAGAAGGGGTCGTTGAACAGGTCCACCTCGGCATAGCCGAAGAACGACAAGTCCCACGACAGGTGGTAGAGGATCATCAGGGCGATCCCGACCCCGCGGAGCAGATCGAGGGCGTCGATGCGGGCCGGCGCCGCTGTTGCCGGCCGCGCCATTACGGCGCCCGGGCCGGCCGGCAGATACCGATTTCGATCATGGCGCTAATCATGGCGCCATTTGACAATGACCCGGCGGGACAGGCTACCGTTTTCTTGTCCCCGAAGGCCGCTAAGCGCTTGGGATCGCTTGCCGATTTTCGGGAATCCGCCTATTGGGCGGCCGCGATCGGCGGCAGGCCGCGGATGGCGTCGTGGACCGTCTCCCCCGTCAGCACTTGGAAGTCCCCGGTCGCCAACGCCAGCGAGCCTTGCCGCTCGGCCTCGCGAGCGCCGTGACCCGAGCGCACATGCATGGCGCCTTCACAGCCGGCATTCCTGGCGGCGCGCACATCGATGGCGCGGTCGCCGATCATCCATGATCGCGAGAGGTCGATGGACAGCGCCCGGGCCGCCTTGACCAACATGCCGGCATTGGGCTTGCGGCACGGATGGTCGTCGTGCCGGTAAGGCGGGTGCGCGTCGGCATGAAACGGGCAGGCGAAGATTGCCGACAAATGGACGCCGGCAAGATCGAGTTCCCGCTTGATGGCGTCCTGCACCTCGGCGAATTGGGGCCAGTCATAGTAGCGCCGGCCAATTCCCGCCTGATTGGTGACGATGACGACCGGAACGTTCGCCCGGTTGGCCTCGGCGATGATTTCCGCCGCCCCGGGAATCATGCTCATATCGCCGGCACTATGCAGATTGTAGACCTCTTCGACCACGACGCCGTCGCGATCGAGGAACAATGCCGGTCGTTCCCCGCCGGTGGTTGGCGGCGTCACGATCTCGGCCCAGATGCCGTCGGAACCGATGAACCCGAATTCAGGATAGTCGGCCATGCTGTATTGTATCGCCTTCGCCCGCTGATATTCTCGAAATCCTTGTAAGCCGGAATGATTAAGGATTCGATGACGGAAGACAAAAAGCTCCGGTCCCGCATCACGACGGACGGTCTCGACCGGACCCCGCACCGGGCGTTCATGCGCGCCATGGGAATGGATGACGCGGCCATCGCCCGGCCGATCATCGGCGTCGCCTCGACCGCCGGCGAGGTGACGCCCTGCACCATGACGCTGGCCGTTCAGTCCAAAGCGGCGCAAAAAGGTGTCGTCGAGGCCGGCGGGACGCCGCGCGAGTTCACCACCATCTCGGTCTCCGACGGCGTTTCAATGAACCATCCGGGCATGAAGATGTCCCTGGTGTCTCGCGAGGTCATCGCCGATTCCGTGGAACTGGTCGTCCAGGCCCATGCCTATGACGGCCTGGTCGCCTTCGGCGGCTGCGACAAAAACCTGCCGGGCATGATGATGGCCATGGTGCGGTGCAACGTGCCGGCGGTGTTCATGTACGGGGGCAGCGCGCTGCCCGGCAGGTGGCGGGGCCGGGATGTGAGCGCTATCGACTCCTACGAAGGCGTCGGCGCGGTGATGACCGGTTCGATGACCGAGGCCGAACTCGATGAGTTGGAGCGGGTCTGCCTGCCCACCATCGGATCCTGCGCCGGCCAGTTCACCGCCAACACCATGGCGATGGTGTCGGAGACCCTGGGCCTTGCCCCGCTGGGCTCCGCGATGATTCCGGCGGTTTACGAAAAACGGCTGGCGGCGGCGGAGCACGCGGGCCGGCTGGTCATGGATATCCTCGGCAATAACGGGCCATTGCCGCGCGATCTGGTGACCCGGGCGTCGATCGAAAATGCCTGTGCCGTGGTCGCGGCGACCGGCGGTTCGACCAATGCCGGCCTGCATATCCCGGCTATCGCCCACGAGGCCGGGATTGCTTTTTCGCTGGACGATGTCGCCTCGGTGTTCGAACGGACGCCGCTGATCGCGGACCTCAAGCCGGGCGGCGCCTATCACGCCAAGGACGTTTACGAAATCGGCGGCACGCCGGTCATCCTGAAGGCGCTGCTGGATGCAGGACACCTGGACGGGACATGCCTGACCATCGACGGACGGCGATTGGACGACGCGCTCACCGATACCCCGGCGCCGGACGGTAGTGTGGTGCGGCCGGCCTCCGAAGCCATATCGGACACCGGCGGCGTCGTGGTCCTCAAGGGCAACCTGTGTCCCGACGGCGCATTGATCAAGGTCGCCGGTCTCGGCAAGCTGGCCCACGAAGGCCCCGCCCTGGTCTTCGACGGCGAGGAAGCCTGCACCGCGGTGATCAAGAAAGGCGAGTATGCGGAGGGCTCGGTCATCATCGTCCGCAACGAGGGTCCCAAGGGCGGGCCCGGCATGCGCGAAATGCTGGGCACGACCGCCATCATCTATGGTCAGGGGATGGGGGAGAAGGTCGCGCTGATCACCGACGGCCGGTTTTCCGGCGCCACCCGCGGCATGTGCATCGGATACGCCTCGCCGGAGGCGGCGGTGGGCGGTCCGTTGGCGCTGATCGAAAACGGCGACATCATCCGGATCGATTGCGAGGCCCGAACCATCGAGCACATGGTGCCGGCGGATGAGTTCGAGAGGCGGCGGGCCAATTGGTCGCCGCCGGTTCGCGACGGTCTCGCCGGCGCCCTCGAAAAATACGCCGCGACGGTCGGTCCGGCCAATCTGGGCGCCGTCACCCATTCGGGGAACGCCCAGTGGGAAGGGGACGCCTGAGTGACCGGCCTCAAGGGCGTCAATGCTTGTGTCTTCGACGCTTACGGCACGCTGTTCGACGTCAACGCGCCTGTCGCCAAGCTTCGGGATGAGATCGGCGAGAAGGCCGATAAGCTGGCCGAGATTTGGCGAGCCAAGCAGCTCGCCTACAGCTGGCTCCGTTCTCTGATGCAGGACTACGTGGAATTTTGGGCCATCACCGGTGACGCGCTGGACTTTGCCATGCGTCAGCTTGAGATGGATGACCCCGGTCTCCGCGAGCGTTTGATGACGTCCTACAAAACGCTTGATGCCTATCCCGAAGCGTTGGACGTGTTGACCGCTCTCAAGCAGCAGGGGCTGGCGACCGCGATATTGTCCAATGGCTCACCCAACATGTTAACGCCGGCGGTGGAACATGCGGGCCTCGCCAACGTGCTCGATGCGGTGATTTCGGTGGATCGGCTGCGGTTATACAAGCCGGATCCGCGGGTCTACCAACTCGCCGTTGACGAACTGGGTGTCGGAAGGGAGGAGATTTGTTTCCTGTCCTCCAATGCCTGGGACGCGGCGGGGGCCGCCTTCTTCGGCCTCAACGTGGTGTGGATCAACCGATTCCGCCTGCCCCGGGAAGGCCTGCCGGGCGAACCCATGGCCGAGATATACTCGCTGGATGAATTGTTGCCGCTGTTGGGATGAGAGCCGAACACGGAATTGACGCCGGCGTCATCGACGTGTTGCGGCGACGGGGATGGCGCGCAAGGTCCTTCGCCCCCGTCAGGGGGAGAGGGATCGGTCTTTCTTTTTGCACCCTCTCCCCCAATCATGGGGGAGAGGGATGCGAAGGCTTTGCGAAGCGGCAGCTGAGCTTAGCCGTAGCTGGGTGAGGGGGCATTTCCATATCACCCTCACCCCAACCCTCGTCCCCGTCAGGGGGAGAGGGAGTCGTCGAGCCGCCGGCGATAGCGGCCGTGGCGGGCGACATGCTCTTTACGGAATCGATTCAGGCGATATTGTCAGGGCGTCCCTGTAAACCAAGCATACGAGCGCGCCCCGGATGAGCCCCAAGATGAATGCGCCTCTCATAAAGGTTACGACGCGGAGTTTCTCCCGCCATCCGGTGTTGCGCGCGGAACTCCTGGCCGAATTTCCCGGCGCCGTATTCAATGAACAGGGGAGCCGGTTCAGCGGCGAGTACCTCGTCCGGTATCTCGACGGCGCCGACGGCGCCGTGGTCGGACTTGAACCGATTACGGATGAGGTGCTCGCCGCCGCGCCGAAACTCCAAATCGTCGCCAAGTACGGCGTCGGACTGGACAACATCGATGAAGATGCCTGCCTCTCCCACGGCGTAACCGTCGGTTGGACGGGCGGGGTAAACGCCCTTGGCGTCGCCGAAATGACGGTGTGTTTTTTGGGCGGTCTGTCGCGCAACGTGCTTCAGTCGGGGGCCCGGCTATCGTCAGGCGATTGGGACAGATCGGGCGGACGCCAGCTCTCCGGCCGTACCGTCGGCGTCATCGGCGCCGGCCATGTCGGCAAGGAGGTGATTCGGCTGCTGGCGCCCTACAACTGCCGGGTCATGGTCAACGATATCGTCGAGCAGACCGGCTATTTCAGCGAAAACGGCCTGATTGCCGCTTCCAAGGAGGAAATCCGCGCCGAGGCCGACTTCATCACTATTCACACGCCGCTGACCGAAGAAACCGCGGCGATGGTCGACGAGGCGTTTCTCGCCGCCATGAAGCCGACGGCGTACCTGATCAATGCGGCTCGCGGGGGCATTGTCGATCAGCCGGCGCTCAAGCGGGCGTTGATGGACGGCGCCATCGCCGGCGCCGCATTGGACGTCTTCGAGGAAGAACCGTGCGGGGACCTGGAGTTCCTGAGCCTGCCCAACCTGTTTTCGACTCCGCATATCGGCGGCTCGGCCGAGGAGTCGATCCTTGCGATGGGACGCAGCGCTATTCACCATTTATCCAGCTTTTTCAATAGATAATCGGAGCTTTTTCGTCTGGAAAAGCAGGCGATGAGGCAGCGCGGCTACTCCCTCTCCATCCGAGGGAAAGGGCCGGGGTGAGGGTGATATGGAAATTCCCCCTCACACTCTCTCCCTCACACTTTCCCCCTCACACTCTCCCCCTCACCCGGCTACGGCTATGGCTCGCAAACTCGCCAAGCCTCCGCATCCCTCTCCCCCTGACGGGGGCGAGGGGACAAAAGCCGTCATCACCGGGTCGGTCAATTCGTCCGAATTGACCTTATTTGACCCGGTGATCCACGCCTAGCGGTCTCTGGTCCGTGGATGGCTGGGTCGCGGTTTGTCCTCCGGCCGGCGAAGCCGGTCCGGTGGGCCCGGCCATGACGCAATTATTTTATGCCTCTCCCTCTCCGAGAACCGTCCCTCGTCATCAGGGCGCCGGCGTTGGACGCATCAACAACTCCCAATTCGGTAATGATAACGATAATGATTTGCATTTTCGTTTTTAGTCTGATAGTCGTTGATAATGGTTCGCAAAATTGAACCGGGTAATACATTAAGGACAGGACCAAAATGAAAAAGACCATCTCTCTCATCGCCGCCGCCGCCGCGATGCTGCCGGTGCTCGGCTCGGGAAACGCCGGCGCGGAGGAAGTCAATCTGTATTCCTATCGGCAGCCGTTCCTGATCCAGCCGTTCCTCGATGAATTCACCAGGCAAACCGGCATCAAGGTGAATGTCGTCTACGCCCAGAAGGGGATGCTCCAGCGCCTCAAGGCGGAAGGCCGGAACACGCCGGCGGACGCGGTATTGACCGTCGATGTCTCGCGCCTCGATGCGTTGACCAACGCCGAGCTGCTGCAACCCATCTCGTCGCCGGTCTTGAACAGGAACATTCCGGCGCAGTACCGGCACCCGCAGGGTCTTTGGTATGGCCTGACGACCCGCGCCCGAATCATCTACGCCCACAAGGACCGGGTGAAGCCCGGTGAGGTCGCGTCCTATGAGGATCTTGCCAAGCCCCATATGAAGGGGCGGATCTGCACCCGGTCCGGCAAGCACGTCTATACGGTCTCCCTGATCGCCTCGATCATCGAAGCCAAGGGCGGGAAGGCGGCCGAGGCGTGGCTGCGGGGCGTGAAAGCGAATCTGGCCCGTAAGCCGCAGGGCAACGACCGGGCTCAGGTCAAGGCCATCAAGGACGGTGTGTGCGATGTGTCCCTCGGCAACACCTACTACATGGGCAAAATGGCCACCAACGACAAAAAGCCGGTGCAGAAGGAATGGGCCGCTTCGGTCAATATCCTGTTTCCCAACCAGGCCGACCGCGGAACCCACGTCAATATCAGCGGCGCGGCGGTCACCGAGCATGCCAAGAACAAGGCCAACGCGGTCAAGCTTCTCGAGTTTCTGAGCGAGAATTTCGCCCAGAAAATGTATGCCGATCAAAACTTCGAGTATCCGGTCAAGGCCGGTGTCGAATTGCATCCGATGGTCGCGGGATGGGGCAAGTTCAAGTCCGATGCCGTGAACCTGGACAACGTCGCCAAGCATCGCGCGGCGGCGACGAAATTGGTGGACCGGGTCAATTTCGACGGCTAGGTTTCGGGCCGCTTTAATTCGGGAGAGCCGCGGTAACGCGGCTCTCCGTGATTCCGGGAACCCGTTCGCCGTGCCGCTTCCGGTGCCGCGGCAAAATTGCCGATGACTGCCGCCCCTGCCCTGACCCAACACCGAACCCGCCGCGAATTCGCCGCCGCCGGCGTCGACGGTTGGACGCTCGGCGCGCTGATGGTGGCCGGATGTGTCGCCATTCCCATCGGTGCGGTGTTGGTCCTGGCGACGGGAACGGGCAGCGATATTTGGGGGCATCTGATTGACACGGTTCTCGCCCGCTATGTCGGGACGACGCTCGGTCTCATGGCCGGCGTCGGGGCGGGGACGCTGATCATCGGCGTCGGAACCGCTTGGCTGGTCACCAATTTCCAATTTCCGGGGCGGGGTATATTCGAGTGGTCGCTCCTCCTGCCGCTGGCCATTCCGTCTTACGTCATTGCATTTGTCTTCACCGACTTCCTCGAATTTGCCGGGCCGGTGCAGGGGCTGTTGCGGGAACTCGGCGGCTGGACATCGCCGCGGGACTACTGGTTCCCCGAGATACGCTCCCTCGGCGGCGCGACCGTGGTCATGTCCCTGGTTCTCTACCCCTATGTCTATCTGCTTTCCCGCGCCGCATTTCTCGAGCAGTCGGTCGGGATGATGGAAGTCAGCCGTTCTCTCGGCCGGGGACCGTGGCGCAGTTTTCTGACCGTTGCGGTGCCGTTGGCCCGTCCGTCCATCGTCGTCGGCGTTTCGCTGGTGCTGATGGAAACGCTGAACGATTTCGGCACGGTGGATTTCTTTGCCGTCCAGACCCTGACCCTCGGCATCTTCGACGTCTGGTTCAACCTCAACAGCGTCGCCGGCGCCGCCCAGATCGCCGGCGTCATACTGATTTTCGTCATGGTCTTGCTGACCGCCGAGCGTTTCAGCCGGCGCCGCCAGCGTTACCATGGACAGGGGGGGTCGCTCCGCCGCGCCGTTCCCCGCCGATTGGCGGGTTTCGCCGCGCTCCTGTCCACACTGGCGTGCGCGCTTCCCCTGGCGCTCGGATTTCTGCTGCCCGTCGGCCTGCTGTCGGCGGACGTCATGGCCAATCTCGAACTGGTCGGCGGCGCGGCGTTTCTGACGAGCGCCGGCAATAGCCTGCTTCTCGCGGCCCTTGCCGCCCTTGCCGCGGTGTTGATCGGACTGCAACTCGCCTACGGCGTCCGTCTGAGCGGCAACCGGGCCCTCAAGAGCCTTACCCGGGTTGCGAGCCTCGGTTACGCGATCCCCGGCGCCGTCCTGGCGGTGGGCGTAATGATCCCCTTCGGGCTCTTCGACAACTGGATCGACGCACAGTCGAGCCGCCTCTTCGGGATATCCACCGGCCTGATATTGAGCGGCACCGGCGCCGCCCTGGTGTTTGCCTATGTCGTCCGGTTTCTGGCCCTTTCACAAGGCGCCGTCGAGAGCGGTCTCGAACGGGTAACGCCCAACATCGACGGCGCGGCGCGCACCTTGGGCTGCCGTCCGGCCGGGGTCCTGTGGCGGGTACACGTTCCGCTTTTGCGCGGCAGTATCCTGACGGCCGCCATCCTGGTGTTCGTCGACACCATGAAGGAACTTCCGATGACGGTGATCATGCGGCCTTTCAACTTCGAGACCCTGGCGACCCAGGTGCATCAGTTCGCCGCCTCCGAGCAATTCGCCGAAGCTTCGCCGTCGGCTCTGGCAATCGTCCTTGCAGGTATCCTCCCGGTGATTATTCTCAGCCGCGCCATGAGAAACACCGTTCAAACCGACACCAAGGCCGAGGCACGGACATGACGTCGGCCCTGGAGATTTCCGGCTTATCGCACGCATTCGGCAGGACGCGTGTCCTGGACGACGTGTCCTGCACCGTGGAGCCGAGGGAAATCGTCTGTCTGCTCGGGCCGTCGGGGTGCGGCAAGACGACGCTGCTTCGACTGGCGGCCGGGCTGGACCGTGTCCAAACCGGCGCCATCAAACTTCACGGCCAAACCGTCGGGGAACCCGGTTGGCACGTGCCGCCGGAATCCCGCCGCATCGGACTGATGTTTCAGGACTATGCCCTGTTTCCTCATCTGACCATCGCCGAGAATGTGGCTTTCGGACTCTCCGGCCTTCCGGCCGGCCGGCGCACGGCGCGCGTCCAGGAGGTGCTTGTCCAGGTCAACATGCAGTCCTACGCGGATTCCTATCCGCACATGCTTTCCGGCGGCCAACAGCAGCGGGCGGCGTTGGCGCGGGTGCTGGCGCCCAAGCCCGAGGTGGTCTTGCTGGACGAGCCGTTTTCCGGTCTGGACGAGACGCTGCGCATTCAGGTCCGCGAGGAGACGCTGCGGGTGCTCAGTCAGGCGGGTACGGCGGTCCTGATGGTTACTCACCATCCGGAAGAAGCGATGTTCATGTCGGACCGCATGATGGTCATGGGGCCGGGCGGCATCATCCATCAGGTGGGCGTGCCGGCCGAGGTCTATGCCAACCCGGCGAACCGGTTTGTTGCGACCTTCTTCGGCCGTACCAATTTGATACCGGGCGTCGTGCGCAACGGTGTGGTCGATACGCCGTTCGGTACGGTGGCGGCTCGCGACCGCGGCGAGGGGTGCGAGGTCGACGTCGTATTCCGGTCGAACGGCGTCACTCTGTCGACGGCCGACGAACAGGTCTGTCCCGTCGAAATCGTCTCCGCGCGGCCTATGGGCCGGGACACCCGGGTCCGGTTCAAGCTTGCGGGCGATGAGGCGGGCGCCACCTATCTTTGCCGGGTTCCCGGCATATTCGTGGCCGACGGTTCAGCCAAGGTGACGGCGAGGCTGGACCCCGCCGGAGCGTTCGTATTTCACCGCGGCGGCCCGGAAACCGAGAGGACCTCGGTCTCCGGCCCTGTTTATGACCCGTCTGCCGGCGACGCATAACTCTCTGTTTCGTAAGGAGTTTGTCATTTGCAGGTGCAATTCGGCGTGGCATAGTACCCGCACTGAAACTGCGGCCATCAGAAAGGTCTCGACCAGGGATGAAGAGCGGACGCGACCACGCGCGCGTACTAATCTACAGCCATGACAGTTTTGGACTGGGACACCTTCGCCGGTGCCGGGCGATCGCCCATGCCCTGGTCGGCTCGTCCAGTGGACTATCGGTTCTGATTCTGTCCGGCTCGCCGATCATCGGCAGTTTCGATTTCCGTGCGCGGGTCGACTTCGTGCGCGTGCCCGGGGTTATCAAGTTACGCAACGGCGAGTACACCGCACTCAATCTGCATCTGGATATCGAGCAAACCATGAATCTGCGCGGCTCCGTAATTCGCCATACGGCGGAGGCCTTCGATCCGGATCTGTTTATTGTCGACAAGGAACCCCTCGGACTTCGTGGTGAGGTGAGCGAGACGCTCCAAGTGCTTAAGGAACGGGGGACGGCGTTGGCGCTTGGTCTGCGGGACGTGATGGATGAGCCGGCGCTTCTCGGACCCGAATGGGAACGCAAGAACGTCATGCCGGCGCTCATGGATCTTTATGACCAGATTTGGATTTATGGTCTGCCCCAAATCTACGACCCGTTGTCCGGGCTGGACATTCCCGATCAGGTTCGCCGCAAGATGGTCTTCACGGGATACCTGCGCTACGGCGTACCGAATGCCGCCTCGGTCTCACCGACACCTGATATTCAAGAACCCTATATTCTGGTGACGGCCGGGGGTGGCGGCGACGGCGACGCACTGGTCGACTGGGTGATCCGCGCCTATGAGACCGACCCCGACATTCCGCACCCGTCGCTGATCGTTTTCGGACCGTTCATGCAGCCGGAAATTCAGGAGGCGTTTCTTGAGCGCATTGGGAGGCTGGACACGGTCGAGGCCATCACTTTTGATGCCCGCCTTGAACACTTCGTCAAAGCAGCGGTCGGCGTCGTGGGCATGGGAGGATACAATACCTTCTGTGAAATCCTCTCGTTCGATAAGCCCGCCCTGATCGTGCCGCGAACGCGGCCGCGGATGGAGCAGTATATTCGGGCGGCGCGGGCGCAGGAAACCGGCCTGCTTTCCATGTTGGAGGATGACGGTATCCGAGACGCAAAATCCATGGCGACGGCGCTCAGGCAACTGACCCAACAGAAGCGGCCGTCCGAAGTGGTCGTTCCCGGATTGCTCGATGGTCTTGAGAATATTTGCCGTCTGACCGATACGTGGCTCGACGAGGATCGGCGTCCGGACATCAAGGTCGTCGAAGAAAGGGCCTGATGACCACGGCCATCGTCCTAAAGGGCTACCCGAGGCTTTCCGAGACATTCATTGCGCAGGAAATTCTAGCGCTGCAGCGGGCAGGCCTTGACCTCGGTATCGTCTCACTGCGTCACCCGACGGACAGTGCCGCCCATCCGGTTCACGGACAGATCGACGCTCCAATCAATTACCTGCCCGAATATCTGTGGCGTGAGCCGATCCGCGTACTGAGATCCTGGTGGCGTGTCCGTAAACTCGAGACCTATGCCGAAGCGCGCCTAGCCTGGCGCAGGGATCTCGCGCGCGATCTTACGCCGAACCGGATTCGGCGCTGGGGGCAGGCGCTGGTGCTGGCCGTCGAATTGGGGCCCGGGGTCGATCGCCTGTACGCCCACTTCCTTCACACGCCATCATCCGTGGCCCGGTACGCGTCGATCCTCCGAAATATTCCATGGTCCGCTTCGGCTCACGCCGTCGATATCTGGACCACCCCCGAATGGGAATTACGGGAAAAGCTCGCCAGCGCCGACTGGGTGCTGACCTGCACCAAGACAAATCAGGAATACCTGTCGCCGCTTGCCCCTGATCCGGATCGGGTGTCGCTGGCCTATCACGGCGTTAATCTCGACCGGTTTCCAGCCGGAGCGGGGAAGGAAAATTCTCGTCATACACGAAGTCCGCAATCACCCATCCGAATATTGTCCGTCGGCCGGTTGGTACCCAAGAAGGGGTATGCGGATCTCATCACGGCCTTGGCGAAGCTGCCAAGGGAACCGGCTTGGCGGTTTGAGCACATCGGCGGCGGCCCCGAAAAGAAGCGGCTTCGGCGGCTGGCCGCGGGGCTGGGGATCGGGGATCGAATCGACTGGCGTGGCGCCCAGCCGCAGGAAGCGGTCGCCGAGGCTTATCGGTCGTCGGATATCTTCGCGCTCACCTGCGTGGTCGCGCCCAACGGGGATCGGGACGGATTGCCGAACGTCCTGATGGAAGCGCAGAGCCAAGGCCTGCCTGTGGTCGCAACCAATGTGTCCGCGATACCCGAGCTGATCCTTGACGGCAAAACGGGATTGCTTGCCGAGCCGGGAGACACGGCGGTCATCGCAGCCCACTTGGAGTTGCTGATCCGTGACGTTGACCGCCGGGTTACGATCGGCGCCGCGGGATTGGCGCGAGTCCGGAGCAACTTTGCCTTCCCCGATTGCGTTGGTTCGGTCATCGAAAAATTTGGTCTGCAGGCTCACCCTTCGGTCTCGCGGGTCGCATGAGGATCGCCTTCTATGCGCCGATGAAATCTCCCGATCACCCAATACCGTCGGGGGATCAAATTGTCGGCAGGGCGTTGATTTCAGCGCTGGAAAGCGCCGGCCACGACGTCGACATATGTTGCCGGATGCGAACCTGGCAGAAGTTTCCCGATGCCCGCCGGCAGGAACGCCTCGCGGAATTGAGCAAGCGGGCGGCGGAGCTGCTGGTCCGCCGGTACCGGCGCCGGTCGGGACAACGACCGGACCTCTGGTTTACCTACCACCTCTATCACAAGGCACCCGACTGGCTCGGTCCCGCGGTGAGCGAAAGAATGGGAATTCCCTATGTGGTGGCCGAGGCGTCCTTCGCACCGAAACGGGCGGAGGGTCCCTGGGATGTGGGGCACAAGGCCGCTGAGGCGGCAATTCGCCAGGCCAAGGTCATCTTCGGTATGAATTCCCTCGACGCCAACTGCGTGGCGCCGTTGGCTTCCGATGGCGCCGGGATGGTCCAGCTCAAACCCTTCCTCGCCGGAGAAGCCGGTCCCGGCCGCGCCGGACGCGGGCAGGCAAGGTGGGCATTGTCGGCCCGCTATGGTTTGGATCCGGAGATTCCCTGGTTGTTGACCGTGGCGATGATGCGCGACGACGCCAAACTGCGCTCCTATGAAACCCTTGCCGCGGCCCTCGATCAGGTTTCGGGCGCGTCCTGGCAATTGGTTGTTGCCGGCGACGGCGAAGTGCGATCGGAGGTCGAAAGACTTTTTCCGTCGGATCGGGCCGTGTTTACCGGCCAGCTTGGCGCCGACGGGCTCGCGGTGCTGTATTCGGCGGCCGATCTATATGTCTGGCCCGCCATCAACGAAGCCTACGGAATGGCTCTTCTGGAGGCCCAGGCGGCCGGGCTGCCGGTCGTCGCCGGCGATACCGGCGGGGTAGGTGATATTGTCCGTCACGGCGAGACGGGACTCCTGGTGCCGGTGGGTGATGCGGCCGCGTTTGCCGAAGCCGTCATGTCGATGCTCGGGGATGAAGACCGCCTCAGGGACATGGGCGGACGGGCGGCCGAGGTGGCCGAACGGGAACATAGTCTTGAAGCTGCCTCGGCCACCATGCGGCCTATTCTGGAGGCGCTTGTCCCATGACGATTCTCGCTATGATCCGACACGGCAATACGGACTGGAACAGGCAGGGGCTTATCCAGGGCCACAGCGACATCGGACTGGGCCGGGAGGGGAAGCGGGAAGTTGCCGGCTGGCGGGTTCCGGAGGACCTTAGCGGTCATGACTGGATCGCCAGCCCGCTCAGCCGGGCCATGGAGACCGCCCAAATTCTCATCGGCAGGCCGCCGGAGATCGATCCACGTCTTTCGGAGATGAGCTGGGGGGAATGGGAAGGACGTACTCTTGGAGATTTGCGGGCCGAACTAGGCGATCTGATGATGGCCTGGGAGGCAAAGGGATTGGATTTCCGCGGGCCCGGCGGTGAAAGTCCGAGAGAGGTCCAAGACCGGGTGAAACCCTTTTTGGCCGAGCGCTCGGAGGCCGGCCGGCCAACGGTCGCGGTTTGCCACCGCGGTGTCGTGCGCGCCGTTTACGCCTTGGCGACCGGCTGGGACATGGTGGACAAACCCGAAACCAAGCTCCGGGACAACTGTGTTCACTATTTTCGGCTTAAGGCCGGAGGCCGCCCGGTGATCGAACGTCTCAATGTCAGCTTGGAGCCTTGAGGAACGTGCCCTCGGTCCTTTTCCACGTCCAGCATCTTCTGGGCATTGGCCATGTGAAACGGGCGGCTACCCTGGCTCGCGCGATGTCCGCCCGGGGGATCGAGGTGACGCTCGTCTCCGGGGGTGAGCATGTCCCGGTCCTGGATGACAGCGGCATGCTGTTCGTTCAGTTGCCGCCGGTGAAAGCGTCGGACCGGACTTTCGGTTCCATCGTCGATGCCGACGGCCGGGAAGTCGGTAACGAAATCCGGACCGAACGCCGGGATATGCTGATCAACCTGCTTAATGAAATCCGGCCCGATGTCCTGATATTGGAGCTTTATCCCTTCGGCAGGCGCCAATTGCGCTTCGAATTGACGCCGCTGATCGAGACGGCGCGGGAGATGTCGCCGCGTCCCAGGATTGTCTCTTCGGTCCGCGACATTCTAGTCGAAAAGAACCGGCCCGAGCGGGATCGGGAGATGGTCGATACGGCGAAACGGTTGTTCGATGCGGTCCTCGTCCATGGCGACCCGGCTCTGATCCCATTCGATCGAACGTTTCCGATGGCCGGTGAGATTGCGGATCTCCTGCGCTACACCGGCTACGTGGTCGAGCACCGGAAGATAGAGCATGCAAAGGGCGGGCAGGGGACGGGAGAGGTCATCGTCTCGTCGGGCAGCGGCGCTGTTGGCGAGCTGCTTCTGAGGACCGCCGTCGAGGCGCGGCCGCATACATCCTATTCGGACGTTCCCTGGCGATTGCTGGCCGGGCACAGCCTGCCCGAGGACATCTTCGAGGATATTGCCGGGACGGCACCCGATGGTGTGGTGGTTGAGCGCGCCCGTGAGGATTTTGTCACGCTGCTGAAGAATTGCCGGTTGTCGATCAGCCAGGGCGGCTACAACACCATTATGGAAGTGTTGGCCTGCGGCGCGCGGGGAATCGCCGTGCCCTACGCCGGCGGTCACGAGACCGAGCAAACCCTGCGGGCGCGCCTCCTGGAGGAGCGGGGGTTAATCCAGCAGGTGCCGGAGGAAGAACTCACCGTCGAAAAACTGGCCGCCGCCATCGAGCGGGCGGAGAGATTGGACCCGCCGGGTCCGGATAGTATCGATACCGGCGGCGCGGATGAAACCGCGCGGCTGGTCGAGCATCTGATTCTGACCGCCGAGGCCGGCAGTCACAATGACAATATCGGCGCCTAAAGCAGTTTCCGGCCAAATTGAATCGATTTGATGGCGCTCACCAGTTGGCCGGAAACCGCTCTAAGTCATTGGAACGTGGCGGGGTATTCGCTACGCTATTGCCCAAGGCGGAGATGCGGCCGCGGTGAGCCGGGCAATGGGACGGGCCGAGGAGAGGTAGACCAGTTGGAGAAGGGGCTCTTTTCCTACATCTGGCGTCACAGCAAGATGCAGCAGCTGTTCCTGCTCATATTGAGCGTGGCGGCGATGCCGTTCTATTTCTACTCGCTCGAAATTCCCAAGCAGGTCGTCAATGACGCCATCGGCGGCGAGGATTTCCCGCGGGAAATCCTTGGGTTCGAGTTCGATCAGATTGCGTTTCTGATGTTCCTGTCGGGGGTGTTTTTGCTCCTGGTCCTGGTCAATGGCGGTTTCAAATACGTCAACAATGTCTACCGCGGCATTGTCGGTGAGCGGATGCTTCGCCGCCTTCGCTTCGAGCTGGTTTCACGGGTCATGCGCTTCCCGCTGCCCCAGTTCCGGAAGACCTCGCAGGGCGAAGTGGTCTCCATCGTCTCCCAGGAGACCGAGCCCTTGGGCGGATTTTTCGCCGATGCATTTGCGCTGGTAATTTATCAGGGCGGATTACTGGCGACCCTGATGGCGTTCATGTTTGTGCAGGATTGGAAGCTGGGTCTCGCGGCGATCATCTTATATCCGCCGCAGGCATATCTGATCCCCATACTCCAGCGGAAGGTCAACGCCCTCGGTAAACAGCGGGTGCAGGCGGTTCGGGAACTCTCGGAGCGGATCGGCGAAGCGGTCGGCGGGGCGTCCGAAATTCATGCCAACGATACCTCGCAGTTCGAACTGGCCGACTTTTCCCGCCGTCTCGGGATCATCTATCGGGTCCGGTTCCGGATTTACGTCCTCAAGTTTCTGATCAAGTTCATCAATAACACCCTCGCGTTGTTGACGCCGTTCTTCTTCTACTCGATCGGCGGCTGGTTGGTGATCCGCGGCGATCTCACATTGGGGGCGCTGGTCGCCGTGCTCAGCGCCTATAAGGATGTGTCGGCGCCGTGGAAAATGCTGCTGACCTACTACCAGCGCATGGAAGACGCCCGGATCAAGTTCGCGCAGATCGCCGATAAGTTTCAGCCGGCGGGAATGCTCGAAGAGGAGACCCAGACGGAAGAGCCCGAGAGTTTGCCCGAGTTTTCCGGCAAGCTGGTCGCCTCGAACGTCAGCCTTTCCGAGGATGACGGTCTGCGGGTTGTGGACGGCGCCTCCTTATCGATCGATCTTCCCCGGCATGTGGCGCTGGTCGGGCCCGGCGGCAGCGGCAAGAACGAATTTTCGCAGGTGCTCGCCCGGCTGCTCACGCCGGACAGCGGCCGGCTTAGTATCGGCGGCCATAATCTCATCGAGCTTCCGGAAACCGTCGTTGGCAGAAAGATTTCGTATGTGGGTCAAAACGCCTACATGTTCGCGGGAACCATCCGGGACAACTTACTCTACGGTCTGAAGCATCGGCCCCAGGCCGAGCGGCCGATGGAAGGCGAGGACGCCAAGCAGCGCGAGTGGGAAATTCGAGAAGCGAAGAGTTCCGGCAACCTCGAATATGACCGGCTGGCCGATTGGGTCGATATGGCGGCCGTCGGAGGCTCCGACAATCTACCGGCGCGGATCAATGAGGTTCTGCGGGTGGCCGGCCTCTCGACCGATATCTATCAGATAGGTTTGCGCCAGACCGTTGACCCGCAGGAGAAGCCGGAGCTTGCCGCCGCGGTTCTGGATGCCCGAAAGAAGATGCGCCGGCGGCTGGAGGAACCCGAGGTCTCGCAGTTCGTTGAAAGCTTCGATTCGGAAAATTACAATACCAATGCTTCCGTGGCGGAGAACATCCTGTTCGGTACGCCGGTGGGCGGGGAATTCGCCATCGACCGGCTGGGTGAAAACGCCTACGTGCTTGGTGTTCTGGAGACGGTTGGCCTCAGCGACGATTTTCTCGAAAAAGGCCGGCAGTTGGCCGAAATCATGGTCGACCTATTCCAGGGGCTGCCGCCGGATCACGAATTTTTTGAACGCTTCAGCTTCATCGGTTCCGACGATCTGCCGGAGTTTCAGACCATACTGGCGCGGGTCGCGCAAAATGGTCTCGAGTCCATCGGCGATGAAGACATGGCCCGCCTTCGGGTCCTGCCGTTCCGGCTCATTCCCGCCCGCCACCATTTGGGTCTCATCGACCAACCGATCCAGCAGCGCATTTTGGAGGCCCGGAAGGCATTCCACGCAGGTCTGCCCGGGGAGATGAGTGCCTCGGTGGAGTTCTTTGATGTCGAGGCCTACAACGCGGCGAGCCCGGTTCAGGACAATATCCTTTTTGGCAAGCTCGCCAGCGAGCGCGCCGGCAGTGCGGAAAAGGTCGGTAATCTGGTCTCCGAGGTGGTGGATGAAGCCGGCCTCCGCCAGCACATTGTCGACCTTGGCCTCGATTACAATGTCGGGATCGGTGGCGCGCGGCTTTCCAGCGGACAGCGGCAGAAGCTCGGTATCGCGCGTGGGATTATCCGGAAGCCGGACATCCTCGTTGTCAACGAAGCACTCAGCGCCCTCGACCCGGACAATCAGTCCTTGCTTCTCGACGGTGTTCGCCGCTCCCAGGATGGCCGCTCGCTGATCTACGTGGACGGCCAATCGCCAGGCAGTTCCGACTTTGAGCAAGTCGTGTCGATGGCAAGCGGCAAGGTGGTGGATCAGGGCCTCGGCGCCCAGCCGGTGCTCGTCGAGGAGGCCGGTGAACGAGAGGAAGGGGCCGGTGGATTTGGGGACGAAATTGACGTCTTGTCGTCGATCCCGCTTTTCGAGGGCACGGACCGCTCCCGGCTCAAGCTGCTGACCTTTGCCTCGGACCGTCATATCTACGATCCGGGCGAGGTGGTTATCCGTCAGGGTGACGTCGGCGAGACCGCGTACATCATAATCAACGGGACTGCGGACATTATTCTGGAAACCGCCGACGGGCCGACCAATATCGCGACCCTGGGTCGCAATGATCCGTTTGGTGAATTGGCGTTGCTGTGCGAGGCGCCGCGGACCGCCACCGTCAGGGCCAACGAGCCGCTGACCGTGCTCAGCATTTCCAAAGACGTGTTCATCAAGCTGATCGCCGAGGATGCGGAGATGTCGGCCCGGATTACGCGCTCAATTGCGGAACGGCTGGAGAGGACCACACGCGACCTAAGTGCCGCCTCCACCGTACGGGACCCTGTCACCAACCTTGCGGATGCCCGTATCTTCCGGGATCGCCTCCGCCATTCGATGGCCCGGTTCCGCCGCTTCGGCGAGCGGGCCGCTATCCTGATCTGGACCCTCGACAATATTGACGGCGCCGATGGCGGATTGCCGGCAGCCGCCCGTGACAGTTTGTTCAAGGAGATTGCCGAGCGTCTGACGGTTTGTACCCGGGAAACCGATACTCGGGCCCGTCTCTCGGAGGTTGAGTTTGGAATCATCCTCAGCACCATGGACGCCGATACCGAACCCCTGGCGATTGCCCAACGAATTGCGGATTACATTGCCCGGCCTGTCGAAGTGGATGGCCGCACGGTGAAGCTGGGTGATGCGGGAGAAATCAAGTTCCTCGTACTCGATGATCGGGACGCCGATACTCAACTGGAAGCTTTTCGGTCGGGAGAGGGGCAGGTTCTTGTTCCGTCCGATAATCCTGCGGAAACCGGGGCGGCGGCCGCGGAGCAAACCGGGGACGATAGCGATCGTCCGGGGTCATGAAGTTGTCGCCGGAGAAGGATTGAGAAGGACCCTATGTTGAACGACCCTCTCGGATATCCTCTGTCGAAGATAGGCGCGGATTATCTTCGCTCGGCGATCGGGGCGGCTCTCTGCATGCTGCCGCTGGCCTTCGGGACTCCGCTCAAGGGTGGCGTGTGGCTGCTGGTCGCGCTGGCTTTGATGTTTGTCTTGTTCGCGGTCCGCACCTTCGTGCGCCAGATAACCAGGGTTTGGGTGAGCGACGAAGGCATTGCCGTCAGCGGCTTCATCAAGCAAATTTTACGCTGGGAGATGTTGAGTGAGGTTACGCTGTCCTACTACTCGACATTTCGCGGCCGGGGACAAGGGTGGATGCAACTGAGGCTTCGGGGGGACGGGCAAACATTGAGGCTTGAATCGACCCTCGAAGGTTTCGATCGGGTCGCGCGAAATGCCATCGATGCGGCCCGGCGAAATGGTCTGGCGCTGCAGCCGTCGACGGTAAAGAACTTCAGTGCCATGGGAATTGAGTACTGAGATGGCCGAGCTGTTCGATCAAGACATCCTGACGGTCAATGACCTGAAAGTTGAGTTCCGGGTCCCGTCCGGGGTCGTGAGGGCCGTCGACGGCGTCTCATTTGCCGTGGGGCCTGCGGAAACCGTTGCCATCGTCGGCGAGTCGGGATCCGGCAAATCCACCATCGCCCAGGCGGTGATGGGTATCCTGCCGAAGGTTGCGCGGATCACCGGCGGTCAAATCCTCTTCAACGATCCGGCCCGGCTTTCGGGACGCGGGGATCAGCAGGAACGGCGTTCGGGTGTCACCGATATTGCCGCGTTGCCGGCGCGCGGACGCGCCATGCGGTCGATTCGCGGCGGCCGCATCTCAATGATCTTCCAGGAGCCCATGACGTCGCTGTCGCCGCTCCACACTATCGGCGACCAGATCAGCGAAGCCAATATGCTGCACTGCGACTCCACCAAGAACGATGCCATCCGGGCGGTGGTCGAAATGCTCCGGCTGGTCGGCTTTCCCAATCC
Source organism: Rhodospirillales bacterium (assembly GCA_965213765.1). GTDB lineage: Bacteria > Pseudomonadota > Alphaproteobacteria > Rhodospirillales > UBA2165 > JAJDXO01. Next base: position 557,796 of record OZ243926.1, on the reverse strand, counting down.
CGAAAAGGCGGTCAAGACCTACCCGTTCGAACTTTCCGGCGGGCTTCGGCAGCGGGCCATGATCGCCATGGCGCTTGTCTGCAACCCGGCTTTGCTGATTGCCGATGAACCGACGACCGCCCTCGATGTGACGATCCAGGCGCAAATTCTGAAGCTGATGGACGATCTTCAATCTCATTTGAAGATGTCGGTGTTGATCATCACCCACGATCTGGGCGTGGTCGCCAACGTTGCCGATCATGTCGTCGTCATGTATGGCGGCAGGGTCATGGAGTCCGGATCGAGCCGGCTGATATTCGAGACTCCGGAGCATCCCTATCTCAAGTCGCTGTTCCGCGCGGTTCCGCACTTCGATATGAAACCTGGCGAGCGGCTGGTGCCGATCCGCGAAATAGAGCACACGACCGGCCATCTGCTGGCGCCCAAGGAAAACAACGGCGCCGACGCCGACGATTCCCGGCCCATGCTTTCCGTCAACGGCATCTCCAAGTCGTTCACCATCCGCAAGGAAGGCCTGTTCGGCGGCGGCCAATCGACCATCAAGGCGGTCGAAGACGTGAGCTTCGACATCGCCCGCGGCGAAACCTTGGGGCTGGTCGGGGAGAGTGGCTGCGGCAAGACAACGCTCAGCAAAATCATTATGGGGGCTCTTCGACCTGACAACGGAGAGGTCTTGCTTCGGGACGACGGGAAGACGGTCGACGTCACCAGGCTGTCGCCCAGGGAAATGATCCCCTATCGCAAGGTCTACCAGTACATCTTCCAGGACCCGTTTGGCTCCTTAAATCCGCGAATGACCGTGTTCGACATCATCAGCGAACCGTTGGTCATCCACGATATCGGTGATCGCGACTATCGGGTGGAGATGGTGAAGGAGTTGATGAATTTGGTCGGCTTGGATCCCCGGTTCCTCAACCGTTACCCCCACAGTTTTTCGGGCGGTCAGCGTCAGCGCATCAGCATCGCGCGCTCGATGGCGTTGAAGCCCGATCTCTTGTTGTGCGACGAGCCGGTATCGGCGCTCGATGTATCGGTTCAGGCCCAGATCCTGAACTTAATGAAGGACCTGCAGGATGAGCTTGGTCTGACCTATCTGTTCGTCTCGCACAATTTGGCGGTGGTCGATTACGTTGCCGACCGCATCGCCGTGATGTGCGCCGGACAGCTGGTTGAACTTGCCGGCCGGGAAGCGCTGTTCCGCGATCCGGTTCACCCGTATACAAAGGCTCTATTGACGGCGGTGCCGTTTCCGGATCTCAACCGCCGCCTCGATCTATCCGCGCTCATGGAGGGAAAGGCGTCGGTTCCAGCCGCTTGGCCGGAACCATTCACGGTCGCCGACGACGAGAAACCAAAATTGGTCGATGTCGGGGACGGTCATTTTGTGAGGATGGCTGGGGACGCCCCCGAAATAAGGGAAGCATCATGAGAGGATCACTGCGTACGCTTGCTGCCGGCGCGTCGCTATCGGCATTTTTGATTTCGGCCCCGGCCCTGGCCGCTTTTAACGAGACCCCGAGTCTGAAGGCCGAGGTTGAGGCCGGTAAATTGCCGCCGGTCGCAAAGCGCGTGCCGGCCGAGCCGTCGGTCGTGAAGTTCGACGGCAAGTCCAAACAGGCCGGCAAGCACGGCGGCAAGCTGAACATTCTGATTGGGCGCGCCAAGGACGTACGCCAAATGGTGGTGTACGGCTATGCCCGGCTGGTCGGATACGATGAAAAGTTCAATATCGTTCCCGACATTCTCGAGAGTGTCGATGTCAAGGACGGCCGGCAGTTCACCCTGAACTTGCGCAAAGGCCACCGTTGGTCGGACGGCCATCCCTTTACCGCCGAGGATTTCCGCTACTGGTGGGAGGACATGGCCACCAACCCGGAAATCTCCAGGCTCGGACCGCCGGCATTCATGCTGATCAACGGAAAGCCGCCGAAATTCGAGGTGATCGACGAAACAACAATCCGTTATACCTGGGACTCGCCGCACCCCAGGTTCCTGCCGCTGCTCGCCGGCGCCCGGCCCGAGTTCATCTACCGGCCTGCTCACTACATGAAACAGTTTCACGCCAGGCATCAGGACGCCGCGAAGCTCGATGGCATGGTCAAGGCCGCCAAGCGGCGCAACTGGGCCTCGCTGCATTTCCGCTACGACCGGCCTTACAAGAACGACAATCCCGACTTCCCGAGCCTCCAGCCTTGGGTTCAAACCACCAAGCCGCCGGCAAAGCGGTTCATCTTTAAGCGCAACCCGTACTTCCATCGGGTCGATGAACGTGGCCGGCAGTTGCCCTATGTGGACGAGGTGATCGTTACGGTGGCGAGTTCGAAGCTAATTCCGCCGAAGGCCGGTACCGGCGATACGGATCTCCAGGCCCGCGGTATTGCGTTGAAGAATTTTCCGTACCTCAAGAAGGCGGCAAAGCGGAACAACTACACCATCAGGCTGTGGCCCACCGCCAAGGGCGCCCATATGGCGCTTTTTCCCAACATGAACCACTCTGACCCGGAATGGCGGAAGCTCTTCCGGGACGTGCGATTCCGGCGCGCTCTGTCGCTCGCGATAGACCGTCGGCAGATCAACAAGCTGATTTACTTTGGCTTGGCGTCGCCTACCGGCAACAGCGTTCTGCCGGAGAGCCAGGTATATAAGAAGAAATACGCCGAACGTTGGACCAAGCTGGACATCAAGAAGGCCAACGCGCTGCTCGACGAAATCGGACTCAGGAAAGCGGGGCCGGTGCGGCGGCTTCCCGATGGACGCCCGTTGGAGATCACGGTCGAGACCTCCGGTGAGGAATTGGAACAGACCGATATCCTTCGGCTGGTCAAGGACACCTGGGCGAAGATTGGCATCAAGATGCTGATCAAGCCCTCTCAGCGGGAGGTCCTGCGGAACCGGGTATTCGCCGGCTCGACACAGGTTGCCGTCTGGTTCGGCCTGGAGAACGGCATTCCGACGGCCGAATCGAGCCCGTCCGCCTTGGCCCCGACCAGCCAGCAACGCCTGCAATGGCCGAAATGGGGGCAGTATATCGAGACCCAAGGCAAGGCGGGTGAGCCGATCGACATGGAGGGCCCAAGGAAGCTGATGGAACTGAACAAGGCGTGGAATGTCTCAACGTCCAAGGACGAGAAGGCCAAGATCTGGCATCGGATGCTCGATCACTTTACCGATCAGGTTTACACCATCGGTCTCATCTCTCGGGTCCCGCAGCCGGTCGTGGTCAACGCGCGTCTGCGGAATGTTCCCAAGAAGGCGATCTACAATTGGGAACCGGGCGCGCACTTTGGTGTGTACCGGCCCGATACCTTCTGGTTCGCCGGCAACTGATACCGCCAGGACGGGTAGCTGGGAGGCGGGCCTGACATGCTGAACTATCTCGCGCGCAGGACACTGGTGATGGTGGTCACGCTGGCCGTCATCAGCGCGTTGGTGTTCATCATCGTAAACCTGCCCGAGGGCGACTACCTCTCATCCGTCATTGCCGAGCTGGAGAGCCAGGGCGAGAACGTCGATCGGCAGAAGATCCAATTCCTGCGCGAGCAATATGGGCTCGATAGGCCATTGTGGCAGCAATATCTGGTTTGGGTCGGCGGCTTGCTGCAGGGTGATCTCGGCTTCTCATTCGAATTGGACTTGCCGGTTCAGGACGTATTGGGCGATCGAATATTTCTGACCCTCGTCGTGAACTTCTTCTCGGTGCTGTTCATTTACATCGTTGCATTCCCAATTGGGGTCTATTCGGCGACCCACCAGTACAGTTGGGGTGATTACGGCCTGACCTTCGTCGGGTTTTTGGGGTTGGCCACACCCAACTTCCTTTTGGCTCTCATTCTCATGTATGCCGCCAACCGGTTCTTCGGCACGTCCATCGGGACGTTGATGGCGCCGGAGTTTCTGGATCAGCCCATGTCCTTCGCCAAGGCGCTATCGATCCTCCAACACTTGGCGGCGCCGGTGATCATCATCGGCACGGCGGGAACGGCGGGCATGATCCGGCGGCTGCGCGCGAACCTTCTCGATGAACTCTATAAGCAATATGTGGTGACCGCCCGGGCCAAGGGCCTCTCCGAGGGCAGGCTGCTGGTCAAGTATCCGTTGCGCATGGCGCTCAATCCTTTCATCGCGGATATCGGCAATCTGCTGCCGCAAGTGGTGTCGGGATCGGTAATCGTCTCCATTGTCATGGGATTGGAGACGGTCGGTCCGCCGCTCGTCCGCGCGCTCCAGAGCCAGGACTTCTTCCTGTCCGGCGCGGTCCTGATGTTCGTCGCGGTGTTGACCGTGATTGGCATGTTCCTATCCGACTTGGCGCTCGCCGTTCTTGATCCCCGAATCCGCCTGACCGGGGGGGCGGCAAAATGAGCAACGGCGATCGGCATTTTGTTTCCTCGGAGCCGTTCAACCCGCAGCAAATCGAGGCCCTGACAGCCGAGCAGGAAAAATACTTCCTGGCGTCACAGTGGAAGATGATGTGGTGGCGATTGAAACGTCACCGTCTTGCCGTCGCTTCGGGCATCGTGCTGGCGATCATGTACTTCAGTGTCCTGATCACGGAGTTTCTGGCTCCTTACGAACTGTCGGCCCGGAGCGAGGATTTCCTGCATGCCCCGCCGCAGGGCATTCACTTCTTCCATGAGGGCGATTTTGTCGGGCCCTTCGTTTATGGCTTGGATCAAACGCTGAACCTCGAGACTTTGCAGCGGGAGTATTCCGTCAACCGTGACGAAGTTCAGCCGCTTAGATTTTTCTGTTCCGGTGATCCCTACCGGTTCTGGGGTATGGTGGAAGCGGATTTCCATCTGGTTTGCCCGGCCGAAGACGGGACGTTCTTCCTTCTGGGTACGGATCGGCTGGGACACGACATGTGGTCCCGAATTCTTTATGGCGCCCGCATTTCGCTGACGGTTGGGCTGATCGGAATCACCCTCAGTTTTATTCTCGGCATCGTCATTGGCGGCCTCGCCGGCTATTTCGGCGGCTGGGTCGACAATTTGGTGCAGCGGGTGATCGAGATCCTTCGCTCGCTGCCGGAATTGCCCCTATGGATGGCGCTGTCCGCGGCGTTACCGGCCCGCTGGAGTCCGATTCTGGTCTATTTCGGCATCACGCTCATATTGGCGCTGGTCGACTGGCCGGGGCTGGCGCGCGCGGTTCGGTCCAAACTGCTGGCGCTCAGAGAAGAAGATTTTGCGACAGCCGCCACACTCATGGGTGCGAAACCGTCGCGGGTCATCGGACGTCACTTATTGCCTAACTTCATGAGTCACTTGATCGCCTCGGCGACCCTATCCATCCCGACGATGATCCTGGCGGAGACCGCACTCAGTTTCCTCGGGCTTGGTCTTCGTCCGCCGATCACCAGCTGGGGGGTCCTGCTCATCGAAGCCCAGAATATCGAGGCCGTGACGTTGTTCCCGTGGCTGATGACTCCCATGGTGCCGGTGATCATCGTCGTCCTCGCCTTCAATTTCCTGGGCGACGGACTGCGCGACGCGGCCGATCCCTATAAGTAGCCGCCTCGACGGCGGCGGGTCGGCCCGCTAGGTTTCGTCGATGAAATTTGACGATGTCCGTGCCGCATTGGACGGCATTCCGTATCTGGGTGTTGATGAGGGCTGGGAGCTTTACCAGTTCGTCGTCAACCATCGCCCCGAGCGGTGCCTGGAACTGGGCCATGCCCATGGCGTGTCGTCGGTCTATCTGGCCGCGGCCATGGAGGAGGAAGGCCGCGGACATCTCGATACGGTCGACCTGCTGACCGCCGCCGACCGGGACCCAAATCTTGAAAGGCTGCTCGAAAGGACGGGGCTCGGCAGCCGGGTCACCATTCACCGGGAAAAGAACTCATACACCTGGTTTCTGAAAAAGCAGATCGAGGCGCGTTCCGGGAACGGGGTGTGCGAGCCGTGCTATGACTTCTGTTTCATCGATGGGGCGAAGAATTGGACCATCGACGGGCTGGCCTATTTCCTGGTGGACAAACTCTTGCGCCCCGGTGGCTGGCTCTTGTTCGACGACTATACGTGGACGATGGGAAAACATCCCGGCCGGATGCAGAGCGACGGAATTACCGTGCGGAGCCTCAGCCAAGAGGAGGTGTCGGTTCCCCACATAGAGGCCGTCTACCGGCTGCTTGTCACCCAGCATCCGGACTACGGCAATTTCGAGGTGCAGGACAATTGGTGGGCCTGGGCCCAAAAATTGGGCGCACAAGCGGCCGGGACCGATCGGACCATCCGGGAGACCCGCATGAAATGGCATGAACGCGAAGAATTGGGCGCAAACGGCTGACCTCGGTATTTTTGGTCACGGTTATTGTTAAGCGACAAGACCGTTCGTATATAATGGATTATGGAGGTGATCGAAATTCCGGGCAAAAATACCGGCGCACCGCTGCCAAGGGACAACTGCCCAGTTCCCGTCGTCGGGCCTGCGCTCAGGCCGTTGTTGATCGGCGTGGGCGTGTTCTTTGTCGTCCTCGGCGCCGTCGGCACCTTTATTCCCGGATTGCCGACGACAATCTTCCTGATTGTCGCCGCATGGTGTTTCGCCCGTTCGTCGACGCGATTTTACGGCTGGCTATACAGCCGGCCACGTTTTGGCCCGTTGTTGATCAATTGGGAACGGCACAGAGTCATCCCGGTCTACGCCAAGGCCTTGGCCATCGGTTCCATGACCGCAAGTTTGGTCTATGTGACCCTGTTTGTGGCTCAGGACTGGGTGGCGCCGGCATTGATGTTCCTGGTCATGGCGCCGGTCTCGGTTTACATCCTCACCCGCGCCAGCCGGGTGCCTGCCTCAGAGCCTGCGCAACCAGAGGCTGGTTTCAAGGGCCCCTTTGTTGAGGGGTAACCCTGCCGCCACCGTTTCCTCGAAGGAATTTTGCAGCCGCGTCACCGCGTAGTGGCTGGAAAACAGAATTTCGTACGCGCCGCCCTGAAGCAGCGCGGCGGCACCCAATTGCTCGTTGTACCCACGCCACGTCCAGGTGTCGGGGTAGGGGTCCGGCAGCAGAATGTCGTGGATTTGGATCAGAACACCGGACGGCAGGCGGGGCAGAACGGAGTTGAACAGGTAATCGACGTCGGTGCCGGGCATCAGGATGTGGCTGGAGTCGATGAACAAAATGTCCCCGGCTCCAAGTTCCCCGAACAACTCCGGGGGAACCTCATGGACCAGTTTAGAGACCGTCTCCACATCCAAGCCGTCAATCATTGCCCGTGGTCCCGGATCGACGGCGGTTATCCGGGTCGAAAGAGCCCCGTCCCGGACCGCCCGTGCCATAAATCGGGTGGAGTGGCCGGAGCCGACTTCGATGATCCGTCGCGGCCGGAATTCACGCACCATGACGTAGGCGGCCACGGCGTCCATCCGGGGGAACCAATCCTGATCCCATCGAGGTTCCGGAGGATTGTTTTCGTCAATTTTTTCAATGGCTTCAATGTATTTCTTGATGTTCGATAAGAATTTCCGCTGGCGCTCGCCGGCGGCATTGAACAGTTCCTCGACGGCAGGATAGGCGGTCGCGCCCGGCGGCGGCATATCCGCCGCATGGCGGTACGGAATGAAGTACCCCTTCGGCCGATTTCCCAGCACCGTCGAGATCGCCATATGGAGGAGCTTGAAAGCGGATCGGGCCAATTCCGGCACCCCGGCCGTTGAAGATGAGAGGGCAGGACGGCGTTGGGAAGCCGCCCATTCCGGCTGCGGCATTCAGTTGTAGATTCTTTTCTTCGTCCCGTGAACTGATATGATTCCGGGCAAACGGGACGGGGTTAAGAGCTGGGAGCGCGTGGCATGGCCGGCGAGGCAGACGAAGGACGGTCTTTGCGGCCGATCGGTGAGATCGGCGCGCTGCTCGGCATTCCGGTGGACGCCCTTGAGTTCTACGGTACTCAAAAGGCCAAACTCTCCTCGAAATTCCTAAATCGCCTCGACGAGCAAACCGATGGCAAACTGATCCTCGTCACGGCGATGACCCCCACTCGCTATGGCGAAGGAAAGACGACCACGAGCATCGGATTGGCGGATGGTCTCTCAAGGATCGGTGAACGGGCAGTAGTTTGCCTCCGTGAACCCAGCCTGGGTCCTGTCTTCGGCATGAAGGGCGGCGGGACCGGCGGCGGCAAGTCGACCATCGAGCCGTCGGACGACATCAACCTGCACTTCACCGGGGATCTCCACGCCGTAACGGCAGCGCACAATCTGTTGGCGGCGATGATCGATAATCACATCTATTGGGAAAACGGGGCCGGCCTGGACTCCCGGCGGGTCAGTTGGCCGCGTGTCCTCGACATGAACGATCGCGCCCTTCGGCAGGTCGCCCTCTCACTCGGCGGGGTCTCAAATGGATTTGCCCGGGAAGGCGGTTTCGATATCACCGCGGCTTCCGAGGTCATGGCCATCCTTTGCCTTGCCGAAGGATTGGATGATTTCATCCAGCGGCTGTCCCGCATTGTCGTCGGCCGGACCCGGCAGCGGGAGATGATCACCGCCGGGGATATCGATGCTGCGGGGGCAATGGCCGTCCTGCTGAAGGATGCCATCCGGCCGAATCTGGTTCAGACCGCCGGGGGCACGCCGGCCCTGGTTCATGGCGGTCCCTTCGCCAACATTGCCCACGGGTGCTCGTCCGTCGCGGCGACGCGCGCGGGCTTGAAGCTCGCCGATTTTGTGGTAACCGAAGCCGGTTTCGGCGCAGATCTCGGTGCGGAAAAATTTATCGACATCAAATCCCGGCTTACCGGTCTCCGCCCGTCGGCAGCGGTGATTGTCGCGACCATCCGCGCCCTCAAGTCCCATGGCGGGGTGGGATTGGACGACATTGAAAATGAAAACGTCGATGCCGTCACCGCGGGGTTTGCGAACCTGAGCCGCCATGCGGAAAACATGCGGAATTTCGGGCTTCCGGTGATCGTCGCGCTAAATCGCTTCGCGGCTGATGGAGATGCCGAGGTGGCGAAACTGGCCGAACTCTGCGCGGCCGACGATATTCGTTTCGAGGAGTGCACCCACTTCGCGGACGGTGGCGCCGGCGCGGAAAGCCTGGCCCGCGCCGTCGTTGAGACGACCGCCGGGGAAGCGGCCGAGCCCAACTTTACCTACGATCTGGACGCCCCCATTGCCGAGAAAATCGGCGCCATTGCGCGCAAGGTTTACCGGTCTGACGGCATCGAGCTTTCGACCGGGGCCGCTACGCGAATTCGGGACCTGGAAGCAGCCGGGTGGGGCAATGTGCCGGTGTGCATCGCCAAAACCCAATTCAGTTTCTCGACCGACCCGAAAGCGCTCGGGGCGCCGACGAATTTTCCGTTCCCGGTGAGGGAAATCCGGCTCAGTGCCGGGGCCGGATTCATCGTCGCGGTCTGCGGCGACATGATGACCATGCCCGGGCTGCCGCGGGAACCGGCGGCCAATGGGATCTCAATTGGTTCGGACGGCGAGATCGTGGGGATGTCATAAAGCCGGCTGGGGCCTGTACCCGATTGGGGGATTCTCCTTTTTGCGCCCTCTCCCCCTGACGGGGGCGAGGGGACCCGATGCGGCAACGGCGGCTACCCCCTCTCCCTCTCTGAGGGAGAGGGTGCAAAAAGAAAGACCGATCCCTCTCTCCCCCTGAGGATTCTTCTGCGAAAGTCGCAAGGAGGGGTTTGTGTCGGGGGTTGGGGCTGTTTTGGTACCGGGCGGCGGGTTTGCCGCGGCGTTTGCGGGCCGGATTGCGGTGCGTTTTGCGGTTTCCGGGCGCGTCGCGCCCTCACGGCCCGGCGAGCAGGCAGGCCCGGCGCATGTTGTAGACGGCGGCGGCGGCGAAGAGGCGGGCCGTGTTCCTGTCCCGGGACCGGCTCTTGGCGCGTCGCAGCCCGTAGAAGCGCTTGAGGGCGGAGAACACGGCCTCGACCGGGGCGCGCCGTCGCGCGATCAGAGCGTTGCGGCGCTGCTGCCAATGGGGCAGCGCGGCTATGTGCTTGTGCCGCCGGTGCATGATCCGGTCCTTGATCCCCGCCGCCTTGAGCCGCGCCCGTCTCGCCGCCTGCTCGTAGGCCTTGTCGCCATAGACCGCGGCCTCGTCGCCGCAGATCAGCCGGTCGGCGACCTCGCTCTCGGAGGTCTTGGCCGAGGTCAGCACCACCCGCCGGATCAGCCCCGACCCCTGGTCGACGCCGAGATGCGCCTTGTAGCCGAAGAAGGCGCGCCCCTTCTTGCGGGTCCAGTCGGCGCCGGGCTCGCCCGCGTGCCCGGCACCCGCGCCGGCCTTGTAGGGCGGCGGGCGCGAGGCCGCGGCCACCAGCGTGGCGTCCATCAGCGTGCCCTTGCGCACGATCAGACCGGTGGCCTCCAACTGGCGGTTGATCTCCTCGAAGGCCGCCTCCAGAACCCCGCCCGCATCCCCGCGAAAGCGGCAGATCGTGGTCTCGTCCGGCGTGCCCCCGTCAAGCGCAAAGCCGCAGAAGCGCCGGAACGACAGACGGTCCAGCAGCGCCTCCTCCAGACCGGGGTCCGACAGATCGTAAAGCACCTGAAGATAAAGCGCCTTCAACATCGACAGCGGCGCATAGGGCGGACGGCCCCGGCGCCCCGGGCGGACCGCCGACGCCAGGCGCTCCAGCGGAGACCAGTCGATCAACGCATCCAGACGATCAAGCTTCCGGTTCGACCCAAGACCCGGAGAAACAAACGCTTCCGCAAACCCCAGCTGACCCTTGCCGCTCATCGACGCCTCCAACAGTTGATAACCACACTGAATCACATCACAAACCCATTGAGAATCCCCTTTTCGCAGAAGAATCCTGAGGCGGGGGCGAGGGAACGCATGGCAAGCCTCCTCTCCCCGCTCACCCGCAAGCCGTCATCACCGGGTCGGTCAATTCGTCCGAATTGACCTTATTTGACCCGCTTGTCGTCATCACCGGGCCCGGACCCACTGGTGTCCGGTTAAGATATCTGGACAGGTTGCATGGTGTTGATTCTACTGGTGTCCAAGCGTTTGCGACGATTTGGACACGAAGTTAGGACCAGCACCATGCGGCACCAGAATAGCGTTTTTCATGACATCTTGAAGCATGTTCCTTGGGATGCGTTCGACCGGCTTGTGAAGGAGCATGGCGCCGATTGGCGGGTTCGGCGCCTGAGCACCAAGGACCAGTTCATCGCACTTCTATACGGCCAGCTTTCGGGGGCATCGAGCCTGCGCGAGATCGCCGGCGGCCTGGAGAGCCATTCGGCGCGGTTGTACCACGTCGGCAGCCGGCCGGCGCAGCGCTCGACGCTGGCCGACGCCAATGCGCGCCGTCCGGCGGCGGTGTTCTCGGGCCTGTTCGCCGAGATGGCCGGTCGTGCCCACCGGGGCCTGCGCCGCAAGCTCGGCGAGGCCACCTATCTGATCGATTCCACCGGGCTCCGCCTGAGCGGCGCCGGGTCCGAGTGGGCGCGCTTCTCGGCCAAGGTGTGCGGCGCCAAGGTCCACGTGATCTACGACGCGGATGCCGAGCGGCCGGTTTATTCGGCGGTGACCAAGGCCCGGGTCAATGACATCACCGCCGCCCAGACAATGCCCATCGAGGCCGGCGCCACCTACGTCTTCGACCTCGGCTACTACGATTATGCCTGGTGGGCCAAGCTGAGCGCCGCCGGATGCCGCATCGTCACCCGTTTCAAGTCCAACACGCCGCTCGACCTTACCGCCGAACGCGGCCTCCCGGACGACAGCGGCATCCTGTCCGACCGCATCGGCCGGCTGCCAAAACGCCGGGCCAAAAACCGCAAAAACCCGTTCGCCGAACCGGTCCGAGAGGTGCGGATCAAAACCGACACCGGCAAGGTGCTGCGCATCCTCTCCAACGACCTCGACGCCCCGGCCCGGGAGATCGCCGATCTCTACAAGCGGCGATGGGCCATCGAACTGTTCTTCCGCTGGGTCAAACAGACCCTCAAGATCCGACACTTCATCGGCAACAGCGAAAACGCCGTGCGCATCCAGATCGCCGTAAGGCCAGGAGGGCGATGATCGCCTATCTGCTGCTCAGGCTCGCCCAAGACACCCAAACCATCGTCAAAAGCCCGCTCGCATTCGCCCGTCTCGTGCGCGCCAACCTCATGCATCGAAAGCGCATCGACCGCCTCCTCAAACCCAAAACACCGCCTCCCGAAAATTCAAACCAAATGGCAATCCAATGGACGTGAAAGTTAAACCGGACACCAGTGGGCTTGACCCGGTGATCCACGTCTCGCGGCACGGTACACGTGGATGGCCGGGTCCGGGCCCGGCCATGACGCAATCATTATATGCCTCAGCCCCTCTCCCCCTGAGGCGGGGGCGAGGGAACGCATGGCAAGCCTCCTCTCCCCGCTCACCCGCAAGCCGTCATCACCGGGTCGGTCAATTCGTCCGAATTGACCTTATTTGACCCGCTAGCCGTCATCACCGGATCGGTCAATTCGTCCGAATTGACCTTATTTGACCCGCTAGCCGTCATCACCGGATCGGTCAATTCGTCCGAATTGACCTTATTCGACCCGGTGATCCACGCCCGGCCTCAAAACAGCCTGCGCAGCCCGAGCCGGACCGACCGCAGCTTCCGGTCGTAGAGCTCTATGTTCGAATCGGTCCGCGACCAGTCGAGCATCAGCACCGGCTGATAGCCCTCCCACGAGACCTCGCGGTGCGACAGCGTCATGCCGGCGCTTCGCCTCAGGTCCGCGCGCCGCCTCAGGAACAGCGCGTCCGCCTCGTCATACCGTTGAGCTTTCAGTCCGAGCCGGACCGACCCGCTCCAGCCGTCGCCGACCTCCGCCGCGTATTCCAGGCCCAGCCCCCGCGAGCGCCAGTTCAGGCTGCGCCGCTCACGTCCACTATCCGGCCGCCCGTCACCTGGAGCGCCTGCTTGAGCGCCGTCAGCTTCAGGCCGTCGAAATCCTCGCTGAACCGGATCTCGAAGCTCAGCAGCTTGCCGTCGTGCTTCATCGGCAACCCGTGGAACGATGCCGTCAGCGGCGTCGGCGTCGGCGTCGGCGTCGGCATGGAAACCGGCTGCGGGTCCGGCTCGGAAACCGGCTGCGGGTCCGGCGTTGAAACCTGCTCCGCGACGGGGTCCGGCTCGGGGGCCGGCGGCGGCGACTCCGGCCCCGGAACCGTCAGCGAGCCGCCCCCGGCGGTGCCGGCGGCCAGCGTCACCGTCATGTCCCCGGACGAGGAGGGCCGCACCCTGACCGTCACGCTGCCGTTCTTGCCCCGCACCGTGCGCTTCACGTCGACCACCCGGCCGCCCGTCACCTGGAGCGCCTGCTTGACCTCCCGCAGCCGCAGGCCGGAGAAATCCCCGCTGAAGCGTATCTCGAAGGCGAACAGCTTCTTGCCGTTATGCACCTCCGGCACCCCGTGGAACGACGCCGTCAGCGCAGTGCTCGTCTCCGCCGCCTCACAGCCGGGCGCCGGCGACCCCGGCGGGCAGGAAATGTTGGCGAGCGCCGGGCCCGGCATGAACGCCGCCGCCAGCGCGGCAAGGGCGAGACCGGAAATCAGGTTACGCATCATAATATTGTCTCCATATCGTCGAATGGTGGGAAAAAAGCAAAGACCCGCGCCCGCGGCCGGACGCCGGCGCGGTAGACGTGTCGCGATCGTTTCGGGATCGTTTGCCCCATGACCGGACGGCTTCGTGAGCCGGCATCGATCCGCCGGCCGGGCGCGCGGCCCGCGGCGGATTGCGGAAGGCAAGGTGAGGGAAGCGGCCCCCGCCGGACGGCGGAGGCGGGAAATCAGACGGCGGGAATCACGCCTTCGTCGAGCGTCGTCCGCGGGGCGGAAATGCGGTGGTGTCGCAGAGCATCGCCCTGACGCCGGACGCAGCTCGGCTCTCGGCTCTCGGCTCTCGGCTCTCGGCTCTCGGCTCTCGGCTCTCGGCTCTCGGCTCTCGGCTCTCGGCTCTCGGCTCTCGGCTCTCGGCTCTCGGCTCTCGGCTCTCGGCTCTCGGCTCTCGGCTCTCGGCTCTCGGCTCTCGGCTCTCGGCTCTCGGCTCTCGGCTCTCGGCTCTCGGCTCTCGGCTCTCTAATTATACCGCCGGGCAGTTTCGGCGCTGTCAAGCCGTTTCCCCGTTCCGCCATCCTGATCCACCCTGGTGAAGCCAACGTTCCGCCGGCAGCGGCTGCCACTAAAGAGTGTGCAAACCGACCGTGATTGTCCGGTATTTGGAAGGCTCGGTGTTAGACCAGAACACGAAAGGGATTTGCCGCCGGCCCGAAGGCGAAAAGGCCGTAAAACCGGTCCTTCCCCGGCACCATTGTCCGGAAAACGAAACGGGGTGTTCAGGCGCCGACGGCGCGGGCGAGGGAACCCGGTGCGGCAACAGGACTACTCTCCCTCTCCCCCGGGAAGGGGACGAGGGGACCCACCGAAACTCCCTCTCCCTCTCTGAGGGAGAGGGCCGGGGTGAGGGTGGGAATGAGGGTGAGGGTGATATGGAAATTCCCCCTCACCCAGCTACGGCTATGGCTCGCAGGCTCGCCAAGCCTCCGCATCCCTCTCCCCCTCAAGAAGGGGGAGAGGGTGCAAAAAGAAAGACCGATCCCTCTCCCCCTGACGGGGGCGAGGGACCTTGTGCCGCGCCGTCCTCATCGCCGCAACACTCCCATGATGGCTTAATCGGGTCCGGACCCTAGGTCGCCGGGGTCCAATCGAGCCCGATATTCACCGAGGGTGCCGAGTGGGTCAGCCGCCCCACCGATACGTAATCGACACCGGACGCCGCCACCGCCTTGATGTTGTCCAGTGTCACGTTGCCCGAAGCTTCGGTGGTGCAGCGGTTATCGATGATTTCGATGGCCCGGCGCATGTCGTCCGGGCTCATGTTATCCAGCAGGATGCGCTCCGCGCCCGATCCCGCGGCCTCGGCAACCTGCTCCAACGTGTCGCACTCCACTTCGACATGCTTCAGGCCGGCATCGATGGCCCGGCGAACCGCCTCGCCGATGCCGCCCGCGACCGCCACGTGGTTGTCCTTGATCAGCACGCCATCGTCGAGGCGCATGCGGTGGTTGGTCGCCCCGCCGATCCGGGTTGCGTATTTCTCCAACTGCCTGAGGCCTGGAATGGTCTTGCGGGTATCGAGAAGCACCGTGTTTTCCGAGGCAATGGCGTCGGCGTAGACCCGCGTGAGCGTTGCAATGCCGGAAAGATGCTGGACGAAATTTATGGCCGTGCGTTCCGCGGCGAGAAGCTCACCCGCAGGACCGGAAATCCGGGCCAAGGCGGTTCCCGTTTCAGCCGCTTCGCCCTCGGCGGCGAGTGCGTCGAATGAAATCTCAGGGGACAACTTTTTGAAAACCATCTCGGCGATCCGCAGCCCGGCGACGACGACGGGTTCCCGTGCCGCCATGACGCCCTCGAACTCCGTTTCCCCGGGGATGACGGCCCGGGACGTGATGTCGCCCCTGCCCACATCTTCGGCGATGGCCGCATCGACAATCCGGTTGACCTCGTCGGCATCAAGGTCGGCTGGCAGATTGGTGGTCATAAGAATCCCGTATGCGGCGCAGGAATAGAAACTTGGCCCATGGAAACGGCAAGTCAAGGCCAGGGCGGTGGTTGAGTAAACGGCCCGCATTGGCCAAACTCCCGAGGCATAGTCCAGAATGGGAGATACGATGCCGGTCATCAAGGAACTCGACGCCCTCAAGGACGAAATGGCGTCCTGGCGGCAGGATATTCACGCTCATCCGGAAACCGCGTTTGAAGAGCATCGGACCTCGGATTTGGTGGCCGAAAAGCTTTCGGCGTTCGGCATCGAGATTGATCGGGGCATGGCGACGACCGGCGTCGTCGGTACGCTGGTCAATGGCGACGGACCCTCCATAGGCCTTCGCGCCGACATGGACGCTCTCGACATGCCCGAGCAAACCGACCTTCCCTACAAGTCCCAGGTGCCCGGCAAGATGCACGCCTGCGGGCACGATGGGCACACGACCATGCTGTTGGGCGCCGCCAAGCACCTCGCGGAGGCAAAAAATTTCAACGGCACCGTTCATTTCATCTTTCAACCGGCCGAGGAGATGGCGGGCGGCGGCCGGGTGATGGTGGAGGAGGGACTGTTTGACAAGTTTCCCGCCGACACCGTCTACGGCATGCATAACTGGCCCAACATGCCGGCCGGCAAAATCAGCATCGGCGAGGGGCCGGGAATGGCATCGGCGGCAAAATTTGAGATTGTCGTCAAAGGGCGCGGCAGCCACGCCGCGGCCCCCCACCAGGGGATTGATCCGGTGGTGATCGGTGCCGAAATCGTCTCGGGACTTCAGACCATCTCGAGCCGGACCACCAATCCGATCGACGCCATCGTCGTATCGGTAACGCAGTTCCACGCCGGTGACGCAATGAACGTGATCCCCGATCAAGCGGTGCTGGGCGGAACGGTCCGGTCCTTCGCCCTGGATCCGGAGAAGACCATCAAACCGCAGATTGAGCAAATCGCCGGCGGCATCGCGTCGGCCCACGGCGGCAGTGCGGACGTCTCGTACGAGCAGCTCTATCCGGTGTTGGTCAATAACGGTCCGGAAAGCGAGATTGCCCGTTCGGTGGCGGTTGACCTGGTCGGTGAGGAAAATCTGGAAGAGGCCTATCCGCCGACGATGGCGTCCGAGGATTTCGCGTTCATGCTGAATGAGCGGCCGGGCACCTTTGTTCGCCTTGGTGCCGGATTCCCGGACCGGGAAACATATCCGCTCCACAATACGCGCTACGAGTTCAACGACGAGATCCTCCCCATCGGGGCATCGTTTTGGGTGCGGTTGGTGGAGAAAGTGCTGGGTTAGGCGAAGACGGGATCAGGCGTTGAGGTTTTCCTCATCGTCCTCGTCTTCGACTGTTATTGGACAAAAATTACCAAATAGTAATCGGCCAGACAGGTAGCGGTTAGACGGCAATAGTTAGTCTCAATTCTCAACGGCATTGGAAATTAAGCGAGTTTGCGCTTCCGGTGCCCTGAAATTCCTTCGATTTCAAGGAGAATTGAGATGCGAAAACAACTCTTACATACACCGAAGTCAAAACTTCTCGCCGTGATGGCAATCACGGCTCTCGCGACCGGCACGATCGCCGGCGGGATTGCATTCGCCGACCAATTGGACCGGAAATCCGCGGCGAATTCCTCCGAAGCGGTGAAATCCGTCCAGGCAATTCCCGTCCCGGCGACGGTAAATATCGCCGACGTGGTGGAGCGGGTGAGCCCGGCCGTGGTCACCATCCGGGTCGAGAAACGGGCTGCCGGTCCGGTGCTTTCGTCCGGCCGGATGCCGCCCCAATTCGAAGAGTTCTTCCGGCGTTTCTTCGGCGAAGATGGAAGCCGGCAATTCGGAGTGCCCGAAATGCCCCAATTCCGGGGCGGGCCACGCGGGCCTCGGACCCAGGGGCTCGGCTCCGGCTTCATCATCGAAAAGGACGGGCTGATCGTCACCAACCATCATGTCATCGATGACGCCGACGAAATCACGGTCGTCATGCATGACGGCAAGAAGTACGCGGCCGAGCTCATCGGACAGGATGACAAGACCGATCTCGCGCTTTTGAAAATCGATGCCAAGCGTGATCTGCCGACGGTTTCATTCGGATCTTCCGACGAAATGCGGGTCGGCGACTGGATCGTGACAATCGGCAATCCGTTCGGCGTCGGCAAGACGGCGACGGTCGGAATTATTTCGTCCCGCGATCGTGACATCGGCGCGGGAGCGTTTGACGACTTCCTGCAGATCGATGCGCCGATCAACCAGGGCAATTCCGGTGGTCCGGCCTTCAACATGCGGGGCGAGGTGATCGGGGTAAATACCGCCATCTTCTCGCCGTCGGGCGGCAACGTGGGTATCGGGTTTGCCATTCCCTCGTCGCTCGCCGAGACCGTCATCGAAGACTTGAAGGACGATGGGCGGGTCCAGCGGGGCTGGCTCGGCGTCCGGATTCAGGCCGTCACCGAAGAACTGGCGGCCAGCCTCGATCTCGAAGAATCCGCCGGCGCGCTGGTGTCCCGGGTGACCGATGACAGCCCGGCGGATGAGGCCGGACTGAAGCGGGGCGATGTGATCCTGGAGGTCAATGACAAGACCGTCGAGCGCCTCAAGGATCTGCCCCGGATCATTGGTTCCCTGCAGGCGGGGGATGAGGCCGAGATGAAGGTCTGGCGCGACGGCCGGAAGCGTACCATCGAGGTGCGTATCGGAAGCTCGCCCGAGGCCGAACCGGTTGCCAAGGCGGAGACCGGCGATGGGCTGGGCCTCGGCTTGGCGGCGCTGGACCCGCAGACCCGCCGCGCTTTCGGGCTGGACTGCGGCCCGCGCCCAACGAGATCATCGTCTGCACCGGGCTGAAGACCCGCGGCGGTGTCCAGTACTGGGGGGCTTATGCTACGTGGGGTCATATGTTGCGGCGGCGGTGAGTCCTTCGATCAGCTACAGATGGTTCCTTGGTTCAGCCACCGAAGAGCCCGACTCGCCGCAACATATTCCGGTGCGCTCAATAGGAGTTCAGGAACGCCATCAAGTCCTTGTCCTCCTTCCAGTGGCGGCCTGGATCAGGTTCCACAACATCGCACAGCGCCATCGCCTCGGCCTTCATCTTGAGATTGATTTCGGCATAGACATTGGTCGTATCGATGGAGGAATGCCCGAGCCACGCACGCACGGTATTGATGTCCACGCCGGAGAACACCATATGGCAGGCGATCGTATGCCTCAGCACGTGGGGCGTTATCTTCTTCCCCGCCAACGCCGGAACCTTCGCTGCGTAGCGCTCGACGACCCAGTACATGCCGAACCGGGTGAACGGTTGTCGGCGCCTGTTGAGGAAGACAGCATCGTCCGCGGCACGACCGTCGACCAGCTCGAACAGGACGCGCTCGATTTTCGGCCGCAATGGGCACTGGCGTATCTTTCCGCCCTTTCCGTGCAGGGTGACGAGCGCGTGGCCACCGTCGCGGCGCCCGACCTGCAGGTCGCCCACGCGCAGCTGCGCGGCTTCCGACACACGCGCTCCGGTTCTGTAGCTCTTGCAGGTGTTGCGCGAGAGATTCCGTTCGACCACAAGGTGATGGGTGAGGAAGCGCTGGAGCCAGGGGCCCAGCAGGGCATCGGTGTCATTCATTGTCGCCCCCTCCTGCGTAGCGCTCGAACCGTAGCGCCGCCTGGTGCAGCAGCTCCGGCGTCATGGACAGATAGACCTGGGTGTGGTGCAGCCTGGCGTGGCCGAGGTAGGTCGAGAGCACCGGGAGCAGCCGTTGCACGTCGTCACCTTCCAGGACGGCCTGGTGGAGATGATGGAGAAGCACGCCAAGAAGGGCCGTTTGGTCTACGTCTCTGGCAAGCTGCAGACCCGCAAGTGGCGCAAGGACGGTGAGGACAGCGACCGGTTCTCGACCGAGATCCTGCTGGTTCCCGGCGGCAGGGTGCAGTTCCTGGACGTGCGACATGAAGCTGCGTGAGTGATTGTCTTGCTTGAGGTCTCACAACCTCACGACAAGACCCGCCGTTCCTTCGGCGGTAGCCTAGGGGTGCGTGCATTGCTGGCAACGGCGATGTTCGAAGCCACCCCGACAATGTACCCCGAACCCGAAAGGGTGAAGCGGACCCCGCGAGGGCAAGCAAAGCTGCGAGCATCACGCGGCAGGGGGCTAGGCTCCGGGAGCAAGGTGAACGTAAGTGAACCGATGATAAACCTCGTAAATTGGTAACATGCCAAAGATGCTGACAGGCATGAACCAAAAAGGTGCGTGGGGCGGTCTCTGGACGTGTCCAGTACCAGAGCAAGGACAACAGCCCCCACCGGGGGATAGTCGTCCGGCGCTGGCTTGCTCATCGAAGGATCGAACTCGCCACTCGTTACCGCGCTCACCTTCAGAATCCTCAAGGGCGTCGTCCCGTTGCCAGCCATCACATTCTTGCCGACCTCAAACCCTTGGATGACCTCGCCCAGCAAGGCAACGTCCCAGCCGCGGAGATTTTCCACAGGATCCCCGAACATTTTGATGAACAGCGCCGGCATGAATTCCCCCATCAACGCCCGCGCCCGGGCACGCAACCGCTCGATCTTCGCCGCGCGATTCAGAATGCCGACGATCCAGCGCTGTTCGTCGAGCGGTGGCAGGGGGACCTTTGCCTCCTTCAGTGTTGAGAGCTTCAGGGAAGGCAGACTCGTGACCTGGGCCTGTGCGCGCGGGTCGTAACGCACCGACCACCAGAACAAGTAATCTGGATCAATCCTGCTCTTGTCGGGCATTACCACAGCGAGATGGCTCACCACATGGGCATCCGTAGCGAGTTTGGCGCGATGGTTCAGGTTCACGGAGGCGCCACTCTTCGGGATCAGGATGCTGTCCTTGGGAAAGAGTCGAAGGCGGTTCCCTGCCAACCAGTCTAGGGAAAGGCGGTCCGTAGTATCGGCCAACACTGGGTTGACGTGATGCAGCCCCACATCCTGCATCCTTACAAACAACGGGCCGGCGGGTGCGAAGGCTCTCGGTTCCTGGGGTGCAGGGTCCCCTGCTACGACGTTGGCGATATCGCCAAGACGAAAAACGGGATACGCACTCATTCCGGCACAGCCCCCCGCACCACCTCGGCCAGCTCGTTGATCTCGGCCAAAATCTCCGTCTCGATTCCCCGTAGCTCGTCCAGGATTTCCAGCGGATCGCGGTGCTCGACTTTGGCCCGGCTCAGCGGCCGGTGCCGGTTGGCGCTCAGGTTGAAGTCCGCCGCACGAATCGCGTCCGCCTCGGCGAACCACCACTTGTCAGCCCATTCCGTGTCCGCATCACGTCCCTGCCATGTGGTCCATCGAGCTTCCCGATCCCGGAACGCTTCGATCAGGCCGGGAAGATCGTCCTCGTCGATCGGCTGGTCGTGGTTGGCATCGAGCTTGAACCCGTCGTTGTCGGCGTGCAGGAACATCACCCGTCCGGTCGCACCACCCTTGCGGAAGACCAGTACGGACGTCTTGACGCCGGAGTACGGGTTGAACACGCCGCCCGGCAGTGACAGCACCGCCTCGACCGTGTTGTTCTCGACCAGCTTGCGGCGCAGTTCCTTGTGCGCCCCGGTGGAACCGAACAGCACGCCCTCGGGAACGACCACACCGCAGCGCCCGCCGTCCCGCAGATGGTTGAGTATGTATTGCAGGAACAGAAGTTCGGTCTGCGCGGTCTTGCCGATCTTCACGTCTTCGACGATGCGGTCCCGGTCCAGTCGGCCCGAGAACGGCGGATTGGCCAGGATGACGTCGAAACCCCGCGCCGGGAACCCGAACTCCGCCTTGACCGCCCGGTCCAGAGGCCGGGTGAGCGCGTCCCGGCGCAGGACACGCACCCGGTCCAGCCCTCGGAGCGTCAGGTTCATGGTGGCGAGGCGGACCATCTGCGGGTCCACGTCGGCCCCGTAGAACGTCGCTTCCCGCAACCGCTCCACGGCGTCGCGGCTCAGCGCGTCGCCGAGACCGCGTTGGATCGTCTTGCCTTCCGCGTCCATCTCCTCGATCCCGGCCGGCGAAGAGTTGGCGAGCCTGATATGGTCCCAGGCGCCGACCAGGAAGCCCGCCGTGCCCGCCGCCGGGTCGTAGATCGTCTCGCCGAGCCGGGGATCGACCAACCGGATCAGGGTGCGGATGACGTGGCGCGGCGTTCGGAACTGGCCGAGTTCGCCGGCTTGCCGGATCTGCCGGAGCACATGCTCGAACAGATCGCCCTTGGTGTCTGCGTCCACCCGGTCGAGATGCAGGTCGTTCAACTGGCTGACCACCTGGGTCAGCACGGTCGGCTCGTCGATCACCAACCGGGCGCCGTCCATGAAGTCGGTGACGCCGTTCGCCGAAAGCTCGGCGTGGAACGGAAAGACTTCCTCGCGCGCCCAGTTCACGAGCCGCTCGCCGTTGAGCGCGTCCGCCCAGGACGACCAGCGCAGCAGCTCGCGCGGCACCGTTGCCGCACCGGGCTCCCGGGCGTTGCGCGGATCGCGCAGATTCCATTCGCCCTCGAATGCGCTCGCATAGGGCTCGGCCCCGGGCCGTTTCGCCGTGCGCACCCGCGCCGCGTCCGCCGCCTCGTACATGTAGAAGTAGATCAGGAAGCTGAGCTGTTCGGCGTTCTGGGCGGGATTGGGATAACCGCCACCGAAGAGATAGTCGCGGATGCGGTCGATGCCGCGCCGGAGTTCGGGCGTCATGGGCATGCCGTCATACCTCCCCGGCGCGGCCGCCCTCGGCCTGGCCTGTTGCCCGCCGTTGTCCGAATACCGCGGCGTTGAGTCCGGCGATCAGCCGGCCGAGCGGCTCCTCGCCGCCGAATACGCGGCGCGCCTGGTCATAGCCCCCAAGCGCGGCGAAGGGATGCTCGTCGAAGTCCCATCCGCCGAAGGCGTCCATGCTTGTCGCATCGGCCCGCACCCGGCTACCGATCAGACCTGCCCAGCGCGCCTGTTCCGCATCGAATTCGGCGTGCTCCCCCCGCCACGCCTCGAAACGCATGCCGACCTCGGCGGCGCGCGCCTCGTGTTGGGGCGTGCGGACAATGCGGCCTGTCTCGTCGAGGGTCAGCCAGTCGCGGCTCGCCGGATCGATATGGTCATCCACATCCAGCGTCAGCACCGTGCGGGGGTCGCCGGGAGTGGTCGGACGACCGCCTTCGCGGATCGCGCCACCGTCGATATCTCCGTCGTCGTCGCCGTGGAAGTCGGTCACGCCCACGAAATCGAAGATTGTGAACCCGGTCTTGCCGATGTGATCCGCCTTGCGTGTGCCCCGGCCGCGCATCTGCCGGTAAAGGATCGTGCTCCGTGTGAAGCGGGCCATGACGAGATTGACGACCTCGGGGCAATCGAAACCGGTATCGAGCATGTTCACACTGACAAGTATCTTCGGATAGTCCTCGTCCTTGAAACGCTTGATGATGGCGTCGGTGTCCGGCGCGGGACCGCCGCCGACATCGCTCACCACAAAATCGGCGTACCGCACGTTCGGATGCGGCTTCAAATCCGCGAAGTGCGCGTCGAACATCTCCGCCAGCGTCTCCGCATGGCGCCTGGTCACCGCGAACACGATGGTCTTGCCCCAATCCGGCCAGCGTCGGACGCCGTCCCGGCCCATGAATCCCTTCTCGTGGGCGTCGCGGAACTCCCGCACCATGGCGCGGTTCCGTTCGGGAATCGTGAACTTGCGCTCCAGCGCCCTCGGGTCCACGGTAATCGTATCCGACTTGGAGAACAGTTCCTCGAACTCTTCCCGCGTTTGCTTGTCCATCGCGCTCCAGTCGAGTTCGCCGTGTCCGACCTCGAAACCGTCTTTGGCAGCGGTCTTGACCGTCATCGCCTTGTAGATTCGGTAGGGCACCAGATGGTCTTCCTCGACGGCCCGGCGCAGCGGGTATCGGAAGGTGGGCTCCGTGAGCTCGAAGAAGCGAAGCGTGTCGCGCACGAAAAACCCGTCCTCCGGATCGGGGAGCATATCGGTGTCGGCCGTGCAGGGCGTGGCCGTCAGGCCGAGCTGGATGCCGTCGAAATGCCGCAGCACGCCACTGTACTTGCCATAGATCGAGCGATGGCACTCGTCGGTGATGACGAGATCGAAGTAACCCGGCGACAGATCGGAGTACTCCGCGATCATGGTCTGCAAGGTAGCGACCGTGATGAGCTTGGCCCGGTCGAACCGCCTGCCGGGTCGCAGCACATGGCAGGGATAGTCCCGCAGATGGTCGGTGAACGCGTCCTCCGCCTGGCGCGCCAGCGCGATGCGGTCCACCAGGAACAGCACGCGGGTGACGATGCCCGCCTCGAACAGGCGCTTGATGAACGCTGCCGCGGTGCGAGTCTTGCCGGTTCCGGTCGCCATTTCGACCAGCAGCTTGCGCCGTCCATGCGAGACCTCGGCGGACAGCGCCTTGATGCATTCGATCTGGTAGTCGCGGTCGACGATCTTCCGCTCGATGGGGACCGTCGACAGGTCGCGGCGGTTCTTCCGCGCAGCAATCCGCCGTTGGAGGTCGTCCTGTGCGTAGAAGCCCGCGATCTGGCGCGCGTGGGCGTCAGTCTCGCGGTCCAGGAACCGCACTTCCTCGCCGTTCGACAGGAAGACGAACGGCACGCCGAGCTGTTCGGCATAGTGCCGTCCCTGGTCCTGAGCCGTGATCGGATCTGTGCTCGCCCGCTTGGCCTCCAGCGCCGCCATGGGCCGGCCCTGCCGGTCGCACAGCATGTAGTCGGCCTGCGTGCCGTCCGGCAGCGCGTGTTCGAACAGCACGCTCGAACCGTCGGTCAGGTTCCAGCCCGCGTCCTTCAGCAGGGCGTCGATCTTGACCCGCGCGAAGGCTTCGGTTGTTCCGCTCATGCCGCCATCCATGGATCGACGACCTCGATGCCGACCTCCCTGAAGTCCCGGACATTGCGCGTAGCGATGGCGATGCCGCGGCATCGCGCGATCGCCGCGATCTGGCAGTCCGCCGGGGCGATGGGGCGTCCGGCGGAACGGCGTGCGGCCGCAATGTCCGCATATTCCCGGGCAGCCCCACTGTCGAACGGGAGTATCCGATCCACAAAGTCCTCTCGCAGGATCGCCTCAATGGCGGAGGCAAGCGCGGTCTGTCGCCGGCCGGCCGGCAGAATGGCGACACCGAAACGAAGCTCCGCCTCGCCGATTGCGGAGAAATACAGGTCTGTCGCACGGCGGTTCCCGACCCAGGTCTCGACCACGGGCTCGGGAGACGAGCGCAGGAGTTCAGACACTACGTTCGTGTCTAGCAGGAACATCGCTGCCGCCTCAGTCGAACGACGGCGGCTCGCGTCCGGGGTCGCGTGGTGGCAACTCCAGATCCACGCCGCCGAGAGGCGCGATCCGGGCGCGAATGGCGCTGGCGAGGTTCTGAGGGGGTTTCCTGCGCCCGACAGCATCGCGCAGGATGATGCGCGCCTCTTCCTCCATCGAACGATGGTGTTCCGCCGCCCGCACACGCAGCCGCGTCTTCACGTCGTCATCTAGATTGCGGATCGTGATGCTCGCCATGCCCGTGTCCTTTGCCTGCCGGTCGGCTGCATTCTATCAGCGACTGCGATGCAATCAAGACGCCGACGCGCGAGACCCTGACCGGAGAGGCCGCACCGGTGCCGTGTCCGGTGATATCCCTAGTTCGCCGTCAGGGCGACCGCGAGCGCGTCGCCCGGCGCAAGGCCGCCGGCATCTGCACAAAGTGCAAAGCTCCCGCACGCCCCGCCGAGCGCATCGGCGGGGTGATGGCGGAAATTATGAACAATTCGCCCGTTCGGTCGGAGCCCCCACCAGGAAAGCCGGTATCTGCAATTGACGGGATATACCCCTCGCCATCGGCCATTTGAGAACGACATCAGCGGTGCAGGGCAAGGAAAATCTACCGAGCGAGATCGTGAACCAAATCAAGTATGAGGGCTGGGACCGGTTCACAATGGACACCTCGATTCCCTGATAAGCGTTGAGCACGGGAGGGATTGAAGCTGGGGATGCGGGTTTTCGGGTACATTGATGCCGGACCCGATGCGGTCGTGTCCGGCGGGATGTCGGATGAGATGGGTTCGTCGGTCAGTCGGTGCGTTTGGCCGTTCGGCGAACGAGGGCGTTGAACGGGTCCGAAAAGGCATCGTGGCTCGGAATGCCGTGCGCCAGCGTCATGAAACGGCGCAAAAACGGCTCCTTCGCCCGCCCGAACCGCTCCATGTCCGCGCAGCACAGAAAGCAGCGCGATCAGCAGCATCTCATGAAGCGAATGACACGTCGCATTGCTGCAACGAGGAGCCTCAACCCCTTCGAATAACGACGAAAACTCCTGCATCTCAAACCCCCGAACAGCAAACCATGTGCACGGCAGTCTGAAGCCAAATACCAAATCTGTCACAAAATCTTCAAAAGCGATTCCCCTGGGGGAGCACGGACATGTCCTTGACGTCATATTCGGGCAACACTATCCTGCCGCCATGAGTTGGCGGGTCGCTTTCCATGACGAGTTCGTATCGGAATTTCGCGATCTGCCCGCCAAGGTGCAGGATGAGGTTTACACGGTCGGCCGCTTACTGGAGCAGTTCGGTCCGCAACTGGGTCGGCCGCAGGTGGATACGCTGAACGGGTCTCGGCACGCGAACATGAAGGAGATACGGTTCGGCGCGGCGGACGGGGAATGGCGGGTAGCCTTCGCCTTCGACCCCGTGCGCGAGGCCGTGCTTCTAGTTGCGGGCGACAAGTCAGGCGGCAGCGGGCGCCGGTTTTACCGTGCGCTCATCCGCAAGGCCGACGAGCGGTTCGACCGGCACCTTGCCCGCCTCGCCGATGAAAGGGGAACGCAATGACTGTGAGCCTTGATGAAATGATGGCGGAGCTCGACCCCGATCGACGGAGCAGGGTCGAGGATCGGGCGGCCGAACTGATCGCCGAGGAAATGACGCTGCGCGAGTTGCGCAAGGCCCGCGCGCTGACCCAGGCGAGCGTCGCGCGCGAACTTGGCATCAGCCAGGACGCCATCTCCCGGCTGGAGAAGCGGAGCGACCTCCTGCTGTCTACGCTGCGCAGAACGGTGGAAGCAATGGGCGGCAACCTCTCTCTGATTGCCAGATTCCCCGATCGCCCACCGGTCGAGCTTGCCGGCATCGCCGAACGCGACGCCGGCGATTAACACCGTCCTGACCGGCCGCAGGCGGTTGACGTCGTGAATCTCATCCTGCTTTGTCGCCCATAGTCACCCATCTTTCCAGTTTCTCAAGGATTCCGCGCCTACAAACCCGTGCAGCACTCCCGGTTCCATCGTCTGGCTGGAGGACAAGCAATGAACTCGGACGCCAGACGGGCTTCGCTCGTGCACAGCCTCGAAAGGGATGCTGGCGAAGGCATGACCCTCCACGGGGCGGAACACCAACACCGGAGCTCACTGGCACCGAGACGCTGGTCATCGTGCTGTTGTCGCTGCTCGGCCTTCCGCCTGCCGTTTCGCCGCGATGAAGGCGGCGTGCAAGCCCCTCTCCGGACTGCCCTCGGGAAAATCCTCAAGCGCCTTGATCAATCGTGTTCGTGCCGCCTTGTTCCGGGCGCCTGCGATTTCCGGCGAACGGGCAGCGAAGAACTCCTGCTCCTGCAACTTGATCCGCTCCCACGGCGGATTGCCGAGCACGACATCGAAACCGCCGCGGGCCATGATGTCCGGGAATTCCAGCGGCCAGTGGAAGGCCCGCGCGCTGTCCAGCGCTCTTTCCGCGTTCTGCACGAGCAAGCCGAAGGGCCGGACGCCGCGCAGGTACCGGGACCCTGCCGCCGGCGATGCAGGAGATCGTGCCCGATCCATCGGCGAGATCGTCGAATCCGAAGGTTTCCTGGAGGAAGTCGCGCGCGAAACGGCGGGCCGCTTCCGCGGAAGGCGCCGCGATCTTCGCGAACCTGTCGAAATGCGCCTGGCCGACCCGAAAGGCGAGCGAAACCTCGTCCCTGATGGTCAGGCCCTTGCGGACCCCGTAGTCGTCTTCCTCTTGCTCCCGGGCCTTGCGGCGGTCGATCCTCGCGACCATGGCCGGCGCGATCAGATTGCCCTCGAGAGAAAGCGAGGGCCAGGCGGACATGTCGGCAATCTGCGTGCGGGCCATCGGTCACCCGACGCGACAATCGCGCCGTCTTGCAGGGCGACCAGCGCAGCTTCCTCGGCCAGCAACAGGCGTTCCCGCCGCGCGTGAACCGTCGCCTTGTAACGAATTCTGAGCAGCGCCACCCGGGTCAGACGGTCCACGGCCGCGGTCGGCCAAGCGCCGACCCTGCCGATCCCGAGTCCGGTCAGGGTCCCTGGATCGAGCGATGCCTCGACCAGCGCCTCCGCGAGCGTGGCGGTCAGCGGATGGGTGCGCGTGAGCAGCGCCGTGCCCGAAGGGGCGGGTTCCGACGGCGCGAGACGGACCGACTTGGACAGACCCTGTTGCTCAAGGCGTTCGCGAAGTCCGTGTTCGAGCGCATGGACGTGGGCCACCATTACCGGCCCGCGAGGTTCGAGGGGGATGCCAAACCCGGTCATGGTGCGCTCGACAAACCCGCGGGCGGCATTGGGGGAGCCCAGGAAGCTCACGGCCTTTTCCCATTCCGGGGCCACTTCCCGCGGTTTCATGGCGTTCTGGGCGAAGCGGGTGCGCGAACGCTTCTCTTTCTCCGACACGTCGCGCCATCGGGCATCCATCAGGCGCGTCCCGCTGTCGAGGCGAAGGTCGAGCGCCAGCTGCTTCCGGTCGCCGCGGCGCAGCATCATGGAAGCCATCAGGGCGTCGGTAACCGGTCCGCGTTCGTTGGGCAGTGGAACAGTCACCCCGGTCGCCTTCCGGATTTCCTCGGCCTTGCGCAGGATCACGTCGAGTACGGCGCCGTCGATCGCGCTGTCCGGCGAGTACATCATGATCGAACGCACGAGTTCGGCGGGTTGTCCGAACCGGTCGACGCGCCCCTCGCGCTGCTGGTGTTTGGTCGGGTTCCACGAAAGATCGTAGTGGACAACGGTATCGAAGAGTTGCTGGAGGTTTATGCCCTCCGAGAGACAATCGGTGGCGACCAGGATGCGCTGGACCTCTTTCTCGTCCTCGACAGGCGCCATGTCGGCGACGCGGTCCCGCCGTTCGTCCGGCGTGAGGACGCCGGTGACGGCCTCGATGCGCAGCTTCGGGAACGCCTTCCGCAGGCCGTTTCGGACATGCTCCGCGGTTGCGAGGAACCGGCAAAAGACGACGGGATTTGCGCCCTGTTTCAGAAGGGGCATGAGGGCGCCGACAAGCGCCTCCAGTTTGGGATCGGGCTCGGGCGCGAACAGGCCGCCGAGGGCGGGCAGTCCGAGCGCCGCCTCCCCGGCCGCGAGCGCGCGAAAGACGATCTTCATGCCTTCGTAGCGGTCGTGATAGCGATCCCAGGTTGCGCCGCGCACGCATTGCGCCCTGAGCGCCGCGAGGCTGTACCCCTCGGCATAGAGTCTTCGCGCGCCCGTCCTGGCGTTCGCAGGATGGAGAAGCCCTCGGTCCTCCGCCACCATCAGGAAGATGAGCCGGTAGACCAGACGCAGGAGCTCGTTGAACCACGGCGTCAGCGCCAGTTCGCCGGATCGTAGCCTCCGGGCGAGGTCGGGGTTGGCTTCGAGGAAACCCGAGCCGAGAACGCGGAGCGCGACCTCGACCTGCCCCGCCAGCCGGTCCCGCGCCGCTTCGCCCTCGCGTGCGCCGGTTTCCCGATAGCGCTCGAGGGCGCAATCGGTTGCCGGGGTTCCGACCGCACCGAACCGGGAACGGTGAATGAGCAGCCAAAGCGCGGCGAAGGAGGCGGCATCCTCGTTTGCGAAGATCTGGGCCAGATCGGCCTCGATATGGGCCGGCCGGGTCAGCGAGGCATTATCACGCAGCAACCGCAGATGGGTGCCGTTAGTGACAAGGCCCCAGAGAGCCTCTTCGCGCTCGTTGAGATAATCCTGGAGCGCGATGGTCGGGGACCGCGACCTGTCGGTCGAAAGGGTCGGACTGCGCCGGTCCAGCGATTCCGACGGCGGCACGACCACGACCGGGATACGGAAGGTGTCGTGATCACCGCCATCGAGCCCGGCAGTCCCGCGGCGCGCCAAGGCCTCGGCCGGGGCGACGTGATCGTCTCGGTCGCCGGCCAAGCGGTCGAAACCCCGGGGGATGTCGCCGATGCGATTGAACGGGCCGGCGCCGTTGACCGATCCGCGGTGCTGCTGCTTGTCGAGCGGCGCGGCAATGAGCGCTTCGTCGCGCTGCCCCTCCGCAAAGCCTAATACGGCCTCGGGACGGGGTAGACGGTGTCCGGCGCCCGGTTGGGGCCGGGCACCGTCCCCTTTGAAGCCCAGGTGAAATCCGCCAATATTTGAACTACCTTAGGGTAGCTCGGAGAATGAAAGCCGCCATGCGTATTTTGGTGATTGAGGATGATCTGGAAGCTGCCGACTACATGCGGCGGGGCCTGTCCGAGAGCGGTCATGTGGCTGATCATGCCGCCGACGGCGAGGAGGGCTATGCCCTGGCGGCCGAGGGCGGCTACGACGTTCTTGTGATCGACCGCATGCTACCCAAAATGGACGGCCTGAGCGTGGTCAGTCGGCTGCGCGCCGAAGGCATCGACGAGCCCATCCTGTTCCTGAGCGCCCTCGGCGACGTCGACGACCGGGTCAAGGGACTGAAGGCCGGCGGCGACGATTATCTCGTGAAGCCATATGCGTTCGCCGAACTGTTGGCGCGGATCGAGGCGCTCGTCCGGCGCCGCAACCCCGAGCAGGTGAAAACCCAACTGTCCGTCGCCGATCTGGAAATGGATCTGTTGAGCCGCCAGGTCAGGCGTGCAGGCGTGGATCTCACCCTGCAGCCCCGGGAGTTCCGCCTCTTGGAGTATCTCATGCGCCATGCCGGCCAGACAGTGACGCGGACCATGCTGCTGGAGAACGTCTGGGACTATCATTTCGATCCCCAGACCAACGTTATCGATGTCCATATCAGCCGGTTGCGGGCCAAGATCGACAAGGACTTCGGCCGGCAACTGCTCCATACGGTCCGGGGGGCGGGGTATTGTCTTCGTGAACCTTCCTAAGCTGTTCAAGACGTCGACCTTCCGGCTGTCGCTGATCTACCTATCGGTGTTCGGCGCCTCGGTTTTGTTGCTGCTCGGCTTCATTTACTGGTCGACCGCCCGGCTCACCACGTCGCAGACCGATGAAACCATCGCCGCGGAGATTACCGGCCTGTCGGAACAGTATCGCCGTTCGGGGCTGGTGGGGCTCGCCGATGTTGTTCGGGAGCGCAGCCGCAATCAACGCCAGAGCCTCTATCTGCTGACCGACGGCAACCGGTTCGTGATTGCCGGGAACTTGAACGCCTGGCCCGAGGTGGAAACTCAGCCGGGCGGATGGCTGGAATTTCCCTATCAGCGGCCCATCGGGGGCACGGTCGAAACTCATCCGGCCCGCGCGCGGCACCTGATCGTTCCCGGTGAATTTCAGCTGCTGGTCGGCCGCGACATCCACGGCCAGTCCGAGGTTATCGAGTTCATCCGCACCTCGCTCGCATGGGCGCTGGCGTTGACCTTGGCGCTGGGCTTGGCGGGCGGCATTCTCATGAGCCGCAACCTGCTGCGCCGCGTAGAGGTCATCAACCGGACCAGCCGGGAAATCATGGCCGGCGAATTGGATCAGCGAATCCCGGTCCGCGGCGCCAACGACGAGTTGGACCAACTGGCGCTAAATCTCAACGAGATGCTCGACCAGATCGAGCGGCTGGTGAACAGCCTCCGCGAGGTTACCGACAATATCGCCCACGATCTTCGCAGTCCCTTGAACCGGCTCAGAAGCCGTCTTGAAGTCACGCTCATGGGCGAGGGGAGCGCGGAACAATTCCGCGAGGCGCTCGAGGCGACGATCTCCGAAGCCGATGATCTTCTGGCCACCTTCAACGCTTTGCTAAACATCGCCAAGGCCGAGGCGGGGCAACTGGAGATTTCCCTGGAGACAATCGACCTCGGCCCGTTGATCGACGATCTCGCCGAACTCTATGAGCCGGCGGCGGCGGAGAAAGGCCTCAGCCTCTCGGCGGCGGTTCACGGGAGAATCGACTTCGCGGCCGACCGGCAGCTCCTGTCCCAAGCACTGGCCAATCTCATCGACAACGCCATCAAGTATTCGGAAACCGGCAGCGCCATCGTGATGCGTGCCGATCGGTCCGGGGACGTGGTCGAAATCTCGGTGACCGATTCGGGCCCGGGAATTCCCGAAAACGATCGCGAGCGGGTAACTCAGAGATTTGTCCGGCTCGAAGCCAGCCGCAACAGTACCGGCAGCGGCTTGGGCCTGAGCCTGGTCCGCGCAATTGCCCGCCTGCACGATGGAGAACTGTACCTCGAAGATGCCCGGCCTGGTGTGAGGGCGTCCCTGCGTCTCCCGTTTCGAAACTCCGGGGAATAACCGTATACTCCGCACATGACCGGCGAGCTCAAATTCCGGCGTGACTTTGAAGCCGAGTATGCGGTGATCGAGACGGTTTCGCCGTTGATCCGGCGCATTGTCGCCCGCAATCCCGGCCCGTTTACCTACAAGGGGACGGGGACCTATATCGTCGGGCATGGAGAGGTGGCGATCATCGATCCCGGTCCAGACCTGGAGGAACATATTGACGCCCAGCTGAAGGCGCTCTCCGGCGAGACCGTGTCGCACATCGTCGTTACCCATACGCACCACGATCATTCCCCGGCGGCCGGACCGGTGCAGGAGGCAACTGGCGCCATGACCTATGCCTATGGCCCCCACGGTTCGGGCCAGACCGGGGACAGCCCGACGCTGGAGGAAGGAGGAGACCGGGACTTCATCCCCGATGTGGAGGTCCGTGACGGTGATATCATCGAGGGAGAGGGGTGGAGCCTGGAATGCGTCTTCACGCCGGGCCATACCTCGAACCACATGTGTTACGCACTCCGGGAAGAGAACGCACTGTTTCCCGGGGACCATGTGATGGGCTGGTCGACCACGGTCATCTCCCCGCCGGATGGCGACATGGGCGCTTATTTGGCGAGTCTTCAACGTCTCACCGAACGGGATGAAGCCATCTATTGGCCGACCCACGGCCATCCCGTGGAAAATCCGAGGTCATACGTCCGGGCGTTGATTGGCCACCGCCGGCAGCGGGAGACCCAGATCACCAAGTGCATCGAACAGGGGTTGAATCAAATCCCCGAGATGGTTACTTCCATGTACCGGGGGCTCGATGAGCGGCTTATTCCCGCGGCCCGGCGTTCGGTTCTCGCCCACATTATCCACATGGTCGACACGGGCCGGCTGGTTTCGGCAGGAGAAATTTCACCGGATGGGGAATACCGACTGGCGTAAGTCATTTATCAGCGGAGCGGAGGCACGCCGTTGCTGATGGAGAGCATGCGATGAAGAAGATTATCTTGTGGTTCCTTGCGGGCGGTGTTGTCGGCACCGGATTCGGATTTGCGGTCGGCATCTTCGTGTTCCCGTTCATATTCCAGGCGAATATAGTTGCCGACGAAGCCATAGCCGACACCAAGGCCGTGGTCGCAACCGGCACATTCATTCACGCAAATCCCGCCGATCCGGTGCATTTCGGCTCCGGCAAAGTGACGGTGTTTGCCGACGAGGTTCACCTGGGCAAGGATTTCAACGTCGGTCCCGGACCAAAGTACCATGTCTATTTGTCGAAGGCGGCCGGCATCAAACGCTCGGCGGACGTCAAGAACGCCGAGTATTTCGACCTCGGCGGGCTTCGCGCCTTCAAGGGCAGCCAGAACTATGCCATCCCCGCCTCGGTGAAGCTGAAGGACTTCAAGAGCGTCGTCATCTGGTGCGAGGCGTTCGGCGTCTTGATCTCGCCGGCCGTGCTGAACTTCAATAGCTGACCGGGCGACGGACATCAGGGGCGGCCTAATTTGGGCGGCTGCCCGCGGGTGCTAATGTCCGCTCAGGACAACACTTGTCGATCGTGGGTGAGGAAATATGGCTATTGTAGGTGTCGATCGCGTGGTCTTCGGCGTCGAGAGCATGAAGAAGGCGCAGCAGTTCTATACCGACTTTGGGCTCAAGAAGATCAAGAGTTCGCCGAAGCATTCGATCTACGAAGCGTCCAATAAATCCCGCGTCGAGATCTTCCCGCGGACGGCGAATCACCTGCCGCCGGCCATCGAGAAGGGCTCCACAATTCGGATTTTGGTCTGGGGCGTCGATACCCGAGACAACCTGAAGGCGCTCAAGGCCGATCTCGCAAGGGACCACGAAATCACCGAGGACAAGGACGGCACATTCTATGTGACCGATCCGGTTGGATTGTGCCTCGGCTTCCGGGTCAGCCGGCGGATCAACGTGAAGCCTGTGATCATCCCGATGAACGGTCCGGAAAACGTCCACCGGGTTGACGAGCGCGCGATCTATTACGACCGCGCCAAACCGGTGGGAATTGGTCACATCGTCTTTAATGTTCCTGACCTGAAGGCGATGGAAATCTTTTACCGCAAGCGGCTGGGGTTCCACCTCACCGACCGTTACACCGGCCGCGGTGTGTTTCTCCGGTCGGCCATCCGCGCCGGACACCATCAAGTGTTTTTCCTTCACGACGATGCGCCGGGCCTCAACCATCTGGCCTTCTCGGTGCGCGACGTCAGCGAGATGATCGGCGGCGGCCAGCATATGCAGAAGAACGGCTGGGAAACCGCTGTCGGACCCGGCCGGCATATCGTCTCGTCGTGCTACTTCTGGTATGTCCAGAGCCCCGTCGGCGCCCCCAACGAATATTTCTGCGATGAGGACTTCTGCACCGAGAACTGGAAGCCCAAGAGCTACGACCCCCATCCCGATACCTTCGCCGAGTGGTTCCTGACCGGCTTGCCCAAGGGCAAACGCCTGCCGCCCACCCGGACCAAGAAGGATGTGGAGGACGCCAAGGGCCGCGTCTCACGGGTCAAGGCGGCACGGAAACAATCCGAGGTCAGAGGTTAGCCGGCAGCGTTTGCCTCGCCGGGCGCCGTTTTCTTGAGACGTCGCTCGAAGCCTGCGGCGAAGAAGTTGCCATCTCGACCACTCGGATCGGCCGGCAACGCTGCCGAACGACATCGCGGCGGCACTGGACAGCGGCCTTGAGCGCCACGCGCCGGACGCCCATGATCGCCTGCGGGATGAAATGGACATGGCGGCGTCCATGCGATCCGTACTCGCCGAAACGGTCCCGGCCAAGTAAAACGCTTCCATGAGCGACACAACACCCATACCGGTCCCCAACCCCGCATTGCGAACCCGCGAGGGCTATGCGGCTTGGGTCACCGAGCGAATCCGCTACAACGATCTCGACCCCAACAACCATGTCAACAACATCGCCATCAACCAATTCTTCGAGGACGGCCGGGTCGATTTCCGTAACGCCAAGATGCCCGGCGAGGCGGTGGATATTCTCGCCGGCTTCGTGGTGGTGAAGTTCACCGTGGAATATGTTTCGGAGTTGAGCTACCCGGGTGAGGTTGATGTGGGAACTGTCGTCCTGCGGGTCGGCGGCAGTTCCTATACGATGGGGCAGGGGGTATTTCAGGGAGACAGATGTATCGCCGTCGCCGAGACCATCACCGTGTACGTGGATGCGGAGACGCGGAAGGCGTCACGGATCGAGGGGGATTTGCGGACCGCGCTGGAAGACAACCTACTGACTTCCTAGTCGATTGACCCGACACCGTTGCGCCGTTTGGCGGCCCGTCCCCGTGCCGCGTCCCCGAAGGCCTCGAACAGCTTTTTCGACAGTTCATGTTCGCCGGGCTTCCATTCAGCGTGCCATTGCACACCGGCGGCAAACGATTTGGCGCCCACTAGGTTAATTCCTTCGATGACCCCGTCCGGCGATACGGCTTCCACGTCCAAGCCGTCCGCAAGCCGGTCCACGCCCTGACCGTGCAGCGAATTGACCATCACCTCGTCCTTGCCGACGAGGGAATGAAACAGGCCGCCGCTCGTCAGTTTGACGATGTGTTTGAGACCCATGACGTCTTCGGTGGTGACGTCGTCGCCCCGCGGCATCCGGTGGTCCATCTTGCCGGGCAGCAAATGAATCCGGTAGTGCAGGCTTCCGCCGAGAGCGACATTCATCTCCTGCAGGCCGCGGCAGGTTCCGAAGACCGGCACACCGGCATCGATGCAGCCGCGGATCAGCGGCAGGACCATTTTGTCCCGATCGGGATCGATGGGTTCGTCGTCGGGAAACGGCGGCCCCTCGTAGTGATGAGGCTCGATGTTCGCGCGCCCGCCGGTGAGCAGCAGTCCGTCGATCTGTGCGCAGGTTTCCTTGACGTCGAGGTCATGCGGGCGGGAGGGCAGGAGGACCGGCATCGCGCCGGCGAACATTGCCGCCGCCTCCGGGTAGTTCAGGCCGATGTAATGGGCCTGGTGACTGCGGCCGGTAATCTCTATGACACTGGTGGAAATTCCGACGAGGGGTCTCGGCCTGGGACTGGACATTCGATTTGGCTATCACTTCAGCCGGGAAGCGGCAAGCACTTGGCGGTTGTCAGACGGGGTCGGGGGTGATCACCGTCTCGATGGGGCCTTCGGCGCGGCTGTGGATGAACTGATCGAGATAGGGGTTGCCGGCGGCATCCACCTGATCCGTTGGTCCCTGCCAGATGATCTTGCCGTCATGGAGCATGGCGATACGGTCGGAAATCATCCGTGCGCCCGACATGTCCGACGTGATCGACAGCGTCGTGGCGCCTAGCCGGCGGACCCCGTCCAGGATCAACTCGTTGATGATATTGCTCATGATCGGATCGAGACCGGCGGTGGGCTCGTCGAGGAAGACGATCTCCGGATCGCCGGCAATCGCCCGGGCAAATCCGACCCGCTTCCGCATGCCGCCCGAAAGTTCCGCCGGCAACAGGTCGGCGACCTCCGGGTCCATTCCCACTTGAGACAGCTTTTCCACCGCAAGCCGGCGCGCCTCGGTACGTGGCACCAGGTGGCTTTGAATCAGCCGGAAGGCGACGTTCTCCCAAATGCTCAAGCTGTCGAACAGGGCGGACTGCTGAAATAGCATACCGACCCGCCGCAATAGCTGCTCTCGCTCGTCAGGGGCGAGGCCGACGGTTTCTTCGCCGTCGATCTTGATCGACCCGGAATCGGGCGGGATCAATCCGAGTATACACTTGAACAGCAAGGTCTTGCCGCAGGCCGACGGGCCGACAAGCACCACTGACTCGCCGCCGCCGACCTCCAAATCGATGCCGCGCAGCACATGCTCGTCACCAAAGCCTTTGGTCACGCCTTCGAGCTTGATCTTAGGATTTGCCGTTCCGTTCACCTGTCTGGTTTAGCGCGTTTGTTGGGCCATGGTCGAATCATAAGGTGTCCAGGCGAAGGTGTGGATAAAGACCGGCCGGGCCACGTTAATCGCGTTCTATGCCGGCCATATTCTCCAGTACCGCGCAGACCGAGGCGGTATCGCTGTTCTCCAATCCCTGGGACAGCGCAGCTTCGTACAGGTCGAGTGTCGCCTTGAACAACGGGGCGGGCGCGTCCACTCCGTCGATGAAAGCGTTGATGATCCCCATGTCCTTGTCCTGGGTGATCATGGTGGCGGACACCTTCGAATCGTAGTCGTTGGCCACCATCATCGGTCCCCGCATTTCCAGCATGCGGGAGTTCCCGGCACCATCCTGAAGGACAGCCAACAAGGTTGCCGGGTCTAACCCCGCCTTTTGTCCCAGCACCAATGCCTCGGCGGCCGACACGTTGTGGATGGCAACCAACAGGTTGGCGACGTATTTGGTTTTGGAGCCGTTGCCGAAGGCGCCGACATAGTGTGCGTTTCGCGAAAAGCTCTCGAGTATGGGTTTTGCTTGCCGGAAGGCCGCCTCGTCGCCCGACCCGAGTATGGCCAGATCGGCGTTGGCGGCCTGCGCGCCGGTGCCGCTCACCGGACAGTCAAGCAGGATGACATCATGGGGCGCGAGGGCATCGAACGCCTTCTGCTTATCCTCGACGGTGAGGGTGCAGGTGTCGGCGACCACCAGACCGGCCTTGCCCGACGACGCGAGACCATTCTCCCCGGTCATCACCTCGTGGAAAGCGGTCCGCGAGGGAAGGGAGGTGATCACCACGTCTGCCTGGCGGGCGACATCGGCCGGAGACCCGGCCCGCGTCAGCCGTTCCTTGGCCAGCCCGTCCAATTTGTCGTCGTCAATGTCGTAACCGATGACCTGGACGCCGTTCTTCATCATATTCCGGCTGAAGGCCGATCCCATGATGCCCAAGCCGATGATGCCCGCCACTTGTCCCATCCCGTCTATCCTCAATGTTCGATATGGCTTCAAATTCCGTCCGAATTAGCGTTCAATACCGGGCAAATGTCCACCCGAAGATGGGTGGCGAAATATGGGACGCATGTGGACGGCCGGTTGGGAGCCTTGGGTCATGGCCAGTGATAATCGTTTAGTCGAAATCGGTGAGTTGCCGGTGCTTGATATCGGCCCTTTTCTCGCGGGCGAGGAGGGCGCGCTGGATGCGTTGGCCGGTCAATTGCGCGAGGCGTGTGAGAATGTCGGCTTCTTTTTCATCCGCAATCACGGGGTCGGTGACGACCTGATCGAACGGATATTCTCCGAGACCCGGCGCTTTCACGATCTGCCCATCGAAGAAAAGATGAAGCTTGAGATCAACATGAATCAGCGGGGCTATATCAAGCCCGGCTTCACCATGGTCAAGCACTCCACCTATAACGAGAACACCAAGTTCGACACCACCGAAGTGATGGTGTTTGCGACCGAATATCCCGAAGACGACCCCAACCGGCAGGCAGGCAAATTCTTCTACGATGAAAACCAGTGGCCGGACGATTTGCCCGGTTTCCGGGAAACGGTTCGGGAATACATGGCCACGCTGACAAATCTCGGCAAGACACTGTTGCCGGTTTGGGCGACGGCGCTGGATTTGGAGAAAGACTTCTTCAAACCGTATTTCGACAACAACTACACCTATTTCCGGATGGCTCACTATCCGCCGGTGCCGGATTTGGGGGAGAACGAGTTCGGCCTGGGCCCGCATGCCGATACGGGCTTCATGACCTTTCTGCCGCAGGCCGACGTGGACGGGCTGGAAATTCTCGACGTGGACGGCAACTGGTTCCGTCCGCCGCGCATGGACGACGCCATTCTGGTCAATACCGGCCAATTTCTGGGCCGCTGGTCCAACGAACGGTTCCGCGCCACGCCCCACCGGGTCATTCCGCCCAAGGACGCGGACCGCTACTCCATCGCGCTGTTTGTAAACAGTGCGTTCGAGCCGGTGTGCGAATGTCTGCCCACCTGTACCGGGCCCGACAATCCGCCCAAGTACCCGAGCGAGTCCTACTGGGATTTCTATCGCTGGTACATGACCAATACCTATCCCCATTACGGTGAATTTGACGCCGCCGAATAGCCCGGTTCCGCGGACCGGATGCGGCGGAACGCACCGCCTGGAACGTTATCGCCAAGGCTCGATCGCTGCTCTAAAGTGAAGACAGTCTCAGGATCGAGACCTGAGTGAGACGTGGAGAATTAAATGAGCTTAGAAGAAAAACTTGCCGCCATCCGCGAGGCCGGTGCCAAGCGGATGCCCGACGAGGTTCGGGCCGTTATGGGCGCCGCGACCAAGGAACTGGCGGAATCCGGTATCCTCGATACCTGCATCCAGGTCGGCGACACCCTGCCGGCTTTCTCGCTCACCAACTCGCGGGGCGAGACGGTGAATTCGGCCGATCTGCTGGCCAAGGGCCCGGTGGTCCTGACCGTCTATCGGGGGGAATGGTGACCCTACTGCAATGCGGAGCTGTACGCTTTGCAGGAAGTACAGGACCAGATCGAAGCCGCCGGCGCGACCGTGGTGGCGCTCTGCCCCCAACTGGCCGAAAAGACCCAGGCCATGGTCGAGAAGCACAACCTGACCTTCGACATCCTCACGGACGCCGGTAACGACTATGCCGCCGAGCTCGGCATCAAGTTCCAGGTGCCGGACGAGGTGAAGAAGATTTACGAGGGTTTCGGTCTCGACCTGCCGGGAACCAATGGCGATGACAGCTGGACGCTGCCCATGCCGTCGCGGCTGGTGATCGACAGCTCCGGCGTCGTCCGGGCGGCCGATATCCATCCGAACTACGCGACCCGGCCCGAGCCCGAGAAGACATTGGCCGATCTCAAGGCCCTCGGCTAAGTCGCCGCTTCAAGCCAAATGAAAAGGCGGTCCCCGGGTCTGGAGTGGGACCGCCTTTTTCTGTCGGCTACGGCAGGGAGCTGACGATGGCGTCGGCCTCGTCCGAATTGAACGCCCGGAGTGTCGTCGTCGACAGAAATCCGAGACCGCCGAGCGCCAAGGCAAATTTGGCGACGGCTTCGCCGTCCTGTGCCTCGACGATGCTGACCCGGTCATAGGAGCCCATGGTCAGGTAATTGGCCACAATATTCACCCCGCACTTTTCGGCGAGGTCCGCCGCCTGTTTGCGGCGGTTCGGGGCGTCCTTGATCTCCGCCACGCCGTCCTGCGTGAAGTTCATAAGCATGATGAACGTTGCCATTGATCACTCCCAGTTCAAGTGGTGCGGTGCGTCTCTCGGTGTGCGGGACGTCTATCCCCATGGAATGGACGATTGGCCGCAAATCCCATGCTAACTCAATTCCATGGAATCCTGAAAATTCCGCGAGGACTGGAATGGCTCCTAGGGCTACCGATGGCGCAGCGGGATTTCGTCGTCCACGGATCGTTGCCCAAAGATCAAGAGTTCGACAGCCGGGCGCCTCCTCCATTGAGGCCCTCATTTAAATTCGGAGAGCGAGTGTCCGGCAAAATCAGGGTCCCGGTGGTGGATTTGAACCCTTCTCCAATCCTGATACCCGGCCTCCTAAGGCCCGGCCTCGATTGAGCCGCCATAGCAGCGTTGCGGCGCTGCGGACGGCGCGGCACAAGGTCCCTCGCGCCCGTCAGGGGAGAGGGGTAGGGTGAGGGGCAGCAAAAAGGAGAAGCCCCTAATTGAGTACAGACCCTATACCGCCTTTTTGAGCAGTAGGCCGGCGCCTTCGCCCTCCAGCGACCACTCGTAGCGGGCGGCGTAGCGCTGAACATCGAAGACCTGGAACTCCGTCGGCAAGTCTGCTGCCGGGATCTTGGTGATTTCCTCCACCTCGGACGCCGTGAACTCGGTTTTCCCGGGGTGCCGCAACAGCCAGCAAAGAGCCGGCCAGCCCGTGAGGTCGCCGAGTTGGCTGGGTTCCGGTTCGAACTTGCCCTTGTCCTCCGGCGCCCCTTCGATTTCAACGCCGTTCCAGAACGCCACCCGGTCCTTGATCTCGGTGGCTTGCTCGTACGGCTCATCGT
Organism: Rhodospirillales bacterium; assembly: GCA_965213765.1. GTDB lineage: Bacteria > Pseudomonadota > Alphaproteobacteria > Rhodospirillales > UBA2165 > JAJDXO01. The sequence continues at coordinate 516,922 of OZ243926.1, read as the reverse complement.
AGTGCCAGGCCGCGCCTTCGTTGGCCGCTTCGCCCACTGTTACGTCATAGTAATCGGCGAAGCCTTTCCAGTGACAGAAGGTGCGGGGGCTGTCGCTCTTGGTCAGCACGCCGTCCTTCACCGAGTTGATCGGAAAATAGGGATTGGCTTCCACCATGACGATATCGTCGGTTTCAGCGATAACCTCACCGTTCCAAACTGCCTTTACCATTGGCGGTCCTCCTAGTCGTTGAAGAAGGCGAGGGTGCGGACCTCGATGCTTTCCCGGGGGGCGACGCCTTCGGGGGCCGCGATGCGGGCGGCGCCGTGAGCATTGAAGCGGGTACGGTCGGTCTCGGTGTCGAAGCACTTGATCAGCACCGCTTCGCTCATGGTCATCTCGGGGAAGAAGTACCATTTCTGGCTGTCCGAATGGGCGACCCGGAAGGTTTCGCCCCGCCGATAGCTGTAGATATGATCGGCGGCGATCAAATCGCCCTCGCCGAGCGTCGTGGCATCGCAGAGCACCAAGGGTTCGGTCATCACCGGCTCCATGATCGGCCGCCAGACATTGACGCTCACGACCCGGCGGGTCAGCCGGTCTTCGGCCTTGTCCTCGGGAAATATGTCGTGCACCCGTTTGCGTCCCGACCAGTCGGTGAAGTCATTGTGAACCGACGGCACCGGCGCGCGGACATCCATCTCCTTGCGCTTCGCCTCGTCCTGAACCCGGATGGTGTGGTCGATGACCACGATCTCATCGGCGCCGGTGTGTTCCTTCACGATGGCCATGCATTCGTCGTAGTAAGCGCCTTTGACGGCCTTTTCGTCGTAGAAATCGGTTGTCGATGTCCTGCTGTCGATCAGCGTGAAACCTTCACTGTCGAGGCTGAGCTGATCGCGGATCAGGCGCCCGTTACGCAGCTCAACCTTCCGGTCTTCATACTTGCCGGTGGTGCGGGTCGGGTCGTTGACGTCCTTTTCCGGGTAGGTGACCGGTTTTTCGCCGATATCGACGGCGAAGGTGAGCGTACCCGTGATGGTTTCCGGCTGGTCGAGCATCTTCCGTTCCTTCTTGCCTGGATGCAGTGAAAAGACTACCTCCTGAGTAAGTAGTCTCACAATATCACTCACGCCAGTTTGATCGGCCGGCGGGATAGGGAATCCAAGAAATGTCCGAAAAGCGTACGCTGACCCAGGTTCACGCCGGCATGCCCACGTCCGATGGCGCCGGCGTCCAGCTGACCCGTATGATCGGCACCCCGTCCCTCGACATGGTCGACCCATTTCTCATGCTCGACAGGATGAACAATGACGACCCGGACACCTACATGGCGGGGTTTCCGGACCATCCCCACCGGGGGTTCGAGACCGTGACCATCAGGTTCGAGGGACTGGTGCGGCATAAGGACTCGGTGGGCAATGAGGGCGTGCTGGGCCCGGGCGACATCCAGTGGATGACCGCAGGCAAGGGCATCATTCACTCCGAGATGCCGGAGATGGTTGAGGGCCGGCTGCGCGGCTTCCAGCTCTGGGTCAATCTGCCGGCGGAGCTCAAGATGACCGAGCCCCGCTATCAGGATATTCCGGCGAGCGACGTGCCGTCGGCCGATGTCGAAGGCGGCGTTGTCCGGGTGTTTGCCGGGGAGTATGACGGCATCACCGGTCCGGCCCAGGCGCATACGCCGATCCGTTTGCTGGATGTAACCCTGGAGCCAAACGCCAACTGGGCGACCATGACCGATACCGGCAATGGTCTCTTCATGTGCGTTCATGAGGGATCCATCGCCGCCGCCGACAACCTGGGACGCGATCAACAGGCGCCGGCACCCTCGGTGGCGGTGTTTCACGGCGAAGGAGAGGTCGGCGTCACGGCAGGACCTGACGGTGCACAAATCCTCTATTGCGAGGGCAAGCCGATTAATGAGCCGGTGGCGCGTTACGGACCGTTCGTCATGAATACCCGCCAGGAACTGGAGCAAGCAGTGCGGGATTTCCAGTCGGGCGCGCTGGCTTAGGTTCCGTGCCGGGTATCGAGTTCGCCGCCTACGTCACCTACGTCCTTGCCTGCATCGCCATCGTCTTGGCCCCGGGGCCTCGGAAAGTGGCTGACCACGCCGCGGCTGAAACTGCTCTAGGGTCCGTACTCAATTAGGGGATTCTCCTTTTTGCGCCTTCTCACTCTGTCCGCTCTCCCCCTGACGGGGCGAGGGAACGCATGGCAAGCCTCCTCTCCCCGCTCACCCGCAAAAGTCGTCATCACCGGGTCGGTCAATTCGTCCGAATTGACCTTATTTGACCCGGTGATCCACGCCCGGCGATCGGCGGTACACGTGGATGGCCGGGTCGCGGTTTGTCCTCCGGCCGGCGAAGCCGGTCCGGTGGGCCCGGCCATGATGCAATTATTTTATGCCTCATCGCCGCAACACCCCTATGGCGGCTTAATTGAGTCCGGACCCTAGTCATATTTCCAGCGGCTTGCCCTCCAGCCAGGCTTTGCCGCGCGCGTAAAGCGCTTCGATTTCCGGCCCCTTGAGGCCGGGCATATCCCGCTTGACGCTGTAGCCGAGGCCGGCCTGCAAATAGGCCAGATGCCGGTAGCCGACGGGATAGCTATCGAGAACGGATTGATCCAGCGTGAGCGTCGCGTTGGGGTCGAGAGGCGCGATCCAGTCCTTTTCGTAGATCGGCTGACGCACCACGAACCCCCACTTGCCGTCCCGCTTTTCCAGGAAATCATAAAACCTGCCGAGACAGACCACGTCGCACCACACCTCCTCGACCTCGGCCCGCTGGTTGATGGTCATCTTGGTCTGCGCAATGGCCCGGTTGCCGGCGACATCCGATGTCGTACCACCCAGAAAGTGGATGATACTACCGTCGCTCTCGAACACCTTCTTGGAACCGGCGATGAACGTATCGGGACCAGCCTGAAGCCAGGTCGCCATCATCCGCCCGTCATCATGCCAGACCGTGCGGAACCGCTCCCAATCGCCCGAGTCCCGCCATATGGCCCAGTTTTCCACCAACTCGCGGATTGTAAGGCGCTCGATCATCTCGTCGCTCATCGGCATCTTCTCGTTCTCCCGTAGTTCATCGGTGTCGCTTATAGAGGCCTCGCGTCTCCACCGAAATGCGGCCCTCGCGGATGTCCGCCGGGCGGCTTGATAATCGGTACGAGCCGCCTACAGTACCGGCCGGCGCGCAAACGAAGTCCCTGGAGGGAAAATGGCTCAAGCCCGATTGAAGGAATTGGTTACCGCTTCCACCCGCACGGTCGTCGCCGAGAGCGACGGCGGCGTCCAAAGCAGGATCACCACCTCGACCGATCACGCCTGGATCATCGACGAGCCGCCGTCTCGGGGCGGTCGGGATGAAGGGGCCGCCCCCCTCGAACACTTCACCGCTTCATTGGCATCGTGCCAGATGGTTCAGGTGGTGAAGGTCGCCGAGGCCATGCGCTTCAAGCACGGCGCCATACGGATAACCGCCGATATCGGCACCAACATGGTGATCCGCGATGAGGAGAAAAACCTGCTTCTGCGCTTCACCGAAGCGGAAATGATCATCGACATCGAAACCGAAGAGCCGGATGCCAAACTGGAGCGGTTGGCGGTCCTGGCCGAGGATCGTTGCCCGGTCGGCACGCTGCTGGGTGACGGCGGCATCGAAGTGAAATGCACCTGGAACCGGCTGCCCCTGCCGGAAGGCGTGCCGGCGAACGCCTAGTCCCGGTCCGTGGCCTAACCTCGGCGGTGGGCGAGAGCTTCCCGCCGGGCGGCATAGACCGTGCTGGCGAAAATAACCGCGGCGCCGATCCACACCCACATATCCGGGACCTGGTCGAAGAAGATAAAGCCGATCACCGCGACCATGGGTATCCGAATGAAAAGCACCGGCGAGACGATGCTCGCCTCGGCGTTGATATAGGCCTTGGAGAGGGTGAACTGCGCCCCGAAGGATAAGACCGCCATCGCCAAAATCCATGGCCAGTCGGACAACGCCGGTGTGGTCCAATGCATGATCGCCAGTGGCAACAAGAGCGGCACCTGAACGGCAAAGCTGAGGAAGACGATGGAGATGGTGCCGTCGGTGCGGGCGACCTTGCGCAGGAAGGCGTCGCTAAACCCATAAAAGGCGGCGGAGGCCACAGCCACTGTCATTCCCAGGCTGATCCCGATGAAGCCCGGCCGCAGGATGACCAACGCACCCGCAAACCCGATCATCACCGCGGCCCAGCGATGGGACCCCGGCCGCTCATTCACCACCAGCATCGCAAATATGATGGCGAAAACGGTACGGTCGATTGCAGGGTCAGCGACTGAGCAAGCGGAATCAGCGTAACTGCCCAAAATGAGAAGACGAGCGCGATCGCGTTGGTGACCACACGGGTCAGATTGGCAATCGGCTGGCGGGTACGAATGCTCGACAGTCCGTGGCGAAAGATAAACGGCAAAAGGACCAGCGTCCCAAAGACCTGGCGAAAGAACGCCTGTTGGAAGGCGTGGATATCGCTGTTGTCGGACAGGTGCCGGACCACGCCGAACGAGATCGAGAAAAACACGGCCGCCGCCGCCATCCACAGGACACCGCGCAGGGGTGATTGCTGGTGGAGGTGGCCCCCGGATGCGGGTTGGTTCATCGGTCTCCCTGAACTGAGGTTCGGTTGGACGGGAACCCTAGGCCGATCGGATAGGGCGGGCAATGAAGTCTCGCCCAAAGAGCCCGACGAACGGAACAGAATCGGGCGGCTCCCGCAATATCGTGATCGGGCTAGCCAGGCTTATCCGCGTCTGCCCGCCAGGAGAGTTGCCGGGGCGGACAGCGGCGGTTCCCGTGGACGCAAAAGATGCAGCATTCACCGTCGTCCACATGAGTGGTCCCGCTGCACGACGGCAGGTCCAGGACCGGATACCGCCCATGGTCGGCATTTGTTCGCGGCGCTTATGGCCGCAGACAGGGCAGGTGACGAGGGCGAGGGTTTTGACCACGACCCGCGCAGGTTCGAGCTAGTTGGTGAACGCCTGGATTCCGGTAATTGCACGGCCGAGGATGAGGGCGTGGATGTCGTGGGTGCCCTCGTAGGTGTTGACCGTCTCGAGGTTCATCACGTGCCGGATGACATTGAACTCGTCGACGATGCCGTTCCCGCCGTGCATGTCTCGCGCCGTCCGCGCGATGTCGAGCGCTTTGCCGGCGTTGTTGCGCTTAAGCAGCGAGATGACTTCGGGCGCACACCGTCCTTCGTCCATCAGCCGGCCCATACGGAGGACGCTTTGCAGGCCCAGGGAAATCTCGGTTTGCATGTCGGCAAGCTTCTTCTGGATCAACTGGTTGGCGGCGAGCGGCCGGCCGAACTGGGTGCGGTCGAGGGTGTATTGCCGGGCCGCATGCCAACAGAACTCGGCCGCCCCCAACGCACCCCAGGCGATGCCGAACCGCGCCTTGTTGAGGCAGCCAAACGGACCGGAGAGACCGGAGGCGTTGGGCATCAGGTTCTCTTCCGGCACCTCGACGCCGTCCATGACGATCTCGCCGGTGGGGGATGCCCGGAGGCTGAATTTTCCCTCGATCTTCGGCGCGGACAGCCCGCCCATGCCCTTTTCGAGAATAAAGCCTCGAATGCGGCCGTCGAGCTTGGCCCAGACCACGAATATATCGGCATAAGGGCTGTTGGAGATCCACATCTTGTTGCCGGTGAGCCTGTAGCCGCCGTCGATCTTCTCGGCGCGGGTTTTCATGCCGCCGGGATCTGACCCGTGATCGGGCTCCGTGAGGCCGAAGCAGCCGACCAGCTCGCCGGAGGCGAGGCCGGGCAGGTACTTCTTGCGCTGCTCTTCGGAGCCGTAAGTGTGGATGGGATGAATGACCAATGAGGACTGGACACTCATGGTCGAGCGGTAGGCGGAATCGACGCGCTCCACTTCCCGGGTGGCGAGCCCGTAGCAGACGTGGTTCAGGCCGGCCCCGCCATATTCCTCCGGCAGCGTGGTGCCAAACAGACCGAGTTCGCCCATTTCATGGATGATGTTGCGGTCGAATGTCTCATTGCGGTTGGCCTCCAGGATCCGCGGCATGAGCTTATCCCGGGCATAGGACCGGGCCGTGTCGCGGACCAGGCGTTCCTCTTCCTCCAGCTGATCATCGAAGAAGAACGGATCGTCCCACTGAAAATCCGCCTTCTTGGCGCTCACCGTCTGGTCCATGGCTAATCTCCTCCGGCGGGGATCACCGCCGTCGCTTCAATCTCGATCAGGGCCTCATCTTCCAGCAGGGCGTTGACGAATACCAGTGCCATCGCCGGGTAGTGATCACCCATGAGGTCCCGCCAAATGGGACCGAGCGCCTTGCGCGCGGTCAAGTAGGCGGGTTTGTCCGTGCAGTAGGCGGTCATCCGGCAGATATGCTCGGGCTTGCCGCCGGCCTCCGCGAGCACCGCCAAAATATTTCTGACCGTCTGGCCGAACTGTTCGGCCATGTCGTGGGTTTCGAACTTCTCCTCTGCCGTCCAGCCGACCATACCGGCGATGAACACCGGCCGGCCGTTCATCGGTCCGGCGATGCCGTTGGCATAGCCGATCGGCTGCTTCCAGCCGTCGGGCAGTAGTTGTTCAAATTCGCTCATCAGGCACTCTGCATTTGCACGCGAGCATAGAACGTGTCGCTCAGCCGGCCAATTCCTCCGTGAGGCGGCGGGCCAGGGCGCCGACGACACGCCGCCGGTACCAGGGCGCGACCGTCGTGGTCCGCATGGGCTTGGCCTGCTTGCGGACCAGTTCACGGATTTCATCGAGCGCCTCGTCGGTGAGTTCCTTACCGACATAGGTATCGGTGCCCTTGACGATATGGGGGTAGGGGTTCACTGCGGTGAGCGCGATGACGAAGTCCTTCACCGTCTTTCCGTCCATCTCCAGCCGTACGGCCGCACCGGCCAGCGGAAAATCGATGGAGCCGCGGACCCGGGCCTTTTCGTACCTGGAGGGCGATCCGGCCAACGCCTTTGGCAGGTGGACCGCGGTCAGCATGTCACCGGCCTCGAGGGTCAGGTGCGCCATGCCGTCGTTGCGGTAGAGGTCGGTGAGCGGCATCCGCCGCCGCCCGTTGGGGCCTGCCACGTCGATTTCCGCTCCGTAGACCAGCATCGAGGGCGCGACATCGCCCGAGAACGCTGCAAAACAGCGCTTCCCGCCCGGAGCCACGTGACAGATATCGCCCCGCTCCTTGAGACAGTAGTCATTGGACTGCCGCCACCATTCGGACTGGTTATAGAACAGGCATCTGGTGTCGAGGCAGAGATTGCCGCCGACGGTGCCGTACTCCTGGTGGGTCGGTCCCGCCACGGCCCGGGCGGCGTCTGCGACCGCCGGGTAATCACGGAGCACGTCCTCGTTGGATTGAAGTTCCTTCAATGAAACACCGGCACCGATGTGCAGGCCGTCGCCATCCGGGAGGATGGATTTCAGCTCCTTGATGGCGGTGATGTCGATCAGGTGTTTGGGCTGTTCGATGCCGCGCCGGACGTTGACGATCATGTCGGTGCCGCCGGCGACAAACAGGGCATCCGGTTCTTCGGCGCGCAACTTGACCGCGTCCTCAATGGTGTCCGGGCGGTGGAGCCTGAAGTCGGGCATGAATTCCATCGGCCTGCTCCTATTCCGCGGCCACGGACGAATCTTGGGCGGCTGCGACCCGCTCTTCGGTTTCCTTCGCCTCGATCAACTCCATCAGCCGGTCGGGGGTAACCGGGAGATCGATGGGCCGTACGCCCACGGCATCGGCGATGGCGTTGGTGTAGGCGGGGATGAACGCCGCGAGGGACGTTTCGCCCGCTTCCTTGGCGCCGTAGGGGCCGTTGGGGTCGATGCTTTCGACGATATGGGTGTCGATGGGCGGCGACTCGACGATGGACGGCACCCGGTAGTCCAGCATATTGCCGGTGATCGGCAGCCCATTGTGGAAGCGGGTGCCCTCGCAGAAGGCCTGTCCCATGCCCATCCAGACCGAACCCTGGATCTGACCTTCGACCGAGAGTGGATTGAGCGCCCGGCCGACATCCTGCGCGACCCAGACCTGTTCGACCTCGACCTCGGCCGTGTCCGGATCGACAGCGACCTGCACCACCTCGGCGGCATAGGCATAGGCCATGGAGCCGCCGATGGCGCCGCCCCGGAACTTCTTGGTGCCGTGGCTTTCAGGGAGCGTGTCGAAATTGCCCTTCACGGTGATCGTGCCGGTGCCCTCGAGCGCCGCCATCACCACTTCTTCGAAGGTCAGGCCTTCGTCCTGACTGGCGGCCCGGTAGACCTCGCCCAAACACTCGATGTCTTCGGGCTTGGCGTCGAGCTTTTTCGCCGCCGCTTCGATCAGAATGGTCTTCAGGTTCCGCGCCGCCTCGATGGAGGCGTTGCCGACCATGTAGGTGATCCGGGACGAGTAGGCGCCATTGTCCTTGGGCACCAGTTTGGAGTCGCCCGAGTGAACCTGAAAGCGGGTCATGTCGAGCCCAAGCACTTCGGCCGCACACTGGGCGACCATGGTCGATGAGCCTTGGCCGATTTCCGGGGCGCCCGTCAGCACCGTAATGGACGCGTCCCAATCCAGTTTCAGGTGAACCGTGGCGTGGGGCTCACCGGTCCAGTTGACCGGTTTGGAGGCGCCACAGGGATAGTGGGCGCATCCGACGCCCAGGCCGCGATATTTGCCGTCATCGCCCTTGCCCGGTTTGCCGCGCTTGTCCTTCCAGCCGGATTCCCTCTCGACGATATCGAGGGCTTCGGGCAGGCCGTACGAGTTGATGAACATCTCGTTCAAGGTTTCGTAGGGCTCCTTGAGCAGGTTCTTTCGCCGCACCTCGATGGGGTCGAGGCCGAGCCCGATGGAGAGTTCGTCCAAAATCGCTTCAAAGCCGTAGCGCACATCCACCGTTCCGTGACCGCGCATGGCGCCCGGCGGCGGGGTGTTGGTCAGCACCCGGAGGCCGTTGTAGCGAACCGCATCCAGTTGATAGATGCCGTTGATCAGAGAGCCCGCGTAGAGAATGGTCACGATACCGTAGCCGCCATAGGCGCCGCCCCGCTGGATGGCCCGGCAGTCGACGGCGGTGATGGTGCCGTCCTTCTTCATCCCGACCTTCAGCTTGACGTCGGTCTCGGGCCGGCCGCGGTGGGTGATGAAGGTCTCCTCGCGGTTGACCACCAAACGCACGGTGCCCTTGGCCTTGCGGGCGAGGAGGGCACAGATCAGTTCCACGTTCAGGCACTCGGTTCGGCAGCCGAACCCGCCGCCGATATGGGGCTTGATCATCCGGATGCGGGACTGGTCCATCTTGAGGGTCTTGGCCAGCATCAGGTGGACGTAGAACGGCACCTGGGTGGAGGCGCGAACCGTCATGTAGTCCCGTTCGGCGTCGTACTCGGCAATCGCCGCGTGAGGTTCGGACTGGACCTGGCAAATCTCCGCACAATTGTACTCGCGCTCCAGGACGAGATCGGCGCCGGCAAATCCGCCATCCACATCGCCGAGATCGTAATCCACGTCCCGTTCGATATTGCCTTCCCGGTGCTCGTGCAATGAGACGGCGTCGGGGGCCATGGCTTCTTCGGAGGTGAAGTAGGCGGGGAGTTCCTCATACTTGAACTCGATCAGGTCGAGGGCCTTTTGTGCGGTCTCGACATCCACCGCGGCCACGGCGGCAACGGGCTCGCCGCGGTACCGCACCCGTTCCCGGGCCATGGGGTATTCGTAGCGGGCAATGGGGAGCACGCCGTACCCCTCGTCGCAGTCGTCGCCGGTGACCACGCCCAATACGCCCTCCAGCGCTTCGGCCTTGGAGGTATCCACCTCAATGATGTTGGCGTGGGCGACGGGGCTCCGGAAAATCCGGCCCACCATGTGGTCATAGGGGATGAAGTCCGCGGCGTAGAGCGCCTTGCCGGAGACTTTCTCCGGGCCGTCGATCAGCGGCCGCGGAACGCCGATGACCTTCGCCGGTTTGACGTCCTTTTTGATTTCGTTCATGCCGCGGCCTCCCTTTTGCGCCCGGCCAGTTCATCGGCGGCGAAATGGACGGCCTCGAGAATTTTCACGTATCCGGTGCAGCGGCAGATGTTGGCGGCGAGGCCAGCCCGAATATCATCGTCCGTCGGGTTCGGGTTTTCACGCAGCAGGCCTTCGGCGGCCATCACCATACCCGGCGTGCAGAACCCGCATTGGGCGCCCAGCTTTTCGTTGAAGCCGCGTTGGATGGCGGCCAGCCGGCCCCCGGTATCAAGGCTCTCGATGGTCTCCATTTCGGTGCCGTCGCAAACCGCGGCGAGGGTGAGGCAGGCGTGGCGGGGGTTGCCGTCGATCAAGACCGTGCAACAGCCGCACTCGCCGCCGTCGCAGCCGATCTTCGTCCCCGTGAGGCCCACGGTCTCGCGCAGGAAATCCACCAGCAACATATTGTCGGGGACGAAATCCTGCCGCGGCCGCCCGTTTAGGGTACAGCGCACGATCGATTGCTTCGCGTCATCACTCATGATCCAAGATCCCGTAGCCGGTCCGGTTTGCGGACCGCATTTTTTGAAATTGTTTGGTAGACGAACAATATTCGATGCATCATATTCAAGCCTCTCCGACAGAACAACCACAATTCACCTGCGATTACCCGTGATTCCCTACACTGACGTTCCGTTTTCCTACCGCCGCCGGGTCCGGTGGGGCGATTGTGACCCCGAGGGCATGATCTACACGGTCCGAGTCTATGACTATCTGCTGGAGACGCTCGAAGCATGGTACCTGAAGGTGCTGGGCCTCGATTTTGGCGGTTTGAAGTACGAGCGGCACATGGCCATGCCGAGCGTGAAGCAGGAATGCCAGTTCATGAAGGCCCTGAAGCCGGGCCACGAGGTCGATCTCCACGTCTTTGTCGAACGCCTGGGCAACGCCTCGATCAGCTTCATCGTCGATGCGGTGGGAGATGACGGGAGCCACTATCTCAGGTTCACTCACACCGCCTGTTTTATTACCCTGGACGGGTTCAAGCCGGTGCGGCCGCCGGATGATTTCCGGGAAAACATCAAGGCCTATCGGGCGGCCAGCAAACGCATGACTTAGATGGGAGAACACCATGTCACTCGAAGACTTTCAGTCGCTCGTTGGTGAGGTCACCGGCGCGATTTCCGGCAAGGAGGTATCCGGCGCGCTGGCCGACGAACTCAACGCCCGATTTCCCGCCGACGGTGCAACGTTCAAATCCATCCAGGCAGCCTGCGAGGCGGCGGTGGCTGAGGGGTGGATGTGCGACCGGGAGATGGGGGGCATCAAGTTCGGCAGGGTGATCAAGGATATCGATGGGTTCTCCGTCGATGTGGTTCAGATGAAGGATGTGGTCGGCCCGCACCACCGGCATCCCAATGGCGAGGTGGACATGGTGATGCCGCTGTCGGGCGATGCCGAATTCGACGGCAGCGGCGCCGGTTGGGTGGTCTACGGGCCCAATTCGGCACATAAGCCGACGGTCTCCGGCGGTGAGGCTCTAGTGCTCTATTTGCTGCCCGGCGGCGCCATAGAATTCACCGGCCAGGATTGATCCGCGAGGGCGCTGACCGGACTTGACCCCCCCCGCCCCGAGAAAACGGTTTTGGTGTGTGGGGGAACAGGGGGTTCCGCCCATTGGAGAAGCGCCCATGCCCGTCGGGACGCAAGCGACGGGAGAGACTGAACGCCCATCCTTGACGGTGTCTTTCCGCCCGGTGATCGAGGCCGGCGGGCGGCACGTATATAGCCGAGTATGCGGTGCTCGCCGAGGGCACCACCGGCCGGTCGGCCGAGCAGTCGGTTCCGATTGCCAATATATCGGCGGCCGTTCGCGCGGCGGGGTCGCGACTGGAGTCCTGCCTCGCGGCCGGTCGGCCGATGGGGGTTATCTCACCGGTGAACCTCTCGGCGCTGTCCACCGATAGTGTGGCGGGCGAATATTCTTCCGTTTGTCATGCCATCTCCGACGAAGCGAGGGCGCTTCTGACGGTTGAGGTGGTGGACCTTGCCAAGGCACCGTCACTCGACCTGATCGATCATCCGGCGATCATCCTGTTTCCGTTCTGCGGCCGCCGCCTAGCGCCAGAACCCCTCCCGGTCCACCTGCTGCAGCGCCGTCATCTCGGCGTTGCCGGGGGCCGGCGTTTCGGTCATGTCGGGGGCCGTCTTCAGCTCCCAGCCGGTGTTTTCGATCACCTCGTCCGCCGTGTGGCCGGGATGTACACTCGATAGGTGAAGCTCGTTCGCCGGTCCGTGGGGCCGAAGTACCGCCTTGTCGGTAATCACGGCGGCAGGGCCGCCGACGGCGATCCCGGCTTTGGCGCGTCCACCCTCGCCATTGATGTAGCCGGGAGACGTGATGTAGGACACCCGCTCCACCAGACGGCGCTTCTCATGGTTCATGATAGCGATCAGCCGCTTCGACATGGCGGCGATATCCGCTGCGCCCCCGGAGCCCGGCAGCTTCACCTGGACGTCCTCATGGCCGCCGATATAGGAGGTGTTGATGTTGCCCCACCTATCGATTTCGGCGCCGCCGATGAAGCCCGCATCGACCCGGCCCGCCTGCAGGTGTCCCATCACCTGGATCAATCCGGTGGTCCACGCCGCATTTCGCTGATTGGCGGGATCGCACATGGTGTAGAGGGTTTCTTCCGCCGGCGCGTAGCGCATCACGCCGCCCTCGAACATGCCGACCGCGTTGGGGGCGTGGGTCAGCCGTGCGACGCCGTAGGCAGTGATCGGCAGGCGCATCCCAACGAACACCAGTTCGCCGTCACGGATCTCCCGCGCAGCCGCAATAATCATCAACTCTTGGGTGGAATAGTCGGCCATATCTCGTAAGTGTTTGTTATTTCTTGTTTATTTTACTCAGCGGCGTAATTGGCATGCGCCGCATTCTGGCTGCCGGCGATCTTGAGGGCCGACAATTGGTCGCCGAGCTTTTTCGCATAGCCGGGTGCGCCCTCGACGGCGAACACCCATTCATCGAGCCAGGCCTTGTAGCCGTCCACGTCACGGGAGCGTACGTGATAATCGTTGAAAAAGGCGCTGTCCCGCTGCCAGCGTCCGGTAAGCGGGGCAGGGTGGGTGCCCGCCGGCACGTGGCAGACGGCGGCGACGCGAAATCCCGGCACCAGGACTCGCGAGGGATCGGACAAAATCACATCCGGCTCGACGATCTCGTCGGCGACGATGATCACCCGTTCGGCGGCCAGCGCCGCCTCCTGGGCGAGGCCCGACGAGCCCCAATAATGATTGTTCCCCGCCGCATCGGCCCGCTGAACGCCCAAAATTGCGACATCCGGCTTCACCGGCGGCACCAGGACTACCGGCTCGGTCTCGGTGGAAAAGGGGTTGGTCGCCATCTTGAAGGCGGCGTTGGAGTTGATGATGTCCGAGCCCAGGATCGAGCGCACCGGCGCGTAAGGCAGCCCATAGGCGCCGGCGAACAGGGCCATGCCGATGGTGAAGTTGGAATAATCGTTGATGTCCAAGGCATGCGGAATCTGCTTTTCCGCGGCCCGGCGGTAGTTGTGGCCAAGCCCGCCGGAAACATTGCCGACCCAGGCGCCGGTCACCGTGCCGACGCAGCCCGCGCCGATCAGCATATCCGTGGACGCATCCGAGATGGGAGCGATCATCTCCAGGTTCTTCTTTCCCTGACGGATGATCTCATAGGTGGCGGCGAAGGGAATGGCGGTCTCGAGAGAGGCCCCGATGACCACGCCGTCGCCATCCTGGACCAGGCCCCGGACGGCGTCACTCAAAGAGCAAATTCTTTCAATCATTTCTTATATTTATAAACCTTATCTCAAGCGAAATCTTTGAATTTTTCCGGTGGCCGTCTTTGGCAGGTCGTCGACGAAGTTGAACCAGCGCGGATACTTGTAGCGGGCGAGTCCATCCTTGCAGTGAGTGAGCAATTCGTCCGCCAGATCATCGCCCGCATCCGAAGACTCGTTTAAGACAACGAAGGCCTCGGGCTTGATTAGATCGTCGTCGTCGGCCCGCCCTACGACGGCAGCCTCCAGCACCTTGGGATGCTCGGAGAGTTTCAACTCGATCTCCACCGGCGAGACCCAGATGCCGCCCACCTTGAGCATGTCGTCCGACCGCCCATGGCAGGTAAAGAAGCCGTTCTCGTCCCGCTCGTAGGTATCGCCGGTGACGATCCACCCGTCCTTGAGGGAGGCGGCGGTTTTCTCGGGATTCCGCCAGTATTCCCGGAGCAGCGAGTCGCCCCGGATTATCAGCCCGCCGGCCTCGCCGCCGGGGACGTCATTGCCGGCGTCATCGACGATCCGCGCCTCGTAGCCCGGCACCAGCTTGCCCGACGCGCCCGGCTTGATGTCGCCCGGCCGGTTGGAGATGAAGATGTGCAGGATTTCCGTGGTGCCGATGCCGTCCAGGATATCGATGCCGACTCGCTCTTTCCAGCGATCCAATATATCCGGGGGCAGGGCCTCACCGGCGGAGACGCAGAGCCTGAGCGACGACAGATCCGGCGATGCACCCCCCTCCAACTCCTTCAATTGCGCCGCATAGAGGGTGGGGACGCCGAAGAAGATGGTGGGCTTGAACGCCTCGATGGTGTCGTGCATGCCCTGGGGCGTCGGCGCGGCGGCGAACAACACGGCGGTCGAGCCCATCCACAGGGGGAAGTTCATCGCATTGCCGAGGCCGTAGGCGAAGAACAGCTTGGCCGCGGACAACACCACATCGTCTTCCTGCCAGCCGAGGACGCCGACGGCGTAGTGCTCGCAGGTAACCGCGATATCCCGGTGGACGTGGACCACGCCCTTAGGGTTGCCGGTTGAGCCCGAAGAATAGAGCCAGAAGCAATCATCCATGGGGCCGGAGGCGACGGCTTCGACCTCCGCCGGAGCTGCGCCGACCTTGCCGGCCAGTGTTTCGCCGTCTCCATCGGCCCGCAGGACGACAGCGGGTTTGTGCGGACTTTCATCCAGGGCGGGTTCCACCTCGCCGGCGAATTCCGGCGAGTAGATCACGCCGGCGGCTTCGGCGTTCCCGATCATGAAGGCGTAGTCCTTTGCCCGCAGCAGGGTGTTCAACGGCACGGGGATCACGCCCACCTTGATAGCGCCGTAGAACAAATAGACGAACTCGTGACAGTCCTTGACCATCATCAGCATGCGCTCGCCGGGCTTGAGGCCCAGTTCCAGAAGCGCGTTGCCGGTGCGGTTTACGTTTTCGGCCAGTTCGGCAAAGGTGATGTCGCGGCCCGACTCCACCTCGCGGAAGGCGGCCTTGTCGCCGCGTCCGTCGGCCAGATGGCGGTCGATCATGTAGACCGCGCAGTTGAAGGTATCGGAAAAATCGAGTATCGCCGGTAAAGCCGAGCGGTCGATGGTGACGGTATGGTCTGTCACCTTTGCCCTCCCTGGTTTTGTCCACTGCCCACGAGAAGTTTGGCCCGGAATCGCGCGCCCCGCAATGCCGGTTGAAGCGATGGAAAATAAATGTCCAGCCTTCAATTCCGACCCGGCTTCGGCGCCGCGCCGCTTACCGGCTCATGGTCCGACTTAACCAGATTGTCCTCGGCCGGTCGAGCGGCTAAGAATTACGTCTAAAATCCCAACTCATTGCCGATTTCATTTTTCAAGTTCGCATTTCGAGCCGATTTATTTCTTCCGGGGGAAAAATTACGTGGACCGATTTATTGCCGAGGACGAGGGTGGCGATGGCGCCGCCGCCCGCGACACCCCAACACCCGATGAATTGAAGCAGCGTGCGCTGGCGCTGGTGCCGGAGATTCGCGAGCGCGCCGCCAGATGCGAGGCCGACCGCCGCATCCCCGAGGAGACCATGCGGTCATTGCATGAGACCGGCCTGTTCAACGTGATCAAGCCCAGGGCCTATGGCGGCTACGAGATGGGGTGGGACGTGTTCTGCGAGCTGACCATGATCCTGTCCCGCGCCTGCGGGTCCACCGGGTGGGTGTACGGCGTCGTCGGCCAGCACGCACTGATCATGAACCGGTTCGGTATCGACGCCATGGACGATATTTGGCGCGAAAACCCCGACGCCCTGATGTCTTCGTCCAAGCACATCGAGGGCAGCTTCAAGAAAGTGGACGGCGGCTATGCGGGCAGCGGGGTCTCCACATTCTCGAGCGGGTGCCTGCATTCGGACTGGGTGCTGATCGGCGGCGCGCCCGTCGACGGCGAGGACGGAGCAATCGGCGCCATCGTCAAACAGAGCGAAATCGAGATCCTGGATACCTGGGATGCCCTTGGGTTGGCGGGAACCGGCAGCCACGACATCAAATTCGACAACGTCTTCGTGCCCGGGCACCGGGTGCGTTCCCCGGGCAGGAAGCCGTCCGGCGGGATCATCGACATGCCGGCGTTTCGCGTCACCGCGCCCGGCGGGCCTTTCTCGCTGGCCTCAGTGATGGTCGGCTTGGCCAGAGGCGCCGTGGACGACTTCGTTGAGACAACCCGGTCACGCTCCTCCCGTTTCGGCGCCCAAATCGGCGATTTCCAGAGCATGCAGATGCGGATCGGTGAGGCGGCGGTGGAAGTTGACGCCGCGGAGACCCTGCTGCGCAGCCACGTGAAGAAAGTCATGGCACAGCTGGAGAAGGCGCCGCCGCCCACCGGCGCGGGCGGGATCGATTTCTCGCCCGGCGGCAACGCGCCGTTTCCGCCGGAGAGGGGCCCAGAAATCCTGGCCAACGCCTTCGTGGCCCAATTGGCCCTGAAAGCCATCGACCGGGTTTTCTACGCAGCGGGTGCCAGCCAGATGGTCGGCGGCGGTTTTCTGCAGCGCTGCTTCCGCGATGCCCAGACCGGCAGCCGGCAGTTTGGATTGAACTGGGATATCGCCCGCACCAATGGCGGCCGGGCGCTGCTGGGTCGTTAGGCCGGCTAACGTGGGTCGTATTCCCGCACCCCCGTCTGCGCGTTCACATCCTCCGCGTCGCCGAGATAGCGTTCATCAAGAGGTACGCCGGATGCATCGGCGATGCGCGTAAATCCGTGGAAACCGGCGACAACCGCGCAGGCGTCAAGATAACCCGCGGGTCCCAGTGCCTCGATTAAATCGGGCCGCAACGCCGCCGCGGAGTCCCGGTCCCGGAGAACCACTGCTTCGGCGAAGTCGAGCAATAGGTTCTGGTGCGGCACCGTGCCCTTGGCGTCGTCCCCGGAAAGAGATGTCAGTTCGAATTCAGCGCCGGTGTCCTGGACGCTCGCACGGAGCATCATCGCGTGCGAGGTCGTTCAGTACATACACTGGTGAAGCGCCGAGGTCCTGCCTGCCAAAATCTCGATCTGGGCTCGGCTGATCGCGCGCACCCGGGTGTCCGTATTGCGGATTTCGTCCATGGGGATGTAGTGCGGTTCGCCTAACGCCCAGAGCGCTCGCTTGCTGTCAGGTACCAGGGACAGGGCCTGATGGACGCCGCCGGCGGTCGCGCCGTAGAGCGGTCCGTCGGTTTCACTGACATCCTCCAGCTTGACGACGGCAACCCAGGCGTCGGATTTCTTCGCACCGGGCGGGCGGTAACCGCTTGTCGCACCATCCCTGGGTTGGGGCAGGGGGGGCGGTTCAACATCGGCGGCCCAGGCAAAGGCATCCATCATCTTGGTCATTGCGGTCAAGCCGACGATTTCGATATAGGCTCCGTCGCTCAACCCGTCAGCAATCAGTCCGTCCACCCATGATGCCGACAGGCGGCCCGAGTCCGTTGCAACTCGGTGGGTCGCCTCGACCGCCGCCCGGTCCAGCGCACCGAGATGGTCATGCTCTGCTTCGACGGTGAGAGGTGAAAGCGCATTCTTGCGGGCCTGGCAAAATTCGCATTCTGCTGCTTGCCGGACTTCGCGCACAACGGCAAGGCGCTCGGCGCCGGTAAGCCACGTGCCAGGGCCGGCAATCCAATCCCTCGCCTGGGCATGGGCGTCGAGAAGGTCGTCGCGGGCCAGGCCCCGCAGGTCATCGATGGTCTCGACGCCGAGCAGGGATTCCATGGACGGCATGTCGGGCATCAACCAACTCCCAATTACCAGACGATCTGGACAAAAGCCTAATCACGCGAATCCGGCGCGTAAAGGCGTAGATACTATCCGCACCAATGGCGGCCGGGCGCTGCTGGGGCGGTAATTGTGAGCCTTCAAACGCCGCCCAGCTTGCCGCCCGAATAGAAGGTGCCGACGCGGTTGCCCTTGGTGATCGGCAGCAGCAAATGCGACGGGTAGTCGCGGGGTGAGGTCTGCCAATTCTGAGTCAGCATCAGAGCATTGTCGCGGTTCTTCGATCCTTAGCCAGACCTTAGCCCGGATAAACCAGTTCTATCCGCTGCCCGGCGCCGTCGATGCTGACCCCCTGGGCCCATTGCCTGGAATAGGGGGTGCGGGGCAGGAAATCGTCGAGGTTGAGCCATAGCCGCCACAGGGTCCGCTTGCGCTCCGGTTCGGGCCAATCCTCGAATGCCGTGCGGGTATGCAGCAAGGTGTAATTGTTGACGAACTGGATGTCGCCGCGCTTGAGTTCCATTTGGCCATGGATTTCCTCGGCGATTCCTTCCATCACCTGAATGCCTTCGAGTTGAGCCGGCGTGATATCCGGCGCTTCATCCAAGGCGTGACCCTTCATGATGTGCTGGGGACCGAACGAGATCGACAGCGTACCGTCGGTGAAGTTGAACACCGGGCTCTCGTAGTAGGGATCGTCGCCGGAATTGGTCTCGGCGTGTTTGGTCCAGCAATAGGGTTGCCGCATGACCTCCACGAGATCGGGCCGGCGTCTCAGCAACTCGTTGTAGGCGGCATAGCTACTCGTGACTTTGGAAAGCCCGCCCGATTTTGCTTCGTTGATGCACAGCAGGCAGACCAAATCCGTTTGGTCGCAGTGATAATCCATGGTCGCTCTGGTCTGATAGCCTCGGTGCTTGGGGTCGTTGTAATCCTTCCCGGTATCGAGGACGTGACCGATCATGTCGCCTTCCGGGTTGTTGGACTGCGCGACGCCAATATGCTGGCCCATCCCCCAATAGATCACGGCCGCTTCGAGCAGGGTTAAATCGTCCATCGGTAAGCCGCGATAGAGCGCGACGCCGAGGCCGTCCCGGACCTGGGGCAAGATTTCGTCTCTCACCCGCTCGCCGAAGGGCCCGAGGTCGAAGGCGCCGGCGCGCATGGTGAGAAGCCTGTTGGGATCACCGTCGAGACCCGCGGCAACCTGCCTCGCCATGGCCACTAGGCGATCCAGCTCTTCGCCGGTCGCGGCGTAACGCCAAGCCGTGCTCTCTTCAAGCTCCTTGCCGGTCCAGGCCGCCATATCGGCGAGCGGTTCTCCGGCGACCACTCTTCCTCGGGTGCGGCCGGTTATTCCCGCGGCTTCGTCGGGCATGGCACTCTCCCATCAATTACGAACACAAACATATCGTAAGAGTTCTTACGATATGTTATTCGGCTCCGAAGAGTCAAGGCAGAGATTACTTCCAATCTTAGCGGTGTTAGTGTTCCAAGATGCGTGCTTTGCAACGCTGGCCAGCGGTGTGGATGGGTTCGTCAAGGCCCTTAAGGGATCGTCGGACGTGAAGCAGTTTCTCTATTGCGGCGGTGAGCCCCGCGGCAACGAATGCGCCGCCCGCCACTATCACGGCTTCCAGGGCATTCAGGTCCGGGTGATCAACGATATCGCCCAACACATCGAAGCCCGGCTAAAGTAGGAGAGGAGGCGAACCATGAACCTCGGTCTTGAAAACGTCCGGCCCGCCGTGGTCGCCATCGATCTCCATCGCGGGCACATGGATATGGAGGTGGCGACCCTGCCGGCGCCGCCCGACGTAGCCTACACGGTGACCAAATCAAACGAAACTTTCAATAATTCCTGCCGCGATCTTGGCATTCCCATCTTTCATGTGGTGTCCCAATACCGGGATCCATCCGAAACGGCGGGTAATCCCTTTTGGCGCACTAAGGCTGATCAGGCGGGGGACACCCGCAAAAACCAGTTCCGCCACAACCTCCAGGGTATGCCCGGCACGGAGATTATGCCCGGACTCTACGCGGACGGTGATCTGGTCATCGATACCAAGAAGCGGAAGGATTGCTTTTACGCGACGGATCTGGAATTCGCGTTGCGGTCGCGTGATGTGAACACGCTGCTGCTCACCGGGGTGAACACCAATTCGTGCGTGCTATGCACGGCCGTCACCGCCAACACTCTCGACTTCCTGCCAATCGTGGTGACCGATTGTGTGGGCTCCATGGATGGCGAGGCGCAGCACGAAGCCGCACTTCTCTGCATCTCAACGGCGCTCGGGTTTACTTTGTCGGCCAAGGATACTCTTGCGGCGCTCCGGGCCAACGGGGCGAGGGATAAAACCCAAGCGGCGGAGTAGGTGTAACGCCTCCGGCGTGACAATCTGAAATGTGGATAGCATCCTATCTATCCGGTTGTTCAAAGTGGCCGGTGGGGCAGGGTGACGCCATCAAGCCGGGCGATCTATTGGCCGCGGATAGGGACGTCCGAGTTGGGACAAATCCGGTAAACCTGCGAGAATGCGCACAGCGGTCAGTCGGTGGTCACTTCATTGAATATTGGGGCTGGTTTACACCAATAAGGGAGCGCGTGATCTGAGAGTGAAGCCAAGGAGCGAGTCGCCGGCCGGACGCGCAAACCCCGCCGGGGGGTCCCGGCGGGGCGCTATGTTTCGCATTTCGCTCAGTTCCAGCGGATAAGCCGGAAACTCTATGTCGACGGCACGACGGCGCGTCGATTGGGTAGATATTCAATTGTATCGGTGTCCGGCGGAAGTCCGCCGCCTGCTTTACCGGTGCCCCCGTCGTCCGGGGGCGGTACAGGAGCCGGTCTCATTCATAGAGTTACCTATCCTCCTTGCTACATGCAGGCCTATGCGGCCGCAGATAAAATCTTACGCCTGATCGGGTTTCGGAGTCCAGAGGGGACGGGTTTCCATAGCTCGCCGCCGTCACCTTCCTCGCGGTGTACCTCCGCTGGACTATCGGCCTACGCCCGAAGGGCGGCAATGGCATGCGGCCGCGCCAGGAGAGGAGGGCTCCTGCGCCCGCTTAGCGTCCGGGCATCATCCGGCGCAGCACGTCGTCCTTGCGGAAATAGTGGTGATAGAGGGCGGCGGCGATGTGCAGGAACAAGAGCCACATCAAGAGCGTCGCGAATAGCTCGTGGGCTTCCATGGGCGGCACGTCGATGCGGTCGGGGATCGGCCGGGCGGCGCCCATGAACAGAATCTCGCCGAGGCCGCTCACCACCAGCGTGGCGATGCCCGAGCCGGTGATGGCCAGCATCAACAAATAGATCAGCCAATGGGCGCCTCGCGCGGCGAAGCGCATGGGCCCGGACATGTCCGCCGGCAGTTCCGGACGATCCCGATCCATGAACCGCCAGATCAGCCGGATGACGGTCAGCACCAGGACGGTGATGCCGCCGACGGCATGGGCCCGGTAGACGGTCAGCTTCTGGCCGGCCGCCAGGTCATCCATGATGTTTCCGGCAATGAACAGGCCGGCTATCAGCAGCGCCGTCACCCAGTGAAAGGCCCGGGCGAGGGAGCCGTAGCGGTCAAAGGAGGAGCGGAGGGACATGCCGGGTCATCTCAGGCGGCGGTTTGGGGGCAGCCGACATAATACCCGAACCCTGCGGCCACATTGACCGCCGTCAACACCTCCGGCCAGGACGTCGGTTAGACCACGGCGGAAATCAACCAGAAGATCATGGCGGCCAGTAAGGCGGACGACGGGACCGTGATCAGCCAGGCCGCGATGATGGTCATGAGGTGGCGGCGGCGGACGAGCTTCCGCTGGCGCGCCTTGGTCCAGGAACGATAGGAGCCGCTGTAGTTGGGATCGAGGACCGGTGCGGCTCCCACGGCGCGGGGCATGGGAATATTGACCCGCCGGTTGGTGATGAACTCGCGTAGAAATCCGACCCCGAACACCGCGCCGACGGCGATGTGCGTGGAACTCACCGGAAGTCCGAGGGTCGAGGCGACAATCACCGTGATGGCCGCCGATAAGGCGACGCAGAACGCCCGCACCCGGTCCAGCTTGGTAATTTTTTCGCCGACGATTTCGATGATTTTCGGTCCGAACAGCAGCAGGCCGATCGATATCCCCACCGCGCCGATGGCCAGGACCCAGAGCGGCAGGGTCACTTTGGCGCCGACTTCGCCGCCGCTCACCGCGCTGACGATCGCGGCAAGGGGGCCGACGGCATTGGCGACGTCGTTGGAGCCATGCGCAAAGGACAGAAGCGCGGCTGCGCAAATCAGCGGGACCGTGAACAAATTGCCGACCGATTTCCGGCGATTTTCCAGGTGCACGGCCGCTCGGGCGACCCGCGCCTTCACGACGAGATAGGTTCCGATAAACGCGATCGCGCCGATGGCCGCGACCATTTCGGCTTCCGGCTTCCAGATCCGTTTAAGACCCTTCATGACCAGATACACCGAAAAGGCGCAGGCCATGATGGCGACCAGTACCGGCACCCATCGTTTGGCCGCCGATATCTTGTCCTCGCGGTAAAGCACCGCAAATTTGACGAAGCCCAGGAATATGGCGGCGATCACGCCGCCGAGCACCGGCGATATTACCCAGCTGGCGGCGATTTGCGCCATGACCACCCAGTTTACCGAGGCCATGCCGGCGGCGGCGATCCCGGCGCCCATGACACCGCCGACGATGGAATGGGTCGTCGAGACGGGCGCTCCCACATAGGTGGCGAGATTTACCCAGACGGCGGCCGAGAGGAGGGCCGACATCATCGCCCAGACGAATACGGAACGGTCGGCGATGGCCTCGGTATTGATGATGTTCTTGGAGATGGTCGTGACCACCTCGCCGCCGGCGATCAACGCGCCCGCCGCCTCGAAAACCGCGGCGATGGCCAGGGCGCCGAGGAGGGTGAGGGCCTTGGAGCCCACCGCTGGTCCGACATTGTTGGCGACGTCGTTGGCGCCGATGTTCATCGCCATATAGCCGCCGACGATGGCGGCGATGGAGATGATCGTAATGTTGGCGCCGCTGCCGGCCTGGAAGAAGGTGAACAGCCACACGCCGAGGAGGAACAGGAGCCCGAAGCCCAGATTAAGGTTTCGCTGCGATATGCGGTTCGTCGCCTTCTCAAGCTGGACGATGCGCTTGAGATCCTTGTCGATGGTGGTTTTCTTGGTGGGTCCGGAACCGGGGTCGGGAAGATCGGGCGACAGGCTCATACTTGTCCCTTTTGCTGACGGTCGGACCCAGGCTCCGATACCTTGGGTTTGGTCCGCATTGGCCATGAGGTCAACAGAAATGTTACGGTTTAATGTCATTTTAACGACCTGCTTGATAATAGGCGGTCGTGAACGGCTGTAATTCGGGTCGCCGGCAGGGAGCCGGCCCGGATAATGCGGGAGGACCGGCCCATGACCCACGTGACTGAATTGAGCCCAAGCAAGACCCAACGCCGGGGGGTGCTGCGGTGATCAATCCGTCGCTGGTTCAGCAGGTGGGGGTCCTGCCGTATCGCGTCGTCGACGGCGCCGTGGAATGTATGCTGATCACGTCGCGCACCTCGCGCCGCTGGATCGTGCCCAAGGGGCATATCGAGCCGGGGCTGACCGCCCGCGAGACGGCGCGCTTCGAAGCCTACGAGGAGGCCGGGCTCTCCGGGCTCTCCGGGGTCATCGGCCGCCGATCCATCGGCTCCTACGTCTATACCAAGCGCGACGACAAGGGCGGCGATACCTGCCGGGTCCGGGTCTACCCGATGGAAGTCGTCCATGAAGCCGACGACTTTCCCGAATCCCATCAGCGGGACCGGGCCTGGTACGGGCCCGAGGAAGCCGGGCAAGTGGTCGATCAGAAAGAGCTCGGCAAGCTGATCCGCAAATTCGCCGAGAAACAGGTCACGCGCGGCGGCTAGGTGCAGAAAAGCCCCGGGCCACCGGACCCTCTCCCGGAGGAAGAGGGGGGGGGGGGGGGTTGGTGAATCCGCTTAGTGGATTCTGACGTATTCAAATTCAATCGGTTGGCCGTGGATGCCGCGGCCTCGGGCCGGGTTTACCTGGCCCGCGATTCTGTGATGAGGACCGCGGCCATCCACTGTCAATGGATTCTGACGTACTCGAACTCGATGGGCTGGCCGTGGATGCCGCGATCCGGCGGGGCGATCCAGTTGGCCATCTTGCCGGGCTCGTGGACCGGCGCCATCAGCGACAGCACGTACTTCCGGTCGTCCTCGGTGGGCAGCCACTCGGGGGCCTTCGCTTCCCAGGCGACCTTCTCCATGATCTCACCATCGGGCGAGGCGTACTGGCCCTGGAAGGTGCCGATGTTCCGGTGGAAGGCCTTGTGGGGCAGCGTCAGCTCGAAGTCGACGCCGGCATCCTTGATCGACTTGTTCCATCGGTCGACGCCGCGCTGGCAGTCGGCGATGTAGTCGTCGCGGAGCCGCTCGTTGATGGCCAGAAGCGCGGTGTCCTCGCCGGTGGTGATCTTGCCGTTGTCGATGATCGGCACGTTGTAGACCGCGTCCGTCAGCACATGATCGTCGTCGATCTTGGTTTCCAGATAGCGCCCCTTGAGGCCCATGGAATAGTAGTTGGCCCCGTTGGTGGAGTGCTCCTGCCCGAACAGGTCGAGGCAGATGGAGAAGTGGAAGTTCATGTACTTCTGGATGGTCGGCAGGTCGATGCCGCCGTGGGGGCGGATATCGAGGGTGTTGTGCTCGGCCGACATCTGGGCGGCGCGCTTGACCACCCGGCCGACTCCGGTCTCGCCGACGAACATGTGGTGGGCTTCCTCGGTCAGCATGAACTGACAGGTCCGGGCCAGCGGATCGAAGCCGCTTTCGGCCAGGCTGTGGAGCTGGAACTTGCCGTCCCGGTCCTGGAAGTAGGTGAACATGAAGAAGCTGAGCCAGTTGTCCGTGTTCTCGTTGAACGCCTCGAGAATCCGCGGCTTGTCGGCATCGCCGGCGTGACGCTGCAGCATCTCTTCCGCTTCCTCGCGGCCGTCGCGGCCGAAATACGCGTGAAGCAGATAGACCATGGCCCACAGGTGACGGCCCTCTTCGACGTTCACCTGATAGAGCGAACGCAGGTCATAGAGCGACGGGCAAATCATGCCCAGGCGGCGCTGCTGCTCGACGGAAGCCGGCTCGGTGTCGCCCTGGGTGACGATCAGGCGGCGCAGCTCGGCGCGGTATTCGCCGGGCACGTCCTGCCAGGCGGCCTCGCCCTTGTGGCTGCCGAAATTGACCTCGCGGCCTTCCTCCTTGTCGGCGAGGAATATGCCCCAGCGGTACTCGGGCATCTTCACGTAGTCGAACTGGGCCCAGCCGGCGCCGGAAACATCGACGGCGGTGCGCAGGTAGACGTCGTTCGCCTTGCTTTGCACCGGTCCCAACTCGTTCCACCAGCTGAGGAATTCCGGCTGCCATTTCTCCAGGGCCCGTTGCAGCCGGCGGTCGTCCGCCAAGCCGACGTTGTTGGGAATCTTCTGGTTCAGATCAACAGTAGCCATGGTTCTATACCCGTTCCTTGTTGAAATTCGCTTTCTGTCCTGTGCCGTAGAGCTTCAGTGCGCCTTCGTCGCCGACCGCGTTGGGGCGCTGGAAAATCCAGTTCTGCCACGCGCTGAGCCGGCCGAAGATTTTGGTCTCCAGGGTTTCGGGACCGGCAAATCGGAGGCTGGCTTCCATGCCGGTCAGCGCATCGGTGGAGAAGCTGGCGCGCTCCTCAATGGCGATACGCACTTCGTCATCCCAGTCGATATCGTCGGGGATGAAGGTAACGAGGCCCAGTTCATCTGCGGTCTCGGCGTCCAAATCGTTGCCGATCTGGGCCTTGGCGTCCTCGATACGGGAACTCTCGTCGAGGAAGCGGGTCTCCATGCGCGACAGGCCGTTGCACATGGGGAGGTGGCCGAAATTCATCCCCGTCAATTGCACCGTCGCCGGCGGCAGGTTCGAGCCCTCGAGGTTTCCGTCCAGCATGTAGGAGCGGTCCGCGGCGAGGACGAATTCGAAAAATGTGCCGGAAAACGCGCTGCCCGGCTCGACCAGCGTGATGACGCTGCGGGACGAGACGTCGAGGCGCTTCAGGGTGCGTTTCAGGTAATGGATGATCTCACGCACCAGCCAGTCGCCGGCGTTGTCCATCAGCGCCTGGTCGGCGGCCGCCACGTTGGCGCCGTCGCCGACGGACTTGAATACCCAGGTGGATATCTCGGGCTCGTTGGTCCGCATGTGGATGATGAAATTGTCGAGATCGCGGGCGAAGGCCAGCGGCCAGTATGCCGCGCCCTGGTCGTGAATGGTGGCGGCGTCGGAAGAGGGCGCTTCGTCGGGGGCCTTCAGCGTGACGGTCGCGACATGATTGTGCCGGTCGATTTCCACGTCGAGGGTGCCGTATTTGACGGCGTTGTCGGAGAAAGCGATGTCCAGCGGCGTCAGCTCGATGCCGTGGGCGTCCTTGGGCCGGTTGGTGCCGGCGGCCAGTTCCCGGGCCCGCGCCGCGGCGGTTTCCTCGAGCTTGGAGCGCGGCACGACCTCGTCGACCAGTTTCCAGTCGACGGCGCGCTTGCCCTTGATGCCCTCGGTGAGAGTGCAGAAGTAGTCCGCATGGTCGCGGCGCACATGGCGCTTGTCGACGACGCGGGTCAGCCCGCCGGTACCGGGCAGCACCGCCAACAGCGGCACTTCGGGGAGGGAAACCGACGATGAGCCGTCATCGACCAGCATGATGCGGTCGGCGGCGAGCGCGAGCTCATAGCCGCCGCCGGCGGCGACGCCGTTGATCACGCAGAGATACTTCTGATCGGAGATTTCGGAGGCGTCCTCGATACCGTTCCGGGTTTCGTTGGTGAACTTGCAGAAGTTGACCTTCCAGGCGTGAGACGAAGTGCCGAGCATCTTGATGTTGGCGCCGGCGCAGAACACCCGGTCCTTGCCGGAGGTCATCATGACGCAGCCGACCTCGGGGTGTTCGAAGCGCAGCCGCTGAGTAATGTCATAGAGCTCGATATCGACGCCAAGGTCGTAGGAATTGAGCTTGAGTTCGTAGCCGTCTACAAGGCCGCCGTTCTCGTCCACATCCATGGTGAGCGTCGCGACGGAGCCGTCGAAGCTGAGCTTCCAGTGCTTGTACTGGTCCGGTTGGGTCCTGAAGTCGATCATGGCGGGTCTAAGTCCTTCTTTCTCCCGGTTCCCGGCCCCGGGATGTCTTGATGGAGGCGGCCCGGGTTCCCAAAAACGTCCGAATTATGCGGTCATTTGTGGTTATAAGTAAATCGGTACCGAAATACCTATTTACTTATGCCGCGAACAGCCTCATTGTGTCAACAGGCGAATCGCACCAAGCTGAACCGTCGAAACCGAATGACCGACGACACCACACTGCTCGCCAACGACAACGCCACCCGCCACGCCACCGGCGACGGGGAGGCGGATGTCCTGGTCCGCCGGGCCACCGCCGATGACCTGCCCCTGGTGATCGAGCTGGACGGCGACAATACGGGCCTGCACAAACCGGACTATTGGGGCGAGACGCTTCACGAAATCGAACGCCACCCCGGTCAGCACTTCCTGATCGCCGAGAGCGTGTCGCCGGATCACGAGTTTTTGGGGTTCATCGTCGGTGAGGTGCGTGCCTGGGAATTCGGCTCCCGGCCCTGCGGCTGGATCCTGACCATCGGCGTGGTGCATGAACGCCGGGTCGCGGGCGTCGGCTCGGCCTTGTTCGAAGCCATTTGTGAGCGGTTTTCCGCCGACGGGGTCAAAACCGTGCGCACCATGCTGGCGCGCCACGACCAGCTCAATATGTCGTTCTTCCGTTCCCAGGGCATGATGGCCGGTTCGTTCATCGAACTGGAGAAGCCCATTGATTAGCGGGCACCGCCGATGAAGCTTCAAAAAGCCACCCGTTACGGGCTGTACGCGGTTCTCGAATTGGCGGCCAATCCGGACGAGCAGCTATCGGCCGCCGACATCGCCGCCGCCTACGGGATTTCCGGTAACCATCTCGCCAAGGTGCTGCGTGATCTCGGGCGGGCCGGTCTGGTGGAGTCGGCGCGCGGCGCCGGCGGCGGCTACCGGTTTTCGGGCAATGCCCGGCGGGTGACGCTGCTCGACGTGATCAACCTGTTCGAGGACATCTCGTCGGACACCCGGAGCGGCGACGGGGCGGATACGGAGATCGGCCAGGCCCTCGATCTGGTGCTGGGCGAGATTGACGATATCGCCCGCGCCACGTTCGGCTCGATCACCGTCGAGACCCTGTTGAAGACCATGCGCTGGCGCCAGGCGCGGGAGGCCCGCACCGCGGTCCCGATGGAGTCGGAGAAGAACTAAAGGCGCGGCGAGGGCGGTCCCCGGGATGGACCGGGTTTCCCGCCGGGCTGCTTGTGCTCCGGTCAATTGCCGTCACCGGCCGGTCGCCATTCCCGGGCGCACCGGCGCCGGCGGCCCTTCGCCGGTTCACTGCCGATTTGGCTAGTCCAAGCTAAGTTGTTGATTATACTCGCCGCATGACTGTCTTGGCTGTTATCCCCGCCCGCTGGGCCTCGACGCGGTTTCCCGGCAAGCCGGTAACGCTCATCGCCGGGCGGCCGATGATCGCCCATGTCTGGGATCGGGCGACGGAGGCGGCGGCCGTCGACGAAGTGGTGATCGCCACCGATGACGAACGGATTGCCGAGGTGTGCGAAGCAAACCGGATGGCCTATGAAATGACGTCCGGCGAACATCCGACGGGCACCGACAGGCTGGCCGAAGTGGCCCGCAACCGGCCGGCGGACGTCTATGTAAACGTTCAAGGCGACGAGCCGCTGATCCACCCCGACTCCATCGACGCGGTGGCGCGCTGTCTGCTGGATGCGATCCCCCGGGGGATCGATGTTGCCACCGGTTATATTGACGGCGCGAGCCGGGAACAGCAGGCCGACCCGTCCGTCGTCCACCTGCTGCCGAGCATGGATGGCTGTGCCATATCGTTTTCCCGTTACCCCATCCCCTATGCCATGGGCGAGGCGATGACGCCGGCCGTCCATGTCGGTCTCTACGCATTTACGCCGGACTCCCTGGCGCGCTACGCCGGCTATGAGCGCGGACCGGTGGAACGGGCGGAGAGCATCGAGATACTCCGGTTCCTGGAACGCGGCGAACGGATCGCCGCCGTACCGGTGGCGCCGGGCTCGATCGGGGTGGATACGCCCGAAGACGTGGCACGGGTAGAGGCGTTGATGAAAGCCGGGGAGGGCGCGGAATGAACGAATTACAAGACGACCGCCTGCGGGCGCTCCTGGCCGGAATCCGGCTGTTGTCGCTGGACACGGACGGCGTCCTCACCGATGGCGGGCTCTACTACGCGGATTCAGGCGAGGAAATGCGGAAATTCAACGTCAAGGACGGGCTCGGTATGCAGCTCGTCCAGGCGATGGGCATCCCCATCGCGATCATTACCGCGAGCCGGTCCCAATCCATCGCCCATCGCGCCAAACGGCTCGGCATCGAGTACGTCTTTCTGGCCAGCGAAGACAAACTCAACACCCTTTCAACGCTATGCACGGAACTCGATATCGACCTCGCTCACGTAGCCCATGTGGGCGACGACCTGAACGACCTGCCGGTCTTCGAGGCGATCGGCTGCCCGATAACCGTTGCCGATGCAACCGGCGAGGCCCTGGCGGCGGCGGTTTATGTCACCGAGAAAAAAGGCGGCGGGGGGGCGGTACGCGAAATCTGCGATATGCTGGTCGAAGCCAAGTCGGAAGAGGAATAATTGTCCGCCACTTCAGCCGGGCGATCGCCGGTGAACCGGATTGGTCCGAATTCATGGAATCGCCGGTCAAGTCACCCGGCCGGCAGGCCGAAGCACTGACCAAGGAGCGGCGGTTTGGTGAGGCCGCGGCGGCAACGGAGCGGGCCGACAATCCGCCGCCGGCCCGACGATAGGAATTCGAGGGGAAGGAGTGTCATGTTCGTCAGCGTCTTCGAGCTGTTCAAGATCGGCATCGGTCCCTCCAGCTCCCACACCATGGGACCGATGGTGGCGGCGGCGCGTTTTCTCGATTTGCTGCGCCGGCACGGGCACGCGCCGGAGCGGGTGAGCTGCACGCTCTACGGTTCGTTGGCGCACACGGGGAAGGGACACGGCACCGACCGCGCCATCATTCTGGGTCTCATGGGCTGCGATCCGTCGTCCGTGGACCCTGACCGGGCCGATGCGATCGAGGCGCGCGTGCGGGGAGACCACCGGGTTGCGCCGCCCGGGCTGCCGGCGATGGCATTCTCACCGGAAACGGATCTGCATCTGGATCTGGCGGCGCCGCTGCCGGGTCATCCAAACGGTCTGACATTCGCCGCCGCCGGTGCGGACGGCAGCGAGCTTGTCTCGCAAACCTACTACTCGATCGGCGGCGGATTCGTCCTGTCGGCGGAGGAATTGACCCATGCCGGCACGGGGGAGGCGGAAGGCCGTCCGGTCCCGTATCCGTTTAGCAGCGCCGCCGAGATGCTGGAGATGTCATCGGCCTCGGGGCTCTCCATCGCCGGCATGAAGCGGGCGAACGAACTTGCCATCATGAGCGAGACCGAACTCGGCGACGGACTTTCCCGTGTGTGGTCGGTGATGGAAAGCTGCATCGAGCGCGGATTGTCGGCGGATGGCAGTCTGCCCGGCGGCCTCGACGTCGCCCGCCGCGCCCGCGGCATCCATGAGCAACTGATCGCCGAGCGGGGATCGAACAGCCTGCAGCCTCACCAGGTGGTGGATTGGCTCTCGGTCTACGCCATGGCGGTCAATGAAGAGAACGCAGCCGGCGGCCGGGTCGTCACCGCACCGACCAATGGGGCTGCCGGTGTCATCCCGTCGGTCATCCGCTACTACCGCGATCACTGCGTCGGCGCGGCGGAGGCGGGGATTGCCGACATCCTGCTGACCGCCGCGGCCATCGGCGGTCTGATTAAGGCCAATGCCTCCATCTCCGGCGCGGAATGCGGCTGCCAGGCCGAGGTTGGTTCGGCGTCGGCGATGGCGGCGGCGGGGCTGGCGGCGGCGCTGGGTGGCTCGCCGGCACAGGTAGAGAACGCCGCCGAGATCGCCTTGGAACACCACCTCGGCATGACCTGCGACCCGGCGGGCGGCCTCGTCCAGGTACCGTGCATCGAGCGCAACGGCATCGGCGCCGTCAAGGCGGTGTCGGCCGCGTCGCTCGCCCTGCACGGGGACGGGAGCCATTTCATGCCCCTCGACAATTGCATCGAGGCCATGCGCCAGATCGGCGCCGAGATGAGTTCCAAGTTCAAGGAAACCAGTCTCGGCGGCCTCGCGGTCAACCTTCCGGCGTGCTAGGAGAAGCCGGGGCCTGGCGAAATCACCGATGATCATGGCCGAGGCGGCCGCGACGGCAATCCCGGCGCCTGCACTTCGAGCTAACCGGAGATAACGAAGAACATTCTGTCCCCGGGGACCGAGAGCTCCAAAAACGCATGGGCGCGGCGCTTCAGGTTGTTCATGGGAGCGGTTATGCCATTCAGGCGGCGCTCAGCGCTTGATCCAAATCACGCAGGATGTCGTCGGCGTTCTCGATCCCGATCGACAGCCGGATGACGTCGGGACCGGCCCCGGCGGCGATCTGCTGCTCCTCGGTAAGCTGCCGGTGGGTCGTCGAGGCGGGGTGGATGATCAGGCTCCGGGTGTCGCCGATGTTGGCGAGGTGGGAAAACAGCTCGCAGGCCTCGACCATTTTGACACCGGCATCGAAGCCGCCCTTGAGGCCGAAGGTGAACGTGGCGCCGGGCCCGTTGGGGAGGTACTTCGCCGCGAGGTCATGATACGGGCTCGACGCCAATCCGGCATAGGAAACCCACTCGACAGCCGGATGCGCCTCGAGAAATTCGGCAACCCTTTGGGCGTTGGCCACATGGCGGTCCATGCGCAGTGCCAGGGTCTCGATCCCGGTGATGGTCAGAAACGCGTTCAACGGCGCCATGGTCGGCCCGAAATCCCGGAGCGCGACGGCGCGGGCCTTGGTGGTGAAGCCGAAGTCGCCGAAGGTCTCGTAGAAGGTGAGGCCGTGATAGGCCGGGTCCGGCTCGGTCATGCCCGGGAACTTGCCGCCCTGGAGCCAGTCGAATTTGCCGCTCTCGACGATCACGCCGCCCATGGAATTGCCGTGCCCGGAGAGGTACTTGGTGGTCGAGTGTATGACGATGTCGGCGCCCCATTTGATCGGCTGGCAAAGATAGGGAGACGCCATGGTGTTGTCGACGATCACCGGAATGCCGGCCGCGCGCGCGATTTCCACCACCGGCTCCAGATCGACGATGATGCCGCCGGGATTGGCAAGCACTTCGAGGAAGATCGCCTTGGTCTTCGGCGTCAGGGCTTCCCGGAAGTTCTCCGGGTCGGCCGGGTCGACGAAACGGCAAGTCCACCCCAGCCGCTTGAACGACAGGCCGAACTGGGTGACCGACCCGCCATATAGATTGCGCGACGCGATGAACTCGTCGCCGGGCTCCAGCAGGGTGAAGAAGGTCAGGAACTGGGCCGCGTGACCGGATGCCGCCGCGAGGCCTGCCCGCCCGTCTTCCAGGTTGGCGACACGCTCCTCCAGCACCGAGACGGTCGGGTTGCCGAGCCGGGAATAGATGAAGCCGAACCGGGACAGGTTGAACAGATCGGCGGCATGTTCGGTGTCGTCGAAAACGTAGGACGTTGTCTGATAGATGGGTGTGGCCCGCGCGCCGGTGACCGGGTCCGGTTGGGCGCCGGCGTGAACCGCCCGGGTCTCGAACCCGTACTCGATGGGACCTGATTTTTCCGTTTTGCCGCTCATGGTCCTACCGTCTGAAGGGCGCGCGCTTGGCGGTGATGATCCTGGAGTTGACGCCCGACCAGCTCAACTCGCCGAACAGGCGTCCGTATTCGATTTTGGGGCAGCGGTCCATGACCACCGACAGCCCGGCCGCTTCGGCGCGGGCAGCCGCTTCGTGGTTGACCACACCCAACTGCATCCAGATGAACTCGATCCCTTTCTCGGATGCGATCTCGATGGCCTCGTCGGTAATCGGTCCCGCGGCGTCCGAGTTGCGGAACACGTCGACCATTTCGAAGGTGGGCGGGACGCCGGCCAACGCACCGTAGACTTCTTCGCCGAGTATCTTGGTGCCGGCGGCCCGCGGGTTCACCGGGATCACCCGGTAGCCCTTGCGCTGCAAATATTTCATGGCGAAGTGACTGGGCCGGACCCAATCCGGACTGGCGCCGACCATGGCGATGGTCTTGACCCGCCGGAGGATATTGCGGATCGACGTATCGGGGTAATACAGGTTCAAGCCGGATGCCTACCGGTCCCGCCATTCGGGGTGACGTTTCTCGAGAAACGCGTCGATGCCCTCCCGGGCATCGTGCACCTGCATATTCTCGGCCATCACCTTCGAGGTGAATGCGTAAGCTTCGTCCAGGT
This sequence comes from Rhodospirillales bacterium, assembly GCA_965213765.1. GTDB lineage: Bacteria > Pseudomonadota > Alphaproteobacteria > Rhodospirillales > UBA2165 > JAJDXO01. Next base: position 483,458 of record OZ243926.1, on the reverse strand, counting down.
CCATGTCGATCTGCTTGTAGAACGCCTCCTTGCCTATGGACATGGACTTGGTCGACAGGCCGGCGATCCGTTCGGCGAATTCCATCACCGCTTGGTCGAGTTGATCGGCGGGCACCACCCGGTTAACCAGACCGAACCGAAGCGCGCGCTCGGCATCGATGAGATTGCCCGTGAGCAGCATTTCCATCGCCGCCTTGCGCCCGACGGTTCGGCTGAGCGGCACCATGGGCGTTGAGCAGAACAGCCCGTTGACGATGCCCGGCGTGGCGAACTTGGCGTCTTCGCCGGCGACGGCGAGGTCGCAGGCGGAGACGAGCTGGCACCCGGCGGCGGCGGCGGTCGCGTGCACCCGGGCGATGACCGGCTGGCGCATCCGTGTGAGGGTCAGCATCACCTCGCTGCATGCGGTAAACAGCCTGAGGATGTTGTCGTAGGAGGGGTCGGCCCGCATTTCCTTCAAGTCGTGCCCGGCGCTGAAGACCGGACCGTTGGCCGCAAGAATGACCACCCGGACCGCGGGGTCCTCGTTGATGGCGTCGAGCGTTGACTTCAATTCCGCCAGCATGGCGTCCGAGAGCGCATTGCGCTTGGCGGGACGGTTCAGGGTCACCGTGGTGATGCCGGCATCCGTGTCGTCGCGGAGCAAGATGGTCTCGTCGATCTGGTCCGGCTGGGGGGCATCGGGCATTTGGGAGCCTCCTTGGGGTGCGTCGCTGGCGTTGAGAATCCGCCTTTGATCCCGGCACCGCAAGGGATAATCTGCCCGGCGTCCCCGTGCTCTTGATGATTGGAATGAGGTATTATAATACCTCATTCCTAACCTATGGAAATCATTGGAATATTCGCAAATTTCGTCGTTGACTTGTGCGCGCGAAACCGTATATTCGCGCGTCTTCAAGAGGAATTAGTGGATGAAAACCTATTCAGCCAAACCCGGCGACGTACAGCGGGACTGGTTCGTGATCGACGCCGAGGATGTGGTCCTTGGCCGGCTCGCCAGCATCGTCGTTTCCCGGCTGCGCGGCAAGCACAAGCCTATCTTCACCCCGCATATCGATTGCGGCGACAACATCATCGTCGTCAATGCGGGCAAGGTCCGGCTCACCGGCAACAAGCGCACCGACAAGACCTATTACCGTCACACCGGCTACCCGGGCGGCATCAAGAAAGCGACCGCCGGCGAGATTCTCGATGGCAAGCACCCGGAGCGGGTGGTTCACAAGGCCGTCGAGCGGATGATCTCCCGCTCGCCCCTGGGCCGCCAGCAGATGCGCAAGCTGCACGTCTATGCCGGCGCCGAACACCCCCACGAGGCGCAAGAGCCTCAGGTGCTGGACGTCGCCGCCATGAACCCGAAGAACAAGAGGAGCGCCTGATATGGCTGATCAACCCACAGCGGAGGCCCTCGAGGAACTGAAAGAATCGCTCGAAGGCGGTGATGCGGCCGCGGAGACCGAGGCGCCCGTCCAGGCCGCACCGGCGGCGCCCGCCGAGCCGGTGCTCGACGAGCACGGCCGCGCCTATGCCACCGGCAAGCGGAAGGATGCGGTGGCCCGCGTCTGGCTTAAGCCCGGCAGCGGCAAGATCGTGGTCAACGACCGGGACGTGGAGACCTACTTCGCGCGCCCCGTGCTGCGGATGCTGCTCAACCAGCCGTTCCAGGAAGTGGGCCGCGTCGATCAGTACGACGTCATGTGCACGGTTTCCGGCGGCGGCCTTTCGGGCCAGGCCGGCGCGGTGCGCCACGGCATCTCCAAGGCGCTGACCTGCCACGACCCGGCGCTGCGCCCGGCCCTCAAGAAAGGCGGGTTCCTGACCCGCGACAGCCGCGTCGTCGAGCGGAAGAAGTACGGCCGCGCCAAGGCCCGCCGGTCGTTCCAGTTCTCGAAACGTTAGGCGAGACGTTTACACGAAATTGTGCGGCCTCCCCCGCGACGGGGAGGCCGTTTTCGTTCGTTAGGGCTATACTGTTCCCGGAAACCGGAACCGAGAAGAAATCATGCGCCAGTTGAAAGCACGTCTTGCCCCCGTCGCCGCATTTGTCGCCGTCCTCGTCATCGGGGCGACTACCGCCCTTGCCCATCACGGCTGGTCATGGACGACCGGCGGTAATATTCAACTCACCGGCCTGATTAAGACCGTCAAGTTGGGCAACCCCCACGGCGTCCTCACCGTCGATGCCGAAGGCGAGGTCTGGACCGTCGAGGTGGGCCAGCCCTGGCGGAACCAACGCGCCGGTCTCAAGGCCGGCGATCTGGCCAAGGGGGTCGAGGTGCGGATCATCGGTGAGCCGTCGGTCAACATCAACGACAAGCTGATGAAGGCCGAGGAGATATTCATCTCCGGCAAGCGCTACGACCTTTATCCGGGCCGCGACTAGGATCGGCCGCAACGAGCGATGGATCAGCCCGTTGGAGGGATTTCTCGGATCGCTGGAGACGTTCGCGCCTATTGAGGCGATCCGGTTTTCCCGCTGGACCTATGCGGCGGTCAATGCCGGTCATGTCCTCGCCATCGCGCTTCTGGTCGGAGGGTCGGTGCCCCTGTCGCTGCGGCTGATCGGCCTGTGGCCAACTATTCCACGGGCCCCGATTGTCCGAATTCTCGCCCGAACGGCCGGAACCGGTTTCGTCTTGGCGGTACTGACCGGCTCCATCCTGTTCGCCACCCGGGCGAGCGAGTACGCGCTCAATCCGGCATTTCAGTTGAAGTTGCTTCTGGTCCTGCTGGGGGCGGGCTCGGCAATCATGTCGATGAAACGGTACGGCGCCGACCTCGCCGATGCGCCCGACGGTGCGGCGCGCCTCATGGGATTTTTCTCTATCGCCTGCTGGGTCGCGGCGCTAGTCTCCGGGCGGTTCATCGCGTTTGTCGCCGATTGAGAGACACGCGACCGGGCCGAACAGATCAGAGAGCCAAAAAATTAAACCATCCGCCCGATTTTGGGATCGGCATGCGGCGGGCTGCGCCAAGCGTCCGGTCGCCAATGAACAGACCTATCAGAAGAAGCCGCCGAAAACCGAAGAGCTCAGCTGCAACCTCCCATGGGGCGCCGGACACAATTGGAACCGGTATAAGGCGATTAAGTAGCGCCTGCCGGTTGGCTTAGAGCGTCGTTTCCGGCGCGAATTAACTTCACTTTCCGCTCCTGAGGGCTTATGTCAGCCGCCCACGGTGGACTGTGAGACCATGACCGAGACTGTTTGTGCACGGATAAAGTTGAAGCCGGGAAGTCTGCCAAAGGTTGACGCCTGGGCGGAGGCGATGAATGCGCGTCCAGAAGAAGTTGTAGACGCCTTAGTGGACGAAGGCGTCAGCTTGGAGTCGGTCTTCCTGGAGCGGACCAGCGAAGGGGACTTCCTGATCTGCTTTATGCGGGCTGAGAGCCTGCAGAAATCTGCCGAGGTAACCAAGAATTCCACACGGGAAGTAGATGCAATCCACAAGGCCTTTAAAGCTGAGACATTTGGAGATAGAGAAATTCTCAGACCCTTGATTGATTTTTCGGTTGGCGATGGCAAGAACCAATGACGGCAAAGCTTTTCATCGACGGCGAGGCGGGGACGACCGGCCTGCAGATCGCCGGGCGGCTCGGGCACCGGGACGACCTCTCGCTGATCCGCCTGGACGAGGCGTCGCGCAAGGACGCGGGCGCCCGGAAGGCGGCGCTCGCGGAAGCCGACGTCGCCATCCTCTGCCTGCCCGATGACGCCGCCCGTGAGGCCGTGGCGCTCGCCGCCGACAGCACCCGGATCATCGACGCCTCGACGGCCCACCGGACGGCGGACGGCTGGGTGTTCGGCTACCCCGAGCTCGAGGCGGGGCATGAAGCCAGGATCGCCGGCGCGCGCCTGGTGGCCAATCCCGGCTGCTACGCGCTCTCCGCCATCGCGCTGCTGCGGCCCCTGGTCGCGTCCGGGCTGATGCCGGCGGACTTTCCGGTGACCATCAATGCGGTGTCCGGCTATTCGGGCGGCGGCAAGTCGCTGATCAGGCGGATGGAGGATGCCTCCGCCGGCGATGCCGTCTCGTCCGAGTTCTTCGTCTACGGCCTCGGTCTCGAGCATAAGCACGTACCGGAAATCCAGGCCCACGGCCTGTTGGAGACCCGGCCCCTGTTCGTGCCGTCGGTGGGACGCTACCGCCAGGGGATGATCGTCCAGGTGCCGCTGCAGTTGGCGGCTCTTCCCGGCAAACCCGGCGTGAGCGACATTCACGGCTGCTTGAGCGCCTGGTATGCGGGCCGCCGGTTCGTCACCGTCGCCGAGCCGGGCGACGCCGCGGGCCACGCGGCGCTCCTGGATCCGGAGGCCTTGAACGGCACCAACCATCTCAGGCTGTACGTCTTCGGGAACGACGCGCACGGCCATGCGGTTTTGGCCGCCCAGTCGGACAATCTCGGCAAGGGTGCGTCGGGGAGCGCGGTGCAGAACCTCAACAACATGCTGGGCCTCGCCGAGGCGACCGGCCTTGAATAGTACGCCCCAACAAGGAGCGCGACATGTCCAACTTCCAAGGAAACATCCTGCCCTATAACGGCACGTGGCCGAAAATAGCCGATGACGTATTCATCGCGCCCGGCGCCTCGGTGATCGGCGACGTGGAAATCGGCGCGGGATCGTCCGTTTGGTTCAACTGCGTGCTGCGCGGCGACGACAACCCGATCCGCATCGGCAAGCGGGTCAACGTCCAGGACGGCACGGTGATCCACGTCCACATCCAGTCCCAGGGCACCTATATCGGCGACGACGTGACCATCGGCCACATGGCGTTGCTCCATGCGTGCAATATCGCCGACAAGGCGTTCGTCGGCATGGGCTCCATCGTCCTCGACGAGGCGTCCATCGAATCCCGCGGCATGCTCGCCGCCGGCGCCATGCTGACGCCGAAAAAGGTAATCAAATCAGGGGAATTGTGGAGCGGCCGGCCCGCCAAACTCATGCGCGAACTCTCCAAGGATGATATCGAGGGCTTCGACTGGTCCGCGGACAGCTACTTCGAGCGCGGCCAGGAATATCTCAGGGACTTTTCCGCCCTGGCGACGGCGGCGGAGTAAGCCCTAGACATCTATAAGCCCGTCTTCCAACTCGGCGGCGTGGGACTGAATGAAGGCGAGGCGCAGTTCCGGTTTCTTGCCCATCAGGTCATCCACCAGCTTGGCGGTCTCCCTGGCCTCCCGGTGTTCGTCGTCGGACTGGCCGGCGGGGACGGTGACCCGCAGGAGCGTCCGCGTCTCCGGGTTCATGGCGGTTTCCTTCAACTGCGCCGGCGGCATTTCGCCCAGTCCCTTGAACCGCGAGACCTCGATCTTGCCCCGGCCGGTGAACACCTTTTCCAGCAATTCGTCCTTGTGGGCATCGTCCATGGCGTAGACCGTCTCGCCCCCTTGCGCGATCCGGTAGAGGGGCGGTTGGGCTATAAACAAATGTCCGTTTTCAATGAGTTCGGGCATTTCCTTAAAAAAATACGTCATCAAAAGGGAAGCGATATGGGCGCCATCCACGTCGGCGTCGGTCATGATGATGATCTTGTCATAGCGCAGATCGTCGTCGGCGTAGCGGGGTCCGGTCCCGCACCCCAGCGCCTCGATCAGATCGTTCAGTTCCTGGTTGGCGTTCATCTTGTCGGCGGTGGCGCTCGCCACGTTGAGAATCTTGCCACGGAGCGGCAGCACGGCTTGCGTCGCCCGGTCGCGGGCCTGTTTGGCCGAGCCGCCGGCGGAATCACCCTCGACGATGAACAATTCCGTGCCTTCCCGGGACTTCCGGGTGCAATCGGCCAGCTTGCCGGGGAGCCGCAGTTTCTTGGTCGCCGATTGGCGCTTGAGGGTCTTTTCCCGGCGTTTGCGCATCCGGTCCTGGCTGCGCTCGATGATCCGCTCCAGAAGCTTGTCGGCGGCCTTGGGATCGCCCGACAGCCAGTGATCGAAATGGTCGCTGACCGAATTTTCCACCAGTTTGGCCGCTTCGGGCGTCGCCAGCCTTTCCTTGGTCTGGCCCTGGAATTGCGGGTCGGGGATGAACACCGAGAGCATGACGCAGGCGCCGCCCAGGGTATCGTCGCCGTTCACCTTGGCCGCCGCCTTGTTGCCGGTGAGGTCGCCGTAGGCCCGGAGGGCCTTGGTAACGGCGGTGCGGAAGCCCGCTTCGTGGGTGCCGCCTTGGGGGGTCGGCACGGTGTTGCAGTAGGAGTTGAAGTATTCGTCCTCGTCGTTGGGCCAGGCGACGGCCCATTCGACCCGGCCCGAGCCGCCGTTGAGGTCCGCCTGACCGGCGAACGTCTTCTCCGTCACCGTGGTGCGGTTTTCGAGCGTCTGGGCGAGGTAATCCTCGAGCCCGCCCGGAAAATGCAGGGTTGCCTTGGCCGGCGTCCCGTCTTTCCCGGCGATGAGGCTCTCATCGCAGGACCAGCGGATCTCGACGCCCCGGAACAGATAGGCCTTGGAGCGCGCCATGCGATAGAGCAGGGCCGGACGGAAATGCGCCTTGGTGCCGAAAATCTTGGGATCCGGATGGAAACCGACCGTGGTCCCCCGCCGGTTGGAGGCCTTGCCCACTTCCTTGAGTTTGCCCTTGGGCTTGCCGCGGCTGTAGGACTGGCCCCAAACCTTCTTGTCCCGGGCCACCTCGACGGTGAGTTCGTCGGCCAGCGCGTTGACGACGCTTAAGCCCACGCCATGCAGGCCGCCCGAGGTTTCGTAGGACTTGTCCGAAAACTTGCCGCCCGAATGGAGGGTGGTGAGGATCACCTCCAGGGCCGACTTGGTCTTGAATTTGGGGTGGGGATCGACGGGGATGCCGCGGCCGTTGTCGCGCACCGTCACCGTCTGATCGGCGGCCAGTTCGATCTCGATCCGGGTGGCCGCTCCGGCCACCGCCTCGTCCATGGAATTGTCGAGCAGCTCGGCCACCAGGTGGTGCAGCGCGCGCTCGTCGGTGCCGCCGATATACATGCCCGGACGCCGGCGCACCGGCTCCAGGCCTTCCAGGACCTCTATGTCCTTGGCCGAGTAGGACTTTGATTTGCCCCCGGATTTCCGTGGGGTTTTCACCGTTTGCCTAGCGGTCTTCTCGCCGTTTTGTCCGGTGAACAGGTCGTTCATGGCGTTTCGCTCTTAGGGTTGTCGTCCGCGATCATCCGGGAACCGACGGAATTACTTGATCCTGTAGCTAATCATGGAATTATAACAACATATAGTGCGTGGCAATGTTTTTCCGGGACAAGGAGCTTCCCCATGCCCGAAACCCAAGAAGAACCCGTCGGTGAAGTGACCCAGCTCGTGCGGACCATGCCCGCCGATACCAACCCCTTCGGCGACATTTTCGGCGGCTGGCTGCTGTCCCAGATGGACTTGGCCGGCGGCACCTATGCCGAGAACCGCGCCCGGGGCAAAACCGCCACCGTCGCCATCAAGGAAATGACCTTTCATGAGCCGGTCCTCATCGGTGATTTGCTGGCCTGCTATTGCTCGACCGAACGGGAAGGGCGGACCTCCGTCACCGTCAAGATAGAGGCCTGGGTGCTGGTCCGTCAAAACCAGCAAACCCGGATCAAGGTAACCGAAGGAATATTCACTTATGTTGCGGTGGGGGGTGACCGCAAGTCCCGCCCGTTGCCCCCAAAGGAGTAACGGGCTGTTTCCCAACCCGGCCGGTCGGGCGGACCGACCGGCGGGCCGCTGCCGCCGGAAGACTAAGCCGGGGTGCCTTGCTCCGGCGGCACTGGGATTCGCGGGACTTGCGGTCGGCGGTAGTTGACAGGGACCGCCGGGATTCATGCCCATGGTTGTCGTTTGGCCCACCTCCGGGAATTCGGACCTAGAAGATCACCAGGAAGACATAACCGGCCATGACGATAGAGGTCAGCGCGCTTGCGTCCTTCATGAGCTCGATATTGAACATGGTGTTTCCTCTCTTGATTTCTTTGGCCTGATGAACTCGGGAGAGGACGTTATCTCCATAAGAACAAAATAGCAACATAAAATTATCGGACAAATAAAATCAGTAACTTAAGGTATTTTACCTTACGGGCCGTTCCGGTCCCCGGCCGCGGTATTCGTCGATGAACGCGGCGCCGTGCGCCGGGTTTAATTTGTCCATTTTGAGCCGTTTGGCCCAGGCGGTGAACACCAGACTTTCGCCGAGGCCGCGGGATGGCGTCACGACAAGCCCGTCCCAGGTGCCGCGATAGAACTTGGACCATTCCCGGAGTGTCGCCATGTCCGGCTCCGACGGCCGGTCGTAGTAAATGACGATGTTGCCGTGTTCGAGAGCGTGGACCAGTTGGGTCGGCCGCTGGACCGTGGTGTAGAAGCCGGGATTGGTGGGGAAGGGGTCGTGATCGCCCGACGTGGGGAACGAAGTGCCGTAATTCACCGTTTCGCCGGGGCCAAGATGCCGCTGTCCGCGATTGGGGAAGCTCTCGACCTGCTCGAGGATACCCTGACCAGCCGCCGCCAATTCCTCGAAGGCGTTGCTTTCCTGGACGGTCGACCAGAACCAGACACCGCCGGCGATCAACAGCACCGCCGCGATGCCGCCGAAGGTGATCAACGGCCCGCCACCCGATGACGTGCGACCGCCGGACCAGGCCACGTTGCCGCTGCCGGCGGCGCGATCGAGAGACGGTGCGCCGGGACCCATCAATGGCGGCGGGGCGCCGGACTTCTTGGACCGTGTCGGGCCCTTTTTGAACTTGGATTTGCGTTTGCGGGATTTGGGCATGGCAATGGGAACCCGGTTCTTTTCGAGGGCCCTAAAATGCCGTGCGAAAAGGGGGGCGTTAAGCCCCCCTCGGATCACATTGTCGTCACATCACCGTGGGGTGGAAGCCCCTACGGCCGGGTAACGTTCCACTCCTCGATGACTTCCGTGCCCGCATTCTTGAACGTCTTGGCGATGGGGCACCACTCCGACAGACCATCTTTCATTTCCTGGAGCTGTTCATCGCTGGCGTCGATGGTGATGTTGACGATGGTCTTGGCGTAGACGAAAGGCAACTCGACCACCTGATCCATGGTCAGACCGCGGCGATCCAGGCCCACCTCCATCTCGAGATCCAGCGCCGTCACTTCGGTGCCGGCCCGTTTGGCGAGCTTGTGGATGGTTGAGTTGGTGCAGCCAATGAAACCGGAAAGGTAGGTGTGGATCGGCGACATGCCGAGCCCGGTGCCACGCGGCTCCGGGTGATCCATGACAATCTCTTCCTCTCCCGACACAACGTCCGTCCGCGCGTTATTGGGACAGGTGGCGGAGAATTTCATTTTCGCGACTTCGACCGTTTGTCCGTCCGGCATATCAGCCTCCCTCGGCATTAATTCCTCATGGCCGAAGGATACCCGCCGGTGCGTTCGCCGTTCAATCGGCGGGAGCCGGGGTGGGTCGCTATGTGATACAGCCGAGCCGAATTCCGGGTCGGCGCAGACCCGTCATTGCAGCCATTTCCGCTTCGCGCCGGCCGGCGGTCAGGCCTTCAAGTGGTGCTGGTGCACGGGGATCAGGCGGCGGTCGGACATTTTGCGCAAGACCGGATCATCCAGCTTCGAGCAGATTTCGTTCAGCTTGAGCAGGAATTCGCCCATCGCCGACCGGCCATAATACCAGTCGGCCACTTGCTTGTCCGTGGCGGGGCCGGGACGGGTGGTGGCCGCTTCGAAGTAGTAGGCCTTGAGGTCGTCGACGCAGAGCTTGAAGAAGTTGTAGCGCGGAATGTCGGTGCGAAAGGGCGGGGTGTCGGGGTCGAGAGCGAAGGCGGAGAGGTAGTCCAAGCACTGCTCGATGCCGATCCCGGCGACGCCGACCATGGTCTTGCCGTTGTTTTCCAGCGCGAGGTCGTACCACGAGCGCAGCAGGGCCATTTCCCGACGAACGGCGCCGGCAGGGTCTTTTTCCAAGTCGGGTTCCTCGCCGCCGCCGAAGTTGACCGGGCAGGTCCAGCCTTCGTTGTCTTCGTCGTCGGCGCCGGTAAACCCGCCGGGCGGTCCGTCGGGGAAATCATCTAGAATTGGTCCCGCGGGCCGTTCCAGGAGCGCCAACGCCTCGGCCAATACCCGCCGCTGGAAGTCCGGCTCGTTGGGCGCGCCGAAGGGCCGGCCGAGTTCGAACCCGCACCAGAGCGCCCGCGGCGGCTTGATCTTCTCCGAGTGCTCGCGGACGAGGCTCACCTGGGTGGTGGCGATCCCGGCGCGTTCAAGGTAGTGGGCAAGCGCGCCGACGGCGCGCGTGCAGCTGGGTCAGACGGGACACAGCATCACTGCATCGACCTTGTCCGCCTTCAGGGTGGCGACGATCTCGGCGACGCTGGGCGCCATCTTCTCGGGCTCCGTCGCGCCCATGAACGAGTAGTGATAGTCGGCGACACTGCCGATGACGCCGTCCGCCGCCAATTCCTTCAGCCGGTTGATGGGGAATGCGACGTCGGCATCCTTCATGAAGCCGATGCGGTCGAAGTTGGACGACACATGGGTCATCACCAGATCTTCGTCCGGCAGGTCCTTGGGGATAATCCGGAAATCCCCCGACTCTTCGGTGAACGGCCGGTCACCCTTGCGGTGAAGTCCGGCGGTGGAAATCAACGACACCCGCCGCTCGGCCAGCGGCGGCCCGAGCACGAACGGGCTCTCGTCGAAGGTGGGCATCTCCCGATTGAGGTAGTCCTCCCGGAACTCATCGGGAAATTCATCCACACGGACCATGGTCTACTCCGCCGCCGCCGCCGCCTCCTCCTCGTTCCACCAGCAGGACCGCATGTAGCGGCCGTAGTCGCCCGGGTCGATGGAGGTGGACTTCGTGAACAGGTTCATGACCGGGTTGTCTTCGATGGGGATCTGCAGGCTGTCGGTAAACCGGTTCCAGAAATTGAAGAAGCCCGACGTGAAGCAGATTTCGACGATCTGTTCGTCGGAATAATGCTTTTTGAGTTCCTCGAAGGCGGGACCATCCTGGGGCGGCTTTCCCGGGCCGCCGCTTTGGTACTGCTTTTCGGTCATAACCTCCGCCCAGCGCATGGCCGCTTTTTCGGCATCGCTGAACAGTTCGGAATTGAGGTAGTCGCCGGTGACCGCCCCGATCGTGTCTTCTGAAAATCCTAACGCCCGACCGAGCGTTTCATTGTGGCTCGTTCAATAGGCGCACCCGTTGAGGGTCGAGGTCTTGAGGATCACAAGGCATTTGGTGCGGACGTCGAGGATGCCGGAAATCTCCTCGCGCAGTCCCGCGACGATGAAGCTGAACAGGGACTGCATAAGCCTCGGCGACGCGGAACCGGCACGGACCGCGTTGGCGACGCGGCCGAACATAACTTTGGAATGATCGAAAATGACCGCCTGCTCGGGCGTCGCTTCTTCATCCTGAATAATTGGAACACGGGACATTCGAGGTCTCCTTCTGAAATAGACTGAGGGTTATTCGGTTGGCCAAGTGCGCTCGGCGACGCTGGGGCTGCCCGGTTGATGGAAGGTTTGCGATAGCGCCACCCGGTTGGTCCATTCGCCGGGTACTTCGCCGAGCGACTCGTGCTTTTGAAATCCGTCCAGCCGCGCCCGCAGCGACGTGAACTCGTAGATCACGCCGTGATGGGGCCAGCCGGCGATGCAGGCCAGTCGGCGGGCGGCAACGACGCCGGGCATTTCGGCGACCGAGGGCAGCCGGTACTGGGCGTACCATTTGCTGACGTCGAACTCCTGCTCCCACTCTTCGGTGCGGAAACTGCCCCATTGTACCGCGGGGCCAGGGGCTGTGCCGAGCGGCCGCGAGTCCGCTTCGGGACCGCTCACCCGGTCAACTTCGGAATAGATGCAGGTGCGGACGCCCTCGCGGCGGCCAAGCATTTCGACCGTCGCCGGGTCCGTGTCTTCGGGCCAGGCTTCGTCTTCGGGGAGGAAGAAGGTGTGCGGGTTCTCGGCGCCCATGGCCAAGATGAACTGGGAGCCCTGGCCGACCTCGCCTTCCGGGGCCCGGTGCATGCGTTCATGAAATGTAACGTTGTTATCGCCGCCGGGAATCCCGTACGCCGCGGCCCAAAGATAGCCCGGCCGCTTCTGAACCGCCGGCAAATAGGTATTGTGCAACCAGTCGAAATACTCGGCCCGGCCATCCGCCGGAAGATCATACCATTGTGCCCTGATCCCTATGTCCATACCGTTTCCTCCGGCGCGTACCTGTCAAAACTATAGTTTCATGTCTTATATGAGAGTACAAGTCCATAGGCAAGGTATAGACCTAATTGTCTTGTACATCCTATTTGGTAGGTATATATTAAATGGATCGTACGTGGCAGTCAGAGAGGGAGATGGTTTGATGGCGCGGACGGCACAGACCAAATCACCCGACCAACCGAACGTTTTTCACAACCGGCCGGCCCAGAAAATCCTCGGCTACTTGTCCAACAAGTGGAACATTTTGGTGATCCGCCGGCTTTATAAGCGCACCATGCGTTACGCCGAGCTTAAGCGTGATATCGGGGACATCTCGGAAAAGATGCTGACCCAAACCCTGCGGCAGCTCGAATCCATCGGCATGGTGGAGCGCAAGATCTACCCCGTCATTCCGCCCAAGGTCGAGTATTCCCTCACGCCGCTGGGCCGGACGCTCGAGAAGCCGTTGTCGGTTTTGTGCGACTGGGCGGTCGAACATATCGGCGAGGTGGATGCGGCGATTGTGGCCTACGAAGAGAGAAAAAAGGCCGAAGAGTAAAAGGACTTTCAGGAGCAAATTTGAAATGAGTGATTCCGACCAACGGGTCGGCATGGTCGATGGCGACCAGGCGACCGGTGATATCAAGAATTTATTCGACGCGGCGAAGTCCATGCTGGGCCGGGTGCCGAATTCCTACCGTGTGTTGGCGCAAGTGCCCCAGGTGTCCAAGTTCCTGATCTTGTTTAACGCGGTGATGCAGCGGGAAGGGGCCGGCAGCCTGTTGAGCACCAGGATCAAGGAGATGGTGATCATCAAGACCTCGCACATTAACGCGTGCAATTACTGATTCGCGCACAACACGTCGCTTGGTCAAGCGGCAGGCATTACTGACGAACAAACCATCGAAATCGGTCTCGGTGATTACATCGATTCCGATCTATTCACCCAGCGGGAAAAGATGGCGATCCTGTGGGCGGAGCACGTGACGCTCAACACGGCCAAGGAAGACAACGGCGTCTACGAGCAGGTGCGGGAAGTGTTCAGCGAGGAGGAAATTATCGAGCTCACCCTGATGAGCGGCTACTTCAACCTGTTCAACCGTCTCACCGATTCCTTGAAGATACCGGTCGAGGAGCAGGGCGAGGTCGACAAAATCAAACGCTCGGTCCATCTTGATCCGGAAAAGGTGAAAACTTATCTCCAGGCGGTGCTCGACAACTGGCCCGAAAGCGCGCCAACGCCGAGTTCGGATTAGTCCCAAGGGGGCGTGGATGATCAAACCTTGGCTGTTCGAATTTCTCCACCAGTTCGACCGGCCGGAGGAGGAAATCAAGCCTGAGGAGATCAGGGAGTATTTCCAGGCGAATTTAGAGCAATGGAAGTTGATGGAGACGCTCGACTATGAGGGCGTTTTCTTCAGCGAGCATCATTTCCAAAGCTCCTACAGCCCGTCGCCCAACCTGCTCATCGCGACCCTCGCTCAGCACACCAGCCGGATGCGGATGGGTACCATGGGCGTGGTGCTGCCGTTTTACGCGCCGTGGCGGGTCGTCGAAGAGATCGCCATGCTCGACCACCTGACAGGGGGACGATTGGAAATCGGTTGCGCCAGTGGCGTACCGCAAGAGTTGAACCGGGTCGGCATCGAGGCCGAAGAGGCAAGGGGGCGGTTCAGCGAAGCATTGGACATTTTGGATGCGGCCTTGGCCGAGCCTGTCATTTCCTACCACGGCGAGTACTGGAATTTTGACGACCTTTCCATATTGCCGAGACCATTGCAGCAGCCGGCGCCGCCGAAATGGACGACGGTCGTTTCCAAGGGGTCTGCCAGGAGATCCGCCGGACGGGGCTCCAAGATCTGCACCGGTTTTCAGTCCGTTGAGGCGGTCGCCGAATTATTCGACGTCTACCGGGACGAAGCCGGCCGGCTGGGGATTTCGGTCGGTCCCGATGACATCGGGATCAGGCGGAACATCTCGGTCAGTACCGATGAGGGCGAGGCGAGAGAGGACTCCGAAGGGCAAATCGACATGCTCGCCGGCCTGCTGTCCAAGGATAAGCGGTACGCTTTGGATCTTCGCGCAATTCTCGATGCACCGCCGGCGGAGTCGGGCTTTTCGGTCCACAGAGATGAGTTCATATCAGGCACGCCGGACCAGGTCGCCGAACAGATCGTCGAGCAGTGCCGTACCGCCGGGGCCGGTCATTTCCTGGCGATGATGGGCCGTGGTGCGCCGGCCGACCGCCACGAGCAGGTCGTGCTTTATGGCGAGAAAGTCATCCCGCATTTGCGCAAGGCGTCAGTCGGCTGAACCTTCGATCGTGCGGCGGGATCAGGCGACCTGATTCCGTAGCACCCCGATGCCCTCGACTTCGAGCTCGATGACATCGCCCTGTTGAATCCACTTGTCCAGTTCGTCGCCGCAGCCGAAGGCGATGGTGCCCGATCCGATGAAGTCGCCGGGATGGAGCGTTTCGTCTTTTGAGACGAACTCGATGATCTGGTGAAAGCTCCAATACATGTCGGAGCTGTTGCCCTCGGACCAGACCTCACCGTTGATGCGAGCCTCCATTTTGAGGTTTCCCGCGTCGATTTCGTCGGGGGTGACCACGCAGGGCCCGAAGATGTTGCCGGTGTCCATGTCCTTGCCCTTGGTCGGGCCCAGCATCATGGTGATTTCGCTCTGCAGCGTGTCCCGGGCGCTGATGTCGTTGAAGATGGTATAGCCGGCGATATAATCCCCGGCTTCGCCGGCCGGAATGTTCTTGCCGGTTTTGCCAATGTAAATCCCGAACTCCAGTTCGTAGTCCAGTTTCTTCGTGTGGCCGGGCCAGATGATGTCTTCGTCGGGCCCGATGACCGTGTCGCAATTGCCCTTGTAGTAGATGGGCCGCTCATACCAGAGGTCGGGGGTCGGCTTGCCCGAGCGCTTTTCGAAATTCTTGGCATGAGTCTCGAAGCTGATGGTGTCCCGGATCGACCGGGGCCGCGGCACGGGGGCGAGGAGGGTAATGTCTTCCGGTTTGTGGGCGGGCGGCATGTCCGTCCCCGCATTGCTTGCGGAGAAGTCCAGTGCCTGCCGCGCGGCGTCCCGGCTGAGTTTTCCGCCCTTGAAGAACTCGATCATGTCCGCGGGAATGATGGCATCGGCGATCTCCCGTGCCCGATCGGTTCGTCCGGTTGCCGCGAGATATGCCGCGTAGGCCAAATTAAGATCGACGATATGGTCACCGCATAGGGCGCCGACCCGCCGCAACGGGCCGGTCGGGGAGGGGACCTCGAAGGTGACGAGCTTCATGCCGGATACTTCCTATTCGCTCTCGGTGAACAGCTTCAGTTGACGCAACAAACGCCGGTTGTTGGAGTCGAGCACCGATTCCCTGGTGCGGCCGGTATAGTCGTACCAACCCCTCCCCGATTTGATGCCCAACTCGCCCCGCTCCACCTTCTCCAAAATACCGGGCGAGGGGTCGGTCGCGTTGCTGAGGGTCGGGAAGATGTTGCCCGAGGCGCGCGCCGCCGTATCCAAGCCGATCATGTCCTCCGCCTCCATGGGGCCCAGGCAGGCCAGCCTGAATCCGTAGCTCGCCTTGACCGCCGTATCCAGATCTTCCGGGGTGACGATTCCTTCATCCAGCAGATAGTCGATTTCCCGCTCCATGGCGCCGGTTAGACGATTGATGATGAAGCCCGGCACTTCCTTTCTGACCAGCACGGGCTTTTTGCCAACCCGATTCATCAGGGCCATGGTGACGTCGACGGCCGCCTGGTCCGTCCTGTCGCCCCGGTGGACTTCGACGGCTGGAATGATATGGGCGGGATTAAAATAGTGGAGGCCGATGAGCCGCTCCGGCATCCGCAGGCCGGTGGCCATATTGGTCACCGTCAGGCTGCTGGTATTGCTGGCGATGATCACGTCGCCCGGCAAATCATCCAGCTTGGCGAAAAACTCCCGTTTGAGGTCCAGGATTTCGGGCATGGCCTCGACGACATAGCCGCAGCCATCGGTCGCCGCCGGGAGCGCGCCGCTCTCCATGTACGCAATTCGTCCGGCGATTTGCGCTTTGTCTTCGGCGAGCAGATCGAATTCATCGAAGGCATCGAGATTGACCGCAATCTGATTGCGGCAGTTCTCGAGTGCTTCGGCGCTGACATCCACCATCCGGACCGCAAGGCCGGCCTGGGCAAAGTTGAGGGCGATGCCGGCGCCCATGATGCCGGCGCCGACGACGGCCACCGTGTTGATCGGATCCGAATTTGCCGCCGTCATGTCAGGGCTCCCTGGTTTGAACTGTTGTCGGTCGAACCGCCTAGTTGGCGGAGAAACCGCCATCCAAGTTGATGATTTCGCCGGTAAGGAAATCCGACGCCCCGGAGGCAAGGAACATGAAAATTCCGGTGAAATCCCCAGGCTCCCCCAACCGGCCGAGGGGGATGCGCTGCAACACCTTGGCGCGGGCCTTTTCGTTCTTGTCTTCGAACAGCCAGGCGGTGAGCTCGGATCGAAATACCGTCGGCGCGATGGCATTCACGCAAACCCCGTGGGGCCCGAGCTCGACCGCCAGGGACCGGGTGAGCAAATTTATTGCCGCCTTGGACGTCCCGTAGGCCGAGGTGCCGCCCGGCGCGGCGAATTGTCCGCGGACCGACGAAATCAGGATCATCTTTCCGCCGCGTCCCTGCTCGACGAAGCGCTTCGCCGCCGCCCGGGACAGGAGCCAGGTCTGCCGGACGTTCGCGTCCATGACGCTGCCAAATTCGTCCGGGGTCATCTCCAGGATCGGTTTGACGACGGAGAAGCCGGAGGCGGCGACGACGATGTCCAGGCCCCGCGGCTCGGCGGCAGCGGCGACCAGCTTCTCGGCCGCCGCTTCATCCACGGGCCGTCCCTCGACGGTGGATACACTTTCCTCGGCGCCGGCAATTTCCCCGGCCAACGCGTCGAGCTTCGGCATGTTGCCGCCGGCGAGCGTCACGTGCGCCCCGGCCCCGGCCAGCGCCCGCGCGGCGGCTTGGCCGAGGGCGCCCGAGGCCCCGGATATCAGGGCCGACTTGTCCCGAAGGCCGAAGAGACCCGATGGTGCGGTGAGTTGTGTCATCGGCGAGCGCCGTCCGTCCTCAATCGTCGTCTTTGTGTTTGAGGTGCCCGAAGTCGTGCTCGGACGCGGACAGGTTGAACGAATACATCTCCGAGATCACGTGAATGCGGAAATCCCGTTCGAGAACCGCTTTCCACGGCCGCACACATATATAGTGGGTCATCCGCCGGGCCGACCGGCTCTTCTTCATGATGTCGCGCGCAAGCTCCCAGGCGCGATCGACGATGGCGTCCCGCTCCACCACCTCGTTGACCACCCCGAGTTCGAGGCACTCCCCGGCATCCATGGTGCCGCTGGTCAGCATCATGTAATTGCCGCGCTTGATCCCGAGAACCTGCTGCAGGCACAGCCCCATGCCGTCGCCGGGGACGTGGCCGCTGTCCATGCTGAAATGCCCATCCCGCAGGATGAAGTCGGGGGTGCAAAGGGTGATGTCGCTCATCAGCGCCATTTCCCAATGAATGCCCCGCCCGTTGATGGCGGCAATGGTCGGGATCTCGATATCGTTGACGAAGTTTTCGACGATTTTCAGCGTGTCGTAGATCTGCACGTTATAGCGCTGATCATCATCGGGCGATTGCTCAACCTCCTTGAAGGATTCCGTATCCCATTCGTAGATCCAGTATGGGTCCGTCGAAGTGAGGATCAGGACCTCATTTTCCTTATCGTGGCCGATGACGGTCCAAAGCTCGGCGAGCGCATGATGGAACTGATAGCTCCATTTCACCGGCCCGCCGTTGGTGTGCATCTTGACCTCGAGGATGCCGTTCTCGCGCTTGAACCGAAAAAAGTCCTTAAACCGCTCGCTGTACTCCTCCAGTTTGGGGACAGCGTAATACTGGTTGATGGCCATTTTTCCTCCGTTGTTCCCGGAACGCCGGGCTCTGTCTTTTGTCCCGGCGCGGCCGGCGGGACAGTCTTGAACCTGTGCCGGCGGCTATACAGTCACGAATTGCCCATGCCCGTCTAATGCCCATTAGGCTTGAGGCCATGCGATTATTTTATGGGCCCGCGGTTTTTGCGTCATCCGACAGGGAAGAGCGGAGGTGGGAAATAAACGACATCAAAAACGCCGGTGGTGAGGTTTCCCGCCGGTATGCAATGCCGGTCTTGTAGTGCCAGAGCGATCCTTGAATCGGCAGGATGGTCAACCCTTCGGAGCGCCGGTGCTCGGCAAAGGGCTTGGGAGCGGTGCTGATGATTTCGGATGTCCTCATGATCGAAATCAGAGAAGAGTTGGATTCACATTCCAGTTCGATGTTCGGCGGCTCCAGCCCGTAGGCGGAAAAGTAGCCGCCGAGCCTGGATGGCGTAATCTCGTCGCCCTTGAGCTGGCTCCACGGAAATTTCAACAAATCCTCCGCGGTAACGGTCTTCCGTTGGGCCAAAGGGTGGGCCGCGCTACTGACGACGACCCGCTCCATATCCATCAGGACCTCGGTGGCGATGTCCGGCGGAGGCAGTTCTTCCAGGGCGATGCATGCCAAATCGATCGCGCCCTCCCGCAACTGGGCGAGCAGGGGGCGGGTGGCCCCGCCGACGACCGTGAAGTTTATGCCTTCCAGTTTGTCCCGGGCCGCGGTGAGGGCCTGCGGGATGTAGATGGTTTCCCACGCCGGAATAGCGCCGATCCGGATTATTCCTTCCCGCCCGTGCAGCAGCGCGTCGATCTCGGTGAGCGCGTGCTCATACTCAAGTTGCATGGCGCGCGCCCGGCGGGCAAGCAGCCGGCCGTACGCGGTCAACTCGACACCGGAGGACCGGCGATGGAAGAGGGGGACCCCGATGCGATCTTCAAGCATCCGGATGCTGCGGGAAAGCGCGGGCTGAGAAATATTGAGCTCAACCGCGGCCTTGGTTACCCCGCCCTCGTCGGCAACCGCCAGGAAATGGGCGACAAGCCTGTCGATACCCTGGTACGCCATTGGCCTCCATAACTCATTGTTATAATTGTGAACTATCTTAAAGAAATTTCCGCTTCTGATGAAGAGCGCAATAACTCCTGGTTATGGGGAGAGTGCGTAATCGGTATTGGACGCCGAATTGCCGTGACCGTACTCTTCAATTCCACAGGGGACGAATATCGAATGATCAGACGCGCGCCGTTTGTGCGTTGCGGATTTCGGTCACGTGACCGCCGACCCGGGAAATTGAAAAATCGGATTTAACAGGAGAGTGCAATGCGAGATTTGACAAAGAGAGGTTTTATCGGAGGCCTGCTGCTCACCAGCATGCTGGTCGCCGCGCCGGCCGCCGTTCAGGCGCAGGGCAAGATTTTGCGGTCCGATACGGACGCTCAGGGGGCGCCCGGCCACACCATGATTATCGTCGCGAGCAAGATCTGGAAACGCGAGGCGGGTATCTCGGTTCAGGTGAATGACAGCCAGACCTTGACCCGGTCGGCCCTGAAGCTGGGAAGCGGCAAGCTTGAGGTTATGCCGCTGCCGACGGCGGTCGCCGGGTTCCTTCAGAAAGGCTCCCGGATGTACGCCAAGAAGTTCAAGAAGGAAGCGGTCGCTGCGTCAAAGGAAATTCGCTCCATTCTGGGGTGGCTCGCCGTAACAAACCATCCGCTTACATTTGAAGATTCCGGGATCAAGGGCTTCAAGGATATCAAGGGCAAGCGGGTGTTCGTGGGGCCGCCGTCCGGTGGTGCATCGGTGAACTCCCAGAACTATATCCGTGCCCTGACCGGGTACGAGCCCAACAAAGACTACAAAGCCATCAAGATGCCTTGGGGCTCCGGTCTCCAGGCCATGCTGGACGGCAAGCTGGATGTCTTTTTCCGGCCCGCGGGACTTGGCGCCGCCGCGGTTGAACAGATCGGGCTGAAGAAGAGATTCCGGATTCTCGACGCGCGGACCGGAAATCCCGAAGGCCTGAAGAAATTCACGGCACCGCCCCACCGGTTTGTCCTCGAAATCCCGGCGGGAACCTATAAGTCGCAGGTTGACAACGATAAGAAAGTCGTCACGACGGGCGGCACGTTTAACCTGGGCGTCGCGGCAAGTCTTTCGGATGACACGGTCTACAAAATGACCAAGGCCATCTGGGAAAACTTGGGTGAAATGCAGCAAACCGCCGTGACACTGAAAAGCATAGATCCGAAACGGCCTTTCATCGGCGCAAATGTGAGGCTCCATTCGGGTGCCGCGAAGTATTATCGGGAGATCGGGACGAAGATTCCGGAGCGTCTCCTCCCCCCGAGCTCTTAACCAACCCGTCGATGCTGCCGCCTACCGGCCCCGTACGTGGGGGCCGGTAGGCCGCCAGTTGGGTTGATAAGGGAATACAATGCCACCGGAATCCGAGCAGTCGCACGCGCGCCACCTCCTGAATAAATTTGCCGGCTTGGCAGCCCTCGTCATTGCCTTCACCGGAATCGTCAATTCCGCGCCGGGCTTCTGGATCGTGCCCAGTATTGGTCCGTTCCCGAGTGAGTATATCCGGCCGCTGATCGTTTTTTCCGCCATCATTGTCGTGCTTATCCGGTTTCCGGTGTCGGAGCCCGTGTCACGCTGGCTCCCGGCCATCAAACCCGTGGCCTGGCTGGCGGATGCGGCAATGGCGGTTGCCGCGGCGTGGGTGCTGTGGACCTATCACATCATCGCCCTCGAATTGGTTGATGGGCTGTTCGTTCTCTCCATCGTTCATCCAATAATAGCCCTGACCGGCTGCGCCATATTCATCATCCTTTGTTGGCGGGTTTGGGGCTCCGCCCTATCCGTGTTCGGCATGCTGGTCATCTTCTATTTTTACACCGGCCAGCACTGGCCGTGGATATTCGAGACCGCACAGGTGGAGTTCATCGATTCCGCCGAGGACATTTGGTTCAACCTCAACGACGGAGTGCTGGGGAACCTCATGGGGATCCTCATATTCACCGTGCTTCCCTTTGTGCTCCTGGGCGTGACCCTGCAGCAAACGGGCGGCGGGCAGTCCTTGATCAAAATAGCGTTCCTGCTGACCCGAAACTTCCGGGGCGGTCCGGCCCATGCGGCCATTGCCGCCTCGGGACTATTCGGGACGGTCACCGGCGGCTCGGTGACCAACGTGGTCGCAACCGGCGTGATCACCATTCCCATCATCAAGCGCCGGGGTTTCGACCCCGCCTTCGCCGGCGGAGTTGAAGCAACCGCTTCCAGCGCCGGCCAGATCATGCCGCCGATCATGGGCGCGGCCGCGTTGGTGATGGCCGATCTTACCGGTATCTCGTACCTCACCATCATCGTCGCCGCGATCGTGCCGGCGCTTGCCTATTATTCGAGCTTGTTCGTCGCGGTGGTCTTCGAAGCCCGGCGCCTGGGGATCGAGGCCGTCCCGGACATGGATCCCAACCTGGCCGTGAAACCGCAGGACTTTTTGAACCTGATCATGGTGTTTGTACCCATTACCGTGGTGGTCGCGACACTGGTCGAGGGATTCTCCGCGGCCGGCGCGGGCATGTTCGCCTTGGCCACGCTGATCCCGCTCAGTTTTCTCAATCCGGATATTCGCAGGAAACCGACATTGATCCTGACCGCCCTGAGCCGCGGCGGCCAGACTTATAGCGAATTGCTGATGGCCATCGGCGTGGTCGGGGTGATTGTCGCGGTTTTGGGCGCGACCGGATTGCCCAATGACTTTGCTCAGGTCATCAACGACCTCGCCGGCGACAACCTCTTTAGTGTCCTGTTGATTGCCGCATTTGCCTCGTTGATGCTGGCCATGGGCATGCCCACGGTACCCGCCTATCTCAGCATTATCCTGATCATGGGGCCGTCGTTCCAGAACCTTGGCCTGACGGTTCTGGTCTCCCACTTGTTCGTTCTTTATTACGGCGTGGCGTCGTCCATCGTGCCGCCGGTGGCGGTGGCGGCCTATGCCGCGGCCTCCATAGCGGAATCACCGCCGCTCAAGACGGCGCTCTATGCGCTGCGGGTCGGCATGGTGAAGTTCATCGTTCCCTTTGTCTTCGCCTATTACCCGGTGCTGCTGCTGGTCGAGGAAAGCGGGGTAGCCTTCAATGGAGGGGACTTCCTTTCGGCATTGATCCGGCTGATCTTGGTCATCTACCTGGTCTCAAGCGCGACCCTCGGTTTCGACAAGCGTCACCTGGCGATTTGGGAGATCGGCGGACGCCTGATCTTGGCGTTCTTCGTCCTTTACGTCGATCCGGCGGTGCATTGGCCGGCCTTTGGGGTAAGCTTGGCATTCGTCGGTTGGCACTACCTGCGGGCTGCCCGGCAAGCCCAGCCTGCTTAGTCGTCATGCGGATGGTCCCGCGTTGACGTTGCCCGGACGTCCATGATCGTATGGTGAAACGTAAAACCTCAAAGAGGATAAGATGTCCATCGTCGGAGTGGAAAAATTGGTATATGGCTCGGCGGACCTCGCCGCCGGGATAAAATTTCACAAGGATTGGGGGCTCGACTGCACCCGGGAGAATAGCGACGGGGCCGATTTTGAGCTCGCTGACGGCTCGGTTGTGGAAATCCGGTCGGCGGGCGATCCGTCATTACCGCCCGCCGTGATTGACTGGGCGCCTTGGGGGCACTCCACGGTTCGTGAAGCCGTGTGGGGGGTGGATACTCAGTCGTCGCTTGATCAATTGGCCGCGGCGCTGTCCGGGGATAGGGACGTGTCGGTGGACGCGGACGGGGTGGCCCATACGCGGGACGATTTCGGCTTCGCCATCGGTCTCGCGGTCTCGCGGCGAAAACCCATCGAGACCCCCACGCCCAACCCCAACAACATCGGACATTTCAGCCGGTTTAACGAGCCGGCCGTCGGGTCGCGGCGCGAGCCGCCCCAACCCTTGGCATTCAGTCACTTGGTCTATTGGCTCCCCGACGATCCGAAGCAGTACCGGAGCTTCTATCTCGACAGGCTGGGATTCCGGCTGACCGATGAGGCCACGGACGGCAGCGCCTTCCTCCGCGCCGACGGCCGGACCGACCACCACAACTTGTTTCTCCAACGGAGCCGGGACGGCTATTCCGGCTTTCAACACGTGTCTTACGAACTTCGAGACTTCGATGCGGTGATGATGGCGGGGCTGGCGGTCGAAGCCGAGGGGTGGAAAACCAACGTCGGCCCGCTGCGTCACAATATCGGCTCGAGCCTGTCCTGGTATGTGTGGAACCCGGCCGGCGGCGTCGCCGAGGCGCTGACCGATCAGGACCAAATCAGCGAGGATTGGCAGCCCCGTATGATCGATCCAAGCGATCCGGGTTTCTACGGCCACACCTGGGTGGCGCGAAAGGAGCATGTCGGCATCAGGCCCGCCCAATGGGTGGATTGATCCGCCGCCGCACCCGGCAAAAGCCTCGCCCTGTTTGGCGCCGCCCATATGATGCCCGTCATCGCTTGGTCAGATTCCGGATCAACGTCACCCGTATGAGCAATGCCGAGGTTCCGGCGAAGGCGATGCCGGCCGCCAGCGGCACCGAGGTGCCGTCCGCCAATGCGCCGATAATCACCGCCGTAAGGGCGCCCACGCCCTGCCGGATAAACCCGAGCAGCGACGATGCCGCGCCGGCCATATCCCGGAATGGGGTCATGGCGCCGGCGGCCGACTGCGGATTTACCGCCGAGTCCGCGAATTTATAAATCGCATACAGCACGATGATGACAATCGGCGTGGCGCTGTCCAGCAGAGCTGCGGCCAGGAGCACGAGCCCCGAGGAGCACGTCACGATGGTTCCGGTCAGGATCAGCCGGTCGATGCCGAACCGCGTTACCATGCGGCCGCCCGCCAATGAGCCCAACATGCCTGAAGTCATGATCGCGGCGAAACCGATGGCAAAGTAGCGCGTGCTCTCACCGTAGGTGTTGATGATGACATCGGCGGAGGTGGCGAGGAACGAATAGAGCGCGCTGGCCGCCAGACTGTGACACAGCATGTAGGCAAGAAACGTCCGGTTGGAGAGGATTTCGCCAAAATTGATCGCCATCTTGGCCGGACGGATGGCGTCGTAATCGGGGGTTGGCAGGGTTTCCTTGAGGCCAAACCACACCGCCAGAAAAATGGCGCCGGACACAACGGCCATGTAGATGAAAATAGCCTCCCAGCCGAAGAGGTTGATAAGTTCGCTGCCGATTATTGGCCCAAAGATCGGCATCGCGCTGACGACGGCGAACATGTAACCCATGAGCTTGCCGGCCTGTTCCCGCTCGAAGAGGTCACGGACAATTGCCGTGGCGATCACCCGGCCCGATGCGGCGGCGACGCCGTGCAGGGTTCGCAGCAGCGCGAGCACCGTGATCGTCGTTGCGAAGGCGGACGCAATGGATGCCGCGATATAGATGACGAGGCCGATCACCAGCATGGGCCGCCGGCCGAAGCGGTCGGCCAGCGGGCCGAAGATGACCTGGCCGATGGCGGTACCGAGCGTGTAGAGGCCCAAGGTAATGCCAACCGTGCCGGGATCGACAGCGAGGTCCTTGGCGATCTCCGGCATGGCGGGAATGAACGCGTCGATGGCCAACGGGTTGAGCGCGCTGACACCGCCGATCAGCAGCACGAAAAGGAAGTATTTGATGCCGGTCACGTCCGGGACTGTTTGCGCAAGTGGGGGACAATACCCAGAAAGAATACCACGCAGCACAATGTGCCCGTTGCGGCGAGCGTGACGCCGACCGGGACGGCGTCCGTATTCGGAAATGTGTTCAGGGTGATACTGACGGCGGACGCGAACACGGCATTCGCAAATCCCATAATCGATGAGGCAAGGCCTGCCGTCGCCGGAAACGGCTGCAGGCCTGCCGCTTGCGCCTGCGGAAGGATCAGCGCCATACCCACAACATAAACCGCCATTGAACCAACCACGGCGGGAACCGTGTCCACCTCATTGAGGGAAAATCCTACCATCATGGCGCCGCCAATAAGGTTGACAACCGCGCCGAGACCAATCAGGGGGGAAAGCCCCATCCGGGTCACCACGCGGCCGCAAATGAACGTGGCGGTTGCAAAGGAAGCGCTGATTACCGAAAAGAGCAGGCCGAAGTTACCCTCGCTGACCCCGAACGATCCGATCAGGATCGTCGGCGATGTGGAGAGATAGGCGACGAACCCGGCGAGAGAGAGGCTGGTAATCGCGGTCTGGAAAATAAATATTCGGTTGCGGCAGATTTGGACCGTGTTGGTCCATAGTGAGGCGGGATTGAGGGCGTGGGCGTCTCGTGTGGCGATGGTCTCGCGGAACCCGAGGACAAAGATCAAAATGACCATCAGGCCAAACCCGGCCATGACCATGAAGGAAACCGGCCAGGGTGCGAACTGGGCGAGCTGTCCGCCGACGGTCGGAAAAATGATGGCACCGATGGCACTCACGCCCATGATGCCGGACATGGTGCGTGCCAGCTGCTCCCGCTCATAGAGATCGCGGGCGACCGAAGTGGCCAGCACCCGCCCGCCCGAAGTCGCGATCCCTTGAATGAATCGCCAAAGGATCAGGACTTCCACCGAGTTGGCACTGGCGGCCGCGAACGCGGAGATGACGAAAAGGCCCAAGATGCCGATGATGATCGGTTTGCGGCCAAAACGGTCGGACAGCGCGCCATGAAACAGCAGGCCCACGGCGCTCCCCAACATGAACGCCGGTACCGATTGGGCCACCGTGTTCGGATCGCTTTGCAGGCCGTCGGCGATCTTCGGAATAAACGCCACGAACATGTCCACGCCGACCGGGCCCAGCATGCTGAGAATGCCGAGAAGGGCTGTCATGAAGAGAACGCTGCGGGCCGGGGACGCCATGTTCTATCCGTATTCCGCGGCCGTTTCGGGAGCCCGGCCCACATGCGGGCGGATAAATGCAAGACAGAGCACCAGTGAGGCGATGCCGACCACCGCGACCATGACGACCATTGGCCATTGTGTGCCATCGGCGAACACCGACAACAGAAATGACGCACCGGCGATCGCCAATCCCTGGATGACTCCATAGACGGAGGAAGCGGTGCCCGCCGTGTGCGTGAAGGGCGTGAGGGCGGCGGCGATGGTTTGCGGCGATCCCAGTGCAAACGCGAATAGGAAGAAGAACATGGGGATGGTGATCCACACGGCCGAGACCACACCGGCCACGGAGAGACCGAGGAGGGTGGTGCCGGAGGCCGCCGCCACGATCGTCGCGGCCAGAAGCACTCTGTGAATGCCGACGCCGACAACGATCCGGCTGGAAACCAGGCTCCCGGCGACCGAGCCCAAAAACACGATTCCAACCGCCACGCCGTAAGCTTCCGGGCTCTCATCAAGGAAGGTGATGTAGACCGGTGCCGACGCGGAGACGAATGAGATCAGGCCCATGGAAAGCATGCAGTTGATGGCTATGTTGGCCCGGAATACCGGATTTCGGAGGATCTGCACATAGTCGCCGAGAAGCTTTCCGATCCCCCGGTAGTCACCGCCGCCGGCTGGTGCGGTTTCCGGCAGTTTCCGGTTGACCAGAATCAAAACGATTAGGGCGAGTGCCGACAACAGATAGAAGTTCGCCCGCCAGCCGTACAGTTCCAATAGCTGACTGCCGACGAAGGGTGAGAGAACCGAGGACATGCTGAGCGCCAGATAGACAAAACTCAGCAGCCGGGCGGCCTGCTCGGCGGTGAACATGTCCCGGATGATCGTCCGGGACATCAAGACGAAGGCCGCGGTGGCCAGGCCCTGGATAAACCGCACCCACAGGAACCAATCGAAATTGGGGACGAATGTGATTGCCGCGGTGGAAATGATGTAGACTAATAGGCTGGCCGTCAGCAGCCGCCGGCGTCCGAACCTGTCGGAAGAAGGGCCGACGAAGAACTGGCCGATTGCCAGCGCCAGCGACATCAATCCGATCGACAGCTCGACGTCGCCCTCGCCGGCGCGCAATTCCTCGACGATGGTCGGCATCGCCGGCAGCACCAATTCGAACGCCATGGGTCCCAACACGGCGGCGCCGCAGATGGCGAGCATGATGAAGACGAGATCGCGTCCCCCCGGTTGTCGCTCCGGTTGTTCGCCTGGCGCATCCGACATCACAGCCGTCCCGTGGTCGGGATGTGATTCAGTTGAGTCACGTAGTCATGGGGCAATCCCCAGTGCTGAGCGCCGCGCAGCATATGGGCGACGTAGGTGAGGCTCGGAGGCAGCACCATCCGGGTAGGGGCGGCCAGGTAGATTTCGGCGGCCATGGGGCGGGAGTCGTCCCCCCCTGCGTCGACCAGCCGGGTATCGCGGGTATAGCGGTTGCCCCGGATGACGTGGGGTCGGTAACCCTCCGTGGCATCCAGCCGCTGGATGTCCCGGGTCTTCCTCAGGTGATAGACCACGCCCCAGACCTCGGCGCCGTCCTCCGCGACCACGCCGGCTACCCCGCAGCGCCGCCGGGGCGACCGGCGGGTGAATGCCAGCCGGTGATCGGCAAGCCGGGCAATGGTGACGAACCGGGAGGACGGACAGCGCCGGCGCATTTGATGCGGGTCCATGTTCGACCCGTAGGCGAAGTAGAGCATGGGGGATGATACCGGCTGGGCGCGGAATCGAAAGGCCGGAGAGACGCCGCCGGTGCCACCCGCCCATGCAAAAGGGCCGCCCCTTCGGGCGGCCCTTCGCGGCTGACGATAGGTTCGTCCTAAGCGGAGTAGTACATGGCGAACTCGACCGGATGAGGCGTGTGCTCCGTGGCGTGGACTTCTTCGGTCCGGAGTCCGATGTAACCGTCGATCTGGTCGTCGGAGAACACGTCGCCGGATTTGAGGAAGTCGCGGTCGGCGTCGAGGCTCTCGAGCGCTTCGCGCAGGGAACCGCAAACAGTCGGCACGCCTTCGAGCTCCTCGGGCGGCAGGTCGTAAAGGTCCTTGTCCATGGCGTCGCCCGGATCCACTTTGTTCTGGATGCCGTCCAGGCCGGCCATGAGCATCGCCGCGAAGGCGAGATAAGCGTTGGCCGTCGCATCCGGGAAGCGGATTTCCACCCGCTTGCCGTTGGGGCTGGTGGAGAACGGAATCCGGCAGGACGCCGAACGGTTGCGGGCCGAGTAGGCCAGCAGCACCGGCGCCTCGAAACCCGGGATCAGCCGCTTATAGCTGTTGGTGGTCGGGTTCGAGAACGCGTTGATCGCCTTGGCGTGCTTGATGATGCCGCCGATGTAGTGCAGCGCGGCCTCCGAGAGATCGGCATAGCCGGACCCGGCGAAGATCGGCTTGCCGTCATTCCACACGGATTGGTGGGTGTGCATGCCTGACCCGTTATCGTCGATAACCGGCTTCGGCATGAAGGTCGCGGTCTTGCCGTAGACGTGGCTGACCATGTGCACGACATATTTGTAGATCTGCAGGTTGTCGGCGCAGCGGACCAAGGTATCGAACTTGATGCCGAGCTCGTTCTGCGACGGCGCCACCTCGTGGTGATGCTTCTCCATGGTCACGCCCATGTCCTGCAGGGTGGTAACCATTTCGGAACGCAGGTCCGACATGCTGTCCACGGGCGGGACGGGGAAGTAGCCGCCCTTGACCGGGGGACGGTGGCCGATATTGCCGTCGGCGAATTCGGCGCCTGAGGTGTAGGGACCTTCTTCGTGGTCGATGGCATAGAAGGTGTTGTTCATCGAGACGTCGAAACGAACGTCGTCAAAGACGAAGAACTCCGGCTCCGGACCGAAATAGGCGGTGTCGCCGATGCCGGTGCTGCCGAGATACGCCTCGGCGCGTTTGGCAATCGAGCGGGGATCGCGCGAATAGGGCTGACCGGTGAGCGGATCATGAATATCGCAGAACATGATCATCGTCGGCTGCGCGGCGAACGGATCCATCACCGCGGTGCTCGGATCGGGGATCAGCGCCATGTCGGATTCATTGATCGCCTTCCAGCCGGCGATGGAGGAGCCGTCGAAGAAGATGCCGTCGGTGTAGGCGCCGTCGTCGATGGTTTCCGGAAGCTGGGTCAGATGCTGCCACTTGCCTCGCGGGTCGGTGAAGCGAAGATCGATGTGTCTGACATCATGGTCTTTGACGACCTTCGCCACGTCGTCCGGGGTTTTACAGTTGAGGCTCATTTTTTTGGTTCCTTTCGTTAAGTCGTCCAGTACTGGATATTTGTGTCTGGGGTCCGGGAGAGACCGCGAGCTAGATGGCTTCCGCACCGCGCTCGCCGGTCCGGATTCGAATGGCTTCGTCGATGGAAGAGATGAAGATCTTGCCGTCACCGATCCGGCCCGTGTAGGCGGCCTTCTGTATGGCTTCGACAGCGGTTTCCAACTGGCCGTCATCGACCACCAGTTCGATTTTCACCTTGGGCAGGAAATCAACCACATATTCCGCCCCTCGATAAAGTTCCGTATGACCTTTTTGCCGGCCGAAGCCCTTGGCCTCGACCACGGTGATTCCCTGCAAGCCGACGTCCTGGAGCGCCTCCTTAATCTCATCGAGCTTGAAGGGTTTGATTATGGCTTCGATCTTTTTCATCCAAGCATGCCTTCAGGTTTGTCCTCCGCGCGATCGAGCCCCCACGCCGTGGCGGGCCTCCCGCGGCGATGCTCACTTAGCACCTCGTGTGCCAACCGGGCGGCCAGTGAGGGTGCCGCCTTAACATATTAAAAATAATGAATAAATTGGCTTCCGCCGGATGAGAAATTCGGACGATGTCCGGCGAGTTGACTAATTATGAGGCAACTGCTCATAAAGGTGGCGGAGGCCTTGGCGCCGTATCAAGGCCCTGACCTGCCTGAACGGGTGTGTTAGAGGTGGTGAAGCTGTACTGGAGGGAAGATAATTGAAACCCACCAACTCAATCCTCGGCGGTTACGGGACGACTATCTTCACCGTCATGTCGGCGCTGGCCGTCGAGCATGAGGCGATCAACCTGGGGCAGGGGTTTCCGGATACGGATGGCCCGGAAGACATTTTGCGTGCGGCGGCGGAAGCGTCGGTTAACGGGCCGAACCAGTACCCGCCGATGATGGGAATTCCCGAACTTCGCCAGGCGGTGGCCGCCCACAACAAGCGGTTCTACGACCTCGATATCGACTGGCAAACCGAGACCATGGTCACCTCCGGCGCCACCGAGGCACTGGCGGCCTGTCTGTTCGGCGTGATCGAGCCGGGCGACGAGGCGGTGCTCATCGAGCCGTTGTATGACAGCTATCTGCCGATCCTGCAGCGGGCCGGCGGTGTTCCCAAGCTTGTCCGCATTGAGCCGCCGGATTGGGAACTGCCGCGAGACGCCCTGGAGGCCGCATTCTCCGACAAAACCAAGCTCATCATGATCAATTCGCCCATGAACCCGTCTTCCAAGATGTTCAGCCGGGACGAACTGGCATTTGTCGCCGGCCTGCTGGAAAAACACGATGCCTATGCGATTTGTGATGAGGTTTACGAACACCTGATTTTCGATGGTCTGCCCCATGTGCCGCTGATGACTTTGCCGGGAATGCGGGAGCGCTGCCTGCGCATTGGATCGGCGGGGAAGACCTTCTCCCTCACCGGCTGGAAGGTCGGCTACGTCTCGGGCCCGCCGGACCTCATCGGAGCCGCCGCCAAGGCACACCAATTCCTCACCTTCACCACTCCGCCCAATCTCCAACGGGCCGTGGCGCAGGGTCTCAACAAGGACACGGACTATTTCACCGGCCTCGGCGCGGAGATGGAGGGCAAGCGAGACCGGTTGGCCGAGGGGCTGAAACGGGTCGGTTTCGATGTCATGGACGCCCAAGGGACCTATTTCATCACCGCTGACTTTCGGCCGTTGGGGTTCAATGGTGATGACGTGGCGTTCTGTAAACGGATCACCACCGAGGCCAAGGTCGCCGCGGTGCCGGTAAGCGCGTTCTATCAGGGGGCGGACGTGGACCATTTCGTCCGGTTCTGCTTCTGCAAACAGGACAGGATTTTGGACCAAGCCCTCGAGCGATTGGCAGCTCATTTCGGCACCTGAGTTTACTCGAAATTTGATTGAGAAAAGCAATATATCTATCTGATAAATAACAAAATATGAAGAATTTACTTTACCAAACGCACGATCCGGCGTGCGCGAACAATCGGTGCACATCGATCGACGGCAAAATCTACTAGTAGAATACTCATGATGTGGCCGCGTCGAGGCCGGCCCGAATGTCAGCGTCGCTCAACTCCGGCGTCCGATCGGAAAAACGAATCCGTCGAAGGCGATTTCAGCCTGTGATTCGGCTTCGGTTGGGACCGTTCATTCGGTCTCCGGCGGTGGCCTCGGGAAAGGGTAAAGCCGGGTGCTCGCGCACGCCCTCCGGGGGCCCTGAAGTGCGCTTGACGGGTCAACACCAGAGGTCTACACAGTCGCCACCACGGCGAATGTAGCTCAACTGGTTAGAGCACCGGCTTGTGGTGCCGGGGGTTGTGGGTTCGAGTCCCATCATTCGCCCCATTCGCTTACCACGGCGCCGTCCGCCATACGGCCAAGGAAACCAAGCCAATATGCTTCATCCGGTTTTTTCCTATGGATCGGACCGCGACTCGTTTAATTCTTGGACATCGGCGGTGATGCCTGGGGCCGCCTCAAACGCCGGAGTGCGCGTCTAATGTCCCCTGACCAAACGGTCACCGCCCTGCAAGATTCTCAATCCGCTCCCGCGCCCGACCCGTTCCAGATGGCCAATGCCATTCGCTTTCTCTCGGCGGACGCCGTGCAGAGAGCCAATTCCGGGCATCCGGGGATGCCCATGGGCATGGCGGACGCGGCGACGGTGCTGTTTACCCGGTTCCTGAAGTTTGATCCCTCGGCGCCGAACTGGGCCGACCGGGACCGCTTCGTGTTGTCGGCGGGGCACGGCTCGATGCTGCTCTATTCGCTCCTCTACCTGACCGGGTACGAGGACATGACCATCGACGAGATCAGGAACTTTCGCCAGCTCGGATCGAAGACCGCTGGTCATCCGGAATACGGCCACGCCGCCGGGATCGAGGTGACCACCGGTCCCTTGGGGCAGGGGCTGGCCATGGCTGTGGGAATGGCCCTCGCCGAACGCCTGCGCAACAGCCGCTACGGGGATGGACTGGTCGATCACTACACATATGTGATTGCCGGCGACGGCTGCCTGATGGAAGGGATCAGCCACGAGGCGATTTCCTTCGCCAGCCATCTGGGCCTCGGCAAGCTCATCGTTCTGTTCGACGACAATGCGGTCTCCATCGATGGCGGGACCGACCTCGCGGTTTCCGACGATCAGGCTGCCCGGTTCGCGTCCAGCGGTTGGGACGTGCAGACCATCGACGGCCATGATCATGGGGCGGTCGCGGCGGCCTTCGAGGCGGCGAAGAAGACCGATACGCCGTCCATGATCGCCTGCAAGACCACCATCGGCTTCGGTGCGCCGACCAAGGCGGGGACCGCCTCCACCCACGGCGCGCCTCTGGGCGACGATGAAATTGCCGGCACCCGCGAGGCGCTTGGCTGGAGCGCCGAGCCGTTTGAGGTGCCTGAAGACATCCTTGCCGCATGGCGCGAGTTCGGCTCGCGGGGAACTGCCGACCATAACGCCTGGGCCGGCCGGTTGGCCGCCGCGGATGCGGAAACCAGGGCAAACTTCGAGCGGCGATCACTCGGCGATCTGCCGGCGGGCTGGGAAGAAGCGCTCAACGCCCATAAGAAGGCGGTCAGCGAGGATGCGCCGGGATGGGCGACCCGCAAGGCCTCCGGCGAAGCGCTCGGCGTTCTCCTCGACAGGATTCCGCTGTTGATCGGCGGATCGGCGGACCTCACCGGCTCGGTGAACACCAAGACCGGGTCGTCCACGGTGATCTCGGCGGACGACTTTTCCGGCAACTACATTCACTACGGCGTGCGGGAATTCGGCATGGCCTCAATTATGAACGGGCTCGCACTGCATGGCGGGGTCGTGCCCTATGGCGGGACATTTCTGGTGTTCGCCGATTATTTGCGGCCGGCACTCCGGCTTTCAGCCCTTATGGAGCAGCGGGTCATCTACGTTCTGACACACGATTCCATTGGCCTTGGCGAAGATGGACCGACCCATCAGCCGGTCGAGACACTGGCCTCGCTCCGGGCCATCCCAAATCTCAATGTATTCCGGCCGGCGGATGGGGTGGAAACCGCCGAATGCTGGGCCCTGGCGCTGCAGGCGACTTCGAGCCCCTCGGTCCT
This sequence comes from Rhodospirillales bacterium, assembly GCA_965213765.1. Classification (GTDB taxonomy): domain Bacteria; phylum Pseudomonadota; class Alphaproteobacteria; order Rhodospirillales; family UBA2165; genus JAJDXO01. The sequence continues at coordinate 450,134 of OZ243926.1, read as the reverse complement.
CTCGCTGACCCGGCAGGGGGTGCCGACGGTCCGCACCGGGCATACGGACGAGAACCTGTCGGCCCGCGGCGGTTATGTGCTGTTGGAGGCGGATGGAGAGCGCGCGGTGACAATCCTTGCCACCGGATCCGAGGTTAGCCTTGCGCTGGCCGCCCGCGAGACGTTGCAGGCGGACGGCCATCCGACGGCGGTGGTGTCCATGCCGTGTGCAGGCTTGTTCGATCGGCAGGACGCCGGCTATCAGGCCGAAGTGCTGGGAGACGGTGCGCGGGTAGCGGTGGAGGCGGCGGTGTCCCTCGGCTGGGAAAAGTACCTTGGGCCGGCTGGAAGGTTCGTCGGCATGTCCAGCTTTGGCGCCTCGGCGCCGGCAGCGGATTTGTACAATCACTTCGGCATAACGGCCGAGGCCGTGGCGGCGGCGGCCAAGGAGCAGCTATAGGCATTGCCTCTGGCGGTCGGGGATCAGGAAACGGAGGAACTCATGGATCTAGGTCAACTTTCTTCAATCGCGGAAGCCATGGTTACGGACAGCCGGGGCCTGCTGGCGGCGGACGAAAGCACCCGAACCATCACAAAGCGGTTCGACGGTATAAATGTGGAGTCGACCGAAGACACCCGCCGCGATTACCGGGAGATGCTGTTCCGCGCGGCCGGGCTGGGCGAGTATATCAGCGGCGCCATCCTGTATGATGAGACGATCCGTCAGTCGGCGGCCGACGGCACGCCGCTGGTCAGGCTTCTGGAGAGCCAGAATATTCTGCCCGGCATCAAGGTTGATGCCGGCGCCAAGCCGCTCGCCGGGTCGGACGGCGAGACGGTCACCGAGGGCCTGGACGGACTTGCGGACCGCGTCGCCGAATACGTGGAACTCGGCGCCAAGTTCGCGAAGTGGCGGGCGGTGATCGCGATCGGTGATGGCATCCCAAGCGCAGCCGCCATTCACGTCAATGCGCACGCGCTGGCCCGCTATGCCAGAATCTGCCAGGAAGGCGGCCTGGTGCCGGTCGTCGAGCCCGAAGTCTTGATGGATGGGGACCACACCATCGAAGACTGCGCCGAGGTGACCGAGGAAACGTTGACCGCGGTCTATTCCGAGCTCTTCGCGCAAGGCGTCATGCTCGAAGGCACCATTCTCAAGCCCAACATGGTGATTTCGGGTAAGGATTGTCCGGAGCAGGCCGGGGCCGACGATGTCGCCTCATTGACCGTAGCGGTGCTGAAGCGCACCGTGCCGTCGGCGGTGCCCGGCATAATGTTCCTTTCGGGCGGGCAAAGCGAAATTCAGGCGACCGAACACCTCAACGCCATGAATGCCAACCATTCGCCATTGCCATGGAGGCTCAGCTACTCCTATGGCCGGGCGTTGCAGGAAGGCGCCCTTGAGGCTTGGGGCGGTGATACGGCGAACAATGAGGCGGCTCAGGCCCGATTGTTGGATCGCGCCCGCCTCAACAGCGCGGCCTGTTCGGCGTCATATATGGGAGAGGCCGCTTAAGCGAAGCGATTTGCAGCCCCGGGGACCAGAATGGCAGACCTGAAGATAGCTCCTTCAATCCTTTCCGCGGATTTCGCGCGGCTGGGCGAGGAGGTTGCGGCCATTGACAAAGCGGGGTGCGACTACATTCATATCGACGTGATGGACGGGCATTTCGTTCCCAACCTGACCATGGGACCGCCGGTCATCAAGGCGCTTCGCGGCTGTTCCGATAAACCGTTCGACGTCCATTTGATGATCGAGCCGGCGGCGCCGTATCTCGCCGATTACGCCGACGCCGGCGCCGACATCATCACGGTGCACGCCGAGGCCGACATCCACCTGCACCGCAATCTTCAAGTGATCCGCGGATTGGGAAAGAAGGCAGGCGTGTCGATCAATCCGTCGACGCCCGCAGCCGCGGTCGCGCCTGTTCTGGACGATGTCGATCTGATTTTGGTGATGTCGGTCAATCCGGGGTTCGGCGGTCAGTCCTATATTTCCTCGGTGACGCCGAAGATCGCCGAAATAAAAGCGATGATCGGGGACCGTCCGATCGAGCTCGAGGTCGATGGAGGTGTCAAACCGGACAATGTCGCCGAAGTGACGGCGGCGGGCGCGAACGTCGTGGTGGCGGGCAGCGCGGTGTTTCAAGGCAGTGACTACGCGGCGACGATCGGGGCGCTGCGGGATGCCGCCGGAAGCCGAGGGGGAGACCGGCATGACTGACGCGGGTGCGGGACAGACAGCCGATGAGGCCGGGAAATCACCGACGCTCGCGAACAAGGTCGGACACCTGCTCTACGAATTCTTTGTCCATTTCGTCTGGGAGAAGCGCTGGTTCTTCATCGCGATGCTGGTCGGCGCCGCGATTATTCTGTTCGTGCCGGAACCGGAAGGGCTCAGCCACAAGGGGCTGATCGTCCTAGCCATGTCGGTGGTCGCGATCATTCTGTTTATAACGGAACCAATTCCGTTGCCGTCGGTGGCGCTGCTGATCATCCTCGGCCAAGTGTTTCTGCTGGGCGAGGACTCGGCCACCGTTGCGCGGTCTCTTTGGAACGACTCCGTACTGTTCATTCTCGGTTCGCTCATGCTGGCCGTAGCGGTGGTGAAGCAGAAGCTCGACAAACGAATCGCCTGGCTGATTGTCCGGATGACCGGCACCAAGACCACCAGGGTGTGTTTTGGCATTTCCGCCGTATCCGGCGTATTGGCGTCGTTTATCGGTGAGCACACGGTGGCGGCAATGATGCTGCCCGTGGGGATCACGCTGGTCACGCTGACCTCCGATGATCCCAAGAAAGTTCGGAATCTGGCCGCGGTGCTCTTGTTTTCGATCGCTTACGGCGCATCGGTGGCCGGCATCGGGACGCCGTCGGGCGGCGCCCGGAACGCCATTATGATCGGCTATTGGCGGGAATTCTTTTACGACCCGGCCAACCCCGAAACCCAACGCTATCTGATTGACTATCTGCGCTGGATGACATTCGCGTACCCGATGTTCCTCATTCAGCTTCCCTTTGTGACGCTGATTTTGTTCATGACCTTCAAGCCCGAATATCGGGATCTGTCCCGCGCGGTGGTGCGGCTGCGGAGCTTGGTCGAGGCTGAGGGGCCGATGAAATCGGCGGATTGGATCTCGATCTTTCTGTTTTTCCTGGTCTTGTTGGGTTGGATTTTTGTCTCCGACAAGGTGGGCATGGGGACGGTCGCCATCGTTGGCGCGACGCTGTTCCTGGTTGCCGGTCTGGTCAGATGGGAAGACATCAATTCGGGCGTCAACTGGGGGGTGGTGCTGCTTTACGGTGCGGCGATCTCCCTCGGGATCGAGATGAAGGATACCGGCGCGGCGAAATGGGTCGCCGAATCGTTCCTCGGTTTCCTGGCGCCGTTGGGCGCGGATCAGGGGCTTGGGCTTTGGGCGGCGGTATCCGTGCTGACGACGTTCGTGACCAACACCATGTCCAATGGCGCCGCGGTCGCGGTCCTCGGCCCCATCGTCCTCAACCTCGCGGATGTCGCGGGCGAGAGCCCGATCATCATCGGCTTTATCACGGCAGTGTCGTCCGCCTTTGCCTATCTGACCGTCGTTGGCACGCCGGCCTGCACGATCGTCTACGCCTCCGGCTATTTGAAGACCACCGATTTTCTTGCGGTAGGATCAAAGATGGCGATAACCTCCATCATAATAATGTTGATTGCGGCGGCGATTTACTGGCCGCTGTTGGGCGTATAGGGGGGTCGGCAGGGTCGGCGTCATGGAAGAACTTACTCCTGAGCAAATTCTCGAGGAGCGCAAGCGCCGGTTCCGGGTTCTTGCGTGCGTGGATGGCTCGGACGAGAGCTACCGCGGTCTGCGTTATGCCGCGGCTGTCGGCCACGCCGAGGATGCCGATGTCATTCTGCTTTACGTGCGCCCCGTCGATCAGGGCATGCGGACAGGCGGCCTTCAAGTCAGAGTGGCCCGCGAGAACATGCTCAACTGGGGTTTGGAACTGCCGGGCCTTCAGTATCTGAAGAAGGGGCGGGACCAACTCATTGAACTGGGTGAAATGGCGCCCACCTGGGGAGAAAGATATACCCATACGGATGTTGACGGCGATCCGCTCGGCGACAACAAGATCGAGTATCGCAGCGAGACCGGCAAATCCATCGTGCTCAAACTGAAAGTAGCGCCGTCAATTGCCGCCGGGATATTGGACCAATATGAGCTCGGTCCCTACAACCTGATAATCATCGGCGCCTCCGGCAAATCGGGCGGGATCGCCAAAGCCTTGTGGGATCCGGCAATTGCCGAGAAGGTCGCCATGCACGCACCTTGCTCGGTGCTTGTTGCCCGGGATCTGCGCCGCGGTCACGGCCACCTCGTATGCACCGACGGCTCCGAGCAGGCCCTGGAGATGGCGCGAAAATCGGCCCGGATGGTTCACCGGACGGAATACAAGAATATTTCCGTCATGTCGGTGGCCCTCGATGACGACAGCCGGCCCGAGGCGCAACGGTATGTCGATGAAGCGGTGGCGGTCATCGAGGAAGCGGACCTTGAGGTCCGCAACGCATTCGTGCGTGTCGGTAATCCCGTCGAACAGATCATCGAGGCCGGCGAGGACTACTCTCTTATTTTGGTGGGCGAGTCGGGCAGGACGGGCCTCAAGCGGTTCTTTATGGGGAGTGTGGCCTTCAAGGTCCTGGAATACGCCAATAAGTCGGTGATGGTGGTTCGCTAGAGCGATTCGCGAGGACCGCCCGAATTGGGCCGAGTCCGTGGTTCGCCGTCCGCTGGCGGGCGTCCTGGCGCCGGGTGCTCAGGGAACGAAATTTCGGCTCCGAGTTCGGATCAGGCCGGCTGGTTCAGCATTCCCTCGACATGACACGAAAGCTGCATGTTCTCGGCCGTATTGGCGATGGTTGCCAGGCAGGCCGCCGCACGGGTGCGCGGAATCCAGACTGAAAAGCGGACATTGTAATTGCCGTCCGGCGTCTTTTCCGAGGACAGCCGAACGACGTTTGCATCGAATTCCACGAACGCTTCCGAGAGCCGGGCGATCAGCCCGGGCCGATCACCGCCGCGAACGGTCACGCGGTGGGTAATCCGGCCGGTTTCACCATGGAGCGGCTCGAGGGTGAAGGGCGTAATGCTCAGCTTCCCGTTCGCTACATCGGGCACCCGTTCGAGGGCGGCCGCGAGGTCGTCCCCGGTGAGCGCATCCGGAATTTCGCAAACCGTGGTGAATTCGGCGCCGCCGCCCAACACGGCGAAATTGGTGTCACCGAGATTGGCGCCAAGATCGAACAGTGCTCCGGTCAGATCGGCGATAAGGCCGATCCGGTCGGGACAAAATATGGAAACCAAGACGTTATGGCTCACAGGCGCGCCCCCGTTCAATGTTTGCCTCGCCGACACGTGTAGCGGATATACGCCTGCTGTCAAACCGGGTGCCCGGAGCGCCAGGGGGGATGGGACGCGAACTACCCCCCGTCGAGGAGGGAACGTGATTCCCTGATGATTCGCTCGGTCTCGGACCACAGGGCCAGACTTGCCAGATCCTCCAGCCCGAACCAGCCGACATCGGCAACATCCGATCCGGCAATCGCGGCGTCCGTCTCCGCGACCGCACAGTAGTCGATCAAAGTCATGTGGAAATTCACCCGGCCATCGGGGTCGCGGCCGATGGAATCGACGGCATCGACGAGACCGACAATTTTAGCCCGTAAACCGGTTTCTTCCCGAACTTCGCGAATTGCGGCTTCTTCCAGTGATTCGCCAAGTTCCTGGCCGCCGCCCGGGATACTCCATTGTCCCTGGCGTGGCGGTTTTCCCCGCTTGATCAGCAGAAAACGGCCGCCGTGCCAGACAACGACACCAACACCGACAAACGGCTTTTCCGGGTAGTGACGGTCGGCGGTCGTGGCTTCGTTCATATTCGGATACTCCAATCAAACCGGAGGTTTCGGTTTTCCCGTGCCGCTGAATTGCCTGAATTTCGGGTATGCTTGTAGCAGAATCGCGTATCCCAACGTGCGTTAAATTTGTTGCTCGGATTGCCGGCGCGTGTCGAGCCGGGCCAACGCCGATCCCTAAATTTCGTGGCCGGGCGGCTTCGGGCCATTGCATTCCGCTTTACGCCGGACAAATAACAGATAACACTTCCGCTCGCCCCCAGAGAGACACCACATCTTGGTGAGGCAGCCAATGGCGAAGCAGCCACGCGACAAGGCCAGAAGGAAGCTGATACGAGCCCGCGCGCGACGGCGGATTCGCACCGGATTTGGTACGCGGATTAGAGGATACTTCCTGGCCGGCGTCTTGGTGACGGCGCCGATCGCCATTACCGGCTGGGTGGCCTGGGCGTTTATCAACCTCGTCGATGAGACCGTTACGCCCCTTATCCCGGCGCAGTACAATCCTGAGACCTACCTGCCGTTTACCATCCCCGGATTGGGCCTCCTGGTCCTGCTGATTGTCGTGACCTTGATCGGTGCGTTGACGGCCGGTTTGTTGGGCCGTTACCTGGTCCGGACGGGCGAAGGGCTGCTCAACCGGATGCCGGTCATCCGGAGCGTTTACAACGCGACCAAGCAAGTCTTCGAAACCGTGCTCGCGCAGCAGTCACAGGCGTTCCGCGAAGCGGTCCTTGTCGAATATCCGCGCCGCGGTATCTGGGCGGTCGGCTTTATCACCGGGACCACCAAGGAAGAGGTCCAGAACCTGACGGCGGAGGAGACGGTGAACATCTTCCTGCCGACCACCCCGAACCCGACTTCCGGGTTCCTGCTCTTTGTCCCCAGGAAAGACGTGGTGCACTTGGACATGGCGGTCGAAGACGCGATCAAAATGGTGATTTCCGGCGGCATCGTCACGCCCCCGGATCAACGGCCCGAATCGGTGAAGCTCAAGCCGCAGGTTTCAGCCGCCACCTATGAAGATCTGGACGTGCTCCGGGAAAAGGACAAAACCCCGGTGCTGGTGCCCAAAGAGCGCGAGCCTAGCCCGAGCGAATAAACCGCACCGCCGCATCCCGCTCGAACAAATACAACAGTGTTCTCAAGGCTTCGCCCCGCTCGTCCCGTAAGCCGGGATTGCGGTTGAGAATCAGCTGCGCGTCGTCCCGGGCGGCGGCGAGCAGGTCGGCATGAACGGCCAGATCGGCGATGCGGAACTCCGGCAAGCCGCTTTGCCGCGTCCCCAGGACTTCGCCGGCGCCCCTGAGCCGCAGATCCTCCTCGGCGATCCGGAAGCCGTCTTCCGATTCACGCAGGATTTTGAGCCGCGACCGGGCGGTCTCGGTCAGTCCGTCGCCGTAGAGCAGTAGGCAGGTAGACGGTTTATCGCCCCGGCCAATGCGGCCGCGAAGCTGATGCAGTTGGGCCAACCCGAAGCGTTCGGCGTGCTCGACCACCATGATGGTCGCTTCAGGGACATCCACGCCCACCTCGATGACGGTGGTTGCCACCAGGATGCGGGCGCTTCCCTCGGCGAAAGCAGCCATCACCCTGTCCTTTTCGGCACCCTTCATCCGGCCATGGACCAGCGTCACCCGATCCCCGAACTGTCGGCGCAACTGTTCGGCGCGGTCCTCCGCCGCGGACAGGTCAATCTTCTCCGATTCCTCGACCAACGGGCAGACCCAATAAATCCGAGCATCCGTTTCAAGCGCCCGCCGGATGGCGGCGGCCACCTCGGACAACCGCGAAAGCGGGATGGTCCGGGTGTCGATGGGCTGGCGCCCGGCCGGCTTTTCCAAGAGCTTCGAGACCTCCATGTCGCCATAGGCGGTGAGCATCAGGGTCCGCGGAATCGGCGTTGCCGTCATCACCAGAATATCGACGGCGGCTCCCTTTTCGGCCAGCAGCAGCCGCTGGTGAACCCCGAAGCGATGCTGTTCGTCGATGACCGCCATGGTCAGATTGTCGAATTCCACCCCCGTCTGGATCAGGGCGTGGGTGCCTATCGCGATCGAGGCCGTCCCATCGGCCAGCCGCGCCAGGATGCCGTCCCGGTTCTTGCCTTTTTCTCGTCCGGTCAAGATCTCCGCCTGAATGCCCGCGGCTTCGGCCAAAGGCGCGATGGTCGCCAGGTGCTGGCGGGCCAGTATTTCCGTAGGCGCGAGTATCACCGCCTGGCCGCCATCCTCGACCGCCGCCAGCATGGACAGCAGTGCAACCACCGTCTTGCCGGAGCCCACATCACCCTGCAGCAGCCGATGCATGCGGGCATCCGAAGCCATATCCGCGGTGATCTCGTCGAGCGCCTGGGATTGGGAGTTGGTCAGCCGCCAGGGGAGGGCGGCCAGGACCTTATTGCGGAGCACGCCCGTACCGGTCGTGGAACGTCCCCGCATGCGCCGCATATGCGCCCGCACCAGAGCCAACGCCAGCTGGTTGGCGAGCAGTTCGTCGTAGGCGAGCCGGGAGCGTGCCGGAGTTTCCGGCGATAGATGATCCTCGGTTTCGGGACTGTGCAAGGTTTCCAGCGACTCCCGCCAGGCCGGCCAGGAATGTTTCTTCTGAAATGCCGGATCGAGCCACTCGGGGAGGACAGGAGCCAGAGGGAGGGCGCCGCCGATCGCCTTGGACAGCACTTTCAGGGACAGGCCTTGGGTCAGCGGATAGACCGGCTCGACCGCCTGAAGCTTGTCGCGCTCCGCCGGGGTGCCCACGTGATCCGGGTGGGCCATCTGGATTTCATCGTTGAAGCGCTCGACCTTGCCGCTGACGACCCGCGTCTCACCCTCGGGCAGGATCTTGTTCAAGTAATCGGCGCGTGCATGAAAGAAGACCAGCGACATTCGGCCTGTCTCGTCCTCGCAGGTGATTTTGTAGGGCAGGCGCCGGTTGGGCGGCGGGTGATGGGACAGCACGTCTACCGTGATCGTCGCGATAACGCCGGACGGCGCATCGGCGATCCTTGGCGCGAACCGGCGGTCGATTAGACCGTTCGGCAGGTGCCAGAACAGATCGACGATGTGAGGGCCGGCAATCCCCTCGATCAGCTTGGCGATTCTCGGCCCGACCCCTTTCAAGGAGGTGACGGGGGCAAAGATGGGAAACAGGATTTCGGGTCTCATGAACCTGTGCCGGGGCTGACAGGAGCCCCTGGACGATTTATATCCTGGGCCCACGCGCGAGTATAGGCTGGCGGCCGACGAAATGGATGCAATTCAGAAACGGCTGATGTACCGGGCCACCCACCGTGGAACCAAGGAAGCCGACCGGTTGATGGGCGGCTTTGCCAGGGAATATCTGGCTGAACTGAACGAGGACGAGTTGACGGAGTTTGAACGTGTTCTCGACGAGTCCGACGTTGACCTGATGAACTGGCTTACCGGGAAGGAAGACATCCCGGCGGATCGGCAAATCGGCATCATGGACCGCCTCTTGAATTATACCCGATCACTCTGATGTTGCTCGATAGGATCAACATACCGGACAGCCCCGGCCGTACCCTTTTGTCAGGTGCGCCGGAAGGATTCGATGCGTGCGTGCTGGCGTCAATGGCTCAAAACGGACCGGGGGTGCTTTTCATCGCCCGCGACGACCGACGCATGGCGACGGTGATCGATTCGCTGCGGTTTTTCGCGCCGGCGACGGAGATCATCTCATTTCCCGCCTGGGACTGTCTTCCCTATGACCGCGTTTCGCCCCGCTCGGACATCCTTGCGGCGCGGGTCAATGCGCTTACGAGGCTGTCCGGCGGCGATGCGGCTGGCCCCCGGGTGGTGGTCACGACCATCTCGGCGGTTCTGCAGCGGGTGCCGGTGCCGGAGTTGTTCATGGGCTCCTCCCTGACCGTGAGACCGGGCGCGGATGCCAGCCGATCCGCCATCCTCGACTTCCTTGCCGCCAACGGCTTCGGCCGGGCCGAAGTGGTTATGGAGCCCGGCGAGTACGCGGTCCGTGGCGGCATTATCGATCTGTTTCCGCCCGGGGCGGCGGCACCCCTTCGGCTCGATTTCTTCGATGAGGAGTTGGAGAGCATCCGGACGTTCGAGCCCTTCAGTCAGCGAACCGTCGAAAAGGTGGAGTCGTTCGAGGTAAAACCGGTCAGCGAGCTTCAGTTGACCGAGGAAAGCGTGGTGGCATTCCGGACCGGCTATCGGGAGCTGTTCGGTGCGCCGATCAAGAACGATCATCTCTACGAGTCGATTTCCGCCGGCCGCCGGCAGACCGGAACGGAGCATTGGCTGCCCCTGTTTGTGGGCGAACTCACCAGCTTTATGGCATACGCCGAGGACATTCCGGTGATCCTCGATCACCAAAGCGGTGAGGCGGCGGAATCTCGGTGGGAGCTGATTTCCGAATGCCATGCTGCGCGGGTGGAGATTCACGGCGGCGGCATCGCCGGCGAGGAGACCGTCTATAACCCGCTGCCGACCGACCGGCTCTATGTCCCGCCAGCCGAATGGCAGGCGGCGCTCGAAGGACGGGTGGCCCTGCAGCTAACGCCGTTTGCCGCACCCGAGGGTTCGGAAAGCATGCTCGATGCGGAAGGCCGGCCGGGGCGTGATTTTGCGGACGCCCGGGCCCGGACCGACGTCAATGTGTTCGATGCGGTCCGTGACCACCTTGCCGAGCTCCAACGTGGCGGCCGGCGGGTCTTGATCGGTTGCGTCTCCGAAGGCTCGCGGGAGCGCATTGCCGGCATCTTGGCGGAGCATGGGATCGATAGCCGGCCGGCGGGGGAGTATTGGTCTCCGGAGCGGAGTGCCGGGGCGTCTGCGGTCGCCACCGCCGTGCTCGACCTTGCCCGCGGATTTACCGCCCCCGGCATCGCCTTGGTCAGCGAGCAGGACATTCTCGGCGAACGGTTACGGGTGCGGGCGCGACGGCGCATTCGTCCGGAGAACTTCATTGCCGAGACTTCCGCCCTGACGGCGGGTGATCTGGTGGTTCACCTGGAGCACGGACTTGGCCGGTATCAGGAACTAATCACCCTTGATGTCGCCGGCGCACCGCACGATTGCCTGCGCGTTGACTATGACGGCGGCGACAAGCTGTTTGTGCCGGTGGAGAACATCGACGTTCTGTCCCGTTACGGCGATGAGAGTTCGGGCGTCAAACTGGATCGCCTCGGCGGGGCCGGCTGGCAGGCGCGCAAGGCCCAACTCAAGAAACGCATCCGGGAGATGGCCGACCAGCTGATCCAGGTGGCTGCTTCCCGCGAACTGCGCCCGGCTGAGGTGATGGCGCCCCAGGATGGCGCGTATGACGAGTTTTGTGCCGGCTTCCCATATGAAGAGACCGAGGATCAGCTCCAGGCGATCGCCGATGTGATCGATGATCTGGCGGCCGGCAAACCCATGGATCGGCTGATCTGCGGCGACGTTGGGTTCGGCAAGACCGAAGTCGCGTTGCGGGCGGCCTTTGTGGCGGCCCTATCGGGCAGACAGGTGGCTGTGGTGGTCCCGACGACCCTGCTGGCGCGCCAGCACTATCAAGTCTTTAGCCAGCGCTTCGCCCACTTCCCCATTCGGGTCGCTCAGCTTTCCCGGCTGGTCGGCGCCAAGGATGCCGAAGATGCGCGCACGGGTCTCGCGGACGGTACCCTCGACATCGTCATCGGTACCCACGCGCTGCTGGCTAAATCCATCCGCATCGAGCGCCTCGGCCTCCTGATCATCGACGAGGAGCAGCATTTCGGGGTCGCGCACAAGGAACAGCTAAAGGCGCTGCGCACCGATGTCCATGTGCTCACACTGACCGCGACCCCAATCCCGCGGACCCTGCAGATGGCGCTCACCGGTGTCCGGGAGATGAGCCTGATCACCACGCCGCCGGTGGACCGGCTGGCGGTTCGGACCTTTGTGCTCCCGTTTGATCCGATGGTAGTCCGCGAAGCCATCCAGCGTGAACGCTATCGCGGCGGGCAGGTGTTTTTCGTCTGTCCGCGGGTCGCCGACCTGGCGCGAGTGGCGGAGACCTTGGAGGAATTGGTCCCCGAGGCCCGCATCGCCGTCGCGCACGGCCAGATGGCGGCGAGCAGGCTCGAAGAGGTGATGACGGAATTCTACGACGGTGGTTACGACGTGCTTCTGTCCACGAATATCGTCGAATCCGGCCTTGATTTGCCGGCTGCCAATACCATCGTCATCCACCGCGCCGATATGTTCGGATTGGCCCAGCTCTATCAGCTGCGCGGCCGGGTCGGGCGGTCCAAGGTCCGTGCCTACGCCTATCTTACCCTGCCGCCGAACCAGCTGCTGGCGGCGACGGCGCAGCGGCGCCTGGAGGTGATGCAGACCCTGGATTCGTTGGGCGCCGGCTTCATGCTCGCCAGTCATGATCTGGATATTCGCGGCGCCGGCAATCTGCTGGGCGAAGAGCAGTCGGGCCATATTCGCGAGGTCGGCATCGAGCTCTACCAGCAAATGCTCGAAGAGGCCGTGGCGGAGGCCAAGGCCGATGCCGGCAGCGCCATTGAGAGTACCGATCACTGGTCGCCGCAGATCGATGCCGGCATCCCGGTGCTCATCCCGGCGGACTATGTGCCGGATCTGGGCGTGCGTTTGTCGCTCTATCGGCGGCTGGGCAATGTTCAGACGACCGACGAAATCGAGGCGATCGCCGCCGAGATGATCGACCGGTTCGGGTCTTTGCCGGATGAGGTGGAGAACCTGTTGCAGGTGGTTGCGCTGAAATCCATCTGCCGGTTGGCCGGGGTCGAGAAAATCGAGGCCGGTCCCAAGGGGGCTGTGGTTTCGTTCCGAAAAAACGAATTCGCCAATCCGGCCGGACTGGTCGAGTTCATCACCTCGCAGGCCGGTACAGCCAAGCTGCGCCCGGATCATAGCCTGGTCTTCATGCGGAGATGGGAAACGGCGCCCGAACGTTTCGACGGCGTCCGCTACCTGGCACAGGAGCTCTCGGCAATTGCGGCGGCGGCCTAGGGTCCGGACCCGATTGAGCCGCCATAGGAGTGTTGCGGCGATGAGGACGGCGCGGCACAAGGTCCCTCGCTCCCTTCCGGGGAGAGAGGGATGCGGAGGGTTGGCGAGGCGAATGCCGAGCCTACCCGGCGCTGGGTGAGGGGGAATTTCCATATCACCCTCACCCCGGCCCTCTCCCTCAGAGAGGGAGAGGGAGTAGTTGCGTTGCCGCTTCGTGTCCCCTCGCCCCCATTCAGGGGGAGAAGGGCAGGGTGAGAGGGCGCAAAAAGGAGAAGCCCCCAATCGGGTCCGGACCCTAGACCGCCGCTGTTCTAAACCGGCTGCGTGCCCTCGACCATCAGTTCGCGCCGCATTTCCTCGGCAACATCGAAGATGCGGTGAAACACCGCCGGTTCCTGAGCACCGGAGATGGACAGCTCTCCGTCGATGATGAAGGCGGGGACGCCCGAGATGCCGAGACGGTGGGCGCGGGCGTTTTGCTCGCCGATGTCGTCGATATCCAGATCGCTGTAGATGTAGGTCCGCAGTTGGTCCACGTCCAATCCCAGACGTTCTCCGATCTGGAACAAAACCGAGCGGTTTCCTATGTCCTGACCGTTTAGAAAATAGGTGCGGTAGAGGGCTTCAACGGCGCCACCGGCTTTCCCGTGCCGGCCGGCGAACCGGACCAGCCGGTGCGAATCGACGGTGCTCGGTGTCCGGCGGATATTACCGAATTCGAAGCTGATGCCGGCGGCCCGGCCGGCGGCACTGATTGCATTATTAACCCGACGCGAGCGGGTCTCGCCGCCGAATTTTAGCCGCATGTAGTCTTCCCGCTCCATGCCTTCGGCCGGCATCTCCGGGTTTAGGAGAAAGGCGTGCCAGTTGATATCGGACTGGATGTGCGGGCGTGCCTCCAGCGCCGCTTCCATCCGGCGTTTGCCGATGAAGCACCACGGGCAGATGGTATCGAAGACGATGTCGATCCGCATGTCCCGGACGGCCCTGGTCTGGCGTTGTTCTTGTTCGGGCGCATTCAACCACTAGAATTTGATCCGGACAAGGCGTGGGCGTCCGCGCGTCAACAACCGAAAGCGAACAGGGGTGGCATCAGGCAACAGGCTGGGGGGGATCGGCCGGGCGTTTGCCAGCCGGAATTTCCGACTTTATTGGACCGGTAACGTTGCCTCGGTTCTTGGGTTCTGGGTTCAGTTGGTGGCCATCGGCTGGCTGGTTTGGAGCCTTACCGAAAGCGAGTTTTGGTTGGGCCTGATCGCTTTCGCGGCGCGGATGCCGGGAGCTTTGTTGGCACCATTGGCGGGTGCGGTTGGCGACAGATTCGGGCTTCGCCGCACGGCGATCATCGCGCTGCTGATTGGCGGAACCAATTCCGTCGTCTGGTTCATTGCCGTTTTCCATGGGCTCGAAGATGTCCGCTGGTTCCTGGTTTTTGCATTTATTCAAGGCGTCGCCATCGGCTTCGATCTGCCGTCCCGGCAGGCCATGGTTCCCAGCCTGATCAACAGCCGCGAGGACTTGTCCTCGGCCATCGCAATCAACACCACATCGTTCCAAGCCGGACCGTTCATTGCGCCGATCCTGTTTGCGCTGGTGGTTCAGTTTCTGGACATCTCCGCCGCCTTCCTGCTGAACGGTCTCAGCTTCTACTTCTATGCCTTCATGCTCAGCCGTCTCGATCTTCAGGAAAAGCGGGCGGGGCGGGGCGGGGCGGCGGCATTTTCTCGGATATCCTGGATGGCGCCAGATACATCGGCTCGCACCGGGGCATCTTGGTTGTGGTTCTGGTGATGGCGTCCGCGCACCTTTTGGCCCGGCCGTATATCGACCTGCTGCCGGCGTTTGCGGAAATCTTTTACGGCAAGGGCGACGACCCCACCGGATATACGGTCCTTCAGTGGACCTCCGGCGCGGGTTCCCTCCTGGCGGGGCTCTATCTGGCGTTCCGCGGCCGGAATAGCGGCATGGGCCGGTACATGGTTTGGGGGCTTTTCTCGGCCTATGCCGTGCTGATGGGGGCGGCCCTGACCGGCAACTTCGCCGCCGGGGCGGTGCTGCTGTTTGGCGCCGGCCTGTCCATGATCGTTGTCGCCGTGGGGTCGCAATCGCTGGTTCAAAACGCCGTGGACCTGCAGATGCGCGGGCGGGTCATCAGCCTGACCACCGGCATTGCCGTCGGGCTTCCGGCGGTGGGATCGTTGCTGTTGGGGTCGGTGGCCGAATGGGTGGGCCTGCAGCCGGCAATTGTCGGTGCGATGTTGGTCGGGCTGGCGTGTTGGCTGTTGGCGCGGCGCGCTCTGTTGAGAGAAGCGCCGGGCATGGAAGCCGGCCGGGCCTGAGTTACGCGGCGGCCCGAAGCTTCAGCTTCATCGCGATCACGTCGTAGATGTCGAGACCGGTGATATCGGCAATCTCGTGAAAGGGGAGTGAAGTCTCCTTGAGGAGCACCTTAGCGTGCGCGATCGGGTTGCGCCGGGACCGGCTGTTGGGGCGCCGGGTGCCAAACCTTTCGGTTTCGCTTTTCTTCCCGCCGTCGAGACCGCGTTGCCGGGCCGCGCTGACCGCCTCTTCCCAACGTTTCTTCTCAGCCTCCTGGGCTGCCAGATCAAGTGAGGTCCGTTGCCAACGATCCCCGGTCTTCCGGTCCGGCCGATAGACAAACGGGCTGACGAACTCCCCGTCCATTGCCGAATGCCGGCCCGGCGCCCGTTGACGATCCGGTTGCCGAGACGCCGCTTCATCGAGGCTCATGTCATGCCGTTCGGCCAACCGCTTGGCTGCCGCCAGAGCATTGTCCCGCTCGCCCGGGAACGGACTGCTTTCCGCTAGTTCAAGCAAATTGCGGAGCCGTTCTTGATCGGTCTCGGTAAATGGCTTGGCGATCGTCGCCTCCTCCATGACCAGCGGTCATATTAGCACTTCCCGCTATAACGGGAAATGTGTGGCCGCTCCGTCAGAGGCGGAGGCTAGAGCAGTTTCCGGTCAAATGGTTCAATTTGGCCGGAAACTGCTCTAGCAGGCTGCTGAAAAACTCCTGGCAATTGAGCATTTGCCGTGATTCCTTCGTTTTGTAAAACGGAGGGGGATCGGATGCGCGGTGGGGACCAAACGAGCGGCAGCCTTTTCAGCTACGTCGACCTTGAGAACCGGGTTCCGGCGAAGCATCCGCTGCGGCTGATCCGGGTGATCGTGAACGAGGTTCTGACGTCGCTTTCGGCGGAGTTCGCAGCGGCCTACTCGCACACGGGCCGCCCGTCGATCCCGCCGGAGCGATTGGTGCGGGCGTTGCTGCTGCAGGCGCTCTATTCGATCCGTTCCGAGCGCCAGTTGATGGAGCATCTGGACTTCAACCTGCTGTTCCGCTGGTTTGTCGGCCTGGGCATCGACGATGCGGTTTGGGACGCGAGCACGTTCTGCAAGAATCGCGACCGTTTCCTGGACATGGACCTGTCGGCGCGGGTTCTGCGCGGGATCATCGAGCACAAGCGGGTACGGCATCTGCTGAACCGGGAGCATTTCTCGGTCGACGGTACGCTGATCGAGGCCTGGGCGTCGATGAAGTCGTTCCGACCGAAGGATGATGACAGTGGCGACGACGCGGGTTCTGGTCGCAACGGAGAGCGGGATTTCCGGGGCGAGAAGCGGTGCAACGAGACCCATGAGAGCGGCACCGATCCGGAGGCGCGGCTGTACCGCAAGGGCAACGGGCGGGAAAGCAGGCTGTGTTACATGGGCCACGCGCTGATGGAGAACCGCCACGGCCTTGTGGTCGGCGGCGTCGTGAGCCTGGCCACCGGCACGGCGGAACGCGAGGCGGCGCTGGACATGATCGATCGGCACCGTCCGGTGGGCCCCAAGGGCGGCCGGCGGCGAATCACCGTGGGCGGCGACAAGGGGTTCGACGTCGCCGAACATGTCAGTAAATTGCGCCAGCGCCAGGTCACGCCGCACATCGCGGTGCAGGGCTACGCGAGCAAGACCGGCAAGCGGCGCAAGACCCTGATCGACGGGCGCACCACGCGGCACCCGGGCTATGCCGTCAGCCAGCGTATCCGCAAGCGGATCGAGGAAATCTTCGGCTGGGTCAAGGTCCAAGGCGGTCAGGACAAGACCAAGTTTCGCGGCCGGCGACGGGTCGAGGCCTCGTTCACCCTGGCGCTCGCCGCGTGCAACCTGATGCGATTGCCCAGGCTGCTGGAGGCGCCGCCGTGAGCGGCGGCGTGGCCTGCGCGGCGACCGGCAAATGGCGCATCGTCGAGGCTGACCTGTGGGACCGCGATTACCTCGACCTCGTGGAGCCCGCCCATATCACCTTCGATGGCCACGGCCACGGAGAATTCGCATTCGGTTGCGTCAACGGCGGCCTCGATTGCCAATACGCCCCGAGGACGATTTTCTTCACCTGGCAAGGGTTCGATGAAATGGACGAGGCCAGCGGCGACGGCTCCGCCGATCTCGAAGATGACGGAACTCTCGAAATCGAAATCCGCTTCCACCTCGGGGACGAGGCTATTCTAAAAGCTCGGAAATGGTGACTTTTTCAGCAGCCTGCTAGAAAGCCAAGGGACCTCTTTGCGCGTGTTGTTTTGATGCCGGGGCAGGGCTAGACTCCTTGCCCCTGCTTTTCTTATTTTGAGCGGGAAATCCGGGCGGGACGAGCGCCCGAACTAAGCCGATGCAAGCCACCAGAGCACGCAGCTAGGCGAGGAAATATCGAATGGCCGACAGGAAGCTGCCGACCAAGTCCTCGTCGGACGAGGTCCAGGAATTTCTCCAGAGGGTCGCGCTGACGCCAAAACGGGCGACGTCCAGCAGCGATCCCGGTCGCCTGTTGTTCGCCATGGACGCGACGGCGAGCCGGGAGCCCACTTGGGACCGGGCCAGCAGTCTTCAAGGCGCCATGTTTCAGGAAACCGCGGCGTTGGGCGGTTTGGAAATCCAGCTCTGCTATTACCGCGGCTTTGGCGAATTCAAGGCCACCAAGTGGATGACCGATTCACAGGCGCTGCTTCGCCAGATGACCGGTGTCTTCTGCCTGGCAGGTGAGACCCAGATCGCCAAGGTGCTGCGGCACGCGGTCCAGGAAACGAAGAAGAAGCCGGTCGACGCGCTGGTATTTGTCGGCGATTGCGTCGAGGAGGACGTCGATAAACTCGGCCACATTGCCGGCGAGTTGGGCATTCTCGGTGTGCCGGTCTTCGTCTTCCAGGAGGGGTATGACGGCATGGCGGAGTTTGCCTTCAAGCAAATCGCCGCGCTGACCAACGGCGCCTATTGTCGGTTCGACGCCTCGAGTGCCCAGACCTTGAGGGAGCTTCTTCAGGCAGTGGCGGTCTACGCCGCCGGCGGCCGGCCGGCGCTCGAAGATTTGGCCAAGAGCCAGGGAGGCGCCGTCCTGCAGATCGCCCATCAGGTGAATCGGGGTTAACGGGCCCATGCCGACATTCATCCTGGGAGTCGCGATCCTCATCGGCCTGTTTCTGGCTGCCCGTTGGTTTGCCTCGGCGCCGCCGACTCAACTGGCCAAGGTCCTGAAGATTGCGCTTGTCGTCATTTTCGTCCCGCTGACCATCTTTCTGGTGCTTCGGGGCGGGGCGACATTTCTGTTCTTTATCCTGCCCGCCCTGCTTCCGTGGATCATTCGTTTCCGGGCGCTCAAGAGGATGCGTAAGAATTGGCAGCGCATGTCGTCGGGTACCCAGCCGGGCGCCGGGCAGTCATCCCAAGTCGAGACAGCTTTCCTGCGCATGAATCTGGACCTGGGATCGGGCGAGATGGACGGCGAGGTGCTGCAGGGCAGTTACCAGGGCCGGATGCTGCACGACCTGTCTCTGGACCAGCTCATTGGCCTGCTTGGTGAATGCGCGGCCGACGAACAGTCGGCGCAGGTCCTGATGGCCTACCTGGAGCGCTATCATCCCGACGAGTGGCGGGAGCGCGCGGGCGCCGCCGGCGCCGGTGACGGGTCGGGCAGGACGGCAGCCGGCAGCGGCGCCATGACCCGTGACGAGGCGCTCGAGGTGCTGGGGCTCGACGGCGACCCGACCGAGGACGAGATCAAGGACGCTCACCGGGACCTTATGACTAAAGTGCATCCCGACCGGGGCGGTTCGACCTATCTGGCGACCAAGATCAACCAGGCCAAAGATTTGTTGCTGGGGACTTGATGAGGCGGATCGCTCTCCCGGCCCTGGCGGCACCGCCGGCATCCGGGTCATAGGCGGAGAACCCCAACAGGCCAGGGACTCACAATATTTAAAGGTTTGTTCCGACGCTCAACGGCAACTGGTCAAATGGCGGAATGAGCGGTCGCCGCTAGCAGGCCGGCCGTTTCAGCGCGTTCAGGCGCTTGAGGTTCAGATCGAGGGTCGCGAACCCGGTATCGATTTGCTGAAAGCCGGCAATCCCGTTGAAATGAAACACCTGCACGAAGGTGGTGGTAGGTTCGGCATCTTCCTTGCGGTCGTCGAAGTATGACCCGGTCACCCGCCAGGCCTTGGCGTCGAGCAGGTCGGCATCGCCTTCGATATTCGGGCGCCGGCCGACGGCGATGCCCGTAATCAGCTCGAATGCGCGGGCCGGACGGATATCCGAGCCATCGAACATCCGGTAGCTCAGCGCTTTCTTCCCCGCCTCGATCTGTCCGACCGACTTGAAGAAGGATTCCATCGGGAACAGGACCCCCGCCGCCAGACTGCTGGTGACCGGTTCCGGCTTGGTCCATCGAATGCGCCCGGCGGCGCCTGCCGCCGGGCGGAAAACGGTGCCCTTGAGTTCGGCGGTGGACCGACCATTGATATTGATCTTGTGCGTGAAGGCGAGGGCGGTCGCCGCCTTGTTTTCGAGCGAGCGGGTGGACGAGCTAAAGGCGAAATCCCGGCCGTTTCGCAGCATCGCGCCAATCCGCATGCCGAATTCCGTGGTCCAGTTCTCACAGCCTTCGCTGACCCGGATCACCGCCCGGCCGCGAAACCCGTCCGGTGCGCCGCCTGCCCGCCATTCCTTGACGGCTATGTCGTAGACGGCCTCGTGGGGCTGGAGGCGCTGGGCGCCCTCCGCCGCGCCGCTCCAGGCGACCGCCGGGACGGTAGCCGCGAACGCGACGTAGCGGGCCAACCGCACCCTAGTCGAGCCCGAGCTTGAACAGTTCGTTGGCGTTGTCGCGGCCGATTTGCCGGCGCTGCCGATCGTCGAGGACGGGCGTGTTGTCGTACCAAGTGGCCGCCTCGTCGGTCTCTTCGAACGGGTAGTCGACGGAAAACATCAGATGGTCGACGCCCATTTCATCCAGGCAACAGCGAAGCGTGGTATCGGAGAAATTGCCCGAGGTCGTGATGTGGAAGTGCTCCTTGAAAATCTGACCGATGGGACGTGTGCCCTTGTAATCGGCGCCGGTTATCGTCATCCGGGCGTCGATGCGCCACAGGTCGTAGGGGATGCGCTCACCCAGGTGTCCCAATACCACCTTGAGGCCGGGATATTCATCGAACAGGCCGGAGCCGCAGAGGCGCAGGGCGTGGATCGAGGTCTCGCGGGCGAATCCCCAGACGGCGGTTTCCAGCCAGGGATGGCCCGCGGTGGCGAAATCGCGCTCTTTGATCTGCGCCCGGGGGTGCAGATAGAACGGCACGTCGAGCTCGGCGACCGTCGCCCAGAAACTCCGGTATTCGGGGATATCGTAATAGACAACGGAATCGGAAACGTCGCGCTGGGTGAAGCCGTTGACCATCGCACCGACAAAGCCCAGGTCGTTGACGCACCTGACCAGCTCCTTCGACGCCAGTTCCGGGTCCTGCATGGGGAGCGCGGCGAACCCCCGGAACCGGTTCGGGTGCTTCGCCACTTGTTCGGCGAGGTGGTCGTTTGCCCGGATGGATATCTCCGCCGCTTCCTGACGGTCGACGATTGCCTGAATGGCCGGGGCATTGAGCGACACCAGGGTCACTTCAATTCCATGCTTATCCATCTGTTCGAGGCGCAACTCCCCGATATCCAGCAGCCGGTCGCGAAGCAAATCCCAACCGGGCGCCGCGCCCACTATATTCAAGGAATCGTCCAGGGTTTCCGGAAGAGCCATGTGCTCCTCCAATGCAATTTTGCCATTCATCGCTCTGATCCTTTCCGCGCGTTCAGCCGTCGTGGCTATGCTCTAGCTCAAAGAAAAATACCTTGCTGGCCCCATCCTGTCCCGTACGACCTGCGGCAGGACATGGCCGGCGGTGGCGAATCTCGGGTGACAATGCCGCCCTATGCCGCCCAATGCCCGCCGTGTACCGCCCCAACGCCCGGACCGGCGGCCGGGCCGGTGCGATCCCCCAATGCGAGGAAATTGTTACAAGTTGCGATTCGGGC
Organism: Rhodospirillales bacterium; assembly: GCA_965213765.1. Classification (GTDB taxonomy): domain Bacteria; phylum Pseudomonadota; class Alphaproteobacteria; order Rhodospirillales; family UBA2165; genus JAJDXO01. The sequence continues at coordinate 428,918 of OZ243926.1, read as the reverse complement.
ATTTTACTCTATGAATATCAAGCACATAGTGTCGGTTTGCGTGGGCAGCTACGGCTTCGCCACACGCTAAAGGTTTAGAATTATGCCGGGTTCGGCCGGTTGCCGGCGGTGTCCTTGCCCGGCGAAGATGCCTATGGCACAACCCGGGGAGCGCGCGCCGCGCGTTGCTTCCATTCCGGCCGGTCCCCGGCCTCTCTTTGGGGGGTTCATGGCAAATCCAATTCGAAAAGCGGTATTTCCGGTGGCCGGTCAGGGGACCCGCTTCCTGCCGGCAACGAAGGCGATGCCCAAGGAAATGCTGCCGGTGGTCGATCGGCCGCTGATCCAGTACGCGGTCGACGAGGCCCGGGCAGCGGGGATTGAAGAGTTCATTTTCGTCACCGGCCGCGCCAAAAGCGCCATCGAGGACCACTTCGATGCCTCTTCCGAACTTGAGCACTCCCTTGAGGAGCAGGGAAAGACCGAAGCACTGGCCGCCATCCGCGAGGTCATGCCCGAGGCCGGCCGGATCGCCTATACCCGTCAGCAGCATCCCCTGGGGCTGGGGCATGCCGTATGGTGTGCCCGCTATCTCATCGGCGACGAGCCGTTTGCCGTCCTGCTGGCCGATGATCTGATCCTTGCGGAGCCCGGTTGCCTCGCCCAGATGATCGATGTCTACAAGCGGACCGGCGGCAACCTTGTGGCGGCGGAGGATGTCCCGAAGGAGGATACCGACCGCTACGGTATTCTTGATGTGGTGGAGGATGATGGGACATTGGCGCGGGCCCGGGACCTGGTAGAGAAACCGAACCCGGCCGACGCACCGTCCACCCTATCGATTATCGGGCGTTACATCCTGCAACCCCAGGTCCTCAGCGAGTTGGATCGGCAGGAGAAGGGGTCGGGTGGCGAAATCCAGTTGACCGACGCCATGGCGCGGACGATCGGAGACATCGCGCTTCATGGTCTCCGGTTTGAGGGCCGCCGTTTCGATTGCGGAAACCGGTTGGGTTTCATTGAAGCCAACATTGCGTTCGGTTTGGATCGAGACGATATGACCGATCGTGTAAAGGAAATTCTCGCGGCCTACGGATGACAGGCGGATTCTGAATTCGCGCCGCGCTTGAACGTGAAGGATAGTCCCACATGAAAATTGCCATGATCGGCACCGGCTATGTTGGTCTGGTTTCCGGCGCCTGTTTCTCCGGGTTCGGCGTGGAGGTGGTTTGCGTCGACAAGGATGAAACCAAGATCAATCGACTGAAAGCCGGTGAAATACCGATCTATGAGCCGGAATTGGACGCCCTCGTGGAGAAGAGCGTCGCGGCCGGACGTCTGTCCTTTGCAACGAAACTTGAAGACGGCGTTCAGGGGGCCGACGCGGTATTTATCGCCGTCGGCACACCGAGCCGCCGCGGCGACGGGCACGCCGATCTGACCTACGTCTACGACGCGGCCCGCGAAATCGCCGAAGCCATGGACGGGTACACCGTGATCGTCACCAAATCGACGGTGCCCGTGGGCACCGGGGACGCGGTGGAAAACATCGTCCGTCAGGTGCGTCCCAACGCCGAATTCGATGTGGTGTCCAATCCGGAGTTCCTGCGCGAAGGCTCGGCGATCAACGACTTCATGCGGCCGGACCGGGTGGTAATCGGATCCACTTCGGAGCGGGCCAATGAGGTGATGCGGGGCCTCTACCGACCGCTGTATCTGATTGAAACCCCGATTATCTTCACCCGGCGGCGAACGGCCGAGTTGATCAAGTACGCCGCCAATACTTTCCTGGCGACCAAGATCACGTTCATCAATGAGATGGCTGATCTGTGCGAGGCGGTGGGCGCCGATGTCCAGGACGTGGCTCGCGGTATCGGTCTCGATGGCCGGATTGGCCGCAAGTTTCTTCACGCGGGGCCGGGATATGGCGGGTCTTGCTTCCCCAAGGATACTCTCGCCCTGGTGCGAACGGCCCAGGATTCCGGAAGCCCGGTCAAGATTGTCGAAACGGTGGTATCGGTCAATGATGATCGCAAGCGGCGCATGGCCGACAAGGTCATCCGGGCGTGCGGGGGATCGTTGACCGGCAAGACGGTCTCGGTCCTTGGGCTGACCTTTAAACCGAACACCGACGACATGCGGGACTCGCCCAGCCTCGACATCGTGCCGGCGCTGGTTGAGGCCGGCGCCGAGGTCCGGGTCTTCGATCCCCGGGGAATGGAAGAAGCCCGGGAACTCATCGACGGGGTGACCTGGTGCGAGACCTCCTACGACGCCGTCGAAGGCTCCGACGTGGTCGCCATCGTCACCGAGTGGAATGAGTTTCGGGCATTGGATCTGGAACGCGTGAAATCGCTCATGAAGCGGCCTTGCATGGTAGACTATAGAAACATCTATAATCCGGATGAGATGGCTGCCGCCGGCTTTGACTACAGTTGCGTTGGCCGGCCGGGGGCATCGCCGTCCGCCGCATAATAAAAGGCGCGGGAGGGGGCTCCTATGACCGATAGCCGAAAATTGGACCCGACAATCCTCCGGGAGTACGACATCCGCGGCATTGTCGGCGACACCCTGGGCGCCGATGATGTTCGGGTCATCGGACGGACCTTCGGCTCGATCGTGGGTGAAAATGCCGGCCGGGATGGAAATCCGGTGGTTGCGGTCGGTTACGATGGCCGGATCAGTTCCCCGGAATTGTGTGCCGCGCTCACCGAGGGGCTGACTGCCGCCGGTGCCGACGTGCGCCTGATCGGACGGGGTCCGACGCCGATGCTTTACTTCGCCACCCACCATCTGGACGTGGATGCCGGCATGATGGTCACCGGCTCCCACAATCCGCCGGACCATAACGGCATCAAGATGGTGCTCGGTCACAAGCCGTTCTATGGCGCCGATATTCAGGCGCTGGGCGTACGGGCCGGCGCCGGCAAATTTTCGTCGGGCAGCGGCGAGGTCGAGGAGGTCGATGTCGAGGACGCTTATGTCGATCAGCTTGCCGGCGGGTTCAGCCTGGGCGTGCCGCTTCGGGTCGCCTGGGATTCAGGCAACGGCGCCGCCGGCGATGTTCTCAAGAAGCTGCTGAGGCGGCTGCCGCACTCCCACTACGCCATCAATACGGAGATCGACGGCACGTTTCCCGCCCATCACCCCGATCCGACGGTGGAGGAGAATCTTGAGCAGCTGAAGGAACTGGTGACCAAGGAACATTGCGATTTGGGGTTCGCATTTGACGGCGATGGGGACCGGATCGGGTTGATCGACTCCGAAGGCAGGGTGCTCTGGGGTGACCAGATCATGGTGTTGCTGGCGCGTGACGTGCTGAGCCGCAATCCGGGCGCCACCATCATCGCCGACGTAAAGGCAAGCCAGGTGTTGTTCGACGAAATCGAACGCGCCGGCGGCAAGCCCGTGATGTGGAAGGCCGGCCACTCGCTGATCAAGACCAAGATGGCCGAAACCGGCTCGCCCCTGGCCGGCGAGATGAGCGGTCACATCTTCATCGCCGAAGGCCATTACGGATATGACGATGCCCTGTATGCCGCCGTCCGGGTGATGAGCGTGCTCGCCGCCGCCAATCGGCGGCTCGCGGAGGTGCGGGACTCGCTGCCGCAGATGGTCAACACGCCGGAACTGCGATTCGAGTGCGCCGAGAACAGGAAGTTCGACGTGATTGACGAGGTCAAGGCACGGCTCAAGGGACGCCGCGGCATCACGGTGCGCGACATTGATGGCGTCCGTGTCGAAACCAGCGACGGATGGTGGCTGCTCAGGGCATCCAATACCCAAGCGGTATTGGTGGCCCGGTGCGAAGCGGCTGATTCACAGGCGCTTGCCCGGCTTAAATCAGCGGTCGCCGAGCAGCTCGAAGCCAGCGGGCTCGAGCCGCCCAAGGGCCTTGTCTGATCGGCGCCGCCCTTTCGATGGCCAAGCCGGCGGCGCCCCCATATTTCTTCTACGGCACGCTCATGGACCCGGATGTTCTCTCTTGGGTCGCCGGTCAACGCATTCCGGCGACCCGCCTCCGCCCGGCTTGGATCGACGGCCATGTGACCCGCACGGTGCTCGGCAAGACCTGCCCGGTACTTGTCGAGGCGGCGGATGAGGTCACCGGCGGCCGGTACGTCGCCGGCCTTGGCCTGGAGGCGGCGGACCGCATACACCGTTTTGGAGACGACGGCCATGACCTGGTCATGAAGTCCATCCGGCTGCCGGGCGGTGGCCGCCGCGAGGCCATGGTCTATCTCGGCACCGAGTGGATGGAGATCAGCGACGAGGTGTGGGATTTCCGAACTTGGCGGCGCCATCATCGGGCGTCCTGCCTGCGGCGGGTGCGCCGCTGGTCGGCTTCGGCTTAGTTCAGGGACCCTTCCGATGCCGGCCCCGAGGACGCGTAAGCCACGCCGGCGGGCAGGCGCACCTCCATGCACGGGATCCGATGACGGGTGAGCTTCCGGCAGGCGCGGTAAGCATCGGTGCGGCCAATCCCCAGAATTCGCGACCGGTAAAGAACACGCCGCTTGCTCCTGTGCAGCGGCATCAAGGTGATCTGCCCGCCCTCGGCTATGGCGCCCAGCGTTTGCGCGGCTTTGCGAGCGGCGGCAAGGGCAGGGCGGCGGGAGTAGAAGGCACCCACTTGAATGCCCCAGACGTTCCCTGAAGAGGTCACCACCCTTTGTTTGGCGGTTGCGCCAGGAAGCCGGAGGATCGGCTTGCGGCCCGGCATCACGCCGTTCGAGGCCAGGGCTTCCCGCCGTTTCTTGTCGAACGCCCGGTCCAGCAGGTTGGCCATGTGGCGGTTCCGGGAGCGTGCGGAATTGCCGCCGAACACCACGCCGATGATCCGTTGGCCGGACCGTTCCGCGGAGGTGATCACGTTGTAGCCGGAAGCACGGATATACCCGGTCTTGAGGCCGTCGGCGCCGTCGTAGGTTTTCAGCAGCTTGTTGTGGGTCCGGTAGGTGCGGCCGCCGAAGGCGAAGGCCTTGCGGCCAAACATGCCATAGTACTTCGGAAAGTGCGCCTGGACGGCGCGGGCCAGCGTCGACATGTCGCGGGCCGTGGACAGCTGACCGCGATGGGGCAAGCCGGAGGCATTGCGGAAGGTGGTGCGGCTCATCCCGAGCTTGCGGGCCTTGGCCGTCATCAGCATGGCGAATTTGCGTTCGGTTCCGCCCAGAGTCTCGGCGACCACCGAAGCGACATCATTGGCCGACTTGATGATCAGCGCGAGAACAGCGGTCTTAACCTTGATGGTGCCGCCGGGGCGCAGGCCCAGCTTGGAGGCCGGCTGCGCCGCGGCCCGCCGGGAAACGCTCATCCGGGAATTCATGCTGAGTTTACCGTTCTCCACGGCCTCAAACAGCAGATAGAGCGTCATCAGCTTGGTCAGCGAGGCCGGGAAGTTTCGGGTCTGGGCGTTTACCGCGTGATAGACCTCACCGGTATCCGCGTCGAGGACGATAGACGCATATTTCGCCGAGGCGGAATGGGGAAACAAAAGGAGCGAGGCGACGGCCAAACCGGCTGCAAATGCAGCGCGGCGGAAACAAGAGAATATGCGGTCAATCACCATGAGCCTCCGTACGCCCGCTTGGGGCGCCGTTGCTTGCCCCATCTCTCTACTCCCAAAGACCGAAGGTACGGCATGTTCTCAGACCTGTCCATCCGCACTCTATGTTGGTCCCTGAAGCCGCTCGCGGCGGGCGGCTGCTATTGTTTCCGGCACCGGCCGGGTATCCAACGACCCCGACTGGACTGTTCCAAATGGCCTTAAAGAAAGTGTTAACGACGAATCAGCGGTGCAAAATTAGCCATGCGCCATTGGTCGGCACGATGCCTCGCCGTCCTTGCGTTGATTTTGTTGGCTGCCCGTGCGGCCCAACAGACCACCAATCCGATCGTTCGCAAGTTCAGCTGGTTCGCCTGTCTGGGCGCGCAAGACCGAACCGCTGGAATTTCCGCCCCATGATCCCGATCAGGTTCCCAACAACGTGTTTCGGGTCAAGGTGGGCGACAACGGACTGAGCAACTCTCTCTTTCGGAATTGATCGTCAAATTAACGAATTTGGCCGTATATTAGCGGTATTCCTGGAATGGAATTTTGCACGTCCGGCCCGGACGGCATATATTTGGGGTTCGGTGCCCATGGCCACGGGCGCAGACTGGCAGATTTCCTGACGCGGACGAGACGCATTGAGACCAACCAAGAAACGATGAAACGCGACGACGACGGACGAAACGGCGACGACGATCTCGAACACGGGGTCGCTCTAAAAAGCCGGACCAAGACCAAGAAGCCGTCTATGTACAAGGTCTTGATGCTGAACGACGACTACACGCCGATGGAATTCGTCGTTCATGTGCTGGAGTCTTTTTTCAGCAAGAGCCACGAGGAGGCAACGCGGATCATGCTGCACGTCCACCAGAAGGGTGTCGGTGTTTGCGGCGTCTACACCTACGAAGTCGCCGAGACGAAAGTGAATCAAACCATGGATCTTGCGCAGCAGCATCAGCATCCGCTGCAATGCACGATCGAAAAGGAATAGCGATTTAAACAACAAGGGCCGCATGGGTCATGCTCTCTCGCAATTTAGAACAAAGTCTGCACCGGGCGCTGGGACTCGCCACCGAGCGTAACCACGAATATGCGACGCTCGAGCACTTGCTGCTGGCGTTGACGGAAGACCAGGACAGCGTTGCCGTTCTCCGCGCCTGTGGCGTCGAGATCGAGCAACTGCGCAAGGACCTGACGGACTTCATCGATGAAGAGTTGACTGATCTGATCACCAGCAAGCTGGCGGAGCCCAAGCCGACGGCCAGCTTCCAGCGGGTGGTCCAACGGGCCGCGATTCATGTGCAGTCTTCGGGCCGTGAGGAGGTTACCGGGGCGAACGTGCTGGTGGCGATCTTCTCAGAGCGCGAGGCCCATGCGGTGTATTTCCTTCAACTGCATGACATGACCCGGCTGGACGCAGTGAACTACATCAGCCACGGCATCGCTAAGGTGCCGGGCTTCTCGAGCTCCCAGTCGGTGAACGGCACCGAGGAGGAAGCCACCGAGGAGAAAGTGGTGCGCAAGGGCCACGAGGCCCTCGAGAGCTATTGCGTGAACCTCAATCAGAAGGCCATCGACGGCAAGATCGATCCGTTAATCGGCCGCGAACCCGAGATCGAGCGGACAATTCAGGTCCTGTGCCGCCGGACCAAGAACAATCCGCTCTATGTGGGTGATCCGGGCGTGGGCAAAACAGCCATCGCCGAGGGCCTGGCCAAGCGGATCGTCGAGGAAAGTGTGCCCGAGGTACTGTTCGGCAGCACGATCTATTCCCTCGATATGGGTTCCCTGCTGGCCGGTACCCGCTACCGGGGCGACTTCGAGGAGCGCATCAAGGCGGTGCTGACCGAACTGGAGAACGTCGAAAAGAGCATCCTGTTCATCGACGAGATTCACACGGTCATCGGCGCGGGCGCGACCTCCGGCGGTTCGATGGATGCATCGAACTTGCTGAAGCCGTCGCTGCAGAGCGGCACGCTCCGGTGCATCGGGTCGACCACCTACAAGGAATATCGCGGCTACTTCGAGAAAGACCGGGCGCTGGTTCGCCGGTTCCAGAAGATCGATATCAGTGAGCCCTCGGTCGAGGATGCGGTCAAGATCCTGCGCGGCCTGAAACCCTATTACGAGGAGCACCATCAGGTCCGCTATACCTCCGAAGCCATCCGTCAGGCGGTTCAGCTCGCGGCGCGTTACATTCACGACCGCAAGCTGCCCGACAAGGCGATCGATGTGCTGGACGAGGTTGGCGCATCACGCATGCTGGTCCCCGAGAATAAACGCCGGAAGACCATCTCGGTGAAGGACGTGGAAGCGGTGGTCGCCAAGATCGCGCGCATCCCTCCGAAATCCGTATCGCGGGACGACAAGAAGTCGCTCGGCAATCTGGAGCGCGACCTCAAGACCATGGTCTTCGGTCAGGACAAGGCCATCGGTGCGTTGGCCGGGGCCATCAAGTTGGCGCGGGCGGGCCTGCGCGAGCCCGAAAAACCCATCGGCAGCTACCTGTTCTCCGGCCCCACCGGCGTCGGCAAGACCGAGGTCGCCCGGCAGCTGGCCCGCAGCCTCGGCATCGAGCTCACCCGCTTCGATATGTCCGAGTACATGGAGCGGCACACGGTCTCACGATTGATAGGTGCGCCCCCGGGATATGTGGGCTTCGACCAGGGTGGTCTGCTGACCGATGCCGTCGATCAACATCCCCATTGCGTCCTCTTGCTGGACGAGATCGAGAAGGCCCATCCCGACCTGTTCAATATTCTGCTGCAGGTGATGGATCACGGAAAGCTGACCGACCACAACGGCAAGGGCGTCGATTTCCGCAACGTCGTCCTGATCATGACCACCAACGCCGGGGCCAGCGAGCTCGCCAAGCCGGCCATCGGTTTCGAGCGGGAAGAACGCACCGGAGACGACGAAGAGGCGATCGAGCGGATGTTCACGCCGGAGTTCCGTAACCGGCTGGATGCAACCATTGCCTTCGACAACCTGACACCGGAGATCATGAGCCGTGTCGTCGACAAGTTCATCATGGAACTGGAAGCCCAGTTGAGCGACCGCGACGTGACCATCGAATTGGACGAGACCGCCCGCGAGTGGCTGGCCAAGAAGGGCTACGACAGGCGGTTCGGTGCGCGGCCCCTCGCGCGGATCATCCAGGAACACGTCAAGAAGCCGCTCGCCGAAGAACTGCTGTTCGGCAAGCTGTCGAAGGGCGGTTCGGTCCTCGCCACGATCAAGGACGGCAAGGTCGCGTTTGACTTCCCGAAGATTGCGCTGCCCAAGGGCTCACCCGGACAAAGCGGCGGTAAGGGCCGGGGCAAGGGCATGGATGACGGGCCGGATGATGGGCCGAAGAAGGGCCCCGGCGGTTCCGGAAAGTCCAAGACCCCGGCCTTGGTCGAATGATTTTCCTACAATTTTGAGCCAGGTGGGCGGGCTGCTGATCGCAGCCCGTTTTTTTTGGCGGCGCCTGCAATGGATTGCGCAAAGATCGCCGATTGACACCGGATAATGGTCTGACCTAAGTTCGGCCCGCCGATACGCTATTATCGCATCGCGATACAATTTTTCAGATTTTTGTGAACGACACAGGAAGACAAAAAATGAAATTCAATGCATTGAAGATTTCCATTGCTCTCGCCGCCGCCGGCGCGCTGGTCGCGGGATTCTCCGCCGGGCAGGCGAAGGCCGCAGAGATGATCAAAATGACGGCCATCGACGGTTATTCGCTCAAGTCCATGTGGGTGAAGGAATTTGCCAACTTCATGATCCCCGAGGTCGACAAGCGGCTGGCCAAGGGCGGCAAGTACAAGATCGACTGGAACCAGGCTTGGGGCGGTCAGATCGTCAAGCCGCGCGGCGTCATGGGCGGCATGCAGAAGGGCCTGGGTGACATCGGCGTGGTGACCACCGTGTTCCACCAGGACAAGGTGCCGCTTCAGATGGTGGCTTATGCGTCTCCGTTCGTGACCACCGATCCCCGGCTCCTCTCCAGGACCATCGACGGCTTGGCCGAGAAGTTTCCGGAGTTCAAGTCCGCGTTTTCCAAGTTTAATCAGGTCTACCTGACCAGCGTCGCGGTGCTCGACACCTATCAGATGTTCTCCAAGCACCCGATCAAGACCACTGCGGACTTCAAGGGTGACAAGATCGGCGTTGCCGGCTTGAACGCCCGCTGGGTCGAGGGCTTCGGCGCGGCCACGGTCCCCGGCAGCCTCGTGGGATACTACAACAAGCTGAAGACCGGCGTGCTGGACACCATCATGCTGTGGCCGGAAGCGGTTGTCGGCCGGAAAATGTATGAGGTCGCGCCCTATATGCTCAAAGGCGACATGGGTACGGCAAACTCCAAAGTTGTGACCATGAACAAGAAGGCTTGGGACGGACTTCCCGCTTCTATCCGCCAGGCTATCTCGGAGGCCTCGATTGCCTACCGTGACCACACCTCCCAGAAGGCCCTCGATGTGGCCGAAGCCAGCTACAAGGCCTACGAGGCCAAAGGCGGCAAGGTTCACGTCATGAGCGCCACCGAGCGGGACAAGTGGGCCAAGGCCATGCCGAACGTGGCCAAGGACTGGGCCGCCGCGCAGGACAAGAAGGGTCTGCCGGGCACCAAGGTGCTGGCTGCATACATGGACGCCATGCGGGCTGCCCAGCAGCCGATCCTGCGTCATTGGGACAAAGAGTAAGCGGTTAGCGCAAGCTAATCAGCGGACCTCACGATGTCTGATGTGTCTGTGAGGGCGCCGTCCAATGACGGCGCCCTCGTTGCCCTGCTCAATTTTGTTCTGACCTGGATGAATACCATTGGGTCGTTGTGGGTCTTCGCCCTAATGGTGATGATCAACGTGGATGCGTTCTCGCGGACCCTGTTCGCCCATCCGTTTCACGGCGTCCTGGAATTGGTGGAACTTTCCATCGTTGGGATTGTCTTTCTTCAGTTGGGCGATGCGACCCGTCGCGGCCGCTTAACCCGGTCTGAAGGTTTTTTCAATATCATGCGGGCCCGGAAGCCTAATGTGCATCGCTTCCTGGGTGCCGCGTTTGACCTCATCGGCGCAATATTCCTTGCCATCGTGCTGGTTGGCGCGGTACCCGAGATGATCGACGCCTGGGTCCATAATTATTACGTCGGCGATGAAGGCGTGTTCACCGCGCCCGAATGGCCCATCAAGGTCATTATCGTTCTCGGCTGTTTCGTCACCCTGCTGCAATTTCTGGCGTTCGGGTACCGCTACTTGCGGCCCGGGGCGAGCGCGGAGCCCGAGACAACGCCCACGGGCGAATAGCCGGGCAAGAAGGTACGCATATGTCCCCAGTTGAAATCGGCGCTGCTTCCGTCGTCCTTATCGTCGTCCTGATTTATACGGGACTTTACATCCCGATCGCCCTCGGCACGGTGTCGTTTATCGGCGTCTGGATCATCCGCGACAATGTCGATATCGCGGTCGCCCTGTTGTCTGAATCCATTGCCGACACGGTTGCCGAGCAGGTTTTCGCCACCGTGCCATTGTTCGCCCTGATGGGATTGGTGGTCAGTAAGGCGGGCTTGGGCAAGGACGTCTACGAAGTCGCCAACTTCGTGTTCTACCGGATCCGGGGCGGGCTCGGCATGGCGACGGTTGCCGCCAACGCCATCTTTGCCTCGATCACCGGTTCGACCATCGCGTCGGCTTCGGTGTTCACTCGCGTCGCAGTGCCCGAGATGAACCGGTTCGGCTTCAAGTCCCGGTTTACCGTCGGTGTGATCGCCGGGTCCAGCGTGCTCGGCATGCTGATCCCGCCGAGCGCCATGCTGATTATTTACGCCATCGTCACCGAGCAGTCGGTGGGTCAGTTGTTCATCGCCGGCATCGTTCCCGGGATCATCCTGTCCATCGCCTACTGCATCCTGATCCTCATTCTGTCCTACGCCTGGCCAAGCTTCGTCGGCGGTGACGAATCCAGGGACGTGGCCGGCGAGGACTGGGCCAACATGACCTGGGGGGATCTGGTGGCCAAGATTTCACCGGTCGTCATCCTGGTGCTGGTGGTGCTGGGCGGCATTTATGGCGGTGTCGTGACCCCGGTCGAAGCCGGCGCCATGGGATCCTTGGCCGCCATGCTCATCGCCTGGTTCAAGCGCGCCCTCTCGTGGGGTGATCTGTGGGAGGTGCTGGTCGAAACCGGCTACATCACCTCGGCCATTCTGTTCCTGATCATCACCGCCAGCATGTACAGCCGGATGCTGGGCGTCGCCGGCCTGCCGACCATGTTCGGCGAATGGCTCACCAGTCTGGATCTCACGCTCGGTCAGATCATGACCATGTATGTGATCCTGATGCTGGCGCTGGGGACTATCCTGGACACGGCATCGATCATCCTGATCGTCGTGCCCCTGTTCTTGACCGCGCTCGAGGAATTCGGCGTGGATCTGATCTGGTTTGGCATCGTCACCGTGGTCGGTGCCGAGATCGGTCTGCTGACCCCGCCCCTGGGGATATCGTGCTTCGTCATCAAGAGTACGATCAACGACCCGAACGTGACTCTCTACGATATCTTCTCGGGCGCATTCCCGTTCGCCGTCACCATGCTGCTGGTCCTGATCGTCCTGATCAATTTCCCGGTTCTGAGTACGGGTCTGCTGCAATTCTCCTTCCTGTAACGAGGCGGCGGGGCCATGGCAGACACCTCGAAAGACCGCAAGACCGGTATCCAGGTCATCGCCCGGGCCGCCGCCGTCCTGCGGGCACTTGAGGGGGAGGCGGGCGGCCTCAGCCTTGGCCGGATTGCATCGCGGACCGGACTGCCGCGCTCGACGGTTCAGCGGATTGTCGGGTCCCTGGAGACCGAAGGCTGGGTGATGGCGGCCAGTCCCGAGGGCCGGGTCCGGCTGGGTCCGGCTCTGGCCCGGCTGGCGACGACGGCGCGCGCCGATATGGCACGGATCGCCCACCCCTATCTGGAGGAGCTTTCCCGCCGGATCAACGAAACCGTCGAATTCGCGGTGCTGGATGGCGATGACGCGGTTTTCATCGATCAGGTGGTGGCGCCCAACCAACTGCGCGCCGAGTTCAGCCTCGGCGACGCCTTTCCCATGCACTGCTCCGCCCACGGCAAGGCGATCTTGGCCGCCCTGGATATCCCGCGGGCGGAGGCGCTCGCTGAGGCCGAACTGCCGGAGGAGCCCGGCCGGGTCACCCGCCTGATGGAAGAGCTCGACGAGGTGCGGCGCACCGGCCTTGCCTTTGACCGGGAGGAGCACATCAAGGGCATCTGCGCGGTCAGTGCGGCGGTGCGGGATTCCCTGGGCGGCGTCGGCGCGATCTCCGTGCCGGTGCCGGCGACCCGGTTTTACGACAACGAAGACACGCTGACGGCGGAGCTCTTGGAGTTTTGCCGGCGCACCGAAACCGCGCTGGGTTCGGCGGCGGCTTAGCCACCAGATCGATGATTCCGGTACTTGTGAAACCACCTCGCGGCGGCAATCAATGCCCAGATACCCAGCAAGACGGTGCTGATGGCGAAAGAGCTTTCGTCTCTCTCCCCGAAAGATGCGGCCAGAAAGCCAGCGATCACAATCGCTAGGAAGACCCAGAGAGCCCAATCCAGAAATTTATCGAGCGACTCCACCTAATCATTCTCGGCCGAGCGGTAGGGCGAGTACTGCATCAGCCCGGCGATCTCGTATTCCACCTCGCGGGCCTCGCGCTCGACGAAATCCTTTACGGCACTGGCGAATTTGGGATCGTCGATGTAGTGCGCCGAGTAGATTTCCCGCGGCAAATACCCCCGTTGGATCTTGTGGGGGCCCTGAGCGCCGGCTTCCACCCACCGCAGGCCGTGCTCAATGGCATAGTCGATCGCCTGGTAGTAGCAGGCCTCGAAGTGCAGGAATTTGATATCCTTGGAGCAGCCCCAATTGCGGCCGTAGAGCGTATCCTCGCCCTTGAGATTGAGGGCACCGCAGATCAAGTCGCCGTCTTCCTTGCCGACCACCATGACGGCGAGCTCCGATAAGGTCTCGCCGAGGATGGCGAAGAACTCACGATTGAGATAGGGGCGCCCCCATTTGCGGTCGATGGTGTCGATGTAGAAGTGATAGAAGGCGTCCCAATGGTCCGCGGTGATCTCGCCGCCGCCGAGGGTTCGGAGCCGCACCCCCTGGTCCTGTACCTCGCGGCGTTCCTTGCGGATCGCTTTGCGTTTGCGGGACGCGAGCTGGCCCAGGAAATCATCGAAGCTCTCATACCCCCGGTTTTCCCAATGAAACTGCTTGCCGGTCCGCTTGAGGAAACCGGCCGCCCCCATGCGGTCCCACTGTTCCTTCGGGGGGAAGGTGATGTGCAGCGACGAGACGTTGTGCTCGCGGGCCAATTGGACCATGGCCGACAGCAGAATATCGTGGAGCTTGTCCGGCGCATCTTCACGGATCAGCAGCCGCGGGCCCGTCGCCGGGGTGAACGGCACCGCCGATTGCAGCTTGGGATAGTAGCTGCCGCCGGCCCGCTCCCAGGCATCTGCCCAACCCCAATCAAAGACGTACTCACCATAGGAATGGCTCTTGAGATAGAGCGGCGCGCAGGCCGCCACATCACCGTTCCCGTCCTCGACCACCAGATGCTGGGGCTGCCAACCGCTGCGCGCGGTCACCGAGCCGGACTCCTCGAGTGCGTTCAGAAAAGCGTGGCTGACAAAGGGATTGAGGCCGCCGGCGCAGGCGTCCCACCCGTCGGCGTCCACTTCTGAAATGTTGGCCACCACCTTGACGGTGATTTGTTCGTTCCCATCGGGCATGAGCAAAGACTAGGCGAGGGGGAACAGGGGGGCAAGAGGCGGGCGGGGGCCAAGCAGCAGAATGCCGTTACCCCCTGATCTCGATCAATTCGCCGTCCGGGCCCTTGAAGACCACCCGGGTCCAGTGCTCCTCCCGGGGCTCGCGGGCGGCGGTTTTGTGGGGCGGGGTCTGGACCTCGACGCCGGCGTCCTGGAGCGTCTTCACCGCGCCTTCGAAGTCGTCGGTTTCGAGGCAGAAGTGGAAACCGTTGACCGGCGGATCGGCATAGCCGGTGAGCTCGAGTACCGTATCGCCGAGCCGGAGATAGGCGATCCCGAACGGCCCCGCAGGCCCTTGCGGGACTTCGTGCTCGAAATAGGTCTCGAAACCGAAATGCCTCTCGTAAAACGCCTTGGACTTGGCGAGGTCGCTCACATGCAGGGCCGTATGATCAATCCGTTTGAATTCCATTCCCGCCTCCTCAGCTGATCTCGAACACGCCGTCTACTTCGACGGCGGCCCCAAGGGGCAGAGTGGAGCAGCCCACCGCGGCGCGTGCATGGCGGCCCTTGCCCTCGAAGATTTCGAAGATCAGGTCCGAGCAGCCGTTCATCACCGCCGCCTGGTCGGTGAAATCGGGCGTCGAATTGAAATAGCCCGTCAATTTGACCGCCTGCGCCACACGGTCCAGGTCGCCCCCACAGGCGTTGCGCAATTGCGCCACAAGATTGAGCCCGCAAAGCCGCGCCGCCGAGACCCCATCCTCCATGGAAATGTTCTCGCCAAACCGGCCCGGAAATTTGAGTTCGCCGTCCCAGAAGGTGATCTGGCCGGAAATAAACACCAGATTGCCGGTCACCACCCAGGGCACGTAATTGGCGACGGGCGAGGCGGCTTCAGGGAGCTCGATCCCCTTCTCCCGCAGGCGTGCGTCGATTGTTCCGGCCATGGTGTCCTCCCGGTCGTTTCAGCGTTGACGTCAATGTAAGACCGCTGCGAAGACGGAGCCAGCAAATAGCGCGCTCGGTTGGGCACAATTCCGTGCGCCTCGATCTTGCCCTAATTTTCGCTTAGAGTTCAACTCGAAACTAGTTGAGTGATTTCAGTCGGTTGTGTCTTACTCGGTTGTGTCAAAGCAAACGAGGAGGCACAACATGTGGACCGAAATCACTCGCCCGAAGTATGAGCGCCGTGGCGGTCGCTATGCAAGCGACCTTACGGATCGGGAGTGGGCGTTGATCGCGCCGTTCATGCCGCCGCGCAAGAAGATAGGCCGGCCGCGGACGACGGAGTTGCGCAATGTCATGGATGCGATCATGTACATGGCCTCGACGGGCTGTCAGTGGGCGATGCTGCCGAACGACTTCCCGCCGCCCTCCACGGTCCAGCGTTACTTCTACGACTGGCGCTCGAACGGGGTGCTGGAGGCAATCAACCATGATCTGGTTGTGGCGGCCCGTGAGCTGGAAGGACGCGAGGCCGGCCCGAGCGCCGGGGTGATCGACAGCCAGAGCGTGAAAACCACGGAAAGCGGCGGTATTCGGGGCTATGACGCGGGCAAGAAGATCAAGGGCCGCAAACGTCACATGGTCACCGATACGCTTGGCCTGCTGCTCGGCCTGATCGTGCATTCAGCCGATATCCAGGACCGCGACGGCGCGCCCGGGGTCCTCAAATCGATCCGTCATCGCTTTCCCCAACTGCGTCACCTCTTCGCAGACGCCGCCTATGGCGGACCAAAACTTGAGGGTGCCCTCGAAGACATCGGCCGCTGGACGATCGAGATCATAAGACGTCCCGATACCGCCAAGGGCTTTGAGGTGCTGCCCAGGAGATGGGGCGTCGAGAGGACCTTCGCCTGGCTCAACCGATGCCGCCGACTGGCCAAGGACTGGGAGAAATCAATCGCCTCCGCACAGGCATGGATCCTCGTCGCCCACATCCGACTCCTCACAAGGCGGATCGCAAGCCATTGTTATTAAATGTAGAGTTTCGAGTCAGACTCTTAGAAAAGTGGGGTGCGTCGGGTAAGGCAATGGCTGGCAGGACCTTACCGTCTCGCACCCCAAGTTCACCAGGGAGGAACTGTGTCTCCGGCGAAAAAGTGGGGTGCGTCGGGTATGGCAATGGCTGGCAGGTCCGTACCGTCTCGCACCCCAAGTTCACCAGGGAGGAACCGAATCTCATTTCCACCGGAAGAAAAGAGGGGTGCGCCGCCAATGGCATTGGCTGGTAGATCAGTCATTTCACGCCGCACCCCAAGTTCACCAGGGAGGAACTGAATAATCTCGTGTCTCATGAGCAGCCGCTGGTCGCCCCGCAGGTCACGCACTTCATGCAGGTGCCGTTGCGCACCAGCGTGAAGTTGCCGCATTCACCGCAGGCGTCTCCTTCGTAGCCCTTCATTTTCGCTTCGCGGACCGCATCGAGACGGGTCTCGCCGGCCGCGATGATCCCTTCGCCGATAACCATCGCCCCGGCGCTTGCCGGCGCGCCGTCGGGCATGGATTCCGTCTCCAGGCCCATGGTCGCCGCGGTGCCGTTGCCGCCACCGGCGCCGTTTGACCCGTTGGTACCCGCCGCGCCGTTGCCGCGGCCGCCATTGACCACCAGGAAGTTGCTCCGCACGTAGCCGGTGCTGGCGAGGCGTTCGACCACTTCCTTTGTGTCGTCGGACAGCAGTTCTTCGTGGTCGCCGCGGCCGACCGTATCGGGTGCCAGATCGTCCGGCTGGACGTGAGAGAGATCATGGCGGCCGAGGTAGGAAACGGCGAGTTCACGGAAAATGTAGTCGAGGATCGACGTCGCCATCTTGATGGAGTCGTTGCCTTCGACCATGCCGGACGGCTCGAACCGGGTGAAGGTGTAGGCCTCGACGAACTCTTCCAACGGCACGCCGTATTGGAGCGCGATGGAAATGGCGATGGCGAAGTTGTTCATCAGGCTGCGGAAGGCGGCGCCTTCCTTGTGCATGTCGATGAAGATCTCGCCGACCCGGCCGTCCTCGTACTCGCCGGTCCGGAGGTAGACCTTGTGCCCTCCGACCGAGGCTTTCTGGGTGTAGCCCTTGCGGCGATCCGGGAGCCGCCGGCGGTCGGCGATGTAGCGCTCGACCACCCGCTCGGCGACGATTTGCGCCCTGAGCGCCGCCGGCTGATCGGCGACCGCATCGGCCAGACTCTCCGCCTCGTCCTCGTCGACCAACTGCGCATTCAGCGGCTGGGACAGTTTGGAGCCGTCGCGATAAAGAGCGTTGGCCTTGAGGCCCAGCTTCCAGGACAGCATATAGGCGCCCTTGCAGTCCTCGATGGTCGCCGAGTTGGGCATGTTGATGGTTTTGGAGATGCTGCCCGAGATGAACGGCTGCGCCGCGGCCAGCATCTGGATATGGCTGTCGGTGCTGAGGAAGCGCTTGCCGTCGCGCCCGCACGGATTGGCGCAATCGAAGACCGGCAGATGGGCGTCCTTCAGGTGCGGCGCCCCTTCCAGGGTCATGGCGCCGCAGACGTAGGTATTGGCCTCGGTTACATCGTCCTTCGAGAAGCCCAAGCCTTGCAGCATGTCGAAGGACATGTCGTCCAGCTGGGCCTCGGTGAAGCCCAGAACCTCGGTGCAGAACTCGACGCCGAGGGAGAATTTGTTGAAGGCGAATTTGATGTCGAAGGCGTCGGCCAGCGCGTTTTCGATGGCCTCGATAGCCTCGTCGGTGAAGCCTTTCTCGGCCAGCGTCCGGTGATTGATCGCCGGCGCACCCTTTAGGGTCCCGTGGCCAACCGCATAGGAAATCATGTCCTCAATCTCGGTCCCGGAGTAGCCCAGGCGTTCGAGGGCGGCCGGGGCGGTACGGTTGATGATCTTGAAGTAGCCGCCGCCGGCCAATTTCTTGAATTTGACCAGGGCGAAGTCCGGCTCCACGCCGGTGGTGTCGCAATCCATGATCAGGCCGATGGTGCCGGTGGGCGCGATTACCGTGGTTTGCGCGTTGCGGAAACCGTGCTGTTCGCCCAGCGCCCGAGCGTCGTCCCAGGCGGCCTTGGCATCGGTGATGATCGGGCTGGCGGCGCTGCCGTCGGCATCTTCCAGCGGCACCGGCGGCATGGACAGGTCCTCGTAACCACCCTTCTCACCATATGCCGCCCGGCGGTGATTGCGGATCACCTTGAGCATCGGCTCGGCATTTGGCTCGTAGTCCGGGAACGGACCCAGCAACTCAGCCATTTCGGCGGACGTCGCGTAGCACACGCCGGTCATCAGCGCGGTGATTGCACCGGCGATACGGCGGCCCTCGTCGCTGTCGTAGGGAACCCCCATGGACATGAGCATGCCGCCGATATTGGCGTAGCCGAGGCCGAGGGTGCGGTAGCGGTAGCTGAGCTCGGCGATTTCCTTGGACGGGAACTGCGCCATCATCACCGCGATCTCCAGATTGATGGTCCACAGCCGGACCGCATAGGAGAAGGCGTCGCAATCGAAGCTGCCGTCGTCGCGCTGGAAGGCCTTGAGGTTCAGCGATGCCAGATTGCATGCCGTATTGTTGAGGAACATGTACTCGGAGCATGGGTTGGAGCCGTAAATGCGGTCCGAATTAATGCAAGTGTGCCAGTCGTTGATGGTGGTATCGAACTGCAGTCCTGGATCGGCGGAACCCCAGGCGGCTTCGGCAATCTGACCCCAAAGCTCGCGCGCCGGTACACGTTTGGCCACCTCACCATCGGTGCGCCGGATCAGATCCCAGTCGGCATCCTTCTCGACGGCGCGCAGAAACTCATCGGTGACCCGCACGGTGTTGTTGGAGTTCTGGCCCGAAACGGTGAGATAGGCTTCCGAGTCCCAGTCCGTGTTGTAGGTTGGAATGGCAACCTCGCGATAACCCTGTTTGGCGAACTCGATGGCCCGCTGGACGCAGTTTTCCGGGATCATCGATTTGCGGGCGCCGAGGACCGCAATCTTGAGCCCCTCATTGGCCTTGGGATCGAACTTGTCGTCGCCGTCGCCGGCGTGACAGGCCTCGACCACGGCGTTCATGTGTTTCTCGAGAAGTTTGGATCCGGCGACCAAGGCCGCGACCTTGTTCTCTTCCTTCACCTTCCAATTGATGAAGGCCTCGATGTCCGGGTGGTCCACGTCGAGGATGACCATCTTGGCCGCCCGCCGGGTGGTGCCGCCGGACTTGATCGCGCCCGCGGCCCGATCGCCGATTTTCAGGAAGCTCATCACGCCCGACGACTTGCCGCCGCCGGAGAGCGGCTCTCCCTCGCCGCGGAGATTGGAGAAATTGGTGCCGGTGCCGGACCCATACTTAAACAGCCGCGCCTCTCGGACCCACAGGTCCATAATGCCGCCGTCATTCACCAGATCATCGGATATACCCTGAATGAAGCAAGCGTGCGGCTGCGGATGCTCGTAAGCCGACTTGGAGCGGGTTAACTTACCGGTCTTGAAATCGACGTAGTGGTGGCCCTGTGCGGGGCCGTCGATGCCATAGGCCCAGTGCAGCCCTGTGTTGAACCATTGAGGCGAGTTGGGTGCCGCCATCTGGCGGCACAACATGGCGCACATTTCGTCGTAGTAGGCGCGGGCGTCGTCCTCTCCGTCGAAGTAGCCGCCTTTCCAACCCCAATAGGTCCACGTGCCGGCAAGGCGATGGAAGACCTGCCTGGCGGACGATTCACCGGTGTAACGTTCTCCCTCAGGCAGTTCGGCGAGCTTTTTTTCGTCCGGGACGCTACGCCACAGCCAGGAGGGGACGTCATTCTCCTCGACCCGCCTCAAGTGGGCCGGTACGCCGGCTTTACGAAAATATTTCTGGGCCAGAACGTCACAAGCGACTTGCGACCAGCCGCCAGGGACCTCAATGGCCTCGTGCCGGAAGACCAGAGACCCGTCCGGATTGCGAATTTCGCTCGATGTCGTCCGGAACTCCACCCCCGCATAAGCACCGGAGCCGACATTAGTAAACTGGCGTGAAACCCTCATTTTACCCCCGATATTCCCCGGCAAAGACCGACAGTTCGCCTTCTACGGGCTTTTGAAGCTGTTCCCAGGACGGTCCGTCGCTTTGCCATATGCCACAACATCTTGTGGGCTACGGCCTCTTAGGACCAAAAATCTAGCGGAGGCGATTCAGCGAGGCAATAACTATTTTCAATATTTTGCGTTTTTTTTGAAAGATTATTACTAGATATTGTAGTAATTCGAAGTAATTCAGAGGGTTAGATTTCGCATCTGAACCGTTGCCTCAGTTTATCCACAGGCTTAATCCGGGATGTGGATGAATCAAAATTTTCTTTTTATTACAGGGTTTAAACGGACATTTCTGATGTCCGACATCGGCTCGGATCTATCGCGCTGCCGTATCGTGGAAATGACTCCAATAAGGAAAATTTGCCCAATACTTGCCGGCGAAGCCCGGCAATTCGGTCACGATGCCGGCAAATTTCGGCGTCCAACCGCCAGGCGCGCTGATGGAAAAGGCGCACATCCGGATACCGGGCGATGGCCGCGCGGAATTCCGAAATCCCGCCGTCGAAGTCCCCCGCCATCACCGAGGCGGCCTTGCGGCCGTTGAGTGCGGCGGGCAGGGCCGGCTTCGAAGCCGGCGCTTCCTCCAGCCATTGCCGGGCGGCTTCAGGCTCTCCCCGCGATCAAACGAGGCGTTTGTGGCGGCTGCGCCGGATGGAGGCGATGGTTGGGTCATTGAGGTGTCGGGTGAACTGCTATATTGACATCAACAGCGGGCGCCCACATCTTGCCTCGCAGTCATTGAGCGGACGCTGACATGTCGATTGGCACCTTCATCTATACGCTCCTAAACGGCAATTTTGTCGGGACCGACGAGTTCGGTAACAGGTATTACCGCGGCAAAGGCCGCAAGCTCAACGGCCGCGAGCGCCGCTGGGTGATCTATAAGGGCGACGTCGAAGCGTCCAAGGTTCCGCCCGAGTGGCACGCCTGGCTCCATCATACAGTCGAGAATCCGTTGTCCGAAAAGGCGGCCGCCGCCCGCGCCTGGCAGAAAGACCACCTGCCGAATGTGACCGGCACCGCGCACGCCTACCGGCCCGCCGGCCACGACTATATGGGAGGCGAGCGTAAGAGGGCGACCGGCGACTACGAAGCCTGGACGCCGGAATAGGCCGCGGTCCCCGTGAGCGAGGAAGCCAGACACAGCATCGTCGGGTTCATTGCCCTCCTGTCGCTGCTTGTCCTGGGCGTGTTGTCGTTCACCACGGCCACCACCGAAAAGACCGCCGGCTTCGATATCACCGCGGATTTTGATCGGGTGGACGGCCTGACCGTCGGCGATGAGGTGCTGATGAGCGGGATCAAGATCGGCGAGGTCACCCAGATGATTCTGACCGAGTCCTTCCGTGCGCGGCTGACCCTGAATATCGACGACGGGGTGGAACTGCCGTCGGATTCGGATGCCCGCATCCTGACCAACGGCCTTTTCGGCTCGAAGTTTATCGAGGTAAACCCTGGGGCCGAGGAAGAAATTCTCGAAACCGGCGGCGAAATTGAGTTCACGCAGGAATCACTGGTATTGCAGGATCTGCTCGATCAGGTCATCGGACAGGGCAGATCGGCACGGGCCGAGCGGGCAAGGAAATGAACAAGAACCTCATTGAGACCGTCATGGGCGCCGTGGTTCTCGGCGTGGCTATCGTCTTCGTCTGGATTTTCTACACGACAACGCAGATTCAGACGGTCAATGGCTATCGGATTACCGCGCTCTTCACCAAGGTCGGCGGGCTGCGGTCCGGCAGCGACGTTCGGGTGAACGGCATTGATGTGGGCACGGTCACCGATCGGCGGCTGAGCGAGGATTTCGATGCCGTGGTGACCATGACCATCGATGACGCCGTGCGGCTCCCCGCCGATACCACCGCCGTCGTCACCGGCGACGGTCTGCTCGGGGGCACATATATCCGCCTGCTGCCGGGCCGTTCGGCGGAAAAACTGGCAGCCGGCGGGCAGCTCGTTAAAACCGAGGATTTCAAGACCATCGAGGATCAGGTGGGCGAGATCATATTTCTTGCCACGGGGAGCTCGAACGGCGGCGATTGAGCGCCTACTCACCGGTGGAATCCCCTTATATATGAAGCATGTATAGGGCGTCGGCTTCCTCTCTCGAGGGGATCATGGAGCGGTTCGAAATCAAATCGCGGCTCATTCGGGTTACCGAAGAAGTAACCGATGACGCGCTGTTCCGCCGGGCTGAATTTCGCCTTCGGACCACGGCGCGGGAGAAGGCCGAAAACGTCCTGAAAGCCCTTGACGATGCCGTCAAAACCCGCCAGTTCCTCGATCCGCGAAAATAGCCGCCGCAATTGAACGAGGCTGGTATGGCCGACCACTGGGATCCCCGTGCCTATGACCGGAACGCCCGGTTCGTTTCCGATCTCGGCGCGCCGGTTCTCGAACTGCTGGCGCCGAGGCCAGGCGAGCGGATTCTCGATCTGGGATGCGGCGATGGGCCGTTGACCGAAGAGATTGCCACCGCCGGGGCCGAGGTGGTCGGTGTCGATGCCAGCCCCAACCAGGTGAAGGCGGCGCGGGCCCGGGGGCTGGATGCCCGGGTGATGTCCGGTGACGCCCTGACGTTCGAGGATGAATTCGATGCGGTGTTCTCGAATGCGGCGCTGCACTGGATGACGGCGGCCGACGAGGTCATCGCCGGGGTCCACCGCGCACTCCGGGACCGGGGCCGGTTCGTTGGCGAGTTTGGCGGCGCTGGAAATGTCGCTCATATCCGGGCCGCGCTTCATCGCCGTCTGGGCGAGCGGGACGTGAACGCGGCGGCGATCGATCCCTGGTATTTCCCCGGCACGGAGGACTATGGGGCCAAACTCGCCGCCGGCGGCTTCGAGGTGATGCGGATTGAACGGATCCCGCGGCCGACGCCGCTTCCGGGGGATATGCGGGACTGGCTGGCGATTTTTTCGCAATCCTTTACCGATGCCCTTCCCGACGGCGATGTCGAGGGCTTTGTCGCCGAGGTGATCGACGATGTCCGTCCCCATCTCTGCGACGAGGACGGGAACTGGACGGCCGACTACGTGCGCCTTCGTTTTGCCGCAATTAGGCGTTAGGCCCGGCGGTTGAATGAAGACGGCCGATCTTCAAGAATGAACCCCATGACGCGTCTTCTTGCTCCGCTCCTGTCCGCGGCCGTGGCCGCGGCCGCGGCCGCGGCTCTGTTCGTGCCGGGAGAGGTCCGTGCCGAGCCCTATCCATTGGCCGTGCTGCAGGGCCTCGACAAAGTGACAGCCCGGGTCTCCACCTTCGAGGCGCCGGTCGGGGATACGGTACGGTTCGGGACCCTCGAAATCATCGCCCGAAGTTGCGACAAGAAGCCGCCGGAGGAGCCGCCGGAGAGCGCGGCATTTCTGGATGTCTGGGAGGTTCGCGCCAACGAGCCGGCGCTCAGCGTCTATCGCGGCTGGATGTTCGCTTCGAGCCCCGCGCTCGCCGCCATGGAGCACCCGGTCTATGACGTCTGGGTAATCGACTGCAAAAGCGCTTCGGCCTCGTCCGCCGAGTGAGCGGAAGACCGCCGGCTGTCGAAAACGGCATCCGTGTGCAGCGCCCGGTTGAGCATCAACGAATAGTCGTGACGGGGTATTTCCACGTTTCCGAACTGGCTCAGGTGTTCGGTGGCGAACTGGGTGTCGAGGAGGGTAAATCCGTCCGCCCTGAGACCCGCCACCAGGTGAACGAGGGCGACCTTGCTCGCATCCCGCGCCTTCGAAAACATGCTCTCGCCGAAGAATGCGGCCTTCAGCACCACCCCGTATAATCCGCCGACCAGTTCCCCGTTCCGCCAGCACTCAACCGAATGGGCGTGGCCCCGTTCGTGAAGCGCGGTGTAAAGCCGCAAAATTTCGTCGTTGATCCACGTCTCGTCACGGCCCGGCGCCGACGCGGCGCAATTCTCCATAACCTGGCGGAACGCTTTATCGCGAGTGACCTCAAAGGGTCGCTGCCGGACGGTTTTGCGGAGGCGGCGCGGCACATGGACGCCGTCCAGCGGCAGGATGCCGCGAAACTCCGGGTCCACCCAAAACAGGGTCCGGTCGTCCCGGCTCTCCGCCATGGGAAAAATTCCGGCGGCATAGGCGCGCAGCAGGACATCCGGCGTCAATCTTAAATCTTCGGGATCTTTGTCGTGGGTCGACACGGTCGCTCCCGATGACGGTCCTAAAGGTTCGCGGCGGCGTCCAAGGCAAGAAGATAGCCGTGGCCGCCGAAGCCGGCAATGATCCCCCGGGCGGCGCGGGAAATATAGGAATTGTGCCGGAACTCCTCGCGCTGGTGGACATTGGACAGGTGTACCTCGATTACCTGGACGCCGCAGCTCTTCAGGGCATCGAGGATGGCCACCGAGGTATGGGTGTAGCCGCCGGCATTGAGAATGATGGCGTCGAAATCCCGGCCGCCCTCCTGAATCCAGTCGACCAAATCACCTTCACTGTTGCTCTGGCGGCAGTCGATGGTCAGGCCGAGTTCGCCGGCCTTGGCGGCACAGGCGTCCTCGATCTGGGCCAGGGTTTCCGCGCCGTATATCTCCGGCTCCCGGGTTCCCAACAGGTTGAGATTCGGCCCGTTCAGGATCAGAATTTTCTTTGCCATCTCGTGTCCTCGCGCACCGGGGATATAAGGGGCTATGACGTGCGCCGCAAACCCGGTAACCGTCGGCCCGTGCAATCACCCCTTGTTACAATGCGGTTGAAAGGCCGGGGATCGGCTACCATACTTGCGCCGAACGGCCGCATTGTGAGCCGTACTCCCTTAATGAACATTTAATAATTGGCATCAAGATGAATGTGACCATAAATGGCGAGGCGCGCGATATCGATGCGCCGGTGACCGTGGAGGGAATGTTGGCCGGCCTCGGGCTCAATGCCCGGAAGGTCGCGGTCGAAAGAAACCTGGAAATCGTGCCCAAATCCCAATACGGCGATATCGATGTGGCCGAAGGCGACAAGTTCGAAATCGTTTACTTTATCGGAGGGGGAGCGCCGGAAGGGACGGGCACGCCGCGCGGCGGCGATACCTTCGAAATCGCCGGGCGAACCCTGTCCTCACGGCTGATCATCGGCACCGGCAAGTATAAGGACTTTGAGCAGACCGCACGCGCCCTGGAAGCCTCGGGTGCGGAAATCATCACCGTGGCCGTCCGCCGGGTGAATGTCACCAACCCGGACGAGCCCATGCTGGTCGATTTCGTCGATCCAGGGAAATACACCTACCTGCCCAACACCGCCGGGTGCTTCACCGCCGACGATGCGCTGCGGACCCTCCGGCTGGCCCGCGAGGCCGGCGGCTGGGATTTGGTCAAGTTGGAGGTCCTGGGTGATCAGAAAACCCTTTACCCGCATGTCACCGAGACCCTGAAAGCGGCGGAGGCGCTGATCGAGGACGGGTTCAAGGTCATGGTCTACACGACCGATGATCCGATCCTGTCGAAGACCCTGGAGGATATGGGCTGTGTCGCCATTATGCCGCTGGCGGCGCCCATCGGGTCCGGTCTCGGCATCCAGAACCCGGTGAACCTCAGGCTGATTATCGAGCAGGCGAATGTGCCGGTGATCGTCGACGCCGGTGTGGGGACCGCCTCGGATGCGGCGATCGCCATGGAGCTCGGCTGCGACGGGGTCTTGATGAACACGGCAATCGCCGAGGCGCAGGATCCCATCAGGATGGCCCGGGCCATGCGGCTGGCCATCGAGGCCGGCCGGCTGGCCTATACGGCGGGACGCATGCCCAAAAAGAAATACGCCGATCCGTCCTCGCCCCTTGCCGGGTTGATCTAAGGAGGTCCGCTCCGTCCTGTGAGGCCTTTGCGGCCGGGTCCCCCTCGGGATGTTGACCATGATCGGGCTTGAGGCGCTGTTCGAGGAGCGGCGGGCGGTTTCATCCGTCGAAGAGGCGCTGAAAGAGTTCGCCCGGGGGATCGGCGCCCCGCACTAAGCCTTGCAACTGCCGGGCACTCGGGATACGCACATGATTAACACCCGGGATTGGGGTAGGGGACATCGTATGAGCGAACTCGGCGCATGAGCGAACCCGGCGCACGCCGGAGCCACGAGGTCCTGGCCATCAGCCTGGTCTCCATGGCTCATTTTTTCAGCCACTTCTATATTCTCGTGGTGCCGTCGTTGCTGCCGCTGATCAAGGCCGATCTCGGCGCCGAGAGCGCCTTCGTGCTGTTCGGCCTGATCATGACCGCTTATGCCGGCATGTCGGCGGCCGGTCAGTACCCCGCGGGCGTGGTCATGGACCGGTACGGCGCGCGGCTGTTCATTATCTTCGGACTGATCGGCATTTCGGTCTGCATGTTCCTCATGGGTTTCGCCAACTCGGTGGCGGTGCTCATCGTACTCGCCGCCGTTGCCGGGTTGTGCGACAGCCAGTTTCATCCCTCCGACTACACCATCATGACCGCCCGGGTCCGCGGGCCGTGGCGGGGCAAGGCCTACGCCATCCACACCAGCGCCGGATTTCTGGGGTTCGCCGCGACGCCGACCGTGGTCAGCTTCCTGGCTCCGAACTTCCATTGGCGCGAGATCATGCACATTCTCGGTATCGCCGGGATGATCGGCGCCGTGGCGCTGATTATCTTTGCCCGCTTCCTCAACGACCGGGAGTTCGCGGCGCCCGCCGCCCAGACCGATACCGGCAAGGCCGCCGGCAAATCGTTCGTCTTCACCACGCCGATTCTGTTGATGTTCGGCTTCTACGTGGCGACCGCCATGTCGGGGAACGGCATCCAGACCTTCGGCATTCCGGCGATGATCGAGATGTTCGAGATCGACCTGGTGGCCGCCAACCAGACCCTCGCCATCTATCTCTGGGGCATCACCATCGGGGTGTTCGCCGGCGGCATGGTCACCACCTGGCTCAAGCGCTTCGACGCCATCGCCGCCGTCGGTTACTCCCTCTCGGCCGCCATCCTGATCCTGGTCGGGATGTCGGTGACGCCGGTGAGCGGCGTGGTCATCGGGCTTGCATTCGTCGGTTTCATGATCGGCGCGGTGATGCCGTCCCGGGACCTGATGGTCTCGGCCATCGCCCCGGCGGGCGCGACCGGCAAGGCGTTCGGCTTCGTCTCCACCGGATTCTCCGTCGGCGGGTTCTTCGGCCCGGTGCTTTACGGCTCGATCATGGATCGGAACGCGCCGGCGTGGCTGTTCTTCACCGCCGCGATCCTCATGCTGGTCACGCTGGGCTTCGCCGTCGCCGCCGGTTGGGCGGCACGGTCCCGCGGCACTCGAAAAACGGTCCAGCAGCCCGCCGAGTAGCGGTTACCAGTCGTTCCGGAGTTCCCGGAGTTTCAGAAACACCGTCTTCTCGTCGGGCTCGTCGGGGAGATCCGGGAAGGCTTCCCGCAGCCGGGCGATCACCGTCGGGCTTTGCAGCCGGAAGAAGGTGTTGACCTCTTTCTCCAGCGCCAGCGTCGTCACCATCGCCTGATTGGTGTCCTGGCCCGCGACCTCTTCCTTGAGGCCGGCGGCGCGCGCGTTGTCGGGCTCCCGGTCAAGGGTGAAAGCGAGGTTGTTTTCGATGTAGTCGTGGCCGGGATAAATCAGCGTATTGTCCGGGAGGGTCGCCAGTTGTTTGGCGAACGTTTCGTAGAGCGGCTCCGGGTGGCCGCCGCCCTTGCAGTGCCCGGCGCCCGCATTGAATAGCGTGTCGCCGCAGATCAGCGCCGGCTGATCGGTGCGCGACAGTAGGCAGACGTGGCTCATGGTATGGCCCGGGGTGTCCATGGCCTCGAGCTCGACGGTCTTGCCCACCTTCACCACGTCGCCCGCATTGAGGCCGATATCCATGTCCGGGATGTCGTCCTTGGCCTTGGCATTGGCGAGGATCTTGGCGCCGGTGGCCTCGACCATGCCGCCATTGCCGCCGGTATGATCGTTGTGGTGGTGGGTGTTGAGGATCTGGGTGATTTCCCAGCCCTTGTCCTTGGCCGCATCCAGGCACCGGCCGAACTCCAGCGGATCGACGGCGAGGGCTTCGCCGGTTTCCGGGCAGACGATCAGGTAGTTGAAATTGCGGAAATTATTGTTGGTCCAGATTTGCTCGACTATCACGCGTCATCTCCCTTGCGGATGTGGTCCGTGTGAGTTTAGCTGCCCGGCATGACGACTAAAATAACCAAATCGGTGATGGCCGAGGCGTTGACCGTGCTCGGCAGGCGCGATCCCGACATCAGGCACGCCTACAAGGAGTTCGGCCTGCCGCCCTTGCGCGGCCGCCGGCCGGGCTTCGATTCCCTGTTCAAGATCATCTGCGCCCAGCAGGTTTCGACCGCGTCGGCCCGGGCCATCCAGGCGCGGCTCAACGAATATGCCGACCCCATGACCCCGGAAGTCTTCTTGGGTCTCACCGACGATGATCACCGGAAGGTGGGCTTGAGCCGCCAGAAGGGGACCTATGGCCGTGTTATCGCGAGAGCCCTGGTGGACGGAGATCTGAGCCTCCGCTCGGTGGCCCGCCAGGCCGATGACGACGCCATCGAGGCGATGACCGCGCTGAAAGGCATCGGCCCGTGGACCGCGCAGGTTTACCTGCTGTTCGCCCTGAAGCGGCCTGACCTGTGGCCGGTGGACGACCTCGGCATCGTCGTCGGTTACCAGAAGCTCAAAGGGCTGCCCGAGCGGCCGAGCCGCGCCGAGATGCTGGAGGCGGGCGAAATTTACCGCCCCTGGCGCAGCGTCGCCGCCCGATTCATGTGGCACGTGGTGAATTCGGAACGGGCCGAAAAAGACCGGATGTAGGGCTTACCCGATTTTCGCCGACTGATCCGAGAAGTTGATGGTGACCTGGAAAGACCCCTCGTTCATCTTCCATTTGCGGAGCTCGTAGGAGCGCACCCCGGTGGAATGCATGGGGTCTGAATCGGCGATTTTCCTGGCCTCGTCGAAATCCTCGGCCCGGATGATGATCATCCCGAACGTAGGCGCGTCCGCGCCTTCGTCGAACACCGGACCGGCACCGTAGAGAATACCCTCTTTCTCCAGCCGCACCTGATGATCGAGGTGGGCGGGCGAGACCTCAAGCACCTTTTCGCGCGGCGCCTCGGGCTTCGAGAAAATTACGTAGAGTTCCTTGCCCAGGTAGCTGGTGAGCCGCTCCTGGAGCGCTTGTTCTTCGGCCATGGTTCCCCGGCAGTTGCGGCGCTACATGGCGCCCGGCTGGTAATATGGATTGGTGCCGCCCGCATGATCGGTGACATCGAGCACCTGGCTGATGGCGGGCACCGCTTCCTTGATTTCCGTTTCGATGCCTTGCTTGAGGGTGGCGTCGGCCATCCCGCAGCCCTGACAGCCGCCTTCGAGGCGGACATAGGCGATATTGCCCTGCACGTCGATGAGCGAAATATGGCCGCCGTGGCTGGCGACGGCGGGGTTGATCCGCTCGTCCAGCACCGTCTGGATGCTTTTGGCCTCGACCGTATCCAATCCCGGCTTCGGCAGCGCATCGCGGTAATCCTTCACCGCGACCACCTCCGGTACGTAGTGCCGCAATACGTTTGTCATGCCGCCGATCAGCGAGAAGGCCGATCCCTGGAACTCGACCAGCACGTCGCCGTTCTTGAAATCGACGAAATCAACATCACCGCCGGTCTGCTGGGCGGCCGGTTTGATCCGGGTGTCGATAATTTCCCTGATTTGGGCGATGATCGATTCGTCGGCTGGGGCGTCTTCGGCCGCTTCGGCTTCCATGCCGTGCAGAACCGGCGCGCCGGAGGTGTAGTGATCCATGATCGCGCCAAGCAGCATCGGCTTCATCACCAGCCAATCCAGGTCCGGGTCCTTTTCGACCACCACGTGATCGGTGTAGAGGGTGATTCCGGCGACGCCGTCGACGCCGAACAGCCGCTCGGCGAGCGGCGAACGCTCCGCCGATTCCTCGTCGGGGAACTCCGCCGAACCGCCGGGCAGAACGGCCTCGCCGGGAATAAACTTCAGCCTATCCGGGTCGGGCAGGGCTTCGGTTTGAATAAACATTTTTACCTCATTAACGCGCCAAGCGGCGGCAATGGCCGACGTTTACCATAGTTCCGGGGGATATATATTTCGTCCACAAAAATTGTCCAGGTATATTGGTCGGGTATCGCCTGATTTTCCCCTTAAAACCGGTAAAATTATCGTATAACCCCGCGCCCGGCCTTGGAAGCGCCCATGACACCTAAAATCGATCAATTTCTCGCCGAGCGGCAACCGGAAACACCCTGTCTGGTGGTCGATCTCGACGTTATCTCGGCAAATTTCAGCGCCGTGCGGTCGGCGCTGCCGCAAGCAGAAATCCACTACGCGGTGAAGGCCAATCCGGCCTCGCCGGTGCTTCGGCGGCTGGTCGAACTCGGTTCCAACTTCGATGCGGCGAGCCTGTCCGAGATCGAGCGATGCCTGGCCGCCGGCGCGGATCCGCCGCGCATAGCCTTCGGCAACACCGCCAAGAAGATGGGCGATATCGCCGGCGCCCACAGCCGGGGTGTGCGGCTGTTCGCATTCGACAGCAAACCGGAGCTGGAAAAACTCGCCGTGGCCGCACCGGGTTCCGAGGTGTTCTGCCGCATGCTGGTCACCAACGAGGGTGCGGCCTGGCCGCTTTCCAACAAATTCGGCTGTTCGGCGGAGATGGCCGTCGATCTGATGATCAAGGCGCGGGACGCGGGTCTGGTCGCCAGGGGCATCTCCTTCCACGTCGGCTCCCAGCAAACCGAGCTGGGCTCCTGGCAGGCGGCCATCGGTGAGGTGGCGCGGATATTCACCACGCTGGCGGAAAAGGGGATCAGCCTGGATCTGGTCAATCTTGGCGGCGGCTTCCCCATCCGCTACCGGGACGACGTTCCGGAACTGACAAGGGTGACCGAAGCGATCCGGACCGAACTCGCCCGCGCCTTCGGCAACCGGCCGCCGGCGCAGATGATCGAGCCCGGGCGGATATTGACCGCCAATGCGGGTCTGGTCCGCTCCGAGGTGGTGCTGGTCTCGACCAAGGGATACGGCGAACAGGTCCGCTGGGTCTATCTGGATGTCGGCAAGTTCGGCGGGCTGGCTGAGACGATGGATGAAGCGATCCAGTATGCGCTCCGTACCGAAAATCCGGATACCGAGACCGGCCCGGTGGTTCTCGCCGGCCCCACCTGCGACGGCGCGGATATCCTCTACGAGCACGCCGACTACCGCTTGCCGATGGATCTGAAGGCCGGTGACAAGATCGACATTCTCGATGCCGGCGCCTATACGGCGAGTTATTCGTCGGTAGGCTTCAACGGCTTTCCGCCGCTCAGGGAGTACTACCTGTAACCGTTCTTATCCGCCGGATCGGCCGTCCGGGGTCCCCGCACGGGGACCAAAGACCAAGGCGGTTGTCATGGCGGGGTCCGCAGGGCCTGGTCAGCGCCTCACGAAAACGCCTTGAAGGTGATCAAGGTGAAGGTGTCCTTGACGCCGGGAAGGCGCTGGATCCGTTCGGTGACGAAATGCCCGATGTCGGTGTTGTCGTCGAGATAGCACTTGATCAGCAAATCATGCTCACCGGATGTGGAGTGAACCTCCGACACCTGTTCCACCGTTTCGACCGCTTGGCCGGCGACCTGATAGGCTTCGCCGAGCTCGCACTTCACTTGCACGAAAATTGTCTGCATGGAGCGGTCCTCCCCGGGGAAATTCCGAAACCGACGCCACCTAGTTTGAAGTTAAAGGCGGGGGATTGTCAAAGCGGCTAGCTTGGTGCCTTTGCCGGGCGCAGCATGAACGCGGGAACATGGTCGCCCATCCCGACGACCGCTTCGTCTTTCCCGGCCCGGTCGGGTTCTTTGCCGCGCTTTTCGTTCCGCCGGCCGTCTTGCCTGTCGTCCTGTTTATTGTCGCGCTTCGGCTTGCCGGACCTGCGCCGCGAAGAGCTCTTTTCCGGCTCGGCATCGTCTTGCTTGCCGTCCTGTTTGTCGTCGCGAATCGGCTTACCGGACCTGCGCCGCGAAGAGCTCTTTTCGGGCTTGTCATCGTCTTGTTTCGTACGCTCCGCGCGGCCCGGTTTGCCAAGGCCGACATCGTTTTCCTCGATCTTACGGCCCTGCAGCCGTTCGATGGCGTGGAGGTACTTGTCGTCCTCGGGTGTCACCAGCGTGAAGGCGCGGCCCTCGCGGCCGGCGCGGCCGGTGCGGCCGATCCGGTGAACATAGTCCTCGGCGTGGGTAGGGATATCGAAATTGAAGACGTGGCTGAGATCGTTGATGTCGATACCGCGTGCGGCGACGTCGCTGCACACCACGAGTCTGATTTCGTCCGCTTTGAATTTCTCCAGGGTCTCGGTGCGCGCCGATTGCGCCATGTCGCCGTGCAGGGCCGCCGCATCGAAGCCGTGCTTCCGCAGCGAGCGGCAAAGGATATCCACGTCCCGTTTGCGGTTGCAGAAGATCAGCGCGCTGCGCACTTCTTCCTTTTCCAACAGCGTCCTCAGCGCTTCACGCTTAAATTTCCGGTATCCGCCGCCGCGGCCGCGTTCCTTTTGGGTCACCGGGACGATCCCCTGGAAAATCTTCTCCGCCGGGGTGGCCGGCGGCGCGACGGTGATCTCCTTGGGATTCATCAGGAAGGCATCGGCGAGGCGGCGAATTTCGGGCGGCATGGTGGCCGAGAAGAACAGCGTCTGACGCATTTTGGGCAGCAGGCCGACAATGCGCTCCACATCAGGTATGAAGCCCATGTCGAGCATCCGGTCGGCTTCGTCGATGACCAGAATTTTCACATCGTTGAGCAGCAGCATGCCGCGGTCGAACAAATCGATCAGCCGCCCCGGCGTCGCGATCAGCACATCGACGCCCCGGTCGATGAGCTTGTACTGGTCGTCCATGGATTGGCCGCCGATGATCAGCGCCTTGGAGAGTTTGTTGTACTTCCCGTAGGTGTCGAAATTCTCGGCGACCTGGGCGGCAAGCTCCCGGGTCGGCTCCAGGATCAGCGTCCGGGGCATCCGGGCGCGCGCCCGGCCGGCGGCCAGGATGTCGATCATCGGCAGCGTGAACGACGCGGTCTTGCCGGTGCCGGTTTGCGCACAGCCAAGGATGTCTCGTCCCATCAGGACATAGGGGACGGCCTTCGCCTGGATCGGCGTCGGATCGGTGTAGCCCGCGTCACCAACTGCGCGGAGGACCTCTTCGCTTAAGCCGAGGTCGTCGAAACTCATTCGGGTATCGTCCGGAATTATGACCGGTTCCAATTCCAGGGGAACCGTTTATGGCCGCGGGAAGTACGGGAAAACGCCCCTATTGTCAACCGGGACAAGGGAGCCGAACCGGCACCAGCCTTGGCGCGGCGCTTGGGGTGATCTAGGTTTCCACTCAACACGCACCTGGATCGGGCTTCATCCATGCACGGACTTATTCTCCCCTTTGAAGGCACCATGCCGACCATTGCCGACGATGCGTTTATCGCTCCCAATGCGACGGTGATCGGCAAAACCACCATCGGGTCCGGATCGAGCATCTGGTATGGGTGCGTGCTTCGCGGGGATTGCGGCACCATTGAGGTCGGCGGCGGAACAAATCTTCAGGACAATACGGTGGTCCATATCACCGAAGGGGTCGCCGATACGTTCATCGGCTCGAACATCGTGATCGGTCATTCCTGCCTGCTGCACGGATGCACGCTGGAAGATGGGTCTTTCGTCGGCATGGGCGCCACGGTCATGGACAATGTGGTGGTGGAGACGGGTGCCATGGTTGCCGCCGGGTCGCTGGTGACGCCCGGGAAGCACATCAAAAAGGGCGAGCTGTGGGCCGGCAATCCGGCAAAGTACTGGCGCGACCTGCGAGATGAGGAAATTGCCGTGTGGCCGGGCCAGTGCGCCCATTATGCGGAGATGGCCGCGAAGCATATCAAGTCGATCGGCGGCTGATCCCGCCTTGGCCGAATGCGCCGACTCGTATATGAGACTCCCATATGACTTCCATCCAAGCAGGCAGGACGAGATTCTGCCGATGTTTGCAATCTGTTAACTCTTAGCGGGCAGGGTGAGCACCGAATCGGTAAACGGCATTCGGCCAACACTCAAGGGGCACACGGACGATGAGTAAATTGGCACCTAAACAGATCAGGCGGCCGCGGCGATTTTTTGCGGTGGGTCTGGTCGCGTTGCTTGCCGGATGTTCCTCGGTCCCTGACGCCGTCAACCCCGTGGAATGGTACAAAGGCGCACGCGATTTTGTCTTCGGTAGCGACGACCAACCGCGGGCGCCGGAGAATGCCCGGAACGAGCCTAAGGCCGAGCGCGGGCAGGCGGCCCCCGGCGCCGATCAGCCCATCCCCAATCTGAACACCGTGCCCGCGCGGCCCGGCACCTCGTCCCGGGAGCAACGCGCCCAATCGCAGCGCGGCCTGGTTTCGGACCGGGAGGGCGCCCAGCGTTATTCCCGCGAAGCTGTCCGCCGCCAGGGCGATCCGGTGAATCCGCTCCAGACATCGCCGCAGGTCGCGGCACGTCCGGCGACGCCGCGGATCGTGACGCCGCCCAGGGTGGCAACACCGTCGCCGCCGGCCCGGCCCCGGCCCCCGGTCGCGGCGGCGCCCGCACCGAGACCGGCGCCGGCTCCCGCGCCGCGGCAAGCGGCGCCGGCACTGCCGCCGGCCGCGTCAACTCCGGCACCGGCGCCACAAGCCGCGCCGGCCGCATCATCCCCGCCGGCCCCGCGCGCAACGCCGCAACTCCGGCCGGTCGCGCCGGCGTCTGGCGGCGGCGAGTTTGAAACCATTGTGATCTCCAGCGCCGGCGTTCAAACCGTGGGCGGCGCCTCCATAAACCCGCCGGCGTCATCGCCGCGCATCTCGCGCCCGGCGCCCCCTCCCGGCGCCGACGCCGCCTCCACGGTCGGCGGCGTCCGCAGCCTCTCGGATTTTAGCCCGGCGGCGGTCCAGGGTTCCTATCAGGTGGCGACCATCCTGTTCGGCAATGGGTCGGCCCGCCTCAATGCCGGGGATCGGCGGATCGTCCGCCAGGTCTTCGCGCAGCAGCGCCGGACCGGCGGTACCATTCGAATTGTCGGTCATGCCAGTCGCCGGACCGCAAACATGGACCTGGTCCGGCACAAGCTGGTGAACCTTCGGGTA
The DNA here is from genome assembly GCA_965213765.1 of Rhodospirillales bacterium. Lineage (GTDB taxonomy): Bacteria > Pseudomonadota > Alphaproteobacteria > Rhodospirillales > UBA2165 > JAJDXO01. Next base: position 393,502 of record OZ243926.1, on the reverse strand, counting down.
TCGGCGGCCCGCGCCGATGCGGTGGCGCGGGAGCTGATCAAACTCGGCGCCCGGCCCGGCAGTTTGTTCGTCGGTGCAGTGTCCTCCCGGTATCCCCGGTATCACGAGTACATGCCGTCGGGAGAAGCCGGCAACCGGCGAGCCGAGATTTTTATCGATTTCTAGGCCCAAGGGCGTTAAACCCCCCATTCTGGCAGTTAATTCGAGCCAATGGAGAGGGCGCGCGCAAGCGCTGTCGTAAGGCTATGGAACAGGAATTTCACCGGATAAAGCGGCTGCCGCCGTACGTCTTCAACGAAGTAAATTCGATGAAGGCAAAGGCGCGCGCGGCCGGTGAGGACATTATCGACTTCGGGATGGGCAATCCGGACAGTCCGACGCCGCCCCACATCGTCGAAAAACTCACCGAGACGGTGACCGATCCGCGGACCCATCGCTATTCGGCGTCGCGCGGTATTCCGGGCCTGCGCCGGGCCAACGCGGCGTACTATGCGCGCCGGTTCGGCGTCGAGGTGGATCCCGAAAGCGAAACCATTGTGACGCTCGGCTCCAAAGAGGGCTTGGCCAATCTCGCCTCGGCCATCACCAGCCCTGGCGACGTCATTTTGGTGCCCAATCCCAGCTATCCGATCCACCAGTTCGGCTTCATCATTGCCGGTGCGAGCGTTCGAAACATTCCGGTGGCCACCGACGAGGTGTTCTTCGAGGCATTGGAGCGCGCCGTCATCCATTCGGTGCCCAAGCCCACAGCCGTGGTACTGAACTACCCGAATAATCCGACGGGCATCACTACCGATCTCGAATTCTACGCACGCGTGGTGGATTTCTGCCGCCGTCACGGCATCTATATTTTGTCGGATTTGGCCTATGCGGAGCTCTATTTTGACGGCAGCCCGCCGCCGTCGATCCTGCAAATCCCGGGCGCCCGGGAGATCGCCGTCGAGTTCTCGTCCATGAGCAAGACGTATTCCATGCCCGGCTGGCGGGTCGGTTTCGCCACCGGCAACAAGCACCTGATCGCGGCGCTGGCGCGGATCAAGTCCTACCTCGATTATGGCGCCTTCACGCCGATCCAGGTCGCGGCGACCGCCGCGCTGAACGGCCCGCAGGAGTGTGTCGACGAAATCCGCGCGCTCTACAAGGGCCGCCGCGACGTGCTGGTCGAGAGCATGGCCGGGGCCGGCTGGGATATACCGAGCCCGCCCGCGACCATGTTTGCCTGGGCCCCGATCCCGCCCGCCATGGAACACCTGGGTTCCGTCGAGTTCTCCAAGATACTGCTGCGCGAGGCCAAGGTGGCGGTGTCGCCGGGGATCGCCTTCGGAGAGCGCGGCGACGGGTTCGTCCGGGTCTCCCTGGTGGAGAACCCGCAGCGTATCCGACAAGCGGCGCGGAACGTCAAAGCCTTCCTCGGTTCCTATAGCGACGTCCTGGAAAAATCAGAGCAGCGCCGGGCAGCCGCATCTTGAGCAAGCCATTGACCATTGCCGTCGCCGGGCTCGGTACGGTGGGCGCCGGGGTTATCCGGGTGCTGGATACGCACGCCGAGCTTCTGACCCGGCGTTGCGGCCGGGAACTCAAGGTGGTCGCCGTTTCGGCCCGTGACCGGTCCAAGGACCGGGGCATCGCCCTTGAGGCTTGCGAGTGGTACGACGATGCAGCCGAGATGGCCGGGAAAGCCGACGCCGAAGTCGTCATCGAACTCATCGGCGGCTCCGGCGGCATCGCCAAATCCGTGGTCGACAGCGCGCTCAACGCGGGCCGCCACGTGGTCACCGCCAACAAGGCGCTGCTGGCGCATCATGGAACGGAATTGGCCCGCGCGGCCGAGGGCGCCGGCGTCGCATTGGCCTATGAGGCGGCGGTGGCGGGCGGTATTCCGATCGTCAAGGCGCTCCGCGAAGGTTTGGCGGCCAACAGTTTCGACCGGGTCTACGGCATCCTCAACGGGACCTGCAATTACATCCTGTCGACCATGCGCGAGACCGGCCGCGGATTCGACGAGGTGCTCGCCGAGGCACAGGAGTTGGGCTACGCCGAAGCGGACCCGGCATTCGACATCGATGGCGTCGATACGGCTCATAAGCTGGCCATCCTCGCCAGCCTGGCGTTCGGCACGGAGGTTGATTTCGACTCGATCTACACCGAGGGCATCCGCCACGTCTCGCCGCTGGATTTCGAGTTCGCCGAGGAACTCGGCTACCGGATCAAGTTGCTGGGCATTGCCCGGCGCACGCCGTCGGGGATCGAGCAGCGGGTGCATCCCTGCATGGTGCCGCTTGCCGACCCGATCGCCCATATCGAGGACGTGTTCAACGCCGTGGTGGTCGACGGTGACGCCGTCGCGACCACCATGTACGAGGGCAGGGGCGCCGGCGAGGGCCCGACCGCCTCGGCGGTGGTCGCCGATGTGGTGGATATTGCGCGCGGCCGCACGGCGCCGGCCTTCGGCGTGCCCTGCGGGGAACTAACCGCACCGAGCCCGTCCCCCATCACCCAGCGCACGGGACGTTACTACCTGCGCCTGACGGTGGTCGACCGGCCCGGTGTTTTTGCGGAAATTGCCTCGGCATTGAAGGAAAACGATGTTTCAATGGAGGCGATCATCCAGCGGGGCCGCGCCCCCGGCGAAGCGGTGGAAGTGGTGCTGACCACCCACGAAACCCGGGATGATTCGGTCGCGGCGACCATTGACGCGATCGCCGAATCGGATGCTGTATTGGAGCCGACGCGATTGATCCGGATCGTGTCGTTCGGTTAGCGGAATTCCCGTCATCGGGGGGACAATCCGAGGAGGGCCGAAGGGAGGCAAGCATGCCGGAAGGGGTAGCCATGTCCGTGTCTGAACAACCCATCATGCAGGACGCCAGGATGGATCGGAACCTGGCGCTGGAAGCGGTCCGTGTGACCGAGGCTGCGGCCCTTGCCGCTTCCCGCCTGATGGGCCGGGGCGATGAAAAAGCCGCCGATCAGGCGGCCGTCGATGCCATGCGCCGCGCCCTCAACTCGCTGCGCATCGAGGGCACTGTCCGTATCGGCGAAGGGGAGCGGGACGAAGCGCCCATGCTTTATATCGGCGAAGAGGTCGGCGGCGGCGATGGGCCCAAGATCGACATCGCCCTCGATCCGCTGGAAGGCACCACCATCACCGCCAAGGGCGGCCCCAATGCGTTGGCGGTCATTGCCATGGCCGAGGAAGGCGGCTTCCTCAACGCGCCCGACACCTACATGCAGAAGATCGCCGTCGGCGGCGGCCTGCCGGCCGGGGTGGTCGATCTGGATGAGGATACCGGCGTTAACTTGAAGAACCTGGCCAAGGCCAAGGGCGTCGACGTGAGCGACATCGTTGCCTGCATCCTCGACAGGCCCCGCCACGAAGAGATCATCGCCAAGACCCGCGAAGCCGGTGCCCGCATCTCGCTGATCGGCGATGGCGACGTTTCGGGCGTCATCGCCACCGCCCAGGCCGAAAGCGGCGTCGACATCTACATGGGGGTCGGCGGCGCGCCCGAAGGGGTTCTTGCGGCGGCCGCGCTCCGTTGCATCGGCGGACAAATGCAGGGCCGCCTCGTATTCCGCAACGAGGATGAGCGCCAGCGCGGAATCCGCTGGGGCATCGAGGATTTCGGCCAGAAATACGGGCTTGACGAGCTCGCTGGCGGCGAGGTGATGTTCGCCGCCACCGGCGTCACCGACGGCGCCATGCTGCGGGGCGTCCGGCGCTACAAGGACGGCGCCACAACTCATTCCCTGGTCATGCGCTCCAAGTCGGGCACCGTCCGCTATATCGAGGGCGAGCACAACTTCACCCGCAAGACCGGATTCGATCCGGCTGATCGTTAGCCGGTGGCCTCGCGGGACGAAGACACGCTCGCGCACGGCGTCGGTCGCTCCCTCTCCGGAAAGCGGTGGGTCCAGCGGTCGGGGGACGATCGCCTCGGCCTCGCCATTGCCCAGCGGCTCGACCTGCCGGAAATCGTCGGGCGGGTTCTGGCCGCCCGTGGCGTTGGGCTTGACGACGCCCCGTCCTATCTCGACCCGCGGCTCAACGGGCTGCTGCCCGATCCCTCCCATCTGATCGACATGGACACGGCCGTGGCGCGGTTGGCCGCGGCGGTCAAAAACGGTGAGAAGATTGCCGTCTTCGGCGATTACGACGTTGACGGCGCGACGTCTTCCGCATTGCTGCGGCGGTTTTTCCGCGGTGTCGGCACCGAGATCGAGGTCTATATCCCAAACCGGCTCAACGAAGGCTACGGCCCCAACGAACCGGCGCTCCGGCGGTTGAGGGAGGCAGGTGTCGATATTGTGGTCACCGTCGATTGCGGCACCACGGCATATGAGCCCCTGGAGGCGGCGGCCGGGATGGGGCTTGACGTCATCGTCATCGACCACCACGTGGCCGAAGCGGGTCTGCCCAAGGCCCATGCCGTCGTGAACCCGAACCGCCTGGATGAAGACAGTCCTCATGGTCAGCTGGCCGCGGTCGGGGTGTCGTTTCTGCTGGTGGTGGGCCTCAATCGGGCGCTGCGGGAGGCGGGCTACTATGCCGACAAGCCCGAACCCGATTTGCGCCAGTGGCTCGATATGGTGGCCCTCGGCACCGTCGCTGACGTGGTGCCGCTGACCGGGGTCAACCGGGCCTTTGTCCGCCAGGGCCTGAAGGTGCTGGCCCGGCGCAGGAACACCGGTCTCGCGGCGCTTGCCGATGCTGCGGGCGTGGATGAAACACTGAGCGCCTATCACCTGGGTTTCGTGCTGGGGCCCCGGATCAATGCCGGGGGGCGGCTTGGCTCTTCCGATCTCGGCACCCGCCTGCTGAGCACCGAGGATGCCGTCGAGGCCGCCGAGATCGCCGGCGCGCTGGACGAATACAACCAGCAGCGCCGCGCCATCGAGGAGGGGGTGCTCCAGGCCGCCATCCAGGAAGCCGAATCCGGCCGCCACGACGGCGTCGTCCTGATCTCGGGAAGCGACTGGCACCCGGGCGTTATCGGGATCGTCGCCTCGCGGCTCGTGGAACGGTTCGGCTTGCCCGCCTGCGTGGTCACCACCAAGGGCGGCAAGGGGCTGGGGTCCGGGCGGTCCATGGCCGGCATCGATCTCGGCGCGGCGATTATCGCGGCGCGCCAGAAAGGGCTCCTGGTCAATGGCGGCGGGCACGCGATGGCCGCCGGATTCACCGTCGATCCGGACAGGATCGGCGATTTGCGCGCGTTCCTCGCCGGGCGGCTCGCGGCGGAGGCCGCCGCGGGCGATGTGGTGCCCCGTATCACCGTGGACGGCAGCTTGACCGTCGAGGCCGCCAATCTGGAGTTGGCCGAGCAGTTGGAGCGCCTGGCGCCGTTCGGCAGCGGCAACGCCGAGCCCCGCTTCGTGTTGCCCGGGATCCGGGTCGCGCAGGCCGGCGTGGTCGGCGCCGATCATGTCCGGTGCACCTTTACCGGCGGCGGCTCGGCCCGGCTCAACGCCATTTCCTTCCGGACGGCGGATACGGAACTCGGTAAACGGTTGTTGAATCACGGCGGACTGCCGCTCCATGTGGCCGGCCGGGTGCGGCCCAACCGCTGGCAGGGACGGACCACCGTGCAGCTGATGCTCGACGATGCGTCAGTGGCAACGTAGCGGCGGTCTTCGTCCATCCGTTGATTTGACACGGCGACACGGATGACACGGATGACACGGAGGTTCATCCGCACCCCTCGCCTGTCCTCTCCCCCTTTTCCAGGGGGGAGGGGGATTTAGTGTTGACGCCGCTCGTCATACCCCGGTGCGGATGAAAACGGGGCGCCGGTCATCGGGAGTCCAACAGGGCGCTGTTGGCTCTTGATTTTCGCTCCCGCGGCAAGTAGACCCGTGCCCGGCCGCGTCCCCATCGTCTAGAGGCCTAGGACACCACCCTTTCAAGGTGGCGACACGGGTTCGAATCCCGTTGGGGACGCCATTCTTCCCGGGATGAATAGACCGATTGGATTGAGCTGCCCGGCTGGGCGGTTACACTGGAGCGCGTCTCATGCTCGGCTCCATTCTCTCCCTGGTCTCCGCCCTGTTTTTTGGGCTGAACAACGCGGCGATGCGCCGCGGTGTTTTGACCGGCACTGCGCTCCAGGGCACTTCCGTTTCCGTTCCCATTGGCGTGCCGCTGTTCATCGTCGGGACGGTGGTCACCGGTTCGGCCGGTTTGTTCCGGGAGTTCACCGGTGAGACCTACCTTCTTCTGGTGCTGGCCGGGATCATCCACTTTACCGTTGGCCGGTATGCCAATATGAGGGCGACCAAGGCCATGGGGGCAAATTTCGTTAGGCCTGTGCAGCAGATGGGTGTCCTGCTGGCGGTGGTACTGGCGATCACCATACTCGACGAGACGCTGACCGCGCTGCGAGCCGCCGGGATCATTCTGGTTATTGCCGGACCTGTATTGATGATGCCGGACCGCAAGAAGTTCCGCGCCAAGACCGAAAAGCAAAATGCCCGGCGGTCCGGCACGGGTGTCCGGTTCACCCCGAACTTCCTTACCGGCTTCGTCTTCGCGCTGATCTCAGCGGCAGCCTTCGGCACCAGCCCGATCTTGTTGTCCGCTGCACTCTCCGGATTTGGGCCCTGGTCCGGGGTCGCGGGCGGGGTGGTTGCGTATCTGGCCGCCACCGCCGTCGTTGCCGCAATTTGGTTCCGTCCGGGCGTTTTCGCCGGGGTGACGTCCATATCGTGGCTCTCCTTCCGTTGGTTTGCGGCCTCCGGTGTGCTGATCGGCATCTCGCAGATGCTGCGTTTCGCCGCGCTGGCGGTTGCCCCGGTGAGCGTCGTAACGCCGATCCTGCAGACTACCGCGATATTTCAGGTGATCTTTGCCTGGTTTCTGAACCGGGATCACGAGCCGTTCGGCCCTTGGGTCCTGGCCGGGATTTTGGTTTCCTTGTTGGGCGCATTCGCTTTGACCCTCAGCACCGAAATCGTTATCGCGTGGCTGGAACCGTCCCGGCAGGTGCGGGAAATCCTGACCTGGACCTGGCCCTGATCGGATACGATGAGGTGAAGTCCCCTGATGCGCCAAGGAGGTGAAACAAATCCGGCGATCTGAATTTCCACGAATGGGGCAAGGGCGAGCCGGTGCTTGCGGTGCACGGTTTTCTGTTGGGCGGCGGGTTCTGGCGGCGGTTCGCCGAGAGCTGCCTGGATCGGTTCCGGGTCATCGCGCCGGATTTGCCGGGTTTCGCCGGCAGCGGGCATCTGCCGCCGTGCGAGTCGATCGAGGAACTGGCGGCGGCGGTCTTCGACTTCGCCGGCGACCGGGGCCTGGAGACGTTTCATCTCATCGGACATTCCATGGGCGGCTGTTTCGTCCAGCAGATGGCCCTCGATGCCGGGGACCGGATCCGGAGACTGGTCGTCTATTCCTCGTCCGCGGGCGTCGTCCGCTCGACCCGGGGTTCCGCCTCGGCGCGCAGCCCTGAAAAGCGTCGGGCGGTGCTGGAGAAGGAAGGCGTGGATGGCCTCCGGCAGTGGATGGCGCCCTACTGGTTCGCCGCCGGCGAAGCGAGCCCCTGCCTCGAAGAGGCCGTCGCCTGCGGCCTCGGCGGATCGCTGGAGGCGGCCAGGCTCGGCCCCCGATACATGACGTCCTGGGATATCCATGACCGCCTGGGCGAGATCACGCCGCGGACGCTGGTTATCGGCGGCGATATGGATCATACCTTCACCGTCGAGGCGATGACGGCGGTTGCCCGGAACGTCCGGGACGGCAGCCTGTGCGTCCTCCCCGATGCCGCGCATTGCGCGCACATGGAATGCGGGGCCGCCTTCGATGACGTGGCCCGGGCGTTTCTGAGCAACGGCTAGGGCCATCAGGCGTTAATCGACAAACGAATGACGTGCTGTTGGATGGGGGGCGGGCCGCGCCCGGGCACGGCGTTTCGGCCGCCGCCCGGAACGATGCCGCGGCGGATTCCTACAGGCTGCCCCCGTGCGTCGCGCGGCTGCGCGGATCGAGCGAGTCGCGGAGGCCGTCGCCTATGTAGTTGACAGATAGCACGGTGAGGGAAATCGCCAATCCGGGCCACAGGACCCGTCCCGGATATTGCTGCAGATAGTCGGTGGCATCGAACAGGAGACGGCCCCATGTCGCGAAATCCGAGGGAAAGCCGAGTCCCAGAAAGGAGAGCGCCGATTCGGTGATGATCGCGTTGGCCATGCCAAGCGTTGCCGAAACCATGATGGGCGAGAGAACGTTCGGCAGGACATGACGCCCCGCGATCCGGTGCTCCGGGACACCGATCCCCCGCGCCGCGATCACGAACTCGCGCTCCTTCACCGTCAGGACCTCGCCGCGGACGACGCGGGCGGTCTGCATCCAGCCGGTGATGCCCATCACCGCGACCATGAGGATGAATATCCCCGCTTCGGGTCCGAACGCGGCCCGAAGCGCATCGCGAAACAACAGTATGACGACGAGCAGAAGGGGCAGGAGCGGGAGGGCCAGGAACAGGTCGGTCAGGCGCATCAAGGGGCCGTCCAGCCAGCGCACGAAGCCCGCCAGGAGCCCGACGAGGCCGCCGATAAGGACCGAGAGCAGCATCGCGGCGGCGCCGACGGCCACCGAAGCGCGCCCGCCCGCCATCAGGCGCGCCAGCATGTCCCGGCCGAGCTGGTCGGTGCCGAGCGGATGGGCAAGGCTTATTCCCGAATTCCGCGCCCGGATGTCGATGAACTGGGGATCGATTGTCCAGATCAGCGGGCCGAACGCGACGAACACCAGGATGAAGACGAGGAAGGCGAATCCGAGCAGCGCCCCCTTGTGGCGCATGAATTGGCGCACCACATGGCGCTCGAGGAATCGTCGGACGGGAGCAACCTCAACCATAGCGGATCCGCGGATCGAGAATACCAAGGAGGAGGTCCGCCAGCAGATTGCATGCGACGATCAGCACCGCGAAGACGAACGTCAGGGTTTGCACCGTCGGCAGGTCGCTGGCCTGGATCGACGTGATCAGGAGCTGTCCCAGTCCGTTGACCTTGAAGATCTGCTCGGTGATGATCGCGCCGCCGAATATGCCCGGAACGCCGAGCGCCACGACCGTCACCACCGGACCGACGGCGTTCCGCAGGACATGAACGAAGATCACTTTCCGTTCCGACAGGCCCTTGGCCCGGGCGGTCCGCACATAATCCAGAGTGAGGTTGTCGAGCGCGGATGCCCGCATGAAGCGGCTGATCTGCGCCGCGTTGTACAGCGCGAGCACCGTGACCGGCATCGCCATCTGCCGGAGCTGAAACAGCAGGCTGTCCCAGCCGGTGACCCGGTGGGTGGTATCGTAGATCGACGGAAACCAGCCGAGCTCGACGGAGAAGACGACGATCAGCAACACGCCGCTGAAGAAGGTGGGCACGGAGAAACCGACCATGGAGACGAAGGTTCCAAACTGATCGAACCATCCGTACTGGTGCCGGGCCGAGACGATCCCGACCGGGAGCCCGATGGCGATACCGGCGACATAGGACAACCCGACGACCCACAGGGTCTGCGGCAGTCTCTCGATCACGAGATCGACCACGGGGGAGCGCGTCTGCCACGAAATCACCCTGTGCCGGTCGCCGCCGAGGTCGAGCCCCGTGAGCTGCGACATCAGGTGAAGCGGTTCGTTGACGAAGAACTGCTTGAGCCAGAGCAGGTAACGGACGTGTATCGGCTCGCCCAGCCCGAGCGACCGGCGAATGTTCTCCTTCACCTCGGGCGGAATCGTCAGCGGCAGCTGCGCCGTCGGATCGCCCGGCGCCAGATCGAGCAGCAGGAACAGGATCAGGCTGATCAGGAGAAGGGTCGGAACCGCGACGAGCACGCGGCGGACGGTATAGACGGGCATGCGCCGGGCGCTTTAGTCCGCTGCCGCGGCGGGCGGTCCGGCGGCTCGTGCCCTCCGGCGATCGCCGCGCGCGGATGCGTACCGGCGGCGGCGCCTCACCGTGCCCGGTGCCAGTCGGCGATGTTCCAGATCTCGCTGTCCCAGGTGTTCAGTTGCACTCCGGCAAGCGAGCGGGCATGTGCGGACACGCGCCCGCGGTGAACCAGCGGGATCAGCACGTAGTCCTGGACCAGCAGGTCGTTCATCTCCCTGGCGAGCCGGGCCCTCTCCGAAATCTCGCCGGTCACGGCCATCTCCGCGAGCAGCCGGTCGTAAGCCTCGTTGCAATAGCGGGGCATGTTCTCGCCCTGCCACTGCGAGGCGGGACGGGGCTCGTTGCCGCAGCGCCATGACCCGAGATAGGATTCCGGATCCGCGCCTTCGAAATTGTTCGCGTACATCTCTATGTCGGCGAAGAATTTCTGGTAGGTGTCCGGACTGCCCGGGTCGCCGCCGAAGAACACCGAAGCGTCGATATTGCGGAGTTCCGTCTCGACGCCGATATCCGACCACCATTGCTTGATCAGGGCCTGAAAGTCCTGCCGGACCGCGTTGGTCGAGGACTGGAACAGGATGGAAAGCCGGATGCCGTCCCGTTGCCGGACGCCGTCCGGTCCGGGCCGCCACCCGGCCGCGTCGAGCAGGCGCTTCGCGCCGTCGATGTCTTGCCGGAGGCAATCGTCGTTTGCCTTGGACGCGTAGATTTCCGGAGCCGGAACCACGTTGCAGGCCGGGCGTCCGGCCTGCCCGTAGCCGATCTCGACGAGAAGCTTGCGGTCGATGGCCATCGACAGCGCCTTGCGAACCGCCCGGTCGGTCAGGAACGGGTGGGGATGCGCACGGGTCGAGCGCGCCTCGCCCCGCTTGGGGGACGGATCGGTCAGGTTCAACACCAGCCGCTCGACAAGGGTTCCGAAACTGGAGACCACGTTTCCCTTGCCCGCCGCCCGCATTCCCTTCAACACCTCCGGTGCGAGCTGCAGGTTCCAGGCATAGTCGAATTCGCCGGTCGCCAACACGGCGCGCCCGGCAGACGCGGCGTCGCCGCCGCCCTTGAACGTGACGGTGGCGAAGGCGGGCTTCGCCGGATCGCGGTAGCGGGGGTTGGCCTCGAGCGAGATCACGTCGTTCGGCCGGAACTCGGTGACGCGAAACGGTCCCGTGCCGACCGGCCCGAAATTGGCATCGGTGCATTCCGGCGCCCGCGCGCCCTTGCAATCGCCGAACTGAGCTTTCTGCAATATCGGCGAGGTGGCTCCCACGAATGGACCGTAGGGGTAGGGCTTGGGGACGCCGAAGGTGATCCTCACGGTGAGATCGTCGAGCGCCTCGACCGCCGTCACGTCATCGAACCTTGCAAGCTGGGAGCAACCGCCGGCGGGATCGCGGCAGTATTCGGCGGTAAACACCACGTCGGCTGCCGTGACCCGGCTTCCATCGGACCAGAGCAGGCCGTCGCGCAGTTTCCAGGTCACGGTTTTGAGGTCGGCGGACACCCCGCCATTGGCCACGGTGGGCACCGAGGCGGAGAGCCAGGGGGTCAGGTTTCCGGACGCGTCGAACCGGGCGAGCGGCTCGAGGATGATCGACGCGGCCTCGAGGTCCTTGGTCCCTCCCGACAGGTAGGGGTTGAGGATCGAGGGGGCCTGCCAGTAGATGATGCTTACGTGTCCGTCACGTCCCCGGTCGGCGGCCGCCGCGGCGGAAAAATGGAGGACGCCAACCGCCAGCATCGCCAGCCCCGCCAGTCTCATGGTGCTTTTTTTCATAGTGAATTTTTTCAGGGTGAACTTTCTCATGGTGCGGTTTCTCCCGTGGCCGCCTGCTCTACCGCCAGTGTCGCGGCGGCGTCCGCCGGCCGATCGTGGCGCGATGATAGGTCATGCCCGCGGTGAAACGCAACAAGCCGAAACCCGTCCCCGCCCATCCCGATTTGGCGGCCGGCAATTCAGGCGATATCGGCCGCGCCGATGATACCGCGCCCGAGAAGGACGCCGCATCGGGCTGGTCCCCAACATCGGACAACCTGATCTGCGTTGTTGCGGCGTACGCCGCCGCATTGGAAACTCACGTCAAGTCCCTTGGCCAATTCCACGGCCAATTCCACGGCTAGGCCCCATGGCCAATTCCCAAGTGAGGACCAGTGATATGGCGCGCATCATCGCCGGAATCGGCGCATCCCACACCCCGACCATCGGTTATGCCAAGGACAACGCCTCGCCGGACGATCCGGCCTGGGCGGCGGTGTTCCAGGTGTTCGATCCGGTCCGGCAGTGGCTGATCGACAACAAACCGGACGTGATCTTTCACATCTACAACGATCACGTCACGTCGTTCTTCATGGATCACTATTCACCCTTCGTCATGGGGGTCGACACGGAATACGTGACCGCGGACGAGGGCGGCGGGCGGCGGGAGTACCCGCCGGTGAAGGGACATGCGGAACTCGCGAGCCACATCGGCCACTCCCTTTTCGCCGACGAGTTCGACATCTCGTTCTTTCAAAAGCGGCCGGTGGACCACGGGCTGTTTTCGCCGCTCTCCATGATGACCGACCGGGGCAAGGCGTGGAACGAGGCGGTCATCCCGTTTCAGGTCGGCGTCCTGCAATACCCCGTGCCGACCGCCAACCGCTGCTACCGGTTGGGCCAAGCGCTGAGGCGCGCCGTCGAGAGCTACCCCGAAGATTTGAAGGTGGTGATCGCCGCGACCGGCGGTCTGTCCCACCAGGTGCACGGCGAGCGGGCCGGCTACAACGATCTGGATTGGGACAACCGGTTTCTCGACCTGCTGGAGAATGACCCACGGGCGCTCACCGAAATCACCCACGCCGAATACGCCAGGCGGGGCGGGTTCGAGGGCGCAGAGGTTATCATGTGGCTGATCATGCGGGGCGCGCTGTCGGCCAACGTCAAGCGGGTCCACCGGGATCTGACGCTGCCGTCCATGACCACCATCGCGACGGTGATCTACGAAAACCTGTCGGAGACCGAACCCCGGGTGATCGAAGAGCACCGGGCGAAGGTGGCTCATCAGCTGGACGGCATCGGCGGACTGGACGGCACCTATCCCTTTACCCTCGACTGGAGCCATAGGGCGTTCCGGCTGAACGGCTTCCTCCACCGGCTGACCGAGCCGGAACATCGCCGGCGGTTCATGGAGGACCGGGATGCGCTCTGTGAGGAGTTCGGCATCACCCGGGAGGAGCGGGACCTGCTGGAGGCCAGGGATTTCATCGGCCTGATCCATTACGGGGTCATATTTTTCGTCATCGAGAAATTGGCGGTGGTCCTCGGCATGTCCAACCCGGACGTCTACGCCCAGTTCCGGGGCGAGACCATCGAGGAGTTCATGAAGTCCCGGAACGTCGCTGTGCACTACTCCAACGCCGGGGCCGACGAATGATGGACCTTCGCGCTCCAACGCTCCGGCATTTTTGCGATCTCTCGGTGGCGTTGGGCCCCATCCGGGAGATGGGGCAGGGGCGGGCCGGCAAGCGGCGCATCATCCCCATCATCGGCGGCACGGTCGACGGGCCCGGCATCAAAGGGACCATCCTCAATCTCGGCGCCGACTGGCAGACCATCTTCGAGGGCGGCACGGCGGAACTCGATACCCGCTACGCCATGGAGACCGATGACGGGGCACTCATCGAGATCATCAATTACGGCTTCCGTCACGGACCGCCCGAGGTCATCCGGGCCATCGCGGCGGGAGAGGAGGTCGAGCCGGCGGACTATTACATGCGCACGCACGCGCGGCTCGAGACCGGCGACGGGCGCTACGCCTGGGTCAACGACATGCTGTTCGTCGGCACCGGCGCGCGGCTGGCCGACGCGGTCAAAATGCGCCTCTACGTGGTGGAGTAGGGGCTCGACTAAGCGGTATTTCAGGGTCCGCCTTGCCCGGCCGGCAGGCGCCGGACGGCGCGTCATGGGCGGATTTGATCCGCGCGAGCCGATCGACCCGGCAATCGGGGACGAGCTGAACGAGAGAAGCCGTTTGAAGGCCGGAAATCCGGGATTCCAGACCGAACCATGGCAGTTCGCCGGCGGCGTGCCCGCTCACGGCAGCCGCTTCCCTTTGTGCCCGAGCAGCGCTGACCGGCCGACCGTCGTCCTCCACTGGATCGGGCGCAGGAACGGGATTAGGCTCCTGCCGCCATGGAATTAATCGCTCTCTTCGCAGTTGCGGGCGTCGTCTATCTGCTTCTCAGGCGCGGGCGGAAAAGGCGGCCGGCGCGCACGATTACGGGCAAGGCCTGTGTCACCGACGGCGACGGGTTGCGGGTCTCCGGCTACGAAATCCGGCTGGCCGCCCTCGACGCGCCGGAATACGACCAGCGGGCAATGCACCGAGGGGGCTACTGGTTCAATCAGGGCAAGCGCATCAAGAGCGCCCTGATCGAGGAAGTCGGCGGCAAACACGTCCATGTCGCGGTTGTGAACGTCGACAAATACGACCGTGCGGTCGGCATCGTTACCTGCGACGGCAGGGATGTCGGGGAATGGCTGGTCCGTAACGGTCATGCGATCGCCGCCTACGGCGATCGCTACAAGCGCGTCGAGAGAGAAGCGCGCCTGGAGCGGCGGGGGATGTGGGGCTGCGCCATCGCCTACGACCCGCGGGCCTGGCGGCACGGAGAAAGGAAACGCCTGTTCTGAGACCGCCGCTCCACCCTCCCGGCGGCGCATATCCGTCGCCGGTCCACGCCGCCGCGGGTCGAGAACATGACCGGCTGCCCGTTCCGTTTCGTTAGCCTACGTGGTCTGCGTTGCCGAGGTCGTGATCGGCAGGTTGACCGGCGAATCCCGGTTGCTGAAGGCCCATATCCCGCGGGATATGGGCAATCCCTGAACCCGGCCGTCCATATGGGCCGGATCGAGGGCGCCTTCGTCCGGGGCATGGGATGGTTGACGCCGGAGTAACTTGTCTGGGACGATGAGGGGCATCCCGAAACCCACGGGCCGTCGACCTGCAAAATACCGGGGAGCCGGGATGTCCCACCGGAGCTGAACGTTCACATTCTGGAAGACGCGCCAAACATGGTCCCGGCCATCTTCAGGTCCAAAGCGATTGGTGAGCCGCCGCCGATGCCGGCGGTCCCGGTGCGGCCGGCCATTGAAGACGTGAAAAGCCAAGCAGCGAAGGCGGCTGCGTCATGACCGCACCGCGCCTTGAACTGAAGGGCGTCACCAAGCGCTACCCGGGGGTGGTCGCCAACGACAACGTCGATCTCACCATCATGCCCGGTGAAATCCACGCGCTGCTGGGCGAGAACGGCGCCGGCAAGAGCACGCTGGTGAGGTTCATATACGGGGTTCAGCGGGCCGATGCGGGCGCAATAAAATGGGAGGGCCGGGAAGTCGAAATTCCAAATCCCAAAGCGGCGCGGGACCTGGGTATCGGCATGGTCTTTCAGCATTTCTCTCTGTTCGACGCCATGACCGTGGAGGAGAACGTCGCGCTCGGGATTTCGGCCGAGTTGGCCAAGGGTGATCTCAACAGCCGGATCAAGGGAATTTCGGCAAGCTACGGCCTGCCCCTCGACCCGGATCGCTACGTCCACACGTTGTCGGTGGGAGAGCGCCAAAGGATCGAGGTGGTGCGCTGCTTGCTGCAGAGCCCGAAGCTGCTGATCATGGACGAACCCACCTCGGTGCTGACTCCCCAGGAGGTGGAGGAACTGTTCAAGACGCTCCGGCGGCTGTCCGAGGAAGGGGTTTCCATCCTCTACATCTCCCACAAACTGCAGGAGATCAAGGAGCTCTGCCACACCGCGACGATCATGCGAATGGGCGAGGTTGTCGACGATTGCGATCCGGCGGACGAGACCGCGCGCTCCATGGCCGAAATGATGATGGGAAAGAATCTGGTGAGCCCTGAGCGGCCGGAGGGCATCGAGACCGGCGCGCCGCAGCTGGTGGTCAAGAAACTCAACATGGAATCGAGCGACCAGCACGGGGTCGATCTTCACGGCATTTCGTTCGAGGTGCGCTCGGGCGAAATCCTGGGCATCGCCGGGATCGCCGGCAACGGACAGACGGAACTGATGGACGTGCTGAGCGGCGAGGTGCTGGTGGACGACGACGATTCCATCATCGTCGGCGACAAGACCATCGGCGGGGCCGGTCCCGTCGAGCGCCGGGCCGCCGGCATGAGCTTCGTGCCGGAAGAGCGCTTGGGGCACGGTGCGGTGCCGGAAATGACGCTGTGGGAAAACGCGTTCCTTTCCGGAGCCACCCGCAAGGACCTTTTGAAATCCGGGTTCATCCAGATCAAGAAATCCTCCAATTATGCTGTTGAGATCGTTGAACAATTTCAGGTCAAAACCCCGGGCGTCCTGAACGCCGCCAACTCGCTTTCCGGCGGCAATTTGCAGAAGTTCATCTTCGGCCGGGAAATCCTCCAAGATCCGTCGGTAATCGCGGTCCTCCAGCCCACTTGGGGTGTGGATGCGGGCTCGGCAGCCGCCATCCGGCAATCGCTGCTCGATCTGGCGGCGGGCGGCGCGGCCGTCCTCGTAATCTCCCAGGACCTCGAAGAAATATTCGAGGTAGCGGACCGAATCGCGGTAATCTGTGAGGGCCGCTTGTCCAAGTCCTGGCCGCCGGACGAGATCACCGTCGATGAAATCGGCCTCCTGATGGCGGGGGTCGAAGCGGATCCCAAGGGGGAGGCACACAATGGCGAGGCGGGGGGCCATGCTGCTTAGACTGGAAAACCGGGGTGAGATTTCCCGTGCGATGGTCTATGCCTCGCCGTTCATCGCCGTCGTTCTCACCCTGATCGCCGGCGTGTTCCTGTTCGCCATCCTCGGCGTCAATCCGGTCGAGGCCATCCTGTCATTCTTCGTCGCTCCCATTTCCACCCTCGACGGGTTCGCCGAGTTGTTCGTCAAGGGCACCCCGCTGGTGCTCATCGCCGTCGGCTTGTCCTTCGGCTTTCAGGCCAATGTGTGGAATATCGGCGCCGAGGGGCAGTTGACCGTCGGCGCGCTGGCTGGCGGCGGCATGGCGCTGCTGTTCTTCGAGAGCGAGAGCCTGTTCCTGCTCCCGGCCATGGCGGTCGCCGGTATTCTGGGCGGGATGGCCTGGGCGGCGATCCCGGCATTTCTGAAGACCCGCTACAATACCAATGAAATCCTCACCAGCCTGATGCTGGTCTATGTGGCGCTCCTGCTGCTGAGCTACCTGATCCACGGTCCGTGGAAGGACCCGGAGGGCCAGAACTTTCCCGAGTCCCGTCTGTTCCCGGATGCCGGCATCCTGCCGGTGATGATCGAAACCACACGGATGCACGTCGGCTGGCTGTTTGCGCTGGCGGCGGTCGCCACCGGCTGGATACTGATCGCGCGGCACATCATCGGGTTCCAGATCAGGGTGACCGGTATGGCGCCCATGGCGGCAAGCTTCGCAGGATTCAAGGAAAAGAAGATTATCTGGGTGACGCTGATGATGAGCGGCGGCGCCGCGGGGCTTGCGGGGATGATCGAGGTTTCGGGCCCGATCCAGCAGATCGTGCCGGTCATTTCGCCGGGCTACGGCTTCACCGCCATTATCGTCGCCTTCCTCGGGCGGCTGCATCCGGTCGGCGTGCTGTTCGCCGGGCTCCTCATGGCGCTGACCTATCTCGGCGGCGAAAACGCCCAGATCGAGATGAACCTGCCCAATGCGGTCACGGGCGTCTTCCAGGGCATGCTGCTGTTCTTCCTGTTGGCCGCCGATGTGCTGATCAAGTACCGGGTGAAATTCGGCATCCCGAAGACGGTCAGCGCGGCGGAAGGGGGAAGTTGATGCCTGAATGGTTCATTCCCTTCCTGTTGACCGTGGTGACCTCGTCGACGCCGTTCGTCTTCGCCGGCATCGGCGAACTGGTGGTCGAGAAGTCGGGCGTCCTCAATCTCGGTGTCGAGGGGATGATGATCGTCGGTGCCGTCTCGGCTTTCGCCGCGGGTGTCACCACCGGCAGCGGGATCCTCGCGGTTTTGACCGGTGCCGTCGCCGGGGCGGCCATGGCGCTGATCTTCGGCGTCCTCACCCTCTATCTGCTTTCCAACCAGGTCGCCACCGGCCTTGCCCTGACCTTGTTCGGGTTGGGCTTGAGCGCGCTGATGGGCCACGGGATGGTCGGCAAGACCTTCGCCGGCCTGCCCCACCTGGAATTTCCTCTCCTGGAGCAGATCCCGGTGATTGGCCCGTTGATCGGCACCCTGCTGCTGGGGCACGACGTTCTGGTCTACTTCTCGGTGGTCTCGGTGATCGCCGTCGGCTGGTTCCTCAACAAGAGCCGTGCGGGCATGGTGCTCCGCGCCGTCGGCGAAAACCATAACGCGGCCCATTCCATCGGCTATCCGGTCAATCTGGTGCGTCTGCTGGCCGTCCTGTTCGGCGGCGCCATGGCCGGGCTCGGCGGCGCCTATCTTTCGCTGGTCCATACGCCGCTATGGGTCGAGAACATGACCGCCGGGCGGGGCTGGATCGCGCTGGCGCTGGTGGTGTTCGCGTCCTGGCGTCCGGCCCGGGTATTCGTCGGCGCCTATCTGTTCGGCGGCCTCACCATCATGCAGCTTCACGCTCAGGGCCTCGGGATCGAGATTCCGCCGCAGGTCCTCGCAATGGCGCCCTATCTCGCGACCATCGTCGTCCTGGTGATTATTTCCCGGGACAGCGCCCTGGTCCGCCTCAACGCTCCTGCCTGTCTCGGCAAGAGTTTCCACGCAACCGGTTAAATCTCAATCGAAAAGGAGAATACGCAAATGAAACTAGGTAAGAAATTGGGCCTGCTCTCCGGCTTAGCCGCGGGCGTCATGCTCGCCGCGACCGGCCTCGCGCAGGCCGCCGACCCGCTGAAGGTCGGCTTCGTCTATGTGGGCCCGGTGGGCGACCACGGCTGGACCTACGAGCACAATCGGGGCCGTATCGCCGTCGAGAAGGCGCTGGGCGACAAGGTGAAGACCTCGTTCGTCGAGAGCGTGCCGGAAGGCGCCGACGCCACGCGGGTCATTACCCGGCTGGCCTCGAGCGGTCACGGTCTCATCTTCACCACGTCGTTCGGCTATATGAACCCGACCATCCGCGTCGCCAAGCGGTTCCCGAAGGTCAAGTTCGAGCACGCCACCGGCTTCAAGCGGGCCGACAACGTCGCGACCTACTCGGCCAGATTCTATGAAGGCCGGCACGTGGTCGGCCTGATCGCCGGCAAGATGACCAAATCCAATGTCCTCGGCTATGTGGCGTCGTTCCCGATCCCCGAAGTGATCCGGGGCATCAACGCCGTCGCCATCGCCGCCCGTTCGGTCAATCCCAAGGTGACCGTGAAGGTGGTCTGGGTCTCGTCCTGGTTCGATCCGGGCAAGGAAGCGGATGCCGCGAAGGCGCTCATCGACCAGGGTGCCGACGTGATGCTGCAGCACACGGATTCGCCGGCGCCGGTGCAGGCGGCGGAAGGCCGGGGCATCTGGGCCGTGGGACAGGCCTCCGACATGAAGAACTTCGGGCCCAAGGCCCACCTGACCGCGATCATCGATGATTGGGCGCCGTACTACGTCGAGCGCACCAAGGCGGTTATCGACGGCACCTGGAAATCGGGCGACGTCTGGGGCGGGTTCAAGTCCGGCATGGTGAAGCTCGCCGACTACAACCCCGCCATCCCGGCGGACGTGGTGGCGATGGCCGAGAAGGCCCGGAAGGGCATCACCGACGGCAGCATCCATCCCTTCGCTGGTCCGATCAAGGATCAGTCGGGTAAGATCATCGTCAAGGCCGGTGAGGTCGTGGACGATAAGACCATGCTCGGCATGAACTTCTATGTGGAAGGCGTAGAAGGTAAGATCCCGCAATAGGCATTGCAGGATGCGGCCGGTTCCGGATTGACCCCGGGGCCGGCCGTTCGCCTTCTCTGAATAACGATCATGACCACAGGCGGTAAAGTGCCGGCGCTGGCCATCCGGGGCCGGGTGCTGAGCTTCGACGACGATCCCGAGACCGCGGGAGACGCCGCTTATACGTTTTTCGAAGACGGCGCCGTCCTGATCGAGGGCGGCGTTGTCGCTTCGGTGACCGATGGCGGCCAGATACCAGCCGATACTCCGACGGACCATTACCCGGATCACCTGATCACGCCGGGATTCATCGACGCCCATGTCCACTATCCCCAGTTGGGGGTGATCGCGTCCTACGGCGGCAAGCTCATCGATTGGCTCAACAGCTACACGTTCCCCGAAGAATCCAAGTTCGCCGATCACGACGTGGCCGCCGCCGCCGCCAAGCTGTTTTTCGATGAACTGCTGCGCAACGGATTTACGGCTTCCGCGGTCTATTGCACCACGCATCCGCAGTCGGTGGACGCCTGCTTTGAGGAAGCCGCCCGCCGGGGCGTCAGGACCGTCGCCGGTAAGGTGCTGATGGACCGGCATGCGCCGGACGAACTGCTGGATACCCCGCAGGAGGCCTACGACCACTCCAAGGCGCTGATCGAGAAGTGGCATGGGGTGGGGCGGAGCCTCTACGGCATCACGCCCCGTTTTGCGCCGACATCGTCGCCGGAACAGCTGGAGGCGGCGGGGTCGCTGTTTGCCGAGCACGAGGGCGTTTATGTCCAGTCCCATGTGTCGGAAGACGTCCGCGAGATCGAGTGGGTGGAACAGCTGTTCCCCGAGGCCGACTCTTATTTGGACGTCTATGACCGGTTCGGCCTGTTGGGCGAGCGGGCGCTCTTCGGTCACGGCATTCATTTCTCCGACGCCGAGACGGCGCGGGCCGCGGAGACCGGCACCACCGTTGTTCACTGCCCGACATCCAACCTGTTCCTGGGGAGCGGCCTCTTTGAGTTCCGCAAGCTGAAGGGGGCGGGCATCCCTGTGGCGCTCGGCACCGATGTGGGCGGCGGCTCTTCCATGTCGCCCTTCGCCACCATGAAGGCGGCCTACGAGATCGCGCGGTTCCACAACGACGCCATCTCGCCCTTCGAGTGCTTTTACCTGGCGACCCTCGGCGGCGCCCGGGCGCTGCATCTGGGGGACAAGATCGGCCGCCTGGCACCCGGCTACGAGGCCGATGTGACGGTGATCGACCCGGCCTCTACCGATCTCATCGCCCACCGCACCGGCCGCGCCGAGACCCTCGAGGAATTGCTGTTTGCTCAGATCGTGCTGGCCGACGACCGGGCGATCCGCGCGACCTATGCGAACGGGGTAAAAGTGTACGAGCGGGGCGCTTAGAGCAGTTTCCGGCTAAATTGAATCAATTTGGCCGGAAACTGCTCTAGCCCCCGAATTCGCCGACCGGCGCACCGGTAAACCCGGTCTCGATGGCGAGCAACGCGCCCGCGCCGGGCTGTGCGGATAGCTCTTCGTCGTTGAGCTGCTGCCGCGCCGAGGTGACGAACAGGGTTTTCATCCCGGGGCCGCCGAAGGCCGGCATGGTCGGCTGCGAGGCGGGGAGGGGGATTTCCATACCGACCGATCCGTCCGGCCTTGTCCGGCGCAGGCGTCCGCTGCCATATTGAGCCGTCCAGTAACCGCCGTCCGTGTCCATGGCCGCGCCGTCGACCCCGCCGTCAAGAGCACGGTCGAACGTGAAGAATTCCGTCTCACCCGATATTTCGCCCCTTGCGGCGTCGAAGCCGGAGGCCCGCACCACGCCCGAGCGCGTGTCGGTCCGGAACATGCGGGCACCGTCCGGCGACCAGGCCAGGCCGTTGGGGATCCTGAGACCGCTGTCGATCAGCGTCGCCGACAGGTCGGGATCGATCCGGTAGAAGCCGCCTGTCGCCAGATCGGGATCGTGCTTGTTCATGGTCCCGACCCACAGCCGTCCGGCGGTATCGCACTTGCCGTCATTGGGGCGGTTCTCCGGCGTTTCGGCCTCCAGCGGTACCAGCAAGTCCAAATTTCCGGTTGCGGGATCGAAGGCGTGGATTCCGTCCTCCAGCGCAACGGCCAACCCGCCTTTCCGGCGGAGCGAAATCATCCCGGGATGGCTGGGCAAGCCCCAGGACCGCGTCTCGCCGGAATCGGGATCGGTCCGGTGGATCAGCTTGCCCAGAATATCAATCCAATAGACGGCGTTCTCGCCGGCGGACCACACCGGCGATTCTCCAAGCTCGGCACGGACTTCGCCCAGGACGGACAGTTCAGCCATGAATGCAGCGTACAAGGAGGCGGGCGCAAAGAAAATGCCGCCCGGACGCGGCCGCGTCCGGGCGGCACCCCGCAATAGCTAGTTCAGATCGAATCGATCCGCGTCCATCACCTTGGTCCAGGCGGCAACGAAGTCTTTTACGAACTTCTCCCCGTTGTCGTCCTGGGCATAGAGCTCGGCATAGGCCCGCAGGATCGAGTTGGATCCGAATACCAGATCCACCCGGGTTGCGGTCCACTTCACCGCGCCCGACTTCCGGTCGACGATCTCATAGAGATTTTCGCCGGCCGGTTTCCAGGTGTAGGCCATGTCGGTGAGGTTGACGAAAAAGTCGGAGGTCAAGGCGCCTTCCCGGTCGGTCAGCACACCGTGCCCGGTCCCGCCGTGGTTGGTGCCAAGGACCCGCATGCCGCCGACCAGCACCGTCATCTCATGGGCGGTCAGGCCCATCAGCTGGGTGCGGTCGAGCATCAGCTCTTCCGCGCTGACGGCATAGCTTTCCTTCAGCCAGTTGCGGTAGCCGTCATGGATCGGCTCCAAGGGCTCGAAGGACTCCGCGTCCGTCGCCTCCTCCGTTGCATCGCCCCGGCCGGGCGTGAACGGCACCTCGACGTCGACGCCCGCCGCCTTCGCCGCCTGCTCCACGCCTACATTACCCGCCAATACAATCACATCGGCGATGCTGGCGCCGGTTTCTTCGGCGATGGGCTCGAGCGCCGCCAGCACGCGGGCGAGGCGTTCCGGCTCATTGCCTTCCCAGTCCTTCTGCGGCGCCAGGCGAAGCCGCGCACCATTTGCGCCGCCCCGGATGTCGGAGCCGCGGAAGGTGCGGGCGCTGTCCCAGGCGGTTGAGACCATTTCCCCGACCGAGAGACCGCTGGCGGCGATCTTCGCCTTCACGGCGTCCACATCGTAATCCGTACCGCCGGCCGGGACCGGGTCCTGCCAAATCAGGTCCTCGTCCGGCACATCCGGGCCGATATAGCGGACTTTCGGTCCCATGTCCCGGTGGGTCAGTTTGAACCAGGCGCGGGCGAAGGTTTCAGCGAAATAGTCGGGGTCTTTGTAGAAACGCTCGGAAATTTCCCGGTAGATGGGGTCCTCGCGCATGGCCATATCGGCGTCCGTCATTACCGGCATGCACCTGATGGACGGATCTTCGACATCGACCGGCTTGTCCTCGTCCTTGATGTCGACGGGCGCCCACTGGTTGGCGCCGGCCGGGCTCTTCGTGAGTTCCCATTCATGGTTCAACAACATCTCGAAGTAGCCGTTGTCCCACTTGGTGGGATGGGCCGTCCAGGCACCCTCGAC
The DNA here is from genome assembly GCA_965213765.1 of Rhodospirillales bacterium. GTDB lineage: Bacteria > Pseudomonadota > Alphaproteobacteria > Rhodospirillales > UBA2165 > JAJDXO01. The sequence continues at coordinate 370,149 of OZ243926.1, read as the reverse complement.
CCCGCTGCTCACGGTGTGGCGGCCGACGCCGGGGCTGACCGGATTGCGCCAGCCGAGACCCTGATCCTCGATGTCGGCGCCTTCGGGGTCCGGACCCAGTATCGACGCATCGCCGTTGCCGTGCGCCTTGCCGACCGTATGGCCGCCCGCGGTCAGCGCGACGGTTTCCTCGTCGTCCATCGCCATGCGGGCAAAGGTTTCGCGGACCTCCAGCGCCGTCTTCTTGGGGTCGGGAATGCCGTTCACGCCTTCCGGGTTGACGTAGATGAGGCCCATCTGCACCGCAGCCAGCGGGTTTTCCAGCGATTGCGCGTCATCGTCGTCGTCGTACCGGCCGCGTCCGAGCCATTCCTTCTCGGAGCCCCAGTAGATGTCCTTTTCCGGGTGCCAGATGTCTTCCCGGCCGAAGCCGAAGCCGAAGGTCTTGAGCCCCATGGACTCGTAGGCGATGGTGCCCGCGTAAGCGAGCAGGTCGGCCCAACTCAGCTTGTTGCCGTACTTCTTTTTGATCGGCCACAGCAAACGGCGCGCCTTGTCGAGGCTTACGTTGTCGGGCCAGGAATTCAGGGGCGCGAACCGCATGTTGCCGGTCCCGGCGCCGCCCCGCCCGTCCGCGGTGCGGTACGTGCCCGCGGCATGCCAGGTCATGCGGATCATGAACCCGCCATAGTGACCCCAATCCGCCGGCCACCAGTCCCGGCTGTCGGTCATCAGGTCTTCCAGATCCTTCTTGAGCGCGCCGAAGTCGAGGGTTTTGACTTCCTCGCGGTAATCGAAGTCCGGTCCCATGGGGTCGGCCTTGGTGTCGTGCTGATGGAGGATGTCGAGATTCAGCGTATTGGGCCACCACTCGGTGACCGTGGATTGGGTGCTTGTCATCCCGCCGTGCATGACCGGGCATTTGCCGGCCGCCGCGCCATCGTTTCCGTCCATGTTGACCTCCTTTGAAACATTACAAACCAAGCGTCCGATGAGTTCATGTAATAGTTATATGAACCAATCGCCTATCATGTAAATTACAATAATTCCAAGAAAGGAAATTGCAATGTGAATCATCCGCGAAACGATCAACTCACCTGATCGTTATCGCTGTTGGGTTATCGACGCCGGAATTCTAGCCGGGCAGCCGCCCGTCGATCTCCCGGGAGTCCGGGGCGTACCGGTAGGCACGGAAAACCCAATTGCCGATGTCCGCCGGATTGAGGTTATGAGGCGGTCCGCAGGGACCGAAATGAGACGAGATATACTCCCAGACGATGTCTCCTTCCGGCGTCACCTCGAATATCCGTCCCCAGAGTCCCTCGCAGATCAACGTGTTGCCGCTCCACAGGCGTTGGGCGCCGCTGATATGCGGACTGTAGAATGTCCACGGCGGATCACCTTGATATACCCATTCTTCTTCGCCGGTTTCGGGATTGAGTTCGATCACCCGCGAGCAATGCGACGTGTTATCGCCGAACTGTCCGTTGGCGAAGAACAGGATGTTTCCGTTGTCCAGCATCTGGGCGTCGTGTTGACCGCCCCAGCCGTAGTCATTCTTCCGCCATCGGACCTTCCTGGTTTCCCGGTCGATAATGAAGATCCAGCTATTACGCCGGAAACTGACCAGGTAGTCGCCGTTGGGCAGCGGGAAAAGCGAGTTGGCGTGTGAGAACTCTTGCCGGACATTGAGCGAAAATATCGGGTACTCCTCGATCTCCATGTCATCCTGGGCGTGCCACTCCCAGACCGTTTCGCCATCGGCATCGACCTCGCGGATATAGTCGCCGAGGACACCGCCGTCGGCCATCTCGGTGCCGGGAATTCCGCCCTGCAGCCGGGCGATGGAGTCGGGCCGGAACCGCTCGAAACCGATGAAGGCCGTGTTGCCGTTGGGCAGCCGGTGAAAATCATGGTGCTGGGCCGGCGCGTCGCACTCCCAAACCATCTTGCCGTCCCAATCGACCTCGCGGATGACCCGCGCCTCCTCGCGGCCGGCGGGGGCGTCCAGATCGGCCCTGAGGGCGGTCAGCAGATTGCCGTTGGGAAGCAGCTTGGAATAGCCGGTCCGTAATCCCGGCACGTCCCATTCGTGGACCACTTCGCCGTCCATGTCAAGCAGGTAGGTGGTGTGGCATCCCGCCGGGATCGGCGTGAAGATGGTGTAGCCGGGCGTGGCCCGGGCGGCATCGTGTTCGAGCAGGCCGAACTTGTGATAGCGCATGAAGACTTCCCCCCCGAGACTAAGGCCCGTCTTTTTCAAACGGACGATGCCAGTTTCATGGTGATGTGGAGGGACATCAATAGAAACCTGTTCGTTGTGGGTATTTGTCGAAGTGAATGCCCGCGAAATCTTGCACCCGGTGCGTCCCGGGCTATGTGTGTGACAACGCCGCCCGATTCGGGCGGCGTTTTGTGTCGGCGGAGGAGCCATGCAGCAGGTGCATGTCAGGCGACTCACGAAATGTCCATGTTTGTCTATTTTTGTCCATGAATGTCTATTGCGCCGAAACGGTGTTTTTTTGGGAACTGAATGATTTCAACGACTTGGAGGTATGCAAATGTGAAAGGGCTGGAACGGGTAATGTGTCGGCACCCCCTAACCCTCTGCCCCTCAATGGGGAGAGGGATGCATCGGCTTGGCGAGGATACGTTTGCCGGGGGCCGGTTGGATTGTTTAGATACGGACCACCATAACCGGAACTCAAAGGGTAGACACAAATGAAACTGGCGAAAACGGCCGTCACCCTGACGGCGGCAATTCTTTTTTCGGCGGGACTTTTATCGGCGGGCGCAACGGCCCAGAGCCTTCACGAGACCGCCGAGACCCAGATCATGGCATTTATCGAGGCGGTTAGAGGCGGACCGAAGGGGGTCGAGAAAATTCTCGCGCCCGAGTATCAGATCATGCGGGGCAACGGCGTCGGATTCGACCGGGACGGCTATATCTCGCGGGGCGTCGGGGGCGTCTCGATCGAGCGGGATTTCTCGCCTGACGAAATCGTGGTTACTCAGTCGGGCGACATTATGGTGGTCCGCTACATGCTGCGCATCACCGAGACCATCGACGGGAAACCGGTGGCCAAGCGCGCCCCGCGTCTGACCGTGTTCCGGAAGATCGGCGGCAAGTGGATGGTGACGGCACACGCCAATTTTGCGGTATCGCAGTGAGCCGAACGAGGCGGCATGACCGATAGCTTCGACTACATCGTCATCGGCGCGGGCAGCGCCGGGTGCGTGCTGGCCAATCGGCTGACCGCCTCGGGCCGTGACAAGGTGCTGCTGCTGGAAGCCGGGCCCGCGGACCGCAATCCGTGGATCCATATTCCCCTTGGCTACGGCAAGCATTTCGCCAACAAGGCCATCAACTGGCTCTACAACAGCGAGCCCGATCCCGCTCAGGTCAACCGGCCGATCATTCAGCCACGCGGCAAGGTGCTGGGCGGCACCAGTTCCATAAACGGCATGGTCTACGCGCGGGGCAACAAGGCCGACTACGATCAGTGGCGGCAACTCGGCAATGTGGGCTGGTCCTATGACGACGTGCTGCCTTACTTCCGCAAGATGGAGGACCAGGAGAGGGGGGCCGACGAGTACCACGGCAGCGGCGGGCCCATAGCGGTCTCCGACCCGTATGACCAGGTGCCGTTGTCGCGCGCCTACCTGGAGGCGGCCGAGACCGCCGGCTTCAAGATCAATCCGGACTTCAACGGCGCGGAACAGGAGGGCATCGGACCCTACCAATGGACCATGCGCAACGGCCGCCGGTCGTCCACCTCGGTGGGGTATTTGCGTCCCGCGAAGCAGCGCCGGAACCTGAAAATCGAGACCGAGGTGCGGGTGCGGCGGCTCCTGATCGAGAGCGGCCGGGCGGCGGGGGTCGAGTTCGATCAAGGCGGCGCGACCAAACAGGTCCGGGCGGCCGGTGAGGTTCTCCTATGCGCCGGCGCCTTCAATTCGCCTCAGATCCTCCAGCTATCGGGGATCGGGCCGGGCGGACTCCTCCAGCGGTACGGCATCGATGTGGTGCTCGACCGGCCGGGCGTCGGGGCGAATCTGCAGGACCACTACAACGCGGCGGTCATGTACAGGCTCCAGGGGCACGACAGCGCCAACGACGTCGCCAACAGCGTCATCAAGAAGATGAGCGTGGCGACCCGGTACGCGTTCACCCGGAAGGGCTACCTCGCCATGGGCGCGGCGTTCGCCGGCGGCTTCGTCACCATCGATCCGGCGGCGGTCTCGCCGGATATCCAGTTTCTGCTGATGATGTTCAGCGCCGACCATGTGGGCACCACGGCCCATCCCTGGCCCGGCGCCATGAACGTGGCGACGCTGATGCGCCCGGAAAGCCGGGGCGAGGTGGTGATTGCCTCGTCCGATCCTTACGAGGCGCCGCTGATCCATGGACGCTACCTGACCGCGCGGAAGGATATCGATACCCTGATCGGCGGCTTGCGCCGCGGCCTGACCATTACCGAACAGCCGGCCTTTCAGCGTTACGTTCGCAACGAACATCTGCCGGGGACCGACTGCCGGAGCGACGGCGAGCTGCTCCAATATCTCCGGGATTACGGCCGGACCAGCTATCACCCGGTGGGCACCTGCCGGATGGGCGCCGACGACGATGCGGTGGTCGACCCGCGACTGCGGGTGAGGGGGGTCGAACGGCTCCGGGTCGTGGATGCGTCCATAATGCCGAGGCTGACATCGGGAAATACCAACGCGCCGACCATCATGATCGGCGAAAAGGCCGCTGACATGATCCTTGAGGATGCTACGGGGTAGCGTGGGGGAGGGACGCGATTTCCCGGATCAGTTTGACCCGGATGGCAGTTTCGAAATCGGCAAAGGTGCGCGCCGGGATGACAAAGGCGCCCCGTCCGCCGATCACGTTGGTGCGGAAAAACTCATCGAGGCCGAAGCGCCCTTCGAGGATGGGAAGGCCGTTTACCGTAATGCCCTGTTTCACCGCCTCATCCCGGCCGACGGCGGCGGGGAGGCCGTTGCGGTCGGGCCCGTCGCCCGAAATATCGATAACCCGGCGCCGCGCCTCGAAGGCGTTGTCTTGGAGGGACGCGACACCGTGAAGGATGGCGTCGCCGATAGCCGTGCCGCCGCCATACAGTTCGCGGGGGCGGGTTTCCAATTTGGCGGCAAAAGCCTCCACGTCGGTCGGCGTCCTGAGCAGGGTCCAGGGGACGACGGGGACGTGGAGATCGGGACCGCTCCACTCCACATAGGTGAGCGCGATTTGGCCGAGGAAGCCGGATTGGATCGCCTGGACGACCCTGGGATGGCGGAGCGCCCGGGCGGTGCCCAGCCGCTGCAGCGAAAATTCGACATCGTCGACGCTGCCCGATCCGTCGGCCAGCAGGATCAGCTCCAAGTCGACCTTGGTCTGCGCCGGGGCCGGGCCCGACAACAGGATAAAGGCAGCCGCAATCAGAAGCGCTCTCGGCATCCCGGTATTAGACACCCCCGGGCCGATCACGGCCAGCTATCGGTGATGACCAATTGGTTTCGGACAAATTCGCCCCCGGGATTGCTTCCCCGGGGTCCTATGCTTGAATGGCCGCGAATGTTCCGGGTTCCGTTTGGGTTTCAGGCCCGTTTGAATTTCAGGGGAGAGAAAAATGAAAATCCTGTTCTTTGATGAATTTGCAATGGGCGTGATCGGCGATGACGGATCCGTCGTCGATGTGTCCGCGGTCGTGGCTGATATTCCGCATCACCAGCCGCAGGATCAGATGCGCGGACTGATCGAGAATTACGGCCAGTACCAGGGCAAACTGGCCGAAGCGGCTTCTGCCGGCGGCGGCGCTGCGGTCGATGACGTACGTATCCGCCCCCCGTTGCCCCGGCCGCTCAATATCGACTGCATGGCGGTCAACTACATGGAGGATGGCACCCGGGACGAGCCGGCACCGATCAACGGCTTCCACAAATCACCGAGCTCGATCATCGGGCACGGCGATACCATGGTGTTGCAGGATATCCCGGCGACTATCTTCGAGGGCGAGGCCGAACTGGGTCTGGTGATCGGTAAGAGGGCCACCGGGGTCAGCGAGGCGGACGCCATGGACCATGTCTTCGGCTATGTGAATGTTATCGACGGCTCGGCCCGCGGCCTGGGTCCGGCGATGAACACCTTCTTCATGATGAAGTCCCGGGAAACCTACGCTCCCATCGGACCCTATATCGTTACCAAGGATGAAATCGCCGATCCCCAGAAGCTCCGTGTGCGGCTTTGGAACAACGGCGTGATCAAGCAGGATTTCAACACCGATGATATGGCGCACAAAATCCCGCGATGCGTCGAGTGGGTCAGCCACTGCCACACCCTGGAGCCCGGCGACATTCTCGCCACCGGGACCAACCACCGGGGTCTCCATGCCTTTCAGGACGGCGACGAGGTTGAGCTCGAGGTCGAGGGGTGCGGGCGGCTCAAGATCAATGTCCGCGACGGCCTCAAACGCACCTGGGGCCCGGATACCCGTCTGGAGCATACGGAGAAGGGTTTGGATGGGGCACACACGCCGCAATTGACCGGAAAATATGCACCGGAGGGTTAGGCGGAACATGGCGCCCGCGGGCCGGGCGCGCTGACCTTGGCAGGCGAGAGGAAAGCATTCGGCGGATTTCGTAATGCGCTCGCCGCGCGCGATTATCGCCTCTACGTGATGGGACACGTGGCCCACACCCACGGGTGGTGGACCAATCGCGTCGGGCTGGGGGGCCTGTCCTGGCAGCTCTCCGAATCGCCCCAGGTGCTCGGCCTCGTCGGGTTCGCCAGTATGCTGCCGGTGATGTTCGTCGGACCCGTCGGCGGAGCCATGGGGGATCGCTACGGCCCTCGGCTCGTCTCTGGGTTGGCCGGAATCAGCAATGCCACCGTGACCGCGGCCATCGGCATCCTGGCGCTGACCGGCAGCATCACGGTGCCGATGCTGGTTATGTTGAGCGCGCTGCAGGGCGCGTTCTTCGGGATCGAGTTTCCGGCCCGGCAGGCCCTGATCCCCCAACTGGCCGGGCGGGAAAACATCGCCGCCGCGGTCGCCTTCAATTCAACCGTCTTTCACGTCGGCGGCTTCATCGGGCCGGTCATCGCCGGTCTGATCTTCAGCCTCGCCGACTGGGGCGCGGTCATACTGGTTTACGGCGCGACATCGCTATGGATGGTCCTGATGCTGTCGCTGATGCGTCACGCCAATCCATTCGCGTCGGGCCGCGGCGAGACCAGCTTGTTTGGCGATTTGCGGGAAGGGTTCGTCTACGTCGCCGGCCACCCGGCGCTGCGGCTGCTCATTGCCGGGGCCTTCACCATCGGTCTGCTGATCCGTCCCTACAGTGAGCTTCTGGCCGGGTTCGCCGGTGATGTGTTCGGCATGCCGGATGTCGGGTTGCCGCCCCTGACCGCGGCGGCGGGCATCGGCGCCCTCTTGGGAGCGGCGCTGATGATGTTGCGGAGCCGCACCGAGGGAATGACGGTCATCATGCTGGGTGGCGGGTTTCTGGCGGCCGCCTTCATCTTGTTTTTCGCCTCGGTCGAAACCTTCGATTTGGCGCTTGGGGTATTGGCAGTCGGCACATTCGGCATCGTCATCGCCAATGTGGGCTGGAACAGCCTTGTTCAGCACATCTCCGATCCGCGGATGCGCGGCCGGGCAATCTCGATATTGGTGTCCCTCTCGGTGGGGGCGCCCGCTCTCGGATCGCTGGCGGTCGGCTCATTGGCCGAAGTCATCGGGCTGCAGCGGGCGCTGGGAATGTCGTGCATCGCCGCCATCGTCGTGCTGGCGGTGTTAGCCGTGCCGCTGCTTCGCGGACGCGTCAGAATTGAGGCCGACCGGGAAACCTAGACCCAGTGCGGCGAGAATACCGGCAGGTGCTCGAGGTCGACCTCGGTGTTCTTTTCCGCATTCGGCGTCGCGTAATTGCCCCGGCCTCTCAAAATTGCCGACTGGCCTCCGGTATGGACCGCCTCCATGCCCGGTAGATCGCGGACGTACCAAATGCTCTATTCGGGCTTTGGTGTCATAAACTCTACGTGTCCGGGACGGGCGATGTCTTGAAGGGGGTCTGCCTGGGCCTTGGTCCCGCCTCTCAACCGAACAGGTCCTTGAGTATGTCTCCCAGGCCTTGTGAACCTTGATGGGTATCAAGCCTCAAGGGCGGAAGGAGGCTTGTCCGACCCGCGTTGGTTAGCGTCCGAATGAGGACTTAGACGGTCTTGTATTCGATTTCAGTGACCCGGACCTCCTCGTCGCTGACGTTGGTGGCGTTGTGCCTGATCGGCGCCGCATAGCGGACCGTCCGGCCGGGCTCGTATTCGACGCGGGTGACGCTTCCGTCATCCCGCTCAAGGCGCAGTTCACCGCCTGATTCCTGGATGGTGACATAGTCGACCGCGTGATGATGCCAGCCGGTCTGGGCGCCGGGATCAATTCGCCAGCGGGTAATGCGCGTCTCCTCATCTTCGTAGAGAATTTCAAAATCGGCTTGAGGGGCATCGTTTGACGCATCCTTCGGCACGGTCATGGGTTCTGACATTCGAGGACTCCCGTTGCGCTTTTCGTGGTTTATTCCTGGTTTAGGGTTTCGGCCAAATCCCGGGCAAGGCGCTCATCGTGGAGAACGCCGCCCTCAGCGTTCCTCCGGCGGGCAGTGCGTCACGGGCGTTGAGCGCAATATTCAGGATCGCTGTTTCCAGTTGGTCTTGAGCGATCTCGATGTTGGGAACGCCGGTGTCCAAGTTCAATCTAGCGGCGATGGCCCTGGGCGTCCACGTACATATCGGTTAAAGGACGGTCTTCCCGGTAAGCGAGATCAGTACGGGGGGTCGGCAATGTCGATCAGCGGAAATGCGGAAAAAACCCCTGGGGGCCGGACGGCATTTGCCGGATGAAGGTGGTCGGCCGATAGATGGCCGAGGTCGGAAGCACCGAGGTTGGCCATTGCGTTGAGCATCTCTTCCTCGATCAATTCAAGCATTTTGACCACGCCATCCTCACCGGCGCCCGAGAGCGCCAAGCCGTACAGCTTGCCGATCCCAACTGCGTCAGCGCCCAGCGCGACGGCCTTCAGCACGTCGGTGCCGCGCATAAACCCGCCGTCTATATAAACCGCCGCCCGGCCCGATACCGCGTCGACGACCTCCGGCAGCACCTCGATGGCGCCCCGGCCGTGGTCCAACTGCCGTCCGCCATGATTGGAGACATAGACAACGTCGATGCCGTGATCGACAGCGAGCCTTGCATCCTCTGCCGTCGCGACCCCTTTTAGGACAAAGGGGATTTGGCATCTCTCGCGCAGCCGCGCCAGCCAGGACCAGTCGAATGACGATTGGTGTGATGCTTCGCGACGGACAGCACGGTTGTGGGCGCGCGGATTGTAGTGCTTGATCAGGTCCCGCTCCCGCCGCCCATACTGAGCCGTATCGACAGTCACGCAAAAAGCCGTGTAGCCGGCTTCGGTGATGGCATCAAGCCGGTCGTTTACCCATGCTTCATCGCCGTGGATATAGATTTGATAGATCAGGGGAGAGGAAACCCGGCTTCTGATCTCGCCGAATTCCGGTTGTGTGACGGAACTCAGCATGCCGGGAATGCCAAAAGTCTGTGCAGCACAAAGTGGTGCCATCGCCCCTTCGGGAACCAGTCGGTTGAGCCCGCCTATGGGTGCGAGGAATATGGGAAGCCGCGCTTCCGCGCCCAAAATATCACGGCGCAGCGAGATGCTGCTCACATCGTTCAAAACCCGGGGACGGAAAGCCATCTCGTCCAGTGATTGGCGATTTCGCAGCAGTGTGGTTTCGCTCTCGCCGCCGCCGATCAGGTAATCCCAGTTGTTCTGATCAAGATTTTGCCGTGCCGCCTTGATCAACTCGCTGGTTGTTCTGACTGCTGCCAGGTCTTCGGGGTTCATCGAATATCACTCGCGGGTGTAGTTGATTGTCAAAGGTTTCGGCGGGTGTCACGCCCGGTGGAATTAGTTTACCTGAGAAAACCGGGTTTATTCACCAAATGTAAATATGTGTCCGTGAGGCTGGGAGCGGCTAAACGAGGAGACGGCGGAAAGATGCGCTTTTCGGTCAAATATCAATCCTGGACCAAGAACTGGGCGGTAGTCGACAACGGTGTCGCCCAACAAGTCGTTGGCGTTCACGATTCCAAGGCGGAGGCCTATAAGCAGGCATTTGCCGAGCAGGAGCGTTGGCGCAACTTCGATCCCGTTGCGGTGGAGATGACCCGCAGCCGGGCCTGCAACGATCACGGACTGCCGGTCTCGCTCGTCGTACGCTGAGTCCGGTCATCGGCTTCCGAGCTGCCGCCTTAACGGCCGTTTCGGCATTCCCGAACGTGGCCTTGCCGGATTACACCGGCCGTAATCCCTTCGAGAACATCCGATCGAGGGGAAATCGCTTATGAATAGATGCTCGCGGTGATCACTGCGGAAGACCGCGGCGGCGCTATCCGAATTAGAGGTATTCCTGGGGCTCGAATTCGTTTGCGAGGGTCTCGAGGTCCGGGACCGTCAACGTCCGGCCCCCGGCACCGGAGAAATGGACGATGCCCTCGTCTTCAAGTTTGCGAATGGCGCGGGAAATCGATTCCGGTGTGGTTCCGATCATCGACGCCATATCGGTTCGGGAGATGGGTAGCTCAATCTCGGCCCCGGCATTCTCATCCGTCTCGTTCAATGAGCGATCAATCAAGACGGCAAGCAGATGAGCGAAGCGGGCTCGTACGGACAGCGTAACGTTGTGGAAGATTTTCTCCTCGGCCTCCTCCAGTTCATTCGAGGCTCGCTTGAGAAAACGTAAGCCAAGCGCGGGATTCTGTTCCAACAGGTTCCGGACCGTCCGGTTGCCGATGAAACACACGCGGCTCGGTTCGAGTGCCTCCGCGCTGGCCTTGAAGTCCGTGTCGGTCAGGAGCGCCCGATAACCAAGGGTTTCGCCGGGCATGGACAAATGGAGCAGGATGGAGTTCCCCTCCGCGTCATATTTTCGAATGCCGATCAGACCGGCCTCAACGCAATAGATTCCGCGGCAGTCGTCGCCTTCATTGAACAGAACTTCGCCCGGCAGCAATTCCCGGCTTACCCGATTATCGTCGATAAGCCGCAACTCATCGTCGGACAATACGCACCATTCAGTTCTGTGGCGGGCCTGACAGGTAAAACAGTTCGTTCCGATTGCCGGCACGGTTCGTTCCCATTCGCCGTTTGCATTTCACATGCACGGCTTGTACATGCATTGTCTTGAATGCCAATGGTTGGGTCAAGCAGCATAGAGTGCTGAAATCGAACGGTAATCCGGTGACTCAGACTGATGGATTCGCTTGAGGTCGGTCATTGAGATTTGATCGGAATTGCGGTACCACAAGGCATTCGCTTGGCCTTGAATTTGGAAGCATCGGCACACCACTTGAGGTTTCCGAAGATTATGATCGCTGGGGGCTGGAGACGGTCGCGGAACAATCGTAATCGGCCTACAGGTTAATCTGACAGGAGATCACCGGGATATGACGAAACTCGGAAAAACAGGGGTTATACTTGGGGCAACGGTCGTTTTGGCGGCCTGTACGGATTTGGATTCCGTCAGGAATATGAAGCCGGACAGCGGTCAATTTGCGGCCCAGCTTCATCAGGAATATGTCCGGCTGGCCGCGCTCGAGGATGCGGAAAACGACTGGATCGACGCATCGTTCTTCAACGAACGTGCACGAATGGTTGCCTCGGGCAATACGGTCGACCCGCAGCAAATGTCCGGGCGGCGCGTTCCGGAATCGGCGTCCGCCGAACTTTCGGCGGCGCGGGATCGCCTGGTCCAAGCCTTGGCTACCTCCAAGTTCCTCAAGCCGCGGGCCGCGGCCCGGGCGCAGGCCGGGTTCGACTGCTGGATGCAGGAACAGGAAGAGAATTTTCAGCCCAACGACATTGCGGCCTGCAAAACCAATTTCTGGGCGGCGATCGGCGATTTGGAATTCCAGCCTCCTGCTCGTATCGCGGCGCCCGCGCCGGCACCGGCACCGGCCCTTCCCAGGGCGCCATCCGTTCCGGGCCCGTTCGTCGTAAACTTCGAGCTGGATAGCGCCAAGCTGTCCGGCGGCGCCGATCTGATGGTCCGCGAAGCGGCCAAACAGGCGAAGGCGGCCGACGTTGTGCGGGTTCTGTTGAATGGACATGCGGATCGGTCAGGCTCGGATGCCTACAACATGCGCCTCTCTGAATCCCGAACCGAGGTGGTCCGTGACGCGCTGATCGCGCAAGGCATTCCGGCGAACATTATGCTCGGCAAGAGCTATGGTGAAAGTTTGCCGGCGGTGAATACCCCGGATGGACAGCCGGAGCGGGCCAATCGCCGGGTTGAGATCATCTTCCAACGCTAGGAAGACTTCGAAATAGCCCGGAGCAAAATGCTTTGGGCGTGAGTTAGCGGCCGCCACTGGCTGAAGTGCCGGTGGCGGTTGTTTTCTTGAACCGGCATTTCCCAGATGACCGCTTTGCCTGATTCCTGATTGGCACGATTCTGCTATAAGAATCACTGGCTTGAGGTTGTCGGAGGGCGGCTCGGATGCGGTATCCGGAGGGTGAATCGGATCAAGGGCCGCTCCGGCCCCTATTCGACCGCCGCCAGCATACGCCCCAACTCGCGCCGACTATCGCTGTCGCCACAGATATGGCACTGCCTACCTGGCCATGCTGTGCCTCGTCGGCAGTGTCATTTGGCTGCGGTAACTGTCAACAGACCCTAGCGCATTGGCGAATAGGCGGCCGGCAGCATAATCAGGTTTACCTGGTGACGGATGGTGCCCCGTGGGTCTTTTGCCGGCACCACGCGGCTTGGCGGCCAGATACCGTCGGTGATCGTCCCGCGGCGAATGCGGGCGCGTTCGTTGAGATCGGCGTAGGGCCAAATGTGAATGAGTTTGTGCATTCCGCCGAGCTCGCTATAGAGGAGAGCCGCGCATCTTGAGCGCTCCTGACGCGCCGGCAGGGCCGCGCTCCAGGAAGCGACCAAGTCGTCGTACGTGCCTGGGATAATGTCATAGATCCGCATCTCATAGACCGCACCGAACTCGCCGGCTTCGACGGGCGGCGAAAATGGGAACGGAACATAAATCTCGGATGTTGCGCCCACGACGAGGTCCATGAGATCGCCCGGCCATTCGCCATCTTTCCCGGCGGCGGCAACGATCCGTTCCCGCTCGGCGTGCGACTCATACGGCCAGATTTGAATCACCTGATTGAGAGCACCGATATCGGTGAACCAACAGCCAATCAATTCCGAGTGATTGCGGCGGTGTGCCGCATAGATCGGCTCATAAAGCTCGAGAAATTTCGGCGCCTGGTTGGGTTTGACCGTGTAGGTGATGATTTCATAAATCAATGCTGCCTCCTCATTTCCGTCATGATGGTGGATGGCCCTTCACTCGGCAAGATCAAGCCGCGCGATGTCGGCGGGTGGTTGTGCGGGCGGCATCGGTTTTCTATGGTGCCCGCCGTTTAAATCGATTTCATTTCCGGAAATTCATTAGGAGGCAAACGTGGCCACAATTCCGCCAGCACTTCACGAATACATTAATACGGCATTTCCAAGGAATGTGTGTCTGACCGGCGTCGTCCTGGATGACGGTTTCGCTCAGATCAGTCCGCGGGGCAGCATGCAGGTCTTCGACGACCGGACGCTTGCCTATTGGGCGCGGGGCGGCGGCAAGTCGGCCGAAGCAATATCCGACGGCACCAAGATCACCGTCTATTATCGCAATCCCGAACTGGGCGGCCGCGGCGGCGGCAACGGCATGCTCCCGGCCGGTGGCATTGCACGGTTTTACGGTGCCGCCGAGATTCACAAAGAAGGCGACGCTTACGAGCAGGTCTGGAACAACATGGTCCAGCAGGAACGGGACAACGATGCCGACAAGGGTGGCTACGCCGTTTTGATCCGGCTCGAAAAGGCGCTGGACCTCAGAGGGCAGGACCTGCCCGCCGAGTTGGCGCCCAAGAGCTAACCCGCCTGGGTCCGCCGGACAACCGGGCGTGCGTACCCTAACGGGTGGGCGCGGCGGCTCGCTCCACGCTCGGATATACGATGGCCAGCGTTACGGCGCGCGCGGCCATGAAGATGGTGAAGGCCAGCCAGAGTCCGTGGTTGCCGAGCACGGGCTGCAGGGCGAAAACGGCTGCGAGGTAAACGGCCAGTGAAATGATCATGCCATTCCGCATTTCGGCGGTCCGGGTGGCACCGATGAATACGCCGTCCAGCGTAAACGACCAGACCGAGATGATAGGCGATATGATGACCCAGATCAGGAACTCGCCGGACAACGCTCCAACCGCTTCCAAATCCGTCAACCAGCCGATAATTACGGATCCGCCGACGGCATAGACCAGGGTATATGCAACCGCGATGATGGCGGCCCAAAGCCCACAGATTTTCACCGCCAGCCGCAGGGTGCGCCGGTCCTTGGCACCGACCGCGCCTCCGACCAGGGCCTCGGCGGCATGGGCAAATCCGTCGAGCCCGAAGGACAGAAATTGCTGGAATTGAAGCAAGATGGCGTTGGCGGCCAGAGTGTTATCGCCCAGTTTGGCGCTGCGCGCGGTGAAGAACGCAAAAGCGAACATCAAACATGCCGTTCGAATAAAGATGTCCCTGTTGATGGCGACCAGTTGCCGGATTTTGTCGGCGTCCCGGAGGTTCATCCCCTGCCAGGAGCCCGGGATGCGCCGAAGCTCACGCCGCACCATGAGGACGCCAAGCGCCAGCGCGGTGAATTCGGCGATCACGGTTGCGGCGGCGACCCCGGCGACATCCCATTCGAGCCCCAATACGAACCAAAGATCCAATATGATGTTCAGTCCGTTCATGAACACCTGAAGGATCATCACGGCCCGGGTGTTCTGGACGCCGATGAACCAGCCGACGATCGCATAATTCACGAAAACCGCCGGGGCGCTCCAAATGCGAATGAAGAAATAGGTTTCGGCGAGGTTCTCAACTTGGCCGCTGGCCTCGAAAAGGGTTAGCCCGATCTGCGCGATCGGCCATTGGAGCAGCAGGAGCGCGGCGCCGAGCCCCACGCCCAGCAGGCCGGCCCGCGCCAGTACGACGCGAATTTCCAATCCGTCCTTGGCGCCGTATGCCTGGGCGGCCAGACCCGCCGTGCCCATGCGCAAGAACCCGAAGCCCCAGAAAATGAAATGAACGATCGTGGCGCCGACGGCCACGGCGCCAAGGAAGAACGCCTCCGGCAGGTGCCCCATCACCGCCGTATCAACCGCACCCAACAGCGGGACCGACAGGTTCGCGAACATGATGGGGCCGGTGAGCTGCCAGACCCGGCGATTGAGGGTGCGCGCGTCCATCGGTTCGGAGCCTGCGGTCGGGTTGCTCATCTACGCAGCTTAGGGTGTGACGTTGGGATGTCGAGCCGCCGATTGGGGTTGGCCGATCCCGGCGGCCCGACTAACCTATACGCCTCGCCGGGGAGGCGAAATGACCGAAGTCGCATCTCAGCGCAAATACGGGAAGTCATGCGCGGCGGTGCCGGGGCACCGCATGGCGTACGCCGATACGGGCGACGCCGCCGGCCTTCCCAGGTTGTTCGTCAATACAACCGACGGGCACGCGCTGATCGGCCGGAACCGTGAGTTCTGTCGGACCTGGCCGAACCAGGAGGAGGTCACGTTGCCGGGCAAGCACTACATCCAGGAGGACGTGCCGCACGAACTCGGCGAGGCCGTCGCCGGATGGCCGGCGCGCCTGAGCCCATGACCGAGGTCGCTACCCGCGCCGATACCGAACGGCTGGATGCCGGCGATCCGCTCGGCCGGTTCAAGGAAGCGTTCGATTTGCCGGATGGCGTGATCTATCTCGACGGCAATTCCCTTGGTCCGCTTCCCAAGGCGACGCCCGCGCGCCTGGAGGAAGTGGCGCGAAAGGAGTGGGGCGGCGACCTGATCAAATCCTGGGACAAGCATGGCTGGATGGACTACGCAAACCGCCTCGGCGACAAGATTGCGAGGTTGATCGGTGCGGGTGATGGAGAGGTGGTGGTTGCCGACAGCACCTCGATCAATCTTTACAAGGTCCTCTCAGCGGCGCTCCGGATGCGTCCGGGAAGGACAAAGATCGTTTCCGAGATCGGCAATTTCCCCACTGACCTTTACATCGCTCAAGGGTTAACCGGCAGGGATTCCGGCTACGAACTCCGCATGGTCGAAAAGGCCGGCATCGTCTCGGCCATCGATGACGATACGGCCGTCGTCAGTCTGACCCAGGTGGATTACCGGACGGGCGAGATGCACGACATGGCCGCGATGACGGAGGCCGCGCATGCGGCGGGCGCGATAATGGTTTGGGACCTGTCGCACAGCGCAGGCGCGGTTCCGGTCGACCTCAATGCCGCAAATGCCGACATGGCTGTAGGATGCGGCTACAAGTATCTCAATGGCGGTCCCGGCGCGCCGGCATACCTGTTTGTCGCCGAGCGTCACCAGAATACATTTGAACAGCCGCTTTCCGGCTGGATCGGCCATGCCAGGCCGTTCGATTTTCTGCCGGATTATGAACCGGCGGACGGTGTCAGCCGCTATCTCTGCGGAACGCCGGGGATCATCGCCATGGCCGCCCTCGAAGTGGGTGTCGATCTGATGGTCGAGGCCGACATGAGCGTGATTCGCAAGAAATCCATCCAGCTCTCCGAGTTGTTTATCAAACGGGTAGAAGCGACGTGCGGCGAATTCGGTCTGGAGCTGATATCACCCCGTTCACCGGAAATCAGAGGCAGCCAGGCGGGTTTTACCCATTCAAATGGCTACCCGGTCATGCAGGCGTTGATCGAGCGTGGCGTCATCGGGGACTTTCGGGCACCTGATATCCTGCGCTTCGGGTTCACGCCGCTCTATCTCGGTTTTGCCGACGTCTGGGATGCGGTCGAGATTTTGCGCGACGTGCTGGCCTCGGGAATTTGGACCGAGGAGAAATACAGCCGGCGCGGCATGGTGACCTAGAATTTGTACTCCATTAGGGGATTTTCCTTTTTGCGCCCTCTCACCCGGCTACGGCTATTCCCCCCCTGAAGGGGGCGAGGGGACGCACGGCAAGCTCCCTCTCCCTCCGGGAGAGGGCCGGGGTGGGAGTGAGGGTGAGGGTGATATGGAAATTCCCCCTCACCCGGCGCCGGGTAGGCTTGGCGCTCGCCTCGCCAACCCTCCGTATCCCTCTCCCCGCTCACCCGCAAGCCGTCATCACCGGGTCGGTCAATTCGTCCGAATTGACCTTATTTGACCCGGTGATCCACGACTCGCGGCCGGCGGTACACGTGGATGGCCGGGTCGCGGTTTGTCCTCCGGCCGGTGAAGCCGGTCCGGTGGGCCCGGCTCGGTCAATTCGAAGCGAATTGACCTTACATGACGCAATCATTTTATGCCTCATCGCCGCCACAATCATATGGTGGCTCAATTGAGGCCCGGCCCTAGGCGTCAGGCTTCGAGTTCGGTCGCTTGCATCGACGGACGCTCCCGAAAAGCTCCGTACCAATCGGCAAGCGCCGGATGGTCGCCGCGCCAGTCATGGTCGGCGAACCGGAAGTCCCGGTAGGAGAGGGCGACGGCGACCGACACCAATCCGACATCACAGGCCGAGCCCCAACTGTCGGCCTCCGTCTCCAGCTCATCAAGGGCAACGCCGATGGACCGGTCCTGGCGGGCGTAGAGTTTTTCCGAACGAGTATCCTCGTGGAACAACTGCTCCATCCGCTGAAGAATGCAGGCGTCGAGGATGTTGTCGGAATAGGCCAACAGCCGGAGCGCATTTAGACGTGCATCCCAATCGGCGGGATAGAGCGCGCCACCGCCCAGGTGATCGAAGTATTCGCAGATGGTGTTGGACTGGAACAGGGAACTGCCGTCGTCGAGCACCAGCGCGGGGACCTTGCCGAAGGGATTGATGTCCCGGTAGCCCTCCGGGTCCTCCCACGGATTGACGACGACTCCTTCGACTTGGGTACCCAATCCGGCCTCGAGCATGGAAACCCGGGTTTTGCGGGCAAAGGGGGACGGCTTGGAGTAATAGAGCTTCATGGCGGTTTTCCTGGGCGGGCGGGGACGGTTATAGCTCGGTCCGAACCTGCCAGAGTTCGGGGAAGAAGTAAAAATCGAGGGCGTGCTTCAGATAGCCGACGCCTGCGGTGCCGCCGGTGCCGGTCTTGAATCCGATGATCCGTTCGACGGTCTTCAAATGCCGGAAACGCCATTGTTGAAACCAGTCTTCAAGATCCACCAGTTTTTCGGCCAGTTCATACTCTTCCCAATGTTCCTTGGGTGCCCGATAGATCTCCATCCACACCCGCTGAACACTCTCGTCGGCGGCATAGGGCTTCCGCCAGTCGCGCTCGAGGCACGACGGATCGATCTTGAAGCCGCGGCGGTGGAGGAGGGCGATTACCTCGTCGTAGAGCGAAGGGCTGTTCAGAACACTTTCGAGGCCGCCCAGGATTTCCGGATCGTGGCGGTGGGGCTCGATCATCTTCGCGTGGCGGTTCCCGAGCAGGAACTCGATGGTCCGGTATTGATGGGACTGAAACCCCGACGAATGGCCGAGTTCGTCCCGGAAGCTCAGATATTCCGTCGGCGTCAAGGTGGACAGGACATCCCATTGCTGGATGAGTTGCGCCTGAATTCGCGAAACCCGGGCCAGCATCTTGAAGGCGGGCTGCGGGTCGTCCCCGCGAATATGCTCCATTGCCGCGCCCAGCTCATGGATGATGAGTTTCATCCATAGCTCGGCGGTCTGATGCATGATGATGAACAAGATCTCATCGTGGCGCGTGGTGAGCGCGTTCTGGGCGTCGAGCAGCTTGGGCAGGGCGAGATAATCGCCATAGCTCATATCCTCGCTGAAATCGGTATGGGCGCCCTCGGCGATTTGGGCCTGATCGGAATCGTCCTCGGTCATGACATCACCTGTTCAGTAAACCGTTGGTAGCCGTCGGCGTTCAGTACGCCCCGTTCGATTTGTTGACGGCATTCCTCGAAATGGTCATCCGCCATCGGGTTCGACCTCCGCGAAGGACGCCGCGATCCGCGTCACCTTCCACCCGAATCCCTGGCGCCGCAGTCGAATGTCCATGGGTACGCCGTCGTGTTTCAGGTTCAACCGGAATTCAAACAAACCTGTGAAGAAAGCATAACCGGTTTTTTCGAAAATTCGCGGAACATTAGGCAGATCGGATTCCGCGCGTGCCGGGCCGCCGGCTGCGGCCGGCGAACGTTTGGGCATACATTTGGCGGCAATGGCCTCGGCATCACTCAATCCCACGTTTTGACCGATGCACGCCAGAATTTGCGGCCGGTTGAACAGAAGAATAAGGGCGTCGGGCGTGGCGAGGCGTTCCGCGAGCGGCCGGCCAATATTGCTGTTTTCGAAAGACAGGCTGACGCTGAGCTGCCCGTCAGCAATGGAAATCCGCCTTGAAGCCTGCCGGCGGAGAAACCGGATGACGTCGAGCTCGAATCCTTCCCTGACCGAGGACCAGTCGACCATACGCTCCACGACCGAACGGTCTTCCGCCTTCAACGCCAGCCACAACCGGGTCAGCGTGCCGTAGGGCCAAATCAGGTACAGCAGGGCGAAAAAGATGATAAGCCCGCAAAGGATGCGATTGAGCCGGGTGCCCGAGGTTCGTGATGCGGCCATTGCCGGTCCTCACCCGCAAATTTGAGCCGCCATCCGGCGACGCAAATTGCGATCCGGCATCTCTCCGACGCCGGCACGCAGGTTTTCGCGCATATGATCAGGGTTGCCGGTGGCGGGTATCACGCAGGTGATTGCCGGATCGGCCAGCAGATACTTGAGGAAATACTCGGACCAGCTCCGGCATCCGATCTCGGCCGCGAAGTCGGGTAGCGCGCCTCGGGCGCGATGAATCAGGCTTCCTTTCTCCAGCGGCCGGTTCACCATCGTTGCCACCCCCATGTCGGCGCATTTCGCGAGGAAGCCATTTTCGGCCCCGCGGTCGACGATGGAATAGGGGAACTGGACAAAATCGATCCCGCCTTGTTTCAAGTATCCCATCAGCTCTCCCAATGCCGAGGAGGTGTAGTGCGTGATCCCGATATAGCGGATGCGGCCTTCTGCTTTCCAGCCGCGCAAGGTGTCCAGGTGATCGTCGCAGTCGATCAGGTTGTGCACCTGCATGAGTTCGATGTTGTCGGTCCGAAGCCTGGCCAGCGAGTCGGTCATCTTGCGAATTCCCTTCTCCTTGCCCCGGGTCCAAACCTTCGTGGCGATCCATGACTTCCGGCGGGCATCCATTTGCTGGAGCAGTTCCCCGACCACGCTCTCCGCCCTGCCGTACATGGGCGAGGAATCGATAATCGATCCGCCGGCGCCGAATAGAAGGTCAAGCACCTCCGTCAGGTTGGTCCGCTTGAGCGAGGAGAGGCGGGTGTCGAAGGATTGATGCGTGCCGAGTCCAACGACGCCGATTTCCTCGCCCGAGGACGGGATTCGGCGGGTCAGCATCCGTTCATTAGGCATATGCCTCGCCTTTCCGCCCGCCATTCCAATTGAGAAACCGGCCTGCACCTGACCGAACCAAATCCGCGATCGCCTTGCGCATCCCGGTGATGCGGATCACCTTTTTCTGGTCCGAGGCTTCGAGATGACCGATAAACGCCTTGGTTACTCGTACAGGGGCGATGACATTCACCCGCATCATGTTCCGCCAATGGGTATAGTCGATATGACCGGGCGTCCAGGTCCGGTCGTCGGGGTTGCGGGCGGCTGCGATCACGTCCCGGCCGTCAGCCGCATACTGATGGACGAATTCAAGGCCGATTCCTCGGCTCGCGCCGGTAATCAACACTGTCGGCATGGAAGCGTAACCTGTGGACCAAATCTTGGATCGGGTATTCTAGGCCGATGACGGGGGTGTGGGGAGAGAGATTACGCCGCGGATTCCGCCGGTCACCCGGCGAGATCGCCCGCCGTTTGGGCTACGAATGGTCGGCGCAGGCGGAACGCTGGCGCCGGCCGCCCGCGGCGGACGCCGATGCGGAACAGTTCGCCCGGTTGTTTGGCGACCGCAGCCTCACCGGCCTGGTCGAACGGGTTGCTCAATATCCCCATGCCGCGTGGACCGACAAGATCGACCCCGCGGACTATGAGGGGTCCTGCCCCGGTGACGCGGCGCGAATCCGGGAATTCGCCGCCCGGTCCCGCCGCCATGAAGTAAATCTTCTGGGCTCGGGACCGGTCGAGCTCGGCCGGCGAATCGACTGGCAGCGGGATATCAGAAACGACGTTGCCTGGCCGGTCGGCTTCTTTCGGGACATTGACATTCTGGATCAGGGCCGCAGCTCCGATATCAAGCTGCCGTGGGAACTCTCGCGGCTGCAATGGCTGATCCCCGTCGGCCAGTCCTATCTTTTGGGTGGAGACGACGAAGACGCCGCCGCCGTCCGGGCGGTGATCGAGGGTTGGATCCAAGAAAACCCTTACGCCCTGGGTGCCAACTGGGCCTCGACCATGGAAGCCGCCATGCGAATTTTTGCCTGGAGCTGGTTCTTCCACGTCTTCAAGGGCTCGGTCCCCTGGCGTGATGACGCATACCGGTTGAGGTTCCTGCGCGCCCTCTACCAGCACGCCGTGTTCGTCGAGCGCCACCTCGAGGTCTTCGGCGGCGACGGAAATCATCTGACGGCGGATGCGGCGGCCCTCTGCGTGGCCGGAGGTTTTTTTGGTGGCACCATGGGCGATCGATGGATGGCGCATGGGTGGGAGATCCTGCTTCGGCTTTTGCCTGTTCAGGTGCCCGAGGACGGCGTCTGTTTTGAAGCGTCCACCGGCTATCACCGTTTGGTGGCGGAGCTCTATTTTATCGCCGTTCGTACACGGGCGCGCCTGGGCCTTGAAGTTCCGGATTGGGTCCATGAACGCCTCGGACTGATGGGGCGGTTCTCCGCAGCATGCACAGGACCTGATGGTCTGATGCCGGCATGGGGCGACGGGGATGACGGCCGGGTCCTGCCGTTCGGCCGGCAGGCCGTTCTTGATCACTCGTATCTGCCGGCATTGGTGGGCGCCGAGGGTCGGCCGAGCGCTTCGGCCAATCCGGAACTCCTTTGGTGGAACGGCCCGGATGCAGCTGGCCGCGGTCTCGATACGGCGTCAAAACCCGGGTCCGCAATATTCGAGCCGTCCGGGGTCGTTGTCCTCAAAGGGGAAAGCGATCTGCTTTTTGCCGACGCGGGACCGGTGGGATTTCTTGGCCGCGGGGGCCACGGCCACAATGATTGTCTGTCCATTGAGCTTTGCCTCGATGGGTCGCGTCTGCTGAGCGACTCCGGCTCGTTCGTTTATACGGAATCGCCGGAACTCCGGGATCGGTTCCGAAGCACCGGCGCTCACAGCACCCCGCAAATCGACGGCGCGGAGCAGAACCGGTTTATCCGGGGCGAGCCGTTTCGGCTCGAGGATGACGTATTGCCCTCGATCAGCGGCTGGGCCCCGGGCGAGATTGTGGAGTCGGTTCGGCTCCGGCTGGATGGATACAGGGCGTTGGACGCGGGTATCTCGATGGAAAGAGCGCTTTTCCTCGACAAGCAACAACATCGGGCACTGGTTCGCGATACCTTCCACGGACCGGGCGGGCATCATTTTCGCATTCCCTTTCACCTGGCCCCGGGTTTCGCGGTCAGGTCCATGGACGATGGCCGGTGGCGGATCGAAAACGGAGATCGGGTCTTTACCGCCGCTTGTCTGGAAAGCGACCGTTGGACGGGCCGGCTGGAGGAAGGAGACCACTCGCCTTCCTACGGCATTCGCGTCAAGCGCCCGGTCCTGGTCTTCGAACGGCAGGGCAGTCCGCAAACCTGCACCGTCATACTTTCGGCTGGTGACGTTCCGGCCGATGAACTGACCGGGTGGGCGGCCGCGGTTGACGAGAGTTCGTGAGCCCGATCAGGTCTCGGTACCCGGACCGACCTTGCCCCCCCTGACCGGGTCCATTTGCTGAGTTAGGAATTAGGCATCCTGAGGCTCTACCCAGAACAGTACCAGCCTGGATGTCAGAATCCGGCGGTTCGTAGCCCGGTTTCCCGAACAAATTCCTGGGATGTTTTCCATCCCAGGGCAGTGTGAGGACGGCACTCGTTGTACTCCCGTCGCCACCTCTCGATCTTGTCTTAGGCGTCAGCCAGAGACAATAACCCATTCACATTCAAACATTCATCGCGCAGCCTCCCGTTGAAGGATTCAATGAATGCATTGTCGGTCGGCTTGCCGAGCCGCGAGAAGTCCAGCGTGACCCCGTTTTCATAGGCCCATTTGTCGAGCGCCTTGGAAATGAACTCAGGGCCATTGTCCACGCGGATGCTGTTGGGCACGCTGGGCGGCCTTTGAGATCATCCAGCACGGCAACCAGCATGCGCGGCTTGCGCATCAGCATCCTGGCAAGCCATGGGTCGTTCGTCGTGCCGCGCCGAACGGCCCATCTGACAACCGCCATGGCGCCTGTGATCAAGAGCCGCCTCAGATCGCGCTGGCCCATCTTCAGAAATTTTGCCCAGCCGCGGTTTGCCGCCGGTCGTGTGCTGGCGCGGCGCCAGGCCGAGCCAAGCGGCGAAGTCCCGTCCGCGCCGGAAGGTCTCCATCGGCGGCGCGAACGCTTGAACCGCCATCGCGGTGATTGGGCCGATACCCGGTACGGTCAAACGAGCTTGAGGCGATCATGCTCCGTCGTTGACACAGTTTTTGCTATGTTATAACATTACAGAATATAGGCTTGGAGGCGAAGCCCTGTTGCGAGGGAACACCGGAGAGGAAAATTGATGCGCGGACTTCTGGGATTTCTGTGGCTGGCGGCCATTGGCTTGCCGGTTCTGTTTGCCGCCTCGGCGGCGCAATCGCAGTCGGGGCCGCCGACGGCGGAAGGGCTGGCCGCGCAGATCAACGCGCTGAAGCAGGACTACGAAAAGCGCATTGCGGCGCTTGAAGCCCAGCTTGCCGCGATGAAGGCCGGGTCCGCGACCGCCGGCGGAAAGGCCGCTCCGGCGACGCGGCCTTCCATGCGGTCCGGCGACAACAGCTTCAATCCGGCCATCGGCATCGTTCTGAACGGCATGTACGCGGAATTTTCCGAAGACAGCTCCGGTCTTCCGGGCTTCCAGCTCGGCCATGAATCCGGGCGTCCGGACGAGGGGTTCGCCCTCGGCCACAGCGAGGTCGCGATGTCGGGCAATATCGACGACAAATTCCGGGGTGCCCTGACGCTCGGGCTCGGCGTGCATGCGGGCGAGCCGACCGAGGTCGAGCTGGAGGAAGCCTATATCCAGACCCTGCCGGGTTCCGGCATGCCTGACGGGGTCCGGCTCAAGGCGGGCCGGGCGCTCTGGACCTTCGGCTACCTGAACGAGCAGCACGCGCATGGCGACGATTTCGCCGACCGGCCGCTTCCCTACCGGGCGTTCCTGGACGGCGCCTACAATGACGACGGCGCCGAACTCTCCATCGTGCTTCCGGGCGATCTCTACAAGGAGATCGGGGCCGGCGTCTTCCGCGGCGGCGACACGCCCTTCCGCGGCTCCGAGAGCGCCCGCGCCTGGTCCGCCTATGCGCGGCTGGGCGGCGATATCGGCGCTAATTCGGCATTGCGGATCGGCGCCTACATGCTGGTCGGCGAGGCGCATGGCCGGAGGGGCGGGGACGCCCATGACCATGAGGAGGAGGACGCGCACGAGGAAGGAGAGGAAGAGGAAGGCGAAGAGGAGCACGCGCACGCCGAATTCTTCTCCAACGGCTCGTTCGAGGGCGACACGCGGCTCTTGGGCGTGGATTTCCGCTACACCTATGCACCGACGGGCAATGCGCGGGAGCGGGAACTGATCCTTCTGGGGGAATATTTCCGCCGGAGCGAAAAGGGATTGTACACGCTGGAAGAGCAACACTGCGAAGATCCAGACGACCAGCACGGACACGAAATCTGCGAAACGGAGTCCGAGGCCGAGCTCCTAAACGGCGACGCCAGCGGCTGGTATGCCCAGGCGGTCTACAGGTTCATGCCGCGCTGGCGGGTCGGCCTGCGTTATTCGCGCCTCTCGCCGCCGTCTGCTGCGGAGCTGGACCGCGACCTCTCCGCGGTCAGTACCATGCTCGACTGGACCAACAGCGAGTTCGGGCGCATCCGGTTCCAGTACAACCGCGAATCCTTCGGCGAGGAGCGCGACGACCAGTTCATCCTGCAATATGTCATGAGCCTCGGCGCCCACGGCGCCCACAGCTTCTGAGCCGGGAGGATGAAGCGAATGGCGCTGGCGGCCGCGCTCGCGGTCGCATTGCTGCCGCCGGCGACGGCGGACGCGCAGGTCCGGATTCTCGCCTGCGAGCCGGAATGGGCCGCGCTCGCAGAGGAAATCGGCGGCGAGGACGTGATGGTCCATTCGGCGACCCACGGCCGCCAGGACGCGCACCACATACGCGCCCGCCCCAGCCTGATCGCGAAGGTGCGCCGCGCGAAAATACTGTTCTGTTCCGGCGCGGACCTCGAAGTGGGCTGGCTGCCGGTCCTGATGCAGAGGGGCGCGGGGCGCATCGTGCAGCCGGGCCAGCCGGGGCACATCATGGCGGCGGACCATGTCGAGGTTCTGGAACGGCCCGAAGTCGCGGACCGCAGCCTGGGAGACATCCACCCGGGCGGGAATCCGCATGTCCATCTCGACCCGGGCAACATCGCCGTTCTTGCGGAAGTGCTGGCCGGCCGCCTGGAGCGCATCGATCCGGAACGCGCCGGGGCCTACAAGCAGCGCCTGGCGTCCTTTCAGGCCCGCTGGGCCGTCGCTGTGACCGGCTGGCGGAAACGGGCGGAGGCGTTGCAGGGCATGAAGGTGGTCGTCCACCACAAGGCGTGGGCCTATCTGCTGCACTGGACGGGGCTGGACCGGATTGCGGTTCTGGAGCGGGTTTCAGGCGTTCCGCCGACCGCGTCCCATCTGGCCGGGGTTCTGGAGCTGGTGCGAAACAGCGGCGCCAGGGCCATTCTGCGCGCGCCCCACGAGCCCGAAGATGCCTCGGAGTGGCTCTCCCGGAAAACCGGAATTCCGGCGGTCGAGCTGCCCTTCACGGTCGGCGGCCGCCCGGAGGCGGATGATCTCTTCGCATTGTTCGACAGCACGCTGACCCTGCTCGAGGAGGCCCGAGATCGACCCTGACCTGCTCGACATCCTGGCCCCGGTGCTGGTCGTCGGGCTGGTTGTCGCGGCGGCCCATGCGCCGCTGGGAATCGAGGTTCTCAAGCGCGGGATCGTGTTCATCGACCTTGCGACCGCCCAGGTGGTCGGCCTCGCTGTCATCCTGCTTGGCGTCTGGCTGGAGGAGCCCTCTTGGATTGTGGCCCAGGGAGCGGCTTTCGCCGCCGGCATAGCCATCGCGCTGTTCTTCCGCTGGATCGAGCGCAAGGCGCCAGACGAGCAGGAAGCGGTGATCGGCAGCAGCTTCATCGTAGCCGCATCGGCGGTGCTGCTGGCGCTCGCCGACGACCCGCATGGCGGCGAGGCGCTGCGCCATGTGCTTTCCGGCCAACTTCTGTTTGCGTCCTGGCGGGACATTGCGGCCTTCCTGCCGATATACGGCCTCTTCGCCGTACTCTGGCTCGCCGCGCCGCGTCTGCGCGCCGGCGCCGGCTTCTTCGTGCTGTTCGCCCTTGTCATCACGGCGTCGATGCAGCTGGTCGGCGTCTATCTGGTGTTCGCAAGCCTCATCCTGCCGGCGCTCGCGGCTCGCGCCGGCAAGGACTACATCCATTGGCGCGCCTTCGTGAGCGGCGCTCTGGCCGTCGTCGCGGGCATCCTGATTTCGGCGGCTTCCGACCTGCCTGCCGGCCCTTTCCTGGTTGTTTGCTTTGCCGTGGCGGCAGCCGCAACGCGCCTGCTTTGCCGGACAGGGCCTCCGAGGCCTTCCCGGTGACGCTCCGCGGTCACGGCGATCCGGAGTCGGGAGACCGGGCGAGCGTCGATTGTCGCGTGTTATGCGGCAGTGATGGACCGCAAGTGGCCGCGTTTCCCGCGGGCCAACTCGCGAACGGTCTCGGCGAAATACCGGAAGGCGGAAAAGTCCCAGGCTGAAATGCAGGAAACCAGTCCGGCGCGAAACCGGGTCGTCCCGAACTCAAGCGGCAGCGGCTTGAGGCGAAGTCCGGGAAGCCTGTCGAGAAAGGTGACAGGGAGCCTGGACAGATAGCTCTCCTGGAGATAGCAGACCAGCGCGCGACGACGACCAGGCGTCAAAGCTTTTTTGTCAGAACGTCCTGTAGCATTGCCTTGTCCAGCGACAGATCCGTAACCAGCTTTTTCAGCTTGCCGTTCTCTTCCTCAAGCTTGCGCAGACGCCGCAACTCGCTCGTACCGGGCCCGGCATACTTCTTCTTCCAGCGGTAATAGGTCTGCTCCGCGATCCCCATCTTCCGGCAAACCTCGCCAACCGACGTGCCCAGCTCGGCCTGACGCAACGCAAACGCGATCTTTTCTTCCGTGTAACGACGCTTCTTCATCGACAAAGTCCTCGATAATCACAACCTTGGACTCTGCCAGATTCGTCACATCAAAACTGGTGCCGTTTATTGGGAGGTCGTCAATCCTGGTCTACGAAGAAGGGAGCGGAGATGCCAGGGAAACGCTTTTCGATCTAACGGATCATCAACCAATTGCGGGAAGCGGACGTGCTTGTGGCGCGGGCCGAACGGTCGGCGAGGCATGTCGCCGGAGCGGCGCGTCGGAACGGACAATTTATCGCCGGCGTAAGGAGTACGGCGGGCTGAAGGTGGACCGGGGCATGGCGGCGTTGACCGAATCCTGGCTGTTTCAGCTAACGGCGAGCCAATTTCGCGAATGCAGGTTCTCGGATTGCCGCAGAACCTCAGGTCTCCGTGTCAGGCCCGGCGAGGACGCGCCGCGCCTGGGCGGGTTCCGTCGGCTCCAGCCCGTGCCGTTCACAAAACCCGAGCAGGTCCGGTTCGTGCCCGAGGATAAAATCCAGCACACCAACGAGAAATGCCGGTTCGGTGATGCCGTCACGAATTTGGTCCGGGCTGCTGCCGGTAAGCGATATGAAGCGATCCCGCAGGGTGTCCTCCGAGACGACAAAGGCCGCTGCCCAAAGACCAATTGTTTCCCCTCTCTCAAGCGCCATCATTATTTCGTCTCGCGGCCCCTAGTTGGTATCGAAGAACGAACCGCCCCATCGCTGCTGCCATAAGCGTTCGCCGATGTCGCATCCCCGCTTATAGACGTATCCCTGGTTCAGCCTGATCTGCGCGCGGTGAAGCAGAGCATGTGATTTGCCGCCATTGGCGGGCGGTGCGTCGCCGGCGATTTCGAAGATTAGTTTCCGGCGGATGGCGCGGGCAAAATCGGGGAAATCCTTGGCGACGACGAGAAATGCGTTCGGGCCGCCGATGACGCAGCCGCGATAATAGTCGTCCAAATCCTTCAGGTTGAACCGGCTGCCGAATCCGCCGCGCTGATTGACGATCGGCAGGCCATTGATGGTGATCCGCTTTTTGATCGCCGCATCCCGGGCTCGAGTGACCAGTGTGCCATCGTTATTAGGGCCGTCGCCGGCGACATCGATGACCCGGCGCAGACCTTCGTACCGATTTTCCTCGAGTAACCTAACCGCGAAGGCGATGCTGTCGCTGATCGACGTTCGCCGGCCGAAGTTGAGCTCCGCCGAAGTCAATTGGGCCGCGAAGGCCTCAGCCGTTGCCGGCCCGTCGATGACTGTCCAGTCGATGACCAGCAGGGTCGCTCCCTGGTTCGAGTAATCGATATAGGCGACGGCGATCTTCTTGCGGTATCCGCCCTGGATAGCCTCGATGACCGCGGGGTTGCGGATAGCCGCGGCAATACCTTCCCGCTGCAGGCGGGCCTCCATCTCGTCGATGCTGCGGGACACGTCGGTCGCAAGCACGAGTTCAAGATCGACAGGTTCGGCACGAAGGGGTGAGACCAGCCCAATGAATAGGATCAGCAACGCAAGGATTGGAGGTGTCAGGTAACGAGGTAGCCCGGACCCGCCGCTCATCCGTGATGCCGCCACGCCATGAATCGCGCATGGGCCGTTATGCCCGGGGATATGAACACGGCCGGGACACCCGCAGCCCCGGCGGGCGCAAGCAACGCCTCGCGGAGCGAACCGGAGACGTCTTTGACCGGAGAGCCGAACGCGGCGGCCATCCACGCCTTCCGGCGCTTGGCCGTCAACGCCGCGAGTGTCGTTGCGGTACCGCGATCCTGCGGTCGGAACCCTGGTATCTGATCCAGCATCGATAAATCCCGCTCGCCGCACGCCAAATGCCCACCACACGGGTATTTTGCCGGAGTCTACACCGGTGCAAGGGTGCCAGGGCAAGATTTTGTTAACGTCCTCGCAATTATTTGCCGGCCGTCACGGCATGTTTCTCACTCCGCCGCGCCGAGGGCAGGTCGAATGCATCAGCCAAGAGTTCATACGATCGGCATCGGGCCCCGGGGTCGTGAGTGATGGTCAGGACCATGATTTCATTTGTGCCGTAGGTCTCCGCCATGCCGGTCAAAATATCGCGGCATTGATCAGGGTCCCCATAAAGGCTTCGCGATCGACTGGCCGCGATAAACCGAATTTCCCTGTCGGTATAGTCGAATTCTTCCGCCTCCCCGGGCGAGGGAAACGGCATGAATCCGCCTCGGGTGCGTTGGACCAGGCTCAGGTCGCGGCTCTTCGCCAACCGGGCCGCTTCGGCCTCGGTCTCGGCGCAGATGACGAACACGGCAAGGATTGTTCTCGGGGTGCGAACCAGTTCGGACGGCCGGAAATGTTGCTCGAATCCACGAATTATGGGCTCACCGCCTTCAGGCGTGATGAACTGGGCGAATGCAAAATTCAGCCCGAATTGCGCCGCCAATAGGGCGCTTTGGTCGCTCGAGCCGAGGAGCCACGGAACCGGAAGCGTTGATGTCTTTGGGCTGACGTCGATTGCCGAGAAGGCCTGGGTTGGCGGCGGGGCATCGGACAGGAACGCCATCATATCGGCGACACGCGCCGGGAAGTACTCGACGCCGATTGCCGATCCGTAGGCCAATGCCGCGGCGGTGATTTGATCCGAGCCCGGTGCGCGTCCGATACCCAGATCGATGC
Organism: Rhodospirillales bacterium; assembly: GCA_965213765.1. GTDB lineage: Bacteria > Pseudomonadota > Alphaproteobacteria > Rhodospirillales > UBA2165 > JAJDXO01. The sequence goes on along the minus strand of OZ243926.1, from coordinate 339,989 downwards.
GTCCCGGATAAAGGGCCTCCAGTACCCGGAAGGTTTCCGCCACCTTTAGCGGGCTGTAGTGACTCAACATGACGCCGCCGGTGCCCACGCGAATATTTTCCGTTTCACCGGCGATACGGGTGACCAGGATTTCCGGCGCAGGACCCGCCAACGAGGCCGTGGCATGGTGTTCGGCCAGCCAGTAGCGGGTGTATCCGAGTTCGTCGGCACGCTGTGCGAGCTCAAGCGTCTCGTGAAGCGTCTCCACGCCGGTTCCGCCGGTCCGAATGGGCGATTGATCCAGGATGCTGAGAGCAATGGTTGGTGAGGCCGACATGCGACCGGAGTATAGCTGCCGATTCCTTGATGACGAGGGTGGGATGGGGTCCGGTTGTGCAATTCGCCGGCGCCCGTTATAGACATGGGATGCCGCGCTGTTTCAAACCGGTTTCGTTGCTCCTGTTTCTCGTGGTTCTCGCCGCCTGCGACCGGGAGGCGTACATCTTCACCCCGAACGAATTTGACCGTGGGCGCCCGGGGTTCGGGCGGGAATTGACGGATCGTTCGGCGCTGCAAATTTGCTACAACAACCAGACAATTACGCCGCAGGCCCTGCTCGGCATGGCGGCCAAGGAATGCGGCCGGTTCGGAAAACAGGCTGTTTTCAGCCATCACGAGTACCTGGAGTGCCCGTTGATGACGCCGGCGCGGGCTCATTTTCAGTGCGTCACTCCCTCGGCACCGCCGTCTCGCTAACCGATTCCCTGTAACGTGTTGTAATGTGATAGGGTTTTGAGGCTCGCGACGTAGAGCGTCCGTAACCCCTCGAGAGCAGAGGCGTACAATGAAGAACGGAGTGGCCGGGCGGGACCGGCCAGCTGATTTTCATCGCGCCGGGGACCTTGGGCGGCGGCGGTGTCTGGCAGGTCCCAGGTTAATTCCAACCGGATCTGAATTTCCCCTCCGGTGCAATCGGCTCGGGGGATTTCCGGTCGGCATCGATGCAGGTGCTTCAGCGTGCGGAGAGTGACGGCAGTGATGCAAGTCCTTGTGGCGGCCATCGCAGTCTATGGGCTGCTGATCGCGGTGCTTTATCTCGGCCAACGGAACCTAATCTATTTTCCGAGTTCGGCGCATCTCGATCCCGGGTCCTTCGGCGTCCCCGAGTTTGAGGTCGTGCGCCTTGAGACTGACGACGGGTTGCCGCTCGCCGCTTGGTGGCACCCGCCGCGGGACGACAACTGGACCCTAATTCTTTTCCACGGCAATGCCGGTCACATCGGTCATCGGGCAAACAAGGTCGCGCCGTTTCTGCGTGAGGGGAGGGGCGTCCTTTTGGTCGAATATCGCGGATACGGGCCCAATCCGGGATATCCGACGGAGCAGGGGTTGTATGCCGACGCCGACGCCGCCATGTCATTTGTTTCGCGGCAGGGAATCGAACCATTGCGCATCGTCCTCTACGGCGAATCCCTGGGCACGGGCGTTGCCGTGGAGACCGCGGTTCGCCATCCGGTCGGCGCATTGGTCCTCGAGGCGCCCTTCACCTCCATCCCGGATATGGCCCGGCTCCGGATGCCGTTCGTCCCGGCCCGGCCGCTGGTCAAGGACCGCTTCGACTCGGCGTCAAAGATCGGCGGGCTTGGGACCCCCGTTATGGTCATCCACGGCGGTCGTGACAGGACGATCCCGATCCGCTTTGGCCGGCACTTGTTCGATCAAATCTCAGCCGAAAAGGAGTTCGTCCATTTACCGGCGGCCGGTCACAACGATCTGTTTGATTTCGGCGCGCGGGAGCGTGTGGCCGAATTTGTTGACCGGGTCATGGGTAACGGCGGCGAAACGTCAGGTTCGCCGCCGGTGACAAACTGATGCCGGTCGCGGTGTTCCCGCCGGGCATGGAGACCTATGTATTCATCGGCCAGGTGATCCACGGGACGTCACCGTCCCCGGGGGCAAGAACCCCGGTATGCTGCTTCAGGCCGGAGCTAGCCCGCATTTCTCACCAGGGTCATGGTCTGCGCGGCGCTGTCTGGTCGGCGGAGCAGGAGAGGCGCGCCGCGCGATGCGGTGACATCGGGCAAGCGCCTCGACGCACGCTGTCGATCAGAGAGCGCCGCCCTTCGGGTCGCGCCCCGGCACCCGCCCGCGGCGTCGCGGCCCTCAACCGTAGTCGCCGCTGCGCTTTTCGGGCCGCTCCTGGCGGCTCGGCCACCTGGACGAGACGCAGGCCGTGACCCTGGTGAGAAATGCGGGCTAGGCCGCGGAGTTGCTCGTTTCGGCCAATGACGCGAGGCGCTCCGGGGTGTCTACATCGAACAACACGCCGTCGTCCTCGATGATCACCTCATGGACTTTGTCGGCGTGGTCTTCCAGCAGGTGGCGGGCGCCGACATCGCCGCTCAAATGCTGCATTTCACCAAAAAACTGCGCGCCCCAAAGTACCGGGTTGCCGCGCTTCCGGCCGTGAACCGGCACACAAATGGCGCGGCCTTCCACGGGATCGAACGCTCGTATGAGGTTCCTGATGTGCTCGGCGGTGACCAGCGGCATGTCGCCAAGACAGATAACCGCCGCCGCAATGTCGTCCGGTAGCGCCGAAAGTCCGCTCTTCAACGACGTGCTCATACCGCTCGCATAGTCCGGATTACGCACCAGCGTTACCGGTAGACCGGCCAGGGCTGCACCGACCTTCTCGGGTTCATGGCCGGTTACGACGATCACATCCTTGCCGACGGCGTCCAAGACCGTTTCCACGACCCGCCGGACCATCGGTGCGCCGTCCACGTCGGCCAGCAGCTTGTTGGCCGGACCCATACGGCGGGATGTACCTGCGGCCAGGACGATTGCCGCCGTCCTGGTCTCTGGCGACAATGCTGCGGCGGAGGCCTCGGCGAGGTCACGTTGCTGGCCGCGTTCGCTGATTTCCTTGAGCAGGCCGCCCGCCCCCATTCGCATGATGTCGGTGCTGGTTACCGGGAGGTCGGCGAGATAGCGCCATAGCACCCAGTCGAACCCATTTAATTTGGGGGAACGCGCGCAACCGGGCATCCCGATGACCGGTGCTTCGTCCCAGTGACCGACAAACAACAAATTCCCCGGATCGACGGGCATGCCGAAATGCTCGATGGTGCCGCCGGCCTCAACCACGGCACCCGGGGCCACGTCCTCCCGGTCGACGGTCGCCGAGGCCCCGAAGATCAGAAACAAATCGACGCCGTCGCGTTTCAAGTCGTGCAGTGATTTGGTTACCTCGCCGTGATCGTGGCCGCACCTGATCTCCCGGAAGATATGACTGCCGAAATCGGCCACCCGGGTTTCGGTGATTTCCAGCGTCTTATCGAGGACGCTCTCCTTCAGTCCCGGGAGCCGTGTCTGGATGAGGCCGATCTTCTTGTCACTGAACGGGCTCACCCCAATCAGTTGATCGGCATCGTTGGCGACAGCGAGAACCGTTTCCAGGACTGATCGTCTGATAGCAAAGGGAATGATTTTGATGGTTGCGACCATCCGGCCGGGCGCGACAACCTCAAAGGGTTCGAGTGTCGCCACCGTGACCGCTTCATCGATCATGTTCAGGCGGTCGAGCTTTTCTCGATCCACGGCCAGGACGCCGTATTCTTCGGCAATCAGGTTACAGCGGCCGGTGAAGGCCTCGCCGGCCCGCAGATTTTGTCCCGCCGCCAACGCCGCGCAGACGGCTGCCGCCGCCTCATCCTCGGCAACGTCGTCAGTATCGAGCCGCGCGACGATGACCGATTCAATTCCAGCCTCTTGCAAGAGCGCGATATCTTCCTCGCTCAGCAGTTGGCCTTTCTTGAGCTTGCGCCCGGGCAGCTTTGCCGAATGAGCGAGGAAGGCGCCTGCCGCCTCGCCAACCGGGATGGGCCCGAATTTCATTAGACGCCGGTCTTGCCGTGCTTGGCGGCGACGATCTCGGAAAGGATCGAAACGGCAATCTCCGAGGGTGATTTGGATCCAATATCCAACCCGATGGGGGCGTGGATGCGGTTGATGTCCTCAGCGGTGAACCCGGCTTCCTTGAGCCGCTCGACACGGGACGCATGGGTGCGTTTGCTGCCCAGCGCACCGATATAGAAGGCACCCGATTTCAGCGCCCGGTCGAGGGCGGGATCATCCAGCTTTGGATCGTGGGTCAGGGTAACGATCGCGGTCTGGCCGTCCGGCTTGATTTCATCCATTGCGTCGTCGGGCCATTCGTCGTTGAGGCTGACGCCCGGGAACCGGTCTATGGTGGCGAATGATCCGCGGGGGTCGACCACCGTTACATCAAATCCGGCCAAGGCGGCCATCGGCACCAGTGACTGGGCAATATGGACCGCGCCGACGCACACCATCCGCAGCGGCGTGTTGAACACCCGGACAAACAGGTTCCGGCCGCCGTCTTCGATTACCCGGCTGACGTCCGAGCGCAGCGCCTGACGTACCTGCGAGACCACGTCGTCAGGCAATGCAAGGCCACCGCCGACGCCGTCGGGACGGACGAGGCTGCGTTCGCCGGTTTCGATATCGGTGACCGTGGCCACGGGACGATCGGAAATCAGCTGCTCCAGCATCTCCCGGTCGGCTTCCTTCTCCACCAATACCTTGATGTCCCCGCCGCAGGCGAGGCCGACTTCCCACGCCTGTTCGTTGGTGACCCCGAATTCCAGGGTGCGCGGCTTTCCGTCCTCGATGGACTGCAGGGCCTCTCCGACCACCGCGCCTTCGATGCAGCCGCCTGACACGGAGCCCACGAAGGCACCGTCGCTGTCGACCGCCAACTGGCTGCCGACCGGACGCGGCGACGAGCCCCAGGTCCCGATGACCGTCGCCAAGGCGACGTTCTTGCCGGACCCGAGCCAGTCGGTTGCTTGTTCCAGTACTTCGTCGGCTTCGCCCATCGCTTCCTCGCGATTATGACATCCGACCTAATTTAAGCAGCCAGTGCCCGTTTCGCCATGACCGTTACCAGGTGCGCGCGGTATTCGGCACTGGCGTGGATATCCTCGTTGAGGCCGTCGGCGGATACCTTGATGTCGGCGACCGCGTCCGGAGACCAGTTGGCGTTGAGTGCCTCTTCCATTTCCGGCACCCGGTAAACGCAGGCACCGGCGCCGGTCACCGCCACCCGGGCGCCGCCCGAGGTCTTGGCGACGAACACCCCGACAATCGGATAACGGGAGGCCGGGTTCGGGAAATGCATATAGCCGGCGGCCTCGGGAACCGGGAACGAAACCCCGGTAATCAGCTCGCCCTCATCGAGCGCGGTCGTGAACATGCCCTCGAAGAAGTCGTCCGCGGCGATCGTCCGCTGGTCCGTGTGTATGGTCGCGTTGAGCGCCAGCACGGCGGATGGATAGCTGGCCGCCGGGTCATTGTTGGCCAGCGAGCCGCCAATCGTGCCGCGATTTCGGACCATAGGATCGCCGATGGTGCCGGCAAGATGGGCGAGAGCGGGAATCTTCGATTGCACCAAAACGGAGGTATTGACCGCATGGTGCACGGTCATCGCCTTGATCACCAGATTGCCGCCGTCCTCGGAGATACCGCGAAGGTCGTCCAGGTCGCCGAGGTCGACCAGATCGGACGGCTGGTCGAGCCGCTGCTTGAGCACCGGCAGCAGGGTCATGCCGCCGGCCATATAGCGCGGATCATCGGCGCCGCCGAACTTGGATTTGGCGTCGTCGACCGATGCCGCTCTGTGATACTCGAAATCGTACATGGTGGTTCCCCTAGCCCCGCATCGTCTCTTGTGCGGCCAGAATGGCTTCGACGATGTTGTGGTATCCGGTGCACCGGCAGAAATTACCCTCAAGACCGTGCCGGACGTCCTTTTCGCTCATGTTCGGATTGTCGTTCACCAGGCCAATGGCGCTCATCACCATGCCCGGCGTGCAGAACCCGCATTGCAGCGCGTGATGTTCGCGGAAGGCCTCCTGCATCGGATGCAGCGTGTCGCCGTCGGCCAGACCTTCGATGGTGACAACATCGGAGCCGTCCATATGTGCCGCGAGCAACGTGCAGGATTTCATGGCACGGCCGTCTACGTGCACCGCACAGGCGCCGCACTGGGTGGTATCACAGCCGACGTGCGTCCCGGTCAGGCCAAGATGTTCCCGCAGGAACTGAACGAGGAGCGTGCGGCCCTCGACTTCCCCCGTGACCTCCTTGCCGTTGACGGTCATCTTTATGTTGTACGAAGACATCCGAGCTTCATCTCCCTTGGTTTGGTGCCGAGCCGGCGCAACATCCCGGCATGCTTGGCGCGTATATTTGCAGAACGCCCGGGGCCGGGCAAATTTTTTTAGGTCCCCGTCCGCAACGCGGATTTGGGGCGGCGGGTGGATTGCCGAGGCTCCTGTCGAGGGTTTCCATCTCGTTCTAGAGTTCAGTTTTGTCTGGAGATGCATGTGGGACGGAATCGGCGCCCTGGTCAAGGTGGACCGCGCCGAGGATATGCGGGGCAATCCCTTGAAAGAGCAGTGGGCTGGCCAGAGCGGATTGCTCGGCTAATATGAGCGAAACGGTCGCCGCCAAGGGCGCCCGACGACCGGGGAGGATCAGATGGCCAACAAGGCGGCGCAGGAATCGCGCCTGAGCACCAATCCGCTGTTCAATGACCGGAAGCTCAAGCTCGGGACCTTCAGCACCAATTTGGGGTACGCCGGTGCGTTAACGACGGTCGAGGGGACAGTGCCGGCCAGTTGGCCCGCGGTTGAAGCGACCGCCAGGATGGCCGACGACATGGAGTTCGAAGCGATCGTGCCGGTCGCCCGCTGGCGCGGGTTTGGTGGCTTGACGAACGCAGCCGGTCCCGGCTTCGAGACCTATACCTGGGCGGCCGGCGTTGGGGCCATCACCAATTATTCCTGTATTTTTGCCACTTCCCACGTGCCGTTGGTCCACCCGATCACCGCGGCCAAGCAGATGACCGTCATCGACCACATCACCGGTGGCCGCAGCTGCCTCAATATCGTTACGGGGTGGAACCGGCCCGAGATCGAGATGTTCGGGGTCGATTTGATCGAACACGACAAACGCTACGACATGGCGGAAGAATGGTTGAGCATCGTCGACCGGCTGTGGAAGGACGACGAGGAATTCGATCACCAGGGCGAGTACTACACCATCAACAAGGGCTATCTTCAGCCGAAGCCGATTCAATCGCCGCGGCCGGTGGTGATGAATGCCGGTGGCTCCGAGCGGGGACGCCACTACGCATCAAAGTTTGCCGATGTGGCGTTTGTCGCACCCAAGAGCCGCGACTTCGCAATCCTCAAGGAGATGGTGTCCGGCTACTACGACCTCGGCCGCGACGAGTACGATAACGATCCTCAGATCTGGACAAACTCCTATATCTGTTGCGGAGAGACCGAAAAGGAAGCCAAGGAAAAGCTCCATTACTATGTCCATGAAAAGGGTGACTGGGACGCGGGCGGCAAACTCATCGAGACCATGGGGATCAATGCCGAAACCTTTACCGACGAGGAACTCAAGGGCATGAAGGCGCACTTCATGGCCGGGTGGGGCGGTTATCCCCTGGTCGGCACCAAGGATCAGATCGTCGACATGCTGCTCAAGCTGATGGATTGCGGCTTTAACGGCACGCTGTTGACCTGGGTTAAATTCGAACAGGAAATGAAGGAGTTCCAGGAGGAGATCCATCCGCTGCTGGAACAAGCCGGCGTCCGGTGAGGAGGCATCGTGGATTTCAATAGTTTGGAAGGCCGAACGGCCATTGTCACCGGCGCGGCCCATGGTGAACGGGCCGCGCTCGGTGTGGACATCGCCAAAGCCATGGCGACCGCGGGCGCGAACGTTGTCCTCGTTGATCTCAAGGATTGCGCGGATGTCGCCGCGGAGATCGAAAGCGGCGGCGGCGCCGCGCTTCCTCTCATTGCCGATGTGAGCGATGAAGGGAGCGTCCGGGACATGACGGCCAAGGCCATCGATCACTTCGGCCAGGTTGATATTCTGGTCAACAATGCGGCCCTCGGATCGAACATTCCGCCGATGCCGGTGACCGAGTTGCCGGTCGAAACCTGGGACGAGCTTATGGCGGTGAACGTCCGCGGGCCGTTTCTGTGCGTGAAGGCCCTGACCCCGCATATGCAGGCGCGGAGGTACGGCAAGATCGTCAATATCGGCTCGACGACGATGATGAGCGGGCTGATCAACCGTCTCCACTATGTGTCGGCGAAAGGCGCTATCCTCGCCATGACCAGATCGCTGGCCGCCGAATTGGGCCCCGACGGAATCCGGGTGAACACGCTGGCCTACGGCCTGATCACCAGCCGCTTGAACGAAGGAGAGCCCGGGACCGGCACCGAACGCGGCGCGCAGGTGCTGGGCGGCCGGGCGCTCCGGGATCATGTGCGGGGTGAGAATGTCGTCGGCGGCGCCGTGTTTCTCGCGTCATCGGCCAGCGACCACATGACCGGCCAGATCATGATCATCGACGGCGGCGAGACGTTCTACTAGGCCGGCTATTCCCTGGCGTGCTTCCCCACCGTCCAGCCATGCTTGGAGGCCTGTTGCTCCCCGTGGGCCACTGGGACCTCTTTGAGCTCGATGCCGATGGTATCGTTCCATCGGTTGAACCGGTCCATGTAGCAAAGCGAACCATCATCTCGATGATCTCTTCGCAGGAAGAGTGCTTTATGAGGGATTCGAAGTCTTCGTCGCCGAAGAAGCGGGTCCCATCGAGCCCTCCATCTACCGGGCGTGGTCCGGCGGTCGGCCGGATATCAAAGCCAACATGCTCCTGCCCGAGGGCGTGCACGACTTCGCCGACAGTGTGCGGCGGCGGCCGCGCCTCTATAGGTAAAAGGCAGTCAGGAAGATCGCCAGAACCACGGTGATCACCAGCGTCGCCTGGCCGATCTCCTGGGTCCGGGCCAGCAGCCCCTTCGGTCCGTGATAGTGGAAGACGGCATCGATGATCCGGTTCAGCATGCCGCCGAAATCCGCGTAGATGGTCTTGAGCGCGTTGCTGGTCCGCTCGGCGAGGAATACCGCCCAATCGCGTCCCAACCGCCGGTAGACCCAGTCGAAATCCAAAACGGTCGAGCGCAGCTCCGGCGGATAAAGGCCGGTGCGCTGAAGGACAGCGAAGGCCAGCGCCGAGAACGCCAGCAGCTGCAAATCGCTGATGACGTGTTCGGTGGTGTACGGCACATAGGTGACCGGGAACGGCAGCATGGCGTAGAGGGGATCGGGATAGACGCCGATGCCGACGCAGAGCGCGGCGGCAAGCCCCATGGCGACCAGCATGTTGGGCGGCGCTTCCTCGGGCCGTTTGCCGGAATCTTGGGCGAAGAAGGCGAAGAACGGAATCTTGATGCCCGAATGGTAGAACACGGCGGCGGACGAGAACAGGAGGACGAGGTAGGGAACGAGATGCCCCTCGGCGGCGGCCGCGGTCAGGATCATGGTCTTGGTGACGAACCCCGAGACCAGCGGAAAGGCCGACGCCGACGCCGCGCCGACGACGCAGAACCCGGTCGTCCAGGGCATGGTCCGGTAGAGCCCACCGAGTTCCGATCCCTTGGCGGTCCCCGTCCGGTGAAGCACGGCCCCCATGCTCATGAGCAGCAGCGCCTTATAGAGGATGTGGGCGAAGGCGTGGCTCGCGGCGCCGTTGATGGCGAGCTCGGTGCCGATGCCGACGCCGGCGACCATGAAGCCCAGCTGGTTGTTAAGGCTGTAGGCCAGCGCCCGGCGGAGATCGTTCTCGATTATGGCATAGAAGATCGGCCACGCGGTCATGACGATGCCAATCCAGATCAGCATATCGGTGCCGGGGTAACCCCGCGCCAATGCATAGACGGCGAGTTTGGTGGTGAACGCGGAAAGAAATACCGTGCCCGTGGGCGACGCCTCGGGATACGAGTCCTGAAGCCAGTTGTGAAACAGCGGGAAGGCGCACTTGATGCCGAAGGCCGCCAGGATCAGCCAGCCGCCCAAGCTCTCGATCCCAATGAAGTTGAAAGCGATTGAGCCGGTCTCCTTAGCCAGTACCACCGCGCCGGCGGCCAGCAGCACGCCCGAAAGCACCTGGATAATCAGGTAGCGCATACCGGCTTGGTAGGAGCGTTCCGATTTTCCGGCCCAAACGATGAATACCGATGTGACCGCCGTCAGCTCCCAGTAGACGAAGAGCGTGATCAGGTCCCCGGCGAAGGTGGCGCCGATGGCCGCGCCCATGTAGGCGAGGGAGGCGGTCTGTTCCGTCCGGTCATCATTGTGGAGGGCATAGATGATACCGAGGATTGCCGCGATGTAGAAAATGGTGCCGAAGATGATGCTCAGCTTGTCGATCCGGACATGGACCAGGTCGAAGCCGAACAGGCTCATGTGGCCGTAGCTGCCGGGGTCCAAAGAGAACAGCTGCCATATCCCGATCAGCGGCAGCGCCAGCATGTAGGCCCCGCGTACCCGCGAGGGCAGGAACGGCACCAGGATGGCGCCGATGATCATGATCAGTCCGGGCGGGATGCTAGCGATCATAGTAATCCTCATCCCGCATCAGGATCTTGCGCAATTTCTTGGATGACAGCACCAGCAGGAACGGTAGCCCGAAACCATAGAACCCGAAAAATCCGAACAGACTTTCGAAGCCGAATTTGTCATGCTTGTGGAGAAACAGGTCGAGCGACAGCAAGGCGGCGCAGACCACCACCAGCGCCCAGAAAATCTTGCGCACATTCTTGGGATAGTCGATCCAGTTGGGCTTCTCGCCCTCGGCCTTGCGGTCCGGATGATGGAACATATGGTCGTCCACGGTCGATGCCGCTCCGCTAGTTGGCCGTGATGGGTTCGAGAAGCGCGGCGATGTCGCCGGCGTAAAAGAACAGCGCGAAGGCGCCTGCCGCCGTTGTGCAAATGGCGATCAGGCAGGGCAGGGGCGCTTCCTGAATACCAGCCTCTGCTGTTGCCGCGGCGCCCACCGACTTGGTGTCGGGGGGGCGCAGGAATGCCCGGGTGATGACCGGCACCAGGTAGGCGGCGCTCAACAGCGAAGAGAGCATGAAGACGGCCACATAGATGATCTGATCGGCCTCGGCCGCACCCATCATCAGATGGAACTTGCTCCACGTGCCGCCGAGCGGCGGAATGCCAATGATGCTGAGGGACGCCACAGCAAATGCGCCCATGGTGATCGGCATTGTCCGCCCGATCCCGTTGAGCTGGCTGATTTCGGTTTTGTGCGCGGCGGTGTAGATGGCGCCTGCGCAGAAAAAGAGGGTGATCTTGCCCATGGCGTGCATGGCGAGATGCATGCCGCCGCCGACGATGCTGGCGGCCGTTGCCAGCGCGGCGCCGAGAACGATATAGGACAACTGGCTCACGGTCGAATAGGCGAGCCGCGCCTTCAGGTTGTCCTTGCGCATGGCGACAATCGACGAAAAGAGAAGCGTACCGGCGGCCGCGATCATCAACCAATCGGACGCGCTGGTTTCGGTGAGGAATTCATAGCCGAATATGTAGACCACGACCTTGAGTACGGTGAAGACGCCGGCCTTCACCACGGCCACCGCATGCAGCAACGCACTCACCGGGGTCGGCGCGACCATCGCCGCCGGCAGCCAGCGGTGAACCGGCATCAGGGCCGCCTTGCCGATGCCGAACATGTAGAGCGCCAGCAGGACGGCCACCATGACCCCCTCCACCTTGCCCTCCAGGATGCCGCCCTGTTTGAAATCCAGGGTTCCGGTCAGCTGCCAGGTCCAGATCATGCCCAACAGCAGCAAGCCGATGGACGTCGACAGCAAAATGCCCACGTAGGTCCGCCCCGACCGCATGGTCGCCGGGTCGCCATGGTGTGTGACCAGCGGATAGGTCGACAGCGTCAGGACCTCGTAGAAGATGAATAGGGTCAGCATGTTGCCGGAGAAAGCCACGCCGGCGGCGCTCGACAACGCGATGGCGAAGAAGAAATAGAAACGGGTTTGGTGAGCTTCCTGATTTCCCCGCATGTAGCCGATGGAATAGACCGAATTGACGATCCACAGGCCGGACGCGATCAACCCGAACAGCATCCCCAATGGCTCGACGGTCAGCCGAATGCCGAGGCCCGGGAAGATTTCCCACAGCACCACATCGGGCCGCGCCCCAGCCAGGACGGAAGGCGTAATGGAAGCGACGGTGATGAACATGATCACCGCGGTCGTCAACGTGACCGTCTCCCGCAAATTCGGCCACTTCCCGGCGAGCAGGATGAATACCGAACCGATCAACGGCACGGCGATGGCCAGTTGCGAGAGGGTTTCGGGCGTCACGCGGCTTCTCCGACCAACTTACCCTCCCATCAAAAACGTGGCTGCGGCGCGCGCCGTGCCAACGGTTAAATCCGTGTCGATGCCAAAATATACATTTGCGCCGACCAACACCCACATGGGTACCAGCATCGCCAATGGCGCTTCGCTGATGGTCGCGGCTCCCGCCGGTCGCTCGCGAAAATAGGCGACCTCGATGACCCGCCACATGTAAATGACCGCCAGCAGGGAACTGAACAATATGACAGCAGCCAGGGGCCACCATTCTTTTTCCAGTGAGGCAAGGATCAGATACCATTTGCTGACAAAGCCGACGGTAAGCGGGATACCGATCAGGCTGAGACCGCCGGTGACGAACGCAGCCATGGTCCAGGGCATGACTTTTCCGAGGCCCGCCATGTCATCGACGTTCACCGAACGGATGCGGAAGAATACGCACCCCAAAGCCAAGAACAGAGCGCCCTTCATCAGCGCATGGTTGAACAGATGAAGTATCCCGGCTGTCAGACCCGTGATGGTGACCAGGCTGATACCGATCAGCATGTAGCCGATCTGGGCGACGCTGGAATAGGCGAGCAACCGCTTGACGTTGGTCTGGAAGATGGCGACTGCCGACATGGCGATGACGGCGACGAGACTGAGTGCCAGCAAAATCTCATCGACGGGCAACGTCTCGAAGATGCCGCCTTTAAACAGCGTGTAGTAAATGCGAACCAGGACATAGACGGCGACTTTGGTGGCTGTCGCGGCCAGGAAGGCCGTGACCACCGATGGGGCGTAGGTGTAGGCGTTTGGCAGCCAGACATGGACCGGGAACAGGCCGAGTTTCAGCCCGATACCCACTGTCAGGAAGGCGACGGCGGCCAGGATGGTCCGGGTCTCCGCAACTTCGGGCAGCCGGTTCGCCAAGTCGGCCATGTTGAGGGTCCCGGTCATCTGATACATCAGACCGACGCCGATGACGTAAAAGGTTGCGCCGACGGTGCCGAGGACGAGATAGCGGAACGCGGCGGTCAACGCGCGCCGTTCGGCTCCCAGGCTCACCATCACATAGGTGGAAAGCGAAGAAATCTCCAGGAAGACAAACAAATTAAACGCATCACCCGTCGTCGCGATTCCCAGCAGGCCCGACAAGGTCAGCAGGTACATCGTATAGAAAAGGTAGATGCGGTCTCGAGGAATCTCCGCCTCCACGCTCTGACGCGCGTACAGCATGGTTACCGCGCCGATGCCCGAAACGATGACGATCAAATAAGCGGCGAGAATATCGACCCGGTACTCGATGCCCCAAGGCGCCGCCCAGTTCCCGATATCGTAACTGACGACCTCTCCCCCGGAGACGATCAAGAGGAGGGCGAGCGAGTCGGCCAACGTGAACCAGCTGATGATCAGAGCCAGGAGCCAGGCGCCGGTGGGTGAGCGGCGAAACATCAGACTGAGCGGCGCGCCGATCAGCGGGATGATCACATGGAGGATCGGGAGGTTGGCTGAGATCATGCCTCGCTCTCCTCTCCATGTTCTTCCATATCCCGGATTCGGTCATCTTCGATGGTGCCGAATTCCTCTTTAATGCGGACAATAAGAGCGAGCCCAAGCGCCGTTGTCGCAACGCCGACGACGATGGCGGTCAGGATCAATACGTGGGGCAGGGGATTGGAGTAGCGGGTGAATCCTTCGGCGACGATCGGCGCGGTACCGCCGAACACATTGCTCATCGAGATGTAGAAGACGAAGACGGCGACCTGGAAGATGCTCAAGCCGATCATCTTTTTGATCATGTTTTCCTGGGCGATGACGATATAGAAGCCGGCCATCATCAGGACGATGACGATCCAATAGTTGAACAGGCCGATTACCGCCTCCATGGTTCAGATATCCTGTCCGGCGAAGACATAGAAGATGGCAATCATGGTCGAAGAAACGGTCAATCCGACGCCGAGTTCGACGAGAAGAATGCCGTAGTGCTGCCCGGCAACCGGTGTCGGCCCGAGGACGTTGTAGTCGAGGAATTCGCTGCCGAGGAAAATCCCCGCGAGACCCACGAAGGCGTAGAGTAGGACGCCGCCGGCCATCACGATCCTGTTGATCCTCGCCGGCATGACCTTTCGGCCGTTCTCAATTCCGAATATCAACGCATAGAGTATGAATGCCGCGGCAAAGATGACGCCGGCCTGGAACCCGCCACCGGGTCCGAAGTCACCGTGGAATTGAACATACAGCGCGAAGAGCAGGATGTAGGGAATCATGAGCTTCGCGACGACGCGGAGGATGGAATGGCGGTTCATGCGCGTTCCTCCTCCACATTGTCGCCTTTTTCGTCTTTGACGCCGGGGCGCCAGCGCCGCCGGCCGCGGCCGAGAATGATCAGTACCCCGATACCGGCGGTGAAAATCACCACCACCTCGCCCAGCGTGTCGTAGCCGCGATAGCTGGCCAGCACGGAGGTCACCATATTGGGCAGACCCGTTTCCTTGGGTGAATCCTGGATGTAGCGGGGCGCCACATGCTTGTTTGCCGGCGCTTCGGGGTCGCCGTAGTGCGGCATGTCCAACGTTCCCCAAATCAACATGGCCCCGGTGGCGACCACGATGACCAGCGGCCCCAAGCGCACCGGCTTGTGCTTTTCCTCCACATTGACGTGGGTGAGTGCCAGTGTCGCCAGGAACAGCAGCGTCGATACGCCGGCACCGACGGCGGCCTCGGTAAACGCGACGTCCACCGCCGTAAGGTGCACGTACACCACCGCCGCCAGCAATGAGAAGATGCCGCTCAGCATGACCACCGCAAACATCAGATGGGACCGGACAATGGCGATGGCGACGGCGGCCATCAGGAGCAGCAGGAAGATGTCGATGAAAATATCCGTGGGGTTCATTCGGCGCCCCTGTCATCCAGGCTCTTACCGTCCTTTGGGCGCCGGTCCTCGGCAAGTTGAGGTTTGATCCCCGACGCCATGGCCGCCTGGGCCAATGCGTGGGACGCGGTCGGACTGGCGAAAAACGTGAAGACGACGATCAGCAGCAGCTTCGCCGTGACCAAGGTAAATCCGGCCTGGAACGCCATGCCGATGACCAGCAGGAAGGTGGCGAGCGTATCGGTGACCCCGGCGGCGTGCATGCGGGTATAAACGTCGGGCAATCGTAGAATCCCAATGCCGCCGACGATAACCAGGAAGCTGCCGGCGAGGATGAATATCCAGCTCGCAATATCGGCGGCCATTACAGGTCCCCCAAATCGTCGCCGGCATGGGGCATGCCGAGATGGCTGTAGCGAAAGAACTTCATCACCGCAATGACGCCGATGAAATTGATCAGCGCGTAGACCAGGGCAATATCGAGAAATTCCGGCCGCTCGATCAGAAAACCAAGCACCGCGATCAGCAGCAGCGACTTGGTGCCGAACATGTTCACCGCGACAACCCGGTCATAGAAGGTCGGACCCTTGGTGGCCCGGATGATCGCCATGACCATGGTGACGAGAATGGCAACGGCGGCGGCGGTAAACATCAGGTCTTTGCCTCCGGTGCGCCGTTTTCACCGTTGCTATCCACACGGCTCGCCATGCGGTCCATGAGGCCGCCTTGCAGTTCATCGGCGGCGCCCGACGTAAGCGCGTGAACCTCGAATTCGTCATCGATGATGTCGACGGTCACCGTGCCGGGCGTCAGGGTGATGGAGTTCGCATACACCACATGCCCGAGTTCTGTTTGTTGGGACGCCTTGACCCGGAACATCGTCGGGCTGATGGGCAGGGAGGGGGTGAGGATGATCCGGACAACGTCCACATTGGCCTTTACGATCTCCCAGCCCAACCACAGCCAATAAGTCGGGGCCGTAAAGCCGAGGTGAATAGGGAAACCCTCGTGATCGATCACATTCATCCGGTGGGTGATATAGACCACCAAGACGCATGATCCGAGGCCAAGTCCGATCAGGAGCGGTTCAAAATGCCCAGATAGCAACAGCCAAAGTGCAAACAGCACCACCGCCAGTCCAATCGATCGGATCACGTTAAGCCCCTGCTTCCGTCTCTGTATTAATTTGGGCGGCCAAAAGAGGTTCAGCCGCCCAGAAGCACAAAAAATTAGCGGTTCTGTGGGGATAAGACAATGGGAGCCGGTGCTCAAGCCTACCTGAGCTCAATCGCGTATTCTTGAATTGGCCGCACTGATTTGATCAGGCCCTGATCCTTCAGAAATCGGGCGAACCGTTCGTAGCGTCCGATTTCGACAGCCGCCGGCCGCAGATCAAATCGGGGCAGCGTATCCCGCCACGCCCGCCGGTTGAGTTCGTCGTCCAGTTTTTTGTTCGTGCCGATGAACAATTTCCACGATTCGTCGGGGCGGTTGATCAAGAATTGGATGCCCTGCTCGACCGCGCGCATGAAACGGCGGTAGCGGTCATCCGTGGCCTTGGATTTGTTGGCGACCACGATCAGTTCGTCGTAGACGGGGACCCCTTCCTCCTCAGGGAAAAAGGCGCGGCCAGGGCGGCCCTCGATGTCCATCTGATTGAGTTCGAAGTTCCGGAAGGCGCCGATCACCGCGTCGACTTTTCCCGACAGGATCGACGGCGAGAGCGAAAAGTTGACGTTGATTAGGGTGATGTCCTTGAGCGTCAGGCCGTGGGGTTTGAGCATCTGGGCCAGCAAGGCATCTTCGAACCCGCCGACCGAAAATCCGACTTTCTTGCCTTTCAAATCCGGTATCGCCTTAATCGGACCATCCCGCAGGACGACGAGAGAGTTGAGGGGCGTGCTGACCAGGGTCCCGATTCGTATCAGCGGCAGACCCTGGTCGATTTGGACGTGCAGTTGAGGTTGATACGAAACCGCCAGGTCCGCTTTGCCCGCCGCCACCAGTTTTGGCGGCAGAGAGGGATCGGCAGGCTCGACCATCTCGACATCGAGATTTTGGGCGGCGAAGTAGCCTTTTTCCTTGGCCACGATGAGCGGGGCGTGGTCGGGGTTCACGAACCAATCGAGGAGCAGAGTCAGCTTGTCCGCCGCGGTGGCCGGCGGCGCGACAAGGGTGAGCAGGGCGAAAAGCGAAGCAGCGAGCATTTTCATTGGTTGGTTTCCTTAATCGTCACTGGAGTAGGTTTCAGGTTGCCATGTGATAAGCCGTCGGAGGACGAGGTCGACGGCGAAGTAAAGGGTGACTGCCATAACCGCGAGGACGAAAAGCGCCGCGAACATGGTATCGGTTTCGGATCGGGCATTGGCATGGATCATCAGGGCGCCCAGACCGGATGAGGCGCCGACCCATTCGCCGACAACCGCACCGATGGGCGCGACGGCAGCGGCAATTCGAATGCCGGAGGCGAAGGCCGGCATGGCCATGGGCAGCCGCACGTGGCGCAGGATGGCGAAGCGGCTGGCGTCCATGGTCCGCGCCATGTCGAGCAGGCCGGGCTCGGTTCGGCGCAGCCCGTCATAGAGCGCAGCCGTAACCGGGAAGAAGATAATCAGAGTTGCCATCGCCACTTTGGAGCCGATCCCGAAGCCGAGCCACAGCACCAGGATCGGGGCAAGGGCGAAGACGGGAATCGCTTGGCTGACGACCAGCACCGGGAACAGCCAGCGCCGGACGGGCACAAAGAAACTCATGGTGATGCCGCTGGCCGCGCCGAGCAACACGCCCAATAGGAGGCCTAGAGCGATTTCAATGAAGGTGACGCCGGCGTGGCCGGCCAGGAGCCCGGCGTCCTCGACAATGGCAAGAAGTACCGAGTAGGGTGCCGGCAAAATAAAGGAGGGGGCACCGGTGAACGAGACAATCGCCTGCCAGATCGCAACTAATCCGGCACCGATGATGATGGGGCGCAGATAAGACAAACTCATTTGCCGCTCTCCGCCAACTCCCGAAGTAGACGGGCCTGCCCGCTCAGGACATCCGGCGCGCCGGCTTCCCGTGGGGGGCGGCCTGTGGGCTCCAGCGGGGATCCCAAGCCGGCCGGTGATCCATTCATCACGAAAATGCGGTCGCCGAGGCGAAGCGCCTCGAGGGGATCGTGTGTTACCAACAACACGGTACGATCGGCCAGCAGCCGGACCGCCAGGTCCTGAAGCTTCAGGCGGGTGATCGCATCCAACGCGGAGAACGGTTCGTCCATCAGGACGATGGGCCGGTCCTCCATTAGGGTCCGTACCAGCGCGACCCGCTGACGCATGCCGCCGGAGAGTTCATCCGGCATCGCGTTCCCGGCCTCGCCGACGCCCGCCGCTTCGAGCAATGCGTTGGCCCGGTCCAGGTCAACCGCCTCACCCCGCAATCGGGCCCCGAGCGTGGTGTTGTCGACAACGTTCAGCCAGGGCAGCAGGAAGTCGCGTTGCGCCATGTAGGCCACCTGGCCGACCGTGACCGAGCCGTCACCGCATCGTACCGCTGTGTCGTCCCCGTCGGACAGTAGTCCGGCGATCATCCGCAGCAGGCTTGATTTGCCGACCCCGCTGGGGCCGAGTACGCAGGTCCACCGGCCGGCTTCGAGAACAAGGTTCAAGCCGTCGAAAAGCGGGCGAGAGCCATACGCGAATCGCGCATTGCTCACCTCAATCGAGGGAGCGTTTAAGGTTTGGCTTAGGGTTCCGTTCGTAGGCACGGGTCAGCTTGTCCCTCCGCCGGTGCTAACCGGTTCAGGTTCTGGGGTCGTCTCGATACGAGACCTCTCAGCCGGGATGGCTCCCCCCAGTGACCAACGCCACTATGCAAACGGCGTCAGGTTGGTTCAAGTGCTATATTTCGGACGTGTGACGCTAGGAGAACGCAAATCCATCGAACTCGGCCGTATGCCGGGGAATGTTGAATTCATGGGCGGTCAAGCCGGGGAGCCTCACAAATGCCGGGAAGCCTCGCAAATGAAGGCGGCGGCCATATGCGAACAACGAGCACATAGGTGAGCTAGGGTCCGGCTTCAATTGAGCCGCCATAGGAGTGTTGCGGCGATGAGGGCGGCGCGGCACAAGGTCCCCGCCCCCTTCCCGGGGGAGAGGGGCAGGGTGAGAGGGTGCAAAAAGGAAAATCCCCTAATTGGGAGTACAGACCCTAATCGCGATTGCGCAACGGGCGGCACATGTTAATTTTTGCGCAATCTGAACTTCAGGCGGGAGAATGAGGAATGGCGAATTATACCGGCGGTTGCCTGTGCGGCGCGATCAGGTACGATGCCGATGGTGAACCGCTCCGGGCGGCCAACTGTCATTGTGTTGATTGCCGCCGGGCCACAGGATCGCAGTTTGCGACCAACGTGTTCTTCAATGTCGATGATTTGGTGGTGGTGAAGGGTGAACCAAAGACCTTTCGGCACACCGCCGACAGCGGAAACACAATGATCAAATGGTTTTGTGCCGATTGCGGCTCTCAATTGTTCGGCCAGAGCACGGGAAACGCGGCCATCAAAAGCGTTAAGCTTGGCAGCTTGGACGACGTGAAAGAAGTCAGACCGGGGATCGATATATTCCTGGATAGTGCCGTGCCGTTTGCCGATCCGCCGGACTACACCAACCATTTCGGCCGTGGACCGAAATAAAAGGATGCGGGCTTGATGCTCTCACGCAGGGGTTTTCTTCTGGCGATTGGCGCCGTTTTGGCGGTCGCGTCCGGCCAGAAGGCGTCGCAGGCAGAAACCTTTGCGAAATCGAAATTGACGATCGTCACCGCGAAGGGCCGCTTTCCATTTGACGTTGAGATGGCCGTAACGCCCCGACAACACGCACGCGGCCTGATGTTCCGGCGAAAGCTCGCTCCCGATGCCGGTATGCTGTTCGACTACAAGGTTCCCCAGCGTATCACCATGTGGATGAAAAACACCTATATCCCGCTGGACATGCTGTTCGTCGGCGCCGACGGCCGGATCGTCAATATCGCCGAGCGGACGGTGCCCCGGTCCCTGGCGGCAATCTCATCGGACGGCGATGTGCAAGCCGTCCTGGAGGTCAACGGCGGCACCGCCGCGCGCCTCGGCATTCGGCCCGGCGATACCGTTCTGCATCCGGCTTTTACGACCGACTAGGCGAACTCCATCGTGACGGACCCCATTCAACTTCGTTTCGGCGGCTATGGTCCGCCGACCACCACACATTCCCGTGGTCTGAAATTCATTGGCGAAAAGCTGGAGCAGCAGTTTCCCGGCGACGTAGAAGTCAAATACGTGTGGAACATCATGGATCTCGGGTATCTCGGCAAGGACACCCTGTGGTTGGCCGAGCATGGAATTCTGACCATGGTGTATCAGTCGACGAGCTATCTGACGGATCGGGTTCCGGAGTTGGGGTTTGCGGATCTTCCGTTCCTGTTCGGCACGAATGAAGAAGCCCGGGCCGCGATGGACGGTGAGTTGGGCGCCTACCTGACGCGCAAGACCGAGGAGCGGATTTCCTATCGCGTCATGGGGTATTTCGAGAACGGGTTTCGGCACATCTCCAACCGGCTTCACCGCATTCGAACGCCTCGGGACATGGCCGGAATGAAAATTCGTGTTTTGCCCAGCATGATACATGCCAGGACATTCGAGTTGCTCGGTGCGGAGCCGCTCCGCATAGATCTGACCGAGGCCATTGAGGGTGTCGTCAACGGCACCCTGGATGCACAGGAAAACCCGTTCGCCAACACGGTGACCTACGGCGTGCCCGAATTCCATCCGTATCACACGGAATCTTCCCATTTCTATTTGTCGCGGGGTTTATTCGCCAATAGAGACGCGGTTGACGGACTGCCCGATGACATCAGGACCGCGTTTCATGCCGCCGTGGCCGAAGCCATCCCGTTCCAGCGTAAGTTGGCGGTAGAAGAGGAGTTGCTGGCCAAGAAAAAAATCGAAGAGGCCGGCGGAGAGGTTATTCGGCTATCCGATGAGGAACGCCAGGCATTCCGCGACGCCGTGGCGCCGATCTACGATGAGGTCCGCGAAGAACTGGGAGACGAGGTGTTCAACCTCCTCTCCTAAAGCCTATTGCGGCCGCTTGACACACACGGTCAGGCCGTCGTCGAGGGGCAGCATGCTGACCGAAATCCGTTCGTCCTTGCCCAGCTTGTCATTGAGGGCCTTCAGCGCCGTGGTCGAAATTCGATCATCGTCTGGATCGAGGACGGCCCCACCCCACAGCATATTGTCCAAGACGATGACCCCGGCGTCCCGAACAAGCGTCAGGCCGGCTTCGAAATAAGCGTCGTAGTCTTTCTTATTTGCATCGATGTAGGCGACGTCGAATGTGCCCGCCGTACCTTCATCAATCAATGCGTGGAGCACATCCTTCGCCGGGCCCATTCGAACGTCGATCTTTTTGCCGACCCCGGCCGCTTCCCAGTGGGGGCGGCCCACATCGACGTATTCGTCCACCATATCGATGGTCAGGATCGTACCGTCATCGGGGAGGGCCTCGGCCATCCAAAGTGTAGCGTATCCGGTGAAGGTACCGACCTCGAGCACCCGTTTGGCTTGAGTCATCCGGCATATCAGGGCCAAAAGTTGTCCCTGTTCGGGAGCGCACGCCCAGCCCCGTTCGCGCAGCTTCCCCGTCGCTTCCCGAACGGCACGCACGTGCTCGCTCTCGCGAAGCGAGACCCGGCGGATATACTCGAGCAGGCGGGTCGTAACCGGTCGGGTCGCATCTCGGCTCATGTCGGTTTGTTCCTCTGTCTCAGGGGGGGGTTGTCGCCCGCGTGCCTTTAAAACGCAAGGGAAGGATTTTCGACGCAAATGTGCTCGTCCGTGCCGGGCGGGCGCAGTATGATCATGCTCAGTCTTAGGGGAGAGAGCCCATTGGACAAGAAAAGCCCGTCGGGAATTGACCCGTCACTACTCAATAAACCCATCTTCGGAAGCGACCTCATCGCGTCGGCCCTGCGCGAGCAGGAATTCCCGTATGTGTGTCTGAACCCCGGTGCCAGCTACCGCGGACTGCACGACTCAATCGTGAATTTCCTCGGCAACGCCACGCCGGAAATGGCGTTGGTTCTGCACGAGGAGCATGCGGTCTCCATTGCCCATGGCTATGCCCGGATCGCGGAGCAGCCATTGGCGGTCATCGTCCACTCAAACGTCGGGCTTATGCACGCATCCATGAGCATCTTCAACGCATGGTGCGACCGATTGCCCATGGTCATTCTTGGCGCGACCGGGCCGGTTGATGCAGCCATCCGCCGGCCCTATATCGACTGGATCCATACCGCGGCCGACCAGGGAGCATTGGTCCGTAACTACACCAAATGGGATGACCAGCCCGGCTCGCCGATGGCCGCGGTCGACGCGATCCGGCGCGGTGCTCAGATTGCCATGACGCCCCCCTGTGGGCCGGTCTACATCAACCTCGATGCGGCGGTACAGGAAATGGCCCTTGAGGCTTGGCCCGAGCTGGAGGACGTTTCGCGATTTGCGCCGCCACCGCCTCCCGGCGCGCCCGAAGACGCTCTCGCGGCCGCGGCGGAGTTGCTGCGCGCCGCCGAATCTCCCCTCATTCTCGCTGGCCGTTCGTCCCGAAGGCAGGCGGATTGGGAAAAACGGATCGAACTCGCCGAGGCGGTCGGCGCGCGGGTGCTTACCAGCAGCTGGACCCCAAGCGCCTTTCCGACCGAACATCCGCTGCACGTGGCGACCACCAATTTCTTCCCGACCCCTGCGGCGCGGGAGGCCCACGAAGCCGCGGACGTGGTTTTGAGTCTCGACTGGAACGATCTTGGCGGTACGCTCCGCAATGTCTGGCGGGAAGACGTCCGGCCAAAGGTGATCAGCGCCAGTGTCGATTTTCATCTCCATCGCGGCTGGTCCATGGACTACCAAGCGTTGCCGGCCGTCGACATCAGCATCCCGACAACGCCCGAGGTGGCGGTCGATGCGTTGTTGCCCCGGGTGCGGGGCGCCAAGCAGGCACAGCCGCCGGCGATCGAAAAACCGCCGCTGGCGGACATACCAAGTTCGGGCCCCATCGGCATCCGTGAGTTTGCCGCCGTTTGGCGCAGCGTCGCCGACGGTCGGAAAATATCGGTGACCACGTTACCGATCGGTTGGCCGCCGGATGCCATCCACGCCGATCACCCGCTGGCCTATATGGGCAATATCGGTGGCGGCGGTTTGGGTGCCGGACCCGGTGTCGCCATCGGGGCAGCTCTTGCACTCAAGGAAAAGGGATCGGACAGCCTGCCCGTCTCCATCATGGGAGACGGTGATTACCTGATGGGGGTAAACGCCTTGTGGACGGCGGCGCATATGGAAATTCCGGTGCTGATCATTGTCGACAACAACCGCTCCTATTTCAACGACGAGATGCATCAGGAGAATGTCGCGAAGAAGCGGGAGCGGCCGCCGGAAAACCGCTGGATCGGCCAGAGGATCGACGACCCGCCGCCGGACCTCGCGGCCCTTGCCCGGGCGCAGGGTCTGGAGGGCGACGGCCCGATCGAGGACATCGCCGATTTGGCGGCTGCTATCGAGCGTGGCCTGGAGGCGGTCCGGTCCGGAAAACCCTATGTCCTGGACGTGGTTGCCCTTGGCGAGTATGTGACGACCCCGGTCCACGGCGAGCGCAAATCGGACTAGCGCATCCGGCGGTCATCGTCATCGGTCCCAATATCAAAGGGGCATCGAGCCTAAATCTACTCCCGCATCTTCGATGAAGAGTTGATGACCGCATGGATGTTCTTTGCGAATGCCACGGCGGAAGCCATATCCCGCCCATAGGCGTTTGACGCGAATTCCTTGACAGCGTGGACCGCGACGATGGGTTCCGATTTCATCTGGGCAATAAGCGCGTCGACCGCATCGTCGAGCTCGGCATGTGGGACGATTTTCTGGACGATGCCGAAAGCCTGTGCGGTCGCCACATCGATCCTGTCGGTGCTGTAGGTCAGATACATGGAGGCTTTGCGGGGCAGGCGGTCGATCAAGGCCGACATGACCATGGTCGGCATGATGTTGTGCTGCATCTCCGGGACCTGGAAGTCGGCCTTGTCCGATGCGATTGTGATGTCGCCGAGGGCCGCCAACGCACAGCCAAGCCCGTAGGCGCCGCCCTGCACCACACAGACCACAGGTGCCGGTGAGTCCCGGAACGCCGCATAGGCATCGAAGACCACATCGAAGTTACCCTTCATGTCGAGGGCTTCGGGTGGAGGACCGCCCTGGCCACCTCTTCCCATCATCGCGCGCCCAAGACAGAAATCGTCGCCGGCGGTCCGAAAGATGATCACGCGGGCATCACCCGAGACCTCATTGACGCGGCGCGTCAGGTCGATGACCACCTCATCCGACAGTCGATTGCCGTCGCCGGCATTATTGATTGTGAAGGTGACGACGTCGCCGTCGGTGTCCTGTTGAAGAATTTCGGCCATCTTGATTCCCCTGGTGCAAATTTCGGAGCACGCTCCATATTTCCTATTAAGCGGCATCAATCGGCGTTTGACCACCCCGAGGCGGCACCATAGAACCAGCACCGGCGGGGGGTCCGAAGTGAATATCGTCGGTGTCGAAGAAATTACCTATGGGGTGGGTGACCTTGCGGCCTGCACCCGGTTCTTCATTGATTGGGGACTGATCGACCGTGGCGATGGCAGCTTTGCCACCGGCGAAGGAACTGTCGTCCGGCTTCGCAACGCCGATGACCCGACGCTTCCCGCCTTTTATCATTATTCGCCGTTCTTCGACGGCTCCTGCGGCCGGGAGGTTATTTGGGGCGTGGAGGCCGAGACGGATCTGCGGTCCATCGCCGACGGTCTCGGCAGGGACCGCGAGGTCGCCGACGAGGCGGGAGTTCTCCGAACCAATGATGATGGCGGCAATGCGATCGGGTTTATGGTCACCCGCCGGCAGGCCGGGACACTGACTCATCCGGCAATCAACACGGTCGGTTCCGCCGCCCGGACAAACCGTCAGGCAGATGGTACGCGCCCCGAACTTGCGACCCCGCAGCGCATCAATCACGTTGTCTACCTCTCGACCGGCGATACCGAGGCGCAGACCCGGTTCTACATTGACCGGCTGGGCTTCAAGCTCTCCGACCGCATAGGCGACGGCGGCTATTTCATGCGGGCCCCGGGGTCGGCCGATCATCACAATCTATTGTTGGAGAATTTCGGCGAGGGCCATTACGGCCTCCAGCACGCGGCGTTCGAGTTTCGTGACTTTGATCAGATCATGCACCGGGGCAGCCATGTGGAATCCCGGGGCTGGCAAAGCCATATCGGGCCGACTCGCCACACGTTGGGCTCGAACTATTCCTGGTACTTCTGGACACCCGCCGGCGGGTTGGCGGAACTGATCAGCGATATGGATGTGCTGACCGAGGAATGGGAGCCTCGTCATATGGATCCCAAGACCGCCGGTCCTCCCCATGCCTGGTATGCACGCCCCGAGCAAAAGGCCTGGCGTTTCGGAAAGCCCCACGATTGATGGAGACCGTTCTCACTCTGATTACGCTCGAGAACGCGGCCATTGTTGCCGTCATCGTGGTCGGTGGTTTTGTTCGCGGCTATACGGGATTCGGTTCCGGGCTGGTGATGACGCCGCTGTTGACCCTTTTCTGGGGTCCGGTGGAAGCAGTGGCAACGACGGTTGGCATAGGGGCGGTCGCGTCGGTGCAAGTGATACCCGGGGGTGCCCGCCAATGCGATTGGCGGACCATGGCGCCCATGTCGTTGGCTGCCGTGCTGTTCGTCCCCGTGGGTACCTTCATTCTGGTCTCGCTGGATCCTGAGATCGTCAAAAACATCATTGCGGCGATCGTGCTGTTCCTCACCACCATCAGCCTCAGGGGATGGACATATAGGGGGCCTGCCGGTCCTATCCCCGCCTTCCTGGCCGGCAGCATCGGCGCGTCGGTTAACGGCATCGCCGCCATCGGTGGTCCGGCCAATGTCATGTATCTGATGTCGCTCCCCAATAATGCGGAACGGCACCGGGCGAATATCACCATCATTACATCGGTAATGGGGTGGTTGGTGCTGATCTATATGGTAGTTGCCGGCGCCGTGAGCCAGGAGACCGTGATCAAAGTCGCACTCCTTTTCCTACCCAGTATGTGTGGCGTCTGGGCGGGCTCGAAGATGTTTGCGCTGTTGCCGGGCCGGGTCTTCCGGATGATCATTCTGTGGATGCTGGTCGCCGTCAGCGTCGCGATCCTGGTCACTTAGTCTTTGAGCATCTCCCGGGCGATGATCACCTGCTGGATTTGGGTGGTGCCCTCGTAGATACGGAACAGCCGCACGCCGCGATAGAAGCGTTCGATGGGGTATTCGGCAATGTAGCCGGCGCCGCCGAAGATCTGCACCGCCCGGTCCGCAACCCGGCCGACCATTTCCGAGCAATACATCTTGGCGCACGCTGCCTCCAAAGTAATCACCCCGCCATCGTCCCGGCGTTGTGCCGCGTCCATCAACATGCAGCGCGCGGCGTACGCCTCGGCCTGGCTGTCGGCGAGCATGGCCTGGATAAGTTGGAAATCCGCGATGGGGCGGCCGAACTGCTCGCGTTCCTTGGCGTAGTTGACGCTCTCCTCGATCAGCCGCTCGGCGGCGCCGACGGACATGCCGGCAATCCGAAGCCGGCCCCGGTCGAGGACCTTCATGGCGGTCTTGAAGCCCTGGCCTTCCTCGCCGATGCGATTGGCGGCGGGCACCCGGCAATCCTCGAATATGACGTCGGCGGTATGGGTGCCCTTTTGACCCATTTTGACATCGGGCTTACCGATGCTGAGGCCGGGGGAGTCCCGCTCGACGATGAAGGCGGAGACACCGGCGGCTCCCGGCGTGTCGGGATCCGTGCGGGCCATCACGGTGAAGATACCGGCCTGGGGCGCGTGGGTGATGAAACGCTTGGTGCCGTTCAGGATGTAGTCGTTCCCGTCCCGGCGCGCCGAGGTCTTCAGTGAACCGGCATCGGATCCGGAACCCGGCTCGGTGAGCGCAAACGACGCAATGATCTCACCGGAGGCAATAGGCGGCAGGTATTTCTGTTTCTGTTCTTCGGTGCCGTCCATGGCGATGCCCTGGGCGCCGATCCCGATATTGGTCCCGAAGGCGGTGGAGAAGGGGGGCGTGGCCCTCCCGAAGATCACGTTGACCAGGGCGTCATCGACCATGCCGAGACCGAGGCCGCCATACTCCTCCGGCAGCGATAGGCCGTATAGGCCCATGGCCTTCATTTCCTCCTGCACGTCCTCGGGCACCGCGTCCTCTTCCTCGACCTGCGCTTCAAGGGGGATGAGCCGTTCGCGAACGAAGCGCTCCAGCGTATTGATCAGTTGGGTTCTGGTATCTTGATCCAACGGCATGAGACCGCGTCCCGTTCGTTATCTCGATTTCAGGAGAGCATAACCAATGCCGTGCCGGCGCCCAAGGCCGCTTGGCCGCGCCGGTTCAGAAATTGTTCATGCGGTTCCCGGCGCCGAATTCCGCCCACCGCCGGGGCATCAGGCCGAGCCGGTCATCCACCTGACCGCCTCGATCATGGCGGCGGGGTTGGCTTTGCCTTGTCCGGCGATATCCAGCGCCGTCCCATGACCGACGGAAGAGAACCGGACCGGTGTGCCGATGATGACGCCCGCGGAACCGTGCCGTGCCAGTAACTTCGCGGGAACGTGCCCCTGGTCATGAAGCATCATCACGAAAGCATCCACGTCTTCGCGCTGAAGCATCAGGTCGGCGGGTGCGGGGCCTTCGATGCGGATGCCCGTGGCCCGGAGGCGTTCGATGGCGGGGATGATGGTCTCGGCCTCGTCGTCCCCCATCAGGCCGCCTTCGCTGGCGTGTGGATTGACGCCGGAGACCATGATCAATGGATCGGTATCTCCCCTCGCGACGAGGGTGTCGTGAACGGCGAGGATGACCGCCTCGACCCGCGGACGCGTAATCAACTCCAGCGCCTTTCGGACGCTGGTGTGCAGGGTGCAGTGGGCGATATTGGTCTTGCCGAAGGACAGCATCAGGAAGATATCTTCCGGCGGCGTGCCGAGTTCCTGCGAGATCAGCGACGCGTATCCCTCGTACTCGATGCCGGCGAGGTTGACGGAGGATTTGGTGTTCGGCGCCGCGACCACGGCTGCAACCTTCCCGGCGAGCGCCACCCTGACGGCCCGCACGCCGCTATCGAACTGGGCTCGGCCGTTGTCGGCGTTGATTTCGCCGAGCGCCACCGGCTGATTGCCGAAATGATCGAGTGCAACGACGGGCACCGTCCCGGCGGCCCAATCGACACTGTCCACATGGCCATAGCCCGTGATCGTGCAGTCGAGACCGCCGCCGTTAATATGGGCCTGGATGGCGCTCAAATCTCCGAACAGCACCGGCCGGCACGCTTGGCGGACCTCGGGCGCCATCGCGGCCTTCAGACATATCTCAGGGCCGATGCCGGCCGGATCGCCGGTGGACAGAGCAATGATGGGCAGATTGTCGGTCATGTTATGACATCCGTCTGGGGCTTTGGTGACATGGTGCGCCATCTCTCCCTGTGGAGTCGATAGACCATGCAATCGTCTTTGCCGAAACGGCGGGGGCCCACTCGCTCAAATCCCATTTTCTCATAGAACCGCCGGGCATTCATGTTCGAGGCCAGCGGGTCGATGAGAACCGCCGTGACGTCGGTCTTGTCGAAACAGTGGGCGAGCGCAAACGCCATCATTGCCGTTCCGAAACCTCGACCGATGTATTCTTCCTCGCCGATCCAGATATCGATGGCCCGGAGGTTGATTTCGACTTCTCCCCAATACCGGGGCTCTTCCTCTGCCGGATCGATGATCTGGACGATACCGATGGGATTGCCTTCCACCTCGGCGATGAACCGCCACCGCCAGGGTTGATGTCGGGCAAGCTTCCGGCCCCAGTTCTCGTGCTCGTCGCCTTCATTCTCACCCATAATCTCCATGATATGAGGCTTTTCGTCCCAGGCACGCAGCCGGTCCGCGTCCTCCGGCCGGGCTGGGCGCATCACGAGGTCCGGCATGCGATGAAGTTCACGCCCGTGACGGTCATGACAACGGTGCCGTCCCGGTTTGTCATCTCAACAGCTGATTGAACGATCCCCCGGGACGGGTCCGATTTGGATCGCCGGGTGCTCTCGATGGTGACCCGAACCGTCAACTCATCGCCGGCATAAACCGGGGCGGGCCATTTCAAATCCGTGAGGCCGGGAGAGGACAGGCTGGAAACGTTGGAAAGATAGCGCCGGGCATAGAGCCGCATCATCAGGCCCGAGGTGTACCAGCCGCTGGCGATGATGGCGCCGAAGGGGCCCTTCGCGGCCTCTTCCGGACTGACGTGGATGTCTTGCGGATCGTAAAGTTCCGCGAAGGCCAGCATCTCGTCTTCATCCGCCGTCACCGTACCAAGGACATGAACCGCGCCTTGCTCGTAATCGTCAAAATACCGCTCGCGGTCGGGCGACGTGAAGGGGAGGTTGCTCTGATCGTTCATGGCGGAAGCTGCTCCAGCAACCCGTCAGTAGCGGGAAAACTCTTGGTTTTCCTTGGTCACGAACTCCGCCAGAACCGTCGCGCCGTCTTCGTTGGCCGCCAATGCGTCCTTCAGCGTCGGCACGATATCGTCCGGTTGTTCGACCCTGAAGGCCGTCGCCCCAAGCGCCCGCCCAAGCTCCGCGTAGTTGCCGCCGACGGACATGGCGCCGTACTTCTCGTCGGAGACTTTGAGGACCGGGCGTTCGGCCGCCATCATGCCGTTGTTGAACACCACCGTCAGGGTGGCGATGTTGTTCCGCGCGGCGGTCTCGACGTCCATGCCGACCATGCCGATGGCGCTGTCGCCCATGAAGTTGATGCAGGTCTTCTCCGGCGCCGCCAGCTTGGCGCCGATGGTAAGGCCAAGGCCATGCCCGAGCTGTGTCGATTTGCCCCAACCCATGTAGGAGCGGGGCGTGGTGGTCTCCCAAAATGGGACGACCTGTTCGCGGGGGCTGCCTGAATCGTGGGTGACGATGGCGTTGTCCCTGTCGACCAGTTTCATCGTCTCGTGGGCGACCCGGTAAGGGTTGAGCGGCACTTCGTCCGAGGTGAGCCGGGCCTGCCACTCGGCGAGCCAGGCCTTCTTCGCTGCCCGCACCGCCGTGGCTCGTTCCCCGGACGGTGTCACGCGATCGCCTATGGCCTCTTTCAGTTGAGACAGGGTGATCTTCGCGTCTCCCAACAGTGCCTGTTCGACCCGTTGGTCCTTATTGATGTCGTCCTCGTGGTTGGTGGCGTGGATGATGCGTTTGCCGGCCGGCACATTCGGGTTGAACGGGGAGGTGGTCAGGCTGCTGCCGATTGCAAACACTACGTCGGCGTTTCTCAGGTACTCGGTCAGCGGGCGAGACGCCGACACGGCTGATGCCCCAAGGGAGAGGGGATGAGTTTCGGGAAATCCGCTTTTGCCGGGATTGGTCGTGAGGACCGGGGCATCCAGCAGTTCGGCGAGCGTGACCAACTCGTCCGTGGCCTCGGCCCAGAGAATACCGGCGCCCGCGAAGAATACCGGGGATTTGGCTTCGGCCAACATCCGGGCCGCGGCCTCGATGTCGCCGGGAGCCGGTGCGGATTTCAAGGGCGCGGGCGGCGTGTAGTCCAGTTCACCCGGGAACTCGGCCTGTGAAACGGAGGGAGGAATCTCCAATAGCACCGGGCCGGACTTGCCGGACCGTAGAAGGTGATAGGCCCGGCGGAGGACACGCGGTATTTCCTCGACCCGGTCGATTCTGGCCGCCCATTTTGTGATATGGCGGAAATTGTCGACCGCCGAAAATACGGGGCGTGTGTTTTGTCGGCCCAACTCCGCACCGCCCGGGATGACAAGCAGCGGAACATTTTCGCTGTAGGCCTGTGCGACGCCGGCGAATGCGTTCTCGATTCCCGGACCCGCTTGGGAACCGAACACGCCGATGGATTTGCCGCCGGTCGTCCGGCTGTAGCCGTCGGCCATGCCGACGCCCACGCGCTCCTGCCGGCAGAGGATGGGCCGGATACCGATCTCGGCGCAGGGCTCGATCAGAGCATTGCGGGGATAGCAGGACAGGAACCCGGTACGTTCCCGCCGGAGTATTTCCGTGATGGCTTCGGCGCCGTTCATGCGTCGCTCCCTTCAAGCAGGTACGGCGCATTGCATTCCCGCGCCACTTCCTTGATTTCTTCGGCCAACCGGCCGGTCACCGGGATTCCCGACTTGGACCTTTCGGCGCAGGCCGCGCGCTCCGGGTCTCCGGCGACCAAAACGGGCTGGCCGGGGTCCGCGGGCTCAGTGGCGTGCAGGGCGTCGATCAGGTCGTCCATTTCGTCCGGAAACCCGTCATCACCGCGCACCGCCGCAGGGTCCGCGGCAAGGAAGAAGTGCCCGACATTACCGGCCGCTTGGCATCGGCCGGTGAATTCATCGACCCGGAAAATGGCCGCGCCGGAAAGCACGCTCGAAAGGATATCCACCATGGCGGCCAGTCCGTAGCCCTTGTGGCTGCCCATCTCCCGACTGCCGCCGAGGGGGGTTAGTTTTCGCGCTTCCCGCGCCGCCGCCGCATCGGTTGTCGGCCGTCCCTGCCGGTCCATTGCCCATCCGAGGGGAATATCGATACCGGCGCGAATCGCGACCGAGAGCTTGCCGATGGCGACCGTGCTGGTCGCCATGTCCAGGAGGAACGGCGGATGGCGGCGCGCCGGGGCGGCGAAGGCGATGGGGTTGGTCCCGAACATCGTCCGTTTGCCGAAGGTGGGTACGACCAGGGAAGTCGGCGTGCCGGTCAGGGAAATGCCGATCAGACCTTCCTCGGGGGCCATGGCCGCGTAATAGCCGGCGGCGCCGTAATGATTGGAGTTCCGAACGCTGACCACGCCGATGCCGGATTGCTTCGCCTTCTCGATGGCCAGGCCCATCGCCTTCTCGGCGACGGGATGGCCCAGCCCATGACCGCCGTCGATCAACGCCATGGACGGCAAATCCCGAACTACCCTGATCTCGCCGTCGACGATGATCTTGCCGTCCCGCCGCATGTTCCGGTAGCCCGGCAACATGCCGATTCCATGGGAATCGATGCCTTTGAGGTCGGTGTCGACCATGATCCGGGCTGCGGTATCCGCGTAGTCACCGGGCATTCCCCAGGCGGTGAATACTTCGACGATCTGGCGGTTGAGCAGATCCGCGGGGACGGAGAGCACGGTTCGAACTACCTCCGGCGTGGCGCCGCTCGACCGGCGCAACCTTGACATGCGTGGCACTCAGCGGCCACTCTTCTCGCAATCATCCTATCGATGGGTGTTTTAACTCACAAGGCGTGGAAATGGCCGCGAAACCAGCTCTTCGATCGGTGCAGGGGTCGGGCTCCAAACAGGATTTCAACGGGCCGGCGACCTATGCCGACATGATTGTCGCCGACGTGCGCGAAGCGGTGTTTGCCCGCCGGATGGTCCCGGGTGATTTCCTTGGTTCGGAAAAGGATGTTGCCGCGCGGTTCGGTGTCAGCCGCAACACGGCGAGGGATGCGCTCCGCACATTGGAAGCGCTCGGCATCGTCGATATCCGTGTGGGCGCGGGCGGCGGCGCCCGGATTGCATCGGGAAGCCCTGACAAATTCGCCGAGGCTCTCGCCATTCAGTTCAATCTCGCCGGCGTCAGCGAGGTGGAAATCCTGGATGCGCAATGGGCGATCGAAGGGATGGCGACGGAACTCGCGGCGGCCCATGCCACGGAATATGATTTACAGCATCTGGGCGAGTTGCTCGCCGAAGCCGAACGCCTCGAGGATGATCCGGCGGCCTTTGCCGATAGCAGCATGCGCTTTCACATGGCGATTGCCGAAGCATCCCACAACCGCGCCCTGGTGGCGCAGTTGATCGCGATCCGTCATGTGGTGTGGCCGTCGGGCGGCGCCAGTGAAACGAAAACCAAGACCCGGAAAATTTTGGCCTGTCACCACAGGCTATATGAACTGATCGCCGCGAGAGACGGGGCGGGAGCCCGGGAACTGATGCACGATCACTTGTCGAGCATCCGGGCGTTCCGCTCGGAAAAATCAAAGGGAAAAGTCGAGGAAATCAATCGCGCCTAGTTAGGCGCGGGAAGGGGAGAGGATATGGCAGAGATCATTTACGGCTTCGGTTCATCGCATGGACCGCTTCTGTCGACGCCGCCGGAGAAATGGGATTTGCGCGCCGCCGACGACCGGAAGAACCCGTCGCATCCGTTCCGGGGAGACTTTTACACCTGGCCGGAACTCTACGAACACCGGAAGTCGGAGAACCATTTCGAGAAAGAGATCGAGATCGGCGTGCGGGAAGGCCGCGCGGAACGGAATCAAAAGAGCCTCGATGCGCTGGCCGACAAATTTGAGGAGGTTGATCCCGATATCTGCATTGTGGTCGGTGACGATCAGCACGAATGGTTCCACGACCAGGTCCAGCCTTCATTCACCGTCTATTTCGGTGACGAAGTGATCAACACGGGACTGACGCAGGAAGCTTACGACGCCATGGCCCAGCGCTCTCTCGGTCTCGCATTGGCGATGGCCGCCAATCATCCCCCGGAGGATCACAGCTATCCCGTTCCAGCGGGACTGGCGCACCGCATCATCGAACAGGCGATCGATGACGAGTTCGATATCGCGACCTCAGGCGTGCAGCCGAGAAACGAAAATGGCCTGATCGGTGTCGGTCACGCGGTCGGCTTCATCTATCGCCGCATTCTCCGCGACAAGCCGGTGCCCGTCATCCCGATCCTGCTCAATACCTTCTTTCCGCCGAACCAGCCGACGCCGAAACGGTGCTACGAGTTCGGACAGTCCATCGGCCGGGCGATCAAGTCGTGGGGCGAAAACAAGCGGGTGGCGGTCTGCGCGTCAGGCGGGGTGAGTCATTTCGTGATCGATGAGGATTTCGACGACCGGATATTGAAGGCGATGGCGGCCCGGGATGTGGATACCCTCATCAACGAGCCCAATTACATGTTCCGATCCGGCACGTCGGAGACCAAGAACTGGATCACCGTTAGCGGCATCTTGTCCCAGACCGGCCTGGAAATGAACCTGCTGGATTACGTGCCCTGCTATCGCTCCGAGGCGGGGACGGGGAACGCAATGGCATTTGCCACCTGGCAATAACGCGCGGCGCGCGTCGCGCAATTTCTCGAAAAGACCGGCAAAGCCGGCACTCCATGGGAGGAAAAAATGTCTAGGAGTCATCTTCTTCTAACCACGACCGCTCTCGGCGCGCTGATGATTGCGGCGCCCGCCGCGGCGCAGAAGTCCAAGGACACCCTGCGGATCGCCTTTACCGATCCCATCTCCATCGTCGATCTCATTCACGACCCGAAGCCCGAAACCGCGTTGACCGCGCGGATTGTCTTCGACGGCTTGGTGCACTTCGATGATTTCAGCAAGGAGTTCAAACCGCTCCTGGCCAAATCGTGGAAGCGCGTGGATGAGCTGACATTGGAGTTCGAACTGCGTGACGACGTCAAATTTCATGACGGGTCTGCGTTCGATGCCGACGACGCCGTCTACACCATCAACTGGCTGATCAATCCAAAGACCAAAGTCCGCTTCAAGACCAATTACACATGGATCGGCAGTGTCGAGAAACTCGGGCAGTACAAGATCCGGATCAAGACCAAGAGGCCGGCGCCCGAAGGGCTGATGCGGCTTGCGAAGTCGATCCCCATGTTCCCGTCCGATGTACACGGCGCGCTTGCGAACAAGGCCACATTCGGCAAGAAGCCCGTCGGTACCGGCCCCTGGCGGGTGACATCGATTTCGCCGACCGACGGCATCAAGATGAGTTCCCAAAAGATTGCTCATGGCGGGGATTCCAAGAACGCCACCAACATCAAGAACGTGCATGTGGTGCCGATTCCCAACCGGCAGACCCAGGTTGCCCAACTGCTGACGGGCGGCGTGGATTTGGTCCGCGGGCTGCGGCGTGACCAGGTGAACAATCTTGCCGCCAACCCGCAGTTCGGCGTCACCTCGACCACGGGCATGCTCTACAGCTATATCCTGTTCGACGCGACAAACCGGTCCGGCAAGTCCGAGCTGTCCGACATTAATGTCCGGAAGGCAATTCTTCAGGGCATCGACCGGGAGGCGATCCAGAAAAACATTGTCGCGGGCGGGGCCGAGGATCCTGTGCCTCCGGCACTTTGCCAGGAATATCAGCTGGGCTGCGACTTCTCACCTGTGCCGCACAGGTTCGATGCGGCCAAGGCCAAGGCGGCATTGGCGGCCGCCGGTTATCCCAATGGATTCGAGGCGACTATATCCGCACTCGGACCGGCCGGTGTGGTGGCCGAGGCGGTCGCGGGTCAACTGCGGAATCTTGGCGTCAAGGCCGGGGTAAACCGGTTGAACTTCGGCGCTTACCGCAAACAGCAGCGGGACGGCAAGTTCCAGATTTTGGTCAGCATGTGGAGTTCCGGCGGCCTTCCGGACACATCTGCGACGGCGAATATGATGTTTGCGCCAGGGCCCCGGAACTATAACGGGGACAAACAGCTGAACGCCCTCCGATTGAAGGGGAACTCGGAACTCGACGAGGCAAAACGCAAGGCGGCCTATAAGGCCATGTTCGATCGCGTGAACGAGCAAGCCTATGTGATGCCGCTCACCACGATGCCGACGGTGTTCGTGCATTCGAAGGATGTGGAGGTGTTGAAGGGATCCTTGTCACCCTATGGGGCCTCCCTTAGCCATATCCGCTGGAAATAGGAGTTGTATTGACCGGCTTTCGGGCGGGTCGCGCTTTTCCATATTGCGGCCATATATTTAACATGTTAAATATATTTCGGATTAATCATCTGAGATAGGGGCCGCCCGTGTTGAAGAACCTCGAAACCCGGTTGATGAGCGCCGGGGAGGCGATTGTTCAGACGTTGGTTGCCAACGGGGTCGATACGGTCTTCGGTATCCCGGGCGCCCAGACCTACCCCATCTTCGATGCCCTGGACCGGGCGAAAAGCAGTATCCGTACCATCGGTACCCGGCACGAACAGGCGGCGGCCTACATGGCGTTCGGTTACGCCAAGGCCACGGGCCGCCTCGGTGTTTATTCGGTGGTGCCGGGACCGGGGGTCCTGAACACCACCGCGGCCCTGTCGACTGCGTGGGGCGCCAGCCAGCCGGTGCTT
Source organism: Rhodospirillales bacterium (assembly GCA_965213765.1). Lineage (GTDB taxonomy): Bacteria > Pseudomonadota > Alphaproteobacteria > Rhodospirillales > UBA2165 > JAJDXO01. The sequence goes on along the minus strand of OZ243926.1, from coordinate 303,656 downwards.
TGCGTCACGTCCCAGGTGCCGCGCGACTACCTGGGCAAGGGGAGGGGTGCGCTCCACGAAATCCCGGACCAACTTGCTACCCTGGACTCGCTCATCAAATGGGCGGTGCGGATCGACAACCCGGCGGATGCGCCGGAAATCGTCAACGAGGCCGTGCGGGTCGCGACCTCCGGCCGGCCCGGTCCGGTCTCGGTGGAAATGTGCTGGGACGATTTGGCCACGTCGGAGATGGTCGGCCTCCTGCCGCCTGCCGACCTGGATCCGCACCCGGAAATCAGTAAGGCGGAATTGAAGAAGGCGGCGGATATGCTCATCGCCGCGGAGCGGCCGATGATCTTTGCCGGCAGCGGCGCACAGCACGCGGCCAACGAAGTTCTCGCGCTCGCCGAGGAACTGAAGGCCCCGGTCACCGCATTTCGAGGCGGCCGCGGGGTGGTTTCCGAAGATCATGAACTGGGTGTGTCGAGCCTCGCCGGACACGATCTGTGGCGTGAGTGCGATGTGCTGCTGGGAATTGGCTCCCGGTTGGAGATGCCGTACATGCGCTGGTCGGTGGACATGTTCAAGGAACAATCCCAGCCGCTCGCGCCGCCGAATCTCATTCGGGTCGACATCGATCCCAAGGAGATGGAGCGGCTGGCGCCGCATGTTCCGCTGGTCGCGGATTCGGCGGACGGCGCGGCCGCGCTGCTGGGTGCGATCAAGGGCAGGCGCACGCCGCCGGACGGCGCCGTCGAGCGGATCAGAAAATCGAAAGCCTGGGCCGAAGAAAAGGCTGATTGGGTCAAGCCTCATAAACAGTACCTGGACGTCATCCGGGATGTGCTGCCGCGCGACGGTTATTTCGTCGAGGAGCTCTGTCAGACGGGGTTCACCTCGAACTTCGCCTATCCCGTGTTGGAGCCCCGCACCTATGTGTCCTGCGGGTTCCAGGGCACGTTGGGATTTGGCTTTCCAACCTCGCTCGGCGTCAAGGCGGCGCACCCGGACAAGCCGGTGGTCTCGATCATCGGGGACGGCGGGTTCATGTTCGGGGTGCAGGAACTATCGACCGCGGCCCAATACAATCTGGGCGTCGTCACCGTGCTGTTCAACAACTCGACCTTCGGCAACGTGCGCCGAGATCTTCGGAAGTTCTACAAGGGCCGGACCATTGCCACGGAGTTCCGGAACCCGGACTTCCCCGCGCTGGCGGAGAGCTGCGGCGTCGCCGGACATCGGGTGACATCGCCGGACGAGCTCAAGCCGGTGCTCGCCGCGGCGTTGGAGAAAGACGAGCCGGCACTGATCGAAGTGATTATCGACAAGAACACGGAACGCAGCCCTTGGCGCTACATCTTGATGTTTTACGATGACGTCTAGAGGCTGAACCAAATCAAGCATCGGAGAGGAATAGGCAGATGAATGTAATGGCCAATGACATGAGCCGGCTGGTGTCCAGCGCCCGGTCCTTTCTTCAGCGGGATCAGAAGCTGCTGATCGATGGCGAGTGGGTGGAAAGCGCGGGCGGCGATACGTTCGACGTCATCGACCCGTCGAGCGGCGAAGCCGTCGCCAAGGTGCCGCGCGGCAATGCCGAAGATATTGACCGGGCGGTCCAGGCCGCGACCGTGGCGCTCAACGACCCGGCCTGGCGCGGTATGCAGCCCGGCGACCGCGAGCGGCTTATGCATCGCTTTGCGGACGTCATCGAGGCGCACGCCGAAGAACTTGGACAAATGGAAGCGCTCGATGTCGGTATGCCGAGCCTCATCGGTCAGCACGCCGAGGTGGGAAATGTCCTGGCGACGCTTCGCTATATGGCCGGCTGGCCGACCAAAATCAAAGGCGATACCATCGATATCGGCAATGCGCTGCCCGAAAAGCGGTTCTTCGCCTACACCGCCCGCGAGCCGGTTGGCGTCGTCGGGGCCATCGTGCCGTGGAACGTGCCGTTGATGATTGCCATGTGGAAGATCGCACCGGCATTGGCGGCAGGCTGCACCATCATTTTGAAGCCGTCCGAAGTGACGCCGCTGGGCGCGCTGCGTTTGGGCGAGCTTGCTCTCGATGCCGGCGTGCCGCCCGGGGTGATCAACATCGTTACCGGATTTGGGGCCGAGGCGGGGGAGGCTTTGGTCGCCCACCCCGGGGTGGCGAAAATCTCCTTCACCGGTTCGGTGGCCACGGGCAAGGCGATCAACAAGCTGGCGACCGATACCTTGAAGAACGTAACCCTCGAACTTGGCGGCAAATCGCCGGTCATCATGCTGGATGATGCAAATGTGGATAAGGCCGCCCCGGCGATTGCCCGCGGTATTTTCGGCAATTCCGGCCAGGTTTGTGTGGCGGGATCGCGGCTTTACGTACAGAGCAACGTCTTCGATCAGACCGTGGAGCGGTTGGCGAAGGAAGCACGCTCGCTGAAGCTCGGACCGGGCCTGCACCCGGAATCCCAGATGGGCCCGTTGGTCTCCGCCCAACACCGGGACAGGGTGATGGGCTACATCGAGGCCGGTGTCAAAGAGGGCGGTGAAGCGGTTGCCGGGGGCAAGGCGGTCGACGGACCCGGCTACTACGTGGAGCCGACCGTCCTGGTTCAGCCGCCCCAATCATCGACCGTCGTCCAGGAAGAGATCTTCGGCCCGGTGATCACGGCGATTCCCTTCGACGGTCTTGAAGACGCTGGCCGGTTTGCCAACGACACAAGTTACGGTTTGGCGTCTTATATTTGGGGAAGCGATATTCAGCGAATTCATCAGTTGATCCCCCGCATCCAGGCGGGCTCGGTGTTCGTCAACTCGTCGCCGTTCCCCCATCCGGCGATGCCCCTCGGCGGCTACAAGCAGTCGGGAATCGGCAAGGACCTCGGCGAGGAAGCGATCCGACACTATACCGAATTGAAATCGGTGATGATCGGTCTGAACTAGGGCCATGGGCGCCTAGGGTCTTGAACATCTGCCCAGGGAGTCCCCGCAATTTCGCCGAATTGGCTGTGTCACGTTGGTTGGGCCGTCTTGCCGTGCGCGTTGACCCTGAATCCGGGTTCACCTAGGGTTGGCGGATTGCCGGAAGCGATCCGGGGCAAACCCGGGCGCCCAAAGACGAAATCTTCACCCTGCCGAAGAGAGCTTCCAAGTTCCGGAACCGGCGGGTGGGAAATGCGGGGAACGGCGACAGGCCGATGTTTCACGGGAAACACCGATGGGCGGTTCCATATATTCGATTAAGAATTTCGTCTGAGGGACGCCTCTCTAGGGGAGACCCGGCATGAACGCCGAAACGGAGCAGTCCAGCATTCAAAAAACCATGGGTATCGCGGCGTTCATCGTCGCGCTTGCGATTGCATTCATCGGTATCGGCAACTCGTCGCCGAGCTTCTGGATCATCCCCAAGATGGGACCTTATCCGTCGGCAATCATCCGTCCGTCTATTCTCGGTGGCGCCGTTTTCCTGGTTCTCGTCCGTTACCCCGTCGGCCCCTGGCTGCTGCGCGGCGTGCCGTCCCTCAAATCGGCCGCCTGGGTTATCGACGTCATCATTATGGCGGCGGCGCTGTGGGTGTTTTGGCGTTATTACACCGAGGTCTCGGAAATCGAAGTCGGCCTGTTCGACTTCACCATCATCCACCCGGTCATTGCGCTCACCGCATGCGCGATATTTATCGTGCTGTGTTGGCGGGTCTGGGGTACCCCGCTGGCGGTGGTCGGGATACTGGCCCTCGTCTATTTCTACACCGGCGAAGGCTGGCCGTGGATCTTCGAGACCGCCCCGGTGATCTTCATCGACTCGTCGGAAGACCTGTTCTTCAACCTCAATGATGGTGTGCTGGGCACCATCATGGGCATTCTGATCTTCACCGTTTTCCCGTTCATTTTGCTGGGCGTGGTTCTCGAACAGACCGGCGGCGGCCGCTCGTTGATCAAGATCGCCTTCCACCTCACCCGCAACTTCCGGGGCGGCCCGGCCCACGCCGCGATCATGGCATCCGGCCTGTTCGGCACCATGTCGGGCGGCGCCGTGACCAACGTGGTGGCCACCGGTGTGATCACCATCCCGATGATAAAAAAGCGGGGTTTCGATCCGTCCTTCGCCGGCGGCGTTGAAGCGACGGCATCGTCCGCCGGTCAGATCATGCCGCCGATCATGGGCGCGGCGGCGCTGGTGATGGCCGACTTCACCGGCATTTCCTATCTGACGATTATCGTCGCCGCGCTGATCCCGGCGCTGGCCTATTATGCGAGCCTGTTCACGTCGGTCGTCTTCGAGGCCCGCCGCCTGGGCGTCGAAGCCGTGCCTGACATGCAGGATGATCTTGCGGTCGACGGCCAGGATATCGTCAACCTGATCATGGTAATCCTGCCGGTGGGCGTCGTCATCGGGACGCTGATCCTCGGCTTTTCGCCGGCCGGCGCGGGCATGATGGCCCTCTTTTCCATCATCCCGCTCAGCTTCTTCAATCCGGATATTCGCAAGAACCCGTTCATCATCGTCAAGGCCTTGGCCAAGGGCGGTCAGACCTTCTGTGAACTTCTGATGGCCATCGGCGTTGTCGGCATCATCGTTGCGGTGCTGGGGGCGACGGGACTGCCGAACGACTTCGCGCTGGTGTTGAACAATATCGGGGGCAACACGCAACTCTTCCTGGTGCTGATCGTTGCCGCATTTGCCGCGCTGATGCTGGGCATGGGCATGCCGACGCTGCCGGCGTACCTGACCATCATCCTGATCATTGGGCCGTCGCTGCAAAACCTGGGTCTCAGCGTTCTCGTCGCCCACTTGTTCGTGTTCTATTACGGCGTCGCGTCCTCCATTACCCCGCCGGTGGCGGTGGCGGCTTACGCCGCCGCGTCGATCGCCGAGGCGCCGCCGATGAAAACGGCCGTGTTGGCAATACGGGTCGGCCTGGTGAAGTTCATCGTGCCGTTCGCCTTCGCGTTCTATCCGGTGCTGCTGATTGTCGAGGAAAGCGGGGTGAAGTTCGACGCGGTTGATTTCGCTTCGGCCATCGTACGGTTGCTGCTGGTGATCTACCTGGTCTCCTCGGCGACCTTGGCGTTTGACCGGAAACGCTTGCCTGCTTGGGAAGTCGTCCTTCGGCTCGCGATGGCCTTTGGACTGCTGTATATCGTGCCAACCGTTCATTGGGTGGTGTTCGTGGCCGCGCTGGCGTGGCTGATTTGGCACTACATGAGCGCCAACAAGGCCACGGCGGCGAGGCCTGCGGAATAGCCGAATTTGACGGCGGCGATCGGGCGAGGGGATTGGCCCTTGCCCGTCCCATCCGTTCCGCCTATTAACGGCTCACCTGTCGGGGCGTGGCGCAGTCTGGTAGCGCACCTGCTTTGGGAGCAGGGGGTCGGAGGTTCAAATCCTCTCGCCCCGACCAATTCCGGAAAATCCCCGAATTGCACCGGCCGGTTAACCTCGGGTTAACCCGCGATTCCTAAGTTCGGTTCAAGGGCCGGGAAACAGCCAGTTCATGCGTGTGATGGCCCGCTTGGAAGAAGCATGGGTGGGTGCAGTCATGTCTATTATCGTGAACGCCACGCTTCAAAATCTTCATGAATTGGAGCGGCTCGACAAAAGCCAAGACGAGCGCCGGCGCCTCGAGGCCCTGCGGCTTCTCGATCGGGAAGCGAAGGCGCGAAAGCGGCGGATTGCGCTCCGGCGTGAACAGCGTGCCAAGGCCGAAGCCGCGGCGCGCCGCATGCGGCGTATGCGGACATTCAAATTGTCTGGTGTGTGGGCGGTCGCCATCTCCGGCGTTTTCATCACGGCAACGTGGTTCTCGAACGATTTTATCGTGTGGCTCGATAGTTTCCGCCACGCGTTCTAGGCCGCCGGTCCCACCAACCGGCGGAACTGTCGGCGCGGCCCGGGTTCACCCGGGAGGAAACCAAGAGGAAGCGTCAAGGCTTCCCGCTGTTGTTCTTGAGGCTGAGGATGCAGGCGACGATGTCGTCTGTCTCCTCCGCCTTAAGAATAAGGTTGGGCATCACCCGGCGCGGTGTCCGCGGAAACGCTCTTATCCGAAATGACGTGACCGAAGGATCGTTGGCCGGCGTATAAAAAGGCGGCGGCATACAGGTGGTGCATTCGCAGGTTCTCCTTGTTTCTTGGTTGATCGGAGTATTGCAGGGACCGCTCAGCCGGACCTTGGCATGGGTCGGGACGCAATTGCGGGCGGCGAGACAGAAAACCGTAGCGAAATTGCCCATCTTGAGCATAATGCGCGCAAGTAAGGCGAGCCCGGAACCGGGGGTGAATGGGATGAAAGTGCGGATTTATCAGCCGTCCAAGACCGCCATGCAGTCGGGGCGGGCAAACACCCGGAAGTGGCGGCTGGAGCATGAACCCCAGGAGGCCGCGCGGGCCGACAGGCTGATGGGCTGGATCGGTTCGGGTGATACCCGCGGTCAGTTGCGCATGAGCTTCGATACCAGGGAAGAAGCCATCGCCTTCGCGGAGAAGAAAGGATACGAGTATACGGTCGACAAGCCGCATCCGAGACGGGTGAAACCCAAAAGGTACGCCGACAATTTCCGCTGGGACCGGGTCGAACCTTGAGGCTCGCATATATTTGCCGGCCGTAGGTTCGCCATATGACCAGGGCCTCAGCGTTCGGGTCACCGGTTCCAGTTGGAATGCCGATACGGCCCCGTAGCTCAGCTGGATAGAGCAGCGGACTTCTAATCCGCAGGTCGCAGGTTCGAATCCTGCCGGGGTCGCCAATTTTTTCAATGACTTATGTGATTTTCAGCAGTAGTGACCAATGATCGTGTCACCAGGATGTCACCAGTCTTGGCGATTGCGTATCATTGCGAGCGCGTGCCAACATCCCCGTCTACCGCTGGGATACGACGAATGAAATATCTTGCTGTCATCGCCGCGTTGCTGGTCGCTCCCGGCCTAGCAATGGCGGAGGATTCAACGGCCCCGTCGGGTCCAGAACGTTTAAGGTTATGGAATGGGTGCCAGCCTATTTGGTTGGCGGTTGAATACTTACCCGACGATGCCTTCGAGATCGGCCTAACAAAAGAGCGGATTGAAACCGTGATCCGAAGCAGGCTTCGGGCGGCTAGAATCTACGCCCCAGAGAGAAACATGGGATCGCCTTTTTTTTATGCGAACGTATTTGTCGTTAGTTCAGCGTTCAGTATAAATTTATTGTTGTACAAAATGGTCCACGACTTGAGATCAAACGAACAGGCATATGCCGCCACGTGGAGGATTGGCGTCACCGGAATTCATGCCCGAGACGGCGCGGATTTCATCCTCCAATTCATTTCCGACCACGCTGACAAGTTTATTGACGAGTACCTGCGCGTGAACGCGGACGCCTGCAATTCATAACTTGAAAGTTCAGGGGAGGAGTAAAGATGGCCGAACAGACATTTCTGACTGTGGACGGCAGTGAAATGGAGTGCCTGATATCGGTACCGGCGGGTGACGGTCCGCACCCGGGCCTGGTGCTCGCGCCCCACATGCCGGCCCATCGGGGACTAAAGGCCGACGCGTTTTCCGACGGCGTCGCTGACCGCTACGCGGAAGCCGGCTATGTCTGCGCCATGCCGCGGGTCTTCCATCGCCAACCCCTGGACCGGGACCCGCCCGACAAGATGGCCGCCATGAACGACGACGAAGTGATGCGGGACCTGACCGCCGCCCGTGAGTTGCTCGCGGCGCGGGACGACGTGATTGCCGACCGGATCGGCGTCCTCGGCCATTGCACGGGCGGGCGGATGACCGTTCTCGCCCTGACCCGGGATTCCCACTACAAAGCAGGCATCGACTTCTGGGGCGGCCGGGTACACCTGCCCTGGGGCGATGGATTGCCGGCACCCCTGGAGGGGGTCGGGAACATTTCCGCGCCGCTGGCCGGGTTCTTCGGCAATGAAGATCAAAACCCGACGCCGGAGCAGGTGGATGAATTGGAGGCCGCGCTCAAAGCCGGCGGCAAGAGTCACGAGTTCCACCGCTATGACGGGGCCGGCCACGCCTTTCAGAATTTCGCCAACGAGGAGCGGTACCGCGAGGGTGCTTCGGAGGATGCCTGGACCAAGGCGATCGCGTTTCTGGACCGGCACCTGAAGGCATAGCCGAGAGTCGCCTATTCCGGCCGTACCCAGTAGAGTTGTCCTCTCAAGGGAGGATGAATTCCATGGCGCAGGATCTCATGCTGGTGGGGAGCATTCCCTACGACACGGCGGAAGACGTATTCCGAGCGATCGGGCCCACCCTGGGTGAGTATCTTCCATTCATTCCCGACGGGGAGATCGGCGAACGCATCTACTGGGTCAATCACGTCGCCTACCGGGTGCTGCACGGCCACCCGGACTTGGAGACGGTTCACCGGCCGATGACCGACGACGGCGTCGAACTCTGGCACGGCGAGGGTGACGACAACATGTGGTCATTCCGGGTCAAGCCGGGCGTGAAGAAGGTGCGGTTCGGCCACACCGGCTGGCGCCTCGGTTATGCCAAGGACGCCATCAACTCGTATTTTGTATTCAAGACTTTGCGGGCGGACGGGGTGATCCCGGCGGATGTCCGTTTTCAGGTCTGCCTGCCGCTCCCGGCCAGCGCCGTTTTTCGCTGGCTCGCCGACAAGGATGGGTACCCGGCGCTACGCGACGGGTTCACGGAAGCCATGCATCACGAGGTGGAGACCATCTTCACCCATATCCCGCACCGGGATCTGGCGATCCAATGGGATTGCGCCATCGAGGACACGATCATCGAACAGGCGCTTGAACAGGCAAACGGCCTGACCGACGAGGTCAAGGCGGTGGCGGCGGACATATTCGGACCGGCGAACGACTTGTGCTCCCACATCCCCGAAGAGGTCACCCTCGGATACCATGCCTGCTATGGAACGTCCGGCGGTTGGCCGCGGCGGGAGCCGGATGATCTGACGGGCGCGGTCCTGTTGTGCAACGCGGCGGTCGAGGCGTCGGGCCGGCGGGTGGATTTTCTTCATCTTCCCACCGTTGCGTCCAAGGGAGACGACTACCTAAAACCGCTGGGCGATCTCGATCATCGCGGCGCCCGCGTCTATATGGGCTTGATTCACGCGTTGCATGGCGACGGCGGCATGCGGGCGCAGATGGAGGCTGTAAAGTCTGAAATTCCCGACTTCGGTATCGCCGCGCCCTGCGGCTTTGGGCGCGGTCCGGGCAAGATGTCGAATCAAGATGGGCTGGATACGGCGAACGCCTACATGGACGGCCTCATCGCCGACCACATCCAGGCGGTCCAGTTGCTTCGCGAGGTGCGGGACGGTTGAAGGGGCTAGAGCAGTTTCCGGCCAAATTGAACCATTTGACCGGGGTTAATTCGCGTCGTGGCCAGGCGCGCCGTGAACGGCGATGCCGGCCCATCGGCGGAGCGGCGCAACGCCGCCACGACGCGAAGGAACCCGGCCTTCGGTGGCGCTCCCCGGTCCCCCGGGTGCGTTGCGGGCCTCGTCCGATGCGCAGACATCGCACTTCGGACCGCGCCTGCCCGGCTAATCGATGAGCGCCATCAAATTAATTCAATTTGGCCGGAAACTGCTCTACCCGTCCATATCGACGATGGCGATGACCGGTCCGCCGCCGCGGGGGCCCTGATGCATGGCGTCGACGGAAACGAACACGGCGGGATCGCCGATGGCCGTCGCCGCCACACCGCCCACCGCCGCTTTCGAATGGCGGTGGTGATGGACGTCGGAATCGTCGAGCATGATTTGGCGCCGGCCGCGTAGCCGTGCGGTCGGGTCCGCCTCGCATTTCATGAAGCAATTGACCACGCGGTCACCGAGATCCCCGGCGCGCGGCCGCTCCGGCAGCTCCAGACCGGCATCCCGGATGGCGTCGTAGATGCCGTCAATATCGAGGGCGTCCTTCATTACTGAATGACCGATCCGGTAACGCCCGCCGGCCCCGGGCCGGTTGCCGAACAGGACGATCTGCGCCTTGTCCAGCTCGACACCGGATGAACACGAGGCCACCGCCGAGTAGAGATCGAGATTTCGGCAGATGTCTTCGGCCTTGGGCATATCGATCTCGTTCAGCGCCACCGCGATGCCGAGGCCCGTGGTGCCATTTGAAACCCCCATGGAGTCATGCACTTCGCAGGCGACCGTCCGGCCCCGTCCGCGGGCCTGCTGAACCGTCTCGACGGTAAGGAGCGGGGTCTTGGTTTGGACGTAGTGGACGTCCTTCGGATCGTCGATCCCCGCATCCTTCATGGCGGCGCGCACGCCGTCCGCAACCTTCTCGACCATGGCCGGGCGGCCGATGTCCTCGGGCAAAATGTCCTCGCTCATGGCGGTGCCCATGGTCAAGCGGTCTTCGCTCTCGGGGCCCGTCTCGCCGTTGCGGGCGAAGGCCACCGCGTGGGGCGTGATTATGCCGTCACAGCCGCCGGACCAGACCATGGGGATCTGTTTGACCGCGGCTTCATCACGTGTGCCCCGGTTGGTCAGCACCCGCCGGAACGCCTCATCGGAGAGGATGCGGGTGAAGTCATTGACGCCCCCGTTACCCTCGGTCTTACCGATGACGGCGACGATCTCGTCTGCCGACACTTCGCCCGCGGCGATCCATTCGTCCAGCCCGGACGCGTCGTTGACGCTCTTGATTTCGATTTTTTTGACGTTGATGGCCATCTCTTGATTTCCTGAAGCGAATATTATTGGTGTGATACTACTTTGGCCCAAGGTAGGCCAACAGGCGGGAGAAGACCATGTTGACGCTCTATCACAGCGGCCTCAGTACGTGCTCCAAGCAGGTTCGCCACTGCCTGAAGGAGAAGGGGATTCCCTATGAAAGCCGGTACGTGGAGCTGTGGCGCTACGAGAATTTGAACCCGTGGTATCTCCAATGGAACCCCAATGGCGTCGTACCGGCCTTGGATCATGACGGGACGGCAATTTATAACGCCGTGCCGGTCCTTGAATACATCGAGGATGCGTTTCAAGGGCGGCCGTTGCGCCCGGAGGATCCCAAGCTCCGGTGGAAAATGCGCCACTGGATGTGGATGGGCGATTATGTGCACCAGGCGATCATCAACCTGACCTTCTCCGCACGGCTGCAATCCCTGGTCGAAGAGCTCAGCGAAGACCACAAGGCGAAGATGATTGCCCATTCGCCCATGCCCGACCGCCGCGAACGGTGGCGCCGGCTCTCCACGGGCGGCTACACCGAGGACGAATTACGGGCTGCCCTCGACATTATCGAGTACACCGTCGCGTGGCTGGAACGGGAGCTCTCGCAATCGACTTGGATTGCCGGCGAGGAGATGTCGCTGGCGGATGTGTATGTCCTATCGAACGTGCACCGGATCCGTGAACTTCATCCCGAGAAGGTGGAGCCCGAACGATTCCCGAAAGTCAACGCGTGGCGGGACCGGTTGATGGCCCGTCCGGCTGCCGCCGAGGCTTATGCGCCGGGAACGGCGGAGACCCCGCCAAGGCCTGACGGAAAGTCCATCGTGGGCATTGATATGGATTTGCAGGTGGTCCTTGCCGATCGCGCCATCGAAATGCCGCCTTTCACCGCTCAAGCATAGCCCGTCATTCGGCGGGCCTCTTGAATACGAGACGCGTCCGGGTTATTCCCGGTGCGCCCTGGACGTTGGGCTGCCCCTCCAGGCGGAGCAGGACCTTCGGGTTGTCTTTTGCCGCGCGGCTTTTCATCTCTCTGGCTTTTCATCTCCCCGGCTTTTCATCTCTATGACTAGTTGATTGCAATTTCGGCATGTAAGGTCTGCAAGGGAAAGCAAGCCGGGAGGAACGCTGTGCCGCGTGATGTCACCATTCGGGCCGTCGAGACCCTCTCCTGCGATGCGGGATGGCGGCCATACTTCTTCGTGAAGCTGACGGCGTCCGACGGCACCGTGGGTTGGAGCGAATATGACGAGACGTTCGGCCCGCCAGGCACAACCGTGGCGATCAACAAATTTGCCGCGGCAATCGCAAGCCTGCCCGTGGCCGATCATGAGACAATTTTTGCCCGTCTCTTCAATATGAAACGGATGGCGTTCGGTACGGTCGTCGCCAACGCCGCAGGCGCAATTGAAAACGCACTGTTGGATGCCAAGGCGAAGATTTATGGGGTTCCCTGTTATGAACTTCTTGGCGGCAAGATGCGGGACAGGGTGCGCGTCTACTGGTCGCATTCCGTCGCTTGGCGGACGCCGCCCCGCGGACCTCACTATCGAACCAAACCCGTCAACACCCTCGATGACGTGCGCGATCTTGGGAGGGAGATTCGTGACGCGGGCTTCACCGGGCTGAAAACCAACCCGATCATATTCGGCGGCGAGTCCCCGCAAATGTGGAGCCCGGGATTCGGACAGCCTTTTCAGCCGGACCTCAATGTCGGCCGGACCGTGATCTCGCAGCTTCGGGCACAGCTGGAGGCGCTTCGAGAGGGCGCCGGCCCGGACATGGACATCCTGCTGGATCTGAACTTTAACGCCCGGACGGAGGGGTTCATCGGCATCTTGCGGGCGCTCGAAGACCTTGAGCTGTTTTGGGTGGAGATCGATCACAACGACGCCGAAGGGTTGGCGCGCATTCGGGCCGGCAGTCCGTTCCCCATTTCCTCGTGCGAAACGCTGTTGGGGCTGCGCGCGTTCAAACCCTATTTCCGTCAGCAGTCCATGGACGTAGCGATCATCGATGCGGTGTGGAACGGTGTCTGGCAATCGATGAAAATCGCCAATGCCGCCGAGGCTTACGACATCAATGTCGCGCCGCACAACTTCTATGGTCACCTCGCGACCATGATGAATGTCCATTTCGCGGCCGCGGTGCCCAACCTCCGGATTATGGAAACGGATATCGACCGGCTGCCCTGGGACGAGAAAATTTTTCCGACGCCACCGGTTATCGAGGATAGCCACATTCTGGTGCCGGATACCCCGGGGTGGGGGTGTGATCCCGACGAAGCGGTAATTCGCAATCGTCCAGGTAAATCCTGACCCGTTCGTGGTTTCGTCGAAGCTTGTTTTTGACCGAATTTTCGGCTCAATTGCGCGCGCTGACCAAGGGAGGTTTTGATCGTGTCCAGTGATCCAAATGTCGCCGTCATTACCGGTGCGGGTTCCGGCGTTGGCCGGGCCGCTGCCATTTCGCTGAACCGGGAGGGGTATAGCCTTGCCTTGGCCGGGCGGCGTGTCGATGCGCTCGAGGAGACGGTGGGGATGCTGGACAGCGGCGCGCCGTCAATCATCGTTCAAACGGACATCGCCGACGCGGATCAGGTCGCCAACCTCTTCGCCGAAACCCAAGAGGCGTTTGGCCGGCTTGATCTGTTGTTTAACAACGCCGGCGGCGGCGCGCCCAGAATTGCCATGGAGGATCTCGATCTCGCCGACTGGCGGCAGGTGGTCGACGTCAACCTGACCGGAAGCTTCATGTGCGCCCAACAGGCAATCCGGATGATGAAGGCGCAGGACCCGCAGGGGGGCCGTATCATCAACAACGGTTCGGTTTCCGCCCAGGTGCCGCGCCCGGATACGGTGGCTTACACGGCCACCAAGCACGCGATGACCGGTCTGACCAAGTGCATCGCCCTGGATTGCCGCAAATACGGCATTGCGTGCACACAGATTGATATAGGCAATGCCGACACGCCGCTCGCGGCCCGCTTCAAGGAAGGCGTGCCCCAGGCCAACGGCGAGATCAAGGTCGAGCCCGTCTTCGATGTGGCCCACGTCGGCGACACGATTGCCGCTATCGCTGCCCTGCCCTTGGACACCAATGTCCTGTTCATGACCATCATGGCGACCAACATGCCGTTGGTAGGCCGCGGCTGACACCTCAACAATCCATCTGGAGTCGTTTATGTCCACCGAGATCCGGGATTGCATTCCGCCCGACCGCAATCCACGCAAGCCGAATTTCGAACTGCCCTCCGGCGCCATCGACACCCATGTGCATGTCTTCGAGGACAGGTACGCGCTGTCGCCGGCGCGGGGTTACAATCCGCCGGAATCCACCCTCGACGACCTCAAACGCCTGCACGCCGCCTTAGGGGTCGACCGGGTCGTATTTACCCAGCCCTCGCCCTACGGCGTCGACAATTCGGCGATCATGGATGGTGCCGCCGCTCTCAATGCCGAGACCCCGGACCGGGCGCGGATGGTTGTCGCGGTTACCATGGATGTGACCCAGGACGAACTGGCGGACATGGACGCGGCCGGCGCGCGGGGAGTCCGGCTGAATACGGACAACAAGGGCGGCATGCCCATGGAATTTGGCGAGATACCGGAACTGGCTGCCCGGATCGGCGAATTCGGCTGGCATATTGAGTTCCTTTTTCCGGGAAAGGACATCATCGAACTGATGCCCGTCTTCAGGAGCATTCAAATTCCGATTTCCATCGGACATTTCGCCTATCAGCCGGCGGCCGCGGGTATCGAGGCGCCGGGCTTTCTCGCCCTGTTGGACCTGATGAAGGAGGGTAATACCTGGATTAAAATTTCCGGCGCCAACCGAGTCAGTGAGACTGATCTTCCAACCTATGACGACGTCAGGCCCATGGCTCGGGCGCTGATCGACACCGCGCCCGATCGGGTGATGTGGGGTACCGACTGGCCGCATCCCAACAAGTACGAGGTCAATCCCAACGACGGCGACCTGGCCGATGCTTTTGCCGATTGGGTCGGCGACCACGCCATGCGCAGCAAAATAATGGTTGATACCCCGGCGGCGTTTTACCGCTTCTAGACCCTACTGCCTCAAACAGAGGGAATTATATACGATCTAGGGTCGGGACTCGATTAGGGGATTCTCCTTTTTGCGTCCTTTCACTTTGCCCCTTTCCCCCGGGAAGGGGGCGAGGGAACGCACAGCAAGCCTCCTCTCCCCGCTCACCCGCAAGCCGTCATCACCGGGTCGGTCAATTCGTCCGAATTGACCCTATTTGACCCGGTGACCCAGGCCTCGCGGCCGGCGGTACCCGTGGATGGCCAGGACGCGGTTTGTCCTCCGGCCGGCGAAGCCGATCCGGCGGGCCCGGCCATGACGCAATCATTTTATGCCTCATCGCCGCAACACTCCTATGGCGGCTCAATCGGGTCCGGACCCTAGAGCAGCTTTCGGCGGAAAGGATACTTGGCCTGCGGCACCGCCGCCGGCCGCCGGGTCGGGCCTTCCTATGACAAGCGCGGCTACATTTTCGCGATAACGCCGCAACCCAAGCGTCCGCCGGCACCCCCGATGGGCTGGGTCATGTGGTCATCGGGGTTCTCGTGGATGATGACCGCGGAGCCGTCACCGTCGAGAAGCGCGGGCATGGCGCCGCCCGCCACCGAAACGAGGGTCGTGAAGAACTCCGCCCGGGCGGAGCCGTCGGCCGCGACGTACAGATTGGGAAGATCGCCATTGTCCGGTCCTTCGGGATGGCGCAGGCCATGCTTGGCACCGCCCGGATTGATATGGCCCTTGGCCGCCTTGAAATCGGGCTTGCAAGAGCCCACGGCGTGCAGGTGGATGCCGTGGCCGCCGGGCGGCAATCCGGTCACCTCCACCGACATGAGCACGCCTTTGGGCGTTTGCTCGAAGCTGGCCTTTCCGATGACCGCGCCCTCGGTGTTGACGATTTCGGCTGCCGCCATATCGGCCGCGGACGCGAGAGGCGCCCCGGCGAGGGCCGAGACGGCTATGAGGGCAATAGCAGCGACTTTCATTCGGGTCTCCTGTGATCCGACGCCGTAAGGATGGGGGATTGTATGCGATCCAGCTCCACTTGCCACTACTTCGGGCCGGATGCGTTTCATGGCCCGCGCCTAATATTTACCCGCAATTCTCCGTCTTGAAGGAGGCCGTCAAGGCGATCAAATTCCTCGGTCAGCCGTTCGGAAGGGCACCGGCCTTGTAAACGATGATGGTATCCAACATGGACAATACCGGTTCGCCATCCTGGTTTTTCAGTGTTAGTTCGATTGTCACGACGCCGCGGTCGGGTTTGCTTCTCGACTCCCGTTTTTCCTTGCACTCACCGAACAGCGTAAGGGTTTCGCCCGGCCGGGCGGGCTGCAGAAAACGCACTTGATCGTAGCCGCCGGACGCGACCACATGGGGATTTGTTCCGTTTCGTTGAATGAGGAGAACACGGAGGGCCATAAGATGGGACCCGCAGGCGATGATGCCGCCGTGCTGGGACGCGGCGGCGGCCTCTTCATCGATATGAAACGGCATGGGGTCCCACCGGCGGGCGAATTCCATAATCTCGTCCTTGGTGAGTTGGTAGGAGCCGATCTCATATCGGTTCCCGACGACGAACTCTTCGTACGTTTCAGTGTTTTTAAACCGGACGGTCATTGCTTAGCCTAAGGTCAAAAGGGCGTGGTCAGAAACTGCCCGTTCCCAAACCGGGCGTCCATGATCATTTTGGGGCGGCCGGCCCCGGTTAAGAGGAGGCATCGGCCATGGCCGAATTCGATGATTTCGTGACGGCCCGGTTCGGCAGGGACAGCGATACTTCATCACCGCCGGCGGGAGAAGAGGTGCTCAAAACCATCCTCGCGCACCGGACATACCGGAAATATTCCGATGAACCCGTGGACGGGGCGCTGCTGGAGCTGTTGCTGGCGTGCGCCCTGTCGGCGCCGGCGAAGTCGGATCTCATGCAGTTCTCCGTGATCCATGTGACCGTTGAAGACAAAAAAAGCCGTCTGGCCGAGCTGTCCAATACTTCCTGGATCGCGACGGCGCCGGTGGTGCTTCTGTTTTGCGGTGATACGGGCCGCAACAGGTCGATCACCCGTGCCCGCGGCTACGAATATGCACAGAACACATTGGACAGCTTTTTCAACGCCGCGGTCGATACGGCCCTGGTGATGCAGAATTTCACCATCGCCGCCGAAGCGGTGGGGCTAGGCTGCTGCTACGTCTCCCAGGTGCGGCTGCATCTTGACGAGGTGGGAGAATTGTTTGATTTGCCCGAGGGCGTGTTTCCGGTTTGCGGCCTGACGGCGGGCTGGCCGGGCGAGGAGAGGGACACGACCTGCCGCATTCCCCCCGAAGTTTCCGTTCATCGCGATGTCTATTCCAGCGAGGGTCTGGCAGGGTCCATGGACGGGTACGATGCCAGGCGCAACCGCCAACGTCCGACGCCTCCGGAGAAGCAAATGTACCGGGAACATTATGGTGAGGCTGAGAATTATGGTTGGTCGGAGAATACGGCGCGGCGTTTGTCGCGTCCGGACGGCCTGTCGCCGATGCGGGCCTTTCTGTTAAAGCAGGGCTTCGATCTCGCATAACGCATTGATGCAATTGCAATGATCGCGGCGCTGATTTAGCGTCTACGTATGCTAACCGCCGAACAAAACCAGCTTATCACCAGCATTGGCCCGGCAACTCCGGCCGGCGAGGTTCTGCGCCACTATTGGCAACCGGCAGTTTTGGTCGAGGAATTGACCGAGCCGCGGCCGGCCAAGGCAATCGAACTGTTGGGAGAGAGGCTGGTTGTCTTCCGCGATGAGGAGGGCCGATATGGCCTGGTCGCCCGGCATTGCCCCCATCGCGGCGCTGATCTCAAATACGGGCGGCTGGAGGATGGCGGCCTCAGGTGTCCGTTCCACGGCTGGCTGTTCGACGTAAACGGGGCGTGTTTGGAACAGCCCGCCGAGCCGCCCGATAGCAGGTTCCACACCAAAATCAAGCACACGGCCTATCCCTGCCGTGAGGCCAACGGCATCGTGTTCGCCTATATGGGACCGGGAGACCCGCCGCCGTTGCCGGACTTCGATTGCTTTCTGGCGCCCGATGAATTCACCTTCGCCTTCAAGGGATTTGTCGACTGCAACTGGCTGCAATTGCTGGAGGTGGGGATCGATCCCTCCCACGCGTCGTTCCTCCACCGGTTCCTGGAAGACGATAGTTCCGACGACAATTACGGCCGGCAGTTCCGATTTGAGACGGAAGAGGGCGGTATCCCGATTACCAAGGTGCTCAGGGAATATGACTGTCCTGATATCGATTTCGAGGAGACCGAATACGGGCTCCGCATTTTCGCGTTGAGGGACCTTGATGAAGAACGTCTCCACGTGCGGGTGACCAACATGATTTTTCCCAATGCCGTGGTCATCCCGATGAGCAACGACATGATGCTGACCCAATGGCATGTGCCGCTGGATGACCGCCGCAGCTGGTGGTACGCTATCTTCTCGAGTTTCTCCGAAAAGGTGGATAAGGAAACCATGCGCCGGGACCGCCTGGAGCTCTATTCGGTGCCGGACTACACGTCGCGCCAGAACAAATCCAACGACTACGGCTATAACCCGGAGGAACAACAGACCGAGACCTATACGGGCATGGGGATGGACATCAATGTCCACGATCAATGGGCAGTCGAATCCCTCGGCACCATTCAGGACCGGACCCGGGAACATCTTGGTTCGGCGGACAAAGCGATCATTGCCAACCGCCGGTTGCTGATGAAGATGATCGAAACGATCCAAAATGGCGGCGTTCCGGAGGTAGCGCGGCAGAACGGGGGACCGCCGCTCAAGGGACCGGTATCCATCGATACCATAGTTTCAAAGGAAGACTGGCAGGCCGACTGGCGTGAGCATGCCCGGAACCGCCGTGCCCAATCCGGTTGGGCGCCCGACCCGTGGGCTTGAAATAGGGCCGGCGGCAGCTCGGAGGGAGGCAGCATGAGCGGGGACTTCAGCGGCATCGGCCGTTCGAATTTCGTCAACCGTCATGGAATACCCCATGACCCGTCCGCCTGTGAATCCGTCATCCAGGAGATTAAATCCCGGGGCCTGGAAACCGTCCGACTGAGCTTTGCCGATCAGCACGGCGTGCTACGGGGCAAGACATTGGTCGCCGAAGCCATGCCATCCGCCATGACCAACGGCTGCACCATGACGACGACGCTGTTGGCCAAGGATACGTCCCACAAGACCCAGTATCCGGTGTTTACCGCGGATGGCGGGTTTGGGATGCGCGAGATGTCCGGGGCAGGGGACATCGTGATGGTGCCGGATCCGGGGACCTTCCGCGTCCTGCCTTGGCTCGAGAAAACGGGCTGGATGCTGTGCGATATCTACTTCACCAACGGCAAGCCGGTTCCGTTCTCCACCCGGCGCGTTTTGCAGGGCGCCCTCGCCGATCTCGGCGACGCCGGGTTCGATTTTGTCGCCGGGCTCGAAGTTGAGTTCCATGTCTTCAAGATCGAAAACCCGAATCTGACACCGGCGGATTCCGGTCAGCCCTCAACACCGCCTGAGGTGAGTGTGGTCTCGCATGGATTTCAATATCTGACCGAATTGCGGGCCGACGAACATGAGCCCATTTGGGCGTTCCTGCGCAAAGACATTCAGGGCCTCGGCCTGCCGCTGCGAACCATGGAGGTGGAATTCGGTCCGAGCCAGTTCGAGGCATCGTTCGATATCGCGACCGGAATTATGGCGGCCGACAACATGATGCTGTTTAGGAGCGCGGTGAAACAGATTTGCCGGCGGCACGGCTATCACGCCACATTCATGTGCCGGCCCGGATTACCAAACATATTCTCCAGCGGCTGGCACCTGCATCAGTCGTTGCGGACACGCGATACCGGCGAGAATGCCTTTGTCTCCGGTTCGGAGAGCGTGATTCTCCCCGAACTGGCGATGCAATATGCGGCGGGCATCCTGGAACACGCCCGCGCGGCATCGGTCTTCACCACACCGACCATCAACGGATACAAGCGCTATCAACCCATGAGCCTGGCCCCCGACCGCATCGCCTGGGGTGATGACAACAAGGGTGCCATGCTCCGGGTGGTTGGCGGGTACGGCGATCCGCTCACCCATCTTGAGAACCGTGTCGGTGAACCGGCGGCCAATCCGTACCTTTATCTGGCATCGCAAATTCTGTCCGGAATGGAGGGGGTCGACACATCGCGCGTCCCGCCACCCATGACCGACGCGGCCTACGAAGGCGAGGCGCCGAGATTGCCGGCCAGTTTGATGGAGGCGGTGGATTCGCTGGACGAAAGCAAATTCTTCCGCGATAGACTGGGTGATCGGTTCGTCGACTACATCGTTCATCTAAAGCGTGCCGAGATCGGCCGCTTCTTGAGCGAGGTCACCAACTGGGAACACCGCGAGTATTTCGAGATCTTCTAACCCCCCGTCAACGAGAACCAAAAAATGCACGAAATTTTTTTTCAGAATGAGGACCAGCGCGCGATCCTGGAATCCGTCCGGCGATTTGCCGAGGAAGAGGTGGCGCCGAGGGTTGCCGAGTTGGATGCGCAACAGAATCCGGAGGACGGGTTTTCCTGGGAAATCGTCGAGGCCGCGGACGCGATGGGGCTGAGGACGCTGACCCTTTCAGAGGAATATGGGGGGCTCGGTGTGGATTCCCTGACCACGGCCATGGTGGTCGAGGAACTCGGGCGGTTTGACCTGGGTATCTCCGTGGTGTTCGCCCAAACCCTGAAACTGGCGCAGATTTTTGAAAAGGCAACCACCCCCGAGCAGCGGGAACGGCACCTGTCCAAGTATCGGGACGATCCCCGTCATTTATTCGCGATCGGCATTACGGAACCGGAGACCGCATCCAATTATTTCGTGCCCCAACGCGCGAAGGCGCCCTATCGGACCTTCGCGGAGAAGGTGGAAGGCGGCTGGATCGTCAATGGCATGAAGCACTTCATTTCCAACGGTAACGTCGCCACGACCTATCTATTGTTTGTCCAGACCGAGAAAGGGGTGCCCCTGCACGAAGGCAGTACCTGCTTCATCATCGAGCAGGGAATGGAAGGTTTCACCATCGGCCGGGTCCACGACAAGATGGGCGAACGGCTGGCCAACAATGCCGAATTGATTTTCCAGGACTTTTTCATCCCCGAAGAAAACCTGGTTGGCGAGGTCGGGAAAGGGCACAGCGTGCTCTCCGAGTTTTTCCCGCAGTCGAACGCTTATGCGGCCGCAAGCATTATTGGCGTCGCGGTCAATGCCTACGAACGGGCCGTGGAGTGGGCGCAAACCCGTGTCCAGGGCGGCAAGCATCTGATCGAACATGACGGCATCGCCGCCGATCTCGCGGAGATGCGGATGCTGATCGACGGGTCCCGGTCCTATATTCATCGCGCGGCGTGGCTCGCCGACAATCAGGAACACGGTTGGGATAAATCTCTCGGCGCGTTGCCCAAGGTCATGGCCTCACAAGCAGCCTGGAAGATCGTCACCGGGACGCTCGAAATACATGGCGGCCATGGCTACATGAAGGAAGCGGGAATCGAGAAACTGATGCGTGACGCGGCGGCGTTCCTTCATTCGGACGGTGTCAACCGGACCCTTCTCCTGAAGGCCGCCGGGTTCCTGTACGATTGACATGCCCGCCGACAGTAGATCCGTCGTCATCATCGGCGGCGGCTACTCCGGGGTTGCGTGTGCGGTCCATCTTGCCCGCGCGGCGCGGGAGCCCTTAGAGATCACGATCGTCGAGCCCCGGCCCGAGTTGGGCCGCGGTATCGCCCACTCCGCCAAAGACCCGGATCATCGGCTGAACGCGCCAACCCAAATCCACTGCCTGTATCCCGACGATATGGACCATTTTGCGGCGTGGTACGACGCGAAAGCGGTTGGTCAACGGGACCCAGATGCGCTGGACGGCGAGCGGCTTTATGCCCGTCGATGGGATTTCGGAACCTATATCGGAGAGCAGCTGGCCGCGCACCGGGCAGGCAATCCGTCGGATTCCACAATCATGCATCGGCAAGCCGCCGCCGTTGATATCGCGAAGCAGGGTAAGGGTTGGGCGGTGTCGCTTGACGACGGCGGACAGTTGACCGCCGATGCGGTCATCCTGACGACGAGCAATGCACCCCCGTCCGTGCCGCCGCCCTTCCGGGGAGAGGTGGAGGGGCACACGGCCTTCTTTCGCGACCCCTGGGATATCGATGCTCTGGGACGCATTGCGGCCGACGCAAGGATTTTGATTGTCGGCACCGGACTGACCATGGCCGATGTCGTGACCACCCTGATGCGCGACGGGCCGGCACGCCGGATCACCGCGGTTTCCCGGCGGGGATTGCTCCCGGCCAGGCAACGGAAGGAGCCGCCGGACGAGACGCTCCTTGAGGCGTTGACCCGCAAACCGTCCAAGTTCGTCGACCGGCACGGAAAGCCGGATCGGTTGCTCGATGTATTCCGTGCGCTTCGCGGCGATATTGCGGCATTGGCGGAACAAGGCCGGGAATGGCATATCGCCTTTGATGAACTTCGTGATGCCGCATCCGAGGTCTGGCCGGCGTTGCCGCGGACCGAGCAGGCCCGGTTCATGCGTCACCTGCGGCCGTGGTACGAGACCCATCGATTTCGGCTGCCGCCGCAGAATGCGGAAGCGATGGATCGCGGTGTGCGGGAGGGGCGCCTCGAATTTCATGCTGCCGATATTATTGGGGCACAGGTGTCCGGAAATTGCGTAGACGTTTCGCTTAAACCGAGACGCACAATTCGTGTGGAAGACACGCTCTATGACGCGGTGGTTAATTGCACGGGTCCGGTCAATGTCGTTTCGGCCGGGGGCAACCCGTTGTTGCACTCTCTTATCGAGGGCGGGTTGGCGCTCGCCAATCCGTTCGGCCTTGGTTTGGAAGTGGACGACGATTGTCGGGTGCGGGGCCGCAACGGTTCGACCGCTAAGACGCTTTACGCAGTCGGTCCATTGACCCGCGGCCGGTTCGGCGAGAGCAACGGGGTTCCGTTCATCATGTTGCAGGCGGTCGCGGTCGGGGAAAAATTGGCGGCACAATTCGCCAACTGGGCTTAGGCTTCACCGTCCAACACATTTCCATTCCGGGGTTTTCGGTGTGGCCGACCTCGATCCCGAAGCCGATTGCGATACCTGTGCCGCCCTGTGCCGCGTGGCCGCCGGCTTCGAAAAATCAGCCGACCACGCGTTCTCGAAACCGGCGGGACGGAATTGCCATCTGCTCGATGACGGCCGGATACTTGTCGATGCGGTTGCCGGCGCGTGTGAGAGGTCGCCTGATTAATCGTCGCCAGCTAGTCGTCATAAGTCAGCACGACCTTCATGCGATCCAGCCCCGGCCGGGTCAGGAGTCCCATGGCTTCGCCCAACTGCTGGAACGGGACCTGATGGCTCAGCAACGAAGCAATGTCGAGTTTCCCGTTTGCAACCAGTTCGATGCTGGCGGGAAAATCACGGGCCTGCGCGGCGCGGGCATTCAGGATTTGAAGCTCCTTGAAATAGAATTGGTAAAACGGCAGTTCGGCCTGGTTGGCGGTATAAATTCCGAAGGGTACAATTCGGCCGCCGATCCGCGCGAGATCCATGGCTTCGCCAAGGACGGGAAGGGCGCCGACGGATTCGATGATGACGTCCGCGCCTCGGCCGTCGGTTGCGGATAGAACCGCGTCATCCGCCTCTTCCCCATGATTGACCGCCAGGTCCGCGCCGAGTTTCAACGCGAGGCCGCGTTTTGGCGGATTGCGGGATACCCCGATGACGGTTCCGGCTCCGGCCGCTTTGGCAAGTTGAATGTGCATCTGCCCGGTGACGCCGAGGCCGGTGATGACGACTGTCTCCCCTGGCTCGATCCGGGCCATCTCCGAGGCATGAAGACAGGTGGTCAGTACCTGCATCATCGGGGCGGCGGTCAGGTCGATGCCGTCCGGCAGGGCGTACACGTTTTCCGGCCGGACAGCGACAATCTCGGCAAACCCGCCGTTTCGCTCGCGCCCCATCAGTTCACCCACGGGGCAGAGGTGAGATTGGCCATGCTGGCAGTGAAAGCAGTTTCCGCAGGTCAGAACCGGGTCGATGAGCACCTTGGCGCCCGGTTTTGCGCCGTCGCGGCTGGTTCCTTCGACCAATTCCCCGACGATCTCGTGACCCATGACCAGGGGATATTTCACCGGAATGCCGCCAGTGAAAATCTTCCAGTCCGTGGCGCAGATGCCGGTGCCGGTCACTTGAATGACGGAAGCACCGGTTTCCTTGGGTTCCGGAATGTCGGCCTCGACGACTTTTTCCGGGGCTTCTAGGAGCATTGCTTTCACGGGCGGCGGAACCTTCCGGGTGTTTGCTGAAAATTTCGAGCTGCGTTAGATCAGATCATCGCCGGCTGTCCAAGTCCTATCGGCCGGCTAACGGCCGGTCCGGCCTTGGCCGCCCAGGCTTCGCTTGTCGATGGCCACGGCCTTGATCAGGGTAAAGACCGGCTGGCCCGGTTTCAGTGAGAGGTCGTGCGCGGATTTGCGGGTTACTCGCGCGATGATCGGCGCGCCGATATCCACCAGCACGTCAACTTGCGGTCCGGGTTCGTCGGTCACTTCCACGATATTGCCGTTAAAGACGTTCAAGATGCTCGAATCGGCGGGGCGCGAGAGGGCGAGAGACACATCCCGGGCGCGGATATGCGCCCGCACAGGTACACCGTGATCCATTTCCAATCCGGCGACCCGGAGTGTTCCGCCATCAAAGGCCAGATGACCTAGCCCGAACTCGGTATCGTAGGCTTCGTAGGTGGTTGCCAGAACCGCGCCCGCTTCGTAACGGCCGGTGAGAGGTTTAAGATCCAATCGGCTCATGATGTCTTCAACCGCGCCACTGGCGGCGATTGTCCCATCGGAGACCAGGATCATGTTGTCGGCGAGTCGAATGACCTCTTCGATCTCGTGACTGACGTACAACATTGTCAGATCCACCTCCTCACGCAGGCGATCCAGAAACGGGAGGATTTCGTTTCGCCGCTGCACATCAATGCTGGCGAGCGGTTCATCCATCAGCAGCAGCCGGGGTTGGCTGAGAAGCGCGCGGCCGATTGCGACCCGCTGCTGTTCCCCGCCGGAAAGCTTGGCCGGACTGCGGTTCATCAGGGGCTGTAAATCCAGTAGGTGTGCGATCTGCTGGAAATCCGCGCCGAGAGCGGCGGAGGTGCCGTAGAGGAGGTTCCGCCGGACATTCATATGGGGAAATAGGCGGGAGTTTTGAAATACGTAGCCGACCCGCCGCTTCTCCGGGGGGAGATTGATGCCTGCGGCGGCGTCGAAGAGCGCTTCGCCGTCGATCTCTATTTTCCCGGCATCGGGACGGGTGAGGCCCGCAATCATATCGACGATGGAGGTTTTGCCCGCGCCCGAACGGCCGAACAACGCCGATATGCTGCCGGCATCCGTATTGAAATCTGCGCGGATGGAGAATTGGGGGTACACCTTCTTGAGTTGGACCGACAGCATGATCAGGTCTCCGGCCGGTGCTCATGGCGGCGGACCAGCAATTCCGATGCAATCAATGCGGCGAATGCAAGGATGACCGAGACCACGGCAAGGCGGATGGCAACCGCCTCGCCTTCCGGTACCTGGAGCGATGAAAATATGGCGAGCGGAAGCGTGCGGGTTTCGCCCGGAATGTTTGAGACGAAGGTGATGGTGGCGCCGAACTCACCGAGGCTGCGGGCAAAGGCAAGGACAATACCCGTAACCAGGCCCGGGAGCGCCAGAGGCAGGGTGATCGTGAAAAACGTCCTTATGGGGCCCGCGCCGAGGGTCCGCGCAGCGCGTTCGAGCCCCGGATCCACCGTGTCGAGGGACAGGCGGATCGCTCGGACCATCAACGGGAAAGCCATAATTGCAGCGGCGACGGCCGCACCCTTCCAGGTGAAGATCACGGTGATGCCGAACACGTTCCTCAGGAACCCGCCGATCGGACCGGTGGTTCCAAATAGGAACAACAGAATCAGGCCGACGACGACCGGCGGCAAGACCAGCGGCAGATGAACGATACCGTTGAGCACGCTTTTGCCGGGGAAGGATTTACGGGACAAGAGCCATGCGCAGGCAACGCCGAATGGCAGGCTGACGGCCACGGCCCAAAAGGCGACCTTAAGACTGAGCAGGATGGCTTCCCGTTCGATGTCTGACAGTTCGAGCATGGGTCAATCCACCGTGAATCCGTGCTGCGCCAAGCTGGCTTGGGCGTCGGCAGAGAACAGTTGGTCGAAGAAGGCCTGGGCGGAAGCGCCCGACCGACCGGGGATCAGTGCGGCAAGATAGCGAATTGGCGGATGACGCGAGGCGTCGATTTGGTGCACCACCCGGACCCGCAAATTTCGATACGCATCGGTGGCGTAGACGATTCCAGCACCTGCCTGGTCACGCTCGACGAACCGCAAGGCCGCCCTGACATTGGCGGCTGGAATAAGCCTTTTACTGAGAACTTCCCAAACGCCGGTGCTGGTCAACGCGGCTTTCGCGTACCGCCCGGCGGGCACGTGCGCAGGGTCGCCCAGGGAAAGCCGTCCGCCGGACAGCAACAAGGGCAGGGAACCGAGATCCTCCAACGCAGCGGAAGGGCGCCCGGCGGATACCGCAACAACCAACCGATTGGCCGCCAAAAATCTTCCCGAAACCGGCGCCACGACCTCTCGCCTAACGAGATACTGCATCCACTGGGGATTGGCGGAGATGAAGATGGCCGCTGGTGCGCCGCGCGCCAGTTGCTTGGCCAAGACGGAACTGGCGGCGAACGACAATCTAACTTTGACCGCGTGTTCGGTTTCATACCGATTCGCGATTTCTGTGAGAGGGAGTGTCAAGCTCGAGGCGGCAAACACCAGTACCTCGCCCGCATTGCCTTTGGAAGACGGCAGGACGACGAATGTCAGGGCGGCAAGGCCGAGCCGCACGGAGAACCTAATGAAATCAAGCATATGGCCTCTCTCCCGCATGGTTATACCGGCCGCCGGGACGGGAGACCACCGCCGAGTGAGGCCTTAAAGAGAGAGCGTGGCGCTGAAGAAGACAATGCCGACCGACAAAATGAGAATGGCGCCTGCGTGCTCGAGGGCGAGGGCGACAGGGCGTTCGGCAGCTGAGGTCTTGTCGGCGGCGGCGACGACCGCACGGCGGAACAGTACGGTGATGGCGCCGATGGTCGACATGGTGAGCGCCATCCCGGCGCTGATGGCGGCGACCAGGACGATGCCGAAAAAGAGGATGTCGTTGGCGAGCGCGAACAGCATCACCAGGATTGCGCCGGTACACGGCACCAGCCCGGCGATCACCGCCAGAACGGTTTGCTGACGTCCATCTCCGTGGAGATGATGGTGGTTGAGTCGGCCTCGGCCGCTGAAGAAGGCGTTTATGACCGCGCGGTAGAGCATGTATAGCCCGATGACAATTATGAGACCGTAGCTCACCAGCCGGATGCCTTTGGATTCCGCCGGCACCCCGCCGAGAAATTGCCGAAAGGTCAAATCCACCAGGGAGACCAAAATGACGGCGGAGAGCACATGGGTGACGGCGATTTGTACGCCCATAAGCAGGCCTTTGCCGATCCGTGCCTCGTGGCCGACGAAATAGGACGCGACTACCATCTTGCCGTGACCTGGTCCGACGGCGTGAACCGCGCCATACAGAAACGCAAAGCCGATACCCACCCAAATGGCCGAGGGCGACGAGCCTTCCTTGATGTCCCGCATATAGCGGCCAATGTCGCGCACCAAGGTCCTTTGCATATCGATCATCTTGCGGAACATCACGGTGAATGCGGAGGGCTCCGCCGCAGGCGCTGCGGCGGCGGGTTGTCCGCCGGGCGGCGGCGCGAATGGATTTTGGGCAACGGTCTCCGCCGGCGAGAAGGCGAGCAGCGAGAGGACGAGAACCAGGACGCCCCGCATGGGCTCATTTGGTCCCGCATAGGAGGTCGACCCGTTGCGGGAAGACCACGCCGTAATAGATGGGGTTGTCCCGGTCTTCATCGAGGATGAAGTGGCAGGAGCCGTCCTCGCTGCCGACCAGGCGAATCGGATCATCTTTGACGAAGGTGATATCGACGAAAAACGTCTTGTCATAGATGCTGAGGCTGACCGCCTGTTCGGATGGATCAACCGGCGCATCGAACGGGACCGTAAAGCGGTAAATCACCTGGCTCTTCTTTATCTCGGCCGAGAAGTCAATGGTGGTCTCGATCTTGAACCGGTCATTGTTGAACCGGATATCGGTGAAGAAGTTTGATGCCTTCGCGCCCTCGAACGCGTTGGCCTTGATATCCTTCTGTTCTTCTTTATCCAATTTTCGGTTCCGGTCCTTGTCGTGAGCGCCGATCACGCCCGCGCTGAAGAAGTCATCCAATGCCCAGCGAAACGCGATGGATTTGATTTTCTTGCCGTCGAAGTTGAACGCGGCGTCGACATCGATCCAAATATGCGGATGGGCGGCAGTCTGAGTGGCAGCGCCGGTTGTCAGCACGAGGGCGGCCATCGCCGCCGGGAGGATGCGTAAACGGGTAGTCATGCGCGGCATAACGGGATTTTAGCGCCAATCCCGTCGCCGCGCACGCAACGAAAGAGTGATCAGTCCGTCACGATGACGGGTTAAGGCAATTTTCCAGCGATTTCGCCAGGTTATTCATCAAGGCGAACCAGGCATCGGGTCCCGGGGGCAATGAGCCGCCGACCGGGTCGAGCACGCCCGACCGAGCCTTGGTGCCCTCAAGCAGCGTTTGGACGATATTCGGCGGAAACTGAGGCTCCGCAAAGATGCAGACCGCTTTGTAATCTTCGATCACATGGCGCAATTCGGCGACCCGCTTGGCACCGGGCTTGTGCTCCGGGGAAACCGATATACTGCCGACGGCACCCAGACCGTAGTGGTTTTCAAAGTACTGATAGGCGTCGTGGAAGACTAGGTACGGCCGATCCTTAACCTTGGCCAGGGCCTCCTCGATTTCGTGATCGAGTTTGTCGATTCGGCCGGCAATCTTCCCGGCATTGGCCTCATATTTACTTGCATTGGCCGAATCGATCTTGGCGAGGGTCTTTGCAATGACCTCGACCATCTCTTTGGCGTTGTGAGGGTCCAGCCAAATATGGACGTCGTGCTCACCATGTGCGTGTCCTTCGTGTTCGTCATGGTCATCCTTCTTGGCGGCCATTTCTTTCTTACCGTGATCGTCGTGATCATGGTCGTCTTTCTTGGCGGCCATTTCTTTCTTGCCGTGATCGTCGTGACCATGGTCGTCTTTCTTGGCGGCCATTTCTTTCTTGCCGTGATCATCGTGCGCATGGCCCTTTTGGTCATCATGATCGTCGTGATCATCTTTTTTCCAGATGCCGCCTTCGCGGCTATCAAGAAGTTCGATGTGATCGTTCGTCGAAAATTTGACGACGGCTGCCTTGCCTCCGAGTGCCTTCAGAGGCTTCTCAAGAAAACTTTCCAAGTTGTCGCCGACCCAGAAGACGGCATGGGCGTCTTGAAGTTCGCGGGCCTGGGAGGGCTTCAGCGAGAAGGTGTGTGGGGAAGCACCACCCGAAACGAGAAGGGATGGGGTTCCGACCCCTTCCATCACGCCGGCCACGAGGGAATGGACCGCGGGGATTGAGGTGACAACACGCGGCTCGGCCTGCGCCTGTGATGCGATGGGGAGTGCCAAGCCGGCAGCAATGACCATCGTTGCGACGGTTGAGTTGAGAGAACGGGTCATGTCCAAACCTATAATGTTATAATATAACTGGATTACCGCTACGATATAAGATAACAAAAGCTGACACAACCCATTGCAGGATGTCCCATGTCTGTTCCCAAGACCATTCCCGTTGCCTGGCAAAGGACCCACGATCACGGCCAGTGTATTGCCGGTGCCATAGATGCCGCCGCTCGGATTTGCGAGTCGCGCGGAATTCGATTAACCCCGTTACGTCGCCGGGTGCTCGAGCTGGTCTGGGAAAATCACAAACCGGTCGGCGCGTATGGGCTGCTGGACGAGCTCAAACGGGAACACTCCTCCGCCGCGCCGCCGACAGTCTACCGCGCATTGGATTTCCTGATGGAGCAGGGGTTCGTCCATCGTATTCAGAGTCTCAATGCCTATGTGGGCTGCAACGATCCGGGGCACAGCCACAAGGGAATTTTCCTAATTTGTAATGACTGCGGTGACGCGTTGGAAATCGAAGACAAAGGCGTTGCGAACACCATTGACAGGTTTGCCTCACGCTTGGGCTTTCTTTTGACCTCGCAGTCGGTGGAAGCGGCGGGCCTGTGTCCGGGTTGCCAGGAAGCCTGAGTTGATGGATCAGGTTGCGCGGGCCGGCGAGCCCATCGTCGAACTCTCCGGGGTTGAAGTGCGCGCCGGTAATCGAGTTTTGGTCACCGGCATTGATTTATCCGTTTCCGACGGTGAGATCGTCTCGCTCATTGGGCCCAACGGTGCGGGAAAGACAACGCTGATCCGGGCGGCATTGGGCCTCATCCGACCGAGTACCGGGACGTCCCGAAGGCGTACGGGCGCTCGGATCGGTTACATGCCGCAGCGGCTGAACATCGACCGCAACATGCCGTTGACAGTCAGGCGGTTCCTGGGTCTCGCAGGCAAGTTTGAGCCAGGCGCGCGCACGCAGGTCCTCGAGGAGACGGGCATTGCAAGAATAATCGACAATCCGGTCCACGATATCTCAGGTGGCGAATGGCAACGCACGCTCCTCGCACGGGCGCTGCTGAGAGAGCCCGACCTCCTGGTTCTCGATGAGCCGGCCCAAGCGGTAGACCTGACTGGACAGGCTGAGCTCCACCGGCTGATCAGTGAAATCCGGGATCGGCGGGGGTGCGGCGTTTTGATGGTTTCCCACGATCTGCATCTGGTGATGTCGTCGACCGATCAGGTGGTATGCATCAACACCCATCTTTGCTGTGCCGGCACGCCGGACACCGTGAGCCGCGATCCGAGCTACGTCGCCCTGTTCGGCGAGTCGGTTGCCGAAACCATGGCGCTTTATCACCACAATCACGATCATGCCCACGGCGTTGACGGCAGCGTCGTGCATGAACACGGACCCGATCATCATCATGGATGACTTCCTGGTCCGCGCGGTACTTGCGGGAGTGGGCGTAGCTGCGGTCACCGGTCCGCTCGGGTCCTTCGTCGTTTGGCGCCGCATGTCTTTTTTCGGAGACACCTTGGCTCACTCGGCATTGCTCGGCGTTGCTCTCGGACTGCTGTTGGGGATCGACCTGACCGTCGGGGTGCTGGCCGTGGCGGTGGCCGCAGCGATTTTGCTGCTTGGAATCGAGCGCCGAACCGGTCTCGCCATGGATACGGTCTTAGGTATTTTGTCACACGGCACGTTGGCTCTGGGCCTCGTCGCGGTCGCTTTTCTGGAGCGAGTGCGCTTCGATCTCATGGGATTCCTGTTCGGCGATATTTTCGCCGTTACCACGACGGATATTGCCTGGATCTACGGCGGCGGTGCCCTGGTGCTGGCTCTCATCGCCTATCTCTGGCGGCCACTGCTGTCTGCGACGGTTCACGCGGATCTTGCCCGGGCGGAAGGCGTACCGGTGGACCGGGTAAACCTGGTCTTTCTGCTCTGCCTGGCGCTGGTGGTGGCGACAGCCATGAAGGTGGTCGGGATATTGCTGGTTGCGGCCATGCTGATTATCCCGGCAGCGACAGCGCGGCCTTACAGTAGTACACCCGAACGGATGGCCGTGTTCGCGGTACTCATCGGCTGGTTGTCGGTTGCGGGCGGGCTGGGGCTGTCGTTTGCCGCCGACACGCCGGGTGGTCCCTCGATTATCTCGTTTGGATTATTGCTGTTCGCCCTGACGACCGGACTGGTGACGCTCAGGCAGCGGCGTTCAGACGGTTGAGACCAGCCTGCGCATCTTCGATCAGATCGTCGATATCCTCAAGCCCGGCATGGAACCGGACGCAGGGCTTTGAGAAGTCCCATTCGGTCGCGGTCCGGCTTCCTTCCAGGGACGATGGCAGCACGAGGCTCTCATATCCGCCCCAACTGCCGCCGAGAGAATAGAGTTCAAGCCCATCGACCATCGCATCGACGGCCTTTTGGCCGACCGGGTTAAGAACGACCGAGAAGAGTCCGCTCGCGCCGGTGAAATCCCGCTTCCAAAATTCATGGCCGGGACATGTGTCGAAGGCCGGATGGAGAACGCGGTCGACCGCCGGCTGACCGGCAAACCATTCTGCGAGCTTCAGGCCATTTTGCTCATGGCGCTCGAGGCGGACCGATAGCGTCCGGATGCCCCGGAGACCGAGATAGCAGTCATCCGGCGCGGCGCTGCATCCTAAGGCGGCAACAGAGGTGCGGATTTTAGGGAAGTGTTCTTCCGAGGTGATGATGCAGCCGAGCATCGCATCGGAATGACCTACCCAATACTTGGTCGCGGCCTGCACGGAGACGTCAACCCCGTGCGCCAGCGGCTTGAAGTAGTGACCCGCCGACCAGGTGTTGTCGATAATCACCACGGCGCCGCCTTTGTGCGCCGCGTCGACGATCGCCGGGATGTCCTGGACCTCGAACGTATGGGAGGCGGGGGACTCGGTGAACACCACCTTTGTGTTGGGCCGCATGAACTCGGCGATCCCGGCCCCGATAAGAGGATCATAAAAGGTCGTTTCGACCCCTATCTTGGTGAGGATGCCTTCGGTCATGCGGCGCGACGGCGCATAGGCGCTGTCCAGCATCAGGATATGGTCGCCGCTCTCGACAAAAGCCAGCATCGCGGCGACGACGGCCTGTAGACCCGACGAGACGGCCTTGGCCCGTTCGCCACCCTCGATGGCGGCGGCTGCCTCTTCAAAGGCCATTGAAGTCGGCGTGCCGTGCCGTCCATAGACGAAATTTCGATCCGAACCCATCCGCGCTTCCCGCATGGCATCCATGGACGGATGGGCCACCGTCGAGACGTGATAAACAGGCGGGTTAACGGCGCCTCGCTGGTTTTGCGGATCGCTCCCCGCGTGTACGATGGTGGTATTGGGGCCGTACTTTTTGGTCTTATCGGTCATGTCTCAACTCAGTCATGTCTCAACTCGGTCATGTCTCAACCGGTGTTTCGTCGCGGCCGCCCCATTCGCTCCACGAGCCATCATAGACGGCGACATCGTCGCGGCCGACCAGATGCAGGGCGAGTGCCGCCACACAGGCGGTGACGCCGGATCCGCAGCTGACGACGATAGGATTTTCCGTACCGTCGGTGCCGCCGATTACCGCCCCGATTTCATCGGCCGAGCGCATGACAAAGTGGTGGTCCCTGTCCAGAAACGCGGCGAAGGGAAGATTGACGGCGCCGGGAATATGGCCGGAACGCATACCGGGACGGGGTTCCGGTTCGGTGCCGTCAAACCGGCCCGGCGCCCGGACATCAACGACCTGGGCTTCGGCATCCTCAATGTTGGCCATAATTTGATCCAGCGTCCGCACCATGCCGGCGCGGAACCGAGCCTGGAAGTTTGCCGCGGCAACCTCCGTCGCCGTATCGGTCATCGGCCGAGCTTCGGCAAGCCACTTCGGGAGTCCGCCATCCAGGACGGCGACCTGATCGTGACCGTAGAGGCGGAACATCCACCAAGCCCTCATGGCGGCCATGAAACCGCCATTGGAATCGTAGGCGATCACATGCTTGGAATTATCGATGCCCAAAGCGCCGACCTGTTCGGCGAAAAATTCCGGTGAAGGAATGGTGTGGGGCAGCCCCGACCCGGTATCCGCGATGGAGTCCACATCGAAGAAAACAGCGCCCGGGATATGGGAGGCTTCGTATTCTTCCCCGCCATTTCGCTCGGCCGCGGGCAAGTGCCAGCTCGCATCTATGATCGCGATTTGGGGATCGCCGAGATGATCGGCCAGCCACTCGGTGCTGACCAGGGCATCGGGATTGACGTAGCTCATGGGGTATCGCCGTCAGGTCAACCAGTCGGGGAAGGGCAGGCCCTTGGACTTGAGGAAGTCCACATTGAACAGCTTGCTCTGATACCGGGTGCCATAATCGCAAAGAATGGTGACGATGGTATGGCCGGCACCCATCTGGTTGGCGAGCCGGACCGCACCGGCGATGTTGATGCCTGACGAGGTGCCCATGCACAGACCTTCATATTTGAGCAAATCAAAAATATAAGGCAGCGCCTCTTCATCGGTGATTTGATAGGCCTCCTCGATGGGCGCGTCTTCCAGGTTGGCGGTGATGCGGCCCTGGCCGATCCCTTCGGTAATGGATTCGCCTTCCGCCTTTAGCTCACCATTGGCGTAGTGGCCGTAGAGGGCTGAGCCCATGGGATCGGAAATGGCAATTCTTACGTCTTTTTTCCGCTCTTTTAGCGCCATGCCGACACCGGCGAGCGTGCCGCCGGTACCGACAGAGCAGGTAAAGCCGTCGATATTGCCTTCGAGCTGCTTCCAGATTTCGGGGCCGGTGCCGAGATAGTGGGCATCGCGATTTGCCGTGTTGTCGAACTGGTTGGCCCAGATGGCGCCATGGGGATGGGTTTCGGCCATCTCCTGGGCGATGCGCTCCGAGACATGGACGTAGTTTCCGGGGTCCTTGTAAGGAACGGCTGGAACTTCCCGCAGGTCCGCCCCCGCCAGCCGGAGCATGTCTTTCTTCTCTTGAGCTTGGGTTTCGGGAATGACGATGATGGTCCGGTAGTTGCTCGCATCACCGACCAGGGCGAGGCCGATGCCGGTGTTGCCGGCGGTGCCCTCAACGATGATCCCGCCCGGCTTAAGCCGGCCCTTTTTCTCCGCGTCACGCACGATGTAGAGCGCCGCCCGATCCTTCACCGACCCGCCCGGGTTCATAAACTCGGCTTTGCCGTAGATTTCGCAGCCCGTCGCCTCGGAGACTTCTCGAAGCTTGATCAAAGGCGTATTTCCAATGGTTTCGAGAAGACCGTCACGAACGTCCATGTGCCACCGCCAATTTAAGGAAATTCTTCATGCGAGGTTGGTTTGGCCGCAGACTAGACCCGTGGAGAGGGGCGATCAAGCGCCCGCCGCCGTGGCAGATTCACTGTCCGGTTACCCTTGAGCCTGAGCCCATTCAGGCGGAATCTTGTGCTGATTGAGCTTGAGCCATTGCAACGCGATTACGGTCATGCCGTTCTCGATGGCGCCGGTCTCCAGGAGTTCAAGGGCGTCCTCCAGCGGTACCGGAAATGCATGAATATGCTCGTCCTCGTGGTCGACCCCGAAGATGCCGCCGGCGTCCGTCGCATCGACTTTTCCCAGGAACAAGGTCAGCGCTTCCGAGATAACCCCTGGACTGCTGAGATAGGAAACCATGGGAAGCAGCGCGTCGGCCTCAAGCCCCGTCTCTTCCAGCGTTTCCCGATACGCGGCCTCTTCGGCCGTTTGACCCTCTTCGATCATCCCGGCAACGCATTCGATTTGAAAGGGCTGAAATCCCGGCGACGTGAAGGCGCCGATCCGGAACTGTTCAATCAGGACGAGTTCATTGCGGATCGGGTCAAACGGCAGAACGGCAACCGCATGTCCTCGCTCGACCACCTGCCGCTCCATTTCGCCGCTCCATTCGTCATCGGAGATTTTGTGGCGCAGGCGGTATGTATCCACCTTCACGTATCCGCGGTAGGCGTGCTCCTTGGAACTGATGGCGACTTCTTCGTTGCTCATCCTCTTCACTCACATGGGTGTTTCGCAGAAATTTGGCCCGCCGCCATCTGGGTAGGGGCTATCGGAAATGGACGCAAGTGAAGATTCTGCCGAGCTCGCCGTCGAACCGGTCATCGGCTGGTTGATCGACGCCCCGCCCACGGCGAAACTGCCGCATGGACGAGTTGAATACCAATCGGTCCAGGGGCGGAAATCGTGGACTTGGTTCGGAATTGGCCTACACAGGGGAGACGTGATGTACGGCAATTTCGGAAAACCGCGGAACGGATCGAGATTTTCACCGGCCCTCAACTCTGATATTCCGCCTGAAAGTCCCACTGAACGCCCGAATGGAGACAAAAATGGCCCAATCGGAAAAAGTCACTTTTACCGGTGCATTGGGCGCCGAACTGGCCGCGCGCCTTGACCTGCCGGTTGGTAAACCCCGTGCCTACGCGCTCTTTGCACACTGTTTCACGTGTTCCAAAGACATATTTGCCGCCGCCCGGGTCAGTGCCGGCATGGCCGAGCGCGGCATCGCCGTATTCCGTTTCGACTTTACGGGCCTTGGCCACTCCGACGGTGAGTTCGCCAACACGAACTTCTCGTCCAATGTTGCCGATCTGAAGGCGGCTGCGGAATTCCTGCGTCAAAACCACGAGGCGCCGAAAATTCTCATTGGGCATAGCCTGGGCGGCGCTGCCGTTCTGGCGGCGGCCGAGGCGGTTCCGGAGGCGGCAGCGGTGGCCACCATCGGGGCGCCGTTTGATGTGGAGCATGTATCGGAGAACTTCTCGGCATCGGTAGACGAGATACGGGAGAAGGGTGAAGCCGAGGTTCAGCTTGGCGGACGGCCGTTCGTCATCAAACAGCAGTTCCTGGACGATATCGCGTCGCAGGACCAGGCCGCGCGAATTGCTAATCTAAAGAGAGCGCTTCTCGTTTTTCACGGTCCTCTCGACCGGCAGGTCGGGATCGACAATGCGGCAGCGATTTATTCGACGGCCAAGCACCCCAAAAGTTTCGTCACCCTGGATGACGCGGATCATCTGCTGACGGAGCGCTCGGACGCCATTTATGTGGCCGAAGTGATCTCCGCCTGGGCCACAAGATATCTGGGTGAAACCGAAGAGACGGCGCAGGCGGTGCAACATACGAAGGAGGGAGAGGTGGTCGTCGCCGAAAGCGGCGTCGGGAGGTTCGGCCAATCCATTTCTGTCGGTGGGCGCCACACCCTGACGGCGGACGAGCCGCTGCGGGTTGGCGGCGAGGATACCGGGCCGACACCTTATGATCTGCTGCTCGCCGGCCTCGGCGCCTGCACAGCCATGACCATGCGGATGTATGCCGCGCGGAAGAAAATTCCGTTGGATCGGGCGTCGGTCGCCATGCGGCACGACAAGATCCATGCCGAGGATTGCGGGAACTGCGAGACCCGGGAAGGGAAGATCGATCGGATCGAACGGGAAATCACCCTGGAGGGTGATCTGACCGGGGAGCAGCGGCGAAAATTGTTGGAGATCGCCGACAAGTGCCCGGTTCACCGGACACTTCACTCGGAGGTGGATATCCAAACCAGGCTTGCCTAAGGTCTGTACTCAATTAGGGGATTCTCGTATTTGCGCCCTCGCCCTGCCCGTCTCCCCCGGGAAGGGGGCGAGGGAACCCACGGCAAGCCTCCTCTCCCCGCTCACCCGCAAGTCGTCATCACCGGGTCGGTCAATTCGTCCGAATTGACCTTATTTGACCCGCACGTCGTCATCACCGGGTCGGTCAATTCGTCCGAATTGACCTTATTTGACCCGCACGTCGTCATCACCGGGTCGGTCAATTCGTCCGAATTGACCTTATTTGACCCGGTGATCCACGCCTCGCGGCCGGCGGTACACGTGGATGGCCGGGTCGCGGTTTGTCCTCCGGCCGGCGAAGCCGGTCCGGTGGGCCCGGCCGTGACGCAATCATTTTATGCCTCATCGCCGCGACACCCCTATGGCGGCTCAATCGGGTCCGGACCCTAGTGCGGTTTCCATTGAATGTGCGAACTCACCCGAATATTCGGCGGCGAAGAACCGCATGTCGCGGTAGTGGCAAACATTGCCGTTAGGGTAGTGCATGGTTCGGTACCTCGGATCGAAAAACCCGTAGGGTCTTCGTTCATGCCGAGAGCGCTCGCGTCTCAATATCCCGCCTGTCACTTTCTGCCATGGGGCCGAGCTCGACAGCGGCGATGGCTTCTTCGAGGTGCGAGAGTTCGCCCGGCGCGAAATCGACGCAGGAAATCCTGTTTTCCGATAAGGCGAACCGGAGCGCGGTCTGCGCCCATGTGCCGTACTTCGTGCCGAGAGGCGTCATCATTGCGTCGGCACGCCTTTCTTCGTCAGCGAGGTCCGTATTCTCGGTGATCATGCTCTCGCGGCCGTGACGAACTTTGGTGGCGAGCACGCCGGCAGCCAGCGCACGGATGGCGATGACGCCCACGTCCATCTCGGCGCAGGCATCCAAAAGGCCGTAGAAAGATTGACCGGAGGGCATGTTTCCCGAGGCCGCGCCGGCCGACGGGTTCAGTATGTTGTAGTAAACTTGCGCCGTATCCACGCGGCCCGTCCGGATCAGGTCCTGGCAAAGCTTGTTGTCACCCAGGGCGGTGAAGCCGATCCACTTCGTCAGCCCCTGATCTCGGAGCTTCGCGAGAGTTTCGATCGCACCGCCGGAGCCAGCCACCCGGTCCCAGGTGAGGGAACGTTCCGATACTTCGGCCTCGATGCCGTTATGGAACTGAAGCAACTCGACGCTGTCCCGGCGGAGCCGCTTGAGACTGGCCTCCACGTGGCGCTCGATTTGGCCGGGGATATCGCCCAGATCATCGGGCTGGAGGCGGACCTTGGTCGAGATGCGCGGCTGAATTTCAAAATCTTCGAGTAGCCGGCCCAGGTTCTCTTCGGACTTTCCCCGTCCATAGCTCTCGGCGGTGTCAAACCAGGTGATGCCGGTTTCCAGCGCCCGGGCGATCGCCCCGCGCATGGTGTCGTCATCGGTATGGATCATCAGTCCGCCGACGTTGCCGCAGCCAAAAATTATCATCGGCACCTCGGCGCCGGTCCGGCCCAATCGTTTGAATTTCATTTTACTCTCCGGCTTGCGTGGCGGGCTTCGCCGTTGGTTCCACGTCCCGGTATTTGCGCACCAAATCGTCCGGGTCGAGGCGGTCGACATTCCACAGATCGGGGATCTTCTTGGCGAAGGCGATGGTCACGATAATGGTGCCGACGCCGCCGATGACCACGGCGGCAACAGGACCGAAGACATGCGCGACAGCGCCCGATTCCGCATCGCCCAGTTCGTTGGATGCGCCGATAAAGACCGAACTGACCGCATTCACCCGGCCCCGCATTTCATCCGGGGTGATGATCTGCACCAGATTGTTGCGAATGAAGATGGAGATGCTGTCGCCGGCGCCGACAAAGAACAGCGCCACCAATGAAACCCAGAACACGGTCGACAGGCCGAAGACGATGGTGAACAACCCAAAGGCGCCCACCGCGAGGAACAGCTTATGTCCCGCGTGACGCCTGATGGGAAGTTGAGTCAGGCCCAACATGAAGATTAACGATCCCATGACAAGAGATCCCTGAAGCAACCCGTAAAGAGCGGTTTCGATGTGCAGGACCTTGGTCGCGTAGATGGGCATCATGGCCTTGGCGCTTCCGAGCAGCACGGCGACCAGATCGAGACCGATGGCGCCGAGGATGATTTTGCGGGAGAACACGAACCGGAGCCCGGCGGCGACCGTCGAAAATTTCAGTGGTTCTTTGGCCATGATCTGCGCCTTGGCCTTGATCAGGAAGGTAAAGAAGGCCGAGAACACGAGGACGGCGGCGACCACGATATAGGCGAATTGTTCGTTGACCCCGGATGCTTCGCCGATGGCGATGATCGTCCCCGATATGCCCCAACCCAGAACGCGGGCACTCTGGAAGGCCGTCGATTGCCAGGCGATTGCGTTGGCTAGGTGCCCCGACGGCACCAGGACGGGGACGATGGCTTGTTGTGCCGGTTGTTGAAACGCCCGGGCGACGCCGAGCAATGCGATCGACGGAATGAACCAAAGAAATGGCGCATCGATCCAGGTCAGGTAGAGGAAACTGGCCGCGCAGAACCCCTGGAGGCTGACGGTACCCAGCAAAATCTTGGTGCGCGGATAGTGATCCGCCGTCCAGCCCGACAGGGGAAACAGGATCAGAAACGGCAGGAACATCCCGACGCCGAGGGCGGCGTATACCAGTTCTTCCTGGGTGATTCGCCAGAGCTGCCAAAACAACGTGGCGCTCATCAAATCGACGCCGAAGACCGAACTCACCCGAGAGATGAAATAGAACGTATAGTCGGTGTGCTGGAAAGCGGCGAAACCCGACCGTCCGGTCAGTCCACGCTTTGGCTCAGATGAATCCCCGGTGCCGGTCACGTGACGGCGGTCCCCCCGAATTTCAATGATTTGGTCGTTATGACTTTGTAAGAATGGCCCGAGACTACGCGCGCGCGTCCGTGTGTCTAGCGGAAATCCCTGGATCCGGGCAGAACCCGCGGCTTTTTGCCCAATACTTCGCGGGGGTCCCGCCGGTCGTTGTAGATCGGGCGCTTGAATTCATCCGGCGGCTCAGGGAAATCATGGGGGCCGCTCACCAGTTCGTTCAGGCGATGGGCATGGTCGTAGAGTTTGTGCGCGACGATGTGGGTGACGATGCCTTCCCGCTGCAGGCGTCCCTCGATGCCGATCAGACAGGAGCCGAGCACGGTCTTGCGGTAGCGCTCCAGGGTGTGAGGCCAGACGATGATGTTGGCCACACCCGTTTCATCCTCGATGGTGATGAATACCACGCCCTTGGCGCTGCCCGGGCGCTGGCGGATCAGCACGACCCCGGCGATACGGATCCAATCGTCGGGCTGGTACTCGGTCAGCTTGTCGCAGGTGATGAACTTCCGGTTGGCGAAGCCGTCGCGGAGAAAGTTCATGGGGTGGGCCTTCAGGGACAGTTTCATCGCCCGGTAATCATCGGCGACCGTTTCGCCAAGGCTGATTTCGGGGAGCGTGACGGCGGGCTCGGCCTGGATTTCCTGCTCGTCCATGGCCTCGAACAGGGGCAGGGGCGCGGCATCGGTGAGACCGGTCACCGACCACAGCGCCTGACGGCGATCCAATCCCAAGGATTGAAAGGCATCCGCCCGGGCCAGCTTATCGAGGGCCGCCTTGTTGAGCTGACCCCGGCTCC
This sequence comes from Rhodospirillales bacterium, assembly GCA_965213765.1. Lineage (GTDB taxonomy): Bacteria > Pseudomonadota > Alphaproteobacteria > Rhodospirillales > UBA2165 > JAJDXO01. The sequence goes on along the minus strand of OZ243926.1, from coordinate 263,035 downwards.
GAAGGTCGGCGACCTCCCGATAGCCGTTTTCCCGGCGATCCACCAGTAGATCGGCATCGTCTTCGCGGAACCCCTTGATCTGGCGAAAGCCCAACCGCACCGCCATGTCCAGATCGAGGGGGTCCCGCCATTCCTCATGTCCCTTGGTCATCTCGGGCGCCTCGCCATAGGCCGGCTCAAGCGTACATTCCCATTCACTGTCGTTGATGTCGGGCGGGCGGACCTCAACCCCGTGCTCCCGGGCATCGCGCACCAGCTGCGCCGGCGCATAGAAGCCCATGGGCTGGGAATTCAGGATGGCGGCGGCAAAGACCGCCGGGTAGTGGCATTTGATCCAGGCCGAGATGTAGACCAGCAGCGCAAAGCTCGCCGAGTGGGATTCCGGGAAGCCGTAATCGGCGAAGCCCTCGATCTGGCGGAAGCATCGCTCGGAAAAGCCGGGGTCGTAGCCCCGGCCGATCATGCCGTCGATGAACTTGCCCTTGAAGCTGGGGATGGTGCCGGTATGGCGGAAGGTGGCCATGGCGCGCCGGAGCCCGTCGGCCTCGTTGGGGGTAAAGCCGGCGGCGACGATGGCGATTTTCATCGCCTGTTCCTGGAACAGGGGCACGCCCATGGTTTTGCCAAGCACGTCTTCAAGTTCCTTGGAGGGAAACTCCACCGCTTCCTCGCCGTTTCGGCGGCGGAGATAGGGGTGCACCATGTCGCCCTGGATGGGACCGGGCCGGACGATCGCCACCTCGATCACCAGGTCGTAGAACTCCCGGGGCTTGAGACGGGGCAGCATGGCCATCTGGGCGCGGCTTTCCACCTGGAAGACGCCGACCGAGTCGCCTTCGCACAGCATGTCGTAGACCAAAGGATCTTCGTCGGGCACATCGGCGAGACCCATCTTCCGGCCGTGATGGCGGTGGATCAGGTCGAACGCCTTACGGATACAGGTCAGCATGCCGAGGCCCAGGACATCGATCTTCAGCATGCCCAAGGCATCGAGATCGTCCTTATCCCATTCGATGACGGTGCGGTCCTCCATGGCGGCGTTTTCCACTGGGACCACCGTATCCAACGGTCCTTTGGTGATCACGAAACCGCCCGGATGCTGGCTGAGATGCCGCGGGAATCCCTGAATCTCCCGGGCAAGATCGATGGTCATTCGGAGCGTTTCGTCCGTGGGGTCGAGGCCGGCTTTCCGGATGTGTTCGTCTTCAGGCACCTCGCCCTTGATATGCCGCCAGGCGAGGCCGGTCATCGCCTGGATCGTGTCCTCCGAAAGCCCCATCACCTTGCTGACCTCGCGGATGGCGCTCCGCATGCGGTAACTGATGACCGTCGCCGTCAGGCTCGCCCGGTCGCGGCCGTATTTCTCGTAAATGTACTGGATGACTTCTTCCCGGCGTTCGTGTTCAAAATCCACATCGATGTCCGGCGGCTCATCCCGTTCTGCGCTGACGAAGCGCTCGAACAACAGATCGATGCGAGCCGGGTCGACGGACGTAATGCCGATGCAGTAGCAGACCGCCGAATTGGCCGCCGATCCCCGGCCCTGGCAGAGAATGCGCCGTCCGCGGGCGAATCGGATGATGTCGTAAATGGTGAGGAAGTAGGGGGCGTAGTTAAGTTCGCCGATGAGGTCCAGCTCATGGTCGATCTGCTTTTGGACCTTCTCCGGGACCCCGCGGGGGTAGCGCTCCTTGGCGCCGCTCCCGGTCAGGCGGACGAGTTCCTCCTGAGGAGAGCGTCCTTCGGGAACCGGCTCCACCGGATATTCGTAACGCAGTTCATCGAGGTTGAACGTGCAGGCGGTGACGATCTGCTGCGTGTTTTCGACGGCCGCCGGATAATCCGTGAACAGGCGGGCCATTTCTTCCGGAGATTTCAGATGGTGCTCCGAATTGGCCATCAACTTGTAGCCCGCTTCCGTGAGAGGGCAGTGTTCCCGGATACAGCTCAGGACATCGTGCAGCCGCCGCCGTTCGGGGACGTGATAATGGACGTCATTGGTCGCGACAATGGAGATTCCGGCCTGTTTCGCACGCGCCGTAAGCGCATAAATCCTGCGGAAGTCATCTCCATAATAGTTATGTTTAACAGATAGATATAGATTGTTTTGAAACTTATATTTTAGTTTAAGCAGGTGTTTATCATGCGCTGCGTCCAGTTTTTCCGGCGGCAGGGCGATGACCATCTGTCCGGCGCCGCCTTGGAAGGTTTTTCCGTCGAGAATATCGGCCAAATAGAGCCGGCAATCGCCTTTTTCGGTCCGCCGTTTGCCGATGGTCAGCAACTGCGAGAGGCGGCCATAGGCGGCCCGGTCCTGCGGAAACACCAGCAGGCTGGGGGCATCCTGGAGATCCAGCCGGCAGCCCACCACGAGGCGCAACCCCGCCTTCTTGGCAGCCACATGGGCACGAACCACGCCGGCGAGGCTGTTGCGGTCGGTGATGGCGATCGCCGAATGACCGAGCGCGGCGGCCTGCAATACAAGCTCGCCCGGGTGCGATGCACCCCGGAGGAACGAGTAATTGGAGGTGACCTGGAGTTCCGCGTACTCGACCATGCCAATCACGCAAAAAAGCCGTGCAGGTACCAGGCGGGCGGGCGGTCCGGCCGGTAGAGGCCTTCCCGGTAGACCCAGTAGCGTTTTCCGCCTTCATCCTCGAGCCGGTAATAATCCCGGACATCGCGGGCGAGGGGGGTGCCCTCGGTCCGCCACCACTCCGGCGCGATGCGCTCCGGCCCCTCGGCCCGGGCAACCTGGTATTGGCGGCGGCGCCAGCGGAACATTACCGGCGGGCCGTCGGGCACCGGCGCCATCACATCGATGGGCAGCGGCTGGGGCAGCAGTTCCACAGGCCGGGGCGGGCGGCGCTCGGGTCCTTTCCAGTCACTGGTAGTATTTGACGTACTGATTGCCGATTGCGCCCGGCCGGCCCGTTCCGGGAGATGGCTTTCCACCGGCCGTACCCGGGTGACGTTGCGGGTCCCCAGCTTGCCCGACAAGCGGTCCACCAGCCGGGCGGTATCGGCCTTGTTGACGTCTTTGGCCGGCTCGAGGGTCCAGCCGGTGAGCCCGGTCTGTTTTTCGTCCAAATTATTGGTGCGGGTGGCGGCGAGCACCATGATCTCGATCCCGAAGCCAGGGTCGACGTCGTCCAGCTTGTCCCGGAACAAGCGTGCCAGGGGTTGGGGATCGCGGGAAGGGCGGCTGGTGCCGATGGTTCGCCGCTCGGTAGTGCTGTCGGCCCGATAGAGGATGAAATCGAGCTGCCGCGCACCTTCACCGGCGGCTCCCAGACCCTGACAGAGCTGATCGAGCAGGCGGTCGAGCCCGGCCGCGATATCCTCCGCCCGGCCGATGGGCTCGGCAAAGGCCAGGCGAGCCACATGGCGCGGCGGCGGGCGGCGGGGAGAGATAGGCTCGTCCGCTTGTCCCAACGCCTGATCCAAGCGCTTGAGCACGACCCCGCCGAACCGTTTGGCCAGCGGTCCCCGGGGCATCTCCAGAAGATCGCCGATGCGCCGCAATCCCAACCGGTCGAGACCCTCGATTACCTCGCCTGCCAGGCGTAAAGCCGCCACCGGCAACCCCGCCAGGTACTGTCGCAGCGCGCCCGATTCCGCAATGGTGAAGGGTGCGGAATCATTCTTCGCGTGACGCGCCAGCGCCCAGGCCGCCCCCGGCGTATCGGCAAGGCCTGCGCGGGCACTGATGTTTTGTCTGCCGAGCCAACCGATCAATCGTTCCAGGAGGGCAGCCTCACCGCCGAACAGATGCGCACAGCCGGTGACGTCCAGCCATAAGCCGGCACCGAGGCCGCCCCCCATGCTCCCCATTGCGCCCCCGCCCCAGACGGGGTCGACGGCGGTCCAGGGGGTGAAACGGGTGCAGGCCTCGGCCAGAAGGTCGAGGGCCTTGAGATCTTCGGCCGGCGCGGCGGGGTGGACGGCGAGCCCAGGATAAAGGGCACGGGCATCGGCCAACGGCTGACCCGGAACAATGCCCGCCGCTTCGGCTGCCGGATTGGCTGCCGCAATGCGGGTCCCGCCGTGAACCTGGGTCACCGTCGCGAGGGGTGTCCCGGCGGGTTTGGCATCCGCGGTTCTAGTGGATCCTATCCGAGAGAGGACGCGGCTCAACCGGTCGGTCGCGAAGACCGGCAGCCAGAGCGAGACCGCCCGTTTCATCACACCACTCCACTTCCCAGTTTCTTGGCCAGGCGCGGGGCTTTCCGAGCGTGGTGGAAGTCGCGCTCCGGTTATCGTTTCCGGCCTCGCCGAGCCGGCATCTTTGCAGTTCGAGGCTCCAACTCGGCGGGCTAAAGCCGGGCCCGTCGGTTGGTGCGCCGGGCATTGCCGTTACCCGCCAGCGGGTGAGCGCCGCGCTGGCGGGCGCATGGGGCGTGCCGGGCCGCAGCAACAGGCACATCACGCCGCTCTCTTCGGCGGCCAGCTGCAGCCGCCGGGCGGAAATGGGAGGAATTTTGTTGATCCGGCCGACCACGCCGATCAGACCCGGCGTGCGCAAACCTTCCTCCAGGGCCCATAGAATTTCCGTATCGTTGGCGCCGTGGGCCAGGATCATGCGGTCGGGATCGAAGCCGAAAGCCGTGAGGCCCTGGGGATAGAGGGCCCGTTCGCGCTGACACCAAAGAACCGTGCCGTTCGCGCGAATCCTGCCGAAACCCGCCATCAGGCCCGCGGCGAAGCCGATGGCCGCTGCATCGCCGGAGATTTCGTGAAGGCCATAGCCGGGGAGACCGTTCCAAGGCAGCGCCCGGTCGAGCGTCTCGTCGCCGAGGGAGAGGACGTGTTCCGCCGCAACCGCGGCGCGGCCTCGCTCAATGGTGCGAATTTGCGTTTTGAGGTCGTCAAGAACCGCAGAATTCGGGGCTTGTCGGGAGGCTTCCCGGTGTACCCGTAGCGCCTGGGATTGCATGGATTTTGCCTGTTCTCATCTAAATGTTCTCTTTTTGTTCTATTTTAGAACAAGGCCTAAGTCAACCGCCCAATTTCACCAGCTGGATCGGCTACTGAAAACGCTGGAGAGAGAAATCCTGGAGATCGAGATCCGTGGGTGTGCCGGAAATCACGTCGGCAACGGCTTTGCCGGAACCCGCACCAAGGGTCCAGCCCAATGTCCCATGCCCCGTATTGAGATACAAATTCCGGAGCGCGGTGGTTCCGATGAGCGGCAGGCCGTCCGGCGTCATGGGCCGAAGCCCTGTCCAGAAGGTGGCCTCATCGAAATTGCCGGCCGACGGGAACTGATAGCGGGCCTTCTCCAGGATTGAACGGGCCCGCCTTTCATTGAGGTTGGTGTCGAACCCGGCAAACTCCGCCGTGCCCGCGACCCGCATCCGCTCACCCAGCCGGCTGAAGACCAATTTGTTATCCTCATCGGTGACACTCACCGACGGCGCGCCGTTATAACCGCCGGTCGGCACCGTGACCGAATAGCCTTTGGTGGGATAGATGGGCAGTTTAATTCCAAAGGGCTTGACCAAACGCGCCCCATAGGCGGCCAGGGAGAGCACATAGGCATCGGCGGAAACGACCCCTTGGTTGGTGACCACGCCGGTCACCTGCCCGAGCTCGACGCCGAGTTGTTCGATCTCGACGCCGTAGCGGAAGTCGGCGCCTTGGGCCTCGCAGTAATCGGCAAGCTCGGTGCAAAATAGGTGAGCATCACCGCTTTCATCGCCAGGCGAGTAAATGCCCCCGGCGAGTTCATCGCGCCGGGCCTCGAGAGCGGGCTCGATCTCGAGACAAGCGTCCACATCGAGGGTGCGCATCTCGCATCCGAGGTCGATGAGCTGTCGCGACGCTCTCGAAGCCGCAAGCAACTCGTCGTTGTTCCTGAAGATCTGAAGGATGCCCCCGCTACGCTGGTGATATTGAATACCGGTCTCGTCCCGAATTACGGAGAGCAGAAACCGGCTGATTTGTCCGAGACGCAGGTTCTTCCGCTGATTTCGTTCGAATGCCGTCTTGGAACAATTGGCGAGAAACTTGAGCCCCCAACTGAACAGCGCCGGGTCGAACCGGGGGTGTAGCAATAGGGGTGCGTCCTGCCGGCCCACCCATTTGAGCAGTTGCCACGGCACGCCGGGCCCCGCCCAAGGACCGCTATGGCTGACCGAAACCTGTCCGCCGTTGGCAAAACTGGTCTCGTTTCCGGCCACAGGCTGCCGGTCCAGCACCGTCACCTGATGACCGGCTTTCAGCAGAAAATAGGCGGTTGAGACGCCGACAACACCGGCGCCCATGACGAGTACATGCACGGGTAACATCCTGCCCAGGCTGGAATGGCCTTTTATAGTCATCGCAATGACTTCCTGCCAGCCCTCTCGGCGTTTATGCTTTGCCTCCCCGGGAGAGATGTCGTGAGCCAGAACGCATATGAAAATGTGCTCCTGACCGTCGCGGAGATGGGCCGGTCGGACCAACTCGCCGTCGAGGCGGGCGTTCCGAGCCTTGATCTTATGGAACGGGCGGGACGCGGCGTCGCCGAGGTCGTCCGGCGCAATTATCGGCGGAAGCCGGTGTTCGTCCTCTGCGGTCCCGGCAATAACGGCGGCGACGGATTCGTTGCGGCGCGGTATCTGAAATCGTGGGGCTGGCCCGTATCGCTCATGCTGCTGGGCGAGCATTCCAAACTCAAAGGGGATGCCTTGGCCAACGCGGACCGGTGGGAAGGGGAGGTGTCGGCGCCCGACCCTTCGGCAATCGATGGGGACGTCATCGTCATCGATGCCCTGTTTGGTGCCGGCCTAACGCGGCCTCTGGATGGCGCCGCGTTAGCGCTCGTCGAAGTCATCGAACAACGACGCCCGGACTGCGTCGCCGTGGATGTGCCAAGCGGATTGGACGGTAACACCGGTATGCCCCTTGGAATCGCGCCGCGCGCCGATCACACGGTGACGTTCTTCCGCCGCAAACCGGCGCACCTGTTGTTGCCGGGTCGCAGTCTCTGCGGTTCGGTGACGGTGATCGATATCGGGACGCCAACCGAGGTATTGGATCAAATCGCGCCGCTGACGTTCGCCAACCATCCGCTGCTTTGGGCGCGCTCATTGCCCCGGGCCATGGTCGACGACCACAAATATTCCCGCGGCCACCTGGCGATCGTCGGCGGCGAAGAAATGACTGGCGCGGCGCGGTTGGCGGCGCGCGGTGCACGGCGAGCGGGCGCTGGAATCGTCTCGTTGCTATGTCCTCCGGAGGCCCGGTCCGTCTATCTCCAGGGTGATCCCGGGAACCTTGTCTTTTCTTTCGAAGATGCGCCGGCACTCTCGGATCTTCTTGGCCGTCGACGGCGAAATGCCGTACTTGCGGGGCCCGGGAATGGCGTTACCGGCCAGACCCGCGCCAACACCATTGCGGCGCTTCGCTCCGGTCATCCGTGCGTATTGGACGCGGATGCGCTGACGGTTTTCAAAGATGATCCCCAGCATCTGTTTTCATGGATCAAGGGGCCGGTGGTGTTGACGCCTCATTCAGGCGAGTTCGATCGGTTGTTCGGCATGGACGGCGACAGGCTGAACAAGGCGCGGGCCGCCGCCGTGAAATCCGGCGCCGTCGTCGTCCTGAAAGGCCCCGATACGGTGATCGCCCATCCCGATGGCCCGGCGGCGATCAATGAAAATGCGCCGCCTGAACTAGCCACCGCCGGATCGGGCGATGTCTTGGCGGGGATCATCGGGGGTCTGGCGGCAGCCGGTATGGAGTGCTTTGACGCTGCCTGCGCGGGCGCATGGGTTCATGGCGCCGCCGCAGCCCGGGTCGGGCCGGGGCTCATCGCCGAGGATCTGGCCGACCATTTGCCCCTCATTTTGAGCGAACTAAGTGATTGAAGGACATCGTCATCGGATTGTTAAGCCGATCATGATAGGACTTAGGCCATGAACGAACACCGACATTCGGGTCTCTGGGACCGCGCCGTACGCAATTTGCGCGGTGCCTGGGACAAGATCGCCCGGAGCGACAGCGAACTTCTGCCCTCATCCCTAAGCCCCGAGCTCAGCGATGCGGATCGGATCAAACTGGTCGAACAAATGCAGGCCTGTTTGGAGGGCCGGGGCGGCGAGGTGTCGGCCCGTGGCCGGGCGGCTGCATTGGGTCATGCCTATCTCGCGCTCAACGATCGGGGCCGGCGGCGGTTCATGGAAACCATGGCCGATGAATTCGGACCTGAACGCGACACGGTTGACGCCGCGGTCGAGGCCCTTCGTGGGGCCGCCGATGATGAGGCGCGACAGCTCGCGGAAAAGGAATTGAAAGCCGCGCTGATTGCGCCTCGGGTCCGGCTTTTGACCCAATTCAATGCGCTGCCGGAGGGCGTGAAGTTCCTCGTCGACATGCGGGCTGAATTGTTGGCATTCGCCCACGAATCGACGGCGCTAAAGGAGCTTGAGCAGGACCTGAAGTCACTGCTGGCGTCTTGGTTTGACGTCGGGTTTCTTGAGCTTCGTCAGATCACCTGGCAGGCGCCTGCCGCACTGCTGGAGAAGCTCGCGGCCTACGAAGCGGTTCACGCGATTACCGGCTGGGAAGACTTGAAGCATCGTCTGGCGCCGGACCGGCGCTGTTTTGCCTTTTTCCACCCAAGGATGCCCGACGAGCCACTGATCTTCGTTTGGGTGGCGCTGGTCGATGGCATTGCCGGGAACATCCAGGAGCTTCTCGATGCGAAGGCGCATCTGGTCGACGCCGAGGCGGCCGATAGTGCGATCTTTTACTCCATCTCCAATGCACAGACCGGCCTCAGGGGCATCAATTTTGGCGACTTCCTGATCAAGAGGGTGGTCGACAGCCTGTGCATGGAGCTTCCTACTTTGAAGAACTTTGCCACCCTGTCTCCGATCCCCGGATTCAGGAAGTGGCTGACCGAAACGGAGGAGGCTGAAGGCAGCCTTCTGACTGCCGCGGAAACCCGGTCACTCGCGGATGCGCTGGGTGATTCGGGACTGTCCGGACTCTCCGGAGTGCTATCCGATCGCGGATGGCGGGACAACGAGATACTGGTGGAAGCAGTCAAACAGCCTTTGATGCGCCTCTGTGCACATTACCTGTTGGCGGAACGGCGCCCCGGCGGCACGACGCTTGATTCGGTCGCTCATTTCCACCTTTCCAACGGCGCCAGAATGCATCGCCTGAACTGGCTCGCCGATACGTCCCGCAACGGGATCGAGCAATCGGCGGGGCTGATGATCAATTACCGCTATCGCCTCGGTGACATCGAGAAAAATCACGAAGCATATCGGGGCGGTGGAGAGATTACGGCGTCGTCCGCGGTACGCGGATTGCTGAAAGACTGACAATCGGGTTAGCAGGCGGTCAATTCTGCGTATTGCCGGCCATTTTTCGGCAGCGCTACATTGACACGGGGCGGTATTTTCATATTGTGGCGCGCTTCCGGCGACGCAGGATGTATCCGGGGGCGTTCCGGCAACGTTTAGCGGCTGTGGCGGAATTGGTAGACGCGCCGGCTTTAGGTGCCGGTGGCCCTAGGCCGTGGGGGTTCAAGTCCCTCCAGCCGCACCATGCATTCTATTCGAAGTGAGCAGATTAAATGGAAGTGACGGAAACCACCAACGAAGGCCTCAAGCGGGAGTTCAAGATCGTCGTCCCGGCGGCCGACATCGAAGCCAAGATGAGCTCCAGGCTGACGGAGATAGCTCAAACCGTCAGGATGCCGGGCTTCCGGCCCGGAAAGGTGCCGCCCAAACTGGTCCGCAAGACCTACGGCAAGGCAATATTGGGTGAGGTGCTGGAACAGACGGTCAGCGAATCGACTGAGGCGGCAATGACCGAGCGCGGACTCCGGGCGGCTACCCAGCCGCAGGTCGACTTGGTGGGCGAGGTCGACGCCATCGAGGAGGGGTCCGATCTCGAATACACCGTCGCCTTCGAGCGGTTTCCGGAAATCGAGATCATGGATCTGACCTCGGTGAAGCTGGAGCGGCTGACCGTCCCGGCCGATGATGCGCGGATCGACGAAGCTCTCGACCAGCTAGCGCAGAACTTTAAGGAATCGAAGCCCGTAGAGACCAAGCGTAAGGCGGGAGCCGGCGATATCACGGTGATCGATTTTACCGGTACTATCGACGGTGAGGAGTTTTCCGGCGGTAAAGCCGAGGGCTACAGCCTGGAGCTCGGCTCCGGCGCTTTCATTCCCGGGTTTGAAGACCAATTGGTGGGAGCTTCGGTCGGCGACCAGTTGGAAATCGCCGTGACCTTCCCGGCAGACTACGCCGAGGAGTTGGCCGGTAAGGACGCCAAATTCGCGGTCGACGTGAAGGAACTCCGGGAGCCATCCCCGGCCGAAATAAATGATGATCTGGCCAAGCGGCTCGGCGCCGAGAACATTGATGATCTGAAGGGCAAGCTCAAGGAAAACCAGGAATCCGAAAACAAGAATCTTGCCCGCATGCGGCTCAAGCGCGACCTGCTCGACATTCTCGACAAACAGCACGAATTCGAATTGCCCGAAACCATGATCGATGCCGAATTCGAGGGAATCTGGAATCAGTTCGAACATCAGCGCGAGCACAACCCGGACCAGATCGACGAGGACGACAAGGGCAAGTCCGACGACGAACTGAAGGAGGGCTACCGCGACATCGCCGTCCGCCGGGTGCGCCTGGGTCTGTTGCTGTCGGAAATCGGCCGCCTCAACAATATCGAGGTCACGTCCGAGGAATTGAACCGCGCCATCGTCTCCGAGGCTCAGCGACATCAAGGCCAGGAGAAAGAGGTGCTGGAGTTCTACAAAACAAATCCCCAGGCGGTGCAGGCCCTGCAGTCGCCGATTATGGAGGAGAAGGTCGTCGATTTCGTTCTCGAAATGGCCGACGTGAGTGATCGCGAAGCGACCATGGAGGAGTTGACCGCTTCTCCCGGCGGCGAGGCCGAGGAGAAGAAAAAAACCGCGGAAAAGCCAAAGAAAAAGACCGCCTCAAAGTCCAAGGCTGCGGCAAAAAAGGACGACGCGGACGGCTAAGCTTGGTCACGCGCGGACCTTCGGTCATTGCACAAACGCCGCGAAGCGTTAGATAGATTAAGTACTTGGTAACCCTGGAAGCCGATACTCAGCTGTAAGAAAGCCCGCCATGTGTGATCCAATCGAAGCCTACAACAGCATGCTCGTGCCGATGGTCGTCGAGACGACGAACCGGGGGGAACGGGCCTATGACATATACTCCCGACTGCTGAAGGAACGGATTATCTTTGTGACCGGCGGCATCGAGGACACCGTTTCGAGCCTTGTGTGTGCTCAATTGCTGTTCCTTGAGGCCGACAACCCGAACAAGGATATCGCCTTCTACATCAACTCGCCGGGGGGCGTGGTTACGTCGGGCTTGGCCATCTACGATACCATGCAATACATCCGTCCCGACGTCTCGACGGTGGTGGTCGGCCAAGCCGCGTCCATGGGCTCGCTATTGCTGGCGGCGGGCGTTCCCGGCAAGCGATTCGCGCTTCCGAACTCCCGTATCATGGTCCATCAGCCTTCAGGCGGCGTTCAGGGCCAGGCGACGGACATTGAAATTCAGGCCAAGGAGATACTTGCCCTTCGCGCCCGGCTTAACGATATCTATGTAAGGCACACGGGCCAGGATCTCGAATTCATCGAGGAAGCGATGGACCGGGATAAGTTCCTGACGCCTGAGGAAGCCAAGGAATTTGGCCTAATTGACGAAGTCGTTGAGAACCGGCCCAAACTCGATGACGACGGCGATGAAGGCGATAGCGGCGCGGACAACGATACCGAGACCGACGACGGCTAGAGATTGCCCTGTTGGGCGACGTCTTTTTGTGATTGTCTCTGTTGAGAACGTCTGCCTAACATACGTGCAAATGCGCACGGCTACGGTTTCGGAGAGCCAATGAGTAAGTCCGCCGGCGGCGACTCAAAAAATACGCTTTACTGCTCGTTCTGCGGCAAAAGCCAGCACGAGGTCCGCAAGCTGATAGCGGGTCCGACCGTATTCATCTGCGATGAATGCGTCGAACTGTGCATGGATATTATCCGCGAGGAGCACAAAACCCATGTCGTCAAATCCGGTGATGGCGTCCCGACGCCGAAAGAGATTTGCCGGGTCCTTGATGACTACGTTGTCGGGCAGGGTTACGCCAAGCGGGTTCTCTCGGTGGCGGTACACAACCACTACAAGCGCCTCAGCCACGGCAGCAAAAACAACGATGTCGAGTTGGCCAAGTCGAATATCTTGCTGGTTGGCCCGACCGGCTGCGGCAAGACGCTGCTCGCACAGACGCTGGCGCGCATTCTCGACGTGCCGTTCACCATGGCCGATGCCACAACGCTCACCGAGGCGGGCTATGTCGGCGAAGACGTGGAGAACATCATTCTCAAGCTGCTGCAGTCGGCGGACTACAACGTCGAGCGTGCCCAGCGGGGCATTGTCTATATCGACGAGGTGGACAAGATTTCCCGCAAATCCGACAACCCGTCGATCACGCGGGATGTCTCGGGTGAGGGCGTCCAGCAGGCGCTGCTGAAGATCATGGAAGGTACCGTGGCCAGCGTTCCGCCGCAGGGCGGCCGCAAGCATCCCCAGCAGGAGTTCCTGCAGGTCGACACCACGAACATCCTGTTTGTTTGCGGCGGTGCGTTCTCGGGCTTGCAGAAGATTATTTCTTCCCGTGGCGCCGGCTCGGCAATCGGCTTCGGGGCCGATGTTCGCGGCCCCGATGAGCGTCCCACCGGCGACATCCTGAGAGACGTGGAGCCGGAGGATCTTTTGAAGTTCGGGTTGATCCCGGAATTCGTCGGCCGTTTGCCGGTGATCGCGACCTTGGATGATCTGGACGAAGAGGCCTTGATCCAAATTTTGGTCGAGCCGAAGAACGCGCTGGTCAAGCAGTACCAGCGCCTGTTCGAGATGGAGGACGTCCGTTTGACATTCTCCGACAGCGCGCTCGCCTCGATCGCCGAAAAGGCCGTGGAACGCAAGACCGGCGCACGCGGGCTGCGGTCGATCATGGAAGATATTCTTCTCGAAACGATGTTTGATCTCCCCGGGCTGGATGGCGTCGAAGAGGTGGTGATTAATAACGAAGTTGCTCAGGAGAACGCCCGGCCGCTCTATATTTATGCGGACCGCCGCGACGACCTGGACAACAGCGCGTAAACCCGCGGGACCCTTGAATTAGGTCCCTGTTTCGGACAAGTTGAGTCGGTGGATTAAGTACGCGGCGCCGGGCTCTGTCGGAGCGGGGGGCGGCGCAAGACCAAAAAGACCGGTCCGGCGTAAAGAGGCCGGTACAAAGGAGAGCAAGCTTTGGTGACTTCCACGGGTGAAGTGTTTCCGGTCCTTCCGCTTCGGGACATTGTCGTTTTTCCGCACATGATCGTGCCGCTGTTCGTCGGCCGCGAGAAATCGGTGCGGGCCCTCGAAGACGTAATGAAGGACGACAAGCAGATTTTGCTGGTTGCGCAAAAGAATGCCGCCGACGACGATCCGTCGGCCGATGAAATCTATGACGTGGGTACGGTTTCGACCGTACTGCAGTTGCTTAAGCTGCCCGACGGTACGGTGAAAGTACTGGTCGAGGGCGGACAACGGGCAAGGATCACCGGCTTCGTCGAAAACGAAGAGTTCTTCGAGGCGGCGGCCGAGTTCCTTCCCGAGGAAGAGGGCGACGAAAAAGAGCTCGAAGCGCTTTCGCGTTCGGTGGTCAGCCAGTTTGAACAATACATCAAGCTGAACAAAAAGATTCCGCCCGAGGCGTTGGTCTCGGTCAATCAGATTGATGAATTCGGCAAGCTGGTGGACACGGTTGCTTCCCACCTGGCCCTGAAGATTGCCGAAAAGCAGGAATTGCTCGAGGTCGAATCCGTCGCTCAGCGGATGGAGCGGGTGATCTCCATCATGGAAGGCGAAATCGGGGTTCTCCAGGTCGAAAAGAAAATCCGCTCGCGGGTCAAACGCCAGATGGAGAAGACCCAGCGCGAGTACTACCTCAACGAACAACTCAAGGCGATCCAGAAGGAACTGGGCAATAGCGAAGAGGGCAAGGACGAATCCGCGGAGCTTGAGGAGAAAATCGAAAAGACCAAGCTCTCCAAGGAAGCGCGCGAGAAGGCGCTGGCCGAGCTCAAGAAGCTGCGGTCCATGAGCCCCATGTCCGCGGAAGCCACGGTGGTCCGGAATTATCTGGATTGGATGCTGTCGATCCCGTGGAAGAAGCGTTCCAGGATCAAGAAGGACATCAAGGCTGCCGAAGAGATTCTAGAGGCGGATCACTATGGTCTGGAGAAGGTCAAGGAGCGCATCCTTGAGTATCTCGCGGTCCAGCAGCGGACCAAGAAGAACAAGGGGCCGATCCTGTGCCTCGTCGGACCGCCCGGTGTCGGCAAGACCTCTCTCGGTAAATCCATCGGCAAGGCGACCGGCCGGAATTTCGTCCGCATGTCTTTGGGCGGTGTCCGGGACGAAGCCGAAATTCGTGGTCACCGGCGGACCTATATCGGGTCGATGCCCGGTAAGGTTATTCAGGGCATGAAGAAGGCGAAGACCTCCAATCCGCTTTTCCTCCTGGATGAAGTCGACAAGATGGGCGCGGACTGGCGGGGTGATCCGGCGTCTGCGCTGCTCGAGGTTTTGGACCCCGAACAGAACGACACCTTCCAGGATCATTACCTTGAGGTGGATTACGACCTCTCCGACGTGATGTTCATCACCACGGGCAACACGCTGCGCATCCCGCAGCCGTTGCTCGACCGGATGGAGGTGATCCGCATCGCCGGTTACACGGAGGACGAGAAGGTCGAGATCGCCCGCCGCCATTTGCTCGACAAGCAGCTGGAAGCGCATGCGCTCAAGGCCGAGGAGTGGTCCATCTCCGACAGCGCGCTTCGGGACTTGATCCGGTACTACACCCGCGAAGCCGGCGTCCGTAACCTCGAGCGTGAATTGGCCAATCTGATCCGGAAGGCGACCAAGGAGATCGTCATGAACGATCTTAATTCGGTTCAGGTCACCCGCCGCAACTTGGAGAAATTCGCCGGCGTTCGCCGTTTCCGGTTCGGTGAAGTTGAAGACGAAGACAAGGTCGGCGTCACCAACGGTTTGGCTTGGACGGAAGTGGGCGGCGAAATCCTTACGATCGAATCGGTCATTGTGCCGGGGAAAGGCAAGATGACCATTACCGGCAAGCTCGGCGATGTGATGACCGAATCGATCCAGGCGGCGCGGTCCTATGTACATTCTCGTGCCACCGCATTCGGACTTAAGCCGACGGTCTTCGACAAGAAAGACATCCACGTTCACGTGCCCGAAGGCGCAACGCCGAAGGATGGCCCGTCCGCGGGCGTGGCTATGGTGACGTCTATCGTCTCCGTGCTCGCCGGCGTCGACGTCCGGCGTGATGTGGCTATGACGGGCGAGATCACCCTTCGGGGGCGGGTATTGCCGATCGGCGGTCTAAAAGAGAAGCTCTTGGCGGCACTTCGCGGGGGAATCAAAACGGTTCTGGTTCCCAAGGAGAACGAGAAGGATCTCGCGGAGATTCCCGAAAATGTCAAAAAATCGCTGAAAATCATCCCTGTCGCGACCTTAGACGAAGTGCTGGAGGAAGCACTTGCAAGCCCTCTGATTCCCATCGAATGGCAAGAAGATGAGGAAACGGCCGAAGTTCCGTCACAGTCGGCGGAGGACGACGAGGATCACGGCGGCCTTGTAAAACACTGATATTTCAATGAGTTAAGGGGCGCCGGTCCAGTGCGGGCCGGCGCCTTTTTCATGCCCGCGCTTCGGATTTTGCCGACCGGCGGGATTTGGCCCGAAGGGCAGGCCGGGCGCGGCATTGAGCGTTGACAGAAAAATACATTGTCGCCAATTGACGCCGTTGAAAAACCCGTCCTAAACTGCCCGCGCTTTCCATACGGGCGGCGCTCAGGTTCAAATTCTTCATTTTCACTCACTCAGCAAAGGGGGCCTTCAAGGTGAACAAGAACGATCTCGTTTCAGCGGTTGCGACTCAGGCAGGTTTGTCGAAGGCGGATGCAACGAAAGCAGTGGACGGCGTGTTCGGTTCGATCACCGGTGCCCTTAAGGGCGGCGGAGAGGTCCGTGTCGTCGGCTTTGGCACTTTCTCCGTCGCGAATCGGAAGGCGACCACGGGTCGTAATCCGCGGACCGGCGAGACCATCCAAATTCCTGCTTCCCGTCAACCGAAGTTTAAGGCCGGTAAGGGTCTGAAGGACGCCGTTAACTAGTCCGACCGGATCGGAAGATTTTCGAATGCCGGTTGCGGTTTCGCAACCGGCATTTGCTTTTCGTGGTCAATATGCAGCGTTTCCATGTGGCCGGGTGTTTCCTGTCCGTATCTTCGATTGAATTTGAAGGGGGCGCGGCATAGGTTGCCGTCAAGGGCGGTTAGCTCAGCTGGGAGAGCACCTCGTTTACACCGAGGGGGTCGGCGGTTCGAGCCCGTCACCGCCCACCATTTTCGATTTTCCGTACCCTGTTTCCGCTCGATGGGTTGCTTGAAATCAGCGGCCCAGGATCGAATTCGAAACCTGGGAGAGTATCGGGGCGCAAGCCCCGGAATCCCTTGGTTTGTGCCCGGGAAGATCGCTTGACACCTGTCAGGCCGTGGATTACCAAAGCCCTCGCGGGCAACCCTTCGTTTGGGGGTGTAGCTCAGTTGGTTAGAGCGCCGGCCTGTCACGCCGGAGGCCGCGGGTTCGAGTCCCGTCACTCCCGCCACTTCCGGTCCGTGATCGGCTCCAAGTTCGGCTCTGGTCATGACCTGAACGGCGCGGAGTAGGCCAAAGCGGTGATGGGAATACAGTGAAGGCCGTGCGATGAACGAATTGCTCCTCCAGTATCTTCCTATCCTCATATTCCTTGGCATCGCGGGCGGACTGGCGACGGTCATCATCATCGCCTCGCTAGTCATTGCGCCCCAGCGGCCGGATCCGGAAAAGCTCTCAGCCTATGAATGCGGTTTCGAAGCTTTTGAAGATGCGCGGACCAAGTTTGATGTCCGATTCTATTTGGTCGCCATTCTATTCATTATCTTCGACCTCGAGGTCGCATTCCTGTTCCCGTGGGCGGTATCGTTGGGGGAAATCGGCGTTTTTGGTTTCTGGTCGATGGTTGTGTTCTTGGGAATTTTGACCGTCGGATTTGTCTATGAATGGAGAAAGGGGGCTCTCGAATGGGAGTAGACACAACCCCGTCTCCAATTCCGCCCGGTGCACAGCAGGATGTAATTCTGCGTAATGTGACGGAGTCCCTGGTCGATAAGGGATTTGTGGTTGCCAATCTGGACAAGTTGGTCAACTGGGCACGCACCGGCTCACTGTGGCCGATGAGCTTCGGGCTGGCCTGCTGCGCCGTCGAGATGATGCACGCCTATGTCAGCCGGTATGATCTTGACCGGTTTGGTGTGGTGCCGCGTCCGAGTCCCCGACAATCCGACGTGATCATTGTCGCCGGGACGCTGACCAACAAGATGGCGCCCGCGTTCCGCAAGGTATACGACCAAATGGCCGAACCCCGTTACGTGATCTCCATGGGTTCCTGCGCCAACGGGGGCGGGTATTACCACTATTCCTATTCGGTGGTGCGCGGTTGCGACCGGGTCGTACCGGTGGATGTTTACGTCCCCGGCTGTCCGCCCACGGCCGAGGCCCTGGTCTACGGTATTCTGCAACTCCAAAGAAAGATTCGCCGAACCGGCACGCTGATGCGCTAGCCGGACGGATCACAACAAGAGTTCAAGCCCGCATGGCGGATCCCCAACCCGTTCAAGACATCGGTGAATATATTTCCGGCGCTCTGGAGAGCGCGATCACCTCCAGTGAGGTTACGGGCGGCGAACTCACCGTCCACGCGAACCGCGATGATATCGCCCGGGTGCTTACCTTCCTGAGAGATGACGTTCTTTGCCAGTTCAAAATATTGCTGGACGTCTGTGGGGTCGATTATCCCGAGCGGACAGAGCGATTTGACGTCGTCTATCATTTGTTGAGCCTGACCCAGAATGCACGCATTCGGGTCAAGGTGACCACTGACGAGGACACCCCGGTACCGTCCGTAACGTCGGTCTTCAATGCCGCCAACTGGTGGGAGCGGGAAGCGTGGGATCTATACGGCATCTTCTTTGCCGAGCATCCCGACTTGCGCCGCATTTTGACCGACTACGGTTTCGAGGGGCACCCGCTCCGCAAAGACTTCCCGCTCACCGGCTACGTCGAGGTCCGGTATGACGACGAGCAAAAGCGGGTAGTCTACGAACCGGTCAATTTAACCCAGGAGTTCCGCAACTTCGAATTCCTGAGCCCCTGGGAAGGCATGCAGCAACAACTGCCCGGTGATGAGAAAGCGACCGTCGACGAGGAGACGGAAGAGGCGGGTGAGGAAGGCTGATGCCGGATACAAATATCAAGAACCTCACCATGAATTTCGGGCCACAGCATCCTGCGGCTCACGGCGTGCTGCGGCTGGTTCTCGAGATGGATGGTGAGATCATTGACCGAGCCGATCCCCACATCGGTCTCCTCCATCGGGGGACGGAGAAGCTGATCGAGTACAAGAGCTATCTTCAAGCGGTGCCGTACTTCGACCGCCTCGACTACGTCGCGCCCCAGAACCAGGAGCATGCCTTTGCGCTCGCCGTGGAGAGGCTGGCCGGTATCGAGGTCCCGCCGCGGGGACAATATATTCGGGTGCTCTATGCCGAGATCGGCCGCATCCTCAACCACATACTCAATATTACCGCTTACGCGATGGATGTGGGCGCGATGACGCCCATGCTGTGGGCGTTCGAGGAACGGGAAAAGCTGATGGAGTACTGCGAGCGCGCGAGCGGCGCGCGGCTCCATATGGCGTATTTCCGCCCCGGCGGCGTTGCGGCCGACATCCCGGATAGTCTGCTGGACGATATCGCCGCCTGGTGCGAAACCTACCCGGCGATGATCGATGACCTGGAATCGTTGCTCACGGAAAACCGAATTTTCAAGCAGCGGACGGTCGACATCGGCGTAATGACGGCGGAGCAATGTTGCGACTGGGGCTTCACCGGACCCAATCTCCGGGCGTCGGGCGTGCCGTGGGATCTCCGCCGGTCACAACCTTATGACGTATACGACGAGTTGGATTTTGAAATTCCCGTTGGCAAGCACGGTGACTGTTATGACCGGTATCTGATCCGCATGTACGAGATGCGGGAATCGGTCAAAATCATGAAGCAGTGCATCGAGCAGATGCCGGCGGGGCCGGTAAAGGTGACCGACGGCAAATTTGCCCCGCCGCCCCGCGAGGAAATGAAGCGCTCCATGGAGGCGCTGATCCATCATTTCAAGCTCTACACCGAGGGCTACCGCGTGCCGGAAGGTGAAACATACGCTGCGGTCGAAGCCCCAAAGGGTGAGTTTGCAGTCTATTTGGTTTCGGATGGCACCAACCGCCCCTACCGATGCAAGATCAGGGCGCCGGGATTTGCCCACCTTCAGGCCATGGACGTGATGAGCAAGGGACACATGCTGGCCGATGTGGTGGCGAATATAGGGTCGCTGGATATCGTATTTGGGGAGATCGATCGATGAGCGCGCCACGCGGCACCCCGCCCGATATTCCTCAACCCGAAAGCTTCTCGTTTAATCCCGAGGTGCTGGAGGCCGCTAAGGCCATCATCGCCAAGTATCCCGAAGGGCGCGAGGCGAGCGCGGTCATGCCGTTACTGGACCTTGCGCAGCGTCAACATGACGGTTGGCTGCCCCAGACGGCGATGAATTATGTCGCCGAGATGCTCGATATGGCCCCCATCCGGGTCTACGAGGTGGCGACCTTCTACACCATGTACAACTTGTCGCCGGTCGGTGAGAACCACGTACAGGTTTGTACCAACCTGCCGTGCTGGCTCCGGGGATCGAGCCGGGTCGTCGAGGCCTGCGAGCGGGTACTGGGGATCGGCATGGGTGAGACCACCGAAGACGGCAAATTCACTCTGACCGAAGTCGAGTGCCTGGGGGCCTGCGTCAATGCGCCCATGGTTCAGATCAACGACGACTATTACGAAGACCTCGACGCTTCCAGCACCGAAACCATTCTGACCGAGCTGAAATTGGGCAAGATGCCCAAGACCGGTTCGTGGATCGGACGCCGCAGTTGCGAGCCGATCGGGGGGCTGACGTCCCTCATCGGAGACAAGGAGGCCGGCGACTGATGCTGCAGGATCGGGATCGCATCTTCACCAATATCTACGGGTTCAACGACCCGTTCCTCGGCGGCGCCCGTTCCCGGGGCGATTGGGACGGAACCAGGGATATCCTCGCCAAGGGCCGCGAATGGATTGTCGAAGAGATCAAGAATTCGGGTCTTCGCGGCCGGGGCGGCGCTGGGTTCGGTACGGGCCTCAAATGGTCATTCATGCCCAAGGAAAGTGACGGGCGGCCCCACTACCTGGTGGTCAACGCGGACGAAGGCGAGCCCGGCACCTGCAAGGACCGGGAAATCATGCGCCATGATCCGCACAAGCTGATCGAGGGATGCTTGACCGCCGGCTTTGCCATGGGCGCCCACGCCGCTTACATCTATGTGCGTGGCGAGTTCTACCGGGAGACCGAAGCCCTGCAGCGGGCCGTCGATGAGGCCTATGACGCCGGCCTGTTGGGCGATGACGCTTGCGGCTCGGGGTGGAAGATGGACGTCTATGTCCACCGGGGAGCGGGAGCCTACATTTGCGGAGAGGAGACCGCGCTTATCGAGAGCCTCGAAGGCAAAAAAGGCCAGCCCCGGTTGAAGCCGCCGTTTCCCGCCAATGCCGGCTTATATGGCTGCCCGACGACGGTAAACAACGTTGAGTCCATCGCGGTGGTGCCGGAGATTCTCCGTCGTGGCGCGGATTGGTTTGCCGGTTTTGGACGCCAAAACAATACCGGCACCAAGCTCTTCAATATCTCCGGGCACGTGGAGTACCCGTGCACCGTCGAGGAGGAAATGAGCATCCCGCTGAAGACGCTGATCGAAAAGCACGCCGGCGGCGTCCGCGGCGGGTGGGACAATTTGTTGGCCGTCATCCCGGGTGGCGCATCGGTCCCGGTTCTCCCCAAGTCCATCTGCGACAACGTGCTGATGGATTTCGATGCGCTCCGCGAGGTCCAGTCCGGTCTTGGGACCGCGGCAGTGATGGTGATGGATAAATCCACGGACATCATCCAGGCCATCGCACGTCTCTCGGCCTTCTACAAGCATGAGAGCTGCGGCCAGTGCACACCCTGCCGGGAAGGCACGGGCTGGATGATGCGGGTGATGAACCGGATGGTGGCCGGTGACGCTTCCCTCGACGAGATCGATATCCTTGAGGAAGTGACGCGGCAGGTCGAAGGTCACACCATCTGCGCACTCGGAGACGCGGCGGCCTGGCCGATCCAGGGCCTGATCCGCCATTTCCGGGACGAGATCGAAGACCGTATTCAGAAGCGCGGCGGCGCCGCGCAGGCGGCGGAGTAGGGCATGCCGACACTGACCATCGACGGCGAAGAGATTGCGGTCGAAGCCGGCCTGACGGTGCTTCAGGCTTGCGAGCTCGCCGGCAAGGAGATTCCGCGCTTCTGCTATCACGAGCGGCTATCGGTGGCGGGGAATTGCCGTATGTGCCTGGTTGAAGTTTCGCCCGGACCGCCGAAGCCGGCCGCGTCCTGCGCGTTGCCGGTGGCCGACGGGATGGAAGTCAAAACCGATAGCGACATGGTCCGGAAAGCGCGTCAGGGCGTGATGGAATTCCTGCTGATTAACCATCCGCTGGACTGCCCGATCTGTGATCAGGGCGGCGAGTGCGATCTCCAGGACCAGGCCATGGCCTACGGTAACGACGGATCGCGCTTCTTGGAGAACAAACGAGCCGTCGAGGACAAAGACCTTGGGCCGTTAATCAAGACCATCATGACCCGGTGCATCCACTGCACCCGCTGTATCCGATTTGCGACCGAAGTTGCCGGTGTGCCGGAACTTGGCGCCACGGGGCGCGGGGAAAATATGGAGGTCGGCACCTACGTCGAGAAGGCACTGTCGTCCGAGCTATCGGGCAATATGATCGATCTGTGTCCGGTCGGTGCGCTGACGTCCAAGCCCTACGCTTTCACCGCGCGGTCATGGGAATTGAAGAAGACCGAAAGCATCGACGTCCTGGATGCGGTCGGCAGCAATATCCGGGTCGATACCCGCGGCCCGGAGGTGATGCGGATCCTGCCCCGCAACAACGACGGCGTGAACGAGGAATGGATTTCCGACAAGGCGCGCTTTGCTTGCGATGGCCTCCGCCGTCAGCGCCTGGACAAACCCTATCTCCGCAAGGACGGCAAACTCCAACCCGTCGATTGGCCGGAGGCCCTGTCGGTCGTCGGCCAAAGGCTCGCCGGCACTTCCGGTGACAAGATTGCGGCGATCGCCGGCGATCTCGCCGATGCGGAGGCGATGCTGACCCTCAAGGAGCTGATGGACTCGCTCGCTTCACCCAACATCGATTGCCGGCAAGACGGTACCCAGATCGGGGAAGGCCCCCGCGTCGCTTATCTGTTCAATTCGACCATTGACGGCATTGAGGATGCGGACGCGCTGCTGATTGTCGGGTCCAACCCGCGGCTGGAAGCGCCGGTCCTCAACACACGAATTCGCAAACGCTATCTGATGGGCGGATTTCCCGTCGGCCTGATCGGCGAAAACGTCGATCCGACCTATAAGGTCGAACACCTCGGCGCAGGCCCCGATACCCTGCAGGCACTGATCGACGGCTCAATCCAATTCGCCGACGTGATGAAGGGCGCCGAGCGGCCCATGATTATCGTCGGTACCGGCGCGTTGGCGCGGCCCGACGGCCCCGCAATCCTCGCCCAGTCACGCAAACTTGCCGAAACGGTGGGTGCGGTGTCCGGTGATTGGAACGGGTTCAACGTATTGCAGCGCGCCGCGTCCCGGATTGCTGGCTTGGACATCGGTTTCCGTCCCGGTGATGGCGGTCGGCGGACCAAACAGATCATCGCCGGCGCGGCGAGCGGAGACATCGAGGTCGTATATCTGCTGGGCGCCGATGAAATCGATACATCTGCGCTCGGAAATGCGTTTGTCATTTACCAGGGGCATCACGGCGATGCCGGCGCGCACCGGGCGGACGCCATTTTGCCGGGTGCCGCCTACACCGAGAAAGAGGCGACCTACGTCAACGTCGAGGGCCGCGCCCAGCAAACCAAGCTGGCGATTTTCCCGCCCGGCGAAGCCAAGGAAGACTGGGCGATCATCCGGGCTCTCTCGGAGTCCGCGGGGAAGAAGCTGCCCTACGACTCCCTGGAGCAGGTCCGTACGCGTCTCGCCGACGTTCACCCCGTTTTCGCCAATACCGGCGAGGTGACGCCGGCGGAATGGGAGGCGTTCGGGATCGAGGGCAAAATCGAGAACGCCCCGTTCGAGAACCCGATCACCGACTTCTATCTGACGGATGTGATCAGCCGGGCGTCTGAAACCATGGCCGAGTGCACGGCCGCGGCCCGCGGCGACAATCCGGAAAAGACCGGTACCGATGGCTGAGTTCTGGACAGGTTACGCCTGGCCGGCCATCTGGATCGGTCTACAAGTGGTGGCGATCATCATCCCGCTGCTTCTCGGCGTCGCCTATCTCGTCTATGCCGAACGCAAAGTGCTCGCGGCCATTCACCTGCGCCGCGGCCCCAATGTGGTGGGCCCCTACGGATTATTGCAGCCCATCGCCGACGGGATGAAGCTGTTCTTTAAGGAGACGATCATTCCGACCGGCGCCAACCGGGGCGTCTTCATCATTGCGCCGATGCTGACATTCACCCTCGCGCTGGTTGCGTGGGCGGTGATCCCGGTTGGTGATGGCTTGGTGATTGCCGACATCAACGTGGGCATCCTCTACCTGTTCGCCATTTCGTCCCTCGGCGTCTATGGCATCCTGATGGCCGGGTGGGCGAGTAACTCCAAATATGCGTTCCTCGGCGGGCTCCGCTCTGCGGCGCAGATGGTGTCCTACGAAGTCTCCATGGGTTTCATCATCATCAGCGTGCTCTTGGTCGTGGGTTCGCTAAACCTCTCGGACATTATCAACGCCCAGCGTCACGTGTGGTTCGTGATCCCGCTGTTCCCGATGGCGGTGATATTCTTCGTCTCGACCCTGGCCGAAACCAACCGGCATCCGTTCGATTTGCCGGAGGCGGAAGCGGAACTGGTGTCCGGCTACAACGTCGAATATTCGTCCATGGCGTTCGCGCTCTTCTTTCTCGGCGAATACGCCAACATGATCCTGATGTCGGCGATGACCACAATCCTGTTCCTTGGGGGCTGGCTGCCGCCGTTCAACGTGGCGCCGTTCACCTGGATCCCGGGACCAATCTGGTTTGCGGCGAAGATCGCGTTTTGCCTGTTCATTTTCCTCTGGGTCCGGGCGACGTTCCCGCGGTACCGGTACGACCAACTGATGCGCCTGGGCTGGAAGGTGTTTCTGCCCATTTCCCTAGCCGCCGTAGTAATTGTCGGCGGCGTGGTTCTCGCCTTCGATATTCAGTCGCTGGTGAAGTAGGGGAGGAGACCGAAAATGGGATTTCTTGACCGTAGCGCCCGCACCATCTTCTGGGCCGAGCTGGTTTCGGGCATGGCGCTGACCTTGAAGTATTTCTTCAAGCCCAAGGTGACCCTCAACTATCCGTACGAAAAGGGCCCGCTGAGCCCGCGCTTCCGGGGCGAACATGCGCTGCGCCGCTATCCGAACGGCGAAGAGCGCTGCATCGCCTGCAAGCTGTGCGAAGCGATTTGCCCGGCCCAGGCAATCACCATCGAGGCAGAGCCACGGGACGACGGCAGCCGCCGGACGACCCGCTACGACATCGATATGGTCAAGTGCATCTATTGCGGCTTCTGCGAGGAAGCCTGTCCGGTGGATGCCATCGTTGAAGGCCCCAATTTCGAATTTGCCGCGGAAACCCGCGAGGAGCTGCTTTATGACAAGGACAAGCTTCTCGCCAACGGGGATCGGTGGGAGACGGAGCTTGCAGCCCGTCTTGAAGCCAACGCCCCCTACAGATAAGGCGAACCGGACGTGATCATCCAAGGCCTCGCCTTCTATCTGTTCTCAATCGTCGCGGTCGCGTCTGCGGTCATGGTCATCTCGGCCAGGAACCCGGTGCATTCGGTGCTGTTCCTGATCCTCGCCTTCTTCAACTCGGCCGGCCTGTTTGTGCTGCTGGGCGCCGAGTTCCTGGCGATGATCCTGGTGGTTGTCTACGTGGGCGCGGTGGCGGTGTTGTTCATGTTCGTGGTGATGATGCTGGACATCAACTTTACGGCGTTGCGCGAAGGCTTTTTGCAATATCTGCCTCTCGGCGGGTTGATCGGTCTGGTGTTGCTGCTGGAACTCGCGGTCATCCTGGGGGGCTGGATTATCGCGCCGGGTGCCGCCGAGCGGGCGGCCGCGCCCACGCCCGCCATCGACAGCGTCAACAATACCGAAGCACTCGGCCAGCTCATCTACACCAATTACATCTACTTCTTCCAGGCGGCCGGCATGGTGCTGCTGGTGGCAATGATCGGCGCCATTGTGCTGACCCATCGGACGCGCCCGGGTGTCCGCAAACAGAAGATCAGCGAGCAGGTGGCGCGGGAAGACTCGATTGAGATGCGCGACATGCCGTCGGGGGGAGGGATCTGATGCTCGAGATCGGCCTCTCCCACTATCTGACCCTCGCGGCCATCCTGTTCACGCTAGGAATTTTCGGCATCTTCCTCAACCGGAAGAACGTGATCATCATTTTGATGTCCATCGAGCTGATCCTGCTGGCGGTTAACATCAATCTCGTCGCGTTCTCGTCACATCTGGGTGACCTGGTAGGACAGGTCTTCGCCCTCTTTGTCCTTACGGTTGCGGCGGCCGAAGCGGCAATCGGCCTCGCGATCCTGGTGGTCTATTTCCGCAACCGCGGCTCCATCGAGGTCGAAGACATCCGGATGATGAAGGGTTAGCCCGGCATGTATCTCGCAGCCGTATTCCTTCCCCTCCTTGGCGGCATTATTGCCGGTCTGTTGTCGTTCGTGCCTGTCGGCGGCGACAAGGATCGCAAGCACCGGATTGACCGTGCCGGTCAGTTGGTAACGGTCGCCGGCATGCTGTTGGCCGCCGTCGCCGCACTGATCACCTTTATCGGGGTCGTGGGCGGCGGCAATACGGACAACGTGGAGATTTTCACCTGGATCGACTCCGGGTCGCTGGAACTCTCCTGGGAACTTCGCACCGACACCCTGTCGGCGGTGATGGTGCTGATGGTCACCGTGGTGTCGGCGATGATCCACATTTACTCCATTGGCTATATGTCCCACGACGGTTCGATCCCGCGCTTCCAGAGCTACCTCAGCCTGTTCAGCTTCTTCATGCTGATGCTGGTGACCTCCAACAACCTCGTCCAGCTGTTCTTCGGCTGGGAGGGCGTCGGCTTGATGTCCTATCTATTGATCGGGTTCTGGTTCGACCGGCCGTCGGCCAACGCCGCCGCGATCAAGGCCTTCGTGGTGAACCGGGTTGGTGACTTCGGATTTGCCCTCGGCATCTTCGCCACCTTCCTGCTCTTCGACTCCATCAATTTCGACACCATCTTCGGGCTTGCCGAACAGAAAAAGGACGCGACGCTCAACGTCTTCTCCGGTGAGTTCCATGCACTCACCGTCATTTGCCTGCTGCTGTTCGTCGGCGCCATGGGCAAGTCGGCTCAGATCGGTCTGCACACCTGGCTGCCGGACGCCATGGAGGGTCCGACGCCGGTCTCGGCATTGATCCATGCGGCGACCATGGTGACCGCCGGCGTGTTCATGGTGGCCCGTATGTCGCCGCTGTTCGAATATTCCGACGTTGCCCTGGCAGCCGTAGTGATTGTCGGCGGAACCACCGCCATATTCGCGGCGACCATCGGCTGTGTGCAGAACGACATAAAACGGGTGATCGCGTACTCCACCTGTAGTCAGCTCGGCTACATGTTCTTTGCGCTCGGTGTATCGGCCTACTCAGCCGGCATTTTCCATCTGATCACGCACGCTTTTTTCAAAGCGTTGCTGTTCCTCGGCGCCGGCTCGGTGATCCACGCCATGTCGGACGAACAGGACATGCGGAAAATGGGCGGGCTCTACAAGTTGATCCCGGTTACCTACGTGATGATGTGGATCGGCAGTTTGGCGCTCGCCGGCATATGGCCATTCGCCGGATTCTTCTCCAAGGATATCGTCCTCGAGGCAGCCTGGGGCGCGCATACTTTTGTCGGTCAGTACGCGTTCTGGGTCGGGATATTGGCGGCCTTCCTGACGGCCTTCTATTCGTGGCGGCTATTGCTGATGACCTTCCACGGCGAGCCCCGGGCGGACGAAGTCACCATGGCGCACGTCCACGAATCGCCCAAGGTCATGCTGATCCCGTTGGCGGTATTGGCCATCGGTGCCATCTTCGCCGGTTGGCTCGGCTTCGATTGGTTCGTTGGCGAAAAAACCGTCGAGTTCTGGGACAACTCAATCTTCGTTCTCGAAAGCCACAAGGCGCTCGAAAACGCGCACCATTCACCACTGTGGGTCAAGTTCCTGCCGCTTGTCGTCGGTATCCTGGGGATCGCTCTGGCCTACCTGATGTATATGTTCGCCCCCGGCCTGCCGCATGCCTTGGCCTCCGGTTTCCAGCGGACCCATCGGTTCCTGCTCAACAAGTGGTACGTCGACGAGCTCTACGACCGGATTTTCGTCAAGCCCTGCTTCAAGCTGGGCCGCGGTTTCTGGAAGGCCGGTGACGGTCAGCTGATCGATGGGGTCGGCCCCGACGGCGTGGCGGCCGCAGTACTGAACGTCGCGCGACGGGCCGGGGCTCTCCAGAGCGGCTTCCTGTATCACTATGCGTTCGCCATGTTGCTGGGCGTCGCCGCCCTGGTGAGCTGGTTCCTGGTGACGGGAGGGTAGGGCATGACCGGCTTCCCCTGGCTTTCCGTCGTTACCTTCGCGCCCCTGGTGGGCGTCGCGTTTATCCTGTTGATCCGGGGCGAGCCGGATGTGGTGGCGCGCAACGCCAAGGGTGTGGCGCTATGGACGTCGCTGATCACTTTCGTGGTCTCGCTCGGCCTGTGGATCAACTTTGATCCCACGGCAAGCGGATTCCAGTTCGAAGAGAAAGTGGTCTGGATGCCCGCCTTCGACATCGCCTATCACCTGGGCATCGACGGCATCTCTCTGTTCTTCGTCATCCTGTCGACGCTGCTGACGGTCCTGTGCGTCGGGGCAAGCTGGGAATCGGTGAAGGATCGGGTGAAGGAGTACATGATCGCCTTCCTGATCCTCGAAACCCTGATGATCGGGATGTTCTCGTCCCTCGATCTGATACTGTTCTACGTCTTCTTCGAAGGCGTCCTCATCCCGATGTTCATCATTATCGGGGTCTGGGGCGGTCCGAGGCGGAACTATGCGGCGTTCAAGTTCTTTCTCTATACGCTGGCGGGTTCGGTGCTGATGCTGCTGGCCATCCTCACCATGGCGTTCCAGGCCGGCACCACCGACATCACCAAGCTGCTGACCCACGATTTCCCGATTTCGCTGCAACCCTGGCTGTGGCTGGCGTTCTTCGCGTCGTTTGCGGTCAAGGTGCCCATGTGGCCGGTGCATACTTGGCTGCCCGATGCCCACGTGGAGGCGCCGACGGCGGGATCGGTCATCTTGGCGGGCGTGCTGTTGAAATTCGGCGGCTACGGCTTCCTGCGGTTCTCGTTGCCCATGTTCCCGGTCGCATCTGCTGACTTCGCGCCGTTCATCTATGGCCTAAGCGTGATCGCGATCGTTTACACGTCCCTCGTGGCGCTGGCCCAGGAGGATATGAAAAAGCTGATTGCATACTCCTCGGTTGCCCATATGGGCTTCGTCACCTTGGGGACGTTTACTGCCACCATCCAGGGTATCGAGGGCGCGGTCATTCAGATGCTGAGCCACGGCGTGGTCTCGGCCGCGCTCTTCCTCGTGGTCGGCGTGGTGTACGACCGGATGCACTCGCGCGACATCGCCACCTATGGCGGATTGGTAAATCGAATGCCGGTCTATGCACTGGTGTTCATGATATTCATGCTGGCCTCCGTCGGCCTGCCCGGAACCAGCGGGTTCGTCGGCGAGTTCCTGGTGCTGGTCGGCGCGTTCAAGGCCAATAGCTGGGTCGCGGCCCTGGCGGCGACCGGTGTCATTCTGGGCGCGGCCTACATGCTTTACCTCTACCGGCGGGTGGTCTTCGGTAAGCTCACCAAGGAAGATCTGAAGACCATCACCGATCTCAGCCCGCGCGAAATGGCGGTCTTCGCTCCGCTGGTCCTGATCGTGATTTTCATGGGCGTCTACCCGATACCGTTCCTGGACGCCATGCATGTCTCGGTCGAGAATCTGATCGACCGTTATGAAACGGCCGTCGCGGCGGCTGAGCAAATCCGGCTGGCGGCGAGGTAGGAGCGATGCCTGATTTGGTTCCAGCCCTGCCCGAAATCTTCCTCGCCGTCATGTCGATGGTGCTCCTGATGGCCGGCGTCTTCCAGAAGGAAGAGAACGCCGGCCGTTCGGTGTCCTATCTCGCCATCGCCACCCTGGTGGTCACCATTGCCATCGTCGGCGTGGTTACCGACGGCCGGGCATCGACCTTTGGCGGCGCCTTTGTGACCGACGGCTTCGCGGTCTATGTGAAGGGCCTGATCCTGATCGCCACGGCCGCGGCGGTGCTGATGTCGCGCGAGTATCTGGAGCAGCACGGCATCTTCCGGTTCGAGTTCCCGGTGCTCATGGTGCTGGCCGCGTTGGGCATGCTGATGATGGTTTCCGCCAACGACCTCATCTCGCTTTATCTCGGCATAGAACTTCAGAGCTTGTCGCTTTACGTCATCGCATCGTTCCAGCGGGACACCACACGTTCCGCGGAGGCCGGCTTGAAATACTTCGTGCTGGGTGCCCTTTCTTCCGGATTGCTGCTCTACGGCATCTCGCTGGTTTATGGATTTTCCGGCTCGACCAATTTCGACGTCCTGGCGCAGCTCTTCCAGGCAGGAGAGTCCCCCCTCGGCGTGACCGTTGGCCTCGTGTTCATTATCGCGGGGCTGGCGTTCAAGGTGTCTGCGGTGCCGTTCCACATGTGGACGCCCGATGTCTATGAAGGTGCGCCCACGCCGGTGACCGCGTTCTTCGCCGTTGCGCCCAAGATCGCGGCCATGGCGCTTTTCGTCCGGGTGATGGTCGGCGCCTTCGGCGATCTCGGCGATCAGTGGCAGCAGGTGATTATTTTCATCTCCATCGCTTCCATGGTGCTCGGAGCGTTCGCCGCCATCAACCAGACCAATATCAAACGCCTGATGGCCTACTCGTCCATCGGCCATATGGGATACGCGCTAATCGGATTGGCGGTTGCGGGTGGCGCCGGAAATGCCGAAGCACGTGCCGACGGCGTTTCAGGGATTCTGATTTATCTTGCCATCTACATGTTCATGAACATCGGCGCGTTTGCCTGCATCCTGCAGATGCGGCGCAACGGCAGGATGGTCGAGGGCATCGGCGACCTGGCAGGGCTGTCCAAATCCAACCCCGCCATGGCCATGGTCCTGGCCATCTTCATGTTCTCCATGGCCGGCATTCCGCCATTGGCCGGATTCTTCGGTAAACTCTACATCTTCCTCGCGGCCATCGAGGCTGAACTGTTTGCGTTGGCGATTATCGGTGTGTTGGCGAGTGTCGTCGGCGCCGTCTATTACCTCCGGATCGTCAAGGTAATGTATTTCGATGCGCCCGAGGAAGGCTTCGATGGTCCGGTGAGCTTGGAAATGAAGGCTGTCCTGGTGGTGACCGGGGTGGTGACCCTGTTCTTCTTCGTTTGGCCGTTGCCGATCCTCGACGGCGCCGCGCTGGCGACAGCTGCGCTGCTGCCGGGATGAGCACGTCCCTCGGGGGCATCAGGCTGCCGGACGGATTTCACCTTGCGGCCTACGATGATATCGACAGCACCAACGAAGAGGCGAGACGGCTTGCCGCCGGTCGTTCGCCGCCTTTCGGGCTGGCGATCATCGCGGCGCGGCAGCTTCGGGGGAAGGGCCGGCAGGGACGCCGGTGGGTGTCGGAACCCGGTAATCTCTATTCCAGCGTTGTTCTGCGGGCCGACACGGATCCGGCGATCTCGGCCCAATTGGGATTTGTCGTCGCGTTGGCTGTCCGCGACACCCTCGAATGCGTCTGTGGTCCGTTCCAGAAGGTGCAATGCAAGTGGCCCAACGACGTCCTGTTCAACGGGAAAAAGATCGTCGGCATTCTGCTGGAGTATCTCCCCGGCGCCGAGGCTGAGACCGGCGCAGTCATCGCCGGGTGCGGTATCAACATTGCACATCATCCGGAAGACACGGAACGTCCGGCGACATCGCTCGCGGCGGAAGAGGTGGAGGCATGCATCGAAGATGTGGCGGCCGGCTATTTGGAGGCGTTGTCCACTTGGCATTCGACCTGGCTGGCAGACGGGTTTGAGCCCGTTCGACAGGCCTGGCTGAACGCCGGCCATGCGCCGGGCGATCCGCTGGAGGTTCGCAACGGGGACACCAACGTAACCGGCACCTTCGTCGACCTCGACCCCGATGGGGCGCTGGTCCTGGATGTGGCCGGCGACCATCGCCGGTTTGCTGCGGGTGACGTATACTCCGCCGACGGGCAGTCGGGAGCTTGACCACATATGCTATTGGCCATCGATTCCGGAAATTCAAACGTCGTCATCGCGGTGTTCGATGACGACGGCAACGTGCGTGGGGAATGGCGGGCCGCCACCAATGCCAACCGAACGGCCGATGAGTTCGGCGCTTGGCTGGAGCGCCTGATCGATCGGGATGGAATCGACCGGTCGAAAATCGATGCCGCAGTACTGGCAACGGTGGTCCCGGACAACTTGATCCATCTGCAAGGCCTTTGCCGGAAGTACTTTGGCTGCGAACCGCTCGTCGTCAGCCCGGACATCGAACTGGGGATTGAGATCGCTATCGACAATCCGAACGAGGCGGGCGCGGACAGGCTATGTAATGCCGTCGCCGCACATGAGAACTATGAGGGTCCGCTGCTAATTCTGGATTTTGGCACCGCCACGACCTTCGACGTGATTGATGGCAACGGCGCTTACCGGGGCGGTGTTATCTGTCCGGGGATCAACCTGTCCCTCGAAGCCCTGCATATGGGCGCGGCGCAGCTGCCCCGGGTCGCAATTCGGCGGCCGGAAAAGGTGATCGGCACGGGAACCGTTAGCGCCATGCAGTCAGGCATCTTCTGGGGGCACGTCAGCATCATCGAAGGCATGGCTGCCCGCATCGCCCGGGAGTTCGGTGCGTCCATGGCGGTGATCGCGACAGGCGGATTGGCCGAGCTGTTTGACAAGGCGTCCGACGCCATCCATCACTGCGATACCGACCTCACCCTGCGCGGATTATTGGCGATCCACCGCCTAAACAACTAGATGACCGCTTCCGACGAACATCTGCTCTTCGTGCCCCTCGGCGGCACCGAAGAGATCGGCATGAACCTCAATCTGTACGGCTTGGGCGAGCCGAACAACGAGGAGTGGATTATCGTCGATATGGGTGTCACCTTCGGCGACGACGCGACACCCGGCGTCGACGTCATATTGCCGGACCCGGCTTTCATCGAGGAACGGGCGGACAGGCTGTCGGGGATCGTTCTCACGCACGGTCACGAAGACCATTTGGGGGCAGTCCCGTATCTGTGGTCCCGCCTGCAATGCCCCGTCTACGCCACGCCGTTTACCGCGGCACTCTTGCGAAGAAAACTGGAGCTGGACGCACCCGGGCAGGACATTGAGATCATCGAGGTGCCTTTGTCCGGCAAATTCGAGGTGGGGCGGTTCAATCTGGAGCTGATCACGCTCACCCATTCCATGCCGGAGCCCAATGCGGTGGTGCTTCGGGCCCCCCAGGGGATCATCCTTCATACCGGCGATTGGAAGTTCGACCCGGATCCGGTCATTGGACCGACGGCGGACGAAAAGGCGCTGAAGGCCTTGGGTGATGAAGGTGTGCTCGCGGCGATCGGAGATTCCACCAACGTCTTTGTCGAAGGATCGTCCCACTCGGAGGCCGCACTACTGGATAGCCTCACCTCGCTCATTGGCGAATGCAGGAAACAAGTGGCGGTCACTTGTTTCGCTTCCAACGTAGCGCGGCTTCAAACCATCTTCGACGCGGCTACCGCAAATGGCCGGGCCGTCGCCTTGGCGGGGCGCTCGTTGTGGCGGATAAACGCCGCCGCCCGGGCGACCGGCTACCTGACCGACCTGCCGCCGTTCCTGGAGGCCGAAGATGCCGTCGATATTCCCGCGGATCAGATCCTCTACATTTGTACCGGCAGCCAAGGTGAGCCTCGTGCGGCCCTCAGCCGGATCGCCGGCGGTGATCACCGTCATGTGACGCTGGAAGAGGGAGATGCGGTGATATTTTCGTCCCGGGAAATTCCAGGCAACGAATTGGCGATCGGCCGTTTGCAGAACCAGCTCGCACGAAAGGGCGTTCGGATTATTTCCGAGATGGATCATTTTGTTCATGTGTCGGGGCATCCGGCTCGGGACGAACTCTCCCGCATGTACCAGCATCTGCGGCCCCAGGTGGCCATACCCGTACACGGCGAGCAACGCCATTTGATCCATCATTCGGAGCTTGCGCTGTCCTGTCAGGTGCCGGAGGCCGTTCTGGTCCACAACGGCGCTGTTGTCGAATTGACGGCCAAAGGATCCCGTATCGTCGATGAGGTCCGGGCCGGCCGGCTTGTTCTCGATGGTGACCGGATCGTCAACATGGAAAGCGATGTGGTCCGGGATCGCATCAAGATCATGTACAATGGCACCGTAAGCTGCTCCGTCGTGATGGATGACGAAGGTGAACTGGTGGCCGATCCCAAAATCACCGCGAAGGGACTGATCGAGGACGACGACGCGGCTTATGATCTCGCCGAAGCGGCGGCCGATGTCCGCTCCTATCTGGGGGATCTGGATGCGGATGAGGCCGAAGACGATGCTGCCACTGAGAAAGCGGCGCACCTGGCGCTCAGGCGGTTTTTCCGATCGGCCTATGGCAAGCGCCCGGTGATTTCGATCCACGTGGTGCGGGTCTAGGGGAGAAAGTCGATTTGGGTTGGGTAACGGGCAGCGCGGTCTATTTCGTCATCTGGTGGCTAACCCTGTTCATCGTACTGCCGTTTGGCGTCCGCCGCCGGGAAGACGACGGATGGGGCCACGATTCCGGCGCGCCGCAGCGATCCCGCATTCTGATGAAGATGTTGATCAACACCGGGCTTGCGACGGTGATTTTCGCCATCGTGTTCGCCATCGATTTCTATGACCTGGTTTCCTTCGACGATTTTCGGGCGCCGGCGACCGGTCGGGGCGGGACCTTCTAGCGCCCGCCATGACGACCTACTGCGACGCTGCCCCCGGCCATGAAATTCACGGGCCCTATCACGACCGGGAATACGGCTTTCCGGTGAAGGACGAGGCGGTTCTATTTGAACGTTTGTGTCTGGAAATGTTTCAAGCCGGCCTCAGTTGGCTCACAATTCTGAAGAAGCGGGATGGATTCAATGCGGCGTTCGCCGGCTTCGATGTGGACACGGTGGCAGCTTACGGCGCACGGGACCGGAAGCGCTTGTTGGACGACGCCGGGATCGTCCGCAATCGGTTGAAGATCGACGCAGCCATTCATAACGCCCAAGTGATCCAAGGATTGCGGGAAAGCCATGGCGGCTTCGCCAGGTGGCTGGACGCACACCATCCCCTGGAAAAGGTGGAGTGGGTAAGGCTGTTCAAGCAGGCATTTAAGTTTACCGGCGGCGAGATTACCGGGGAATTCCTGATGAGCACCGGTTACCTGCCGGGTGCTCATGTCGAGAGCTGCCCGGTCTATGCCAGAATCGCCAAGAAAAGACCGCCGTGGATGCGCCGGAGTAGCAGGCCGGCGCGCTGACGGGGAACGCACAGCAAGCTCCCTCTCCCTCCCCGAGAGAGGGCTGGGGTGAGGGAATTCCCCCTCACCCAGCGCCGGGTAGGCTCGGCATTCGCCTCGCAACCCTCCGCATCCCTCTCCCCCTGACGGGGGCGAGGGACCTTGCGCCGCGCCGTCCGCCGCGCCGCAATACACCTATGGCGGCTCAATTGAGTCCGGAGCTTAGTCCTCATAGACATCCGGGCGGTCATTCCCTACAGTCGCGCGGCCCAGCAGGCTTTGACAATCAACGAACAGAACGAATGAAACGCGCCCTCGATACCGCCCGGTCGGACAATTTCAGCGAATGGTACCAAGAGGTCGTCCGGAAATCGGATATGGCCGAAACCTCGGCCGTCCGCGGCTGCATGGTGATCAAGCCATGGGGGTACGGCATTTGGGAGCTGATTCAGGCCGAACTTGACCGCCGGTTCAAGGAAACCGGCCATGAGAATTGCTATTTCCCCTTGTTCATTCCCTTGGACTTCATCGCCAAGGAGGCCGAACACGTGGAGGGGTTCGCCAAGGAAATGGCGGTGGTCACTCATCACCGGCTAAAGACCATCGATGGGGAGTTGGTGCCCGATCCCGACGCTAAACTGACCGAACCGCTGATCGTCCGGCCCACCTCGGAAACCATCATCGCGGATTCGTTCCGCAATTGGATCGGGTCCTACCGGGATCTGCCGGTTTTGGTCAATCAGTGGGCCAACGTGGTGCGCTGGGAGATGCGCACCCGGCTGTTCCTGCGGACGGCGGAGTTTCTCTGGCAGGAAGGGCACACCGCCCATGTGGACCGGGATGACGCGTTCGAGGAAACGCTCCGGATGCTAGAGGTCTACCGGGACTTCGCTGAAAGTGTCATGGCGATGCCGGTCATCGCCGGCGAGAAGACCGAAAACGAGCGCTTTCCGGGCGCCGACAATACGTTTTCCATTGAGGCCATGATGCAGGACGGTAAAGCCCTGCAAGCGGGCACCTCCCACTATCTCGGCACCCATTTTTCCGAGGCCCAGGGAATCAAGTATCAGTCAGCGGAAGGTGATGAGAAATTTGTCCACACGACGAGTTGGGGGGTATCGACCCGGCTTGTGGGCGGCCTAGTTATGACTCACGGCGATGATGATGGGCTGCGGGTTCCGCCGGCCCTGGCGCCGCAACAGATCGTTATCCTGCCCCGTCTGAAGGGGGATGATAGCGATGCGCCAATTCTCGAGTACTGCGATACCCTGCGGAAACAGTTGATCGGCAGCCAGGCTTTGGGGGCGCCGGTCCGCGCCCAGGTGGACAGGAAGGACAAGAACGCCAGCGCCAAACGCTGGGACTGGATACGCCGCGGCGCTCCTCTACTGGTAGAAATCGGACCCCGCGAGGTGGAAGCCAATGCGGTCAGCGTGTTGCGCCGGGACGCGCTCTACGAAGGCGAAAAGGTGAAGCCCGGCAACGCCACCGCGGACGAATTTGCAAACACCGCGGCCTCCCGTTTGGAGGACATTCAATCGGCGATGCACGGGCAGGCAAAGACCTTCATGGAAAGCCGAATCGAATCCGGCATTACCGAGTTTGGCGCCTTGGGTGAGTTCTTCGGCGAGGCGCCGGAGGACGAAGACGGGCCCTCTGAAGGGCCGCTGCGCTGGGCCCGGGTGCCCTGGTGTAAGCCGACCGGTGCCGCGCTGGCGGCGGTCGAAGCGAAGCTGGACCCGCTCAAGCTTACGATCCGCAACGCGCCGTTGGACCAGAACGGCGTCTCCGGGACATGCATCTTTACCGGGGAAGAGGCGGTCGAGGAGATCCTCATCGCCCGGGCCTATTAGAGGCGGCGCCAGATGTTCTCTGCCATCGAGCGGATGATCGCCATGCGGTACCTCCGTGCCCGGCGGCAGGAAGGATTCATCTCGGTCATTGCATGGTTTTCGCTTTTGGGCATTGCGCTGGGCGTGGCGACGCTGATCATCGTCATGTCGGTGATGAACGGATTCCGTCAGGAACTGCTGACGCGGATTTTGGGCGTGAACGGGCATCTCAGCGTCTATGCCCAGACCCGCGTCATGCCCGACTACGCACAGCGCCGGGATCTGGTCGCCGGCCTTTCGGGGGTGGTCAAGGTCACGCCGACCATCGAAGGGCAGGTGATGGCGAGCGCCAACGGACACGCGGCCGGTGCGGTGGTCCGGGGTGTCGCGGCGGCCGACTTGAAGGAGCGGAAAATCATTTCCGGCAATATAACCGCGGGAAGCCTGGACGGCTTTACGGGCACCAACGTGATTGCCGTCGGCAGCCGGTTCGCCCGCAGTTTCCGCTTGGGGATCGGCGACCGGGTAACGCTGATCTCGCCTCAGGGCAACGTCACGGTGCTCGGGACGGTGCCGCGCTTGAAATCCTACAAGGTCGTTGCGGTCTTCGATGTGGGCATGCACGAATATGATTCCAGTTTCGTGTACATGCCCCTGGAAGCGGCGCAGCTGTATTTCAAGCTACCCGGTGCGGTGAACTATCTCGACGTCATACTGGAAAATCCTTCCCGCGCGCCCGATCAAGCCCGGAGAGTGAGAGCGGCCCTCAATAACCAAGGGCAAGTGTACGACTGGCAGCGCTCCAATGCTAGTTTCTTTAATGCGATCCAAGTCGAACGCAACGTAATGTTCCTCATCCTCACCCTGATCATCGTGGTAGCGGCCTTCAACATTATTTCGGGCCTGATCATGCTGGTGAAGGACAAGGGCAGGGATATCGCCATCCTCCGTACCATGGGCGCCACCCGAGGCATGGTGATGCGCATCTTTTTCCTGTCCGGTGCGAGCGTCGGGATCATCGGTACCATCGCGGGGTTTGTCCTCGGGCTAGCCTTCGCCGAGAACATCGAGACCATCCGCCAGCTGCTTCAATCCCTCACCGGCACCGAGTTGTTCGCCGCCGAAATTTACTTCCTTTCCCGGTTGCCGGCGGTTGTTGATCCAGCCGAGGTGGCGATGGTGGTCGGCATGGGGATTGGTCTTTCGTTCCTGGCCACGCTCTATCCATCCTGGCGGGCGGCGCGGTTGGATCCGGTCGAAGCGCTGCGCTATGAGTGACCCCGTCCTCGAACTCCGTGAGGTCGGCCGGACGTTCGGCGAGGGCGTCGTCGCCCTGGAAGTTCTGAAGGAGATCAACCTAACCGTCAATCCGGGCGAGATCATCGCACTTGTCGGCCCGTCGGGCTCGGGAAAATCGACCTTGCTGCAGATCGCCGGCTTGCTCGAGAAACCGGACAACGGCACAGTCCTGATCGGCGGTGAAGATACGGGCGGGATGAGCGACGACACACGCACCGGAATCCGCCGGCGGAAGCTTGGGTTTGTCTATCAGTACCACCATCTTCTGGCCGAGTTTTCGGCACGGGAAAACATCGTCGTTCCGCAGATGATTGCCGGGGCCGCCAAATCCCACGCGGCCGGGCGGGCAGACGGGCTATTGGCGGATATGGGTCTTGCGGACCGGGCGAGCCATCGCCCGGCACGTCTCTCGGGTGGTGAACAGCAGCGGGTCGCCATCGCGCGGGCGCTCGCCAATCACCCCGAGCTCCTTCTCGCCGATGAACCTACCGGCAATCTCGATCCCGGCACCGCCGATGAAGTCTTCGGGCTTCTCATGCAGATGGTGCGCGAACAGGGGTTAGGGGCGTTAATCGCCACCCATAATCCGGACCTCGCGGCGCGCATGGACCAAACAATAAGCCTTACCAACGGTCACGTGAGTCCGGCTTAAGCCACGCATCTCAAAATCTTGTGGATAAACAGGGATTGGGTGATGACGCCCGTGGCCGAATCGTGAATGCTCAATCCATGGCGCACGCGGATTTCGTTCACCTCCGGGTTCATACTGCGTTCTCGCTTCTCGAAGGCGCGATCAAGGTCGAGAACCTGGTGAAGACCTGTGGCGACCTTGCCATGCCGGCGGTCGCCATGACGGATACGTCGAACCTTTTCGGCGCTCTGGAATTTTCCACGGCCTGCGCCGGTGACGGCATCCAGCCGATCATCGGATGCCAACTTCTTGCCGATTTCTCGGCTGAGGCGGAACGTGATCCGCTTAAGCCCCATAACGGCAACGGTGACGGACACAACGCCAACGAGCTCGATCAGATTGTCCTGCTGGTTCAGGACGAGACCGGTTACCTCAACCTCCTTTCCTTGGTCAGCAAGGCCCACCTGGAAACCGATGCGGGCAGCGATCCCCACGTGACGCTGCAGGATCTCGAGGCCCACAACGAAGGCCTCATCGCCCTGACGGGGGGCGTCAACGGCGGCGTCGGACGATTGCTGGTCCACGGTCAGTATGAGGCGGCTGAGGAGCTGCTGGAAACGCTGTCCGGTGTGTATGGCGGCCGGCTTTATGTGGAGTTGCAGCGGCACGGCCTCGAAGATGAGAGCCGGATCGAAGAAGACTTTTTGGACGTGGCCTACAAACACGATCTTCCCATCGTCGCCACCAACGAATGCTTCTTCCTCGGCGAGGACATGTATGAGGCACACGATGCGCTGATCTGTATCGCCGAGGGCGCCTTCGTCGGTCAGTCGGGCCGCCGCCGTTTGACGCCCGACCACCGTTTCAAGTCGGCGCAGGAGATGCGGGCGTTATTCGCCGATCTGCCGGAGGCTATCGACAATACCCTGGTCATCGCCCGGCGCTGCGCCTTCATGGCCGAATCCCGTGATCCGCTCCTGCCGGCCGCGCCCCACAACGGTGATGAAAGGCCGGACTCGGACATCCTGGCCGATCTTGCCGCCGACGGCCTTGTCGAGCGGCTGAGAGCAAAGGGTGTAGAGGGCAAGGAGGGCGACGCGCGTCCTTACTGGGAGCGTCTCGAATATGAGCTGGGTGTGATCTCGGAAATGGGCTTTCCGGGCTATTTCATCATCGTCGCCGACTTTATTCGCTGGGCGAAGGGGGAGGGCATCCCCGTTGGCCCGGGTCGCGGCTCGGGCGCGGGCTCGGTGGTTGCCTGGTCGCTGACCATCACCGATCTCGATCCGTTGCAATTCGGGCTGCTGTTCGAACGCTTCCTGAATCCGGAGCGGGTGTCCATGCCCGACTTCGATATCGATTTTTGCCAGGAACGCCGCGACGAAGTCATCGCTTATGTACAGGAGAAGTACGGCGCCGACCGGGTGGCGCAGATCATTACGTTCGGAACCCTGCAGCCCCGGGCGGCGCTCCGGGATGTCGGCCGGGTATTGCAGATGCCGTATCCGCAAGTCGACCGGATTTGCAAGCTCGTGCCCAACAACCCGGCCGCGCCCGTGACGTTGCAGAAAGCCATCGATGGCGAGCCCCGGCTCCAGCAAGAAATCCAGGAAGACGAGACGGTCGCGAGATTGGTCGAAATCTCCAAAAAGCTGGAGGGATTGTACCGGCACGCCTCGACCCATGCGGCCGGGCTGGTGATCGGCGACCGGCCTTTGGTCGAACTGGTGCCGCTTTACCGCGATCCGCGTTCTGAAATGCCGGTCACGCAATTTTCGATGAAATGGGTCGAAGCGGCTGGCTTGGTGAAGTTCGATTTCCTCGGCCTCAAGACCCTGACGGTGCTCTCAAAGTCCGTCGAGTTCCTGCGCCAGCGTGGCGTCGAACTCGACCTTGCCCGCATCCCGCTCGACGACCGGGCGACGTTCGAGATGCTG
Organism: Rhodospirillales bacterium; assembly: GCA_965213765.1. Taxonomy (GTDB): domain Bacteria; phylum Pseudomonadota; class Alphaproteobacteria; order Rhodospirillales; family UBA2165; genus JAJDXO01. The sequence goes on along the minus strand of OZ243926.1, from coordinate 222,340 downwards.
GGCAGGGGGGAAACCACCGGCGTGTTCCAAATGGAAAGTTCGGGCGTGCGCGACATTCTGCGCAACATGAAGATCGATCGCTTCGACGACATCATCGCCATCGTATCGTTGTACCGACCCGGTCCAATGGACGACATTCCGAGCTATATCAAGCGCAAACTCGGTGAGGAAGAGGTGAACTATCTCCATCCCTCCATCGAATCTATCCTGAAGGAAACCTACGGCATCATCGTCTATCAGGAACAGGTGATGCAGATCGCCCAGGAGTTGGCGGGCTATACCCTGGGCGGCGCCGATTTATTACGCAAGGCCATGGGCAAGAAGATCAGGTCCGAGATGGACGCCCAGCGCAAAGCCTTCATGGAGGGGGCAAAGGCGCGGGCGGTTCCCGAGGGTACGGCTTCCAACATCTTCGACAAGATGGCTAAATTCGCGGGCTACGGCTTTAACAAATGCCATGCCGGCCCCTACGCCTTGGTGGCCTATCAGACGGCCTATCTGAAGGCCAACTATCCGGTCGAATTTCTCGCCGCTTCCATGACCCTCGATATTCACAATACGGATAAATTGGGTGTCTTCCGCCAAGAGATCGACCGGTTGGGCATCGAATTGCTGGCGCCCGACATCAACGCCTCGGATACCCACTTCAGCGTGGAGTACAAGGGGAAGACCGGCGCTATCCGGCACGCGTTGGCGGCTATAAGGAACGTGGGTGAGGCGGCCATGCGGAGCCTCGTCGAGGACCGAACCGAGAACGGCCGCTTTGAATCCATTCAGGATTTCGCCGGACGGTTGGACAACCGGTCGGTCAACAAACGGTCTCTGGAAAATCTAATACGCGCGGGCGTTTTTGACGGCATCAATCCCAATCGGAAGCAGATTTTCGAATGCGCAGAGGCCGTCGTCCGCCAGGCAAGCGCGGCCGCCGACGCCAGAAACAGTGACCAGATCGGTCTGTTTGGGGATTCCCGGGAAATGGCGGTCGCGTTGAACCTTCCGGACATTCCGGACTGGACCGAACTGGAACGCCTAAATGAAGAAGTGGAGGCCATCGGCCTCTACATCTCCGCCCACCCCCTGGATGCGTATGAGGCGGCGCTTGAGCGTTTGCGGGCCAAATCATACAAGCAGTTCGTCACCGAGCGGCCTCAGGGCATGGTCAATCTGGCCGGCGTGGTTACGGCCAAGCGGGAACGAACATCCGCACGGGGCAGCAAGTACGCTTTCGTGCAAATGACCGATAAGTCAGGCGCCTACGAGGTGACCGTCTTCTCGGAAATCCTCAACCAATCCCGAGAATTGTTGGAACCCGGGAATACTCTGCTGCTCAAAGCCGCGCCTCAGTACGAGGGAGAAACCGTCCGCCTGACCGTCCAGAAGCTGGAATCCCTTGATGGGGCGGCCGCCAACGTGGCGGCAGGCCTCAAGATCTATGTCGACGGGGCCGGCCCGCTCTCCAACCTCAACGATTTACTTGATCGGGAAGGCGCGGGGAGAGGCGAGGTGTTGCTGATTTCCCGGGTAGACCTCCAGACCGAGGTGGAAATCCGGCTGCCCAAAAAATTCAAGGTCTCGCCGCAATTGGCCCAGGCGGTCCGGTCCATCCCGGGAATCGTCGACGCGCGGGAATTCTAGGCGCCCGTCGGCCGACGATATCTCCAAAATTTGGCTTGTATGCGGGGTCTGATCCCGTTAGAACGCACGCCTTAAATCCGCACGCGGGCTCGCGGCGGCGGCGCAAATTCGCCGTTTGTCGCTCCGGTGTCCTGATTTCCAGGATGTCGCCCGCGGAGGCTTAACCGGAGAAGGAACACGACATGGCTTTGCCGACCTTTAGCATGCGCCAGCTACTGGAAGCTGGTGTGCATTTCGGACACGTCACCCGTCGCTGGAATCCCAAGATGGATCAGTACATCTTCGGGACCCGACAGGGTATTCACATCATCGACCTGCAACAGACCGTGCCTTTGCTCTATCAGGCCATGAATGCGGTCGGGGAAATTGTCGCCGGCGGCGGCCGGGTCCTGTGGGTCGGCACCAAGCGCCAGGCCAGTGGCGCGGTTGCGGAAGCGGCCAAGAAGTGTGGCCAGTATTACGTCAATCACCGCTGGCTCGGTGGCATGATGACCAACTGGAAGACCATTTCCAATTCCATTAAGCGTTTGAAAACGCTTGAAGAACAGCTTTCGGAGGAAAATATCGGGCTGACCAAGAAAGAACTCCTGCGCATTACCCGCGAACGGGACAAGCTGGAGCGGGCTCTTGGCGGGATCAAGGAGATGGGCGGTCTGCCCGATGTTATCGTCGTCGTGGATACCAACAAGGAAGCCATCGCCGTCGCCGAAGCCAACAAGCTTGGTATTCCCGTGGTCGGCATCATCGATAGCAATTCGAACCCCGATGGCATCGACTATCCCATCCCCGGCAACGATGACTCCATCCGGGCGATCAACCTCTATTGCGACTTGCTGGCCGGTGCCGTGCTGTCCGGTATCCAGGAGGAAATCTCCATGAGCGGCGGTGATATCGGCGAGTCGGAGGAGGCGCCGGTGGAAGAATTGCCCTCGGAAGAAGAGGTTGCGGCTGAGGCACCTGCGGCTGAGGCACCTGCGGCTGAGGCACCTGCGGCTGAGGCACCTGCGGAAGAGGCACCTGCGGAAGAGGCGCCTGCGGCTGAGGCGCCAGCGGAAGAGGCACCTGCCGAGACCGAGACGCCGGCTGAGGAAGCTCCGGCCGAGGAAGCTCCGGCGGAAGAAGTTGCCGCGGAGCAGGAATCCGAGGGAGAGCCGGAACAGCCGGCAGCCTCTTAACTGTTATATATCAAGGCGATAGCGCCTGAATATTAGAGTAAGGATAAACAAATGGCAGAAATCACCGCAGCGCTCGTCAAAGAGCTCCGTGAGCAAACCGGCGCGGGAATGATGGATTGCAAGAAAGCCCTCGGTGAGAACGATGGCGATTTGGAGGCTGCGATTGATTGGCTTCGCAAGGAGGGCCTCTCGGCGGCGGCCAAGAAGGCCGGACGGATTGCCGCCGAAGGCCTGATCGCCGTTGCCACCGGCGGCACTCGGGGCGCCGTCGTCGAGGTCAACGCGGAAACCGATTTCGTCGCCCGGAACGAGCAGTTTCAGGAGTTTGTCGGCGGCGTGGCGAATATCGCCCTCGAGGGCGCCGGCGATCTTGAATCATTGATCTCAGCTGCCCGTCCGGGCGGTGACACGGCGGCCGAGACGCTCACCAATCTGATTGCAACGATCGGCGAAAATATGAACATCCGCCGTGTCGAGACCCTCGAGGTCGGGAGTGGGGTTGTGGTGTCCTACATGCACAACGCATTGGCCGCCGGTCTCGGCAAAATCGGGGTATTGGTGGCGCTTGAATCCACCGGCGATGCAGGCAAGCTGAAGGCCTTCGGCAAGCAATTGGCCATGCATGTCGCGGCGGCCGACCCGCAGGCGTTGACCCGGGAGGACGTTACTGCCGAAGACCTGGAGCGTGAAAAGACCGTCCTGGCGGAACAGGCGCGCGCCTCGGGCAAGCCGGAGGAGATCATCGAGAAGATGGTCGAAGGCCGGATGCGTAAGTACTACGAGGAAGTTTGCCTGATGGAGCAGACGTTCGTGATCGACAACGAAACCAAGGTTTCGAAAGCCGTCGAAGCCGCGGGGCAGGATGCCGGCGGCGGGATCAAGGTCACGGGGTTCAAACGATTCGCGCTTGGCGAAGGCATCGAGAAGAAGGAAGAGGATTTTGCGGCGGAGGTCGCCACAACGGCAGGAATGTAATTCGGCGTAATTCCAGAAGAACCCTGTTTTTTCCCGGAAATCAGCGGAAAATCAAAGACGTAGCGGCCGCGGTTGGTGTACTATCGCGGCCGTTGCTGCGTGGACGCACTTGATCGCAATGTCCCGCTGCCGCACCGGTGTTGCTGCCCATGGCGAAGACGGAAATGCCAGATAAGCCCATATACCATCGCGTTCTCCTGAAACTCTCCGGCGAGGGGTTGATGGGTGATCGGGAATTCGGGCTCGATCCCGCGACCATGGAACGGATCGCGGATGAGGTGAAGACCGTGCAGGGAATGGGCGTGCAGGTTTGCCTCGTTGTCGGCGGCGGCAACATATTTCGCGGACTTTCGGGCGTAGCGGCGGGGCTTGAGCGGTCAAGCGCCGATCATATGGGGATGCTGGCGACAGTCATAAATGCGCTGGGTATTCAGTCCGTACTTGAGAGGAATGACGTACCGACGCGCGTACTCTCGGCCATTCCCATGTCTGCTGTTTGCGAGCCCTATATCCGCCGCCGGGCCATTCGTCATATGGAAAAGGGACGAGTGGTTATTTTCGCGGGCGGTACCGGAAATCCGTTCTTCACCACGGATACCGCCGCCGCCCTGCGTGCCGCTGAAATGGGCTGCGACGCGTTATTCAAGGGTACCCAGGTGGACGGCGTGTATTCAGCCGACCCCAAAACCGATAGGTCGGCAAAGCGTTATGATGAACTCACCTATCGGGACGTCTTGACCCAGGACCTCAAAGTCATGGATGCTTCTGCCATATCGCTTGCCCGGGAAAACAAAATCCCGATTTTGGTGTTCTCCGTCCACGCTCCCGGGGCTTTTGGGGAGGTGGTGCAGGGCAAGGGCGTTTCAACAATTATTACGGAGGGGGCAAACGGTGGCTGATTATGATTTCGCGTCAACCAAGTCGGATGTTGAACGTCGGATGGACGGCGCACTACAGGTCCTGCAAAAGGAATTCGGCGGCTTGCGGACGGGACGTGCCTCGACGAGCCTCGTGGAACCGATCAACGTCGATGCCTATGGATCACAAATGCCGCTTTCGCAGGTCGGCACCGTTTCCGTGCCTGAGCCGCAGTTGCTGACGGTTCAAGTGTGGGACAAGGGTCTCGTCGGTGCGGTCGAAAAGGCTATTCGCGAAGCCGATCTGGGACTGAACCCGGCGAGCGATGGCCAGTTGGTCCGCATTCCGATTCCACCCCTTACGGAAGAACGGCGAACCGAACTGACCAAGGTTGCGGGAAAGTACACCGAAGAAGCGCGGGTGGCGGTCCGCAACGTCCGTCGGCACGTGATGGATGAACTCAAAAAAACCGAAAAGGATGGTGGGATCTCGCAGGACGAGCACCGGGATTACGGCAAGGAAATCCAGGACCTGACCGACCACTTCATCGCTAAGATGGATGAGGCTCTCCATCGCAAGGAACAAGAGATTATGCAGGTGTAACTTGGCAAAAATTGCCCCCGAATATGGCGACGCTTCAGCCCCGCCGCCGACGCACATCGCGATTATCATGGACGGCAACGGCCGATGGGCGAAGGCGCGTGGGCTGCCGCGCATTGCTGGGCACCGAAAGGGCGCTGAGGCGGTACGATGCGCCGTTGAGACGTCGGTCAAATACGGTGTGAGGTATCTCACGCTTTTCAGCTTCTCGTCCGAAAACTGGAAACGCCCCCCTGGGGAAATTGATGACCTGATGGGATTGCTGCGGCGCTATCTGAGAAGCGAGATCGCCGAACTGCACAAGAACGGCGTGCGTTTACGGGTTATCGGAGAGCGCCGGCATCTGGGCAAGGATATTGTTGACCTGATCGAGCACTGCGAACGCCAAACGGCTGACAATTCAACATTGAATCTGATCCTGGCTCTTAGCTATGGAGGACGCGCCGAATTGACCGCGGCGGTGCGGCAGGTCGGTCGAAAAATCGAGAGCGGGGAGTTGGCTGCCGGCCAGATCGACGAAGATTGCGTGGCGTCGTACCTCGATACGACGGGAGTTCCGGATCCGGACCTGCTGATCAGAACCGGCGGCGAGCAACGGATCAGCAATTTCCTGCTGTGGCAGTTGGCCTATTCCGAATTCGTATTTTTGGACGCCCATTGGCCCGATTTCTCCGAAGACCTGTTTCTTGAGGCCATCGCGGAATTCAACCGAAGAGAGCGTCGGTATGGGGCAACCGGCGGGTGAGCGAACGCCCGACACCCTGTTTCTCAGGGTCGTCTCGGCCGTGGTCCTGGTGACCATCGCTGTCGGCGCGACCTGGTTTGGCGCCCCGGCGTTCGATATCCTGGTTGCGCTTTTCGCCATGGCCATGATTTGGGAATGGGCAGGCATGTGCGGCATTCGGTTGAATAGCCTGACCGGCTGGCTTCTTGGCCTGGGCGTGCTGTTCGTCATTCTGTTCGCCGCGCTGGAGCGTTACGAGGGCACGGTGATCGCCGGTCTGGCATCGATGGGTCTCTTGGCGGGTCTGGGCGGCCGGCGGGAAAGGCGCTGGGCCGTCGCCGGCGTGCTCTATCTGGGCATACCCTGCCTTGCTCTTGTCAGCCTTCGGCAACATCCGGAATCCGGCCTGGTGTACGTATTGGCTTTGTTCGTCATCGTCTGGGCCAATGATATCGGAGGGTATGTCTTCGGACGGACGATCGGTGGTGCAAGGCTCGCTCCGAAAATCAGCCCCAACAAGACCTGGGCCGGCGTCGGCGGCGGTTTGGGTTGCGGTATCGCCGCGGCCGCCGCAATGGCGACGGTCGCCGGTGGTATGTCAGTGGTGTTGGCGACATTGCTTGCTTTGGTAATCGGGGCGGCGTCGCAGGCCGGCGATTTATTCGAATCGTGGATGAAACGGCGGTTCGAGGTAAAGGATTCCGGGCGGCTGATTCCCGGTCATGGTGGTGTTCTTGATCGCGTTGACGGACTCCTGGCGGCGGCTCCGTTGGCCGCCATCCTGACCGTTGCGGCACGAATGGGGAATTGAACCTTATGGATTCTGCGCCCTCATCAGACACGCCGCGCCGGGTGACGATCCTGGGTTCAACCGGCTCCATCGGCTGTAACACCCTCGATCTCATAGCGCGGGAGCCGGACAAGTATGTGGTCGAAGCCATCACCGGCAACCGGAACACGGATCTGCTGGTGGAGCAGGCCATGAAGTTCAACCCACAGATGGTGGCGGTGGCCTCCGAGGACAATTACGCGGCGGTCAAGTCTGCCTTGTCGGGAACCGGCATCGATGTCGGGGCCGGAGAGGAATCGATGGTTGAGGCGGCGTCGCGTCCCGCCGATTGGGTCATGGCTGGTATCGTCGGCGGTGCCGGCTTGGCACCAACCATCGCCGCTGCCAAGCGCGGCGCAACGGTGGCACTCGCCAACAAGGAATGCCTGGTTTGTGCCGGTGATTTGCTTTTGTCCGAAGTCGCCGACAGTGGTGCGACGCTATTGCCGGTCGATTCTGAACACAACGCGATCTTTCAGGTGTTCAATTTTGACGAGCCTGAAAAAGTCGAGCGGATCATTCTGACGGCGTCGGGCGGGCCTTTCCGGGAGACGCGGCTTGCCGACATGCGAGACGTAACGCCCGAGCAGGCGGTTGCTCACCCCAATTGGGACATGGGGGCCAAGATTTCGGTGGATTCAGCGACGATGATGAACAAGGGCCTCGAACTGATCGAGGCCCATTACTTGTTTCCCGTGGAGGAGAATCAGATTGAAATTCTGGTTCACCCCCAATCGGTCATCCATTCCATGGTGGCCTATATCGATGGCTCGGTCCTGGCCCAGTTGGGGACGCCGGATATGCGTACGCCCATCTCCTACGCCTTGGGCTGGCCTCATCGAATTGCTGCACCTTCACCGCGCCTCCAGCTCGAAGAGATCGGCCGGCTCACGTTTGAAGCACCTGATTTTGAACGATTTCCGGCACTCCAACTGGCCCGCAACGCCTTGCGGGCCGGCGGCGACCTGCCTACTATATTGAACGCGGCGAACGAGGTTGCCGTGGAGTTGTTTCTAGCCGGATCTCTTGGGTTTCTCGATATCGCCCGACTTGTTGAGGCGACGATTTCGGCGATTCCCATGTCCCGGCCGGGCTCAATCGGCGACGTCCTGGACTCGGACTCGAGAGCAAGAACCATGGCGAGAGAACTAGCGGCGGACATTTAGCGTCGCGGAAAAATTAGAAACGAGAGAACCTATGGAAAGCCTCACCATTATCATTCTGGCATTCATTGTTGCGATTGTAATATTGGTGTTTGTCCACGAATACGGCCACTACTGGGTTGCCCGGCGAAATGGCGTTCGGGTGGAAGTATTCGCGGTTGGCTTTGGTCCCGAGATTAAGGGTTGGACCGACAAGAACGACACCAGATGGAAGATTTGCGCGTTCCCGCTCGGGGGATATGTAAAGATGTTCGGCGAGGGCGATACCCACGTCGAGGAAGACGGTACCGAGCGGGAGATGACGCCGGAGGAGGAGGCGGTATCTTTCCATAACAAGAGTCTCGGTCAGCGCGCAGCCATCGTTTTTGCTGGCCCGGCGGTCAACTACATCTTCGCGGCCATCGTATTCGCTATTTTCTTTGCAACAGCGGGTGTGCCGCAACCGTTTGAAGGACCGCCGCCGTCCGTCGTCGGTGGCGTCATTCCCGGCTCGGCGGCGGCGGAGGCCGAATTTCGGACCAATGACAAGATCATCGAAATTAATGGCAAGAGGGTCACCTTATTCTCGGAGATTTACGACGCCGTGCGGGCAAGTCCCTCCAAGCCCATGGCAATTCGCGTCGAACGCGACGGCCAAATTATCGATCTGACAGCCATCCCCGACGCGACAACTGAAAAGGATGACCAGGGAAATACCGTCGAGGTGGGACGGCTGGGTATTGGCGCGGGCGGCAATCGCTATGAGCGTCAGGACCCGCTAACCAGCGCCTGGATGGGCGTTCGGCAGACGGTTTTCATGACCGGTAGGATTTTGGAGTTCGTTGGCGGGTTGATCGTCGGAGAGCAATCGGCGAACGACCTAGGGGGGCCGCTGCGAATTGCCCAGATTTCCGGCCACGCTGCGCAAAACGGATGGCGGGACTTCGTATGGCTATTGGCGGTGCTGTCGGTCAATCTAGGGCTGATTAATTTGTTTCCCATTCCCATGCTCGACGGCGGTCATTTGGCGTTCTACGCCGTGGAAGCGGTGCGGGGGCGGCCCCTTGGACCGCGTGCGCAGGAGTACGGGTTCCGGTTCGGGCTTGTCCTGGTGCTCTGTCTATTCCTGTTTGTAACCTGGAATGATCTTGTCCATTTGAAGTTTTTCGAGTTTATTACTGGCCTTTTTACTTAGTGAATCATCCGCAAAGGAACGTTCCTTCGTGATCACTCGCGCCGTTTTACTTATCGCCTTGCTACTCGTTGGCATCGCACCTGCGTCCGCCCAACAGTCGGGTGGGCCGATCCGCGAGATCATCATCGAGGGATCCCATCGCATCGAGCAGAGTACGGTGCGGTCCTACCTGCTGGTCCGTGAGGGTGATCCGTTCGATCCGGAGCGCATCGACCGTTCGCTCAAAAGCTTGTTTGCCACCGGCCTGTTTGCGGACATCAGCATTGACCGACAGGCACAAGCACTGGTTATCCGGTTGGTAGAAAATCCAATCATCAATCGTATTGTGTTTGAGGGTAATCAACGGGTTGAGGATGAGGTGTTGGAGACCGAAGTGCAGTTGCGGCCCCGCGTGGTTTTCACTCGCACCAAGGTCCAGGAAGACCTCCAGAGAATTCTGGACGTCTACAAGGTACGGGGGAGATTCGCCGCATCCGTAGTGCCCAAGGTGATCCGCCTCGAGCAAAACCGGGTTGATTTGGTATTCGAGATTGACGAAGGCGAACTGACCAAGGTGGAGAATATTCGCTTTGTCGGCAATCGCGCGATGAACGATTCTGATTTGCGGGAAGTGATCCGAACCAAAGAAGCGATTTGGTATCGTTTCTTTACCTCTGACGATACTTATGATCCCGATCGCCTGGCTTTCGACCGGGAGCTTTTGCGGCGTCACTATCTTGCCGAGGGATACGCTGATTTTCAGGTTAGCTCGGTGGTGGCTGAACTGACGCCCGAAAGAGACTCCTTCTTTATCACCTTTACCGTCGATGAGGGCCAACGGTACAAATTCGGCACTTTCGACATCAGTTCCGAGTTGCGGGGCCTTGAGGGCGACACGCTGCGGGGACTCGTCGAATTTGAGGAGGGTGACTGGTATGACAGTGGCCTTGTCGAGGAAGTCGTCGACAAATTGACCGATGAGGTCGGCAATTTGGGATTCGCATTTGTCGATATCCGGCCACAAATCGATCGCGACAGAGAAAAACGAACCATCAGTTTGAATTTCCGCATCAATGAAGGGCCGCGAGTGTTCGTGGAACGCATTGATATCACCGGAAACGTACGGACGATCGACAAGGTCATTCGGCGCGAATTCAGATTGGTTGAGGGAGACGCATTCAACTCCGCCAAGCTTCGGCGCTCGCAGCAAAGAATTCGAAACCTCGGCTACTTTAGTGACGTCGAGATCGAGCAGGTCCCCGGAAGCGCGCCCGACAAGGCCGTTGTCTCGGTCAATGTCGAAGAGCAATCGACGGGTGCTCTGAGTGTAGGCGCCGGATTTTCAACGGATGTGGGGCCGCTCGGAGAATTCTCCCTCCAGGAGCGAAATCTTCTCGGACGGGGACAGGAACTAAAGCTCTCCATGTCCCTCGCCGCCGAGCGAAGTCAGATCGACCTTGGGTTTACCGAACCCTACTTTTTGGATCGAGAGGTGCGGGCCGGCGTAGATCTCTTCCGACGGTCGAGCGATCTCCAGGATTCGAGGTCCTATGATTTCACCGAGACCGGGGGAGGGGTGCGGTTTGGCTTTCCTTTAAGTGAACATCTGTCCCAGAGCCTTCGGTATCAGTTCCGTGCGTCCGAGATTGAGAATGTTCACGGTAACGCTTCCAACCTGATCAGGGCACAGGAAGGCACCCGCTACGTATCCGAGGTCTCGCAAGTTCTATTGTATGATCAGCGGAATAGCCGAATTAATCCTACAGATGGCTATTTCGTTCGGCTCGGGTCGGACTTGGCGGGGCTCGGCGGTACTGTTTTTTATCTCCGAAATACCGCCTCAAGCGGCTACTTCGTGCCCGTGATCGACGAATGGACACTTTCAACCAGGGGCCGTGTCGGGTACATCGTGGGCCTTGGCGAAGATGTCGAGGTCGCGGATAGATACTTTCTTGGTGGATCCACGCTGCGGGGATTTGAGTCTGCCGGCGTGGGGCCGCGCGACAAATTAACCAACGATGCCCTTGGCGGTGAGTGGGCCTATAATGGCACGGTCGAGCTGGGTTTCCCGGTCGGGCTGCCCAACGAATTCGGCATTCGGGCGCGTATGTTCACCGATTTTGGCAGCGTCGGTGGCGTATCGCCATCAAACGCGAACGTGCTGGATACGGGAAGCGTGCGTCTGGCGGTGGGTGCCGGGTTGGGCTGGTCATCGCCAATTGGGCCGATTGCCGTTGATTTTGGCTTTCCAATCCTCAAGGAAGACGAGGATCGGGACGAAGCAATTCGAATTAATTTCGGAACGCGATTCTAATGAAGCTACTCAGAATTCTCTTTATCATTGCCCTGCCGGTTGCTGCATTTTTGGTATTTGGTGGGCTGGACGCCGCCCTCGCTCAGGGGCAGCCTGAACCCGAGGCCCGGCAGGGCCAAATCGGTATTCTCGATATCGAGGTCATCCGCCGACGGTCGAAGATGACCCAGGACATGGACCGCCAGATCGCTGAATTACGGACCAAACTCGGAGACGAGGTGAAGACGGAGGAAGCCGAGTTGCGGAAGGCTGCCGAAGAACTCGAACGGCAGCGTGTGATCGTCGCGCCCGAAGCCTATACAAAGAGACGCGAGGAACTGCGCCAACGCACGGCGAAATTCCGGCGGGAGGCAAATGCGCGAAGCCAACGGATGAACGCCATGCGGGGACAGGCGTTGAAGGCTTTCCAGGAACAGCTCAACAAGGCAGTCCGGACCTATGCTCGGGCAAACAGATACTTTTTAATTCTCAGCCGGCGGGAACTGGTATTTTTCGAGCGGCCATTGGACATTACGGCCGAGGTGATCAAGTTGTTGGATCAAAACGTTCCTTCCTATCAGCTCACGGACCCCGCCGCCGGCCAGAAATAGATGGCCGATCCACGGTTCTTCAAATCCGCGGGGAGTTTTTCGTTAACCGAACTTGCCAACGTCTCGGGGTGTGAGGCTCGCGGTGACGATTTAGAGACCGCGAAATTCAACGATGTAGGCCCATTGACGTCCGCGGGGCCGGAAGCGGTGAGCTTTATCGACAACCGGCGCTATGTCGGGGAGTTTGAGCGGAGCGGCGCGGGTGCGATTGTTCTCGCCCCCGATCTCGTGGACCGCGCCCCGGCCGGTGCGGCCCTTTTGATTTCGGATGATCCTTACCGTGCCTTCGCCCTGATCGCCCAGGCGTTTTACCCGCCCGAGCACGGATCTCCGAAAATCTCCAAGCACGCTCATATCGACGCCACGGCTAAATTGGGCGCTGGTGTCAGGGCCGATCCCGGTGCGGTTGTCGGGCCAGGGGCGGAAATCGGAGATGGGACCGCGGTGGGCGCGAATACAGTTATTGCACCTGGCGTTGTCGTTGGCAAAAATTGCGTTGTCGGGTCCAATGTCACCCTTGCCTGCTGTCTAATTGGAGAGGCAGTGCACATCCACCCCGGGGTCAGGGTTGGTCAAGACGGGTTTGGCTTCGCACCTGGAGCCGGCGGACACGAAAAGGTTCCGCAACTCGGCCGGGTGCTCATCGGCGATGGCGTGGAGATTGGTGCGAATACGGCCATCGATCGCGGTTCCGGTCCGGATACCGTGATTGGGGCGGGGACGAAGATTGATAATCTCGTACATATCGGACATAACGTCGAAATTGGCGGGAATTGCCTGATTGCGGGGCAAGTCGGCATGTCGGGCTCCGCTCGATTGGAAGACTTTGTCATGATCGGTGGGCAGGCTGGAATTAGCGGTCATTTGCACATTGGACCGGGAGCCCGAATCGCGGCACAGTCAGGCGTGACCAAGGATGTGCCGGCAGGCCAAACGGTGGTTGGATTTCCCGCCGAGGAATCCAAGAGCTTTTGGCGGAAGTTGGCGCGGCTGAATCGGTTGCTTAAGGGAGACGAGGGTCACTAACGGATGGATTTGGAAAGCAAGCAGGCCACCGACACGGTTCTGAATATCGAGGACATCATGCGGATGCTTCCTCACAGGTATCCCATGCTGTTGGTTGATAGGATTGTGGATTTGGTCCCGGAGACCAGTGCAACCGGTATCAAGAATGTGACCGCGAACGAACCCTTTTTCCCCGGCCATTTCCCGGAGCGGCCGGTCATGCCCGGTGTCATGATCATCGAGTGCATGGCGCAATCCGCAGCGGCGCTCATTGTTTGGAGTATCGGAGAGGGATTAGAGGGCAAATTGGTTTACTTCATGTCCATCGATTCCGCGCGATTCCGCAAGCCAGTCGTGCCGGGCGACCGATTGGAGGTCCACGTCGAGACCAAACAGCACCGGGGGCCGGTCTGGAAATTCGCCGGAGAAGGAAAAGTCGATGGCCGAGTGGTTGCCGAGGCGACCTTCACCGCCATGATCATGGACAATTAAATGCCCGGCATTCACCCAACAGCGCTCATAGAGGACGGCGCCCGAATCGGGGCGGACGTTGAAATTGGTCCGTACTCGTGCATCGGGCAGGACGTGGTGCTTGGTGATGGTGTGCGATTGGGATCTCATGTGGTGGTTACCGGCAGGACTCGTCTCGGGGACGGTACGCAGGTCTTTCCCTTTGCATCGATCGGCCACCAACCGCAGGACCTGAAGTTCAAAGGCGAGAAGTCGTCCCTGGAAATCGGCAAGAATAACGTCATCCGCGAGCACGTCACCATGAACCCCGGAACCGAGGGCGGCGGGATGGTGACCCGCATCGGAGACGGTTGCCTGTTTATGGTGGCGGCGCACGTGGCTCATGACTGCCAGATCGGTGACAACGTAATCCTGGTCAATAATGCGACCCTCGCCGGCCATGTGGAAATTGGCAACTGGGCAATCGTCGGGGGACTTTCGGCCGTGCATCAATTTGTCCGTATCGGCCGGCACGCCATGGTCGGGGGCATGAGCGGGGTCGAGAACGATGTTATTCCCTACGGCTCGGTCGTCGGAAACCGCGCCCATCTCTCCGGTCTAAACCTCGTCGGGCTCAAGCGGCGGGATTTTTCAAGAGAGGTCATTCACGATCTCCGCCGGGCCTACCGACTGATCTTCGCTCAGGAGGGCACCCAGTCGGAGCGGGTGACCGATGTGGCGGAACTCTTCAGTCATGTCGAGCCGGTGATGGAGATCGTCAGCTTCATTGGCGTCGATTCGGCCCGGGCGATCTGTCAGCCCCTGCTCGAGGATGCAGCCTAAACTCGGCATCATCGCGGGCGGGGGAGACCTTCCCAAGCTGGTCATTGAAGCCTGCCGCGAAAGCGGTCGCGCCTTCTACGTCGTCGCCCTTGACGATCACCTCGATTTCTCTCTTGACGATGACGTACCGCACGGAATTCACCGGATGAACCGGGCGGGTGATATCCTCGATGCCTTGTCGGAGCAGAATGTCGCCGAGGTCGTGATGGCGGGCCGGGTACGGCGGCCGGCACTCAAGGATGTCATGATGGATCGGCGTTCGGCGGCGCTGCTGCTAAAGATCGGCGGTCTGGCTTTGGGCGATGATCGTTTGCTGCGCGGTGTGTCTCGGGTCTTTGAGGATCACGGCTTTCGCGTCATCGGGGCCGATCAAATCGTGGACGATCTGCTGGCCCCGCGGGGCATATTGGGGCGGCACGAGCCGGATCCCCGGGCGCTGGCCGATATAGGGATCGGCATTGCGGCCGCACGGCAATTGGGCGCGCAGGATTTGGGGCAGGCTGTGATTGTACGGGCAGGTGATATCGTGGACACCGAGGATGAAGCCGGGACTGCGGCGCTGGTCGCCCGATGTGCGCCCGTGGACGGCGCAAGGTCGGGGGTTCTCGTGAAGATGCTCAAACCGGGGCAGGACCGGCGAATTGATTTGCCGACGATCGGGCCGGATACCATTGCGGAAATTGACCGGGCCGGCCTCGAGGGTGTCGCGGTTGAAGCCGGGCGGTCGCTGATCCTCAAACGCCTTGAAGTCATTCGTCAGGCCGATCACCGTGGCGTCTTTGTCCTCGGCGTTGCGCCCGAGGCGGACACCTGAGCGGTGGCGGACCGGCCCCTCATTTACATTATCGCGGGTGAACCGTCGGGTGATGCCCTTGGCGCCCCGTTGATGGCCGAAATCAGCCGTCAAACGCAAGGGGCGGCGCGATTTATGGGGATTGGCGGAGAGCAGATGACTGCCCAGGGCTTGGACAGTCTGGTGCCGCTGTCGGCATTGTCGGTAATGGGATTGGCTGAGGTGGTTCCGCGTATCCCGCGAATTCTTTCGCTAATCCGGCGGACCGCCGCGGATATTCGAGCGCGGCAGCCGGATGTCGTTGTCACCATCGATGCCCCCGATTTCTGCCTGCGGGTGGTAAAGAAGCTTCGCGGCGCGGGCATTCCGATAGTGCACTTTGTCGCCCCGACCGTCTGGGCCTGGAAGCCTGGGCGGGCCAAAACAATTGCCCGCTTCGTTGATCATCTTCTGGTGCTGTTTCCGTTTGAGCCGCCGTATTTCGAGCGCGAGGGCCTTGCCTGCACGTTTGTCGGCCATCCGGTCGTGGAGAGTGGGGCAAATAGCGGTAATGGGCCCGGGTTTCGGCAGGCGCACGGAATTGCCCCGGAAGCCCCGGTCATTTGCGCCCTGCCGGGCAGCCGAGGCACCGAAGTGGCTCGTCACATGCCTATTTTCGGCCAGGCCGTCGAGCGGCTTGCGGGTCACATTCCCGCCCTTCGCGTGATTTTGCCCACGCTTGAGAGCGTTGGCGGCATGGTATCCGAGGGCGCACGCGGCTGGCCTCTCCAGCCGATCATCGTGGATGGCAGCGAGAAATATGGCGCGTTTGCCGCGGCTCACGTTGCGATTGCGGCGTCCGGTTCGGTTGCCCTTGAGTTGGCTGTCGCTCGGTTGCCAACCGTTACGGCCTACAAGACCAACCCGATTACGGCTTGGCTAACGCGCCGGCTGGTTCAGGTCCGATTTGCCAATCTGGTGAATCTCATGAATGACCGGGAAGTGGTGCCCGAATTCCTCTTTGAGGCCTGTACGCCGAGAAACTTGGCGTCCGCGGCAGAACGCTTGCTCACTGACCCGAATGCTGCCCGGGATCAGGTCAAGGGCATGCAAAACGCGATCTCACGATTGAACCCGGACGGGGACACGCCGAGCCGGCGGGCGGGCCGGGCGGTGCTCGACGTCATCGCAGGATAATAGTCCGGAAACGCGCTCTAGCCGCGCTTGTCGAGGGCGATGAAGTCCCGCCGGGCAGACCCGGTAAACAGCTGGCGGGGCCGGCCGATTTTCTGGCTCGGATCTTCGACCATCTCATTCCACTGGGCGATCCAGCCGACCGTCCGGGCAACGGCGAACAGCACCGTGAACATGGTGGTCGGAATCCCGATGGCCTTGAAAATTATCCCCGAATAGAAATCCACGTTGGGATAGAGCTTGCGCTCAACGAAGTACTCGTCTTCGACGGCAACCTTCTCCAACTCCATGGCCAGTTCGAGCAACGGCTCGTCGGCAATGCCAAGCTCCTCTAGGACTTCGTGGCAGGTCTGCTGCATCACCCGGGCACGGGGGTCGAAGTTCTTGTAAACCCGGTGACCGAAGCCCATCAGGCGGAAGGGATCATCCGGGTCCTTGGCCTTTTTGACATACTCCGTGATGTTCGACTTGTCGCCGATTTCGTTGAGCATGTTGAGGACGGCTTCGTTGGCGCCGCCGTGGGCCGGGCCCCAGAGGGACGCGATTCCCGCAGCGATACAGGCGAACGGATTGGCCCCGCTTGAGCCGGCCAACCGCACGGTCGAGGTGGAGGCATTCTGCTCATGGTCCGCGTGGAGGATCAAAATCCGGTCCATTGCGCGGGCGAGGGTGGGGCTGACCTCGTAATCCTCGGCCGGTGTCGCAAACAGCATATGGAGGAAGTTTTCCGAATAGCTCAGGCTGTTGTCGGGATAGATGAACGGCTGACCCACGGCGTATTTGTATGCGTGAGCCGCGATGGTCGGAATCTTGGCGATCATCCGGTAGGACGCCACCGTCCGGTGCCAGGGGTCGTCAATATCCAAACTGTCGTGATAGAACGCCGAAAGTGCGCCGACGACGCCGCACATAATGGCCATGGGATGGGAATCTCGCCGGAAGCCGCGATAAAACTGGTTCACCTGCTCGTGGAGCATGGTGTGGTAGGTAATGTCGTGCTCGAATTTGGCCTTTTGTTCGGCATTGGGGAGCTCACCGAACAGTAAGAGGTAGCTGACCTCCATGTGGTCGCAGTGAACCGCCAAATCCTCGATCGGATATCCCCGATAGAGCAAGATACCCTCGTCGCCATCAATGTAGGTGATGGTCGACTCGCAGCTCGCCGTCGAGGTAAACCCCGGATCGTAGGTGAAGTAGCCGCTATCGCCATAAAGGCGCCGGACGTCAATCACCTTGGGACCAACCGACCCGCCGAGCACCGGCAACTCGAATGCCTCGCCGGTCTCGTTGTTGGTAAGGGTCATGGTGTGGTTGGTGGTGGAATTGTGGTCATTCATGCGCGTTCTTCCCCAAGGTGGTAAATTGTCCCGTCAGTCTTGTGCGGCGCCCGTGGGCGGCGCCGGTGCGGCGAGCGCGTCGTCGAGACGGCCCAAGGTTTCATCCTGGCCCAGTACCTCCATCACCTCGAATATTCCCGGTGATACGTTGGAACCGGTGAGCGCAGCGCGCAGTGGCTGTGCAACGGCACCCAATTTGGCGTCGGCGGCCTCGGCAACCTCTCTCGCCGCGGTCTCGATCCCCCCCTGCGACCAGTCTTCAAGCTGCGCCAAATGCGGGCGGATATGTTCGATCATGCCGCGCCCCTCCGCGTCAAGGATTTTTGCCGCTTTCGGGTTCAAGGAGAGTGGGCGTTTACGCACATAAAATAATGCATTTTCAACAAGTTCCAGCGTGTTCTTCGCGCGCATTTTAAGGCTTGATATTCCATGGAGCAGACGTTGCCACGCCACCTCGTCGACCGTCTCGCCGAGTTCGTTCTCCAGCCCCGGCAGGATTAGTTCGACCAGCCGATCATCCTCGGCTTCGCGGATGTAGTGCCCGTTGAGACTGGTCAGCTTGTCCATGTCAAAGCGGGCGGCCGCTTTGCCGACGTCCTTGACGTCAAACCACTTGATAGCCTGGTCGCGGTTGATGATTTCGTCGTCGCCGTGGCTCCATCCCAATCGGAGAAGGTAATTGTTTACCGCCTCTGGGAGGAAGCCCATGTCGCGGTAGGCCTCGACGCCGAGCGCACCATGGCGCTTGGAGAGCTTTGCGCCGTCGCTTCCGTGGAGGAGGGGCATGTGGGCCATGATCGGCATATCCCATCCCAAGGACGCGTAAATCTGAGCCTGACGGAAGGCGTTGGTTAGGTGGTCATCTCCGCGAATGACGTGGGTAATGCCCATGTCATGGTCGTCAACCACGACCGCCAGCATGTAAGTTGGTGTTCCATCGGCCCGCAACATGATCAGGTCGTCCAACTGATCGTGGCCAACCCGCACTTCTCCCTGGATGATGTCCTGGATGACTGTTTCGCCGCCCTCGGGCACCTTCAGGCGAATGACCGGATCGATGCCGTCGGGCGCTTCCGTGGGATCGCGGTCCCGCCAACGGCCGTCATAGAGCCGGGCGCTGCCTGCCGCCCGCGCCGCGTCTCGCATCTCCGCGAGTTCCTCGGGCGTGCAGTAGCAGCGGTAGGCCTTGCCTTCGTCAAGAAGCTGCCCGGCGATTTCGGCATGCCGGCCGCTACGCGCGAACTGTGAAATCGGCTCTCCATCCCAGATTAGATCCAGCCAGCGCATCCCGCTGAGGATGGCGTCGACGGTCTCGTCGGTGGAGCGCTTCCGGTCAGTGTCCTCAATTCGCAGTAGAAACGTGCCCTGATGGTGTCTGGCGAACAGCCAGTTGAACAATGCGGTGCGGGCGCCGCCGATATGGAGGAAGCCCGTGGGCGAGGGCGCGAAGCGGGTGACAACCATAAAATCTATCTAAGTAATTGATATTATTTAACTATTTAAAACAGGGCGGGCAGTTTACAGGTTTGGTCCTGGTCTGTCATCTTTGCACCATGACACGGGAGGATAAGCGGACGGCCGCCTTGATGAGCGGCATTTTCGGTGGTGCGCGGGACGCGTTGCTTGAAGAGCGGGATCGTTGGCTCTTGTGGGTCCCGGTGGCGTTTAGCGCCGGCATCGGCCTTTATTTCTTCCTGCCAAATGAGCCGCCGGTCTGGCTCGCCTTTGGACTGGGTGCGCTATCGATTACCTGCGGTTGGCTGTGCCGCCGACGGCCCGGCGTCATGTTCTTATCGGTCGGACTGTTCATTGTCGCTGCCGGTTTGCTGAACGCACAATGGCATACCCTGCGTCTCAAGCACCCGGTGCTGGCCGAAAATCGCAGTGCCGCCAGCGTCCAGGGGCGGATCGTGCTCCTGGAGCCGTTTCCCGATGGGGTGCGCGTGACCCTGGATCGGATCAGGATCCAAAACCTGGCGGCGCCCCAGCAGCCGCCGCGGGTTCGAGTTCGTCTCCGGGGTGCGCAACCGGCTTTGGCGGCGGGGGACTGGATCGAGGTTCGCGCGGTTCTCTCTCCCCCACCTCCCCCCGTCCTGCCCGGCGGCTTCGACCTGCAGCGTCAGTTCTATTTCCAGGAGCTGGCCGGCGTCGGTTTCGCCCTGGGGCGCGCCCGGATCGTCCAGCCGCATCTGGAGGAGTGGCAATTGGCGACCGCCATCGAACGGCTGCGATGGCGGGTCACGCAGCGGGTGGTGGCCGCCATTCCGGGCGACGCCGGTACGGTCGCCGCCGCTTTGATCACCGGGCAACGCACAATCGTCCGTGAACCTGTCCTCGAGGCATTCCGCGCATCAGGGATTGCCCACCTGCTGGCGATCTCCGGGCTCCACATCGGTCTGGTCGCCGGGTTCATTTTCGTCATCGTCCGGGGCGGCCTGTCCCTTATCCCCGCCATCGCGTTGCCCTATCCCATAAAGAAATGGGCGGCGATTGCCGCAGTCATCGGCGCATTTGCGTATGCCCTCCTTGCCGGCGCGACGGTCCCGACCCAACGCGCGTTTCTGATGATCGGCCTGGTACTGGTGGCGATAGTTCTCGACCGGCAAGGCATCTCAATGCGCTCGGTCGCGTGGGCCGCCCTGGTCATTCTCGTACTGACGCCCGCCGCACTGCTCAGTGCCAGTTTCCAGATGTCGTTCGCTGCGGTTGTCGCCCTTATCGCCGTCTATGAATGGATCAGCCGCCGGGCGAGTGCTCGATGGGTGTTGACCCGGCGGTGGTGGCGGGGACTGCCGCTCTATTTCGGCGGCGTGATGCTGACCACCATCGTCGCCAGCGCCGCGACGGGTCCATTTGCCGTGTACCATTTCAACCGGATCGCCGTGCTGGGACTTGCGGCCAATTTGGTTGCGGTCCCGTTGACCGCATTTTGGGTCATGCCGCTCGCGGTCCTGGCCTTGATCGCAATGCCTTTGGGCCTGGACGGCATCTTTCTCGCCGCCATGGGCTGGGGGGTCGACGTCATCATTGATGCGGCGGAACGAATGGCGGCGTTACCCGGTGCCAGCTTCGGGATCAGCGGTTTTTTAACGACTGCGCTGGTTGCCGTGGCGTCGGGCGGCATGTGGCTTTGCCTGTGGCAAAGAAAATGGCGGCTGCTCGGGGTGCCGCTGGTCCTGATTGGCGTGCTGATCATCCCCCGGCTACCCAACCCCGACCTCCTGGTAGACGGTGAAGCACGGTTGTTTGGCGTGGTTCGAGAGGATGGCCGGCTCACCTTGTCTTCGGTTCGGGCTTCGCGGTTTGCCGGTTCGGTCTGGCTGCGGGCGGCGGGCCAAATCGGAGAGGCGCCCGCCCCGTGGCCGGCGCGGCCAGCCGACGGGGCCGACGATCTAGTGTGCGACGCGCTGGCCTGCATCTACCACAGAGCCGGGAGGACGGTTGCGCTGGTCAGGGACAGCTTGGCGCTCGAAGAAGAATGCCGGCACGCCGATATTGTGGTGGCCACGGTACCTGTGCCCGGCCGCATGTGTCGGGCCGCCGCATTGGTCATCGACCGGTTTGACCTCTGGCGCGAGGGTGCGCATGCGCTGTGGATTGACGAAAGCGGGATCTCGGTCAAAACGGTTCAAGGAGAGCGGGGCGCGCGACCGTGGGTGCTCCGCCGGCCGCAAGGCGGCATCTAGTCCCTAGTACTTCCTGAACAGGCCTACAAGGCGACCTTGGACCTGAACCCGATCGGGCCCGAATATCCGCGTTTCGTAGTCCTTATTGGCAGGCTCGAGCGCCACGGTCCCGCCCTTGCGGCGCAGACGCTTCAGCGTGACTTCGCTGCCGTCGACCAGCGCCACGACGATGGATCCGCTCTCCGCGGTGTCGCATTGCTCGATGACCACCGTGTCGCCATCGTGGATGCCCGCGTCGAGCATCGAATCGCCATCAATCTCCAGGGCATAGTGATCACCCCCGCCGAGCATAGAGGGGGGAATATCGATGCTGTTGGTTGGATCGCGCAATGCCTCGATGGGCGTGCCGGCGGCAATCCTGCCCAAAAGCGGCAATGCCGTCGGCTCTTCCGCGGTCGCCGGCTCGGGTGATTTCGGGCGGAAGCCGCCTTCGATAACATTGGGGGTGAAGCCGTTGGGACGCGCCGGTTTCACATCGCCGACACGGAAATTCTCCGGCAGGCGGAGGATTTCCAAGGCCCGCGCCCGATGGGGAAGGCGGCGGATAAAACCCCGTTCCTCCAGACCGGTAATTAGCCTGTGGATTCCGGATTTGGAGCGCAGATCAAGTGCGTCCTTCATTTCGTCGAAAGAGGGCGGAACCCCGGTTTCCCGCAGTTTTTGGTCGATAAAGACCAGCAATTCGTACTGCTTCTTGGTCAACATTGGGTCCCCCTTCATGCGGTGCGACAAGAGCCTGGGTTAAATTGGGCGGTCAACACTACATATGGAACAAAACCGAAACGCCCATACATGTTCTAGTTTGGTTCTTTTCCGAGGTCAATAGGGATTTTTGCAAATCTGCCCAAGAATTTTCGATTTGGGCTGCAATGGGGACTTAGACCGAGAGGTTGCTCCAGTCCAGCCGGACGATGTCGACCCGCTGACCCGCGGCCAGCGGCGGCGCGTTGGGCGGCCGGATAACCAGACAATCGGACTGGGCAAACAGGTGCAGCATGGAGCTGTCCTGTTTCTCGAACGGGGTGGCGGTCAATTCGCCTCGGGCGCTCATGCCGAGGGTCGAGCGCAGGTAGTCCTGACGGTGGTCGTTGGCCGGAACATCGCGGCCGAGGAGCGCTGTCTCCTGTGGCGTTTCGTCACCGTCCAGTCCGAGCATGACGCCGATGGCCGGACGCAGGAACAGCACCGAGGTGACGCCCGCCGAGACCGGGTTCCCCGGCAATCCGAGCATCGGTTTGCCGTGGATGGCGCCGAATATCAGCGGCTTGCCCGGCCGCATGGCGACGGTGGAGAAGGTGATATCCAGGCCTTCGCCGCCAAGCACCGTCTTGACCAGGTCATAGTCACCGACCGACGCGCCGCCGATGGTCACCAGCATGTCGGCGCCCCGGACGCCGTCAAGCATCCGGCGGAGATCATCGGGGTCATCCCGGGCGATCCCAAGATTGACGGCGTCGCCGCCCATGGCCTGAATGGACGATCCAAGGCCGATGCTGTTGGAGCTGATGATCTGGTCGGGCCCGACCGGTTCGCCCGGCAACACCAGTTCATCGCCCGTGGACAGCAGCGCGATCCGCGGCTTCCGGGTAACCGTCAGCCAAGGCACATTCATGGCGGCGGCCAAGCTCACATCGCGGGCGGTCATGCGCCGGCCCTTGGCCAGCAGAACGTCGCCCTCGGCGAAATCCAGCCCGGCGGGGCGGATGTAACGGCCGGGCGTGGGCGCCTCGGTCATGGTGATCTTGTCGCCGTCGGTTTCAGTGTCTTCCTGAATGACGATCGCATCAGCGCCGTCGGGGACCGGGGCGCCGGTGAAGATCCGCACCGTCTGGCCGGCGGAGATACCGCCATCATATCCGTTGCCGGCTGCCGATTCGCCGATCCGGGTCAATGTTGCCGGCACCCTGCCGACGTCCTCGGCGCGCACCGCGTAGCCATCCATCGCCGAGACCGCGCGCGGCGGCTGGGTGAGCCGCGAGGCGACATCTTCGGCCAGCACACGCCCAAAAGCGCTGGCAACGCTGACCCGCTCCGCATTGCGGGGCTCGACGCCGGCCAGGACCTGCGCCAAGGCGTCTGCGACGGAAATCATCATGAGGGTGGGGTCTCGGCGTCGAAGGCGGCCGACTTGCCGCCCGACTTGTGGACCAGCCGTATATCGCCGATCCGGATACCCCGGTCCACCGCCTTGACCATGTCATAGACGGTAAGCGCCGCGACGCTGACCGCCGTCATCGCTTCCATCTCGACACCGGTCTTGCCGGTCAATTTACAAGCGGCGGAGATGTCGACGGCGTTGCGGTCCGGATCGCAGGTCAGCTCTACCTGCACCGAACTCAACTCCAGCGGATGGCAAAGGGGGATCAGTTCGGGGGTCTTCTTGGCTCCCATGATGCCGGCGAGCTGGGCGACGGTGAGCACGTCTCCCTTTTTGACCCCGCCTTCCATGATCAGCTTGAGGGTTTCCGGCATCATATAGACCGAGCCCGCCGCCGTGGCCGTCCGTTCGGTCCGGTCCTTCCCGGAGACGTCGACCATCACCGCGTTGCCGTCATCATCGATGTGGGTGAGCTTCGCCATGCCGTACTCAGGCGCTCGCTCGACCGGCATCCGCGGGAAGCCGCAGAAGATCACGGGTGGCTTGCGCCACCTCCGGCTGCTTCATCAGCGATTCCCCGACCAAGAAGCAATTGATCCCAATGGCGCTCATCCGGGCGAGGTCGGCCGGCCCATGGAGCCCGCTCTCGCTGACCAGAACTTCGTCGCCGCTGCTCATGGGCGCGAGCCGCTCCGTCGTGGCGAGATCCACGTCGAGGGTCTTGAGGTTGCGGTTGTTGATACCGAGGAGGGAAGGCGACAGGGCGAGCGCATGCTCCATCTCCGCCTCGTCGTGAACCTCGACCAGGACATCCATCCCAAGATCTTCCGCGATCCGGGCAAGCCCGGCGGCGTCCGCGTCACTCAGCGCGGCCATGATCAACAGGATACAGTCGGCGCCGAGCGCCCGGGCCTCGTACACCTGATAGGGATCGAGCATGAAATCCTTGCGGAGCGCCGGCAGGTCAACCGCATCCCGCGCCCGGGCGAGGAACGTATCGTCGCCCTGGAAATAAGGAATATCGGTCAGAACCGAGAGGCAGGCCGCGCCGCCATCCGAATAGGCTTTCGCCAGGCCAGGGGGATCGAAATCCGCGCGGATCAGGCCGCGGGAGGGCGACGCCTTCTTGATCTCGGCGATCAAGCCGTACCCGGTCTCACCCGCCGTTCTCAACCGTTGCGCAAAGCCTCTGGGTGCTGAAGCCCTTGCGGCGGCGTCCTTGACCTCACCCAGGGGGCGCGCGGCCTTTTGCGCTTCGATGTGAGCGCGCTTGTCGTGACAGATCTTCTCGAGGACGTCGCTCACCCGTCCTTTCCCTCCTCGTTGCGGCTGTTGGTCAGTTCAATCATGCGGTCCAGGGACGCCTGAGCCTTGCCGCTATCGACGGCATCGGCCGCCATTTCGACACCCGCCTCCAGATCGCTTGCTTTGTCGGCGACCACGAGGGCGGCGGCCGCGTTGTACAACACCACATCCCGGTAGGCCCCGGACTCACCGGCCAATACGGCGCGGAGGGCGGCCGCATTGGTCCCGGCATCGCCGCCTTTGAGGTCCTCGGGCTTGGCCACCGGCAGCCCGGCGTCCTCCGGCGACACTTCGAAACTGGTCACCTTGCCGCTGTTCCATTCGGAAACATGGGAAACCCCGGTAGTGGTCAGCTCATCGGTGCCGTCGCCGCCGTGCATCACCCAGGCGCGCTCGCTGCCTAGCCGGCCGAGCGTACTGGCCACCGGTTCGACCCATTCCCGGGCGAAAACCCCGGTCAGTTGCCGTTTGACCCCCGCCGGATTGCAGATCGGTCCCAGCAGATTGAAGATGGTGCGGGTGGCCAATTCCACCCGGGCACCGGCAACGTGGCGCATGGCGCTGTGGTGACGGGGCGCCATGAGAAAGCCGATGCCGGCTTCGGCGATGGATTGCTCGATCAGGTCGAAATCCGCATCCGTATTGATGCCGAGAGCAGCCAGGGTATCCGCCGCGCCGGATTTCGAAGACAGCGCCCGGTTGCCGTGCTTGGCGACCGGTACGCCGCAGGCGGCGACAACCAGGGCGGCGCCCGTGGAAATATTGTATGTCCCGGTGGCGTCGCCGCCGGTCCCCACCACATCCATGGCGTCGTCCGGCGCTTCCACATAGAGGCATTTGGCCCGCATGGCCCGGGCGGCGCCGGTGATTTCCTCGACCGTCTCGCCCCGGACACGAAGGGCCATCAGAAAGCCGCCGATTTGAGCGGGTGTCGCATCGCCGGACATGATGATGTTGAACGCGGCCTCGGCCTGCGTCTCATTCAGCGGCGAGCCGCCCGCCGCGGCGGCAATGTAGTTTTTCATATCGGGCATGTCGTTCATGCCGCCACCTTACCGTTCTCAATCATCTTCAAAAAGTTCCCCAGGATGGAGTGCCCGTGCTCCGATGCGATGCTTTCCGGGTGAAATTGAACCCCGGCGATTGGCAATGTGCGGTGTTGAATCCCCATGATCAAGCCGTCATCGCTGCGGGCGGTGATTTCCAGCTCTGCCGGCCATGGTTCCTCGTCGAGCGTGAGGGAATGATAGCGGGTGGCCTGAAATGGGCTGTTCAGCCCATCGAATACGCTCGATCCGTCGTGGGACACCGCGCTCATCTTGCCGTGCATGGGAACCGGTGCGCGGACCACCTTGGCGCCAAACGCCTGTCCGATGGCCTGGTGCCCCAGGCAGACACCAAACAGCGCCAGCCCCTCCGCCGCCGCGGCCGCCACCAAATCGAGGCAGATACCCGCCTTGTCGGGATCGCACGGACCCGGCGATATCAGCACACCGTCCGGTTTCAGGCCGAGCGCGTCATCCACCGTTATGGCGTCGTTGCGATGCACGACCATCTCCGCGCCGAGCTCACCCAGATAATGGAACAGGTTGTAGGTGAAGCTATCGTAGTTGTCGATTAATAAAATCATTTCAATCAGTTATAAGAATTTATTCACCAAACAAATTAGAAAAAATGCGGTTCCCTCATTGGATGGGCGCCACATTGCAAGTCTGCCCGCTGAGCGTCAAGAAAACTCACGTCATTCGGAAGCATCCCGGGTTGACCTTCCCGCGCTGGAACCCCTATATAAACCTTCAACCCAACTAGAAGGTATATTTCGTTGGACCCAACGCCCGCCCCATCCGAGATCATTCACACCTGTCCCATGCATCCGGAGGTGCGCAATCCAGGGCCGGGCACATGCCCCGACTGCGGCATGGGTCTGGAACCGGAAAATCCGGCGGAAGCCGTTTTTCTGGAAAATCCCGAACTCACCGACATGACCCGGCGGATGTGGGTGGGCGCATTGTTTGGCGTTCCCGTGTTGGTCTTGGCCATGGGACACCTGGTTCCCGGGAATCCGGTTGAGAAGGCGGTTCCCGCCAATATCTCGGCGTGGCTCCAGTTCGTGCTTTCCACGCCCGTGGTGTTGTGGGCCGGCGCGCCGTTCTTCGAGCGGTTCTGGCAGTCCATCCGCACCTGGAAGCTCAATATGTTCAGCCTCATCGGGCTGGGCGTGGGCACCGCCTACATTTACAGCGTCGCCGCGCTGCTGTTTCCGGACATATTTCCCGCTGCCTTTCAAGGCCACGGCGGCGTGGTGCCGGTCTACTTCGAGGCCGCGGCCGCAATTACCGTCCTGGTCGCCGTGGGGCAGGTGCTGGAGCTTCGCGCCCGGGACCGCACCGGAGAGGCCATCCGGTCGCTTTTGAGCCTGGCACCGGCGACCGCGCTTAAAGTCACGCCAGACGGGGACCGCGAGGTGTCGTTGGCCGAAATCGCCCGAGGCGATTCCCTTCGAGTTCGCCCCGGAGATACGATTCCCGTCGATGGCCGCATCCTCAATGGCCGCTCGGATGTCGACGAGTCCATGATCACCGGAGAGCCCCTGCCGGTCGTCAAGGCCGAGAATGATCCCGTGATCGGCGGCACCGCGAATGTATCGGGGAGCTTCGTCATGTCCGCCGACCGGGTTGGCCGTGAAACCATGCTGTCCAAGCTGGTCCAGATGGTTGCCGACGCTCAGCGAAGCCGGGCGCCCATCCAAAGGCTGGCTGATGTCGCCGCCGGGTATTTCGTCCCCGCGGTGGTTTTGGTGGCGGCCGCGACCTTCGCCATCTGGGCGGCGGTGGGGCCGGAACCTCGGCTCACATTTGCGCTTCTCAATGCCGTCGCCGTCTTGATCATTGCGTGTCCCTGTGCGCTCGGGCTGGCGACGCCCATGTCGATCATGGTCGCCATGGGCTGGGGCGCGCGGGCCGGTGTGCTCGCCCGGGATGCCGAAGCTCTCGAAACCCTGGAACGGGTGGACACATTGGTTGTCGATAAAACGGGCACACTGACCGAGGGCCGCCCGGTTTTGTCCCGGGTCCTTCCCATGGGCGGCGCGAGCGAGGAGGAAGCACTCCGCCTGGCCGCTTCTCTCGAAGTCGGCAGCGCTCATCCCATCGCCCGGGCCATCTTGCAGTCCGCGCTGGAGAGGGACCTGACACCAGCCGAGGCCACGGAATTCAAATCTCTGGACGGACTGGGCGTCAGTGGCACCATCGACGGCCATGTCACGTTCCTCGGGGGGCCGTCGCTCATGGCGGAACAGGGTATCGGGATAGACCATCTTCAGGATATGGCGGAAAAGTTATCCGCCGCAGGCGGCACGGTGATCTATATGGCCCGGGATACGGAACTGCTTGCACTTCTCATGGTCACCGACCCGATTAAGGAAAGTACCCGCGAAGCCGTTCCGTTGCTGAAACAGGCGGGGATTGAAATCATCATGGCCACCGGCGATGCGGTCGGCACGGCGCAGGCCGTTGGGTCGGAACTTGGCGTCGGGCAGATCCACGCGGGCATTCCCCCGCAGGCGAAAGCGGCCTTGATCAACGATCTGAAGGCGGCCGGCAAGGTGGTCGCCATGGCGGGCGACGGCATCAACGATGCGCCGGCCCTGGCGCTGGCGGATGTGGGTATCGCCATGGGCGACGGCTCCGATATTGCCGTCGAAAGTGCCGGCCTGACCCTGGTGAAAGGAGATCTCCGCGGCATCGTCCGGGCCCGGAATCTCAGTGTGGCGACCATGCGCAACATTCGCCAGAACCTGGGTTTTGCTTTTGTTTACAACTTATTGGGCGTGCCGCTGGCGGCGGGAATTCTGTTCCCGTGGTTTGGACTGTTGCTGAGCCCGATCTTCGCCAGCATCGCCATGAGCCTAAGCTCGGTCTCGGTGATTACCAATGCGCTGCGGTTGCGCCGGGCCCGGCTTTGACCGCAATCTAACTTCAGATGCAGGCAATTCGTTCGAGGATCGGAATGAATATCAGCGAAGTGGCCGACAAATCCGGGATCGCGGCGAAGACCATCCGCTATTACGAAAGCATCGGGCTTGGCCCGGCACCGCGGCGCGCCGAGAACGGGTACAGGGAATACTCGCCCGACGACCTCGAGACCCTGAGATTTATCCATCGGGCCCGGGATTTGGGTTTTTCCATTCGCGATGTCGGTGATCTGTTGGATCTTTGGCAGGACCGCAATCGGGCGAGCGCCGAGGTAAAGGCGTTGACCGAACGCCATATCGCCGAGATCGAACAGCGGATCGCTCATCTCCAATCCATGCGGCAAACCCTTCGGCAACTGGCCGAGAAATGCCATGGGGACGACCGGCCTGACTGCCCGATCATCGACGGCCTTTCCGCCGATACGGCCGCTGAAGGCTAGTTCGTGATCCGTTAAAGGGAACCGCCTACAGTGCGGACCGGATATCTTCGAACCCGGCCGTCATGACCCAACCGCACGAACGACCCATGCCGCGACTTTCCTTGCGCGCCGCCGGCATTCGAATATCCCCGGATTTGCTCAAGCGGGCCAGAAACTGAAGCTTACCGCATTGCCGTCCACGTCCTTTCCCGAGCCGGATCCATTACCTCTTGTCCGGCTGGTAAAGTTTCCTGAAGCCTTGAGGCCGTTGGTGCACAGCAGATTCCAGCTACCGGTCGGCACTTGGGCCGATCCGTACGCGCCGGAACGCACCTGCCATTGACCTGTGCAGGTCCCGGCACGGTTGGGCAGCGATACCGCAATCCGCCCATTCCGGCCCTCGGTATTGGAGGCCGACATGCGGCCACTCAGGCCGTCAAAGCGGCCCGCCCAGTCGATGTTGACAATGAAGTTGCTGACCGGTGAACTCGCACCTTGCCGCTCAACCACCGCCGCAACCGCGGGGGGCACGTGGTGTCCCTTCACACCGATGGAGTTCATGACGGCGCTGACCTTGGAACTCGGCAGCGTATCGGCCCCGCTGCCGCAATAAAATCCATGGAGCCGTTCGGTTCCCTGAGTGGTGCCGAAAGTCGCGTCGCCAAAGTATTGGAAGAACCCAAAGCATGCGCTGCCGGCCACGCTGAAGTGCTGTACGCTGACGATACCGAATTTGTTCCGCGCGGTTCCTGCGGCGCCCAAGGCCGGTTTGCCGCTCTTGCCGAATTTGAGACCGGTCACGTAACGCTTGGCATCGTCAGTGGAGGTACTGGTAAATTCATACCCGGGTCCCGTCGAGTAATAATTGGCGAAGAAGAACGGTCTCTGGCCGCCGCCTGACGGTCGCCAGCTGCCGTGATAGATGTTGGCACCGGTATTTCCGGGATCGAAGCGGCGAAAATGCCGCGCCTGCATGGACAGGCCGTCCGGGTGCGCAAATAACAACGGACTCTCACTCGCGGAGATGTTTTCCTGGCCGGTCTTGGGGGCCGTCACGCAGCCCGCGAGCACGGCAACCAACGCGCCGGTCCCGATCCGGGTTAATCCCATTCCCATCCTTCAACCTCCAATTATTGCGATGTTTGAACGGCGCGCCGCGCCAAATGAAGTGAATCCTCCCGGGTCATGCCCGACTCGAAGGTCTTGCTGTACATGGTCCGGAGAACCATCAGGTCCCAGGCGGTGGGGCTGTCTGCCTCGGAACCGTAATTCATTACCGACGGCACCAACGTCGTATGTGCGAGACCAAAGCCGTGCAGCACCTCGTGATAGATGCAACGTTGCAGCCGTTTCGCGTTTTTCATCGCGATACGGACATGGACGCTCTTGATCCTGCCATCGCCATAGAGGTTCACCCGGGCGGCACAGGCCGCAAATTCCGACTTGTTGATGATCAGGTTTTCCTGATCCAGAAAACTAAACCGAAAGTTTCCCTTACGCCCGCTGCCGTCCGGTTCGATGTAATTGATTTCGGTTCCGGCAACAGCGCCCAATTCGGCCATAATCCGCCGGATTCGGGCGTACGCCTTGTCCGTCGAAGAAACACCGTCGACGGCAACCCGGACCGGTTCCTCCCAACGGCTAAGGCGGCCCTTCTCGTAGTCGGTCTCGAGCATAAGCTGGAGCGAATTGGGGTGAGCGCCTGCGGTGCCACGGTACGCCAGCTGATCAAAAACCCTGACGGCTAAATCGGGATCGCTGCCTGCGGTCTGACACGCGCTCAACGGCAACACGGCCAGCAACAGCAACCGTCTGAGCATTACAAGTTCTCTCCCGATGAGTGCCGGTCCGATACCGGCACGTGTTCATGTTAGGAAACAGAAAAACTGTTGTGAAGTTGAATAAAAGAAAAATCCTAGGTTTTAGGAGGGTTTTAGCCTGGTTTGGGCGTTGCGGCCCAGGTGGACGCCGCCAACTAGAATGATCGGTTGCCCGCTCTTCCGCCGGCGAAGCGGACAGCTTCCTCGGCCGCCCGGATCAGCGCCCGGGCCTTGTTCCGGCTTTCCTCAAACTCCGATCGGGGATCGGAATCGGCGACGATGCCGCCACCCGCCTGGACGAATAAAGTCTCATCCTTCAGCACGGCCGTCCTGAGCGCGATGCAGGTATCCACGTCGCCGTTGGCGCCGAAATAGCCGATGCAGCCGGCATAGATGCCGCGACGGGACGGTTCCAGCTCGTCGATGATCTCCATGGCCCGCACCTTCGGCGCGCCGGAAACCGTGCCGGCGGGAAAACCGGAGAGCAGGGCGTCGATTTCGTCGTGCTCTTCGGCAAGTTCGCCTTCGACATTGGAGACGATGTGCATGACGTGGGAGTAGAGCTCGATGACCATCCGGTCGGTGACATCGACGGTACCCACTTGGGCCACCCGGCCCACATCGTTGCGCCCGAGATCGAGCAGCATCAGATGCTCGGCCAGTTCCTTGGGGTCGGCGAGCAGGTCGTTGGCCAAAGCCTTGTCGGCGGCGGCGTTTTCTCCCCGCGGCCGGGTGCCGGCGATGGGCCGGATGGTGACCCGGCCGTCGCGAAGGCGTACCAGAAGCTCCGGGCTGGAACCGATGATCGCGAACTCATCGAAGTCGAGGATGAACAGAAACGGCGACGGGTTGACTCGCCTAAGCGCCCGGTAGAGCGATAGGGGCGGCAGGGAAAACGGTACCGAAAACCGCTGCGACAGCACCACCTGAAAGATGTCGCCGGCCCGGATGTATTCTTTTGCTCGTTCCACCATCCGATGAAAATCCGCGGGCTCCATGTTCGAGTTGGGCTCGCCGACGGCCGGCAGGCTATCCTCGAATTCATGGGGATCGGAACCGTTCGAGGGCACAGGACCTTCCAAATCCGCGACCACCCGCTCCAGGCGCGCGCGGGCCGCGTCATAGGCGGCTTCGGCGGTGGCCGCATTATCCGCCCATACCGGAGTGACCACCGAAACCGTATCGTCCACGGCGTCGAATACGGCGATCACCGTCGGACGGACGAACTGCCCGTCCGGCACGTCGATATGGGTCGGGTTCTCGTCTGGAATGGCCTCGGCCAGGCGTACGGCGTCGTAGCCGAGATAGCCGAAGAGACCGGCGGCCATCGGCGGCATGCCCTCGGGCAAATCTATACGGGATTCGGCGAGCAGGGAGCGGAACGAGGCCAAGGTCCCGTTCGCCACGGCGATGGGACAGGGCTCGAATGCGCCCGCGTCATCGCGTGCCTGGCGGTTGATTTCCGCCATATTCCCCCGGCAGCGCCAGATCAGGTCCGGACGCAGCCCGACGAAGGAATAGCGGCCGCGAATGGCCCCGCCCTCGACGGATTCGAGCAGGAAGCTGTTGGGCTGACCTTGCGCCAGCTTGATCATCGCCGAGACCGGCGTTTCCAGATCGGCAATCAGCCGGGTCGAGACGACCTGCGCCTGGCCCCGGCCGAACGCTTCGGCAAACGTCGAAAAATCGGGCGTGAATTCGGTCACTGCTGATAGGATTGTTCGAGACTGGCCCGGTTGACCGTCACCCCGTGACGGTGGCGGAGCGCCTGAGTGAATTGGGCGGTCAGATCCGCCCCGATATCGCCGGCGATCTGGCCCCGGACGGCACTCAAGCCATCCCGATCGGCGGAGGGAACGGCGGCAACGACATCTTTCAAGCGGGCAACGTAGTGCGCGCCGTCTCCCGCCGCCGCGACCACGCCACCCCGGTCGGTGCCGAACAATTCGGTGATTAGTTCGCCGGGCAGCGGCTTCTCCAAGCCTTGACCCGTGCGAATAAATGGCTTGGTCTCCGAAATCTCGGCGCCGTCCAGGTTGCTCAATTCGCGTAGCGTGACACCGCTTTTGAGGCGGGCGACGAGATTTTCGGCCCGTTTTCGGGTCGCCTTGGCGCGCGCCGCGTCCTTCCAGGCCGCGGCAACGCGGTCGCGGATGCTGTCCAAAGGCCGCAATGCCGGCGGCGTCACACGGTCCACCCGGAGGATGAAATAGCCGTTGTCGCCGAGGTCACTCAGGGCGCTCTCCTGACCCTGTTCGGTTTCGAACGCGGTCCGGAGGATCGGGCTTTGAAGGTTGATGCCTTCCACCGGCTGGTCCCGGGCATCAGTGCCCGCCGCGGACAGCGCGTCGATCTTGCGGACATTGATATTCAATTGCCGCGCCGCCTCTTCGATGGCGGCCCCGCCGCCGAGCGCGTCTTCGAACCGGTTGGCCAGCCCGAACAGTTCATCAACCGCCTTGTCTTCGGCCAGCACGCGGCGGATCTCATCCCGCACCTCGCTCAAGGGCTGAACTGTCGCCTCCTGAACCTCGCCGACGCGGACAATATGCCAACCCAAATCGGTCTTGATGGGCCGGCTGATTGTTCCCGAATCCAGAACGAAGGCCGCCTCGGCCAATTCCGGCAGCGGTACCTGATCGCGGCTTAACAGCCCAAGATCGGTATCGGCAGGCCCCAACCCCGCGACCTCCTCGGCAACCTTGGCGAAATCTTCGCCGAGGGAAAGTTTGGTGTAGGCGTCACGAACCTTGGATTCGTCCTCCACGAGGATTTGCCGGAGCTCCCGCTGGGCCGGCGTCGAGTACCGGGCGATCTGGGCCTGGTATTCTTCCTCGATGGCCTCATCGGTTACGTCGATTTCGTCGAGAATATCCCCGGTCTTCAGCTCCGCCAGGGTCAGCGCGCGGTACTCCGGCGCGGTGAACCGGGCGGCGTTCCGCTGATGAAATTCCCGGAGTGCGGCCGAATCCGGTTCACCGACGTTCCTGACCGCGGAGTTGTCCAACCGAATAACCTCGGCGACCCGCCGTTGGTTCCGGTAGCGGTACACTTGATTCACCATGGTCGAGGGCAGCGCCTCCCCGGCATCGAGGCCGCTCAGATATTGCTGGCGGAGGAGCGTGTTGCGCAGCAGGGCGACGTAACCGGCCTCGGTAAGACCGTTGCTGCGGAGGGCCTGGTCAAAGGCGACGCGGTTGAACGCTCCCTGCGGCGTCCGGAACCGCTCGTCCGTTTGGATGTTGCCGCGGACCACATCGTCACCGATCAGGAGACCGAGATCGTTCGCGCCGATGGTAAGAAGATCACGCTGGA
Source organism: Rhodospirillales bacterium (assembly GCA_965213765.1). Lineage (GTDB taxonomy): Bacteria > Pseudomonadota > Alphaproteobacteria > Rhodospirillales > UBA2165 > JAJDXO01. The sequence continues at coordinate 188,107 of OZ243926.1, read as the reverse complement.
CGATGTTCTCGAGGGCGGCGTCCAACAGTCCCATTTCCCGGGCCTGGGTCGCGTCAATGTTGGTGCCGAGGAGCTGGCGGAAGCGCCGGATCTGCTGCGAGACCTCGCGGCCCACTTCGTGCCGTGTGATGTCGTGGTCGCCGACCGTGGCGACAATCTGGCTGGCGGCCTGCCGGGCGCCCGGGATATGATCGCCGATACCCCAAATGCCGAAGCTGAGAATCAGAATGCCGAACAGGATGTAGGTGGCGAATTTCAGGACTCTTTTCTTAAAGACATTCAACATGACTCAGGTCCGCTGACGAGTTGAAACGATGGGGACTGTACCACCCCGCGCCGAAGCGGCGGCATCATAGGAGTGTGACCCCGGGCAATCAACGCCGGGCTCGGTCAATCGGCTTGCACGGTTTCGGCACGGCGGCTACGGTCATTCGACGGTAAGTGCGTATTGGCGAACTGAGACGGATGAAGAACGGATTTTTTCTGGCGCTTGTCGGTCTTTGCATCGCCACCCCGGCCCCGGCGGCGGAGTTCAAGTTCGTCGCCCTCGGCGACATGCCTTACGGCTCGCCGGCAAAGGTCTATCCGCCTTTCGAGCGGCTGATCGCCGACATCAATGCGAAGGCGCCGGCGTTTACGCTGCACATCGGCGACACCAAATCCGGGTCCACCCCATGCACCGATCGAATGCTTCTCGACCAGAAGCGCTTTATGAACGACTTCGAGACTGCGGTGGTCTACACGCCCGGCGACAACGAATGGACGGACTGCCACCGTTTGAAGGCAGGCCGGTTTGATCCGATCGAGCGGCTGAGTTTTATTCGGCGCACCTATTTCGATAAGCCGACGAGCCTTGGGAAATCACCGATTCCCATTGAGCGCCAGTCCGACCTCATGCCCGCTCATACGCGCTACGTCGAGAACAGCCGGTTCAGCCGGGACGGCGTTTGGTTCGTTCTGGCCCATGTGGTGGGGTCCAACAACAATAACCGGACCCTCGCAAATGCCAGGCCCGGCAACCCGGCAAGCGCCGCGGCGGTTTTGGAGTTCGAGGCACGGGACAAGGCAAACGTGGCATGGCTCAAGGACGGGTTCGATAAGGCGGCAGCCGCCGGCGCCGCGGCGGTGGTCGTTGCCATTCATGCCAATATTTTCGACTACGGGAGTCTCAACAAAAAGACCGAGAAGTTCACCGAGGGGGTTGGTTTCAGCCGTTTTGGCGAGCTCCTCATTCGTCGCGCCGCCGAATACAAGATGCCTGTCCTGCTGATCTTCGGCGACAGCCACAACTTCCGGATTTTCCACCCGTTCCCCCAGCGGGCGCCGAATGTCACGGCGTTGGAAGTCTATGGCGCGGCCCATATGCACGCCGTGGAGGTCTCGGTGGACACGAATGAAGATGCCGTGTTCGGGTTCAAGTCGATCTTCAACCCGGCCTTGAAGCGCGGCAAGTAGCACGGCGTTCCGGGCGCTGGACTCGGACGCCAAAAATGCTACACAAGCGGCTCCGCACCCGCGTCACCGCCATTACCCCTGACGAGTTCCCGAACCATGTCCCGACGCCCCCTGATTGCCGGAAACTGGAAAATGAACGGTCTCGCCGACGCCGCCCGGACGTTGGCGCGCGGGGTTCGCGATGGCGCCGCGGAAACCGGCGGGCGTTGCGAGCTACTCGTTTGCCCGCCCGCAACGGCGATCGCCGCCGCGGCCGATGAACTTGCGGGATCGTCCGTCGCCGTCGGCGGTCAGGACTGCCATGTCGCCGGGAGCGGGGCGCATACCGGTGATATCAGTGCGGCCATGCTGAGGGATTTGGGCTGTTCCTACGTCATTGTCGGACATTCGGAACGCCGCACCGGTCACGGAGAGAGGGATGCGCTGGTTCACGACAAGGCCGTGGCCGCCCGTGCCGCCGGTCTGGTGCCGATCATCTGCATCGGCGAAACGGAACAGGAGAGGGATGACGGCAAGACGCTGGACGTGGTCCTCGGTCAGTTGTCCGGCTCGTGTCCCAGGGACCTCGGCGGGACCGAGGTGGTGATCGCCTATGAGCCGGTCTGGGCAATCGGCACCGGCCGCACGCCGACAACCGGGGAAGTTCAGGAGGCGCACGCCGCCATCCGGAACGGATTGGCCTCCCATCTCGGCGCCGGGGCGGCCGACTGGGTCCGGCTTCTTTACGGCGGCTCCATGAAACCGGACAATGCCGAAAGCCTGCTGTCGCTGCCCGACGTGGATGGCGGTCTGATCGGCGGCGCCAGTTTGAAGGCGGATGACTTTCTGGCCATTGCGGGCGCGGTCGGTCCGGCTAACTAGTAAGGCAACTTGATACTGGCCAAGCCGCTTCGGAAGGTCTAAAAGACGCGCCTCATTCCGAGAGGACGCCCCAGAGGAAGACATGGTACCTGTACTCACCGTTGTTCTGGTCATGCTGGCCCTGACCCTGATCGGCCTCGTCATGCTGCAGCAAAGCGAGGGCGGCGGCCTGGGTATTGGCGGCGGCGGTGGAGGCGGCGGCGGGATGGGCGGCTTCATGACCAGCCGGTCGACGGCCAACCTGTTGACCCGCGCGACAGCCGTCGTCGCGGCGGCGTTCATGGCGGTCAGCCTGGCCTTGGCGATTATCGCCAACGAGCAGAGCCGCAGCGCGCCGGGGTCCATTCTCGACGGCGGTGCGCCGGCGGGTCAGCAATCGCCCCAGGGACCCGTGAATGCGCCGGCCAATCCATCGGTGCCGAGTGTTCCCTCGGTGCCGACGACACCGGCCCGGTAGCCCCGGCCGCCTAACATTGGGCGCGGCAGCCGGTCGCGGCAAAAAAATGCGATTTGGCGGCAGAAATGCCGTCTCCGCTCTTCCTAACTACAAGATGTTGTAGTAGGTTGTCGGTCCATGACGCGGTTTATTTTCATCACCGGCGGCGTGGTTTCATCCCTTGGAAAAGGACTGGCATCGGCGTCTTTGGGCGCGCTCCTGCAAGCGCGCGGCTATAAGGTCCGCTTGAGAAAGCTCGACCCCTATATCAACGTCGATCCGGGAACCATGAGCCCCTACCAGCACGGCGAGGTCTACGTCACCGATGATGGGGCGGAGACCGATCTCGATCTCGGACACTATGAGCGATTCACCAATGTGGACGCCAAGCAGTCCGACAACGTCACCACGGGCCGCATCTATTCCCAGGTCATCGCCAAGGAGCGCCGCGGCGAATATCTCGGCGCCACCATCCAGGTGATCCCGCACATCACCGATGCCATCAAGGAATTCGTCAAGGCCGACCTCAATGGCGAGGATTTCGCCCTCTGTGAAATCGGCGGGACGGTTGGCGATATCGAAAGTCTGCCGTTCCTGGAAGCCATCCGGCAACTGGGCAACGAGCTCGGCCGCCGGCAGACGATGTTCGTCCATGTGACCCTGGTGCCCTATATCGCGGCCGCCGGCGAACTCAAGACCAAACCGACCCAACACAGTGTCCGCGAACTGCAAAATGTTGGCATCCAGGCCGATCTGCTGCTGTGCCGCGCCGAGCAGACCATTCCGGACAGCGAACGTCGAAAAATCGCTGATTTCTGTAACGTTCGCGAAGACGCGGTCATTCCGGCGATGGACGTGAAGAACATTTATCAGGTGCCGGTCTCGTATCATGCCGAGGGCCTCGACCGGGAGGTCTGCCGTCATTTCGGATTGGATTACGCCGAAGAGCCGGATCTGGAACCCTGGGAGCACGTCGCCAAACGCGCCGTCGAGCCGGAGGGCGAGGTGGCCGTCGCCGTGGTCGGCAAGTACACCGGCTTGAAGGATGCCTACAAGTCCCTCTCCGAGGCCTTGGCCCATGGCGGCATCGCCAACAACGTCAAGGTCAATCTCAAGTGGATCGAGAGCGAGATCTTCGAGAACGGCGGCACGGTGCAGGCTTTGGAAGACGCCCACGCCATCCTCGTGCCGGGCGGATTCGGCGAGCGGGGCGCCGAAGGCAAGATCGAGGCGGCCAAGTTCGCCCGCGAGCGGGGCGTTCCCTATTTCGGCATATGCTTCGGCATGCAGATGGCGGTGGTCGAAGCGGCACGCAACCTGGCGGGCGTCGAGAAGGCCGGGTCCACCGAGTTCGGTCCTTGCGAAGAGCCCATCGTCGGCCTGATGACCGAATGGAAAAAGGACGGCATCAGGGAAACCCGGAACGAGGGGTCGGACAAGGGCGGGACCATGCGTTTGGGCGCCTACCCCTGCGTGCTCGGCGACAACTCCCGGGTGAAGCAAATCTACAATGCGGCGGAGATTTCGGAGCGTCACCGGCACCGTTACGAGGTCAACATGGCCTACGAACCGCACCTGGCGAAGGCGGGATTGATCTTCTCGGGCAAATCGCCTGACGGCGTGCTGCCGGAGATCGTCGAAATTCCCGACCACCCGTGGTTCATCGGGGTGCAGTTCCATCCTGAATTGAAATCACGGCCGTTTCAGCCCCACCCGCTGTTCACCGATTTTATCCGTGCCGCGGTCGATCAGAGCCGGTTGGTGTGATGGAACCGCGTTACTGGTTTGCCGCAAAGGAATATGGCTGGGGCTGGTTCCCCGCCACATGGGAGGGATGGACCGTTACCGGCGTATTCGTGCTTTCGGTATTGGCCTGGGCGTCTATCGCCTCGCCCAGGGAAAGCCTGAAAAAGTACCTGTTTGGCGTTGGGGTCTGCGCCGTTGTCTTCAGTGGAATTGCCTGGACGACGGGCGAACCGACGCAGTGGACTTGGGGCGCCAACTCGTGACCACGCCCCGCCATATCACCGTCGGTGACGTCACCATCGGCAACGACCTGCCGCTATCGATCATCGCCGGTCCTTGCGCGCTGGAGAGCCGCCGGCATGCATTGGACATGTCGGGCCGGATCGCCGAGATCGGTAAGAATCTGGGTATCGGCATCATCTACAAGACCTCCTACGACAAGGCCAACCGGACGAGCGTTCGGAGCGAGCGGGGAGTCGGGCTCGAAGACGCCATGCCCATCTTCCAGGAGGTTCGCGAAACCTCGGGCCTGCCGGTGCTGACCGACATCCACGAGATCGACCATTGCCGGCGCATCGGCAACTCGGTGGACGTCCTGCAAATTCCCGCGTTCCTGTGCCGCCAGACCGATCTGCTGATCGCCGCCGGCGAAACGGGTCTGCCCGTCAACATCAAGAAGGGCCAGTTTCTCGCCCCGTGGGACATGGAAAACGTGGTCAAGAAGGTCGAGAGCACGGGCAACGACAAGGTGATGGTCACCGAACGGGGCGCGAGCTTCGGCTACAACACACTGGTGACCGACATGCGCTCGCTGCCGATCATGGCCCGGACCGGCGCGCCGGTGGTCATCGACGCAACCCATTCCGTGCAGCAGCCGGGCGGCGAAGGGAATGCCTCCGGCGGCGATCGGCGGTTCGCCCCGGTGATCGCCCGGGCGGCCGTCGCCGTCGGCGTCGCGGCGGTGTTCATGGAGACCCACGAGGACCCGGACAGCGCGCCCAGCGACGGCCCCAACATGGTCAAACTCGACGACCTGCAGGGTGTCGTCGAGACCCTGATGGAGATCGATCTGATCGCCAAGGCAAAGCCGGTGGCGCTGTAAACCTCGGCCCTTGCGCGTCTCCCTTTGAGCGTCTATCAACGCGCCAAATTCCGACACCGGCCGATTTGCTTTCCGGAGACGCTCCATGACCGCCATTACCGATATCCATGCCCGGGAAGTTCTGGACTCCCGCGGCAATCCCACCGTCGAGGTGGAGGTGCTGCTGGAGAGCGGCTCGGTGGGCCGCGCCGCCGTGCCGTCCGGCGCGTCGACCGGCATCCATGAAGCGGTCGAGCTTCGCGACGGCGACGAGAACCGTTATGGCGGCAAGGGCGTGCTCCAGGCCGTGGACAACGTCAACGGCGAGATTTTCGAGACCCTCAGCGGCCTGGATGCCGAGGATCAGGTCCATATCGACCGCACGCTGATTGCTTTGGATGGTACGGAGAACAAGTCCCGGCTGGGCGCCAATGCCATTCTTGGCACCAGCCTCGCGGTCGCCAAGGCGGCGGCCGATGATGCGGGCCTGCCGGTTTACCGCTATGTGGGCGGGGCCAATGCATCGCTGCTGCCGGTGCCGATGATGAACATCGTCAACGGGGGCGCCCACGCCGACAACCCCATCGATATCCAGGAATTCATGATCATGCCGGTCGGCGCGCCGAGTCTCGCCGAAGCGGTTCGTGTCGGTGCGGAAGTGTTTCACGCGCTTCGGAAAGGTCTCCAGGGCGCCGGGCACAATACGAACGTCGGCGATGAGGGCGGGTTCGCGCCGATGCTCAAAAGCGCCGACGAGGCCTTGACGTTCATCATGAAATCCATCGAGGCCGCCGGGTACAAGGCGGGCGATGATGTGGTCATCGCCCTCGATCCGGCCTCTTCGGAGTTCTACGCGGACGGCAGGTATGAGCTCGAAGGGGAGGGCAAGTCGCTCGATGCCGCCGGGATGGTCGACTACTACGCCGATCTCTGCGGCCGCTATCCCATTAAATCCATCGAGGACGGCATGGCCGAAGAGGATTGGGACGGCTGGAAGCTGCTGACCGAGCGCCTCGGCGACACGGTCCAGCTGGTCGGCGACGATCTGTTCGTCACCAACCCAAAGCGCCTGGCCCGAGGGATCGAGACCGGCACCGCCAACTCCATCCTGGTGAAAGTCAATCAGATCGGCACGCTGACGGAATCCCTCGAGGCCGTCGAAATGGCCCACAAGGCCGGCTATACCACGGTGATCTCCCACCGCTCCGGCGAAACCGAGGACACCACCATCGCCGACATCGCGGTCGCCACCAATGCGGGCCAAATCAAGACCGGGTCGCTCAGCCGCTCCGATCGCCTGGCAAAATATAATCAGCTGATCCGCATCGAGGAGAGCCTCGGCCCGGCGGCCCAATACCCTGGGCGCTCTCTGTTCGACCAAGTCCTGTTGTCCTGAGCCAAACCGGTAGTGTAGGCTCGCCCCGCAAATAATAAGGGGCGGGCTTCCATGGACTTCGGCATCTTCGATCACCTCGACCAGACGGGGCAGGCGGGCAGCGACTATTACGAAGACCGCCTGAGGCTTATCGAGCGCTACGACGAAATCGGCATCTACGCCTACCATGTCGCCGAACACCACGCGACGCCGCTCGGCATGGCGCCGAGCCCGAGCGTCTTTCTGGCCGCGGTGGCGCAGCGCACCCGGCGGCTCCGTTTCGGCCCCTTGGTCTATTGCGTACCCATGTATCACCCGATCCGGTTGCTGGAAGAAATCTGCATGCTCGATCAGTTGTCCGGCGGACGCTTCGAGCTCGGCGTCGGGCGGGGCATCTCCCCCATCGAGCTCTCCTACTATGACCTGGATTACGATGAGGGCCCGGCCAAATACCGCGAGGCGCTGGAGATTATTCTGCACGGAATTCGGAACGAGCGCCTCACCTACGACGGCGAATTCTTCCAGGTCGACAACATGCCCATGCGGCTGACCACGGTGCAGAAACCCCATCCGCCACTGTGGTACGGCATTCATAACCCGGCAAGCGCCGGCTGGCCCGGCGGGAACGGGGTCAACATCGTCTCCAACGCACCGGCGGCGCGGGTCCGCGAGGTGTCGGACGCCTACCGCGAAGCCCGTGCCGATGCCCGGTTGCCGGGTCCCGAGCCCAAGATCGGCATGACCCGCTATATGATCCTCGCCGACAGCAGGGAGGCAGCAATGGAGATGGGCCGCCGCGCCTATCCCGTTTGGCGGCGGAGCTTCATGGCGCTCTGGGACGAACACGGCAAGGAGCCCATCGGCGTCCATTATCCGGAAGAGTTCGACGGCGTTGTCGAGAGCGGCCAGGCGGTGGCCGGAACGCCGGACCAGGTCGGCGAAGAGCTGCAGAGGCAGATTGAAACGGCGGGCATCAACTACATGATGTGCCGCTTTGCCTTTGGCGACCTCACCCTGGCCGAAAGCCTCAACTCGGTGGAACTGTTCAACGACCGCCTGAAGGGCGAGCTAAGAGCCGCGGCCTAGGGGAGCAGGCCCAGGCCATCGATTCGGCTCCGTTAACCTTTGGCTAAGGGCAGCGTGATTCAATCACCGCCAAATGACCCCGGGACGGCAAATATTGCCGCCTGGGGCACATGCGGGTAGCGGACACGCCTCGTTCACCGGGGTGGTTTTCGCTCCTAAACAACTGAATTTGTTGGGTCTTGTCAGGCGCTTGGTATTGCAAGACACGTGCGGGGAGTATCCCGACGTCATGAGCATCGTACACGATATACGGCGCCTCCTGCGCCAGGTGATCGGCCCCGTTCTTGGGGTGTCCCTGATGGTCTATATCGTCTACCACGCGGTGCAGGGCAACCACGGCCTGATCGCCTATTGGCAGTTGGTCAAGCAGGTGGACGCCGCGAACCAAGCGGTTGCGCTGCTCAATGAGGAAAAAACCCGGCTTCGGAAGCGGGTCAAACTGCTGCATCCGGATGGTCTCGATCCCGATATGCTGGAAGAGAGAGCGAGGGTCATGCTGGGTTACGCGGACCCAACGGATATCATCCTCGTCGACCGTCCCGGCCGCCGCGCCCGCTAGGCCGGACCAGACCTCATGAGCGGCCTTCCCGAACCGCCGTTTTCTGCGGTGATCTTCACTTCTACGCATTCCGGGACCGGCGCGGATAGGTACCGGCGAATGGCGTCACGGATGGAGGAACGCCGCCGGGGCGGAATTCATACGGCAAATCGATGCCATCCAGTCCGCAAATTAGCCCGTCCGAACGTCGCACAGGGAGACGTCCGGCATTGGACAGCCTGCCGTCCCCGGCGCTAAGCTGAGGCCGACAAGAGCGCCCAGACAGGGGGAAGATCATGTTGACAGCCGAGAGCAACAAGCTATTTACCGAGGTCGGCGAAGGGACGCCCATGGGCGATCTGCTGCGCCGGTATTGGATGCCCATCGCGGCAGTCTCGGAGTTCAACGAAAAGGCCACCAAGCCGGTCCGGCTGATGGGCGAAAACCTCGTCCTCTACAAGGATTTGAGCGGCAACTACGGTCTCACCGACCGTCACTGCGCGCACCGGCGGGCCGATCTTTCCTACGGGTTTGTCGAGGAGACGGGCATCCGCTGCAATTACCATGGCTGGTGTTACGACCGTAAAGGTAACTGCATCGAGCAGCCCTATGAAGACACGGTCAATCCTTCGGGTAAGCTGAGAGAACAGGTCAAGCTCAAGGCCTATCCCGTTGAAGAAAAAGCCGGGTTGCTGTGGGCCTATATGGGGCCGGAGCCGGCGCCGCTGGTCCCGACGTGGGAGCCTTTCACCTGGGAAAACGGCTTCGTTCAGATCGTTCTCTCCGAGGTTCCCTGCAACTGGTTCCAGTGCCAGGAGAACTCCATCGATCCCATCCACTTCGAGTGGATGCACGCCAACTGGTCGATCCGACTGAAGGGCGAGACCGGCCCATATTCGCCGAAGCACATCAAGGTGGATTTCGACGAATTCGATCATGGTTTCCGCTATCTCCGTATCCGTGAAGACACTGACGAAGAACATCCCTTGTGGACCGTAGGCCGTACGTGTCTGTGGCCCAACTGCCTGTTTACCGGCGAACACTTCGAATGGCGGGTGCCCATCGACGACGAAAACACCTTGAGCATCGGCTGGTTTTTCGCCCGAGTGCCTACCGACAAGGAACCCTATGTCCAGGAGCGTATTCCCGCCTGGGAGAGCCCGATCAAGGACGAAGAGACGGGACGGTGGATCTCGACCCATGTCATGAACCAGGATTTCATCGCCTGGGTCGGGCAGGGCACCGTCGCCGACCGCACCAAGGAGCATCTGGGGCTCAGCGACAAGGGCGTCGGCATGATCCGCAAGCGCTACATGGATGACATCGAACTGATCAAAAAAGGCGAAGACCCCAAGGCTATCGTCCGCAACCCCAACGAAAACGGCTGCATCGACCTGCCGATCATCGGCAGAAAATTCTTCACGGAAGGCCTCTCATCCGAGGAAATCCGGGAGAATGCCGACAGCCCCATTGGCGGCACCTATCGGCGGTTTCCCTTCCAGGCCGGGCAGCCCCAATGGGTGAAGGACGAGTTCGAGGAAGCCACCGGGTTCCGCCTCGAGGATTCATTTCCCCAGAACCAGGGGGAATTGACTAATATCGGTTCCAAGGACGAGGAGTTCGCCGAAAAGTAGGAGGAACCGATGACCGCGCGCGCCGCCCGGAGTTTTCCGATTCTGTTGCTCCTTGGCGCGGTGTTGTGGCCGGCCCAAGCCCACGCCGACGCCATTGACGGCGATTGGTGCAACGCCAAGGGGCAAAAGCTCTCCATCGACGGCCCCAAGCTGACGACGCCATACGGCACCCGCATGGAAGGCATCTATGACCGCCACGGTTTCGAGTATGTGGTGCCGGCCGGTGAGCCTGGTGCCGGCGACAAGGTGGTCATGTCCTTATTCAGTGATGACGACATGGAACTCGTTCGCGGTTCGCGGCAGGTTGAGAGGTGGCGGCGCTGCCGTCTTCCCACAAGCTGAACGACAACTAGAAAATTGCGCGATTTGGCGTCGAAACCGCCCGAATCAAACCTCGCTGAATTATAGTTAACTAAAAACAAGGTAATTTAGAAAAACTTGTTGCTTTACAACAACTTTGTCGTCAAATTCAGCCTCGGTTTTAGCTATTTTTTACCTCATTGCAGGCCCATGTTTCCGCGATTATGGCGGATTCCCGAGGGAGGAGTGACCCGATATGGCGACAGCCGCAAAGCGAAAACCCCGCAAACGAGCCGCCCCGAAACCCAAAGCCACCCCGGAAGAACTCCTTAAATTTCATCGGGAAATGTTGCTGATCCGCCGTTTCGAAGAAAAGGCGGGGCAACTCTATGGCATGGGGCTGATCCAGGGTTTCTGCCACCTTTATATTGGTCAGGAGGCGGTCGTTGTCGGTATGCAGGCCGCCGCCGACACCGATGTCGATACGGTCGTCACCAGCTACCGGGATCATGGCCATATGCTGGCCTGCGGGATGGACCCCAAAGGCGTCATGGCCGAACTCACCGGCCGCGGCACGGGTTATTCCCGCGGCAAGGGCGGCTCCATGCACATGTTCAGCCGGGAAAGGAACTTCTTCGGCGGTCACGGCATCGTCGCGGCCCAGGTTCCGATCGGCACCGGCCTCGGATTTGCACATAAGTACAAGGAAGACGGCGGGGTCTGCATGACCTATTACGGCGACGGCGCCGCCAACCAGGGCCAGGTCTACGAGAGTTTCAATATGGCGGCCCTGTGGAAACTGCCGGTCTGTTACGTGCTCGAAAACAACCGCTACGGCATGGGTACCTCGGTCGCCCGCGCCGCATCGACCCAGGAACTCTATGCCCGCGGCGAGGCGTTCGGCATCCCCGGCGAACGGGTGGATGGGATGGACGTGGCTGCCGTCCGCGCCGCGGCGGAGAAGGCGCTGAAGCACGTCCGGAGCGGCAAGGGCCCCTATATCCTCGGCATGCTGACCTACCGGTATCGCGGCCATTCCATGTCCGATCCGGCCAAATACCGGACCCGCGAAGAGGTGTCCAAGGTCCGGGCCGAGCAGGACCCCATCGATCGGATCGCCCAGACATTGCTCGACAACAAATACGCGACCGAAGAGGAACTGAAAGCCGTCGATGCGGAAATCAAGGCGATCATTACCGAAGCGGCCGAGTTCGCCCAGCAGTCGCCGGAGCCGAATCCGTCCGAACTCTACACCGACGTTCTGGTCGACGCTTAGGGGAGCAACGAGAAATGGCTACTCAAATTCTCATGCCCGCCCTGTCGCCGACCATGACCGAGGGAAACATCGCCAAATGGCATAAGAGGGAGGGTGATGCGGTCTCGTCCGGCGATCTCCTGGCCGAAATCGAGACCGATAAGGCGACCATGGAGCTCGAAGCCGTCGACGAGGGCATTCTAGGCAAGATCATCGCCTCGGAGGGCGCGGAGAACATTGCCGTCAATACGCCCATTGCCGTCCTGCTCGCCGACGGAGAAGACGCATCCGCCATCGATGCCGCGGCCGCCGCCCCGGAACCCGCTCCCGCCGAAGGCGCCCCCTCCGAAACCGCCCCCTCCGAAACCGCCCAGGGAACCAATGCGGAGCCGAGCGCGGCTACCGGCCTCGGGGAGGCCGCTCCGCCGACAGCCGCACCAACCCCGGCACCGGCGCCCGCGGAGCCCGAATACACCGGCGAGACCCAGACTCTCACGGTCCGCGAGGCGTTGCGCGACGCCATGGCCGAGGAAATGCGGGACGACGACAACGTCTTTCTGATGGGCGAGGAGGTGGCCGAATACCAGGGCGCCTACAAGGTCTCCCAAGGGCTGCTGGAAGAGTTCGGCGCCAAGCGGGTGATAGATACGCCGATCACCGAGCACGGCTTCACCGGCCTCGGCGTCGGTGCCGCCTTCGGGGGCTTGAGGCCGATCGTCGAGTTCATGACCTTCAACTTCGCCATGCAGGCCATGGATCACATCATCAACTCGGCGGCCAAGACCCTCTATATGTCCGGCGGTCAGATGGGCGCGCCGATGGTGCTGCGCGGCCCCAACGGTGCGGCCGCCGGCGTCGCGGCCCAGCACTCCCAGTGTTATGCCAGCTGGTATGCCCACGTGCCGGGCCTCAAGGTGGTCTCGCCGTGGTCCGGCGCCGACGCCAAGGGGCTCCTGAAGTCGGCGATCCGCGATCCCAACCCGGTGATCGTGCTGGAGAACGAAATCCTCTACGGCCAGTCCTTCGAGGTGCCGACCGATCCCGATTTCGTGGTGCCCATCGGCAAGGCGAAGATCGAACGGCCCGGCGCCGACGTCACCATCACCTCGTTCTCGCTGATGATGAACGTCGTCATGGAGGCGGCGGAAGCGTTGGCGGCGGAGGGGATCGATGCGGAGGTGATCAATCTCCGTTCGCTGCGCCCCTTCGATGTCGAGACGGTGGTGGAAAGCATCAAGAAGACCAACCGCATCGTCAATGTGGAGGAAGGCTGGGCGTTCGCCGGCATCGGATCCGAAATCGCCGCGATCATGATGGACCATGCCTTCGACTATCTGGATGCGCCGGCCAAACGGGTCTGCGGCGAGGACGTGCCCATGCCCTACGCAAAGAACCTGGAAGCCATGTATCTGCCCGACGTCGCCAAGATCGTCCAGGCGGCCAAAGACGTCTGCTACGTGTAAGGGGAGCGGGATATGACCATTCAGATCCTCATGCCCGCCCTGTCGCCGACCATGACCGAGGGCAATATCGCCAAGTGGCACAAGAAGGAGGGCGACGAGGTCGCGTCCGGCGATCTCCTGGCCGAGATCGAAACCGACAAGGCGACCATGGAGCTGGAAGCCGTCGATGACGGCGTGCTCGGGAAGATCATCGCCGCCGAAGGCTCGGAGAACATCGCCGTCAACACGCCGATCGCGGTGATGCTGGAAGAGGGCGAGGATGCGTCCGCCGCGGAGGCCGCCGCCCCGGCGCCTGCGCCCGTGGCGCCACCCGAACCCGCCCCAACGCCGGAAGCGGCCCAACCGCCGCAGCCCGTACCCGACGCGGCACCACAACCGGCGCCCGCCGCGCCGAAGTCAAACGGCGCCCGCGTGTTCGCCAGCCCGCTGGCCAAACGCATGGCGGCGGACGCCGGCATCGACATAGGCGCGATATCCGGCTCCGGTCCCCATGGCCGGGTGGTAAAACGGGACGTGGAAGCAGCCATCGCCGGCGGCGTCGCGGCTCCCGCCGCTGCTCCATCCGCCGCTCCGGCGCCCGCACAACTGCCCGTGGTGGCCGGCGGTTATACCGAGGTGCCGCACAACAATATGCGCAAGGTGATCGCCAGGCGCTTGCAGGAATCCAAGCAGACGGTGCCCCACTTCTACGTCACCATGGAGTGCGAAATCGATAAGCTGCTGGCCATGCGCAAGGACCTGAACGCGCGGGCCGAGGCGACCGGCGAGGACTACAAGATCTCGGTCAACGACTTCATCATCCGCGCCGCGGCGTTCGCCATGAAGAAGGTACCCGACGTCAACGCGTCTTGGACCGACGAGGCCATGCTGCTCTACAACGACATCGACATCTCGGTGGCCGTCGCGATCGACGGCGGCCTGATCACGCCCATCGTGCGCAACGCGGACCAAAAAGGCCTGGCCGTCATTTCCAACGAGATGAAGGACCTCGCCGCCCGCGCCCGGGAAGGCAAGCTGCTGCCCGACGAATTCCAGGGCGGCGGCTTCACCATCTCCAATCTCGGCATGTACGGGGTGAAGGAGTTCGCCGCGATCATCAACCCGCCCCAATCCTGCATCCTGGCCGTCGGCGCCGGCGAGCAACGGCCCGTGGTCAGGGACGGCGCGCTCACCACCGCGACCATGATGAGCGTCACGTTGTCCACCGATCACCGGGTCGTCGACGGCGCGTTGGGCGCCGAATGGCTCCAGGCCTTCAAGGTCCTCATCGAGGACCCGCTGGCCATGCTGCTGTAAGGGGTCACGATGGCGGATCAACCAACCGAAACCAATTTCGACGTGATCGTCGTCGGCGGCGGGCCGGGCGGCTACGTGACCGCCATCCGCGCCGCGCAGCTCGGCATGAAGGCGGCCTGCGTCGAGCGGGAACACCTGGGCGGCATCTGCCTCAACTGGGGCTGCATCCCGACCAAGGCGCTGCTGCGCACCTCCGAGGTCTATCACCTGATGGAGCGGGCCGACGAGTTCGGCCTCAAGGTCGAGGGCGTCTCCATCGATCTGCCCAAGATCGTCAAACGCTCGCGCCGGGTGGCGCGCCGGCTGTCCGGCGGCGTCGCACACCTTTTGAAGAAGAACAAGGTCGCGGTCTTCGACGGCCACGGCAAGCTGGCCGGCCAGGAAAAAGGCGTGCGCAAGCTGGAGGTCTCGGCCGACGGCAGGAAGATCGCCGGCCTCACCGCCGAACACATCATCCTGGCGACCGGCGCCCGGGCGCGGACACTGCCGGGCCTCGAGCCCGACGGTGAACTGATCTGGACCTATAAGGAAGCCATGGTCCCCGAAACCATGCCCAAGTCTCTCCTGGTGGTCGGATCCGGCGCCATCGGCATCGAGTTCGCGAGCTTCTACAAGACCCTTGGCGCCGAGGTCACGGTGGTCGAGGTGCTGCCCCGGATATTGCCGGTGGAGGACGAGGAAATCTCCGCCTTCGCCGAGAAGGCATTCAAGGCTCAGGGCATGAACATCATGACGTCGGCGACGGTGAAGGGCCTGAAGAAGGGCAAAGGCAACGTCACCGCCACCATCGAGGTTGCCGGTGAAGGCGGCGGCAAATCCACCGACCTCACCGTCGACCGGGTGATATTGGCGGTCGGCATCGTCGGCAATGTGGAAGACATCGGGCTGGACGGCACCAAGGTGCGGGTCGAGAAATCCCACATCGTCATCGACGAGTGGAGCGCGACCCACGAGCCCGGCGTCTATGCCATCGGCGACGTCACCGGCCCGCCCTGGCTTGCCCACAAGGCCAGCCACGAAGGCATCATCTGCGTCGAGAAGATCGCCGGGGTGAACGATGTGCACCCGCTGGATACCTCATGCATCCCGGGCTGCACCTATTGCGCGCCGCAAGTGGCCAGCGTCGGGCTCACGGAAGCCGCGGCCAGGGAACGGGGCTACGAGGTCAAGGTCGGCAAATTCCCGTTCCAGGGCAACGGCAAGGCCATTGCGTTGGGTGAGCCGGACGGATTGGTCAAGACCGTGTTCGACGCCAAGACCGGCGAGCTGCTGGGCGCCCATATGGTCGGGGCCGAGGTGACCGAACTGATCCAGGGCTACGGCATCGCCAAGACCCTCGAGACCACCGAGGCCGAGTTGATGCATTCGGTGTTCCCGCACCCGACGCTGTCCGAAATGATGCACGAGGCCGTCCTCGACGCCTACGGCCGGGTCATTCACTTCTAATGAACCCGAGACCCCTGGATGTGCGTCCGCTCGCCGGGCAGGACAAGGAGGACTGGCACCGGCTATGGGCCGGCTACCTCGAATTCTACGAGACCGAGGTGTCCGACGAGGTCACGGCTCATACCTGGGAGCGCCTGATGAACCGGGAGTCCGCCGTCTGGGGGCTGGTCGCCGAGGCCGGCGGCGAGGTGGCCGGCCTCTTGAACTACGTCCTGCACGCGAATACATGGGCGCTGCGGCCGGTGTGCTACCTGGAGGACCTCTATGTGGATCCCGCGGCGCGCGGGCAGGGGGCCGGCCGGGCGCTGATCGAGGCGCTGATCGACATGGCCAAAGGGCATGGCTGGCACCGGGTCTACTGGATGACGGCCGAGGACAACGAGACCGCCCGCAAGCTCTATGATAGAATTACGCCCGTGACCCGATGGGTGAGATACGACGTGAACATCTGAGATGAACCAGGTTCGAAAATACCGCCACCCGGAGAAGCGCAACAATCCGGACCGGCCGAGCCCCCGCAAGCCGGCCTGGATTCGGGTGAAAGCGCCTACCTCGAAGGAATATGGCGAGACCAAGCGGTTGATGCGGGAGCTCAACCTGGCCACGGTCTGCGAAGAGGCCGCCTGCCCCAACATCGGCGAGTGCTGGGCCCAGAAGCATGCGACGGTGATGATACTGGGCGAAATCTGCACCCGGGCCTGCGCGTTCTGCAATGTGGCGACCGGCAAGCCCGATGCCGTCGATCCCCGGGAGCCCGAGAACGTCGCCATCATGGCGACCATGACCGGCCTCAAGCACATGGTGATCACCTCGGTTGACCGGGATGATCTGGATGACGGCGGCGCCTCTCAATTCGTCGCCTGTCTCGACAAGTTGCGCGAGATGGCCCCGGACACGACGGTCGAGATCCTCACCCCTGATTTCCGCGACAAGGACGGCGCCATCGAGGCCGTGGCCGCCGCCAAGCCCGATGTCTACAACCACAACCTCGAGACCGTGCCGCGGCTCTATCCGGCCATCAGGCCGGGCGCGAGGTATTTTCATTCCCTGAGGCTGCTGGACACGGTCAAGCGGATCGATCCCGAGATCTTCACCAAGTCAGGCATCATGGTGGGGCTGGGCGAGGAGCGGAACGAGGTGCTCCAGGTAATGGATGACCTTCGCTCGGCGGATGTGGATTTCCTGACCATCGGCCAGTATCTGCAGCCGACGCCCAAGCATGCGCCCATCGACCGGTTCGTAACCCCGGAAGAGTTCGGGGAGTATGAGACCATTGCGCTCGCCAAGGGATTCCTGAAGGTGTCGGCGACGCCGTTGACCCGGTCTTCCTATCACGCGGACGACGACTTCAGGCAACTCCGCGCCGCGCGCATCGCCAAGTTGGCCGAAGCCTGAGAATCGGGCTATAAGCCGGGCGCCCAAGACTCGGAAGATATGCCCACCCACGCAGAACAAAAACCGCTGCCGTACGCACCGGAGCAGATGTTCAATCTGGTCTCCGACATCGAGAAATACCCCGAGTTCCTGCCGTGGTGCGTCGGCACCCGCATCCGTTCGCGGGAGGGCAACGTCCTCATCGCCGACATGGTCATCGGCTACAAGATGTTCCGTGAGCGCTTCACCTCGCGGGTGGAACTCGCCCATCCCGACCGGATCGACGTGAGCTACTCGGAGGGGCCGTTCAAATATCTGAATAACCACTGGATATTCATCGAACAGCCGGACGGCACGTGCATCGTCGACTTCTATGTTGATTTCGAGTTTCGTTCCAAACTGCTGCGGAAGATGATCGGGATGGTATTCGAAAAGGCGGTCCAGATCATGGTCGGCGCCTTTGAAGAGCGCGCTCATCGTATCTATGGTAAATAGGGGTCACTGGAGAGAAACGCGGAGTACGAAATGCCCGGAAAAATGACCCTCAGCCACGCCGGCTTTCACGTCTATGACCTGCCGGCCATGGTCGATTTCTATACCGGCGTTGTGGGACTGAAAGTCACCGACCGGGCCGACGACGACCGCATCTGCTTTCTCTCCGCCGACCCCGACAATCATCATCAGATGCTTATGGTCCGGGGGCGGGAGACGGAGATCGGCAAAAAGCACTTCAATCACATGGCGTTCCGGGTCGACAGCCTCGCCCATGTCAAGGAAGTCTACCGGCGGGTCAAGGATCACCCCGGCGCCTCCGACGTGTCGCCGATGACCCACGGCAACGCCTGGTCGGTCTATTTCAAGGACCCGGAGGGCAACACGGCGGAAGTGTTCGTCGATACGCCCTGGCATTGCCGACAGCCCTTCGCCGAGCCCATTGATCTCGACAAGCCGGAAGAAGAGATCGCCGAGGATACGTTGTCGCTCCTGGAGAAAGAGACCACAGCGGAAAAATTCGACGAGTGGAAAGCCCGGTTCCGCGAAGAACTGGGCCTCAAATAACGCTCAGGCGCCGCCCCAGATTTCACCCGCGGTCTCGACCACCAGTTCCAGCTTCCGCCACTGTTCATCTTCGGTGAGCTTGTTTCCCTGGTGGGTGCTGGCGAACCCGCATTGGGGGCTGAGGCATAGACGATCGAGGGGCACATGCCGCGCCGCCTCGTCCATCCGCCGCTTGATCTCGTCCTTGCTCTCCAACTCGGGGGTCTTGGAAGTGATCAGTCCAACCACCACGACTTGGTCGTCGCGGACGAAGCGGAGGGGCTCGAACCCACCGGCCCGGTCCGAATCCCATTCCATGAAGAACCCGTCCACGTTTGCCTCCGAGAACATCTTCTCGGCCACCGGCTCGTAGCCGCCTTCGGCGATCCAGGTGCTCTGGAAATTGCCCCGGCACATGTGAACCGTGATCGCCATATTGTCGGGCCTGTCGGCGATGACCGTGTTGATGCCTTTCGCGTAGTGCGCCACCAGATCGTCCGCGTCGTCACCGCGGTCGGCCATCGCCTGGCGGTAGCGGGGATCGCACATCAGGGCAAAAGTGGTGTCGTCGAGCTGGAGGTACGTGCAGCCGGCCTCCGCCATCAGGGCGATCTCCCGCTTGTAGGCGGCCCAGACATCGTCCCAATAGACATCCAGGTCGGGATAGACCGTCTCGTCAATCAGCGCCCGGCCGCCCCGATGATAGGCGAGGGAAGGTGAGGGGATGCACATCTTGGCAGTCACGCCGGCGGATCCTTTGAGAAAGGCGAAGTGGTCGACCATGACGCCGTCCGGATTGGCCACCTTGCCGGTCACTTTCAGGGACTGCGGCCTGTAACCGCCGGAGAATGCGGGCCCCTGGGATTCCTCGACCAGTTCGAAACCGCCGAACCCGGAGATAAAGTCGAAATTCCACGAATTGCGGCGAAACTCACCGTCGGTCACCGCCCGGAGGCCGACGGCCTCCTGCTTGGCGACGGCATCCCGGATGCATTCGTCTTCGACGGCCTTGAGTTCACCCGCGGACACGCCGCCGTCCGCGTATTTTTGCCGGGCTTCCGCCAGCCGCGCGGGGCGGAGGAGGCTGCCGACCTGATCGGCCCGGAAGGGCGGGAAGGTGCGTTCGGTCATCTCTTCATTCTCCTTAGGTCAGTTCAATTGCTTGAGCAGCAGGTTCAGCGCGGCCAGCACGGCCGCTTCGCGGACCGCGTCCCGGCCGCCCGGAAAAACCTCGCGGGCAACCAGCGTGTCGCGCCCCTTCCGCGAGGCGCCCATATAGACCAGGCCCACCGGCTTTTCGGGCGTACCGCCACTGGGGCCGGCAATCCCGGTCACCGCCACCGCCGCATCCAGCGGCGCCGCGTTCAACGCGCCTTCGGCCATGGCGCGCACCGTCCGGTCACTCACCGCACCGTGCTTGATTATGGTTTCCATGGGCACGCCGACGATTTCGTTCTTGGCCGCGTTGGAATAGGTGATGAACCCCCGCTCGACGGCCGACGACGATCCCGAAATCGCGGTCAGCGCGCCGCCGATCAGGCCGCCGGTGCACGATTCGACGGTACCGATTTTGAGGTTCCGGGTTGTCGCCCGGTCGATGACCGCCTGCGCCGCGTCAACGATTGCTTTGGGAAAGGTCATGGGGTTTCCAGCCAGGTCTTGAGCGCAAAGAGTATGACCGCCGCATACACGCCGGCCAAGATGTCATCCGCCATGATGCCGAGGCCGCCCTTCAAATTCCGGTCGGCCCATGAGACCGGCCAGGGCTTCCAGATATCGAATACCCGGAACAGCACGAAACCTGCCGCGTAGAGCAGAAAGTCCGGCGGCACGACGACGAGCGTCAGCCATTGACCGGCCACTTCATCGATCACTACCTCGCCCGGGTCTTCGGCGCCGCTTTCCGCCGCCGCGATTCCCGACATCCAGACCCCGACAACAAAGATGCCGGCGGTCGCCAGCAACAGGATCTGGTAACCGCCGTAGGCACAAATGAACCAGGCAAAGGGCAGCGCGGCCAGCGAGCCCCAGGTGCCCGGCGCCTTCGGCAGCAACCCGAACCCAAACCATGTCGATATCAACCTGGCGATGCTCACCCCGGCCTCTTCTATTGCCGGTGCGAGACTAGCGGCTCAAATCCGCGCCGACTACGGTGAACACCCCTGGATCGCATCCATTGGGCGGCATGACGACAAAATTAATCCCGGAAAGCGCGGAAACCGGCTGATATTTCTTGCAACCAAATCAGGGCGCGGATAGTGTCGGGAGGCCCGCCGGACCGTGCTTCGATCGATAAGGTTAGACCAGAATTGGGGTGAAACGAGGGGGTCATGGGCCTACGCGAGGGTTCGACATTGAGCGATTATCGCCGTTCGGCGGCGGCCTCGATCCGCCGGGTCTTCCCTCGGCGTGAAATCATGCTCCGGACCGACGCCCGCGTCCGGTTCTTCCGAATTTCAAGCGGTCTCCAGTTGAGTGCTGCCGCGGCACTGGCCATCTTCGGCGGCTGGGCCGCCTTCGCCTCGGTGAACTACTTCGTCCACGACAAAGTCGTTACCGCCAAGGACAATGAAATCCTCAATGCCCGGCTGTCCTATCGCAGCCTCCTGAACGAGGTTTCCGACTATCAAAACAAAGTCTCGGCCCTGACTCGCGACCTTGAGAAAAACCACGGTCTGATGCTGAATCTGGCGGAGACCAATGCGACCCTTCAGAAAAACCTGAAATCAGCGGAAACCAGGCGCGAAGACCGGGAAAGCAAACACCGGCAGTTGGTTGCCATGCGCGCGGCCCTCAAATCGCGGCTGGATGAAATCGAGCGGGAGATGCACGCGCTCAACACCTACAACTTCGAACTCATGGGCAATTTGAACGTCGTCGCCACGGACCTGGAGCAGGCGATTAACGATCGTGACGAAGCCCGGTCTCGGGGCGATCGGTTGCAAGGTATCGTCGAAGACCTCAAGCGCGAACTCGCCGACCTCCACGAATCGGAAAAGGATATCGTCGCTCGCCTGACCGAGACCACGACCGACAACATCGAAAGTATCGAGAACGTTCTGGTGCGCACCGGCCTCAACGTCGAGACTCTCCTGGCCCGCGCCGATATCAAGGAGCGGAAAGGGCAGGGCGGACAGGGCGGCCCGGTCATCGCGGCCATACCGGACAGCGAACCGGCATTGCGCCTCAAGGCCAAGCTGGAGACCCTGGATTCGAAGCTCGCCCGCTGGGATGACCTACAGGAATTGATGTACCAACTGCCGCTGCAGCCGCCCCTCGACTTCTATTCGGTCTCCAGCCACTACGGAAAACGCCGCGACCCCATCAACCGCCGCTGGGCCATGCATTACGGTACCGACATGACCAGCCGCCTCAGGGCGCCGATCTACGCCACCGCGGCCGGAATCGTGACATATGCCGCATACAAGGGCCGCTATGGCCGTTTGGTAGTTATCGACCACGGGCAGGGCCTCGAGACCCGATATGGCCATCTCCACAAGATTCTTGTGAAAAAGGGGCAAAAGGTGGAGTATCGCCACAAGATCGGGCTTCTGGGAAATTCGGGCCGCAGCACCGGGCCCCACCTGCACTACGAACTTCATGTGAACGGCAGGCCCCGGAATCCCTGGAAATTTATCAGGGCTGGCAGATATGTTCACCAAAGGTAACCGGGACGAAGGACGCCGACAGGCACCCGTGCCCAAGACACCCGCGCCCAAGTCACCCGCGCCGCCATCCATTCTCTCGAACGATCTCAAGGTCGTCGGTGACCTCGTCAGTTCCGGCGAGATCCAGGTCGACGGTATCGTGGAAGGCGATATCCAATCCGATGTGCTGGTGGTCGGCGAAACCGCTCAGGTCAACGGCATAATCGTCGCCGACACCTGCCGGGTCCATGGCCGGGTGACCGGTCAAATCCGTGCCCGGGCGGTGTCGCTTGCCAAGACGGCCCATGTGCTCGGCGACATCCTGCATGAGAGCCTGGCGATCGAGCAGGGGGCTTACCTTGAAGCCCATTGCCGCCGCATCGAGGCCGGGACCGCCGGCAAATTGGACGCCGACGGCGGGATCAATATCCTCAAGGGTAAGGCAATAGCTGAGGCGGCGCCAAAGCATCAGGAACCCGCCGAAGCCGCCGCCGAATAACTCAGTCCAGTAACTGTTTGAACAGCCCGGGGTCCACGTTGCCGCCGGAACCCACCAGCACGGCGGTGCGGCCATCGAGCTTTTCCTTGCCGGATAGCAGAACGGCCAGCGGCGTGGCCCCGCTTGGCTCAAGGACGATCTTGAGATCGTAGAAGGCCGCGGCCACCGCGGCACCGGCCTCGGCGTCGCTGACGCTGTAACCGGGGGCCAGTCGGTTCTTGTTGACTTCGAAGGTGAGAGCGCCCGGGATTTCCAGCAGCAGCGCGTCGCAAATCGAAGGGCCGGGGGGTGTTATCTCGACCCGCTCGCCCGCCGCCAAGGACAGGGCGCTGTCGTCATATCCGTCCGGCTCTACCGTGTGGAGCGCCAGGTTGGGATAGGGCTCCTCGAGCGCCAACGCGCAGCCACCGACGAGGCCGCCCCCGCTGGTCGGCACGATCATCAGATCGGGCTCGATGCCGAGCGCGGCCATCTGATCCGCAACCTCCAGGCCGACGGTTCCCTGGCCCGCCATGATCCAGGGATGATCGAAAGGCGGGACGAGGGCGCGGCCGGTCTCCTCGACGATGGCCCGCGCCACCTGCACCCGGTTGCCGTCCGAACGCTCATAGAGCACGACCTCGGCGCCATCGGATTTGGTATTGGCAATCTTGATCCCGGGCGCGTCCGACGGCATGACGATGGCAGCCGAGACCCCCAGCAACCGTGCCGCCAGGGCCACGCCTTGGGCGTGATTGCCGGAGGAATAGGCGACCACGCCCTTGGCCTTTTCGTCGTCCTCCAACCGGGAAAGAAAATTGTAGGCTCCGCGAAATTTGAACGAGCCGGTCCGTTGCAGGCACTCGGCCTTGAGCAGGACCCTGCCGCCCAGCCGATCGTTGAGACGGTCGGACTCCAGCAGCGGGGTGCGCACCGCCGCCCCGTCCAGGCGGCCGGCCGCGGCCAGAATATCGGCTCGCGTCGGGGCGGTGAAAGGCGGAGCGGGTATCAAACGGACAGGCTCAACGACGGAGGTCGTCTTCGGGATTGAACGCCAATTCCTCGTCCGCGAGACGGGCCCGATAAACGTGGAGGTTTTCCATCACCCGCTGGACGTAGTTGCGGGTCTCGCCGATGGGGATCATCTCCACCCAGTCGATGGGATCAACCGCGGGGTCGCCGGGGTCGCCGTTTTCGAGGACCCACCGCCGGACGCGGCGGGGCCCGGCGTTATAGGCCGCCAGGGCCAGGATGTAGGAACCGTCGAATTTCGCGATCATATCGGCGAGGTATTTCTGGCCGATATTCAGATTGTAGCCGATGTCGCGGGTCAGTTTGCCCGGCTTATACGGTACCGCCATCTGCCGTGCCACGCGCTTCGCTGTCGCCGGCATGAGTTGCATCAGGCCGCGTGCCCCGGCGTGACTAATAGCCTCGTGGTTAAACGCGCTTTCCTGACGGATCAAAGCGTGCACCAGCGGATCTTCCAGGTCCGGGCGCAATTGCGCATCCAGGCGCGGGAACCCGGCACCGGCGAGGTTGACGCCTTCGCGGATGGCCTTTTTGGCCGCCAGCACCGCCAAGTCGCGGCGGCCGCGATCCCGTGCCAGTGCCGCCACCTGTGCCCGCCAGCCGGGGGTTTCGCCGAGTTCGTTCAGTCTGCGGATGAACGGATCTATCTCACCCGGCAAGCCGGCTTCGGTCAGCCGGTGCACGGCAACAACCAGTTCGTGATCCAGGAACCCGCCGTTCTCGACCACGTCCCGATGGGGCTCCGGCGGCATACGCAGATTGCCGTCGCGATAATGGCGGGCGGCGGCAAGCTGGCCGTAATAGGTCATCGGATATTCAGCCGCCGTCCGGAACCAGAAACCGGCCCGCTCGTCGTCACCGAGTTCTTCGGCGGCACGGCCCGCCCAATAGGCGCCGCGGGCCCGGCTGATGGCGAAGTTGGCTTCACGATAGACGGTGGTGAAGTGCTTGAACGCGACGGCATGATCGCCCATGAAGCGCGTGGCGATCCATCCCGCCATCCATTCGCCCTCGAGGAATCCCGCACCCGATGACATTGAGTGGCTGCGCGCCATGGCGTAGGCCTCGGAGATATGGCCGGACCTGAGAGCCCGGCGGGCGAGGATGGATTTTTCCCGCCACCACATGTCGGGACGGATCAAATCGTCCGGCGGATCGGCGAGCAGGGCGCGGGCATCCATATCGCGCCCCTTGCGGCGGCGCCAGCGAAGACGTTCATAAACCAGGCCCGGATGCTGCCGCAGTTCCGCCGGCACCCGTCGGATCGCCCCATCCACACCGCCCCGCATGCGGCGAAGCGCCAAACGGGCTTCGGCAAGCGCCCGGTAATCCTTGTGAATCCGCCGGTACATGCGGCGGGTTGGGTAGTAGCGGCCGGCCCAAAGCAGGCGATCCAGGCGATCCAAATGATCCTCGCGGGTCAGATGGCGCCGGAACGCCCGGTAGAACCGGCGTTCCTGCTGCGCGCCGAAATTGCCCTTGATCCAGGTTTCCCGGATGACCTGCCTCGCTTTGCCGGTCTGTTCCCGGCGTAGGAGCGAGGCGGCGAGCCGGATGCCGCCATCAGAGGTAATCGGCCGGTGATCCGAGAACCAGGCAATCACCACTTCGTCAGGCGTGGAAGCGGTCATGGCTTCCTCCGCCCGGCGGCGCAGGATACGGAGCCACGGCCAATCGGGATTGGCCTTGATGAAAGCGGCGATCTCGCCGAATTTGGCGCCGGAACCGGCGGCCGCGTAATACCGCCAACGGAATACCTTGGTGAGCAACGGGTCCGAGACGCCCGCGGCGGCCTTTTTCGCCCCGGGCCACTTCTTCCGCTCGGCGAGCTTAAACGCCTCTTTCGCCGCTTTGATTTCCTGGCGGGTCAGTTCACCGGCGTAAGCGCCGCCATAAAGCAACGCGCCCGCGAGAACCGCGACACCGAAAGTCAGCCTCCGCAAGAGGGTCCCCATATTTGCCCAAGGTCGGGTTGATTCTATGAGCGTCGCCTCGGCCGGGCAAGCGATCCATCCCATCGAATACGGAATTGCCGCATCCCGGGCGCCGTCTCCCGACGGCCGCGCTTGCTTGCTCCGTCGACCGGCCGGGAGTATGTTCCGCCTGAAATCCTTAGGGAGAGCAACATGTTCGAGGGCTCAATCACGGCGCTGATCACGCCATTCAAGAACGGTTCGGTGGACGAGGAGTCGTTCCGCAAAATCGTCAATTGGCAGATCGAAGAAGGGACCGAGGCCCTGGTACCCTGCGGCACTACGGGCGAATCGCCGACCCTCAGCCATGAAGAACACCGCCGGGTGGTGGAAATCTGCATCGAGGAGACGACGGGCAGGGTTCCGGTGATCGCCGGAACGGGCTCCAACGCCACCGCGGAGTGCATCGAGTTGACCCGGCACGCCAAGGACGCCGGCGCCGACGCGGCGCTGATCGTCACGCCCTATTACAACAAGCCGACCCAGGCCGGGCTCCACGCCCATTACAAGGCGGTGAACGACGCGGTGGATATTCCGATCATCATCTACAACATTCCTCCCCGCAGCGTCATCGATATGACCGTCGAGACCATGGCCGAGTTGGCCAAGCTGCCCAATATCCGCGGCGTCAAGGACGCGACCAGCGACCTGAACCGGCCGATCCTGACGGCGCTGGCCGCCGGACCCGATTTCATTCAGCTGTCCGGTGAAGACGGCACCGCGGTGCCGTTTCTGGCCGCCGGCGGGCAGGGGTGCATCTCCGTCACCGCCAATATCGCACCGCGCCAGTGCTATGAAATGCAGCGCGCATGGCGGGACGGCGACATCACCAAGGCCCTGGAGATGCAATCCCGGCTGATGCCGGTCCACTCGTCGCTGTTCTGTGAATCGAGCCCTGGACCGGTGAAGTATGCCGCCGAACTTTTGGGCCTCTGCGGCCGCGAGACCCGCCAGCCGCTGACCGAGATCGCCGATAGCAGCAAGGAAGCGGTCTCCGGCGCGCTCCGAAGCGCCGGCCTGCTGAATTGAGCGCCGCGCAACGGCACTGAACCGGGTGCCCGGGCGATCGGGGACCTTGCGAGCCCCGTGAACCATGGCCAAGAAACCCAAAGACACCGGAAATATCGCTGCCCGCAATCGCAAGGCGCGGCACGACTATTTCATCGAGGAGACCCTGGAGGCGGGAATCCAGCTGGTCGGCAGCGAGGTAAAGTCACTGCGCGAGGGCCGCGCCAGCATCGAAGAAAGCTATGCCTCCGACGACGGCGGCGAGCTCTATCTGGTCAACGCGCATATTTCGGAATACGCCGCCGCGGCCACGCCCCATGAAGTCCGCCGCCCCCGTAAGCTGTTGGTACATAAAAAGGAATTGCGCCGGCTGACGGGTGCGGTGAGCCGCGAGGGCATGACCCTGGTGCCGCTCCTGATCTACTTCAACCGCCGCGGCATTGCCAAAGTCGAGCTCGGCCTCGCCAAGGGCAAGCGGAAGTTCGAGAAGCGGGCGTCGATCAAGGAGCGGGAATG
This sequence comes from Rhodospirillales bacterium, assembly GCA_965213765.1. Taxonomy (GTDB): domain Bacteria; phylum Pseudomonadota; class Alphaproteobacteria; order Rhodospirillales; family UBA2165; genus JAJDXO01. Next base: position 161,069 of record OZ243926.1, on the reverse strand, counting down.
GAAGCGGGATCAGGCCCGGCTGATGCGGGAGCGGGGCTAAGGAAGAGGGGGATTCGATGAGTGACCGGAAATCCACGGGCCATTGGGAAAAATTGGGGGTCGACCCCCGGACCTTCACCACGCCCGAGCAGTTCAACGAATTCGGCAAGAACCATCTGCCGGAAACCGCGGGCGTGGAGATTACGCGAGTGGATAGGGATCGCTTCGAGGGACGGATGCCGGTCCGTCACGGATTGCTGGCGCCGAACGGCTTTCTTCATGCGGCCAGCGTGGTGGCGCTCGCCGATACGCTGACCGGCTACGCGACCATCATCAGCCTGCCCGAGGGGGCGGCGAGTTTCACCACCGACGAGCTCAAGTCCAATCACACGGGCACCGCGACCGAAGGCGTGGTCACCGGCGCGGCGACACCGGTGCACCGGGGCCGCACCACCCAGGTCTGGGATTGCGTCGTGACGCCCGAAGGCAGCGATAAACCGATCGCTCATTTCCGCTGCACCCAGGCGATCTTGTGGCCGCGGTGACGACGAATTCCGTCACGGATCCGGCCTTGGCCCGGCGACGGATTCGCCGTTAGACTGCGTTTGACGACGTGAGCCCGCTATTTCGCGAGCATGTCCCGCCAAGGAATATTGGATGCACAATTCATTGAAATTATTTGGTTTATTTTCGCTGGCCGCGTCTTCGATGCTGCTCCTCGGGCTGTCCAACCCGGCCCAGGCGCAAACCGGCATCAAGCTGATGAGTGCCGTCGACGGCTGCAAGGAGCGGCGTCACTTCGTCGATGTTTCCACCTTCAGCCACAACGGCCGCTACGAGAACCCGAGGCTCGACGTGACGTGCGACGATGATTTCATCACCGTCCGCACCAACTCGATCATCAACTATGAATATGTGCAAATCACCCCCACGGATCTGGCGGTGCGCAACAAAACCTACCGCATTCCCCGCAAGCCGCGGCTTGCCGCAGGCGAGCGCCAGCGGGTGCCGCTGCTGGGCCCGATCGGGGTGGCGGTCAACGGCATCCCCATCTTCTCGGCCAACGAGTCGCCCAGACACGGATGGGGCGATCCGATGCCCCGCGGCATTCTCGATTTCTGCAACGGGCACACGGCGCGCGGTTTCTATCACTATCACGCCCGGCCGAACTGCCTGGTGGTGGACAAGAACGGGTCCGTCGGCCAGGTCCTGGGCTACGCCTTTGACGGTTATCCCATCGTCAGCCCGTTCATCTGCTTGGCCCGCAACTGCAAGGCCAAGATCAAGCTGCGCTCCAGCTATCGCCTGATCGACGGCGCGCCCGACGCCAACGCCTGGCAGGCGAATCGCTATGAGCCCGGCTACGGCGACCTCGACGAATGCAACGGCAAGAAGTTGCCGGGCGGCGGGTACGCCTATTTCTTCACCGAAAGGTTTCCCTATTCGCTGGCCTGCTACGCCGGTGAGCCGCAGCTGGAAGGCAATGCCAATACCCGCGCGCCCCGGGACACGAGTGCCCGCGGCAACCGCCGGGGCGGCCCGGGTGGCGGCGGCCCCCGCGGTGAGCGGCGGCGCGGCGGACCCGGCGGCCCCGGCGGATTTGGCCCACCGCGCCGCGGCGGCGGGCGGCCCGATTTCGCCACGCTCGGTGGACGGCCGGGAGAGGGCGGGCGCATCGAGCCCGATGACGGCGGCCGGGCGGGCCTTAAAAACCTCGCCGACATCCTGAATGGAGAGGGCGGCAACTGAAGCGTCTCGCCCCATTGATCGCGGCCGCCGGGCTATTGGTTCCGGCGGCAGCGGTCGCTCAGCAGGGTTCGTCTCCCGCCACCCCGGGTATCGTCATAAAATTGGCGTGGAAGGACCCGATCCCCAACCTGAACGGCGCAGAGTTCGACAGCGCGATGGGGCCGGTGCGTCTCGACAAGGCCGCGATTACCAACTTCAGCGTCGCTTTGGTGCCGTGCGAGGAGACCTCCCGGAACACCCGGGCGCCGGCCGCGCTGCACGCGGTACTCGGTATCGGTCGTGCACAGGCCGGTCATGGCGGGACCCCGTCGCCGTTTCAACTGGTGCACTCGGCCGCCGAAACCATCGGCGTCGGTGAGACCTGGACGTTCGGTACCATCAATCTCCCGGATATCGAATACTGCGCCGCGCATTATCTGGCTGTGCGGGCGTTCAGCGGGTCCCGCGCCATCGAGACCCATCCGGAGGTGCGCGGCCTGACCCTGGCCCTCAACGGCGGCGTCCGCGGCGGGGCAGGCAAATGGACCCGCTTTCGTATCCTCACCCCCGAAGCCTATGGCCGGGTCATCCCGTTGACGACAAATGAAGGCAAACCGTTCCGTGGCCGTCTGCCAAGTGGCGCGGTGCTCACGTTGATTCGGGATTTTCGGTTTATTTTCCGGGAGTTGGATGTCACCCGGCGCGGCGCCAAGACGGCCCGCCAGGTACTGCGCAACCTCATGGAACATACGGTGGCCGAGGTCGTGGCCGGCGGCTAGCCCGCATTTCTCACCAGGGTCATGGTCTGCGCGGCGCTGTCTGGTCGGCGGAGCAGGAGAGGCGCGCCGCGCGATGCGGTGACATCGGGCAAGCGCCTCGACGCACGCTGTCGACCAGACAGCGCCGCCCTTCGGGTCGCGCCTCGGCACCCGCCCGCGGCGTCGCGGCCCTCAACCGTAGTCGCCGCTACGCTTTTCGGGCCGCTCCTGGCGGATCGACCGCCTGGACGCGACGCAGGCCGTGACCGTGGTGAGAAATGCGGGCTAGGCCGGTCTTCGTTTCGGGCGCCGTCGGAGACAGGCATCACTTAGTGGTGCACTAAAAAGACTTGTATCTCGTGAAAAGACAATATATAGTCACTAATATAAGTCACTAATATGGAGATATAAATGTTCATAATTGATACTTTCACCCGGCTGTTTGACAACCGGCCGACATCCCTGTTTCCGCCTGAACACTGGGATACAAGCCTTCGCAGGGAGTGGCGTGAGACCCGGACGGGTGTCCAACGGACCGATCGGGACCGCTTGGTTGAAACATACCTGCACACTATCATATGATCACTAATTTGTTCACTTAAACGCAAGGAGACATCAACTTGGGATTGCTCGACAAATATGAGACCGCGGATATCGGCCGGACCCTGCAACGGGACGGACTGTCGATCGCCAAGAAGAAACTGACCAAACGGTTGGAGCACCAGATCGCGCTGCTGCATGACCCGGACACCAAGGACCCGCGCGGCCGCCCGCTGAGCCCGTGGTGGTTCGTCCACGAGGACGGGGAGATCTATACCCACGTCCGCTTCGGCACCCGGCCCATGCAGTTTTCGGGCGGCAAGGCGTTTCGCGTCGGCGATGTCGCGGGCCTCGAGGCATTCTATCGCGACGTCATCGCCGCCATCGCCGCCGGCGAACTCGACGGGGAAATCGAAGCCGCCCGCAAGATAGGCGTTCGCGGCCACCGCCGCCGGCACGGCGGCCGTCGCCGTCATCGGGGCGGGAATTGACCTGAAGTAACTCAGTGAAGATGCGGGCCCGAGAATAAGCCTCGGGTCTGCTGTTTCTTCTGCACCTCTTCGGGCCAACGGCTTTTGATAAATGCCAAGATCGCCCAGATATCGGCGCTTTCCAGCTTATCCTCGAAGGACGGCATCGCGCTCTTGACTCCCGGCCGCGAAAACCGGGCGCCGCCGAACTGCACCACCTCGAATAATTGCCGGTCCGAATGTTCCGAGGCATGACCGGTCCCGTCCGCCGGCGGCGCGGGAAACGTGCCGTCGGCATTCCGGGTCTCCCAGTTGGGCTGGCCCTCCAGATTGGTCCCGTGGCAAGCGGCACAGTGCTCGCCGTACAAGACCTCGCCCCGGGCCACCAAGACCGGATCGTTGGGGTCTCCACCGGCACCGCTAACCATGGCGATCAGCCCGACCCCGCCGACGAACAGGACGAGATAGAGAACGGCGGCGAAGACGATCCAGGTGACGACCCTGTCGGAAAGCATGCCTCATGCTGTCATCCGGTTTCACCACTGCCAAGCCACAAAAAAACCGGCCCTAAAGGGCCGGTTTCCTTGGCTTTTTGGCAAATTACTTCCACCAAATCTGGTTGGGAAGCGCGCCATAGGTCTCGTCGGAGCCGACCTCACTGATGTGCAGATCCTTTGCGTGAACGAACACCGGCGGCGTCGTCGCCACGGGCATGATATAGGCCTGTTCCGTCACGCGATCGAAGAGCTGCTTGTAGATTTCCTTTCGGGCGTTGGGATCAAACGTGCTCGCACCTTGCTGTGCCAGCTTGGTGATCACCGGATCGCGGGAATAGTTCCGCGCGCCCGGCGCGAAGAAAAAGTTGGCCGTGCTCTCCACCTCGGGAAGCCCGCCCGATGCCCATGGGTTCACCAATGCCTGGATCTTGCCCTGAGCCTGCTTCTTACGATAAGGCGGGAAGGGGAGCCGGGTGACCGATGCCTTGATCCCGACGGCCCGCAAATAGCCCGCGATAGCTTGCGGAACCGCCGCCGGGGCCGTCGTCACCGAAGTGATCTCGAGGCGCAGATCGCTCACGCCCGCCTCGGCGAGCAACTGCTTGGCCTTGGCCGGATTGAACTCGGGCAGACGGGCGGAATAGTCGCACCCCGCCTGATTGCGGAAACACATGGATTCGACCATCGGTACATCACTGCCGCCGGCGATCAGTGTCGTCTGGATCGCCCGCCGGTTGACCGCGTGCATAATCGCCTTGCGGACCCGGATGTCCTTGAGCGCAGGGTTCTCCGAACGTCCCGCCGCGTCGAGGAGCAGGTAAGCGATCAACAGACCCTTGGACTGGGCGGTGAAACCGTAGTTGGGATTGTTGCGCAAATTGTCCACCTGATCCTTCGGCACCCGGAACATCATGTCCAAATTGCCGGTCAGGAGTTGGGCCACCTGGGTCTGGACGGACGGGATTTGCTTGATCACGAAGCGCTTCACCTTGCCCGCCGGGCGGTAGTCGGCGGCCAATTGATAGTTATCCACCCGCTCCAGCACGATGCCCTTTTCCGGGTCCACCATCGCCGCCCGGTAGGGACCGGACCCGACGGGGTTGCGGCCGAAGGTGTTCTTTTTCGCCAGGGCGCCGTGAACGTCGGCGGGATAAATGGAGATCGAGCGCGCGAAACGCATCATGGCCGCGACCGAAGGCCGCTTGGTGGTGATGCGGACGGTGTGCTGGTCAATTTTCTCGGCCCCTTTGATGAAAAGGAACCGGGACTTGATGCGGAACCGCACCTTGGGGTCGGCGACAAAATTGACCGAATAAACCACGTCGTCCGCGTCGAGGCCGGAACCGTCATGGAACTTCAGACCTTTCTTGAGCTTAAACTCATAAGTCGTCGGGTTCACACGGGTCCACGATTCCGCGATCCGCGGCCGGAATTTACCGGCGGCGGAATCATAAGTCATCAGACGGTCGTAAATGGCGTTGGTCGTGAAGCCGGTTTCGGGCTTTGGGTCGTAGACCGCATCGATCATCGAGATGGGGTCGAAAAATGCGACGCGGACGGTGTTGTCCTTCTTTTGCGCCAAAGCGGGTCCGGCGGCCACCGCCATTACTGCCCCCAAGATGGTGCCGGTAAACAGACTGCGTTTGAGCATGAAATTTCTCCCTGTAACTGCCTCGGGGTTTTCCCGATCGAATCTATTGGAAAAAAGTCTAGCTCAATCTCGCCCGGCTAAATATCCCATTTTTGCGAATTGGCGAAAAAAGCCCGCTCCGCGGACCGTCCGGAGCCCTGATGCCGGAGCCCTGACTGATTGGTTCGGTCCGTCTAACGCCTCTCGTATTGGGTGGCACCGAACATGTTTTCGAGGGCCTCCTTGGACGGCCCCTTGCCCTCGGTGCTGACGTCGGTGAGGACCGTCATGCCCTTTTGCACGGCCGGCCGCGCCTCGATCTCATCCAGCCAGCGCTTCACGTTGGGGAGTCCGTCGATGTCCACTTTGCGGCGTTCGTGGTTTCGCACCCAGGGGAAGGTGGCGATATCGGCGATGCTGTACTCGGCGCCGCCGAGATAGGCGGTCTCGCCAAGCCGGCCGTCCATCACGTTGTAGAGCCGCGCCACTTCATTGTCGTAGCGGGCCTGGGAATAGGCGAGCTGGGATTCATCGGTGAGGTTCGGGGCATAATTGTTGAAGTGGTTCTGCTGGCCGCACATGGGGCCGATGCCGCCCATCTGGAACATAAGCCACTGCACCACGTCGAAGCGGGCCGCGCTCCCCGATGGGGGAATGAATTTGCCGGTCTTATGGCCGAGATAGATCAGCATGGCGCCGGTTTCGAAGACGGTAATCGGCCCGCCATCCGGGCCGTCCGGGTCGACCAGGGCGGGAATCTTGTTGTTTGGACTGATCTTGAGGAATTCCGGTTCGAACTGGGCGCCTTTCCCGATATCCACCGGAATCAGGTTGTAGGGCATCTCAAGTTCTTCCAGCATGATGTGGACTTTGTGACCATTGGGCGTCGGCCAGCTGTAAAGATCGATCATTTCTCTTCCTCACTAGGATGCTCGGTGCGGGCTGTTGGCCGCCCGGCAAGCGGTTATGAACTCCGGACGCATGGTGGCCTTCCGGGGTTGGCGTCACAAGCAACAATAGAGAACCCAAATGGGCAATCCGCTTCTTCATCCGGTTTTCGGGGGCGTCCTGGAAAATCCGGCCCCGTCTCGTCAACCGGATCCCGGCTTCGATCTCCAAACGGCTCGGGGATCAGGCCAAGATCGTCGAGACCCGAAGAAGGGCCGGCCGCGGCTCAACGGCCGAGCGCTTCTTCGGCCTCCAGCCAGGCGCTTTCGGCGGCGGAAATCTCATTGTCGATCTTCGCCAGCTTCCTGCCCAGTTCCAGCATGTCGGCGGTCGAACCCTCATAAGTGGAGGGGTCGGCCAGAACGGTCTCGATCTCCGCGCGCTGTCGGCCCAGCCGCTCCAGCCGTTTTTCGGCCTCTTTGGCCTGTTTACGAAGATCGGCGGTCGCTTCACGCGCCCGGGCGCGGGCGCGGCGCTCATCCTTCCTGCTGATGGTGGGGGCATCACCGTTTTGCGCCCTTTTTGCGGTCCGGGTGCGCTCAATCAGATGGCGGCGGTAATCGCCGAGATCGCCATCAAACCGCTGACAGCCGCCATCCTCCACCAGCCACAGTTCATCGGCGACGATCTCCACCAGGTGAGGATCGTGGCTCACCAGTACGACGGCGCCCTGATAGGCGTTGACCGCGTGCGCGAGGGCTTCGCGGGCATCCACGTCCAGGTGGTTGGTGGGTTCGTCGAGCAGCAGAATGTGGGGTGCTTCGATACTCATCAGGCAGAACAGCAGCCGGGCTTTCTCGCCGCCCGATAGGTCGGCGACGTTAGTTTCCGCCTTATCGGCGCCGAAACCGAAACGCCCGAGGTGGGCGCGCACCTTGGTCTCGGTGGCATCCGGCAGGGCCCGGGCCGCCAGCACCAGGGGTGTCACCTTCAGGTCGAGTTCGTCGGCCTGGTGCTGGGCGAAATAACCGACTTTGAGTTTCCTGGGGCGGCGCATCTTGCCGTCCAGACAATCGAGCCGTCCCGCCAGCAGCTTGACCAGGGTCGACTTGCCGTTGCCGTTGGCGCCAAGGAGTGCGATCCGGTCCTCCATGTCGATGCGGAGATCAAGGTCCCCCAACACGGCTTTCCCGTCGTAGCCGACGGCAACCTCATCCATGGTGATCAGCGGTGGCGGTGCGGGATCCGGATTGGGAAATTCGAACGTGGCGGTGCGCTCCTCCATGACCGAGGCGATGGGTTCCATCCGCGCCAGCATTTTGAGGCGGCTCTGGGCCTGACGGGCTTTGGTGGCCTTGGCCCGGAACCGGTCGACGAAGGTCTGGATGCGGCGCTGTTCCGCCAGTTGCTTGGCGCGTAGGCCGGCTTCCCGGGCCAGCCTTTCCCGGCGAGTCTTTTCGAAGGTGTCATAGCCGCCGCCGTAAGCGGTGAGCTTCCGACCGTGCAGATGAACGATCCCGTCGGCGACCTGGTTCAGGAGCGTTCGCTCGTGGCTGATCACCACCAGGGTGCCCGGCCAGGAAGCGAGATAACTCTCAAGCCACATTGTCGCCTCAAGGTCCAAGTGGTTAGTGGGCTCGTCGAGGAGCAACAGATCGGGCCGGGCGAACAGCGCGCCGGCAAGCGCCACCCGCATCCGCCAGCCGCCCGAATATTCCGCGCACGGGCGCTGTTGCGCCGCCTCGTCGAAGCCGAGACCGGCAAGGATCGCCGCCGCCCGGGCAGGGGCGGTATGGGCGTCAATGTCGGCAAGCCGGGTATGGATCTCGGCAATACGATTAGGATCGGTCGCGGTCCCGGCTTCGGCGGTCAGTGCGGCCAACTCGGCATCCGCCGCCAGCACGGTGTCGAGCAAGCTCTCAGGCCCGCCGGGCGCCTCCTGAGCGACGGTTCCGACGCGGGCCCGGCCGAGCACCGACACCTCGCCGTCATCCGGGGAAATCTCTCCGGTGATCAGGCGGAACAGCGTGGTCTTGCCGGCCCCGTTGCGTCCGACCAGGCCGACCTTCCGTCCCTTGGCCACGGAAACCGTGGCGTGATCGAGAAGCACCCGCCCGCCGATCCGGTAGGTAAGGCCGCTGATCTGGAGCATGGGGCGGCCGCGCGGCCTAGAACCGCGGGCTCACGTCGCGAAAGGACGCCAGCAGTTCGTCGAATTCGCCGCGGGCCGGGAATTGGGGAAACTCCGCGATGACGTTGTCCGGGGCATGAAACAGAAACCCGGCGTCGGCTTCACCCAGCATGGTGATGTCGTTATAGGAGTCACCGGCGGCGTAGACCGTGTAGTTGAGCGCCTTCAACGCCTTGACCGCCTCGCGCTTGTGGTCCTTCATCCGCAGATTGTAGCCGGCGATCCGGCCGTCGTCGGCGATGGTAAGGCGGTGGCAAAACAGCGTCGGCCAGTCCAGTTGCCGCATCAACGGCTCGGCGAAGTCGTAAAACGTGTCCGACAGGATCACCACCTGGAACAGGGTTCGGAGTTCGTCGAGGAACTCCCTTGCGCCGGGCAGGGGGCCGAGCCCGGCGATCACCTCCTGGATGACCGGCAGCTTGATCCCATGCTCGTCCAGAATCCTCAGCCGCCGGGTCATCAGCACATCGTAGTCGGGAATATCACGGGTGGTGGCCCGAAGTTCTTCGATCCCCGTGCGTTCGGCGACACCGATCCAGATTTCCGGGACAAGGACACCCTCCATATCGAGGCAGACGACTTCCAACGAACTTCTCCGGAGACTCAATTCAGGGGACCCGAAACGCCGCGGGGTATAACACATGTAGGGCGTAAACCAATCCCTGAGTTTGGGAGGGGAATATATTTTACATTAAGATTTTGTTTAAGAAAAAAATATTCCATTTTCATATTGTTGATTAATATCATATCACGTATATCAACCGTGAAATATGCAGGGCCGGGTTGGCTCTCAAGGGGAAATTTATGTCCGTAGCCGTTCTAGCCTTTCCCGCCGGCAAACTGGCGTTCTTTCAATCACCGACCTTCGAACTCAACCCGAGCGGTCACGCGCCGCTCGCCGGACAGGTGTGTTTCTCCACCTCCCTGCCGGCCCGGGCCGAGATCGAGGTCAGCGACGGCGACCGGACGTGGCAAATTCCCACCGGCGAAGAATACGTGCCGCGGCATGAGCATGCCATCCTGGGTATGCGGCCGGGCCGCGCGCACACCTTGACCGTGGCGGCCGTCGGCGAATACGGCGAGCGGATCGAAGGCGGCGAGGTGTTTGAATTCGAGACCGATCCCTTGCCCGAGGATTTTCCGGTTTTCGAGGCGAGGGTCAGCAAGCCCGACCGCATGGAACCCGGCGTCACCGTCTTCGGGGTCCGCAAGTCGGCGTTCTCGGGCGCCAAATATTATGGCGTCATCGTCGCGGTGGACGCCGAGGGCGAAGTGGTCTGGTACCGGGACGTCGGCCATACCACCGGCGACATCATCCGGGCGCGGAACGGCAACATCATCTATCTGTCTTTCGACCATAAGGCGGTCGAACTGGACATGCTCGGTAATCAGGTGAACCACTGGGCCGCCGCCCGGCGCTGGCCCGATCTGCACCGGGACGGGACCGCCGTGCCTGTCGATGCCGAAGGGTTTCACCACGAGATATTCGAGACCGAAGACGGCAATTTCCTCGTGCTCTCCATCGAGGTGCGGGAGTATCAGGACTACCCGGCAAGCGAGACCGACCCCAACGCCCGGCCCCGGCCCGCCAACGCGGTCGGCGACGTGGTGGTGGAGTTCAACCGCGAGGGACGGGTGCTCAACGAGTGGAAGCTCCTGGACATTCTCGATCCGTACCGTTTCGGCTATGACTCCCTCGGCGGTTACTGGGAGCAGAAAGGCATCCCCGATTCCTGCGATTGGAGCCACGCCAACGCCGTGGTCCACGACACCCGGGACGACTCGCTGATCCTCTCGGTCCGGCACCAGGATGCGGTGATCAAGATCGATCGCGCCTCGGGCCGGGTGAAATGGATCCTCGGCACCCCGGACGGCTGGCGCGAACCCTGGGCGGGCAAGGTGCTGAAACCCGAAGGCCCGCTGGAATGGCAGTTCCACCAGCACAACTCCGTAATCACGCCGCACGGCACGCTGATGCTGTTCGACAACGGCAACTACAGGGCCCGGCCCTACGAAGAGAAGCTGCCCGCCGGCAAGAACTACTCGCGCGTCGTCGAATACGACATCGACGAGGAGGCAATGACGGTGCGGCAAGTGTGGTCCTACGGCGGTCCAGGTGAGGAGGCTTACTACTGCCCGTTCATCTGCGGCGCCGAGGTGCTGCCGGTGACCGGCAATGTGCTGGCCTGCTTCGGTGGACTGCTCGGCGATGGGGACGGCGGCGTTTCGGAAGACCCGAGCCGAGGAATCGGTTCGGCGCGGATCGTCGAGGTAACCCACGACGACGATCCGGAGGTGTTGTTCGAGTTGTTCCTCGATCAACGGGATGAAAAGAAAGGCTGGGACGTCTATCGGGCGGTCCGGTTCGCTGGTCTCTACGGTTGATTTGAGTCACGGCAATCAACCTCGGGGATTGTGGTTTTCCACTGTTGTTGCGTGCCGCGCCAGTCCTGAATGCCGCCCGGAGGTCACGGAAGTCACCGGTGGCGTTCCGTATCCGCTCTTGGGGACTTTTGCCCGATCAGCCGGAAGACGTCCTCGAACATTTCGGTGGTCAACCGCCCCGTATTGGTGTTGTAGCGGGAGCAGTGATAACTGTTCACCAGCCTGTAGCCGGGCAGGGGATGTTCAGCGGCATGACCGAACTTGTAGGCGCTCTTCCTGAGCCCGAGGGAGGCAAGAATAGCCCCGTGGGCCAGCGAGCCCAACGCAAGAACCGTCTTGAGGTTGGGCATCGCCGTGATCTCGGCGGCGAGGAATTCCCCACAGGCTCGCACCTCGGCGCCGATCGGCTTATTGGCCGGCGGGACGCAGCGGACCGCATTGGTAATCCGGCAGTTCTCGAGCGTCAGCCCGTCATTGGGGTCGGCCCCGAACCGGCCCTTGGCAAACCCGAACTTGATCAGGGTCGGATAGAGCAGGTCGCCCGCATAGTCGCCGGTAAACGGCCGGCCCGTGCGGTTGGCACCCTTGAGCCCCGGGGCCAACCCGACAATCAGCATCTCCGCACCCAGGGGACCGAAGGCGGGGACCGGCCGGTTGAAGAAATCCGGGTGGGCCGTCCGGTTGGCCGCACGAAAATCCGCGAGCCGCGGACACAGCCCGCAATCCGGCGAAGGTTCAATATCGTCGGTCATTGCAATTATGGATGGGAGCAGGCCTAGGCCGCGCCGGCAACTTCTTCGTCGGGGCCCGGTTCATCGTCGTCGTCGGCGTACTCAGGACCAAATTCATCGTCCTCAAGCGGACCACTGTCCCGGGAAATGGCGTCCTTGAGGTCCAGGAGTTCGACGAAATAATCGGCCTGACGGCGTAGCTCATCGGCAACCATGGGCGGCCTGGAGCGGACCGTGGAAACAACGGTGACACGGGCGCCATGACGCTGGGTGGCTTCGACCAAACGGCGGAAATCACCGTCGCCGGAGAAGATCACCACATGATCCAGGTGCTCGACCATCTCCATCACGTCGACGGCGAGTTCGATATCCATATTACCCTTGATCTTCCGCCGGCCCGCCGTATCGGTGAACTCCTTGGTCGGCTTGGTGACCATGGTGTAGCCGTTGTAGTCGAGCCAATCGACCAGCGGCCGAATGGGCGAATATTCCTGATCCTCGACCAAGGCGGTATAATAGAACGCGCGCACCAACCGCCCCTGGTCGGCGAAGACCCTGAGCAGCAGCTTGTAATCGATATCGAAACCGAGCGCCCGTGCAGCGGCGTATAGATTGGAGCCGTCAATGAACAGCCCAATCCGTTCCTGGGGGTAAAAGTTCATAACAAATCCTTTATTATCAATTATTTTTTTATTTTATCTCATGCACATTCTCAGGGAAAATTGCCCCGGCCAGGGTATAACAAACATCGATCACCCTAACCCGGGAAGTATACCGACATCCCAACCCTGCACAATTTGTTCGGGGACCCTACAGTCGTGATATATCAGCATGTCCACTTTTCGGACACAATAGTACAGGAGCGGACATGATAATCATCGGTCTCGGCGCGAATCTTCCAAGCCCTGCGGGTCCGCCTCGGGCGAGCTGCGAGGCGGCACTCGACCAGCTGTCCCGGCTGGGCGCCGAGACGGTTCGGGTTTCCCGGTTTTACCGCTCCGAGCCCGTTCCGGCATCCGATCAGCCCGACTTCGTCAATGCCGTCGCGGAGGTCGCGACGGAGATGACGCCGGAAACGCTTCTGCAAACGCTGTTGTCGGTCGAGAGGCAGTTCGGCCGGGTTCGCGGCGCGCCGAATGCCGCACGGACGCTCGATCTGGATTTGCTGGATTTCGATGGTTTGGTTCGCGCCGACGATGGCCTTCAACTGCCCCATCCGAGAATGGCGTTGCGGGCCTTTGTCCTGCTTCCCTTGGCGGAAATTGCCCCGGAATGGCGACACCCGCAATCGGGCCAAACCGCCGGTCAACTGCTCGCCGCGCTGGATGACGAACAAGTCATTATCCCCATTGAGTAAATCACCGCTTCCAGAGGCCGGGCCAGGCGCAGGGAATGACTTGCCTTTGTCAACCTCCGGCATATATATTCTGCGCCTCGAATCGACCGGCCCGGATTGCGCGGCCGGTCATCTGTCTGGAGAGCATTGAATGGCCCGAGTTACCGTCGAAGATTGCATCGAGAAAGTCTCCAACCGGTTTGAACTGGTGATGCTTGCCGCCCACCGGGCGCGGGCATTGTCATCGGGCGCACAACTGACGGTCGACCGGGACAACGACAAGAACCCGGTTGTCGCGCTTCGCGAGGTCGCCGACGAGACCATCGATCTCGGGGAGGTCGAGGAATCCTTGGTTAAGGGTCTTCAGAAGCACGTCGAGGTCGAAGAGTTCGAAGAAGAAGAAATGGAGCTGCTCGCCGGCGACGCCTATACGGGCGAATTGATGCCGCCCATGGAACCCGCAATTGTTTCGGCGGATGACGTCAAAGGTGCAGCACCCGTTTCGCCGGCGGCGGCGGAAGACGGCGACGGCGAGGCGGCGGCCGGTGCCCCTGATTTCAGCGGCCAAGACATCGTCGATGAGGATTAATGTGCCGGTCTCCGCTTAGGGACCGATCCCCTGCGCCCGGAATCGGCGCCAGACTAAATTTCGGGGCAACCTTTTCTTCATGGCTTAAATTTATCATGATTCCCCAACGGGACGTTGGAGGAGCGTCATGATCCGTCAGTTTGAGCTGGTTGAACGGGTGCGCGCCTACGACCGGATGGTCGATGAGGACGCGCTCAACCGTGCCTATGTGTTTGCCATGAAGGCGCACGGCTCGCAAAAGCGCGCCTCGGGCGATCCCTATTTCTCTCACCCGATCGAGGTCGCGGGCATCCTCACCAACTACAAGCTGGACGGCGATTCCATCGTCACCGCGCTGCTGCACGATACCATCGAAGATACCGACACCACCCGCGGCGATATCGCCGAGCAGTTCGGCGAGGAGATCGCCCAGTTGGTCGAGGGGGTCACCAAACTCACCCAGATCGAACTGCAATCGAACCACACCTCGCAGGCGGAGAATTTTCGCAAGCTGGTGCTCGCCATGTCGGAGGACATCCGGGTTCTCCTGGTGAAGCTGGCCGACCGGCTCCACAACATGCGGACGCTGATCCACATCCGCGATCCCGACAAACGGCGCGCCATCGCCCTCGAAACCATGGAGATTTACGCGCCGCTCGCCGAACGCATCGGCATGCACGAACTGCAGAACGAGCTCGAAGATCTGTCATTCGCCGAACTCAATCCCGATGCACGGGACTCGATCCTCGCCCGCCTCGATTTCCTCCGCGAGCAGGGCGGCGACATCGTTGACCGGATTATCGATGAGCTGAAGACGACCCTGCAAATGTCGAAGCTGCGGGCCGAGGTCATTGGCCGCGAGAAGAAACCCTATTCGATCTGGCGAAAGAGCCAGCGCAAGAACATCTCCTTCGAGCAACTGGCCGACATCATCGGCTTCCGGATCGTCGTCGACACCGTCGAAGACTGCTATAGGGCGCTCGGCATTATTCACAGCACCTATCCGGTGGTGCCGGGACGCTTCAAGGATTACCTCTCGACCCCCAAACCCAACGGCTACCAGTCTCTGCATACGGGTGTCATCGGCCCGCACCAGCAGCGGATCGAAGTTCAGATCCGCACCCGGGACATGCACGAAATAGCCGATTTCGGCGTCGCCGCGCACTGGCGCTACAAGCAGGGCGGGGATCGCACCGCGGGGCGGCAATACCGCTGGATGCGGGAACTCCTGGAAATCCTCGAGCACGCCGCGACACCGGAAGATTTTCTCGAACACACAAAACTCGAGATGTTCCCCGATCAGGTTTTTGTCTTCTCGCCCAAGGGCGATGTCATCGCGCTGCCCGTCGGCGCAACACCGGTGGACTTCGCATATGCGGTGCACTCGGAGGTCGGGGACAC
Organism: Rhodospirillales bacterium; assembly: GCA_965213765.1. Taxonomy (GTDB): domain Bacteria; phylum Pseudomonadota; class Alphaproteobacteria; order Rhodospirillales; family UBA2165; genus JAJDXO01. The sequence goes on along the minus strand of OZ243926.1, from coordinate 145,967 downwards.
CTGCGTCGGCACGCGGATCAACGGCAAGATCATGCCGCTCCGGACGGAACTCGGGAATGGCGACCAGGTCGAGATCATTACCTCGGCCGCGCAGACCCCGTCGCCGCTGTGGGAGAACTTCGTCGTCACCGGCAAGGCCCGGGCCAGCATCCGCCGGTTCGTGCGGATGAAGCAGCAGGAGGAATACACCTCACTCGGCCGGGCCATCCTGGAACGCACCTTCGACAAGGAAGGCTATGAGCTGTCGGACAAGGCGCTCGGCGAAGTGTTGACGGTATTTGCTCTCGATACGCCGAACGCACTGTGCGCCGAGGTGGGCGCCGGCCATCTCACGGCACGGCAGGTCTTCGAGGCGGTCTTCCCGGGCGCGCGCGCCGAAGCCGACGAGGACAACATCGTTTCTCTGTCGCAGGTCCGCGACAAGCTGAAGCCCGAAGGCGCCGGGTCGGTGCCGATCAAGGGATTGATCCCCGGGATGGCGGTCCACTTCGCGGTTTGCTGTCACGCCCTGCCCGGTGACCGCATCGTCGGCATCGTCACCAAGGGCCGGGGCGTCAATATCCACACCATCGACTGCGGGGTCCTGGAGGAATTCGTCGATACGCCGGAACGCTGGCTTGACGTGTCGTGGGAAGAAGAGGTGGCGCAAGGCGCGGGGCACGTGGGCCGGATCGAAGTGGTGATGACCAACGAACCCGGCACACTAGGCGAACTGTCGATGATCATCGGGCGCAACGGCGGCAATATTTCAAACTTGAAAATAACCCACCGAAGCACCGATTTCTTTGAGATGTCGATCGATGTGGAGGTGCGGGATTTGAAGCACCTGACAAATATAATCGCGGCGCTTCGTGCCGCGCCGGTGGTCAACTCCGTCGAGCGCGCCCGGGGCTGATCAGGGACTGGAATAGAGGGGCCGGCTTCCGGGCCGGTGGAGAGATACGGCATGTTTCGGCGGCGACATCGGCGCTCACCGGTAGATCAGATCCGGAACGCATTTTGGCCGGCCATCGGCTGGCGGCGGACCGTGGTCTATCTCGGCCACCGTATGGCCCGCCTGAAGGGCAGCCCCCATTCGATTGCCGTCGGCTTTGCCTATGGGGCCGCGGTCTCGTTTACGCCGTTCGTCGGACTGCACCTGGTGTCCAGTGCCTTCCTGGCCTGGATCACCCGCGGCAACGTCCTGGCCGCCTGGATCGGAACCCTGGCGGGAAATCCCTGGACCTTTCCCATCATTTGGGTTTGGACCTACCAACTCGGCCGGATCATGGGTATCGGCGAACACCCGGAAGGGGGCAGCCCCAATTTCACCGCTCTGTTCGGTAACATGGTGAAGTCGCTGTTGCAGGCCGATTTCCAGTATCTCCAGGAATCCGCTTGGCCGGTTTTCGGGGCCATGTTGGTCGGCAGCATCCCGACCGCCATTGTAGCCTGGATCATTAGCTACTATATCGCTCGCGGGCTGCTCGGCGGATATCGGGCCGCCCGCGCGGCGCGGCGGAAAAAGACACTTGCCGTCCGCCGCGACCGGCAGGCACGCCAGACGGAGAACACAGCATGAGCCGGTATTTGCGGCTGGGCGTAAACATCGATCACGTCGCCACCATCAGGAACGCCCGGGGCGGCGAGCATCCGGACCCGGTGAAGGCGGCCGCGGCGGCCGCCGCCGCGGGGGCCGACGGGATTACCGCCCACCTCCGCGAAGACCGGCGGCACATCTCGGACGGCGATATTTCGCGCCTGATGGCGGAGATCGATCTGCCCCTCAATCTCGAGATGGCGGCCACGGATGAGATGCTCGACATTGCGCTGCGCCACAGGCCGCACGCGGCGTGTATCGTCCCGGAGAAGAGGGAGGAGATCACCACCGAGGGGGGGCTGGATGCCCGGCGGCTGCACGACCAGTTGACGCCGGTCGTCCGCGAATTGTCCGGCGCCGGCATTCGGGTCTCCCTGTTCATCGAGGCCGACCCGGCTCAACTCGACGCGGCCGTTTCTCTCGGCGCCCCGGTGATCGAGATACATGCCGGCGCCTACTGCGAAGCGGCCGGAGCCGGGCGGGCGCGCGAACTTCAACGGATCGTCGAGGCGGCGGCCTACGCGGAAGGGCTGAGGCTCGAATGTCACGCCGGCCACGGGCTTGGTTTCGACACGGTCGGCCCCATTGCCGAAATCGAGAGCATCGTCGAGCTCAATATCGGCCATTTCCTGATCGGCGAGGCCATTTTCGGCGGCCTCGACAGCACCATCAAACGCATGCGCGCCCTGATGGACAACGCCCGGGCCAGCGCGGCCGGAGACCGGACCGCGTGATCATCGGCATCGGCAACGACCTGATCGACATCCGGCGGATCGAAAAGACCCTCGACCGGTTCGGCGACCGGTTCGTTCAGCGCTGCTTTACCGAGATCGAAAGGAAGAAATCCGACAAACGGCGGCTCCGCGCGGCCAGCTACGCCAAGCGTTACGCCGCCAAGGAAGCGTGCTCCAAGGCGCTGGGTACCGGCTTTCGCAAAGGCGTTTTCTGGCGCGACCTGGGCGTGGTCAACCTGCCGGGCGGCAAACCCACCATGGAACTGACCAACGGCGCCCGGGCCCGGCTGGACGAAATACTTCCCGACGGCATGGACGCCCGGATCGATCTCACCATCACCGATGAGTACCCCATCGCCGAAGCGACGGTGATCATCTCCGCGGTTCCCAAATCCGGCTGACCCGGGACTGCGTTTGATTTGGCCTATAGCCCGTTGCTGGGCCGCCGCAGGGTCCGCCAGATGTGCGACGCCGACGTGTTGTCATTGCCGAGGCCTTCCTCGGGCGCGTGGAAGTGGTCCTCCAGCACGTCCTCGAACTCGTCCCACTCCAGGACCAGGCTGTGGTCGAAGGCGTAGTGATCGTTCTTGCAGATTTCCAGGGCCGCGCCGTACCACTTGTGGTTCCGGGCGTATTCGTAATCACGCTTGATGTAGTCCTCGGGCTCGTAGCCTTCGCCGAAGAATTTGATATAGAGCTCGGGATACTCGTAGCCGTTCTCGGGATCGGCGAAGAACCGCACGCACTGGTGATAGCGGATCGCCCAGGCGACCTCTTCGTCCACATAGGGCCCGATCATCGCCGCGCCCCAATAGCCGTGGTCCGAGCGGATGAAGCTGGAGACGGCCAGATCGTGGAGCAGGCAGGCCAGGATCATCTTGCCGGAAACGCCGTTCTTGCGGGCCAGCCGGGCGCTTTGCAGCAGGTGCTGCTGACCGCCGATGGCGAACCGGCAACGGACGAAGTCAAGCAGGCCGGGTTCATCGGGCATCGCCGGGAGGCGGGGATCGTCACCCATGAAGACCGTCCTGCCGGGTGTCAGCTGCCCGCCCCTCTGGCGGTAATCCCCGTGTTCGCCTTGGCCCAGGGCGTAGAGATTCTGGCGCAGAAAAATTTTGTTCTCAAGCTCTTTGATCGCCGCTTCTTCGGCTTCGTCGGCGAGCTCCGACAACGTCTGTGTCATGTCGTTCACCCCAATGAATTACCGTGATGCTAGGACCGGGCCGGGGAGGGGTCAAACCGGCGCCCGGTGCTGACCGCCAACCGAACAGCAGCGGACGGTTTTCCTTGGATCAGTTCAGCCGCTCGAAGGCCATGGCGGTGGCCTCGCCGCCGCCGATGCAAAGTGCGGCGATCCCGGTCTTGAGGCCCCGCTCGGCCATGGCGGACAGGAGCGTGACGATGATGCGCGCACCGGACGCGCCGACGGGATGGCCGAGGGCGCATGCACCGCCCCGGACGTTGACCGTTTCGCGGTCGAGATCGAGATCGCGCATCGCCGCCATGGTTACCACGGCGAAAGCCTCGTTGATTTCCCAGAGATCGACGTCCTCCTTGGTCCAGTCGAGCATTTCCAGCAGCCGGTTGATGGCGCCGATGGGGGCGGTGGTGAACCAGGCCGGCTCGGCGGCGTAAGTGGAATGTCCGAGAATGCGGGCGAGCGGCGTCAGGCCCCGTTTCTCCGCCTCGCGCTCGCTCATCAGAACCAGCGCCGCGGCGCCGTCCGAGATCGACGACGAATTGGCCGCGGTCACCGAGCCGTCTTCGGCGAATGCAGGCCTTAGGGTCGGAATCTTGTCGGGCCGCGCATTTCGGGGCTGCTCGTCGGTCCCGATGGTCTCTTCCGATTTGCGCGTCTTGACCGTTACCGGGGTGATCTCTTTCGCCGCCGCGTCCGTTGCGGCGAGGGCCCGCTCAAGCGACGTGATGGCGAATTCGTCCTGCGCCTCCCGGGTGAATTGGTAGTGTTTGGCGGTTTCCTCGGCGTAGGCGCCCATCAGCCGGCCCGGCTCGTAGGCATCCTCCAGCCCATCCAGGAACATGTGGTCCTGCATCCTGGCCGGGCCCATCTTGGTGCCGGCGCGGACGCCGAGCATCAGGTGGGGCGCATTGGTCATGCTCTCCATCCCGCCGGCGACCACCACATCCGCCGACCCGGCCGCAATCAGGTCATGTCCGAACATGGCCGCCTTCATGCCCGATCCGCACATCTTGTTGATAGTGGTGCAGCCGACGCTGTCGGGGATACCCGCACCGAGGCTCGCCTGGCGGGCCGGCGCCTGGCCCTGACCCGCCTGCAGCACGTTGCCGACAATCACTTCGTCCACGTCCACCGGTTTCATCCTGCCGCGCTCGAGGGCGGCTTCGATGGCCGCGGCGCCGAGTTTCGGGGCGGGCAGGGGAGCAAGCTCGCCCAGCAATCCTCCCATGGGTGTGCGGGCGGCGGACGCGATAACGATGGGATCTGACGCGGGCATGGCAACCTCCTGGTTCGTGCACCGCAGGGTAGGGAGGCACGTCTCCCCGGTCAATCCGGCTGGGCCGGCTGTGTCAGGCCGCGGCGCCCTGCCCGCGGACCAGGGCCACCCCGGTCGCCCCCCACAACAGCGGCAATGCGGCATCGACAATGATCCAGACGAGCGTGACGGTTTCCGGGGGGATGGCCGTAAACCCGGGGCTCAGCAGGTTGAACCAGTTCCAGAAGTACAGAATGCCGAAGAACAGGAGACCGAAGAACAGCGTGTTGGCGATGAGGAAAGACCGGGAAACCGGCGCATCCTCGGCCTCCCCGGCCACGGCCCGCTTGCACCGCCAGGCAGCGGCCACACCCAGAACGATAGCCAAAGCCATCAGCGGATTGAGGACCGACCAGAGCGGGGAGTATGGCTGACCGTCAACCGAGACATGATATAACGGCTCCACCACCGTGTGCACCGCCACGACCACGGCCACGGCGATAAGATAAAAGCCACCGATACGATTCATGGTATTGTCTCCCGCATTCCGGTCAAAAAGATGCCGATGACATCAAGGCAACCCGTTCCCCCAGGGTAACCCAACCCGGCAAGCCCGGCGAGCGCCAATTCACCGCCGCCTCCGAGACGGCGGCGTGCCGAACAGGCGGTCGCGGCGAAAGCGCCGGGGCGGTCGCGCCGAAAGCGCCGGGGCGGTCGCGCCGAAAGCGCCGGGGCGGTCGCGCCGGATAAATCCGCACCAAAAGCTGAAAAGAAGAACCCTCACCCGGCGCCGGGTAGGCTTGGCGTTCGCCTCGCCAACCCTCCGCATCCCTCTCCCCCTGACGGGGGCGAGGGAACGCATGGCAAGCCGCCGCTCCCCGCTCACCCGCAAGCCGTCATCACCGGGTCGGTCAATTCGTCCGAATTGACCTTATTTGACCCGGTGATGACGGCTTGCGGCACGGTACACGTGGATGGCCGGGTCGCGGTTCGTCCTCCGGCCGGCGAAGCCGGTCCGGTGGGCCCGGCCATGACGCAATCATTTTATGCCTCATCGCCGCAACACTCCTATGGCGGCTCAATCGGGTCCGGACCCCAGGGCGCGTTGCGCGGCGCAACGGCGGGCGCAAGCCCGCAATCCGCGCCGGGGGGCGGTAAGCGGATCAAGCAGCCGTTATCGTTTGGCCTGACCGTCCTTGGCCGGCCTTGACCGGCCCAGATCGGTTTGCGAGCGATGCGGCTTGACAGCAAAGCGAACCGCTGGCTTGATCGCCCGCGATTCCCGCCGGCACCGGTCTCGTCCGGCCAAGGCGCGTATCATCGTCTGGAATTAAGGGCTTATCGGACAGCTTGTCCCGCGACTCCAAATCCTCCGGCCTCTGGGATACGGCCAAGACCATCATCTACGCGGTCTTGATCGCGCTGGTCGTGCGCACGGTTGCCTTCGAGCCGTTCAATATCCCGTCCGGCTCCATGAAGCCGACCCTGCTGGTCGGCGACTATTTGTTCGTCTCCAAATACTCCTACGGGTACAGCCGCTACTCGCTGCCCTTCGGCCTGCCGATCATTCCGGGCCGGGTCCTGTTCACCGAGCCCGAGCGGGGCGATGTGGCGGTGTTCAAGCTGCCTGCCGACAACAAGACCGATTTCATCAAGCGGGTCATCGGCCTGCCGGGCGACAAGATTGAGGTGCGCCGCGGCGTTCTGCATATCAATGGCGCGCCGGTGAGGCGGGAACCCGCCGGGGTCGAACTCACAATCGACGGATTTGGCCAGCCGCTCCGGGTGACCCACTATACGGAGACCCTGCCCGGCGGCCGCCGGCACTCGATCTACGAGATGAGCGACAACGAGCCCTACGACAATACGGACGTCTATACGGTGCCGCCCGGGCACTATTTCATGATGGGCGACAACCGGGACAACTCCCAGGACAGCCGGGTGATCGGCGCCGTCGGCTTCGTGCCTCGCGATAACCTGGTCGGCCGGGCGGAGATTCTGTTCTTCTCCACCGACGGCTCGTCGCCCTTCTGGCACGTCTGGCGTTGGCCGTGGGTGATCCGCTTCCAGCGGTTCTTCCAGGATATCGTCTGAACCGATGAACGGGGATGCGCGCGGCCGGGCCGATCCCGACGATCTGGCGGCGGCGCTCGGCCATGATTTTGCCGATCCCGATTTGTTGCACCGGGCGCTGGTGCATTCGAGCCTGGCCGGCGAGCGGGGCCGAAGCGCGGCCAATGAACGCCTCGAATTCCTTGGTGACCGGGTGCTTGGCCTGGTGATTGCCGAGACGCTGCTGGACGCCCACTTGGGCGAAGACGAGGGCCAAATCGCTTACCGCCATACGGCACTGGTGCGCAAAGAGGCACTGACCGGCGTCGCCCGGACCCTCGGCCTCGGCAAATACCTGGAAATGACCGAAGGCGAAGAACGAAAAGGCGGGCGGGAGAATGCCGCCATTCTCGCCAATGCGTGCGAAGCGGTAATCGCGGCGATCTACCGGGACGCGGGCCTGGAAGCCGCCCGGTCGTTCATCCTCCGCAACTGGAAACCGCTTCTCGCCGACGGGAAATCTCCGGAAAAGGACGCCAAGACCCGGCTCCAGGAATGGGCTCAGGCCCGCAATCTCGGCCTCCCCGAATATCGCCACCTGGACCGCGCCGGACCCGACCATGCACCAAATTTCACGGTCGAGGCTGCAATTGCGGGCCACGGGGCCGCCCGGGCCGCGGGATCTTCGAAACGCGCTGCCGAGCAGGAAGCGGCGGCGCGGTTGCTGCGGCGGGTTTCCGGTGAGTGAGGCCGGGCGGCGCTGCGGGTTTGTCGCCCTCATCGGCGCGCCCAATGCGGGCAAGTCGACGCTGCTCAACCGGTTCGTCGGCGCCAAGGTGTCCATCGTCTCGCCCAAGGTCCAGACCACCCGCACCCGGGTTCTGGGCATCCGCATCCAAGACCGCACCCAAATCGTCTTCATCGACACGCCGGGCATCTTCCGGCCGCGGCGGCGTCTTGACCGGGCGATGGTCGCGGCCGCGTGGGGCGGCGCCGGGGACGCCGATCATATTTGCCTGCTGGTGGACGCAACCCGCTTCCGCGGCGGCGAAGCGGACCGGGACACCCGGCGGATCGTCGACCGGCTGAAAGAGACCGGCGGCCGGGCCGTGCTGGCCATCAACAAGGTCGACGCCGTGTCCAAGCCCGCATTGCTGGAGATGGCGGCGGTTCTGGACGGTGAAGGCGTGTTCTCCGAGACCTTCATGGTTTCGGCCGAGAAGGGCGACGGAACCGGGGATTTGCTCTCCCGCCTGACGGGCATGATGGCGCCGGGACCATGGATGTTCCCCGAGGATCAGATTTCGGACATGCCCCGGCGGCTGCTGGCCGCGGAGATCACGCGGGAGAAACTCTATCTCCAGCTCCACCAGGAGCTTCCCTATGCGGCGACGGTGGAAACCGACAGCTGGGAGGAGCGGGAAGATGGTTCGGCGCGTATCGAGCAGACCATCTACGTGGAGCGGGACAGCCAGAAGGCCATCGTGCTCGGCAAGCGGGGCGCCCGCATCAAGCAACTGGGCGCGGCGGCGCGCGAAGAGCTTCAAGAGTTGCTCGAACAGCGCATCCACCTGTTCCTGTTCGTCAAGGTGCGGGACAATTGGGGCGACGATCCCGCCCGGTACCGCGACTGGGGGCTCGACTACAACGCGTGACGTCCCTCACGCGAACCGCTCGGCGGCGGGGAGGGCGGGGCGTCTCCCGCCCGCCGCATTTCCTGCCTATATACCCCCTGAACCGATCTTGATTTCCGCTTGGCGAATCGCGGCTAGAATGGCCCGGCCGGGAGCCGCGGCGGCCATGCGTCAAACGCATGGCGGGAAGGATGAGAAATGTCCATGTTTGTCCATTAATGTCCATGAATGTCCATGAATGTCCATGCGGCGAAAAACGGTGGAATTTTGGAATTGTTTGATTTCAATGGGTTAAGGGTTGCAACATTTGCATAGCTTGAACCAATGCCACCACGTCTCCTCCCGGCGAGGTCCGGGGTATGACGATATCGGGTGGGCAGATACCCGAAGTGGACGGTCCTGATGGACTGGACGGATGAGGGCATCGTCCTGAGCGCGCGGAAGCACGGCGAGAGCGCGGCGATCGTCAATCTGCTGACCTGGGAGCACGGCCGCCATGCGGGCGTGGTCCGCGGCGGGGCAGGCAGGCGCGCCCGCGGCATTTACGAGCCCGGCAACCGCGTGCGGGCGACCTGGCGGGCGCGGCTGGAAGAGCATCTCGGGAGCTACACGTGCGAGCTTTTGCGGGCCGGCGCGGCGGATTGGCTGGACGATCCCATGCGGCTCGCGGGCCTGTCCGCGGTCTGCGCGGTGGCCGAAGCGGCGCTGCCGGAGCGGGAACCGCACCCCGAGACGTACGTCAGGCTGCTGGAGTTTATCGCCGGGCTCGGCCGCGACGATTGGCTGGAATCCTATGTCATGTGGGAGCGGGATCTTCTGGCCGATATGGGGTTCGGCCTCGATTTCTCCGAATGCGCGGGCGGCGGCGGCACGACGGGCCTGGCTTATGTCTCACCCAATTCGGGCCGTGCGGTTTCCCTGGCGGCGGGCGCAACCTACAAGGACAAGCTGCTGGCCCTGCCGGTGTTCCTGCTCGATGACCCGGCCCGGGGGGTGGAGAGCGAAAACCCGGCCGACGGGATCGCCGACGGACTGAAGCTCACCGGCTACTTCCTGGAGCGCCATGCCTTTATCCACGATGCCCGGGGCGTGCCGCCGGCGCGAACCCGGCTCGCGGCCCGGGCAAGCCGGCAAACGTGAACCACTCATGAACCCCGAATTCCCTGTTGAAACCACAAGATTTGGTATATTGAAGACACCACACCTACAAGAAACGCCAAACGAAGAAGGGCACCGCCATGGCCGCTGACACCTTGCCCGCCGCGCCCGCCGGCGATATCCGCGATACCCGCCTCGCCGAGGCGATCTCCGAGCGGTATCTGAGTTACGCCCTGTCGATCATCATGTCCCGTTCCCTGCCGGACGTGCGCGACGGCCTGAAGCCTGTCCACCGGCGGCTGCTGTTCGCCATGCGCCAACTCAGGCTCGATCCGGACCAAGGCTTCAAGAAATGCGCCCGTGTGGTGGGCGACGTCATCGGCAAGTACCACCCCCACGGCGACACCGCCGTCTACGACGCGCTGGTGCGCCTGGCGCAAGGCTTCGCCGTGCGATATCCGCTGATCGACGGGCAGGGAAATTTCGGCAATATCGACGGCGATAACGCCGCCGCCATGCGTTACACCGAAGCGCGGATGACCGCAATCGCCACCCTGATGATGGAGGGGCTCGACGAAGACGCGGTCGATTTCCGGGAAACCTATGACGGCGAGGAGAGAGAACCAGCCGTCATGCCGGCGGGATTCCCAAACCTTCTGGCCAATGGCGCCGCCGGCATCGCCGTCGGCATGGCGACCAATATTCCGCCCCACAACGCGGACGAAATCTGCCGGGCGCTGCTCCACATGATCAAGTTTCCGAAGGCCACCGTCGGCAAGCTGGTCGGCTTCATGCCCGGGCCCGACTTCCCGACCGGCGGCATATTGGTCGAGGACCGGAAAACCGTCGAGGCGGCCTACAGGATCGGGCGGGGTTCATTCCGAATCCGCGCCAAATGGAAGACCGAAAAGCTGGGCCGCGGTCAATACCAGATCGTGGTCACCGAGATTCCCTACCAGGTGCAAAAGGCACGGCTGGTGGAGCGCATCGCGGAGTTGATGAACGCCAAGAAACTGCCGTTCCTCGAAGACGTGGTCGACGAAAGCACCGAGGACGTGCGCCTCGTGCTGGTGCCCAAGAGCCGCTCGGTGGAGCCCGGCATGCTGATGGAGCAATTGTTCAAGCAGACCGATCTGGAAACCCGGTTCGGGCTCAACATGAATGTGTTGGACGCGGACAAGACGCCGAGGGTGATGAATCTCCGCGAGGTTCTTCAGGCCTTTCTCGATCACCGCCACGAGGTGCTGAAGCGGCGCACCAAACATCGCTTGGGCAGGATCGCCGCCCGGCTTGAGGTGCTGGAGGGCTATCTGGCCGCCTACCTCAACCTCGACGAGGTGATCAAGATCATCCGCGAGAAGGACGACGCCAAGGCCGAGCTCATCAAGGCTTTGAAGCTGACCGGGGGGCAGGCGGACGCCATCCTCAACATGCGTTTGCGGAGCTTGCGCAAACTGGAGGAGATGGAGATCAAGGGCGAGCATTCGGCGCTGACCCGGGAGCGTGCCGAGCTCGACAAATTGCTCAAGGATCCCAAGCTCCGCTGGAAGGAAATCTCCGGCCAGATCAACGATATCCGCAAACGCTTCGGCGACAAGACCGCGCTCGGCAGGCGCCGCACCGAAATCGGCGATGCACCGGCGGCCGTCGACGTGCCGGTCGAGGCGCTGATCGAGAAGGAGCCGATCACCATCCTCTGCTCCGACAAGGGCTGGATCAAGGCCGCGCGGGGACATTTGGACGACGTCGGCGAGGTCAAATACAAGGAAGGCGACAAACATAAATTCGCGCTGAAAGCCGAAACCACCGACAAGCTGATCGTCTTCGCCACCAACGGACGCTGCTACACCATCGCCTGCGACAAGCTGCCGGGCGGGCGGGGCTACGGCGAGCCTGTGCGGCTGATGACCGATCTCGGCAACGATCACGACGTGGTCGCGCTGTTCATCTACAAGCCCGGGACCAGGCTGCTGGTAGCGTCGTCGACCGGGCGGGGTTTCGTAGTCCCGGAGGATGGCGTGGTCGCCTCGACCAAGGGCGGCAAGCAGATCCTCAACGTCTCCGGCGACGAAGAGGGGGCAGGCGCCTGCATCGTCGGAGGGGACACGGTCGCGGTGATCGGCGACAACCGGAAACTGCTGCTGTTCCCGTTGGCGGATGTGCCGGAGATGGCTCGGGGGCGGGGTGTCTTCCTGCAGCGCTACAAGGACGGCGGATTGTCGGACCTCAAAACCTTCACCCTCGCCGACGGGCTCACCTGGGTGACCGGCGCCGGGGTGCGGACCGAAACCGATCTCATGGCCTGGCAAGGCAAGCGCGCGCAGGCCGGGCGGCTGCCGCCGAAGGGTTTTCCGCGCTCCAACCGGTTTTCGTAACCCGTTGATATCATGGTACTATTACAATCAATTTAACGACGTTAGATTGACCTTCGGGCTTCCGTCGCGTAGAAGCCCCGGAGATGAATTCACCGCTGAACTCACCGCCTGACACCATGGGGGAAAACATGGCGCTTCGACACCCGGCTCTTCACCCGACCCTGATCGGCTCGGCTTGGCCGCAGGCCGCCGACAGCTGGCTCCGTATGGCGATCCTCGCCATCGCCGGCACCGGGCTGCTAACCATCTCGGCCAAGATCCAGGTGCCGTTCTATCCGGTCCCCATGACAATGCAGACCTTCGCCGTACTGGTCATCGGCATGGCCTATGGCTGGAAGCTGGGGGGCGCCACGCTGCTGCTCTACCTCGCCGAGGGCGCGGTCGGCCTGCCGGTGTTCGCGGGCACGCCGGAGAAGGGCATCGGCCTCGCCTACATGGCCGGCCCGACGGGTGGCTATCTGGCCGGCTTCGTGCTCGCCGCCGGGATTGCCGGCTGGCTCGGCGAAAAGGGCTGGGACCGCTCAATCACCATGACCCTCGCGGCCATGGCCATCGGCACGGTGATCATCTTCGTGCCCGGCTATGCCTGGCTCGCCACGCTGATCGGCGCGGAGAAAGCCTGGGCCTTCGGCGTGCTGCCGTTCCTCTGGGGGGAGGTGTTCAAGATCGCGCTCGCCGCCGCGGTGCTGCCGGGCGCGTGGAAACTGATCGCAAAATTTCGGGCGTAGTCCGGGCCTAACCGAAAACCAGTTTGGGCAGCCACGTCGCGAGCGGCGGGTAGGCGGCCAGAACGGCGAGCCCGATCAACTGGATCGCGACAAAGGGCAGCACGCCCTTGTAGATGTGGGTCGTCTTGATCTCGGGCGGCGCGACACCCCGCAGATAGAACAAGGCAAAGCCGAAGGGCGGCGTCAGGAACGACGTCTGCAGGTTCATCGCCATCATCACGCCGAGCCAAACGGGACTGATATCCGACTGCAGCAGCACCGGCGCGACGATCGGCACGACGACGAAGGTGATCTCGATGAAGTCGAGGAAGAAGCCGAGAACGAACATCACCAGCATGACCACGATCATGGCGCCGTAGATGCCGCCCGGCAGGTTGGTGAGAAATTCATGCACCATGTCGTCGCCGCCGAGGCCGCGGAAGACCAGTGAGAACACCGACGCGCCGATGAGGATGACGAAGACCATGGCCGACACTTCGAGCGTCGAGCGCACCACCTGGGTCAGCACCCGGTCCTGGGTCACCCGGATGAGCGCCACCAGCAACCCCCAGGCGAGAACCGCCGAGCAGATCACCGCGCCGACGATGGCGGCCATGTCGCCGGTGGGAATTTCGTTCCGCAACACCCGGAGATCCATGGTGTTGGTGAGATAAAGCATAACAATAAGAGCGATCCCCGCCAGATAGATGGGGGTCGGCTTCTTGTCGGAAATCCGAACCGCCGCGAGCAGCAAAGCACCCACTGAGCCGACCGCCGCGGCCTCGGTCGGGGTTGCGACACCGGCGAGGATCGAACCCAGCACCGCGACGATCAGCACCAAGGGCGGCACCAAGGCGCGCATCACCCGGCCGAACAGCGGTACGCCGTCATCAAGTTCCTCCTTCGGGATTGCCGGGGAGGCATTGGGTTTCAGAAACGCGACGATGACCTGATAGAGAATGTACATGCCGACCAGGGCAAGGCCGGGCAGCAACGCGCCGGCGAACAAATCGCCTACCGAGACCGGATCGGGAGAAAAATTCCCGACCGTGCGCTGGGCGTCCACATAGGCATTTGAGATCTGGTCGCCCAACAGGACGAGAACGATGGACGGCGGGATGATCTGTCCCAACGTACCGGCGGCGGCGATCGAGCCGCAGGCGAGGGAGGGGTCGTATTTGCGCCGCAACATGGTCGGCAGGGACAGCAGGCCCATGGTCACCACGGTCGCGCCGACGATGCCGGTGGAGGCGGCCAGCAATGCGCCGACCACGGATACCGAAATGCCGAGACCGCCGCGCAAGCTCCCGAACAGCCGGCCCATGGTATCCAGCAATTCCTCGGCCACTTTGGAGCGCTCCAGCATCACGCCCATGAAGACGAACAGCGGTACCGCGATCAGCAACTCGTTGGTCATCGCCCCGCCGAAAATCCTGGACGGCAGAGCACCGAAGAGGGAGAAATCGAACACCCCAAAAATCCACCCGATCCCGGCGAAGATCAGCGCCGTACCGGCGAGCGTAAATGCGACCGGGAATCCGGCCATCAAGAACAGACACACCACGACGAACATGATGATGGTCAGGATTTCGGAAAACGGCACGTCAGCGGGACCTCAGGCGACGGGCCGGTCTTCGGGTTCGGGGTCCGGTGTTTCGACGCCGGCGAGCCTGAGCAACGACCGAATCGCCATCGACACGCCCTGAATCGCCACCAGAACGGCGAATGCCAGAATGACAGACTTAAGAAGGAAGACGCCCTGGATACCGCTGGTTTCCTTGGACCCCTCGAAAACCCTCCAGGAGTTTTCGACGTAGGGGAACGAAAACCACCAGACAAGCAGGCAGACCGGCAGGAGAAACACGAAGACGCCGGCAAGATCGACCCACGATTTCCAGCGCTCGGACGCCTCCCGATAGAAAACGTCGACCCGGACATGGCCCCCATGAAGCAATGTGTACCCGGCCCCGACCATGAATAGGAAGGCGTGCAGGTAAACGACCGATTCCTGCATCATGATCGAGCCCAAGCCGAACACATACCGCATGACCACCACGATGAACTGAATCAGTACCATGGCCAAAGCAGTCCACGCCGCAGCCTTGCCGACAACATCGTTGAGGTTGTCGATGCCTTGGGCGAGGCGCTGTAGGGAAATCAAACGGCAACCTCCTTCGAAAGAACGATGGCCCGCCTCAAATCCGGGCGGGCCATCATGTCCAGGCGGTTAGCCTGCGTACTTGAACGGTAGCAGCCGTGCATTCCAGTAGGCCTGATCCGAGAGCTTGGACCAAGCGATGGACTGCTTGCGGAAATCGAGGAAGCTGTCGAGCACCTTTGCCGTGATGCCGCCCTCGGAGCGGACACCCGTGACAACCTCGCCCGATGCCTTGCCGATTTCATTCAATACCGGGTCCGGGAACTTCTTGAGTGTGACGTTGTGCTTGCCGGTCAGCGTATTCAACGCGTCGTTGTTGCGGGCGTTGAACTCGGCGAGGCTGAGGTCGTTTTCCGCCGCCATTGCCGCGGTGACAATCGCCTTATGCTCCGCGCTAAGACCGTCCCATGTCTTGAGATTGACGCCCGAACTCAAAGTCGTCCCCGGCTCATGGAAGCCCGGATAGTAATAGAACTTGGTGACTTTGTAGAAACCAAAGGCCAGGTCGTTCCACGGACCGACCCATTCGGTGGCGTCGATGGCGCCCGATTGCAACGCCGGGAAGATTTCGCCGCCCGGCAACGCAACCGCCGCCGCCCCGATCCTGCGCAGAACCTCGCCGCCCAGGCCGGGCATACGAATCTTCAGGCCCTTGTAATCCTCCAGGGAGTTTACTTCCTTGTTAAACCAGCCGCCCATCTGAACACCGGTATTGCCGGCCATGAAGGGCTTGATGCCGAATTCCTTGCTCAACTCATCCCATAGCTGCTGGCCGCCGCCATGGTGGATCCACGCGGTCTGCTCGGTCGCGGTGAGCCCGAACGGAACCGCCGAAAAGAAGTTGAAGGCTTTGGACTTGCCCTGCCAGTAGTAGTCGGCGGCGTGGTACATGTCGGCGGTACCGCTGGAGACGGCATCGAAAGATTCAAACGGCGGTACCAATTCGCCCGCGGCGAACACCTTTACCGTAAGCGAGCCGCCGCTCATCGCGGTGATGTTGCGCGCCAGCCGCTCCGCACCGGTACCCAAGCCCGGAAAATTCTTTGGCCACGTGGTGACCATTTTCAGCTCTTTACTCCCCTGGGCGATCGCCGGTTTCGGCAGCGTCGATACGGCAGCTGCGGCACCGGCACCGGCGACGACCGCGCCCTTCATAAATTCACGGCGTTTCATGAGATTGTCTCCCTCTGCAAATTCGGAATTTGAACGTTGTGGTGAAACCGTTTAGTTGCTTGAAGTATATGCGCATTCCGGTAGCGCGCAACTATGAGAAATGTTCGTGAACCGGAATGGAACGCGGCCTAGACAAGCACCGGAAAGTCGTGCCGCTCCTCAAGCGAACGCCAGCCATCGCCCGCGTAATATTCCAGCGGTCTGAAACGTTCCTTGTAGGACATCTTTTGGCTGTCTTCGATCCAATAGCCGAGATAAACATAGGGAAGCCCGGCTTCCCGGGACCGCTCGATGAGCCGCAGTATCATGTAGGTTCCGAGACTGCGGCGCGGCTCGCCCGGATCGAAATAGCTGTAGACCGCGGAGAGGCCGTCACCCATGCGGTCCGCAAGACACGCCCCGATCAACCGGCGGTCCGAGGCACGGTATTCGATCAACTCGGAAGCGACCGGGGTTTCTTCGATCAGGGCCTGATAGTCGTAAAAATCCATTGTCGCCATATCGCCGCCGTTGTGGCGGGAGTCCTGATACTGGGCGAACAATTCAAATTGCTCGGCGGTCGCCCGGACCGGCCTTACCACTTCGATCAAATCTTCGTTCACCCGGGATACCCGGCGCTGCGAATTGGACGGTTCAAACTCCGAAACGACGGTTCGGACGGCGAGACAGGCATTGCAGCCCGGGCAGACCGGGGCATAGACCAGCCCGTGGCTGCGGCGAAACCCGACGCGGGATAACGTGTCGTGAAGAGTGGGCGCCGTAGAGCCCGAAAGCTCGGCAACGACCCGGCGCTCGAGGTTGCCGGGAATATAGGGACAGGGAAGGGGGGCGGTAATAAAAAAGGCGGTGGGCCGACGGTTTATATTGTGTTTCATCGTGCCGCTTCCGTTTTGGCTTTGACCAGCTTAGGCCTATTGGACGGGCCGCGGCAAGAGGCCAGTCGCGCCTGCCCGGTCCCCTGGGCGCGGCAGCAGTTGTGGCGGAAGCACCGGTGGCGTCAATAGCGGCGGCGCGGGTACCGCTGGCGGAACACGATAGTCTCGAAGCTTCAAAACATTTGGGGCGGGATTATGATGTCGCCGATGAACCGACGCATATCCGCGTGGAGTATGATCCAGATTGATTGGTTGTTCACTTTCAATGCCAATGCCTAGACCCATTCTAGTGTTCGCATTGGTCTTCGCAGTCTTCGTTTACAGCGATGAGGCGCGCGCCCTGAATTGCAAGGAGTTCTCAAAGCGGGTGACGGAGAGGACCGTCGGTGAGCACAAAGGGACACAGGACCTCATTGTCACCGGCGATTTCGATGGGAACGGAGAGCCCGACCGGGCGTTTTTCGCAAGAATTGACCGCAGAATTTCGCTCGTCGTCTGTCTGCACGGCCAAGCCAGGGCTCACAAAGTGACCGACGTTTCTTCGGTTGCGAACGTCGGCATTCGACTGGCGGACCCCGGCGTATATGACAATCCCTGCGTTAGGGGAATTGGTCCCGATTGCCGTCCGGGTGAAAAAGTGAGATTGGAATTGGATGGCGCTGCGATCCGTTTTTTCACATACGAGAGCGCCGCTCGAATTGTTTATTGGGAGGATGATCGTTTCACAAACTTCTGGGTGTCGGATTAGCCTTCGGTAATTTCTTGCTTGGCTTATGCGGGGGATAACTTGGGGCGGGACTTTCCGGTTCGGTTCAATCGGCAAGCGCCCGATTTTCAACCCGGGCGGGGCAGCGGCGGCAGGCTTAATCCAACGCCGCCCGCAAATCAGCGATCAAATCCTCGGCATCTTCGATGCCGACGGATAACCTGACGAGCCCGTCGGCAATTCCGACCTCTTCGCGAATCGCCTTGGGAACCGAGGCATGGGTCATGATCGCCGGATGCTCGATCAAACTCTCCACGCCGCCCAAGCTTTCGGCCAAGGTAAATACCCGGCACCGTTCCAGAAACCGGACCGTACCCGCCAAATCCCGGTCCAAAATGGCGGTCACCATACCGCCGCCGCGCCCATTCATTTGCGTGCGGCAAATCTCATGGCCGGGATGAGAGTCGAGGCCCGGATAGAGAACGCTGCCGAATTCCGGACGATCCTCCAACCATCGGGCGATCGTCAAGGCATTGGCGCAATGACGTTCCATGCGGACCGATAAGGTTTTCAGTCCGCGCAGAACAAGAAAGGAATCGAACGGTCCGGCGATACCGCCGGTGGCGTTTTGGAGAAAACCCAAGCGCGCCGCGAGTTCATCGTCGCCGACCACGACGGCGCCGCCAATCACGTCGGAATGGCCATTGAGATACTTTGTGGCCGAATGCACGACAATGTCGATCCCCAGTTCCAGGGGCCGCTGAGCCCATGGCGTAGCGAAGGTATTGTCGACCGCCGTCAAAATTCCCCGTGACCGCGCAACCGATGCAACGGCGGCCAGATCCACGAGGTTCAACATCGGATTGCTGGGGGTTTCCAGCCAGATCAGCCGGGTGTCCGGATGGACGGCGCCGTCCAGCGCCCCGGCATCGCCGAAGTCCGCGTAATCGAAAACCAGCCCCGCCGTTCGTTTGCGCACCTGCTCGAACAGGCGGGTTGTGCCGCCGTAAAGGTCCCGGAGCGCCAGAATCCGATCGCCGGCATCGAGCAGATCGATGACCGCCGTGGTTGCCGCCATCCCCGACGCGAATGCAAAACCGTGGGTGCCGCTTTCGAGATCGGCAATACAGGCCTCGTAGGCTTCCCGGGTCGGATTGGCGCTCCGGGCGTACTCATAGCCCTTGGTCCTGCCCGGGCTTTTCTGGGCGAAGGTCGAGGTGGCATAGATGGGTGTCACCACCGAACCGGTCCCGGCATCCGGCGCTTGTCCGGCGTGGATTACCCGCGTGTCAAAGGACTTCCGGTCCGGGTCGCTCATCGTTCCGCGTCTCCAATCACTGTCGAGGCCGAAAAGTATGGCGGCGGGCCGCCGATTGTTCCAGTTGCCGTTTGGTCCTGTCGAGCGTCACATGCCCGCCGGACGCCCATAGCGGCAGAAAATCACGATAGTGCGGAGAGAGCGGGTTTCCCGACTGCCCCGTGGCGATGACGAACCGGGACCGGGAGAGATCGGCGAGATCATAGACGCCACGAAAGCCGGCGCCGTGAATATGGTCGTGCGGCGCAGGGGGATTGCGCATCCGGGTCGTCCCCCGATTAACCGTGAAGTTTCCCCCGGATGTCTGGGTGCTCAGGTCGGTGAGCATACGGACGACCGGCACATGTTGGAAAATCTGATGGCGGAACCGGGCGACGTGGTGATCGCCCCAACGCCAACGTGCCGGATTTGAGGTGCCCGTGGCCTCGGAGAGCTCCGCCAGCGTCACCTTGAGTGAGGCCTCCAGCGCCGCGGCGCAGGTCTCCAGTGCCCGGGTAGCGGCATCATCGCACCACGAGGGCGATACGCCGGACAGAACATTCCGGATGAACACGGCCCGCATTCGCCAGACCGCGCCGAATGCGCCGCCGAAATCGTCGGCATACAGCTCCCGGTTCAATGACCGGAGCCAACGATCGAAAATCAACGGTTCTGGACGATCGATATTCATGCTGCCGTCCCACCGGCGCAACAGGTCCATCACCTTTTGAAGCTCGGCATCCCGGGTTTGAAAATCGAGCATCAAGGGAACGAGATCCCGAGCGGCCAAGGAGACCGAATCCATCTGCAGGTCGGTCATCTGGCCGGCGGTAGCGACTTCGAGGTTCCTCAGGGTCTCGACAATTCGCCGAGCCCGGTAGGGCGCCGTCCAGTCCACCGTCACGAAGTAGGGGTAGCCCTCCGGCGTCACCTTATTGTTGGCGTTGGCGACAAACCCCTCGGCGGGGTTTTCGGACTGGGGCAGTTCGTCGAACGGAATGACGCCTGTCCAGTCCGCCTCACCGGAGGCGCCGTCTCCGGGGACGAATCCGCGCCCGGATTTGCGGATTGGCACGGTGCCGGCTGAAATGAAACCGAATACGCCGTCGATGTCGGCGTAAATAACGTTCTGCTGAGGCGCCTTGAAATCCTTGAGGGCGGTCCGCAACTCCGCCGCATTTCGTGCATGATTGAGTTTGAGAACGGACTGAGCCGTCGAATCGGCCCCGCGCAGGAACACGGCCTGGAGGGAGAGGGTCAGGTTTTCGCCAGGCTCCAGATCCGAGATGACCGGTCCGCGATGCGTCGAGCGAACCGTGAAGGTCACGGGCTCGCCGCCGCGCACTTCCAATGTCTCGACCCGGGTTTCGAACGGACGAGGGCCGTTCGGGGTGAGGTAATGATCGGGCCGCCCGGGATCGAGGGTCTCCACGTAAAGGTCCTGGAGATCGGTCTGGGTCGTCGTCAGGCCCCAGGCGAGACCGTCGGTATGACCCAGCACATGCAACGGCACGCCCGGAACCGTCGCCCCGGTCAAACTCCCTTCAGGCGTGACGATCTTGGCGAGATACCACAAGATCGGTGCGCCAAACCCGAGGTGGGGATCGTTCGCCAGCAGCGGCTTGCCGCTTTGGGTCCGGGCGCCGCCAATTGCCCATGAATTCGAGGCGCCTTGAAAACGCGGTACAACTTCGGCCGTCGATGCCATCAGACGGCCGACGTGACCGGGGTCCGCCTCCGCCCGCCGTCCCTCACCGGTGACCGGCCCATCGCCCGGATAGGCCGGCCACAATTCCTTTAGACGCTCCAGATCATGGCCGTCATTCATCGCCCGCAGCCGCTGTAGTTCGTCCTGGAAGTTGCCGCTAAGCCTGAGGGCCATCAGTTTGCCCCATACCAGCGAGTCCGCGGGCCGCCAACTCTCAGGCTCATGGCGCAAGACAACGAACTCCGGGGGGAGGGCGCCCGAGCGGGTTTCGAGCCAACGGTTCACGCCCGCGGCGTAGGCTTCCAATGTGGCTTTGGTTGCGGGTTCGAGGGCGGCGAAAGAAGCTTCAGCGGATCGGTAAAGACCCAGGGTCCGCATGAAACGGTCGACACGAACCGAGCGGGAGCCCAGGAGTTCCGAGAGCCTTCCCGCCGCCAACCGGCGCTGGAATTCCATCTGCCAAAGCCGGTTCTCCGCATGGGCGAAGCCCAGGGCAAATGCGGCGTCCCGCCGATTTTCCGCGAAGATGTAGGGGACGTCCCTTTCGTCGAACAATACGTCGACCGTTCCCCGAAGCAGCGGATCGGAGACCGCGCGCTCCGCCGGGGGAAGGGAGGTACGCAGCCACAGGATGCCGCCGGCGCCGGCCACCGCCAGAATCGCCAGCAGGAAAGCCGCATATTTCAGAACTCGTTTCATCCGCAACCAAAATCACCGAGGGACACTTGACGAAATCGCTTCCAAGCCCGGTATGTTACAACGTGTGGCTCGTCGGAGACCACAAACCCGCGAAGCCGGACCGTTTGGTGCGCGATGGAGCGCGCCATGGTGTGCGCCGACGGAATTTCAGTTGGACGGGAATTAAATGGCCGTGTCCGACGCCGAGCGACTGCCGAACGCCAAAACCGGGAACTAGGGTCCGGACTCGATTGAGCCGCCATGGGAGCGTTGCGGCGATGAGGACGGCGCGGCACAAGGTCCCGCGCTCCCTTCCGGGGAGAGAGGGGCAGGATGAGAGGGCGCAAAAAGGAGAATCCCCTAATTGAGTACAGACCCTAACCGGATTTCAGAAGCTTCGCCGCCTCAACGGCCAGGTAGGTGAGGACACCGTCGGCACCCGCACGCTTGAACGCCATCAGGCTTTCCAACACCACCTTGTCATTGTCCAGCCAGCCGTTCTGAACCGCGCCTTTCAACATCGCGTACTCGCCTGACACCTGATAGGCAAATGTCGGGACCCCAAACTCGGTTTTCACCCGTCTGACGATATCCAGATAGGGCAACCCGGGCTTGACCATGACCATGTCGGCCCCCTCGGCCAGGTCCAGGGCGACCTCGCGAATAGCCTCATCGGTATTGGCCGGGTCCATCTGGTAGGTCTTCTTGTCGCCTTTCAGGGCCGCCTTGGACCCGATGGCGTCGCGGAACGGCCCGTAAAACGCCGAGGCGTATTTCGCCGCATAGGACATAATCCGCACGCCCTCATGCCCGTCTTCGTCAAGGGCCTTGCGGATCGCGCCCACACGGCCGTCCATCATGTCCGACGGCGCGATCACCTCGCAGCCGGCGTCGGCCTGGATGACGGACTGGCGACACAGCACCTCGACGGATTCGTCATTGAGGATTTCCCCATCGCGGACAATGCCGTCGTGACCATCGCTATTGAACGGATCGAGGGCCGCGTCACAAACGATGCCCATGTCCGGGTACTGCGACTTCACCGCCCGGATGGCCCGGCAGACCAGGTTCTCAGGGTTGACCGCCTCGGCCGCGTCCGGCGTCTTCAGCGCGGGATCCACCTCGGGGAATATGGCGATCGCCGGGATCCGGAGATCCGATGCTTCACCGACGGCGTCCGACAGCACATCGCAGGACAACCGGTCGACCCCCGGCATGGAGGCGACGGGCTCACGCTTGTTTTCTCCCTCGACGACGAATACCGGAAGGATGAGGTCCTCGGGCCCCAACCGGCTCTCGGCGACCAGGCGGCGATTCCAATCGTCGCGCCGGTTGCGGCGGAGCCGGGTGGTCGGAAAACTGCCGGGAACGATCATTGGACGGGACCGGATCAGGTTGCCGCCAACGCCTGGTCGAGATCGGCGATTATGTCGTCGATGTGCTCGATTCCGATCGACAGGCGCACATAGCCGGGCGTCACGCCGGTCTGCTCCTGCTCCTCGGCGCTGAGCTGCGAGTGGGTGGTGGTCGCGGGATGGATAGCGAGGGAACGCGCATCCCCGATATTGGCCACATGGTAGAACATGTTCAGGGCATCGATGAACTTGGCCCCGGCCTCCTTGCCGCCGGCGAGCTCGAACCCGACCAGCGCGCCATAGCCGCCATCCATGTAGGCATCCGCGCGGCGGCGCATTTCACCGTCCTGCTGGTTCGGATAGATCACCGTCTCGACCTTGTCGTGTCCAGCCAAGTAATCGGCAACCCTGACCGCGTTCCCGCAATGGGCGCGCATCCTGAGCGGCAGCGTCTCCAGCCCTTGAATGGTCTGGAAGGAGTTGAACGGACTGGGCGCGGCGCCGACGTCGCGAAGCAGGACGACCCGGGCGCGCAGAATAAAGGCAATCGGCCCGAGTGGCTTGACCGCCTCCGTCCAGACCGCGCCGTGATAGCTCGGATCCGGTTCGTTGAGGGTGGGGAAGCGCTCCTTGTGGGCCTCCCAGTCGAAGTTGCCGCCATCGATGAGCACCCCGCCGATGGACGTCCCGTGACCGCCGAGATACTTGGTGGTCGAGTACATCACCACCGCGGCGCCATGATCGAAGGGGCGGCAGATGATGGGGCAGGCCGTGTTGTCCATAATCAACGGAACGCCAAGCCCGCGGCCGATATCGGCCACTTCCTTGATGGGGAAGACGTTGAGCTTCGGATTGGGCAGCGTCTCGGCGTAATAGCACCGGGTCCTGTCGTCCGTCGCCTTGGCGAAATTCTCCGGATCGGCCGGGTCGACGAAGCGGGCCTCGACGCCAAAATCCTTGAGGGTATTTGCGAACAGGTTCCATGTGCCCCCATACAGGTCCGTGGAACTGACGAAGTTGTCACCGGAGCGGCAAAGGTTCATGACCGCGAACATGGACGCCGCCTGGCCTGAACCCAGTGCAAGCGCCGCGGCCCCGCCTTCGAGCAGGGCAAGACGCTGCTCCAGCACATCGGCCGTCGGGTTCATGATTCGGGTGTAGATGTTCCCGAGTTCCTTCAGCGCGAACAGGTTCTCCGCGTGCTGGGCGTCATTGAACTGGTAGGAGGTGGTCTGATAGATCGGTACCGCGACCGCGCCGGTCACCGGATCATTGCGGTATCCGCCGTGCAGGACGATGGTTTCTGGATTGGTAATGTCTGCGGCCATTTTTTCTCTGGTCCTCTTCCGTGATCGTCAATGACGCGGATTTGCCCCGCATCGGTGAAACGGTAGATTTATTTGCTACCTGATGAGCAGCCAATGACCACGGCGGTTGATCATGTGTCAAGACACCACTGCCGCAGGCATTGGATGGGACCATCGGCCGCCTCGCTGGGCGAAGTTCCGTTCAAGTTTGTCATCCGGGGGAATTTCGCTAAAGTCCGCGCCGCCGATCCCATATCCCGGACCGGGACCGCGATGACAATTTGTATCGGGCCGTACCGGGCCGTACCGGGAGCCTATAATTTGGGCGGAGGCCATTGTCGGGCGTTGCACCCCCTTCTCGCCCCGAGTAAAGTTTTTCCGTCATGACCCCTGAATCAATAGGAGGAAACATGGTTCAAATCTCACGCATGGCCGGTATCGCGTTGGTTGCCGTTACGGTGGCTGCGGGACCGGCAACCCAAGCCCAGGCCGAGGGACTGAAACTGGGCGCGCTCATGCCCATGACTGGCGGCCTGCAGGCCTATGGCGGCGCCTCGCTCAACGGCGTCAAACTGGCCGTTGATGAAATGAATGCCGCGGGCGGCGTCAATGGCGACCAGGTGGCGCTCAGCGTCGGCGACACCCAAACTTCGCCGCAGGCCGGTGTCGACGCGGCCAAGCGATTGGTGTCCGTGGAAAAGGTCCACGCGGTAATCGGCGCATTGTCCAGCGGCGTCACCATTCCGATCTCCAGTTCGGTCACCAGCAAGTCGGGCGTGCCGCAAATATCGAGCGCCTCTACGTCGCCGGTAATTACCGGCCTGACCGATGATGACTTCCTGTTCCGGACCGTTCCGACGGACGCCGTGCAAGGCCTCGCGCTGGCCCAAGTGGCAGCCGAGAAGAACTTGAAATCGGTCAGCATCATCTACGTCAACAATGACTACGGCAAAGGCCTGGCCGAGACGTTCTCGAAGAGCTTCAAGGGCAAAGTTGTCGAGTCCATCGCCTATGAGGAGAAACAGGCATCCTACCGGGGCGAACTTCAGAAAGCGGCGAAGGGCAAGCCGGAGCGCTTGCTGTTGATCGCCTATCCCGAAGACGGCATTTCGATCCTCAAGCAGAGCCTCGAAGGCGGCTTCTTCGATAAGTTCATCTTCACCGACGGGATGAAGCACGAAAAGCTGATCGAGGCGATCGGCGCCCGGTTCCTCAACGGCACCTACGCCACGGCTCCCGAATCCAAGGGTGCGGCCCAAGACAACTTCCGGAAAATGTATGAGAAGAAGTACGGAGAACTGCCGCCGCGGCCGTTCATCGATAGCGCGTATGACGCCACGATTCTTGCTGGTCTCGCGGCCGTCAAGGCGGGCAAGAACGATCCCAAGGCGATCCGCGATGCACTGCGCTCGGTCGCCAACCCGCCCGGCAAGCAGTTGGGCCCGGGTCAGTTCGCCGAGGCGGTGAAGGCCATTAAGGCGGGCGAGGATATCGACTATGTCGGCGCCTCCGGGCCCCAGAACTTCGACAAGAACGGCGACGTTGCAGGCACCTACGGCCACTGGGAAGTGGAAGGCGGCAAGATCGTCACAAAGCGGGTGTTCGAGCCCAAATAAATACCTGACAGGTGAACAATGAAAGCGGTCCGCTTCGGCGGGCCGCTTTTGTATTGGCGGCGGCTATTTGCCCTCGGTGGTCTCTTCGGGCAACAGACCGTCCGGCCGAACCAACAGGATCACCTGCACCAATATCCCGATCATCAAGAGCCTGAGGGCGCTGGCCTGGGTCACGTATTCGGGCGGCGCCATGCTGGTGAGAAACTCGGTGCCGGTCCAGACCAGCCAGATGATCAATGCCCCGAGGACCGCGCCCTTATTGTTGCCGCTGCCGCCGGCGATCAGCATCACCCAGACAAGGAAGGTTGCGAATTCCGGCGTGAAGGCCTCGGGACTGATAAAGCCGACGAAGTGAGCAAAAAGGGCGCCGCCAAGGCCCATGATCATGGAACCGACGACAAACGCTTCGAGGCGGAACCGCTCGATGTGTTTGCCGGCTGCGCGTACGCCGTCCTCGTTCTCGCGGATGGCCCGCAACACCCGCCCCCACGGGGAGCGCCGCGCCGCCTCGAGCGCGAGGTAGACAATCAGGATCAGCACCACGACCACCAGCAGGAACACCGCATCGCTCAGCCCGAGGGTCTCGGCGAAGGGGCGGGGGATTCCGGGGATGCCCCGGACCCCGTTGGTCAGCCATTCCTCGTTTTTCAGCACCAAACGAATGATCTCGGCGATACCGATGGTGGCGATGGCCAGATAGTCGGTTCTCAGGCGGACCGTCAGCAAGCCAACCAGCACGGCGACCAACCCGGCAAGCACCATGGCAATGATGAACCCGACGACCAGGGGCATGCCGAAGCCGCCGAGATAATGGGGGCTCGGCGCCGTGGTCAGGATGGCACTGGTATAGGCACCGACAGCGAAAAAGCCGGCGATGCCGATATTGAACTGACCCGTAAGGCCCCATTGCAGATTTAGCCCGAGGCTGAGAAGGGCATAGATCCCGACAAAACTCAGAAAAAACAAGCCGTAGTCGGTGATGCCGCCGAGTTCCATCAGTTCATGCCCCTCACCAATCCCCGGGGCCGCAATATCAGCACCAGCACCATCAGGGTGAACGCCACCGCCGGCTTATAGGCCGGCAGGATGACCGCCGTGGAGAGTTCGGTCGCGATGCCGATGAACATGCCGCCGGCAATCGCGCCGTAGACCCGGCCGATGCCGCCGACGATGGTCGCCGCGAAGATGGGGAGCAGGACGTTCCAGCCAAGCTGTGGATTGAGCCGCGTATCGAGCGCCAACAGAACGCCCGCTGCCGCGGCCAGCGAGCCGCCGATGACCCAGGTCCAAATCACCACCCGCTCGCTGTCGATGCCGCTGACCCGTGCGAGATCGACGTTGTCGCTCATAGCCCGCATGGCTTTGCCCATGCGCGTCATCTTGAGGAACAGATGGAACGCGAACACCAAGATGACGGAGGCGCCGACGATCACCAGATGGTCCGGCTTGATGCGGATATCGAAGACCACGTAAGGCACGTTGATACCCGGCTGATAGACTTGGTTGTCGGTGCCCCAGATGAGTTGCACCGCGGCACGGAGCAGCAGCGCCATGCCAAAGGACGAAATCAACAGGATCACCGGCGCGGTGCGCCGTAATCTCCGGTAAACCGATTGGTCGATCAGGATAGCGAGAATTGCCGCGCCGATCATCGCCGCCGGCAGCGCCAGGTAGATGGGCCAGCCTATCTGCGCGACGAAAATCAGGGCGAAGTAGGCGCCGACCGTCATCATGTCGCCATGCGCGAAATGCGCGAACCGGAGGATCCCGAAGATCAACGACACGCCGATGGCGCCGAGGGTCAGGATACTGCCGAACACGATCCCAAAGACCAGGAGCTGAAGGAGATCGGTCAATTTCGCTCATCCCCCCAAATACATTTCGGCCACCTCCCGGTTGGCCAGTAGTTCCGGTCCCGGCGCCTCAAACCGGTTTTCGCCCATCACCAGCACGATACCGCGGTCGGCATGCTCCAACGCCTGACGGGCATTCTGCTCAACCATCAGAATAGTGATGCCGAGAGCGTTGATTTCCCTGATCCGCTCAAAGGTCTCGGCGGCATAGCGGGGCGAGAGCGCCGCCGTCGGCTCATCCAACAGCAGGAGTTTCGGATCGAGCATCAGCGCCCGGCCCATGGCAAGCATCTGCCGTTCGCCGCCCGACAGCGTACCGGCCTGTTGCCGGCGGCGTTCCTTGAGGGGCGGAAAAAGCTCGTAGATCCGTTCGATCTGCGGTCCGAAATCATCGTCCCGGAGATAAGCACCCATCTCCAGGTTCTCGTTTACCGTCAGAGAGGCAAAGACATTGCGTTCCTGCGGCACGTAACTCACTCCCAGTTTGGCGACTTGGTCCGCCCTCATGCCGGTGATGGTTCGGCCGAAAAAAGAGACGCTGCCGGATCGGATCACGGCCAGCCCGAAGACCGCTTTCATGAGGGTGGATTTACCGGCCCCGTTCGGACCGATGATGACGACAATTTCCCCTTCGGCGAGCTTGAGATCGGTTCCGTTGAGAATGTCGGCGCCGCCATAGCCGCCGCGGACATCGGCAACCTCCAGGACCACCGTCATCGCTCGCCCGCTTTTGCGTTTCCGAAATAGGCTTCGACCACCGCCTGATTGGAACGGATTTCCTCCATGCCGCCGGATGCCAGGATCTCGCCCTGAACCATCGCGATGACCGGATAGCAGAGGCGCCCGACCAGATCCATGTCGTGCTCGATGATGCAGAAGGTGTAGCCGTGTTCCTCCTTCAGACGTTCAATGGCCTCGATCAGATGGACCAGCAGCGCGCGGTTGACTCCGGCGGCGGGCTCATCGAGAAGCACCATTTTGGCATCGGTCATCATCGTGCGGCCGAGCTCCAGCAGTTTTTTCTGGCCGCCGGAAAGACCGCCCGCGAGTTCCGATCCGACATGGTCCAAATTGAGAAACGCCAGAACATCCTCCACCTTGGCGGCGATTTCCTCTTCCTGCCGCCGCACCGCGCGCCGGCCGAACCAAGCGGCCGCGAGGCTCTCGCCCATCTGACCGGACGGAACCAGCATCAGGTTCTCCCGGACGGTCATTCGCGAGAATTCGTTGGGAACCTGAAATGTACGGACGATACCCCGGCGGAACAGCAGATGGGTCCCAAGGCCCGTGATATCGGCCCCCTCAAACAGTATTTGTCCGGAGTCAGGTTTAAACGCGCCCGCGACAATATTGAAAAGCGTGGTCTTGCCGGCGCCGTTGGGTCCAATCAGGCCGGTAATTGTCCCGGGTTCAACGGTGAGAGAGCAATCGCGAAGCGCGGTGAGGCCGCCGAATGTCTTGGTAATGTCGCGAACCTCGATACTCACGAATATTTGTCCCGCGGAATTAGCCCGACAAACGAACCGTCACCTTAGCACGGGTTGGGTCTACGCGCTTTTTCGGGATTTGGGACGGCCGGATTTCCTGCCGAGACCGATGTTCTTGGCAAACTCCGAACGCTGCTTGGCATAGTTGGGCGCGACCATCGGGTAGTCGTGCGGCAACTTCCATTTGGCCCGATATTCCTCCGGGGTCATTCCGTATGTTGTCCGGAGGTGCCGTTTGAGCATCTTCAGCTTTTTGCCGTCTTCCAAACATATGATGTAGTCGGGCGTGATCGAGCGCCGTACGGCGACCGCGGGCTTGGAGACTTCCTGGTCCTCGTGACTGTCGGAGTTCGCCAGACCCGCCATCGAGCGGTAAACCGTGTTGATGAGTTCGGGAATTTGGTCCCCGGCGATCTGATTGCGGCCGACGTAGGACGAGACCACTTCAACCGCCATCCGCAGAATTTCGCCGTGGTCGACGTCCCGCGAGACACTGTCGCTCATCGTTTCCGCTCCAGAGCAATTCGTCTACATGTTCCCGACGACGTTAGCGACAGTCCGATCGCGAAACAACAAAAACCAAGGTGTACTAGGCTGTGGTGACAATTTAATTATTTAAGCCAGAGCATGATACTTGCGAGTTTGATGAAGCCGAGGAAGTGGGCGGCAAGTTTGTCGTAGCGTGTTGCGATGCGCCGCCATTGCTTGAGCTTGGCGAAAAAGCCTTCGACGCCCCAGCGCTGTTTATAGGCGATGCGGTCATAGCTGTGCTGGTATTTGCGATGCCGGCGCGGTGGGATGACGGGCTCACCGCCTTGCTCATAGATCAGGTCATGCAGGCTGTCGGCGTCGTAGGCGCGGTCCGCGAGGACGTGGCCCGCGGCCAGGCCCTGGATGAGGTTGTGGGCGGGGACCATGTCGTTTTGTTGTCCTGGCCCGAGATCGAAGCGCACTGGCAGGCCTAACGCATCGACGACGGCGTGGATTTTTGTGCCGAACCCGCCCCGGGACCGGCCGAGAGCCTGGGCTTGCGGTCCCCCCTTTTTCGCCGCCCGCCGGCGGCTTGGGCCTGGGCCCGGACGATGGTGGCGTCGATCGCCAGCCATTCCAAGTCCGGATCATCCGCGACAGCCTCGAAGATGCGGTCAAACACACCCGCCTCGATCCAGCGGTAGTAGCGCCGCTTCACCGTCTGATAGGGGCCAAACCGATCCGCCGGCAAATCACGCCACCGCGCACCAGAGCGCGCCAGCCACAGGATCGCATCGAAAAACCGCCGCCCGTCGCTGCGTGGACCACGCTTGCCCTTCATCCCGCCAGGAACAAAGTCCCGAAGCCGCGCCCATTGATCGTCTCTCAGCACTTCGCCTTCCACACCAACCTCCAAAAGCCAGTGTTGAATCACACCAAAGACAAAAAAGGAATCCCTAAAATGTCACCGCAGCCTAGTGAAATAGAATAGAATAATCGCGGACGGGCGGTTGGTAATACTCCATCGGCAACCGCCCCATATAATTGATTATGCTTTGGTTTCCCACTGGTTAGTCTTTGTGTCCCTTGCCAACTCCAGCGTGCCGTTCCGTTCGAATTTTCAAATATTTCCCCAATCGACCAAATATTGGCTTCCCCGCGACCCCTGGTGTTCGGTTGGCAAGGCCTTCCAATATATGGTATTGCATGGCGCCATTTTGGGCCTGTATTCACAGGATTCATCGCTGAATAGCCGAGGAAGGATTTCACTGGATGACTGTAGCTAGCGCCAATTCGGCCGCCTCCCAGATGACGGCGTTTTTCGGGGAGGGGATCGGTGACGGCGACCCGGATGTATTCAACGCGGTTCGGGCGGAGCTTGCGCGCCAACAGGACCGAATTGAGTTGATCGCGTCCGAAAACATTGTCTCCCGCGCGGTTCTGGAGGCCCAAGGGTCGGTTCTGACGAATAAGTATGCCGAAGGCTACCCCGGCCGCCGCTACTACGGTGGTTGCGAGCATGTGGATGTCGCCGAGGAAATCGCCATCGGGCGCGCGACAAAATTGTTTGGCTGCGAGTTTGCCAACGTCCAGCCGCACTCGGGCAGCCAGGCCAATCAAGGTGTGATGCTGGCGCTCATGCGGCCGGGCGATACGATCCTCGGCATGTCACTGGCGGCGGGCGGGCATCTGACCCATGGCGCGAAACCCAATCTGTCGGGTAAGTGGTTCAATGCCGTCCAGTATGGCGTCAGAAAGCAGGACGCCTTGATCGATTTCGACGAGGTCGAGGAGTTGGCCAAAGAGCATCAGCCTAAGATGATCATGGCCGGCGGCTCGGCCTATCCGCGGATCATCGATTTCGAGCGCTTCCGGGCGATCGCCGATGAGGCGGGCGCCCTGCTAATGGTCGACATGGCGCATTTCGCCGGTCTGGTCGCGGCAGGCGTCCATCCGAGCCCGTTTCCCCACGCCCATATCGCCACCACGACCACCCACAAGACGCTGCGGGGGCCTCGCGGCGGCATGATCCTGACCAACGACGCCGACATCATCAAAAAGGTCAACTCGGCTATCTTCCCGGGCCTGCAGGGCGGGCCGCTGATGCATGTGATCGCGGCCAAAGCCGTTGCCTTTGGCGAGGCCCTGCGTCCCGACTTCAAGAGCTACGCCCAGGCCGTTGTCGAGAACGCCAAGACACTGGCGTCCGCCCTGTCCGAGCGGGGATGCGACATCGTCTCCGGCGGCACCGATACCCACCTGATGCTGGTGGATTTGCGGCCCAAGGGGCTGACCGGCGACATCACCGAAAACAGTCTCGAACGGGCAGGGATTACCTGCAACAAAAACGCCATTCCCTTCGACCCGGAGAAGCCGACGGTCACCTCAGGCATTCGACTGGGGACACCGGCCGGAACAACCCGCGGGTTTGGTCCCGGTGAGTTCCGCCAGGTCGGTGAACTCATCGCCGAAGTTCTCGACGGTCTTGCCGAGAACGGACCCGAAGGGAATGAAGCCGTCGAGAAGCGGGTCCGAGCCGAGGTTTCCGAACTGTGCGCCCGCTTCCCAATTTATCCGGGCTTCTAACTGTTAGCGCCTAGGCCTTCAGGGGGTTTTAAATCATGCGTTGCCCATTTTGCGGTCATAACGACACCCAGGTGAAGGACTCCCGTCCCACCGAGGACAATTCGGCGATCCGCCGGAGACGATCATGCCCTGAATGCGGCGCCCGGTGGACGACATTCGAGCGCGTTCAGCTGCGCGAGATCAGCGTGGTCAAGAAGGACGGCAAAAAAGAACTCTTCGATCGCGAAAAGATCACCCGGTCCCTGCGGGTCGCGCTACAAAAACGCCCTGTTGACGAGGATCAGATTGAACGCATCGTCAATTCCATCCAGCGGCGGCTGGAGAGCCTGGGAGAAACCGAAGTGCCCTCCAAGGTCATCGGTGAGATCGTTATGGACGTTCTCGCCGACTTGGATAAGGTGGCCTACGTCAGGTTTGCCTCGGTCTATCGGAACTTCCGCGAAGCAAAGGATTTCGAGGATTTCGTCGGAACATTGGGCGACGAATAAAGCGGGAAATCGCGCCTTTACCTCCCAAGACGTTTCGTACATGCGGGCCGCTCTTTCGCTGGCCCGGCGGGGACTGGGCAACGTATGGCCCAATCCCGCCGTCGGGTGCGTCATCGTCAAGGATGGTTTGGTCGTTGGCCGCGGCTGGACCCGGCCGGGCGGGCGGCCGCACGCGGAAAC
This sequence comes from Rhodospirillales bacterium, assembly GCA_965213765.1. Lineage (GTDB taxonomy): Bacteria > Pseudomonadota > Alphaproteobacteria > Rhodospirillales > UBA2165 > JAJDXO01. The sequence goes on along the minus strand of OZ243926.1, from coordinate 113,394 downwards.
CGAGGCGTTGCGGCGCGCCGGGCCCGCTGCCGAAGGCGCGACGGCCTACGTGACGCTGGAACCCTGTGCACATCACGGCGAGACGCCCCCCTGTGCGGAAGCGTTGATAAATGCTGGAATCTCCCGTGTCGTATCGGCAATCGGCGACCCGGATGCCCGGGTTGACGGAGGCGGACATGAACGCCTGCGGGAGGCCGGCATATCAGTCGAGCAGGGGTGCTGCGAGCAGATGGCGGCCGATCTGAATGCCGGCTACCTGCTGGCTCGGACACGGTCGCGGCCATTGTTTACGCTCAAATCCGCAACCAGCATCGACGGACGGATCGCTCTGGCGTCGGGGGAAAGCAAGTGGATCACCGGGGAGGATGCGCGCGCGGCCGCACACCAAATGCGGCTTGATCACGACGCGACGCTGGTCGGCATCGGAACCGTGCTCGCCGACGATCCCCAATTGACCTGCCGGCTGCCCGGCATCCAGGTCGGGCGCCAAGCGCGCATCGTCCTCGATTCAAACCTGCGGACACCGCTCGACTGCAATCTGGTTCAAGGCGCGCCGGAAGCGCCACCGTGGATCATCACGGTGGACGGCAAATCCGAGGCGGAACTGACGCCGTATGAGGAACGTGGCGCCGAAGTGATACAGGTGCCTCCCTCCAGTTCCGGCTCAGGGGCCGATCCCGGGTCCGCGGCCGAGGCTCTCGCGGCGCGTGGACTAACGCGGGTGTTGATCGAGGGCGGCGCCGGTGTCGCAGCATCGTTTCTCGACGCCGGTCTGGTCGACCGTCTGGTGGTGTTTCGAGGCCCGACGGCGATGGGCGGAGATGCACTGGCCCAATATGGGCCCCTCGGGCTGGAGGAAATGACCCGCGCCCCCGGCTTCAAGCTTATTGACGTCGAGGCCGTCGGGAAGGACATCAAGGAAACCTATGCCGCGCTGATTGACGGCGTGGCAACCAACTAGAATGGCTGCATGTTTACCGGCATCGTGACCGATCTTGGCAAAGTGCGTTCCGTGGAGGCCGGAGAAGACGCCCGGTTCGAGTTCGAAACCGGCTACGACATGACCGCCGTCGAGATCGGGGCCTCCATCGCCTGCTCCGGTGCGTGCCTGACGGTAACCGAAAAGGGCGAGGGCTGGTTTGCCGCGACCGTATCGGGCGAGACGCTTCGGGTCACCACGCTTGGCCGCTGGACCGAGGAGACGCCGGTCAACTTCGAACGGCCATTGCGGGCCGACGACGAACTGGGCGGCCATATGGTGCTCGGCCACGTGGACGGGATCGGCGAAATTCTTTCGGTTACGCCGGTCTCCGATTCGGCCTGTTTTCGAATTCGGGTGCCGGACGACCTGAAGCACTACGTTGCGCAAAAAGGCTCGGTCACCGTCGACGGTGTTTCATTGACCGTCAACGAAGTCGGCGACGATTGGTTTGAGGTGAACATTATTCCCCACACCCAGTCCGTAACCACCTTCGGGACCCGAAAAGAGGGCGATCTCGTGAACCTGGAAATCGACCTTCTGGCACGCTATGTTGCGCGCCTCCTGGGAAAGGATTAGCCCCGTGTCCGACACCGAATACCTGTCTTCGATCGAGGAGATCATCGAGGACGCCCGCAACGGCAAAATGTTCATCCTGACCGATGAAGAGGAGCGGGAGAACGAAGGCGACCTCATTGTCCCGGCGCAAATGGCGACGCCCGACGCGATTAACTTCATGGCGACCCACGGCCGGGGATTGATCTGTCTCGCCATGACAGCCGATCGGGTAGGAGACCTGGGTCTGCCGTTGATGACCAGCGACAACCTGTCCCGACATCAGACGGCATTCACGGTATCCATCGAGGCTCGGGACGGGATCAGCACGGGAATTTCGGCGCCGGACCGGGCCCGGACCATCGCCACGGCCATCGACTCGTCGAAAGGGAAAGACGACATCGTCAGCCCCGGGCACGTCTTCCCGCTTATGGCGCGTGACGGCGGCGTTCTGGCGCGCGCCGGCCATACGGAGGCGGCCGTCGATGTCGCGCGGCTCGCCGGACTGACGCCGTCGGGGGTGGTCTGCGAGATAATGAAGGAAGACGGCACCATGGCGCGGATGCCCGATTTGGTGCCGTTCGCCCAGCGCCACGGCCTCAAAATCGCCACCATCGCCGACCTCATTGCCTACCGGCTGAAGCATGATCGCATCGTCAAGCCGGGTATCGAGGCGCCGCTGAAGACGATCTCCGGCCATGAATTCCGCACCATCGTCTACCGGGATACGGCCAACGACGTGGAGCAGCTGGCGCTGGTCAAGGGAGATCCGTCGACGCCCGGCCCGGTTATGGTCCGGATGCATGCCTTCAACGTGTTCGATGACATCTTCAGCGCCGAGAAGACCCTGGAGCTCCACCTCGCCATGGAGATGATCGAGGCGGAGGGGCGGGGGGTCATCGTGATGATCCGAAATGCCAGCAATACCGTCCTTTCGGACCGCATACGCACCACCCTGGAAACTCAATCGCCCTCGTCACCGAATTTGCGTGACTACGGCATCGGCGCGCAGATCCTCTTGGACTTGGGCGTCAGGGAAATGGTGCTGCTGTCCAACTCCCAGAGAACCATCGTCGGATTGGATGGCTTCGGTTTGACGGTGGTCGGCCGGAAACCGCTGAAAATCAGCATCAACGAGGGTATCCCGGTCGGGGAAGACTTTTATGGCAGCTGAGGCCGGCCGGGTTTTGATCGTCGAGGCGCGCTTCTACGCCGAAATTGCCGATGCGCTGACCGCCGGCGCGGAGGCCGAATTCGACAAGGCCGGGATCGCGTCGGAACGGATCGACGTTCCCGGGGTTTTCGAAATCCCCGCCGCCATGCGGATGGCCTACGATGCCGACCCGGATTATTTGGGATTCCTCTCTCTCGGCTGTGTCATCCGGGGCGAGACGGATCACTACGATCATATCTGCCGGGAGGTGAGCCGCGCGTTGATGGATTTCAGCACGCTGGAACGGGCTGCCCATGGGTTCGGCATCCTGACCTGCGAAAACCAGGACCAGGCGTGGGAACGTGCCGATCCTGACCAGCGGGATATTGGGGGCAGAGCAGCCGCCGCGTGCCTCCGGATGGCCGAAATCAAACGCATCCACCGGCCGGTCAGCCCGTAAGACGAGGGGCCGGACCGTCAGATGACCGCATCCGCACCCCCCCGCAACAAGGCTGGACAAGGTACCGGGGCAACCCAGGCCGCCCGTCTGGCCGCCGTTCAAGCCCTTTACGAGATGGAAATCTCGCACGCCAAGCTCGACGACGTGGTCCTCGACGTGGTGAGCAATCGATGGACTGAAATTCCCGAAGCCGCTGCCAACGCGCAACCGGACAAACCGAAGTTCAAGAAAATCGTCCGTGGCGTCTCGGGAGATGCAGCGAAACTCGACGAGATGATTGCCGGCTCATTGGATGGACAACGGACGCCTGACCGCCTTGACGTTCTGCTCCGCAACCTCCTCCGCGCGGCGGCGTTCGAACTCTACGAAATGCGGGATGTCCCCGCAAAGGTCGTGGTCAACGAATACCTCAACATGGCCCACGCGTTTTTCAGCGAGGGAGAACCTGCGCTGGTCAACGGAGTGCTCGACCGGCTTGCGCGCGTGTTGCGGGGCGCCGAGATGGATGCAAAGTGACATGAACGGCGCGCCGGGCGAGTTCGACCTCATCCGCCGCTATTTCGCCCCCCTAGCCGCCGGCGAACCGGGAGCCTTGGGCCTGGGTGACGATGCCGCCGTAATCAAACCGGCGGACGGGCATTCATTCGTCGTGACGGCCGACACGATTGCCGAGGGTGTCCACTTCCTCCCCGATGACCCACCGGATCAAATCGCCAAGAAGGCCCTGCGGGTTAATCTCTCCGATCTCGCCTCCATGGGAGCCGCGCCCCGCGCCTACACGCTGGCGCTGGCGCTGGGCCAGGACCGGGATGAAAAATGGGTGGCGGTCTTCGCGTCGGGCCTCGCCGACGATCAGCAACGCTTCGGCGTGACACTGATCGGCGGTGACACCGTCGCCGCGCCGGGGGCAACGACCCTCAACGTTACGGCCATCGGCGAAGTCGGCGAGGGAAGGGAACTGACCCGGGGAGGCGCCCGTGCCGGTGACGACATCTGGGTGTCCGGTACCATCGGTGATGCCGGTCTTGGACTTCGGGTACTCCGGGATGAGCTGTCGATCGACGACGCTTCGCTCAACGCGGCCGCCATATCCGCCTATCGATTGCCCGAGCCGCGCATTGCTCTCGGGAACGCACTCTTTGGGCTGGCCACCGGCACCATTGACGTTTCGGACGGTCTGGTCGCCGACCTTGGCCATATATGTGAACAATCCTCGACCGGTGCCGTTGTCGAATTGCCGGCCGTCCCGCTGTCGGAAATCGGGGTCCGGCTGGCGGCGGATGATCCGGCATGGCTGACCCGGCTGATCACGGACGGCGATGATTACGAACTCCTATTCTCCGCGCCACCCGCAGCGGAGAGCGAAATCAGCGCACTCGCCGAACAATTGGCGCTCCGTATAACCAAGATCGGCGCCATCGAACCCGGGAGCGAACTTCGCGTACTTGATCATGCCGGTAACAGCACCGCGATCAGGTCCGCGGGATATCGACATTTCTAGTTTGATCGTGTGGGGTTTGAGGCGCGTCCTCGTCCCGCGGAGAACCCAAGGGAACAAATTCGCCCCGAATGCCCGTCGTCATCATCGCCGTCCTTGTCATGCCGGCGGGCGCGGCGGTGACGGTCATGCAGCAAATGGAGCCCGGGCCGTTTGCTCCCAAGACTCCGGAAGCCGGGGATCGCCGAGGAGGCGGGGGCGCCCGCTGATTTCGGGCCAAGCCGCGAGCCGCCGCGGTTAGTCAATATGGATCCGTTCGTTATTCCGGCTTTTTGAGGGCGACCGTGTCGCAGGAACGGTCCAGCTCCAGGTCCAGCCGGATACCGCCGCGGGCAAAGAATCGCGGCTCAATAAAATGCTCCCTCGGGTGAGCGGCGCCTTCGTCGGCGGCCTTCATGGCTACCCGCCGCGCCTGTTGCGCGACAAGCGGCGATTGGAGGCGGATCTCATCGAGCGGCGCCCGGCAATCATCGCGGATCGCGCCATAGGCAAGGGTTTGATCGACAATCTGCCGATCCAATCGGCGATCGGTCGACCCGTCCGGCAGGGTCCGATTTCGCGCTAAATTAGCCAATTTTGATCTGTTCCGGACCGCGGTTGCCTTCTGAGGGCGGTTCTGGCATTTTCCCCCCGCTTTTCAGGCTGCCCCGTTCGGAGGATACGAATTTTGACGGCTGCGCCGATCCGAGCCAAGCCCAAGAGTTACGCATCACATAAAGGTTGACCCGACCATGTCTCAAGTATCCATGTTGATTGTTGCCTGCGGCGTTCTGGCGCTGCTCTACGGCGTTTACGCCATCCGATCGGTTCTCGCCGCCCCAGCCGGAACGGAGCGCATGCAGGAAATTGCCGCCGCCATTCAGGAGGGCGCGAACGCCTACCTCAACAGACAGTACACCGCAATCGCCATCGCCGGCGTCGTCATCGGCGTGGGGCTTGGACTTCTACTCGGGCTGACCGTGGCCATCGGGTTCTTTATTGGCGCCATTCTCTCAGGCGCCGCCGGTTATATCGGTATGAACGTCTCGGTCCGCGCCAACGTGCGGACGACGGAAGCTGCCCGATCGTCGGGCCTCGGCGCCGGTCTCGGCATCGCCTTCAAGTCGGGTGCGATCACCGGCATGTTGGTCGCAGGTCTGGCGCTCCTCGGTGTCGCCGTTTATTGGATGATTCTTCAAAATCTGCTCGATGTCTCGACCGCCGACGGTATGCGGCACGCCCTCGAGGCACTGGTTGCTCTGGGCTTCGGCGCTTCGCTGATTTCCATCTTCGCGCGTCTTGGCGGCGGCATCTTTACCAAGGGCGCCGACGTGGGTTCCGATCTGGTGGGTAAGATCGAGGCCGGTATTCCCGAAGACGATCCGAGAAACGCCGGCGTCATCGCCGACAACGTGGGCGACAATGTCGGTGACTGCGCCGGCATGGCTGCCGACCTGTTCGAGACCTATGCCGTTACGGTGGTGGCCACCATGCTGCTGGGCGCGGCATTCTTCACCGGCGAGGCCCGGGAAGCGATGATGACTTTGCCGCTGCTGGTCGGCGCCGTGTGCATCATCGGCTCGGTGGTCGCGACCTTCTTTGTCCGGCTGGGTGCCAGCGAGAGCATCATGGGCGCGCTCTACAAAGGCTTCTTCGCCAGCGCCATCATCTCGGCCATCCTGATAATCGGAGCCGTCGAGTGGCTGTTCGGTCTTGGCACCTACTTCAATTCCTCGGAAGGCGGTTCCATCACCGGGTGGGATCTGGTGATTTCCGCCTTTGTCGGCCTGGTCGTCACGGCCTTGATCGTCTGGATCACCGAATACTACACCGGCACCGGATTCCGGCCGGTCAAAAGCGTGGCCAAGGCGTCCGAAACCGGTCATGCCACCAACATCATTCAGGGTCTAGCCGTCTCCATGGAGGCGACGGCACTCCCGGTGATCGTGATCTGTGCCGGTATCATCGTCGCATTCAATGTTGCCGGCCTCTATGGCTTGGCGGTCGCCGCGACCTCCATGCTGGCACTGGCCGGCATGGTGGTGGCCCTCGATGCCTTCGGCCCGGTGACCGACAACGCCGGCGGCATCGCCGAAATGGCCGATCTGCCGGATGACGTCCGCAACACCACCGACGCCCTCGACGCGGTTGGAAATACCACCAAGGCCGTGACCAAGGGTTACGCCATCGGCTCGGCCGGCTTGGCGGCGCTGGTGCTGTTTGCCGCCTACACTCAGGACCTCGGGCTCTTGTTCCCGGACCTCAAGGTATCGTTCACTTTGAGTGATCCCTACGTTGTGGTCGGGCTGTTCGTCGGCGGCTTGATCCCGTTCCTGTTCGGCGCCCTCGGCATGATGGCCGTGGGCCGCGCGGGCGGTGCGGTGGTCGAGGAGGTTCGACGCCAGTTCAAGGAAATCCCCGGCATCATGGAAGGCACTGCCAAGCCCGAATACGGCCGCTGCGTCGACCTGCTGACCAAGGCGGCGATCAAAGAGATGGTCATCCCGTCGCTGCTGCCGATCGTCGCGCCGTTCGTGATTTACTTCGTGATCAACGTGATCGCCGGCCAAGAGGCCGCCTTCGCGGCGCTCGGCGCGTCATTGATGGGGGTTATCGTCACCGGATTGTTCGTCGCGCTGTCGATGACGTCGGGCGGTGGCGCCTGGGACAACGCCAAGAAGTACATCGAGGACGGCAATCACGGCGGTAAAGGCTCCGAAGCCCATCACGCTGCCGTAACCGGCGATACGGTCGGCGATCCATATAAGGATACGGCCGGTCCGGCGGTTAACCCGCTGATCAAGATCATGAACATTGTGGCCATTCTTTTGCTGGCGATTATCGCCGGCTAGATCACCACAACTGACGAAGCCAAGGCCGTGGGGCAGCAGCCTCACGGCCTTTTTCTTCGAAATGGTCCAGTGTTTGGCTATCTGCCGCCGGGGAGACTGGGTGCCCCGGGGGGGGTATCGTCGCCGCCTTCGAATCGCCCGAGGTTACCAAACAACTGCTGCAGGAAGGTGATCTCGTGACCGGCTGTCGGTGTTTTGCGTTCCACCAATTCGATGATCCGGCCGTCCTCAAGGCCGAGTGAGGCGACGTCACGGACAACCCCTTTATCATCGAAGCTGATCACCACGACTTTGCGGTCGACCACTTCGGGCTCAAGGAAGGCGGTCGTCTCGGTCCGTTCACTGATGTAGTACCAGTTCTCGTTGCCGAACGTGGAAACGCTGGAGGGCGACCCGAACATCTCCTCGACCTGCCGTTTATTGAGAGCACCGATTTCGAGCTCTGCCAGCAAATCCGGGTCCGGCAGATTGCCGCGGGTTTCGGTCCGCGGCGTGCACGCGGTAAGGAGGACAGCGGCCACCAGCGCAATCAGCGTCAGCTTAAATTTCTGTTTCACAAGAGCCATTCTCAATAAGTGTGGCAATTCACCTGCCACAAGCGTATTTGGAAGACTACGTCCCTGGACGCGCCTGAAGAAGGCGAACATCCTCGGATACATCGTGTAAACCAAAGGCCCCCAGTCATTCAATGGGAATTCTCAACCTCTTCACAACGCGCGCCAAGGAGAAGGATGCCGTCCACAAGCTTTACGGCGCCGTCGTCACCCATGCCCGCAACCCGGTTTTCTACGTCGAGTATGGCGTTCCGGATACCGTTGAGGGACGATTCGACATGATTTCGCTGCTCGCTTTCATTGTCCTGCGGCGCCTGCGCGCGGGTGCCAAGCAAGGCGCGCGGCTGAGCCAGAGGCTATTCGACCTCATGTTCGCCGATATGGACGGAAATCTTCGCGAGATGGGGGTCAGCGACCTGCGTGTCGGCAAAAAGGTCAAGGAACTTGCAACCCTGTTCTACGGGCGGGTTGCGGCCTACGACGAAGCCCGCGGCGACCAAGCCCGGATGGCCGCGGCGTTGAAAAGAAACCTTTACCGCGGCGAGGACGTGCAACCTGCCCTTGCCGAAGCGATGGCCGCGTACGTGCACGCCGAGATTGCCCGATCCGAGGAATGGCCGCTCGACGACCTTTATGCAGGCGAACTGACGTTCTCGCCCGCCGATTCGGAGAACTCGCGGCGGTGACGACTGAAGAAAAGCCCGTCGTCGAGTTTTCACGGCCTATCCAGGTGACGTCATTGGAGGCCGGCGACAACCGGTTTCGGATCGCCCCCGACAGCGACGAGCAGGCAGCGCTGGCCCGCCGCTTCGATCTAAACGAGTTGGTGCGATTTTCAGCAGAGTTTGTGTTGAAGCCGGTGGCCGGGAACGTGCAAGTCCACGTGGAAGGCCGGATTGAGGCCGAAGTCGAACAGCCCTGCGTGGTGACCTTGGAGCCAGTCCACGACTCCATAAGCCACCGGTTTCATTGCACATTTTCGACCGGGGCTGCCGCTGAAGAACAGGCGGAATTGGACGTAGGATGGGACGAAGACGACCCCGACGAGCCGATCGTTGACGGGATCATTGACATCGGCGAAGTCGCCGCGGAGCGGCTGGGGCTGGAGATAAACCCGTTCCCCAGGGCGCCCGACGCCGAGTTCGACGGCTATACCTCTTCGGCGGGCGCCGAACCGGCGGAATCCGTCGCCACCAAGCCGTTTGCCGCGCTCAAAAACATGCTCGACCGCAAAAGCTGACATTGGGCGGTTTTTGCGGCTACAATGGGCGATCATGCCGCTTGCCCCGGGCGGTGATTTTGTATATGAAGCGCGCTCCTGATCGGAAAGATCAATTGATCCAAGAATTGCATCACGAGAGTCGTAAGCATGGCGGTTCCGAAAAAGAAGGTGTCCCAGTCGCGCAGAAACATGCGACGCGCCCACGATCGGCTGACTTCGCAAGCCCGGGGCGAGTGCCCCAATTGCGGCGAACTGAAGCGGCCGCATCACGTGTGCTCATCCTGCGGCTACTACGATGGACGCGAAGTCGTCGATATCGATTCCGTAGCGTAGCTCCGGTCATGCCGCCGGAGGCCCTCCGTGCCTGACGCCATCAATGTCGCTGTCGACGGCATGGGAGGGGACAATGCTCCGGGCATGATCGTCGAAGGCCTGTCGCTGGCCCGCCGGCGGATGCCCGACGTTGAATTTCTCGTCTTCGGTGATGAAACGCAGCTAAGGCCGCTCATTGAAGCGGACACGGAGACGGCTCGCGCCTGCACCATCCGCCACACGACCGATGCGGTCAGTATGGACGACAAACCAACCACCGCCTTGCGGACGGGAAAAAACTCGAGCATGAGGTTGGCCATCGACGCGGTCGACGCCGGTGAGGCCCATGCCGTCGTTTCCGCGGGAAATACGGGCGCACTAATGGCAATGGCGACCATCGTACTGAGGACGCTCCCCGGCATTGCGCGGCCGGCCATCGCGAGCGCATTTCCGACGCTCCGCGGACAGACCGTGATGCTCGACCTCGGCGCAAATATCGAGTGCGACGCGGACAGCCTCGTTCAATTCGCGGTCATGGGTGAAGTATTTGCCAGAAACGAACTGGGCCTCGAGCAGCCGTCCATCGGCATTCTCAACGTCGGGGTTGAGGGACTCAAAGGCAATGAGCACGTCAAGAAAGCGGCGGCGATCCTGGCCGAATCACCGCTACCGATTAAATTTCACGGATTCGTGGAAGGCGACGACCTGAGCGCCGGCACGGTGGACGTCATCGTAACCGACGGGTTCACGGGCAACATCGCGCTCAAAACGGCCGAGGGGGCTGTCCGGCTGTTCGGTCACTACCTGAAGGAATCACTTCTAAGTTCGCTCCGCACGCGGCTCGGCGCCTTGATCGCGCGGCCCGCCCTTCAAACCATGCGGGACCGGTTTGATCCCCGCCAGTATAACGGTGCCATGCTGGTGGGCCTTAACGGAATCTGTATAAAGAGCCACGGCGGCACCGACGGCGTGGGGTTTGCCAATGCCATCGTGGCGGCCGTCAATTTGGTGCGCCGGGAATTCAACGAGCGCATACGCGAGGATCTGGAAGAATTGATCGCGTCAGAAGCAACCTTGGAGAAGGCGGCGGTCCAATGAGTATTCATTCACGGTTGTTGGGCAGCGGCTCATACCTTCCGGAAAAGATCGTTACCAATGACGAGTTGTCCGAACGGATCGACACCTCCGACGAGTGGATCGCCACCCGGACCGGTATACGCCAGCGCCGCGTTGCGGCGGAAAACGAACACACCTCGGATTTGGCCTACGAGGCGGCCAAGCGGGCCCTGGACGACGCGGGCATGGATGCCGCCGAGGTGGATTTGATAATAGTTGGGACCACCACCCCCGACCGGACATTTCCCGCGACCGCGGTCCAGGTACAGGCCAAACTCGAACTGAACGGCGGCGCCGCGTTCGATGTTCAGGCTGTGTGCTCCGGGTTCATTTACGGCATGTCCGTGGCCGACGGACTAATCAAATCGGGCCAATCCAAAACCGCCCTGGTGATCGGTGCGGACACACTCTCCCGCCTGCTCGACTGGGATGACCGGGCGACCTGTGTGCTGTTCGGTGACGGCGCCGGCGCGGTGGTGATGAAAGGTGTGGAACTGGAGAACGGTCTCGGCACGGAAAGCGGCATTCTGTCTACCCATCTCCACTCCGACGGCCGCCTTGCGGAACTGCTTTATTGCGACGGCGGCCCATCGACCACCGGTCGGTCCGGCTTCATCCGCATGCAGGGGAAGGAAGTCTTCAGGCACGCGGTGACCAATCTGGCGAATGTTGTGACCGAGGCATTGGACGAGAACGGCCTGGAATCGTCGGCAATCGATTGGCTCGTACCCCATCAGGCCAATAAGCGGATCATCGATTCGACCACGAAGAAATTGGGCATGGAAACCGACAAGGTAGTGCTGACGGTGCACGATCACGCCAATACCTCGGCGGCCTCCATCCCCTTGGCGCTTGATGCCGCCCGCCGCGATGGCCGGATCAAGAAGGGCGATCTCATCCTGATGGAGGCGATGGGCGGCGGGCTGACCTGGGGAGCGGCTCTGGTTCGATGGTAAAATAGTGACAGCCGCCACTTGTTTCACACATTAGCCGTTTCCGCCATCCCTCTGATATTGACGGCATAATCGGGCCGGTCTAGGTTGACTGTAGGGGATGGTCAAAGGATAGCCTGATGGCTGGAGAGACGATTACCCGTCAGCAGTTGAGCGAGGCGGTCTACCAAGAAGTCGGTCTGTCGCGGAATGAATCGGCGGATCTTCTTGAATTGGTTCTAGCGAAAATTTCAGAAACCCTTGCCAATGGCGATTCGGTGAAGATTTCGTCGTTCGGCAGCTTCACGATCCGCAACAAGGGTCAGCGCATTGGCCGCAACCCAAAGACCGGTGAGGAGGTCCCGATCCTGCCGCGCCGGGTGCTTGTATTCCGTCCGTCCCAGGTGTTGAAAGCCCGCATCGGCGGCGCCGGACCCGACGAACTCGATTAAGGGCCGAACCGTTGTCGGCAGAAGCGCCGCCCGCGCGGCGGTCCAACAAATCCGCAAGTGCCTTCAGGACGATCAGCGAGGTGGCAGCCGAGCTTGATTTACCGCAGCACGTTCTCCGATTCTGGGAAGGAAAATTTTCGCAGATCAGACCAATGAAGCGGGGCGGGGGCAGGCGCTATTATCGGCCCGAGGATATCGACCTTCTGAGGCGTATCCGCGGACTGCTCTATGACGACGGCTACACCATCAAGGGTGTGCAGAAGCTGCTGAATCAGGAATCAGGCCGGGGCGCCAATGGCGCCGAAACGGCGTCGCCACAGGCTGCCGATGGCGGCCTCGGCGATAGTGAAAAAGCGGCGTTACAGCAAATCCTCGCCGAACTCGAAGACATCAAGAAACTCGTTTAATTCGGCACCGGCGCATTGCCCTTGGGCAAGCGTCTGAGTATAGTTCGCGCCCCTTCAAGGGACCTATCGGGGAGTGGCGCAGCCTGGTAGCGCATTCGACTGGGGGTCGAAAGGTCGCAGGTTCAAATCCTGTCTCCCCGACCAATATTGACGGGGCCTCGCCGGTGGCGGGGCCCCGAATTCAATTGCGAGCCGGGACCGATCAGGTCACGTTCACGACCATCGCCGGAAGATATCATCTTCCGTGTTGAGCCGTTCAACCCCGTCGAAGGGATCACGAAAGCCACGATCCTAGGCGGTGAGTATCTCGCGCCGATCGACGCTGATGGACATTCGACCCACCGTGTCCCGGGTCCAGGTCGGGACATGTGTTTTCCCGTCCTCTAATACGATCGCCGCCTGTTTGGCGGGATTCTGCCGAGGCTCATATGGCGATTGTGCAAAGACGCCGCCGGACCGCAGAAAGAATGACAGGGCTCAAAGGGCGGCAATCAACGAAATCCTCTTGGCCGCCCGAAACGTCCGCATGGAAACCTCCACCATCAATCACTTGCTGGATCATATGCGGGCCGCCACGGTTTCTATCGCCAAATTCGGTTGCAATTTGACCGGTGGAACGGCAAACGGGTGCCGGAATCAAATTCATAATCCGGGAACGCTCGATGGCTGAACAAACGCTGATGCGGCTGGACGAACTGGAAGAGGGTGCCGCGAAGGCCCTGGTCGCCCGCGTCGACGACAAACAACGAAACATCTTCGTCGTCCACAAAGATGGCGAGGTGTTCGCCTATTTGAACTGGTGCCCGCACGCCCAGGATTTCATCGACCAGGTGCCCGGGCAATTTTTCAACGGTAACAATACGCTGATCCGTTGCGGCAAACATGGTGCCTTGTTCGCCATAGACGATGGCCGCTGTGTCGGCGGTCCGGCCGAGGGTCAAAGCCTGGTCAAGCTTTCGGTAAGTGTGCGCGACGGCGAGATCATCCTCGACGCCTGAGCTTCGCCGAATTAGCCGCGTCCCCGATAGGGCGCGACCCCCTGGTCCGGCAGCCAAACGTCCTCGGGCAGTTCCCCGAGTTGATAAAACACGTCGATCGGAATTCCGCCCCGGGGATACCAATAGCCGCCGATCCGCAGCCATTGCGGTTCGATTTCGGCCTGCAGCCGCTTGGCGATGCCAACGGTGCAATCCTCGTGGAAGGCGGCGTGATTGCGGAACGAGCCCAGGTAGAGCTTCAGCGACTTGCTTTCCACCAGTGACGGCCCAGGCACGTAATCGATCACCAGATGCGCGAAATCGGGCTGGCCCGTCACCGGACAGACGGACGTGAACTCGGGGCAGGTGAACCGAACGACATAGGCGTTCCCCGGATGGGGGTTGGGAACTTTTTCCAACACCGCCGCCTCCGGCGATTCGGGCGGCGCTGCATGGCGGCCCAGCTGGTCGAGCTCGGTATATTTTTCCCCTGACATTCAGCAGGTTCCTCCGCAATGGAGCCCGCACGTTAGTCAGCGCGCCGGCCTGTGTCCATGGCCAGCCGCCCCATGTATGGAAGCGGCGTTGAATATCGGCGTGGGTGAGCACGGTGAACCGCCGCCGGCTGAAGTCATTTCAGAAATCCGCGAAAATCGCGGGGCCTATGACGAAGCGCGCACCGGTTTCGAGGCGTCGGTCGGCGCCATCGAGACGGGATACATTGATTCGAGCGGGTTCGCGGACGGAAAAATGGCTCCGATCAGCGGCTCACGGCCCGGCGGCCCTCTTCGGTCAATTTGCAGACTATCCAATCCCTTTTGAGCGGATTGTCGAACCACGGTTCGGCCCAGCCCTGCTTGATGCAGCTTGCCACCGTCCGCTGAGAAACCTTCTGTCCCTCGGAATCGAACAGGGGCAGCTTGCCCCCCGGCTGATCGACCCCACGCTCAAGCCAGCGCCGCTGCGCCGCACTCGGCCGCACGCCGGACGCGCCAACCATTTGTTCACGCCCGTTTCGGGCATGGAGTTCCATGGCGGTTCCTCCCCGGACCATGACGAACGGCCCATCCTAGATTAGATTGACTTCGGTTCCAAGGAGGGCCCGGAAATGACTGTTTCGCTGATCTATATGACCGCCGCCAGTCACGATGAAGCGGAGAAGATCGGAACTGCTCTGGTCGAGGAGCGTTTGGCGGCGTGCGCCAATATTCTGGGTGAAATGACATCCATCTACCGATGGGAGGGCGCGGTTCAACAGGAACCGGAGGTGGCGATGATCGTTAAAACACAGAGCGAACGGGTCGACGACGTGATCTCAAGGATCGAACAGCTTCATTCCTACGACACTCCCTGCGCCATCGAGATCGCTATTGGGCGGGGGACCGGGAAATTTCTTAACTGGATTGTCGAAGAAACATCGTAACTAATTGATCTGTCACAATTTAATCGTGGCCACTGCTTGGGCCGCAATGCCCTCTTCGCGCCCGGTAAACCCGAGCCGCTCGGTTGTCGTCCCCTTGATGTTCACGGCGCTCGCGTCGACGTTCAGAATTTCGGCCACCCGTGCACGCATTTGCTCGCGGTAAGGACCGATCCTCGGCTTCTCGCAAACGATCGTGATGTCGGCATTTACCACCGATCCTCCCCGTTCAGCGATCATGCCGGCCGCGTGAGAGAGGAAAATGTGAGAAGGCGCGTCACGCCACTGTTCATCCGACGGCGGAAAAATCGTGCCGATGTCGCCAAAGCCGGCGGCGCCCAGAAGGGCATCGGTCAAGGCATGCAACCCGACATCCGCATCGGAATGACCCTCCAATGCCGCGCTGTGCGGGATTTCTATGCCACAGAGAATCACCCGGTCCCCTTGCATGAACCGGTGCACATCGTACCCGGTTCCGACCCGGGTCGCTGGTTCCACGTCAATCATGTTGCGAACTCTCTCCAGATCCTCCGGCGTGGTGATTTTGAGGTTTTCCTCAGCCCCTTCAACCACTTCGACCCGCAACCCGGCTGCCTCGGCCACGGCGGCATCATCGGTTAGCGCATTGCCGGCAGCCGCTTCGTGAGCCGACAAAATCTCCCGGAACACAAAGCCTTGCGGCGTCTGTGCGCGCCACAACGTGGATCGGTCGATGGTCTCGGTAACGGTCCCATCAACGGCGCGTTTCAACGTGTCGGTCACAGGCAAGGCCGGCAGGGCCGCGACCCCGGGCCCAACCGCGGCAACGACGCGATCGATCAGCCCGGCCGACACCAAGGGCCGGACAGCGTCGTGAATTAAGACCACGTCAGGCCGTGCCTCGGCGAGCCCCTGCAGACCGAGACGCACCGAATCCTGCCGTTCGGATCCGCCGAAGATCGGCGGCGGAACGTCGATCCGATTCAGCGCGGCCTCGTACAGCTCTAAATCATCCGGATGGATGACGGCGCGAGCCTGGGTTACCGACGGGTGCCCTAGGAACGCCTCGATGCTGCGCGCCAATACGGATTTCGACCCCAACGGCAGATATTGCTTGGGCGTCTTGCCGCCGAAACGATGCCCGCGCCCGGCAGAGACGATTAGCGCGGCGATGTGAGGTGGGTTCGGCAAAGTCGTCCCGTCCGATGGTCAGGGGTGTTGTTTCAACGTAGAATGCGCGGGGCCTCTTGCCAAGGAGCGGGCGAGGGCGTAGGTCTCTGCCGGCATATACAAGCCAGGATTCGAGCCATAACTCCGAAATGTCGACAAGTTTCATTCTCAACCTCTCGGCGCTTCTAGCGCTTATCCCGGCAGCCATCGTGGCGCGCCGGAAGGCGCCTGTGCGGGACGGCGTATATTGGACCGTGATGGTGGTGGCTATCGTCGGGCCGGCCCTTTGGGTCTACGTCCGCCAAGCCGAGGGATGGCAAACCGGCCTCTCCACGGCACTTTGGCTGACCGTCGTAACCTGTCTGGTGATATACGCATTTGTCGCCCTGGTATCCCAACAAGGGTGGCGTTTGACGCCGCTGTTGGTGCCCTACCTAATCCTTCTCGCCGTGCTGGCGACCATTTGGGGTCAGGCGCCATCGCGTCCGCTCGTCGGCGGCGCCCCGTTGGCGTGGATCGGCACCCACATCGCGGTTTCCGTCGCGACCTACGGTTTGGTGACCCTGGCAGCCATCGCTGCCCTTGCGGCGATGCTCCAGGAACGCTCGCTTAAACGCCGGCAGGCCACCGGCTTGTCACGCCGGCTTCCATCGGTTGCCGATAGCGAGCGCCTTACGGTACGGCTTCTGATGGCCGGCGAAGCGGTTCTCGCAGCCGGTTTGGCAACGGGAATGGCTACCCTCTACTCAACATCCGGTCAGTTGATCGCGTTTGACCACAAGACAGTGCTCACCCTCGGTGTATTCGTCGTCGTCGGACTTCTGCTGTTTCTGCACTTTCGCTCAGGCATCCGGGGACGCTCGGCAGCCCGGCTGGTCCTGTTGGCCTATCTGTTGCTCACCCTCGGTTATCCGGGAGTGAAATTAGTGACCGACATCCTGCTCGCATAAAAAAACGCCTTTTCGACCAAGCAAATCGTTGCTTTCTTGGTAAAAATGCTCAATTTATGGGCAAATTTCGGCGAGTCATTCCATGCCCATTGAAATCGGCCCGATCCGGCTGACCTCCCGTGTGTTGCTGGCGCCCATGTCGGGCGTAACCGACATGCCGTATCGGCGCCTGGTCAAACGCCACGGCGCCGGACTGGTAATTTCCGAGATGATCGCCAGCATGGCCATGATTTATGCCAACAAGAAGACCATGAAGATGGCCAGCAACTGCGCCGAGGAGTTTCCGATGGCGGTCCAGTTGGCCGGCTGCGAGCCGGAACCCATGGCCGAGGCGGCGCGGCTCAATGCGGACCGCGGGGCGGCAATCATCGATATCAACATGGGATGTCCGGTCAAGAAGGTGACAAATGGCCACGCGGGCTCGGCGCTGATGCGCGACGAGGTGCTTGCCGGCAAACTCATCGAAGCCGTGGTGAACGCGGTCGATCTCCCGGTCACCCTTAAGATGCGCACCGGCTGGAATGATTCGTCGCGCAATGCGCCCCGACTGGCGAGGATTGCCGAGGAGGCGGGCGTCAAGATGCTGACGGTCCATGGGCGGACCCGTTGCCAATTCTACAAAGGACGTGCCGACTGGGCGTTTATCCGCAAGGTCAAAGAGGCGGTTAGAATTCCGGTCATCGGCAATGGCGACGTCAATTCGGCCGAAGACGCCGGAGCGCTGCTCGAACAATCCGGCGCCGATGGGGTAATGGTTGGCCGCGGCTCCTATGGCCGGCCCTGGTTTCTTGGCCAAATCGAGCGCTATCTCGAAACAGGTGAGAGGCTGCCGGACCCGGATATTTCCGTCCAACACCGGACATTGTTGGGCCACTACGACGACATTCTCTCCCATTACGGCACCGAGCGCGGTACACGTATCGCCCGGAAACACATCGGCTGGTATAGCCGGGGGCTGCACAATTCGGCCGGCTTCCGCGATCACGTCATGCGGATGACCGAACCGGCGGCGGTCAAGGCGGCCATAAATGACTTCTACGAGCCGCTCGCGGAACGGCGCGCCGCGTGAACCGGGACCTCGCCATGTCGGTACCGCCGCCAACACCCATTGGTGTTGGCGGAATCCTGAACGCGCTGGAATCGGCAGTCGTTGTCGTCGATTCATCCAACCGGATCGTCTTTCTCAACAGCCGGGGCGAACAGTTTCTTTCGGCCAGCGCCGGACAGCTTTTCGGGACACCGCTCCATACGCTGTTGCCCGAGGACAGTCCGGTATTCACCATCATCGATCTGGTCCGCGATGTCGGCGCGGCTGTTTCGGAATACGGTCTGACCCTGGAATCCCCCCGGATCAACAAGCATTTCGTCAATGTGCAGGCGGGGCGGCTGGGTGACCAGCCGGATCATGTCGTGCTGGCATTTTTCGAGCGATCCATTGCCGACAAGATCGAGCGCCAATTGACGCACCGCAACTCGGCGCGCTCGTTGACCGCCATGGCCGCCATGCTGGCCCACGAGGTGAAAAACCCGCTCTCCGGCATCCGCGGGGCGGCGCAGCTCCTGGAACAGAATTCCGAGCCCGAGGACAAAACACTTACCCGCCTGATTTGCGACGAAACCGACAGGATTACGGCGCTCGTCGATCGCATGGAGGTGTTTTCCGACCAGCGCCCCTTGGCGCGGACCGCGGTAAACATCCACCAGGTATTGGAGCGGGTCATCACGCTGGCTCGCAACGGCTTCGCGAGCCACGTGCGGATTCGTGAAATATATGACCCGTCCCTGCCGGCCGTGGACGGTGATTTCGACCAGCTGGTTCAGATTTTTCTGAATTTGGTCAAGAACGCCGCCGAAGCGACGCCGGAAAAGGGGGGCGAAATCGCGATTGCCACCGCTTACCAGCACAGCGTGAGGTTCGCCGTCCCCGGACTATCAACCCGTACCAACCTTCCGCTTGTCGTCTCGGTTCAGGATAACGGAGATGGCATTCCGGCAGATTTGCAGGATCACCTGTTCGACCCCTTCGTGACCGGAAAACCCAAAGGCAGCGGTCTTGGGCTCGCACTGGTCGCCAAGATGGTCGACGACCACGGCGGCGTCATCGAGTTCGATAGTGTCCCGGGCCGGACGGTATTCAAGGTGATGCTCGCGGTCGCCCAGCAACCTCAGGAAGAAAACGATGACTAATTCCACCGTACTCGTCGCGGACGACGACGGCGCCATCCGCACGGTGGTCAGCCAGGCGCTGGGCCGCGTCGGCTATGAGGTCCGAACGACTGGAAACGCGGCCACCCTGTGGAAGTGGGTTAACGACGGCGAGGGCAATGTGGTCGTTACCGACGTCGTGATGCCTGACGAGAATGGCCTCGACCTCATACCCCGGATCAAGAAAATTCGCCCGGAACTTCGCGTCATTGTGATGAGCGCCCAAAACACGATGATGACCGCGGTCAACGCCACTCAACGAGGCGCCTTCGAGTATCTCCCCAAGCCGTTCGACCTCAACGAACTGATCAGCGTCGTGCGGCGGGCATTGGAGACGACTCCCGAGCCCCAGGATACGCCGGAGCAGGGCGGCGATGAAACGCTGCCACTGATTGGCCGCTCGGCGGCCATGCAGGAGGTATATCGCTCGCTTGCGCGGCTGATGGGTACGGACCTCACGGTTCTGATTTCCGGCGAGTCGGGCACCGGCAAGGAACTGGCCGCCCGTGCGCTTCACGATTACGGCAAGCGCAAGCATCACCCGTTCATTGCTCTCAACATGGCGGCGATCCCTCGGGAACTCATCGAGAGTGAACTATTCGGTCACGAAAAAGGATCTTTTACCGGCGCAACCGCACGAGCATCCGGCAGCTTCGAGCAGGCGGAGGGCGGCACCCTCTTCCTCGATGAAATTGGGGACATGCCCGCTGAAGCTCAGACCCGTTTGCTCCGGGTCCTGCAGGGAGGCGAATACACGACGGTCGGCGGTCGGACACCCATCAAGGCCAATGTCCGGATTATCGCCGCCACGCACCGTGATCTGACCCAGCTCATTCGCCAGGGTTTGTTTCGAGAGGACCTGTATTACCGGCTGAACGTGGTGCCGATCAGAATGCCTGCATTGCGCGAGCGCCGGGAGGATATTCCGGAGATGGTCAGCCATTTCTTAAGCCAATGCGCCGACGAGGGCTTGCCGTGGAAGAGCATCGACGAGTCAGCACTTGATCGAATGCAGGCCTATCATTGGCCGGGCAATGTGCGCGAGATGGAAAATTTAGTCCGCCGGCTCGCCGCGCTTTATTCGGAGGAAACGATCGGCATCCAGGCGATTGAGGCCGAGCTAGCCGAATCACCACCACCGGAACCGGCCAGCCGCGCGGGCAAGGGTATCGGCGACGCCGTCGAGATTCATTTGAGAGACTACTTTGCGGCGCACGGCAATGTCATGCCCCCGGCCGGGCTTTATGACCGGGTGCTGAAGGAGGTCGAGCGGCCGCTTATCTCGCTGTCACTCGAAGCGACGCGGGGCAATCAGCTGCGCGCCGCCAAGTTGCTGGGACTGAACCGGAACACGCTTAGGAAGAAAATTCGCGAACTCAACGTCCCTGTCCTGAGAAGTCCGAAATAGGGCGGGGAATGAATCACCAGCGGCGCCCGTCACCGGGTTTCCGCCGGTAAACAGGCCATACCATGGCGAACACGACGAGCTACAAGATTAGACGCATCCGGGTCCGGCTTCGCCGGATGCATGTGAATCGCGTTCTAGCGGCGATTTTGGTCGTGGCCTTGGGCGTGTCCGGGATCGCCACCGTGATCGCCATGGGCGATCTGGGCCCGATCGAGACCGATTTCACCACCGTGATCATTCTACTGAACCTGGATGTCATTCTGGCCCTGGCGCTCGGCGTGCTGATCGTCCGGAGGATCGTCCGCAATTGGTCCGGCCGGACCGCCGGGGGCGCCGCAACCCGTTTGCATATCCGGCTCGTGGTTTTGTTCAGCCTGGTGGCGGTTATCCCGGCCATCCTGATGGCTGTGTTCTCCGGCCTCTTTCTGAACTTCGGCATCGAGACGTGGTTCAGTGATCGTGTGCGGACAGCGGTTAATGAGTCTCGGGCGGTGGCGACGGCCTATCTGCGCGAGCACCAACGGAATATCCGCGGCGACGCGTTGGCGATGGCCAACGACCTCAATCGCGCGGCACCTCGGATTCGCGTTGATCAGCGATTCTTCCGTCAGTTGATGCAAACCCAAGCGCTCATTCGGGGCCTTCCCGAGGCGGCTGTGGTTGACGGCGCGGGCAACACCCTGATGGCGGCGGGCCTCAGTGTGTCTCTCGGGTTCGATGTAGCCGGACAGGATCTGCTCGGCAAAATATTTACCCAAACGCGACCCGGCGAGGTGCAGATACTGTCCAGCGACTCCGACGACCGGGTGCGCGCCGGAATTCGTTTGGAGGCCTTCCCGGACGCGTACTTGCTGGTCGGCCGATTCGTTGAACCACAGGTCCTCGACCACCTGTCTCTGACCCGCGGAGCCGCAACGCAGTACCAGCAATTGGAGGACAGCCGGGAAGAGTTACAAATCCGTTTTCTGGCTGTGTTTGCGCTGGTGGCGCTGCTGCTGCTTTTGGCGGCGGTCTGGACGGGTTGGACAGTGGCCAACCAACTGGCGACACCCATTGGCAATCTCATTGCCGCCTCCGAACGGATCCGGTCCGGCGATCTTTCAGCCCGCGTCCAAATCGAGGGCGGCAGCAGTTCGAGCGACGAAATCGGTATGCTGAGCAGGGCCTTCAACCGCATGACCGAGCAGATCAACACCCAGCAGGAAGGGCTGGTCGTCGCCAACCGTCAACTGGATGAGCGGCGCAAATTTACAGAGACCGTTCTCGGCGGCGTCTCGGCTGGTGTGATCGGCATAGACGCCGATGGCAGCATTAATTTACCCAACCGGCGGGCATCCGAGTTGCTCGAGACCGACCTCGACAATGCTCTGGGTCAGCCCCTGGTCGAGGTGGTTCCGGAAATGGCGGAGCTGTTTGCCGGCGTGGCGGCTGCCGCTGCAAAACCCGCCAACGCCGAATTGACGATTGAACGAGGCGGACGCCAGCGAACCCTGGTTGTCAGCATTGCGGCCGAACAACTCAACGGTAAGGCAATCGGCTTCGTCGTTACGTTCGATGATGTGACCGAGCTGGTTTCGGCGCAGCGAAAAGCCGCCTGGGCGGATATCGCTCGGCGCATCGCGCATGAGATCAAGAATCCCCTGACCCCCATCCAACTCTCTGCGGAGCGATTGCGCCGCAAGTATCAGAACGAAGTGGTCAGCGATCCGGAGGTTTTCGCGAGTTGCACCGAGACAATCATACGGCAGGTCGAAGACATTGGCGGGATGGTCGATGAGTTCTCGGCCTTCGCACGGATGCCTCAGCCGGACCGCAAGTCCCAAAACCTCACGGAACTATGCCGCGAAGCCGTCTTCCTTGAGCGCAATCGATGCCCGGAGATCAGCTATCAAGTGGAGTTCCCCGAAGAACCGCTGCGGCTCAATTGCGACCGTCAACAGGTCTCACGGGCATTGACCAACGTACTCAAGAATTCAGCTGAATCGATCCGTGCCAAATTCGGCGAGGCCGAATCAATTTCGAACGGCGTCATCTCCATGACCATCAATGACACCGCGAGCCATGTCGTCGTCCAAATCGAGGATAACGGGGGCGGGCTCCCCAACCAGCTAATTGACCGGCTTACGGAGCCTTACGTCACGACCCGGTCAAAGGGGACGGGGCTGGGGCTGGCGATCGTGAAGAAAATTATGGAAGATCACCAAGGTGATCTAGTATTGCGGAACCGAGATGAGGGCGGGGCCCGTATCTCATTGATGTTCGGGCGGGAAGCCGCTGCGGACAACGACACCAACCCGGATCCCGACGAAACCACGGAAAACACGACCCTGGCCCATGGCGCATGACATTCTAATCGTCGACGACGAGGCAGACATCCGAATGCTGACCGCTGGGATTCTCGCAGACGAGGGGCACCAGACGAGGGAAGCGCATGATTCCGACAGCGCGATGGCGATGATCGAAACTCGCCGGCCAAGCCTGATGTTGCTGGATATTTGGCTCGAAGGGAGCAAGCTGGACGGGATGCAGATTCTCGAAGCGGTTCGTCAATCGCACCCCTCGCTGCCGGTCGTGATGATGAGCGGGCACGGAAATATCGAAACGGCCGTCACCGCGATCAATCTCGGCGCCTATGATTTTATCGAGAAGCCTTTTACGGCCGACCGGATGATCATGGTCGTCAATCGTGCGGTCGAGGCCGCTGCCTTGAAGCGCGAGAACGAAGAGCTCCGGCGCCGCGCCGGGGGCGACATCGAGTTAGTCGGCAATTCGCCCGCCATCACCCAACTCCGACAATCCATCTCCCGGGTTGCGCCGGCCAACAGCCGGGTCCTGATCACCGGCCCGGCGGGCGCAGGCAAGGACGTGGTCGCCCGTCTGCTGCACGCCAACTCCAACCGGTCAGCAGGCCCTTTTATCTCGGTCAATTGCGCCACCTTGCAGGCCGATGGGTTCGAGCTCAGCCTGTTCGGCCGCGAGGCCGGAACAGGGGACGGCGGCGAAAACCAGCATCTGATCGGTACTTTCGAACAAGCGCATAACGGGACGCTGTTTCTTGACGAAGTCGCCGATATGCCTATCGAGACGCAGGGTAAGATCGTGCGGGCGCTGCAGGAGCAGACATTTCAGCGAGTGGGCGGCACGACCCGCGTCGAGGTGGACGTTCGGGTCATGGCGGCGTCAACCAAGGACCTGAGCCAACTAATGAGCGAAGGCAGGTTCCGCGAGGATCTGTTTTACCGCCTTAGGGTGGTGCCACTGGAAGTCCCGCCACTCAGGGAATGCCGGGAGGATATCCCCGCTCTGGCCAAGTTTTTCATGGAACGGACGGCGGAAAATGTCGGTAACCCGCCCCGCGAATTCGCCGAAGACGCGATTGCGACGCTGCAGGCCTACGAATGGCCCGGCAACGTGCGCGAGCTGAAAAATGTGGTCGAACGCCTCCTGATCATGGCGCCTGGCGAGAGCGACGAACCGATCCGCTCCGACATGGTTCCCAATGAGATACGTTCCGGCGCGCCGGCGGTCGAGCTCGGCAATGACAATTCGGAAATCATGGGTCTGCCGCTGCGCGAGGCACGTGAAATTTTTGAGCGGAAATACCTGATGGCGCAGGTCACCCGGTTCGGCGGCAATATCTCCCGCACCGCCGCCTTTGTCGGCATGGAGCGCTCGGCACTCCATCGAAAACTCAAGTCACTGGGCGTCCAGTCCGAAGACCGGGCGCGCAGCGCCGGCAACTGATCGCCGAGCCGGGCACTAACGGAATTGGATAGATGAAGGTTATCGTCTGTGGCGCCGGGCAAGTCGGCTTCAATATCGCCCGCTACCTCGCTCAGGAAGACAACGACATCACCGTTGTCGATCAGTCGCCCGAACTCATTCGAAAGATTTCCGATACGCTCGACGTGAAAGCGATTACCGGCTTCGCCTCGCACCCGGAAATCCTCGCCCGGGCCGGCGCCGCGGACGCTGATCTGTTGATTGCCGTCACCCAGGCCGATGAAGTCAATATGGTGGCCTGCCAAGTCGCCCACTCATTGTTCGACGTGACCACTAAAATCGCCCGTATCCGCCGGCAAGGCTACCTCAACCCCATGTGGGCGAACCTGTACAGTCGCGATCACATGCCCATCGACGTGGTAATCTCGCCGGAGCGCGAGGTTGCAGAAGCCATCGGCCGCCGCCTCGAGGTCCCCGGCGCCTTCGACATGATCCCGCTGGTCGACGGTAAGGTGAAGCTTATCGGCGTCCGATGCGAGGAGGACTGCCCGATCGTCAATACGCCGCTGCGCCAGCTCACCCAGCTGTTCCCCGATCTCAACGTGGTGATCATCGGCCTGGCGCGGGACAACGAGGCGCGAATTCCGTCGGCCGACGACGAAATGTTGCCGGGAGACGAGGTTTACTTCGTCGCCGAGAGTGACCATGTGCCGCGCGCAATGGCGGCCTTCGGGCATGAAGAAGCCGAGGCGCGCCGTCTGGTCATATTCGGCGGCGGAAACATCGGTCAGTTCCTGGCCCAGGCGATCGAAGAGAACAATCCGTCGGTAAATCTCAAGGTGATCGAAGCAGATAAGGTGCGCGCCGAGGCAGCGGCGCGGACGCTCAAGCGGTCCGTGGTGCTTGAGGGCGATGTCCTCGAGGCCGATATCCTGGAAGAGGCCAATGTGGGAACCGCTGAAGCCGTGGTCGCCGTGACAAACGACGACGAGACCAACATTCTGGCTTCGCTGCTGGCCAAGCGCCTGGGCAGCGACCGCGCCATTACCTTGGTCAACAGCAGCGCCTACGCGCCATTGATCGCATCCCTCGGGGTCGACGTCGCGGTCAGCCCCCGCAACATCACGGTCTCCACGATCCTTCAGCATGTCCGGCGAGGCCGTATTCATTCGGTAAACACGTTGCGGGATGGGTTCGGCGAACTGATCGAGGCCGAAGCCATGGATACATCGGGCCTGATCGGCAAACCGCTGCGCGAGGCCGAACTGCCCGACGATGTCATTTTGGGATCGGTTGTCCGGGAGGATGAGGTTATTTTGCCCCGCGGCTCGACCGTGGTGGAAGTCGGCGATCGGATTGTCTTGTTCGCGCGGAGCGAGGCGGTTAAGGAAGTCGAGAAGATGTTCTCCGTCCGCCTGGAGTTTTTCTAGCCGCGTCATGCCAAGAATTACTTACGTCAACGGTCAGTACCTGCCGCACCGGGAGGCGGCGGTCCATGTCGAAGACCGTGGATACCAGTTCGCCGACGGCGTTTACGAAGTGATCGCAGTGAGGGGCGGGGGCCTGGTCGACGAAGACCATCATCTCGGCCGACTGGACCGGTCGCTCGGAGAATTACGGCTCGCTGCGCCGGTTTCCGGACAGCCCCTCAAGTTCATCATGCGCGAGATTATTCGCCGTAATCGGGTCCGGGACGGCAAGGTATACCTCCAGATCACTCGGGGCGTTGCGCCCCGCGATCATCCCTTCCCAGCCGGGGCCGAGAGCTCACTCGTGGTCTATGCGTTGCCTGTCCGTCAGCCTGATCCCGAGACCGGACTCAGGGGAATCTCGGTGATCACGGTTCCCGATCTTCGCTGGCGGCGGTGCGACATCAAATCCGTTTCGCTGCTCCCGAACGTCCTCGCCAAACAATCGGCACTGGATTCCGGCGCCGGCGACGCTTGGCTGGTCGACGATGACGGCGTCATAACCGAGGGATCCGCGGCAAACGCCTGGATCGTGACCAAGGATGGAGAACTGATCACCCGCCATCTCGACAACTTCATCCTCGGTGGGATCACCCGCATCGCGGTCATCAAACTCGCGGAACAAGCCGGCGTCCGGCTGGTGGAGCGAGCTTTTAGCGTGGCGGAGGCCAAGCAGGCAAAGGAAGCCTTTCTCACGAGTTCGACGTCTTACGTGAAGCCGGTGGTGGCCATCGATGACACGGTGATCGGCAACGGCGAGGCGGGGGAGATCACCCGCAGCCTCTATCACGCCTACGAAGCCCATATGGATAGTCAGGGCGCGAATGGCGTGACCGATTGAATATGCTGCCGACGGAGCCCCCTGAAGCGATCATTTTTGATTGGGACGGAACGTTGGTCGACTGCTGGCCATCGATCCACGACGCCATGAACGCGACCCTCGAAGCCATGGGGCACGATTCCTGGACCTATGAGCAGACTTTGGCGCGGGTCCGAAAATCCATGCGGGATGCGTTCCCGGAAATGTTCGGCGACCGATGGGAAGAGGCCGGACGAATATTCTACGAACACGTGGAGGCTCACCATCTAGAGGGGACCACCGTCCTGGGAGGTGCCGAGGATGTGCTCGCGGCCGCCAACGCATCTGCGCCTTATGTCGGCGTGGTCAGCAACAAACAGGGCCCCCTGCTGCGGGCCGAGATCGATCACTTGGACTGGAGCGGGTACATCGCCAAGGCCGTGGGCGCGGGCGATGCGGCAGAGGACAAACCGGCGCGCGCGCCGATGAATCTCGTGCTTGAGGAGACCGGGGTAAATTCGGGCGTGAATGTCTGGTACATCGGAGACACCGGAATCGATATGAGATTCGCCGAGAACTGCGGCTGTACTGGGGTACTAATTGGCGAAAAAGCATTTAATGCCAAAGAATTAGACGGAATCACCTATGCCGCGCATTTCGCCGATCTCGCAGCGTTTACATCCGTTATAGCCGCACATTAAGAAAGGGCTTCCCGCAAGGGGCGAGTCGTGTAGGATAAGCTCGTGAAAGTGGGTTTTTGGCCCACAAGGGGCGAAGCTTGCCGTCTGAGCGGCGAAGCCCGCTAATCTGACGTCTGAGATCAGGGGGGCAAAAGAAGTGTCGGCCGAAAAATCTCAAAATGTACAGGACGTGTTTCTCAACTACGTCCGCAAAAACAAGACACCGGTGACCGTATTTCTGGTCAATGGCGTGAAACTGCAAGGCATTATTACGTGGTTTGACAATTTCTCGGTACTCCTGCGCCGGGACGGACACACGCAGTTGGTCTACAAACACGCCATATCGACAGTCATGCCATCGGGTCCGATCCAGCTGTTTGAGCCCGACCGCGACGAGGGCGCCGCCGCGGCACCACCCGCCGAGGCCGCGCCCGCCGAGGAGTAATTAGGACTGAGTTCCGGCGATGAGCAACGACCGGCCAGCGGCCGTTGCTTGGTTATTCATCCTCATCTGAGGGACCAACCGGCGCGAGCCCGGACACCCGAGGCACGGCTGGACGAGTGTGTCGGCCTTGCCCAGGCCATCGATTTGATCGTTGCGGCATCCGAAATCGTTGGTGTGACAAAGGTTCGCCCGTCGACGCTGTTTGGCAAGGGGACCGTCGAGCGGATCGGGGATCAGGTACGCGCCGACCACATTGATGTGGCGGTGGTCGACGCCACGCTGACACCGGGTCAGCAGCGCAGTCTTGAACGGGCATGGTCGTGCAAGGTCATCGACCGCACCGGTCTAATTCTTGAGATCTTTGGCGCCCGCGCGCGGACCCGGGAAGGCACATTGCAGGTGGAACTGGCGGCACTCAGCTATCAGAGAAGCCGCTTGGTTCGCTCCTGGACCCACTTGGAACGCCAGCGGGGCGGGTTCGGGTTCATGGGCGGTCCCGGCGAAACTCAGATCGAGGCGGACCGCCGGATGATCGGCGATCGAATCACGCGCCTCAAAAAAGACCTGGTCGATGTCCGCCGGACCCGCAGGCTCCACCGGGAATCCCGCCGGCGCGTGCCGTACCCGGTGATCGCCCTGGTCGGCTATACCAATGCCGGCAAATCGACCCTGTTCAACACGCTCACGTCGGCAAAAGCGGCGTCGAAGGATCAGCTCTTCGCCACATTGGATCCGACCATGCGGGAAATGAAGCTGCCGTCGGGACGGGCGGCCATCCTCTCCGATACGGTGGGGTTCGTGTCGGACCTGCCGCACGAGCTGGTGGATGCCTTCCGCGCGACGCTGGAGGAAGTCACCGAAGCGGATATCCTGATCCATGTCCGCGATATCGTGCACCCCGATACCGAGGCGCAAAAGGACGATGTCCTCGAAGTGCTGGATGATTTGGGTGCCGGCGAACCAGGCAGCCGGACATTGGTCGAGGTCCTGAACAAGGCGGACCGCCTGGACGACGAAGGCCGGGCCGCGCTCGGCAAACGCTCCGTACGGAGCAACAACCCGATTATTCTGCTCTCCGCGATGACCGGGGAGGGATGCGACGACCTGCGCCGGACCCTCGATGACACCCTGTCGGCGCAACGCCGGGAGGTCAGCCTCCGCCTGCCCTGGGCGGACGGCAAGACGCTCTCCTGGCTCTACAAGAAGGGGGAGGTGATTAGCCGGACCGATGGCGAGGACAGTGTCGAATTGACGGTGCGGTTGGACCCGTCCGACGCGGATAGGCTGGAACAGCAGCGGATCAGCGATTGAGCCTCGAATTCCCGGCTTGCACCGGGCCGATTTTGGGCTAGTCTACTAGTAGAAAATCCACCAGGTCTGGAACCCACAGGAGGTTGCTATGGCAACCGTCGAAGCCCAGCGCAAGTGGCGGCGAAAGAACCGCTTCGTTAAGCGCCAACTCAACATCATGGCCCGCAAGCAAATTCACGAATATCTGGCGGAGCTCTCTGAAGATCACGAATTGCGCGGCAAGGGCGAAGCCGTCACCTTCGCCGTTTATGTGACCAAAGCGCTGATGCAGCACGCCGACTTCAATGATGAGGCGGCGCGACTGCATTCGGTATTTACCGACGCGTACCACCAGGACCGGGAAATCTACGCCCCCTGAGGCGCGGCCCCATGCTGACAGACCTGCCGTCCTTCGAGACGGTGGCCAACCTCATCCGCGAGGTCTGCGCCGCCGAGATCATGCCGCTGTTTAATCAGCTCGAGAGCCATCATGTGTCGAACAAGCAATCCGGCGAGCTGGTGACAGCGGTTGACCTGGCATCCGAAACGCGGTTCACGGAAGCGCTCTCCCGGATGGCGCCTGGGACCGTCGTCGTCGGCGAGGAAGCCGTCCACGATGACCATGCGGTACTCGACCTGCTCACCGGAGATGCGCCGGCGTGGATTGTCGATCCGCTGGACGGCACCCGCAACTTCGCCGACGGGCTACATTGTTTTGCCGTGATCATCGCACTCGCCGACAAGGGTGAAACGGTGCGCGGATGGATCTACGATCCGCTGAACGATGTGATGCTGATGGCCGCCAAGGGAGAAGGCGCCTGGACCGAGGAGGGACAAGTCCGCATCCCACAAGACACGTCCCTCGGCAACATGACCGGCTCCATGGGCAAGCGGCGGCGGGACCGCCTTCATCGGCACAACGAAACTGCCGAACCCGGTGCGGCCCCCGCCCACGTCACCCGATACGGATGCACGGGCCGTGAATACATGGACCTCGCCCTCGGCAAACTCCATTTCGCCGAATACGGCATGCTCAAGCCCTGGGACCACGCCGCGGGTATTCTCATTCACGGGGAAGCCGGCGGCTGTAGCCGGTTTGTCGAGGACGGATCGGCGTACAGACCCATGGGCATCCTGCGCGAGCGAATTCTGCTGGCGCCGGATAACGCCAGCTGGAACCAACTCAATCGGTTGCTGAAGGCGATCTAGGGTCCGACCCAATTGAGCCGCCATAGGAGTGTTGCGGCGATAAGGCATAAAATGATTGCGTCATGGCCGGGCCCACCGGACCGGCTTCGCCGGCCGGAGGACAAACTTCGACCCGGCCATCCACGTGTACCGCCGGCCTCTAGGCGTGGATCACCGGGTCAAATAAGGTCAATTCGGACGAATTGACCGACCCGGTGATGACGACTTGCGGGTGAGCGGGGAGAGGAGGCTTGCCATGCGTTCCCTCGCCCCCGCCAGGGGGAGAGCAACTGTGTTTGCCGTTTTTTTTTCATGTAGCTGGTTCCCAGGGTTGATTGTCCCGGACCATGGCGTTGAGGATGACGATGAGCTTGCGCATGCAGGCGGTGAGGGCGACCTTTGGCGGTTTGCCGTTGTCGATCAGCCTGCGGTGGACGGCGGCGATGGCGGGATTGTGCC
The DNA here is from genome assembly GCA_965213765.1 of Rhodospirillales bacterium. Classification (GTDB taxonomy): domain Bacteria; phylum Pseudomonadota; class Alphaproteobacteria; order Rhodospirillales; family UBA2165; genus JAJDXO01. The sequence continues at coordinate 82,761 of OZ243926.1, read as the reverse complement.
TGGCGGCGGCGAGGGCGGCCATGTAGAGCACCTTGCGCAGGTGGGGACGTCCGCCGAAGATGGCGCGGCGCCCCCTATGGGTGCCGCTATCGCGGTCGAACGGCGCCACGCCGGCGAGGGCGGCAATTTTCCCCCGGTCGAGGGCGCCCAGTTCGGGCATCTCGGCGATCAGGGTCCAGGCGAGGACGGGGCCGACGCCGGGCACGGTGCGCAAGAGCTCGAACAGGGACGCGGCGGTGCGGTCTTGGTTGAGGATTGCGACGATGCGATGTTCGATGGCGTCCCGTTGGCGGACCAGGAGGGCGCGGCGTTCGGCGGCCAGCGCCTGCAGTTCCGGGTCGGTGACCAGCCGCATCTGGTGGTCGAGGGTGATCACGGCGTCCGACAGCTGGCGCCGATGGGCGACGAAGGCGCGCAGCCGCTGGCGGTGGGCGTCGTCGCTCACGTCCGGGCCGCCAACGGTGTCGATGAAGGCGGCGATGACGGCGGCATCGAGGCGGTCGTTCTTGGCCTTGACGCCCGTGGCGCGGGCGAACTGCCGGACCCGCGCCGGATCCACCAGGCGCACGGCCATGCCCGCTTGGCGGAGCCGCCGGATCACCACGCGCTCGTAGCCGCCGGATGCCTCCAGGCCGACCGCCGGCGCACCGCGCAGCGCCGACAATCGCTCGACCAGCGCGTCCAGCCCCGCGCGGTCGGTGGTCACCCGGAAGCGGTTTTTCCCATCGGCCGTCGCCACGTCCAACCAGTCCTTCGAAACGTCGATCCCGATCGTCAGCTTGCTCATTCCTTCTGTCCCTTCCTTGCAGTGCGGGCTATCATGCCCGTGCAACTGTACGGGCTTCGAAAGAAGGCGGAGGGGACCACGCTCTCCCGCGGCCTGTGGCACACACGGCCAAGGGTCGGACGGCCTCACCTCCGCGCCGGCGGACGCGGCGCAAACCGCTCCGCCGGTTCCCGACTTTACCTCATTCCGCAAGACACAAGGGGCAGGGTGAGAGGGTGCAAAAAGGAGAATCCCCCAATTGAGTACAGACCCTAGCTGAGGAGGGCAATTCGCCTCGGCGCTGGATCGTTGATGGAATTGGTCCGCCGGCCGTTAATACGGCATGTCCCGGTTGCGGCGGCGGTTCAGCTCTATTCAGCGGCCTTTGCCTGCTGCCACTCGGCTTCCATTTCATCGAGCTCCGCCCCGTTCAGCTCCCGGCCGGCCGATTTCAGCTGCCGCTCCATGATCCTAAATCGGCGCTCGAATTTGGCGTTGCCGTGACGCAGCGCCGCTTCGGGGTCCATATCCAGCTTTCGGGCCAAATTCACCACCGAAAACAGGACATCGCCCAGTTCGTCGGCCAATTTTTCCTGGTCGGCGCCCGAGCGGCGGACCTCTTCCGAAAGCTCATTGATTTCCTCGCGAAGTTTGGCCAGAGCTCCCTCGGCGCCGCGCCAGTCGAACCCGATCCGTGCCGCCCGCTTTTGCAGTTTGAGTGCGCGGAGCAGGGCAGGGAGGCCCTTGGCCACACCGTCGAGCGCGCTGTGGTCCGGATCGTCAGCCGCCTTAGCCTTGCGCTCCCGGGCCTTGGTTTCCTCCCAAGCCCGGGTTTGCGCCTCTGTATCACCCACATTTTCATCGCTGAACACATGGGGGTGCCGGCGGACCATTTTGTCCGAAATGGTCTCCGCTACATCGTCAAAGTTGAAGGCCCGCTGCTCATCGGCCATCTGAGAATGAAAGATCACCTGCAACAGCAAATCGCCGAGTTCGTCCTTTAGGGCCTCCATATCGCCTGCCTCGATCGCGTCCGCCACCTCATATGCTTCTTCAATGGTGTAAGGTGCGATGGAGGCGAAATTCTGCTCCACATCCCATGGGCAACCGGTCTCCGGGTCGCGCAGTTGGGCCATAATCCGTTTGAGGCGATCTATCGTGTGTCCAGTCACGGGGATAATTCCTGTACGAAGACCAACGCCTTTAGTACATCAATCCCGGCAGCGGACAAGACCCCGTCGACGAGACACAAAATATCGGGGAATAAACCCAGGCTACGTCCGCTTGCCGGACAGAATATCTGTACTCCCGAGGGAAATCCTTTAGTGCATTGGGCTTCCGGAGAGTACGGCATGATCATGAATATTTGCCGGATTCCAGCCGTTTTACGCCTGTCGGCGGCACATGGCCGGCAAACAGCGCGACGATCTGGAATCCGAGATTGCCGGCACCGCGTCGTCAAGCCGCAGGACTCGGCCCATCGCCTCCGGCTACGCGCGACAGGCATCCCAATCGCCGCCTATCCGGAAGAGACTATTGGGCAAAGAGGCTAGAAACAGGGACAGGGCCAGAGTATGCGGGACTACTGCGCGAGATCATTCAGCAAAACGAGCTGAAAGATCTCAATCAGAAGGCGCGATCGACGCCGATACCGGCTTCCTGATATTTGTACCGCGGACCGCGGGGGAGAGAACCCGGTCCCAGCCGGCTCGAGCCTGCCGCGTCACATCAACTCACATCGAATTGTCGCATAATATATATTATGTATTATACCGGGGACGAATCATAATCATATTATTTATCAATGGTTTGATTGTCGCCGTTACGGCGATAAATGAGGCTGTCTTCTAGCCAATTTCAAGCACCATCCCGTCATAGGCCGGCTCGATATTGGCCGGTAACGATGCCGCCAGCTTGGCGTAATCCAGGCGGTGGGACATGTGGCTGATGACGCCGCGCCGCGGCCCTGCCCGTTCGATCCACTCGACCGCTTTGTCCACATGGGCATGAGTCGGATGCTCCGCGCCACCGAGCGCGCCAACAACCCAGGTATCCAGACCGCTCAAAGCCTCGAAAGCCTCAACCGGCAGTTCGACCGCGTCCGTGGTGTATGCAAAGCCGCCGATCCGAAACCCGAGGGTTCGGCCGGCCACGCCGTGATCCTGGTCGAAACACATGATTTCGATCCCGTTGATGGCGAATGTATCGCCGGCGCGGATCAAATTGGGGACCAGGACGGGCTTGAAATAGAAATCCGTGCCGTCCGGCAGCGGCGTAAGCGCGTAGCCGAACCGGGTTTCGATCTCCCGCAGCGTCGGTGCGTCCAGATAGATGGGAATATCGGTGTTGTGGGCTCGATTAATGGCCCGCAAATCATCAATTCCGTGCAAATGGTCGGCATGGGCGTGGGTATAGAGAACCGCATCCAGGCGTTGGACATCCGCGCGGAGCAACTGCTCGCGCAAATCCGGCGACGTATCCACCAGAATGACCGTCTCGTCCTGTTCAATGAGAATGGAGGGCCGGGTGCGGCGGTTCTTGGGATTTTCCGGATCGCAATCGCCCCAGCCGACACCGATCAGCGGCGTTCCTCCTGAACTGCCGGCGCCGAGAATGGTGACCTGCACGGATTAGCGCCTCAGGCCGCCGCTTTGGAAAATAGCCGGAAGAAGTTGTCAGTGGTTGCTTGTTCCAGCTCGGCAAATGAAATTCCCAGCAAATCCGCCGCAAATTCGGCCGTATGCCGGACGAAGGACGGCTCGTTGCGCTTGCCGCGTTCGGGCACCGGCGCCAGGAACGGCGAATCGGTTTCGACCAGCAGCCGGTCGAGGGGCAGATCCTTGACGATATCCTGCAATGCGACCGAGTTCTTGAACGTCAGGATGCCAGACAGCGAGATATACATGCCGTGCCTGATGGCCGCCTCGGCAACCCCGCGGCCCACCGAAAAACAGTGGATGAGGCCCGGAAAAGCACCTTTTTCCTGCTCTTCGTCCAGGATTTCGATGGTTTTATCGTCGGCATCCCGGGTGTGAATGATCAACGGCAGGCCGGTTTCCCGGGAAGCCCCGATATGAATGCGGAAACTCGCCTCCTGGTCGTCCCGGGGGCTGTTGTCATAGTAGAAATCAAGCCCGGTTTCGCCGATGCCCACCACTTTCGGGTGGTTGGTCAGTTCAACCAGTTCCTGAACCGTGGTCCTAGGCTCTTTTCCTGCGTCATGCGGGTGAATACCGACGGAGCAATAAATGTTGTCGTGGGCCTGGGCGACCGCCTTAACCCCATCGAACTTGGACAACCGGGTACAGATGGTCACCATATGACCCACGCCGGCGGCTTTGGCGCGCTCAAGCACGGCCGGCAACTCTTCGGCGAAGTCCGGATAGTCCAGATGGCAGTGGCTGTCGACGAGCATAAAGCCCCCTACCCGGCCTTCGCGGCCTCTTCAACGTAGCGCGGGAAAATACCCGACGGTTTGGGCAGCGCGGTACCGGCGGTGAGCGCGTTGTCCGGGCCCAAGGCGGCGAAATCCCGCATGTCCGCGGCAATCTCCAGCTGATCCAGCAGCCGTGCCGAGGAATCCGGCATGTACGGCTGACACAGGATGCCCAGATGCCGGATTACCTCGGCCAGTGCGTAGAGCACGGTCGCCATCCGTTCCGGATCGGACTTTCGCAGCTCCCAGGGCGCCTGATGGTCCACATAGGCGTTGGCCGCCCGGACGATCTTCCATATGACCTCAAGCGCCTCATGGAAGGCCTGCACCTCGAAATGGGCCCGTGCCGCTTCCAGCGCACCGTGGGCTTGCTCCAGTAAGGTCTGATCCTCGTCGGAGAATTCTCCGGGCGTCGGCACCGCCGCATCACAGTTCTTGTTGACCATTGACAGCACCCGCTGGGCAAGATTGCCGAGATCGTTGGCGAGATCACTGTTGATCCGCTGGATGATGCCTTCGCGGGAGAACGAGCCGTCATTGCCGTAGGGCACCTCGCGAAGCAGGAAATAGCGGATTTGGTCGAGGCCGAACTCATCGACCAGGGCATCCGGCGACAGCACGTTACCGAGGGACTTGGACATTTTCTCCCCCTCGATATTGAGGAAGCCATGCCCGAACACCCGCTTCGGCAGGGGAATTCCGGCGCTCATCAGGAACGCCGGCCAATAAACCGCATGGAAGCGGACGATATCCTTGCCGATGACGTGCAGGTCCGCCGGCCAGTGAGTGGCGTACATCCCGTCCCGATCCGGGAAACCCAGACCGGTGATGTAGTTGGTCAGCGCATCCAGCCACACGTACATGATGTGGTCTTCGTCACCCGGCACGGGCACGCCCCACTTGAACGTGGTCCGCGATATGGAGAGATCGTGCAGCCCTTGGCTGACGAAGCTCACCACCTCGTTGCGGCGCGTCGCGGGCAGAATGGAGTCGGGATTGGCTTCGTAATGGTCCAACAGCGGCTGGGTATATTCCGAAAGCTTGAAGAAGTAGCTTGGCTCCGCCACCCACTCGACCGGCGCGCCTGAGGGCGCCAGTTTGCCGTCGGGCCCGTCGGTCAGTTCGCTCTCATCGAAATAGGCCTCGTCGCGCACCGAATACCAGCCTTCGTACTTGCCGAGATAGATGTCCCCCGCATTGTCCAGCAGCTTCCAGATCGCCTGGCTTGCCGCATAGTGCCGGGGCTCGGTGGTGCGGATGAAATCATCGTTGGAGACGTTGAGCATGGCGTCCATGTCTAGGACGGCGCCGGCGATTTCGTCGCAGAAGCTCTGCGTGTCCTTGCCCGCCTCGATGGCTGATTTCTCAACCTTCTGGCCGTGCTCGTCGGTGCCGGTCAGGAAATGCACGTCATACCCGTCCAGACGCTTGAAGCGCGCCATCACGTCGGTCGAGATCGCCTCATAGGCATGCCCGAGGTGGGGCGGTCCGTTGACGTAGGCTATCGCCGTGGTGATGTAATAGGGCGTCTTGTCGGCCACGAATATTCTCCCGGGAAGGCCTAGGGGCCTGAGGGTCTCTACGATGATGAATGGGCGGCGTCAATGGCCGCAAAAGCGTTCAATATCACTTGCTTATGGTCGAGGTTCACGCTGTCGGCCCGCTCGAACAAGCGGTTGTTCTTTTCCCATACCTCAAACCAGCGATCAAGACCGCCGGCGGAAGCCGAAACAGAGCCGCGAACCTGTCCGTTGATGGTTCGGTGAACCCACCATCGCATGAGGTCGCCGACGGTCTGGAAGGCCTCACCTGTTTTGTCCCGGGCAACGCCGTCGGCCAGTTTGTGGACACCCGCTACGTCGAGGCCCGGCAGCTTTTCCAACAAGGCGACCGCGTCGCGATAGAGGCCCAACCCGCCCCCCTCCGAATAGCTGAGCGCCCGGCCGATACTGCCGTCGGCGATTTGCACCAGGGTTTGTTGGTCCTCGAGGCTCATCTCCGGGCGCAGCCGGGCCAACAGTTTGACCAAATCTTCCTCGCCCAGGGGCTTGGCCGGCAGCCGGCGGCAGCGGGAGATGATCGTCGGCAGCAAGCGGCCCGGATTGTGGGCCAACAATAACAACATTGCGCGGGACGGCGGCTCCTCGAGAATCTTCAAAACGGCATTGGCCGCGTTGGTGTTCATCTGATCCGCACTGTCGATGATCACCACCCGCCAGCCGCCCTCGGCCGGGGTCTTGGAAAGGAACTCGCGGACGCCTCGGACATCGTCGACGGTAATCTCAGCCCGGCGCTTGCCCGATTTCTCGTCGACCGCCCGCTCAACGACCAAGAGATCGGCGTGTCCACTTGCCGCGACCCGCCGGAAAAGTGCGACCTCGGGGTCATGGGCGTCAGGCGAATCACCGGACAGGATGGTCCTCGCGAGACGAAAGGCCAGGGTCGCCTTGCCAATTCCCGGGCGGCCGGTGATCAGCCAGGCGTGCGCCGGACGGCCGGTATTGAAGGCGTGCAAAAACTCGCGCTCAGCCTCCGTCTGGCCGAGGAGAATATCGGTTGCCCGGGGTTCGGGAATGAGTTCCTCTTCGTCAGCCATTAGATTTCCAGCCTGTCCTCAACGGCACTCTCGATCCGCGCGGCAACGGTCTCGATATCGCCGTCGGCGTCGACGACCATACAGCGTTCCGGCTCCTTGGCGGCGATCTCCAAGAACGCCGCCCGGAGCCGCTGATGAAAATTCAGCCCCATCCGTTCGTAACGGTCCTCGCCCTCACCCCGGGCCTGGGCGCGGGCCAATCCTACCTCCGGCGGCAGATCCAGGATCAGCGTGAGATCAGGGGTCAAATCACCGACCACCTGGGCATAAATCTCCGAAATAAGACCCTTATCCACGCCACCGACATACCCCTGGTAGGCCAGGGTCGAATCGGCAAACCGGTCACAGACCACCCATTCTCCGCGGGCCAATGCCGGCCGTATCGTGTCCGTGAGGTGGCTTCGGCGCGCGGCGTAATGCAGAAGCGTTTCGGTCGCGGCGTCCCAACGCTCGGGATCGCCGGTTACCAACAGCTCCCGAATGGCCTCGGCACCAGGTGCCCCGCCCGGCTCACGGGTAATGCACACGGTATGGCCCGCCCTTTCCAAGCGGGCAGCCAGCCGCGACACTTGAGTGGACTTACCCGCCCCCTCACCGCCTTCGAGCGTGATGAATTTTCCGGCCATTGGATGTTCTCCGTCACAGGTTCGGAGGTTGGCCGAATTTGGTCAACCGGATTCGCCCCACAGGACGAATTTAAGGGCGGCGCCGAGGCGGGAGAACATACCAAGGCGGGGAACGTCGGAACCCGCGATCAGGGGGTACTCAACCGGGTTCTCCCCTGCCGCTTCGATTTTCAGCGTCGCCAACGGCGTACCTTCGGCCACGGGCGCCGCAAATGGACCATCGTAGAGAACACTCACCTTCATACCCCGCCGGGCTTTGCGGGACAGGGTCAACAGGACGTCCTGCCTGATGACCAACGGCACGCTGCCGGCGGCACCCATCCAAACCTCGGCATCGGCAACCGTCTCGCCTGATCTGAACAAGGCGTAATTATCGAACTCCCGGAAGCCCCAATCGAGGATGCGCTCGGATTCGAGGGCCCGCGCCTTTTTGCTCGGCAGACCGTTGACCACCAGAATCAGCCGCCGGCCATTTCGAACCGCGCTGGCGGCAAGGCCGTGGCCCGCTTCTTCCGTGTGACCCGTTTTCAGACCGTCGGCGCCGATGTTGCGGTAGAGCGTGGGGTTCCGATTGGCCTGGCGGATGCCGTTATAGGTGAACACCTTCTCGGCATAGAAGTGGTAGTACTCGGGGAAATTCTCGATTGTCGCTTGAGAGAGCTTGGCGAGATCCCGGGCGGTGGTGCGATGCTGGGGATCCGGCCAGCCGCTGGAATTGACGAAATGCGAATTGGACATTCCAAGTTCTTTGGCGGTGCGGTTGAGCTCCTCCGCGAATGCCCCTTCGCTGCCCGAGAGCCCCTCGGCGACCACGATGCTGGCGTCATTCCCGGATTGCACGACGATCCCCCGGATCAGGTCCTCGACCTTCACCCGGGAATTCACCCGCACGAACATTTTGGAGCCTTGCTTCCGCCACGCTTTTTCAGAGACGACGAACCTATCGTCCAGGGACAACCGGCCATCCTTCAAACGTTCGAAGACCTTGTAGACGGTCATGATTTTACCCATCGACGACGGCGGCATGGGCTGATCGGCGTTCTTCTCGAACAGGACGGCACCGGTGGTCATGTCGAGCAGTATCGCCTGTCTGGCCGAGGTTTCGATGGTCCCCGCCGCCTGGACGGCGGTAACACTCAGCATCAGGGCCGTCGCGGCGGCAACGGCAAATGTCTTGATCCGCACGCTTGTCATTCCTTCCCGGTTCACGTCTTACTCGACGACAATTTGCGCGTTGTCGTAGCCCAGCTGAATCATGGTCTCCAGCACTCTATCGGCGGCGTCCACATGGCGATGCGGCCCCGACCGGACTCTAAAATATTCTCTTTCGCCAACAATATGCGATGTGATCTTCACATCACGGATTCGAAACAATCTGGCCTTGGCCCGGTTAGCGTAGTCCCATCGGATAAATGCCCCGACCTGAACATAGATATTAGTGTCCGCCACACTTTCAAAGGTCACCAAACCATCAGGCCGAGGCGGCGCGACGGTCACCCTCTCCTGGCGGACGGCAACCTGACGCCGCGGCGCAACATCCAGCGGCGCGTTCGAGACGGCGCCCGGCGGTGGTGCCAAGGTTTCCGACGCCACGCCGGGTTTGGCGACTTGCACATCCGAACGGATCGGCAGGTCGGCCCGGGCCACCTGCGTTCCGGAGCCGGTGAGCCGTTGCGCGAGCGCCCGGCTTTCGGCGCCCAGGACCCGCACCCTGACACGCGCCGTGCCCTGGCGTTCAAAACCCAGGAGTTGTGCGGCCCGGCGGGATAAATCGATTATTCGCCCATGAGCAAACGGACCCCGGTCATTAACCCGAAGCTTCAGCGACCGGCCGTTCTCCAGGTTTGTCACTTGGACGAAGGACGGCATTTGCAGCGTCCGGTGCGCTGCCGTCAGCTCGTTCATGTCGAAGATTTCGCCGTTGGCGGTTTTCTTCAAGTGGAATTTGGACCCATACCAGGAGGCAATCCCGGTCTCGACGTGATCGAAGCTCTCCTTGGGGTAATACCAGACATTCTTGATTTGGTATGGATTGCCGACCTTGTATATGCCGGACACCGGGCTCTTCGGTTCCGGTTTGGAAATCCGCTTGGCGGTGTGGGCGATAAGCTGGGTTTCGGCACATGCGGAAAGCAGAAACAACGCCCCCAGGCTCAAAATCAGCGGATTGATCCGATAGACCGCCATCGCGTCAGCTCCCGCCTATGCGATCGGCAAGGGAGCCGATCGCCACGGCAAAAAACGAAGACCGGTTCCATCGCAGAATCACCCGGTAATTGTCGTAGGCCAGGAATGCACGGCCCTTGGTCTTTTCGGGCAGAATGATCGAGGCCCGAAGATTTCGCGTCGGCAGGTCGGTTCCGTCGACCCGGCGGACGCCCAGGGCCTGCCAATCCCTGATTCCCTTGCGGATTTTAGGACCGGCCAATTTCATGTCGAACCCCGCCGGCAATTTGACCTCACGTCCCCAGGTCTGGTCCGACTTCCAGCCCGATTTGGAGAGGAAGTTTGCGGCGGAAGCGAAAGCATCCCGCCGGTTACGCCAAATATCCCGGCGCCCGTCTCCGTCATAGTCGATGGCAAAGCTCTCAAATGTCGACGGCATGAATTGGAATTGACCCATGGCGCCCGCCCACGAACCCTTCATTTTGGTATGGGCGATGTGACCCTGGTCCACGATTCTGAGCGAGCGGATAAGTTCGCCGCGGAAGAACCTGGACCGACGGCCATCATGGGCCAAGGTCGCCAGCGCCGAGATCACGGGAAAGCCTCCATCCACACGGCCGAAATCCGTTTCCACACCCCAAAACGCGACAATAAAGCGCGGCTGAACACCGAATTTGCGCCCAATTTCTGTCAACAATGTGGCATTTTCCCGGAACTTCGAACGGCCCTTTTTGACCCTCGAATTGGGCACCACCCGGTTCATGTATTGTTGCAGGGTTAGCGTAAATTCGGGCTGCCGGCGATCCAATTCGATCACCCGCGGGATGGGTTTGATGGTCGGGATTACCTCGTCGAGGGTTTTCGACCGGACACCCTTCTGCGCCGCCTCGGCTTTCAACTCGTCAAGCCACGGCCCGAATGGTTTTGAAGCCCCCTGGGCAATCGCCCCTCCGTCAACGCCAACGGCGGCCAGACCACCCAACAGGCCATACGCCATGGTCCTAAAACAGGTCTTCATTCACCCCAACTCCACCCAATTAACAGCCAGCAGTACAACATCCGCCTTTTAACCGCGAGAGATTAACGAAAGACTGCCGGATCATCGTTTCTCCATCTCCACAGCCGGGAAAAATGCATCGCTACGATCCGTGAGACGATAGGCGACCAATCCTATCCACTCCCGAAGTGACGCCCCGAAGACGATAAACCCGTTCATAAAGCCGCTGGTCAGACGAAACCCCTGATTGGGTTCCGTCGAATAGTCGACGGGATAGGGGATAACCGGCCAGCCGGCACGCCGGAAAACGCCAAGCGCCCGCGGCATGTGAAACGCCGATGTTACCAATATCCACGTTTCTTCAGTTGCCGGCTTGACCAGTTCCTTGGTCAGAATTGCGTTTTCCGCGGTGTTCCGGGATTGATCCTCGATTATCAAACGGGACGGCTCCACACCGAGCTGAGCGAATATAGGCTTGATATAGTTTGCTTCCTTCAGCTCCTGCCGCCCCGGCACCCCGGACCCGCCGGAATAGACTATGCGGGCGTCGGGATATTGCGCGGCGAGCCGGGCGCTCACGGTGATCCGCTCGACCGCGCCGCCGATGGCGGTCTGTCCCCGCGCTTCGCTGAGAAACTGATCGACCACGCCGCCGAGGACAACGATTCCATCTACCCTGTCCGGCAAGCTCCGCGGAATGGGTATTCGGTCCTCCAACGCCGCCCGCATGGTCTTGCCGACGGGCAGGAAACCGATGACCAAAGCGTAGCCGACAAGCAGGAACAACAGGGTCCGGAAGGTCCTTCGCCATCGCAGCAACAGCGCGGCGGTCACCAACAACAAACCAATGGGAATGTGATTTCCCGGGTCGGCAAGAAACCAGAGAACCTTTGAGAGGTAAAAAAACATTCACGCCCGATCCCGCGGAGCCAGCAGCGCCGGGACCGTCCCAAAACCATTTGCCGGTGTTCCGGCGATCGCCTATTAAATCCGATTCGTAAGTATCGAAACACCTATTAAGCCGCCTCAGAGGGGAATGCGCCGTGGCTACAAAAACCCGGAAGAAACTCGAAGAACTTCGTAGCCAACGGTGGTACGGGCCGAGCGATATGCGTTCCGTCAGCCACCGCGCGCGCTCCCGCCAAATGGGCTATTCGAGCGAAGATTTCACCGGCAAGCCCAAGATCGGCATCATCAATACCTGGAGCGACATGAACACCTGTCACTCCCACTTCAAGCAGCGGGCCGAGGAGATCAAACGAGGCGTTTACGAAGCCGGCGGCTTCCCCATTGAATTGCCCGCCATGTCCTTGGGCGAAATCATGGTCAAGCCGTCGACCATGCTTTACCGCAACTTCCTGGCCATGGAGGCGGAGGAACTGATCCGCTGCCATCCCATCGACGGCGTCGTCCTGATGGGCGGCTGCGATAAAACCACCCCTGCCCTCCTCATGGCGGCACTGACCATGGACCTGCCGGCGATCTATGTACCCGCTGGCCCAATGCTGCGCGGTTTCTTCGCCGGAGAGACCCTGGGCAGCGGCACCGACGTGCTCCGCTATTGGGCTGACCGGCGGGCCGGCCTGATCGACGACGAAATGATGGAAAATGTCGTCGGCGGACTCTCCCGTTCCGCTGGCACCTGCATGGTCATGGGCACCGCCGCAACCATGATGTCCATTGCCGAGACCTTGGGGATGACACTGCCGGGCGCCTCATCAATACCCGCGGTCGATTCCGGCCACGCGATGATGGCGGCGGCCAGCGGCCGGCGGATCGTCGATATGGTGTGGGAAGACCTGAAACCCTCCGACGTCCTCACCCAGTCTTCCTTCGATAACGCCACCGTCATCGATATGGCCCTCGGCGGTTCGACCAATGCCATGATCCATCTGATCGCCGTCGCCGGGCGGGCCGGGATCGAACTCACGCTGGAGCGCTTCGACGAGATCTCCAAGACGACCCCGGTCATTCTCGATATCAAACCCTCGGGCAAATACCTGATGGAGGACTTCTATTACGCGGGCGGACTGCGCGGGCTGATGACCCGGCTGACCGACCAGCTTGATCTGACCCAGAAAACAGTCACCGGGGGAACACTCGCCGAGAACCTCGAGGGCGCCGAGGTCTATCTCGACGACGTCATCCGCCCCCTCGACAATCCGCTCTATCACGAAGGCGGTACGGCCATACTCAAGGGGAACATCGCCACCGACGGGTGTGTGATCAAACAAACCGCGGCCGATCCCAGGTTCCATGTCCATCGGGGTCCGGCGGTCGTGTTCGAGGGCTACCAGGACCTCCACGACCGCATTGACGACCCCGGCCTGGATGTCACCGAGGACTCGGTGCTGGTGCTAAAGTATGCGGGGCCCATTGGCGCGCCCGGTATGCCTGAATGGGGCATGCTGCCCATACCCAAGAAGTTATTGGAGAAGGGTGTGCGCGACATGGTGCGAATCTCCGATTGCCGGATGAGCGGCACCGCCTACGGCACCTGCATTCTGCACGTCGCCCCCGAGGCGCAGGTCGGCGGCAACCTGGCGCTCATCCAGACCGGCGACATGATCGATCTCGACATCCCCGGGCGCCGCTTGAGCGTCGACATTTCAGACGAGGAGATGGAAGCGCGCCGACAAGCATGGACGCCCCGGCCCTTCCCGTATGAGCGAGGCTATACCGCGCTATACGCCCGGCACGTGACCCAGGCGAACAAAGGGTGCGATCTCGACTTCCTGCACGCCGGCGCCGAAACGCCGGAACCTCCGATATTCTGACACCCTGAATTCACCGGAATTCTCGGGATCGATGCGCCATTCCATCGTCCCCATGACCGGGCCACGGTCGTCGTCGATCTCGGTCGCCACTACGGGCGGGTTCCAGTGCATGGATGAAGCCGACCCTGCTCACCCCCCGGAAGGTTAGCAATCGCAGGCCCCTTCAAGTACAGTCCCGCGCCGAGCCATCTCGGGGATACCATTGATTTCACTCGCCGGCATTTCCGCGCTTCTCGCAACCGTTATCGGCACGTCCTTCGTCAGCGGGGTGTTGAGCCTTGCCGGCGGCACCATTCTGATGGGCGTCTTCGTCTGGGTGCTGCCGGTCTCCGTGGCGATGATCCTCCATGGGGTCACCCAGATCGCCTCCAATGGCTCGCGGGCCTGGATTTACCGGGAACGTATCCAGTGGAACATCCTGGGCGGCTACTTGATGGGTGCGGCGGCGTGTCTGTTCCTGTTCGCCGCCTTCGTCTTCGTCACCAATAAAATTCTCGTCTTTCTGCTGCTGGGCATTCTGCCGTTCGCGAATTTTCTGACGCCCAGGAACATGGCGCTCGATATCACCAAGCCGTTCATGCCGACGGTCTGCGGGTTTACAAACGTAGGCACCATGATGTTGGCCGGGGTGTCGGGTCCCCTGCTCGACGTGTTTTTCGTCAAGAGCCCGCTCAACCGATTCCAGACCCACGCCACCAAGGGTTTCACCCAGGTCCTCGGCCACACGGCCAAGGTGATCTATTTCATTCTGATATTGCGCCTGGTGGAGGACGGCGATCTCACCCTGCCGCTGTGGGTATTCGCCGCCGTGGTGCCCCTCGCCTACCTCGGCAGCATACTCGCCCGCCGCGTGGTGGTCGCCATGTCCGACCATCAGTTCCGCTGGCTGACCCAGAGCGCCACCATGGCGATCGGCGCCGTATTCCTTTACCGGGCGTTCAGCCTGATGCTGGCTTAAGTTCCGACACGTTTCATGCCGCCCGGCGGATGCTGTCGGTCCCGGCTTCGGAACGTCCGAGCTTGCGGGTATCCACGCGCTACCCCTACGCTACCGCGATGGTAATGTCGCCGACGCCGTCGATATGGCCTTCCATGGTCTGGCCCGATTTAACAGGGCCAACCCCGTCCGGGGTTCCCATATAGATCAGATCGCCAGGTTCCAGGGTTACGTATTCGGACAAATAGGCGATGGTCTCGGCGACGTTCCAGATGTGCAGGTCCAGCGTGCTCTCCTGCTTCACCTCGCCGTCCACCTTGATCCAGATGGCGCCATTGCCGGTGTCCGGATGGCCCACATCGCTGACCGGGCGAAGCGCCGTACATGGCGCCGATTCATCGAAGCCCTTTCCCATGTCCCAGGGACGCCCCATGTCCTTCGCGACCTGCTGCACGTCGCGGCGGGTGAGATCGATACCCACGCCATAGCCCCAGACATGGTCCAGCGCGCCGGCTTCGGCAATGTTGCTGCCGCCCCTGCCGATGGCCGCGACCAGTTCGATTTCGTAGTGAAAATTCTCGGTCTTGGAGGGATACGAAATGGTCGAACCGTTCCGGACGATCGCGTCCGCCGGCTTCATGAAGAAAAACGGCGGCTCCCGGTCCGGGTCCGCGCCCATCTCGATGGCATGGGCGCGGTAGTTTCGTCCAACGCAGTAGATCCGGCGAACCGGAAACGTGTCGTCGCTCCCCTCGATGGGAAGCACGGGACGGTCTTCAATGTCGATGACGTAAGACATGGTCTTTCGGGTTCCTCTCTGAAGAATTCGGGGGGACTAAATCGGCTTCGAGGCGGCTTGTCAAAGCCCGGATCAGTCCGCAGGGAAACCGGTTGCCTTGCCGGCGCCGAACACCCGGATCGCGTTCCGGTAAGCGATCTTCCGGGCGACCTCGTCGGGTAATTGCGAAAGCCAGGCACGGTGCTCCTCGACCAGGGACACATAGTCTCCCCAGCGTGGCGTGACGTAGGTGTCGGAGCCGATCATGATCCGGTCCGCATGCTTGATCATCACGTCGCGCCAGGCCGGGTCGATCCCGTCCGGGCCGCTGCCGATCTCGCCGCCGCGGAACGAGGTTTCGCTCAGCATGCCGGGATAGGTATCCATCATCTCCATCACCACGCCCGCGGGCTCGGTCATGCCGAGATGGGCCCAAAGAATCCTGACCCGGGGGTCGATGGCATAGAGCGCCTTGACCGGCCCGGCCCCCGAATGGACCTGCAGCCACAGATTCCTATCGACGGCCAACTTGACCAGTCCCCGGACCTGACGGGATTTGGTCTCCAGCGGATCGAACAGGTGGAACTCGCCGACGCCGCGATAGATGTCGCTGGTCAGGCGTTCGGAGACGTAATCGAACACCTCCTGGTTGGCCGACCAGGAGCTGACATCGGCGCCGTCCCGATAGGGCCGGAGGTTGGGCACAACCCGTTCCGGCATGTGCCTGAAAAGTTTCAAGGTTCCGTCGTCGGGCGTCGAGGATACCAGCGCCCGCAACACGCCCGCCTCGCGGAACAGCTCTTCGATCCGGGCCGGGGTGTATTCGGACCACGCGTCCCGGCTGTAATGGACGTGGGTATCGAAAATGGGAAGCTTGTCCTGCGCGGCCGCCAAGGGCGCAACCGACAGACCAGCCGCAAAAATCAAACAACCAAGAAATTTCATCGTCATTTCAGATCCGGGGACCGGTCCCGCCGGGCGCGAGCCCTGCACCGGGCGCATAGCTGTAAGATGTTGAAACAATGCAATTTATACTCAATTTCCAATTCTCGCCTTTTCGGCGACATGGACATTCATGGACATTCATGGACATTTGATGACACCCATTTGGGAGGTACCTCCCATTTTGCCCGTACAAAGTTGCATAGCGCGCCTCCAAACCAAAACGCCGCCCCGGTAATGGAGCGGCCATCGCCTATTCATTTAGCCCGGGCGGATGCCGGGGCAAGGGGGGAAAAATGTGGCGGGCGACTCCGCATCAATACAATACTGCGGATCGATATCGCCAGTCCCCCAGCCTAACGTTGGCACGTAGCATTTGCCAGTACATCAAGCCCGCCTTTACGTTGGACTAGGGTAATGAAATTTCCTTAAAGACCGTCCAGAGGATTTCCGCCGTTTCCATATCGCCGCTCCGCCGGTTTCGACGACTCCGGGGATTCACCTGATTGGGCTCGTAAACCGGTACCCGATGCCCACCCCCCCAAACCTTGTACAATCTGGTCACTGTGTCGGCGCGACAACCGGTCCAATTCTTTAGGGCGATACGCGTGAGGTCGGTCGGATCCAAGTCCGGCAGGAGCTGAATCGTCTGTCCGGTGCATCCGTTACTCTTCCGCCAGAATTCCATGGTTTCCGCAACGGAAGCCACACGGCCTTTTTGGGAAATCCATCCGTCGTAGCGAATGTTGAAGTCATTCGTTCCGGCCACAACAACAACTGGGAGAGCTCGTTCAACTCCGCAGTCCGCGATCTGGTGTTCGGTCATGCTGGCGATAATCGGGGCAATGGCCGCAATTTTATCTGGGATCGAGCAGGCAAGAGTGAACGACATCAAGCCGCCACGAGAGACACCCGTCGCATAAACTCGTCTTGGGTCGGCTAGGCTGCGGTGACATTTTAGGGATTCCTTTTTTGTCTTTGGTGTGATTCAACACTGGCTTTTGGAGGTTGGTGTGGAAGGCGAAGTGCTGAGAGACGATCAATGGGCGCGGCTTCGGGACTTTGTTCCTGGCGGGATGAAGGGCAAGCGTGGTCCACGCAGCGACGGGCGGCGGTTTTTCGATGCGATCCTGTGGCTGGCGCGCTCTGGTGCGCGGTGGCGTGATTTGCCGGCGGATCGGTTTGGCCCCTATCAGACGGTGAAGCGGCGCTACTACCGCTGGATCGAGGCGGGTGTGTTTGACCGCATCTTCGAGGCTGTCGCGGATGATCCGGACTTGGAATGGCTGGCGATCGACGCCACCATCGTCCGGGCCCAGGCCCAAGCCGCCGGCGGGCGGCGAAAAAGGGGGGACCGCAAGCCCAGGCTCCCGGCCGGTCCCGGGGCGGGTTCGGCACAAAAATCCACGCCGTCGTCGATGCGTTAGGCCTGCCAGTGCGCTTCGATCTCGGGCCAGGACAACAAAACGACATGGTCCCCGCCCACAACCTCATCCAGGGCCTGGCCGCGGGCCACGTCCTCGCGGACCGCGCCTACGACGCCGACAGCCTGCATGACCTGATCCATGAACAAGGCGTGAGCCCGTCATCCCACCGCGCCGGCATCGCAAATACCAGCACAGCTATGACCGCATCGCCTATAAACAGCGCTGGGGCGTCGAAGGCTTTTTCGCCAAGCTCAAGCAATGGCGGCGCATCGCAACACGCTACGACAAACTTGCCGCCCACTTCCTCGGCTTCATCAAACTCGCAAGTATCATGCTCTGGCTTAAATGATTAAATTGTCACCACAGCCTAGACGGCCAATTGCATGACCCCGAGGCGTCGGCCGGGTTCCTCTGACGAATACCGTTCTTCACTGTCCCTGCCGCTTCCTTTCTACAGCTAACGCATCGTTGCTCAAGCTCCGAACGCGCGGAATGCCATTTCCGTGACGTCCCGCTACCGAAACGCAATTGGGATTTATACCCCCAACGGGTGACGATCAAGAATCTCTTTGGAGATTTGTCCAATTGACAGAACCCTTGCCGGGCCGTTCGGGCTAGATGCGGGAGAATAGACGATGTATTCACGGTCGATACTTTGATGAGCGACGGTTCTCCTGGTGTCCCTTTCGGCACCATGGAGGGACGGCGTGACCAGCCAGGAGCCAGCAATCAGAGTTAGAACAAATAGGGGTGACGTTCTGAACACATTCATTGTTGAAACGCGGCCTAACACCGCAGTACTCGTGCGTTAGCATCTCTACAAGATTAATTTCGATTTTCTATTCAAGCAAGCCCGGACGGGAGCCGGGGCAAGGGGGGAATTGGGGGGCGATCCGGAAGCTTTGGCGATGACTGTCTGGTTGCAACGCCGAGGAGCGGGGCTTTGGGGATTGATATTTTGCCACGCTGGCCTTATTCCGACACCGGAGAAACGTTAACAACGAGGCAATGATGGCGAAAAAGGCAGCCAAACCGAAATCCAAGACGCCTGCAAGGCGGAAACCCAAGGCCAAGGGAGAACAGGTTCACCAGGAGGAAACCAACAGCGTCCTCGATGGCGCCATGAAGGGCGTCATCCGGAACGCCTTCCTCAACCGCGCGGGCTGAACGGCCGCCTAGAGCAGTTTCCGGTCAAATGGTTCAATTTGGCCGGAAACTGCTCTAGCAGGCTGCTGAAAAAGTCACCATTTCCGAGCTTTTAGAATAGCCTCGTCCCCGAGGTGGAAGCGGATTTCGATTTCGAGAGTTCCGTCATCTTCGAGATCGGCGGAGCCGTCGCCGCTGGCCTCGTCCATTTCATCGAACCCTTGCCAGGTGAAGAAAATCGTCCTCGGGGCGTATTGGCAATCGAGGCCGCCGTTGACGCAACCGAATGCGAATTCTCCGTGGCCGTGGCCATCGAAGGTGATATGGGCGGGCTCCACGAGGTCGAGGTAATCGCGGTCCCACAGGTCAGCCTCGACGATGCGCCATTTGCCGGTCGCCGCGCAGGCCACGCCGCCGCTCACGGCGGCGCCTCCAGCAGCCTGGGCAATCGCATCAGGTTGCACGCGGCGAGCGCCAGGGTGAACGAGGCCTCGACCCGTCGCCGGCCGCGAAACTTGGTCTTGTCCTGACCGCCTTGGACCTTGACCCAGCCGAAGATTTCCTCGATCCGCTTGCGGATACGCTGGCTGACGGCATAGCCCGGGTGCCGCGTGGTGCGCCCGTCGATCAGGGTCTTGCGCCGCTTGCCGGTCTTGCTCGCGTAGCCCTGCACCGCGATGTGCGGCGTGACCTGGCGCTGGCGCAATTTACTGACATGTTCGGCGACGTCGAACCCCTTGTCGCCGCCCACGGTGATTCGCCGCCGGCCGCCCTTGGGGCCCACCGGACGGTGCCGATCGATCATGTCCAGCGCCGCCTCGCGTTCCGCCGTGCCGGTGGCCAGGCTCACGACGCCGCCGACCACAAGGCCGTGGCGGTTCTCCATCAGCGCGTGGCCCATGTAACACAGCCTGCTTTCCCGCCCGTTGCCCTTGCGGTACAGCCGCGCCTCCGGATCGGTGCCGCTCTCATGGGTCTCGTTGCACCGCTTCTCGCCCCGGAAATCCCGCTCTCCGTTGCGACCAGAACCCGCGTCGTCGCCACTGTCATCATCCTTCGGTCGGAACGACTTCATCGACGCCCAGGCCTCGATCAGCGTACCGTCGACCGAGAAATGCTCCCGGTTCAGCAGATGCCGTACCCGCTTGTGCTCGATGATCCCGCGCAGAACCCGCGCCGACAGGTCCATGTCCAGGAAACGGTCGCGATTCTTGCAGAACGTGCTCGCGTCCCAAACCGCATCGTCGATGCCCAGGCCGACAAACCAGCGGAACAGCAGGTTGAAGTCCAGATGCTCCATCAACTGGCGCTCGGAACGGATCGAATAGAGCGCCTGCAGCAGCAACGCCCGCACCAATCGCTCCGGCGGGATCGACGGGCGGCCCGTGTGCGAGTAGGCCGCTGCGAACTCCGCCGAAAGCGACGTCAGAACCTCGTTCACGATCACCCGGATCAGCCGCAGCGGATGCTTCGCCGGAACCCGGTTCTCAAGGTCGACGTAGCTGAAAAGGCTGCCGCTCGTTTGGTCCCCACCGCGCATCCGATCCCCCTCCGTTTTACAAAACGAAGGAATCACGGCAAATGCTCAATTGCCAGGAGTTTTTCAGCAGCCTGCTAGATCGGCGAATCGCCGCCCCCGTCCGACAGCGGCAATATCAGGATTTCCGTATCGACCGGCATGTTGGCGCGGCTGACCGTGATCGACCGGCTGTTGTGCAGCCGCGTCTTGTACATGCTCTTGACCCGTTCGGCGAACTCGAGCGGCCGGTCCATGAAGTTGTAGTGCATCGGGATCACATAGCGGGGCTTCAGTTTGTCGATGTTGAACAGGATCTCATCGAAGCTCGAGGTGATCCAGCGGTCGACCGGAACCAGCATGATGTCGATCCGGCCCATGCGCCGCACCCGATCATCGTCCAGTGCATGGCGGATATTGCCGAAATGAGCGATGCACACGCCCGCCGCCTCGAAGACGAAGATCGATGAACTGCCGAAAAATCCGGAATCGATATTTGTCGGAAGGTTGAAAACCCTGAGATCCTTCTCCCGGACGTTATGGCGGACCACGCCCTGGCCCGACGGATTCCAGCCGCGAAGCACATGCTTGATCGCCGGATCGACATTGTCGGTGGAATGGGTGGAATGCCCGGTATTCATGGTGATCAGGTCCGGCAGCACGTCGGGCCGGACGAAATCGTTGTAATCCGTCACCGCATTCACGCCCTGCGCGGTCTCGATGAGGAACGTCGAATGGCCGGAAAAAGTCAATTTGACATGGCCGGCGGGCGCGTCGGCGCGATGCAGCAGGCTTGGCAAGCCCCGCCGATGCCGAACGAACCCCAGGCCGCACGGGGCCGCGCCGCGCAGCGCGTTGGGCTGGGCCTGCGCCAGGGAATCAAGGTAAGGCGGCGTCAGGGATTGCGCCTGGACGGGTGCGGCGCCGAGACCAAGGACGAGTGCGGCGGCGGCAACGGAGGTCGCGAGACGTTTCATGTGCTTCACTCCCGAAGGCTCGGTTTTCCGTACTCTGCCCCTATCATCGTATCCGTCCGGGATTTACGCAATCCACTATTCCGTGAAGCTTCGGCGGTGAAACCGGGTTACGGCGGGCGGGCGGGTGAGGAGCGGGGGTTTGCCGGACCATGTTCCTTCGCCCCCTTCTTCAGGGGGAGAGGGATGCGGAGGCTTGGCGAGCGAAGCGAGCCTAGCCGTAGCTGGGTGAAGGGGGCGCCGGCCGGATGCCGCCGGCCGATCCGACGCCGAACAAGCCTATTGGCGCGCCAACGGCGAAGGGTTATTAGAGGTGCCCGGATAGATCGCTAGCGGAGAGGTGGCTGAGTGGTCGAAAGCGGCGGTCTTGAAAACCGTTGAGGGTTCATAGCCCTCCGGGGGTTCGAATCCCTCCCTCTCCGCCATTTTATTTCGCAAACTTATTATTTATCAGTGCGTTACTAGTATTTCATCCAGTGTGTTCCCACGGATATTCCCGCCTTGCGATCAGCGACGATGCCCCCCCCGGGCAAGTTTATTGTCCGTTTGGCGCCCGGTGCGAGGTGAACTTGGCCGCCGGCCGTTTCGTTTTCGATGTGGCGCCGTGCCGGCGATGGCGGCGCTGCCGGCCTCGAAAACGTCGGTTGATCCGCGCGCGCCCGCGGTGTCTTGATGGTGCCGGAATCGCTGTGTAGTTTGGGCCATGGAAGACCGGAGGACTTGGCCATGGCGAGCATCCCGCGCCGCAATCCCGACCATAACGTGAAGACGCGCCGGGGACCGACCATGAGCAATGCCGAGGACGGCGCGATCACGCTCGGGATCGAGGAGGAGTTCTTCCTCGTCGACCCGCTCTCGGGTGACCTGCTGGCCGACCCGGATCCCGCCATCTTCGAGGCGTGCGAGGCGGCGGCGGGGCCGCACAAGATCGTGCGCGAGTTACTGCGCTCGCAGATCGAGACCAACACGCGGGTATGCGCCTCGGTAGCGGAGCTCCGCGACGCGTTGCGCGAGACCCGGCGCATCGTCCTCGAGGCGGCGGAGCGCCACGGCGCGACGTTGATGGCCGCCTCCACTCATCCCTTCGCTTCGTGGCGGGCGCAGTTGCCGACGCCGCGCGAGCGCTACGAACGTTTTGCGATGACGTTCCAGGACAACGTGCACCGGTTCATCATCGGCGGCATGCACATCCACGCCGGCTTCGGCGACGCGGATTCGCGCATCCGGGTGATGACCGCGCTCAGGCGCTACCTGCCGGTGCTGCATGCGCTGTCGACCTCCTCGCCATTCAGCGACGGGCGCGAGACCGGGTTCAAGTCCTGGCGGCTGACGCTGGTCGGCAACCTGCCCCGCACCGGGCTGCCGGGACCGCTTGGCTCGCGGGCGGACTACGACCGGCTGCTCGAGGAGTACCGCGCGATGCGCTTCATCAATGACGGGAGCGAGCTCTGGTGGGATATCCGCCCCTCGCACGCCTACCCGACGGTGGAGATGCGGATCTGCGACGTGTGCACGCGCATCGAGGACGCGGTGTGCATCGCCGCACTTTATGCCTCGCTCATCCGGCTGCTGCTGCGCCGCGACCGGGAGGGAACCCTTCCGCCGGAGCCGCTCACCGAGATCGTCGCCGAAAACCGCTGGGTCGCGCAGCGCTACGGGGTGCTGGCCTTCTTCGGCGACGCGGCGAGCGAGAGCGGACGGGTCGATATCGACGACGTCGTGGGCGAGTTGGTCGAGGAGCTCGCGGCGGACGCCCGGGCGCTCGGCTGCGAGGCGGAGACACGCCGCGCGCTCGCCATCGTGCGCGAGGGCACCGGGGCGGATCGGCAGGTCGACCTCTACCGACTGCGCCTCCTGGAAGGCGACACCGAGGCCGAGGCGCTTCGCCGGGTCGTCGACCTCGTGCTCGCCGAGACGCGGGAGGGGACCGGCGGCGAAAGCGGCTGAAGCAATCGCGTTGGCCGCGGCCGGGGGTCTGTACTCGATTAGGTGATTTCCTTTTTGCGCCCTCTCACCCTGCCCCTCTCCCCCGGGAAGGGGGTGAGGGAACCCGATGCGGCAACGCGACTACTCCCTCTCCCTCCCAGAGGATTCTTCTGCGAAAGTCGCAAGGAGGGGTTTGTGTCGGGGGTTGGGGCTGTTTTGGTACCGGGCGGCGGGTTTGCCGCGGCGTTTGCGGGCCGGATTGCGGTGCGTTTTGCGGTTTCCGGGCGCGTCGCGCCCTCACGGCCCGGCGAGCAGGCAGGCCCGGCGCATGTTGTAGACGGCGGCGGCGAAGAGGCGGGCCGTGTTCCTGTCCCGGGACCGGCTCTTGGCGCGGCGCAGCCCGTAGAAGCGCTTGAGGGCGGAGAACACGGCCTCGACCGGGGCGCGCCGTCGCGCGATCAGAGCGTTGCGGCGCTGCTGCCAATGGGGCAGCGCGGCTATGTGCTTGTGCCGCCGGTGCATGATCCGGTCCTTGATCCCCGCCGCCTTGAGCCGCGCCCGTCTCGCCGCCTGCTCGTAGGCCTTGTCGCCATAGACCGCGGCCTCGTCGCCGCAGATCAGCCGGTCGGCGACCTCGCTCTCGGAGGTCTTGGCCGAGGTCAGCACCACCCGCCGGATCAGCCCCGACCCCTGGTCGACGCCGAGATGCGCCTTGTAGCCGAAGAAGGCGCGCCCCTTCTTGCGGGTCCAGTCGGCGCCGGGCTCGCCCGCGTGCCCGGCACCCGCGCCGGCCTTGTAGGGCGGCGGGCGCGAGGCCGCGGCCACCAGCGTGGCGTCCATCAGCGTGCCCTTGCGCACGATCAGACCGGCGGCCTCCAACTGGCGGTTGATCTCCTCGAAGGCCGCCTCCAGAACCCCGCCCGCATCCCCGCGAAAGCGGCAGATCGTGGTCTCGTCCGGCGTGCCCCCGTCAAGCGCAAAGCCGCAGAAGCGCCGGAACGACAGACGGTCCAGCAGCGCCTCCTCCAGACCGGGGTCCGACAGATCGTAAAGCACCTGAAGATAAAGCGCCTTCAACATCGACAGCGGCGCATAGGGCGGACGGCCCCGGCGCCCCGGGCGGACCGCCGACGCCAGGCGCTCCAGCGGAGACCAGTCGATCAACGCATCCAGACGATCAAGCTTCCGGTTCGACCCAAGACCCGGAGAAACAAACGCTTCCGCAAACCCCAGCTGACCCTTGCCGCTCATCGACGCCTCCAACAGTTGATAACCACACTGAATCACATCACAAACCCATTGAGAATCCCCTTTTCGCAGAAGAATCCTGAGGGAGAGGGCCGGGGTGAGGGTGATATGGAAATTCCCCCTCACCCAGCTACGGCTATGGCTCGCAGGCTCGCCAAGCCTTCGCATCCCTCTCCCCCTGACGGGGGCGAGGGACCTTGCGCCGCGCTGTCCTCATCGCCGCAACACACCCATGGCGGCTCAATTTGGCCGGAAACTGCTCTAGCAGGCTGCTGAAAAACTCGCCACGCGCGGCCGGTTTGATGAGTTCGGTCGGTTTTCTCTGGTTATGGGCGGCGGGGGTTGGGGTTCGGGACCCGCTCGCGGCGGGTCTGGGGGCCTATTGCGCGGTTCCCGGGCATCATGTCGGCGCCTCGGCGAGGAGTTTGGGCAGCCTGACCAGGTTGTAGGCGGCGGCGGTGAATGTGAACATCCAGCCCACCCGGTCGAGCCCACGATGCCGGGTCTTGGCCAGCCCGCCGGTGGTCTTGATCCAGCCGAACCCCTCCTCGATGCGCTTGCGCAGGCGCTGGCTGGCGGCGTAGCCCGGATGCCGGGTGGTGCGTCGGTCGACCCGGGTCTTGCGCGGCTTGCCGGTCTTCCTGACATGGCCGTCGACGGCAATATGAGGGGTGACGGCGCCGTCGCGCAACGCGTCCACGAACTCGGCCACGTCATAGGCCTTGTCGGCGCCCAGCGTGACCCGCCGCGCTTTCTTGCGGCGCCCCAGCATGGCCAGCGCCGCCTCCCGCTCGGCGGTGCCACTGGCCCGGGTCAGCGCCGCATCGACAATCAGCGCATTGCGGTTCTCCATCAACAGATGGCCCATGAAGCACAGCCGGCTCGACTGCCCCTCGCCCTTGCGGAACAGCCGGGCATCGGCATCGGTGGTGGACGCATGGGTCGCGTTCGAGCGCCGCTCGCCGCGGAAGTCACGCTCCGCGTTGCGCCCGGCAGGCGGGTCGCCGCCGTCATCCTTGCGGCGGAAGCTCTTCATCGACGCCCACGCCTCGATCAGCGTGCCGTCGACCGAGAAGTGCTCGTCCGACAAAAGACGGCGTACCCGCGCGCCGCGCAGCACCGCTTGAAGAAAGCGCGCCGCCACATCCCCCGCAACCAACCGGTCGCGGTTCTTCGAATAGGTCGTGGCGTCCCACACCGGCGCGTCCATCGACAGACCGACGAACCAGCGGAACAACAGGTTGTAGTCCAGCTGCTCCATCAACTGGCGCTCCGAGCGGATGGTGTAGAAGGCCTGTAACAGAAGCGCCCGCAACAGCTTCTCCGGCGCGATCGACGGCCGCCCGGTCGTCGAATACAGAACCGCAAAATCTCCCGACAACGCCGCCAGGGCCTCGTCCACCAGAACCCGGATCGACCGCAGCGGATGATCCGCAGGTACCCGAGCCTCCAAGTCCACGTAGCTGAACAGACCCTCGCCGCGTTCGTCCTCGCCCCGCATCACAACCTCCAGCACCGATCAACCCAGGGGCAGAGAATCACGATACCGGGAATCGCGCCAGTGGGTTTTTCAGCAGCCTGCTAGGCCGGCGTCACGCCGCGCAGACGCTCGCTGCGCCGTCGCAGCAGTTCGATGGTGGTCATGACCGCGACGGAGAAGACGATCAGCAAGGTCGCAACAGCCAGGATCGTCGGGCTGATCTCCTCACGGATTCCGGCCCACATCTGGCGCGGAATGGTCTGCTGCTCGACGCTGGCCACGAACAGCACCACCACGACCTCGTCGAAGGAGGTGACGAAGGCGAAGAGCGCGCCGGCGATCACGCCGGGCAGGATGAGCGGCACGATGACCTTGAAGAAGACCCGCGTCGGGTCAGCGCCGCACATGGCCGCGGCTCGCGTCATCGAATGGTCGAAGCCGATCATGGCGGCGGTCACCGTAATGACGACAAAGGGCGTGCCGAGCACCGTATGCGCCAGGATGATGCCGAGATAGGTGCCGGTCAGACCGATCCGGGCATAGAAGAAGAAGATGCCGGCCGCGGTGATGATCAGCGGCACGATCATCGGTGAGATCAGAAGGCCCATGATGAAGGCGCGGAACGGCATATGCGGGCGCGACAGCCCAAGGGCCGCAATGGTGCCCAATGCCGTCGCCAGAACCGTCGAGCAGACGGCGATGAAGAGCGAGTTGGCGATCGATTGGCGCCAGATCTCTCGGCTCCACAAATCCTCGTACCAGCGCGTGGAGAAAGCTTCCCTTTCAAGCGCCAGCATCTCCTCCGTGAAGGTGAAGTAGGGGAGCGAATTAAATGACAGCGGGATGATGACGATCAAGGGCGCAATCAGGAACAGGAACACGCCGACGCAGATGGCGATGAAGGCGTAGTGCCAGATGCGTTCGAGCGGGCTCGCGTAGCTGGGCAGTTTCAGCATGGGCCCTATCCCAACTTCAGCCGCTCGACGCCGACCAGCTTGTTGAAGACCCAATAGAGGATCAGCACGCCGAACAGCAGCATGGTGCCAAGCGCCGCGGCCAAGCCCCAGTTGAGCGACCGCTGCATGTGGTAGGCGATGAAGTTGGAGATCATCATGCCATCCTGTCCGCCGACCAGGGCCGGGGTGATGTAGTAGCCGATGGCCAGGATGAAGACCAGCAGGCAGCCGGCCCCGACACCCGGCAGGGTGTTGGGCGCATAGACGCGCCAGAAGGCGTAGTGGCGGTTGGCGCCGAGCGACATGGCGGCGCGCATGTAGATCGGCGGAATAGTCTTCATCACGCTATAGAGCGGCAGGATCATGAACGGCAGCAGGATATGCGTCATGGCGATCACGGTGCCCTCGGCGTTGAAAATCAGCTGGAGGCGCCCGTCGTCGGAGATGATGCCGCTCCAGACGAGAATGTCGTTGATGACGCCTTCGGTCTGCAGCAGCACGATCCAGGATGTCGTGCGCACCAGAAGCGACGTCCAAAACGGCAGCAACACAAGGATCATAAGGACGTTGGAGTACCGCAGCGGCAGGATCGACAGCAGATAGGCGACCGGAAAGCCCAAGACGAGGCAGGCGACGGTGACGATGACCGACATCCAAAGGGTCTGGATGAAGTTGCTGACGTAGATCTGCCGTACTTCGGGTTGCGGGACGACGTTGTCGTTCACGTCATAGCGCCGGTCGGCGGCAGCGAGATATTGCACGCCGGTGAGGCGCTTCCCCAATCGCTTGATGACCGCCCAGTTTTCCGGGTTGGCCCAATCCTCATCCAGGCCGATGAGAGCTTCCTTGAAGGGCACTTCCAGGCGCGCGGCCCGGCGGCCGGTGCGGGTGATGGTGCTGCGCAAACCGCTGGTTTCGTAGTTCAGGCGGGTCGCCAGCCGTCCGATGGTGCGGTTCGCACGCGCTTCGGCGAGGTCGGCCGCCAGGGCGGCAAAAACCGCCTCGTCCGGCAGTTCGCTACGGTCGTCCCAAGCTTCGAGGGCGGTGATGGTGCGCGGCATGTTGTCGGCGACAAGCGGGTTGTCGACCGAGCGGAACAGCATCAAGGCGATGGGAAAGAGGAAGGTGATGCCGATGAAGAGCAGCAGCGGCAAGACAAGCAGCATAGCCTTGACGCGCCGCATGCGCTCGGCGCGCGCCAAGGCGGATTTCAGGGGGCGGCCATCGGCGGTGGTGAGCGGCTCGTTCGCCGGCGGCGCCACGCCTGTCATGGCTGTACCGGTCATGTCCGCTCGCCGGCCCTCATCCGCGCGACCGGTCCGAACGCCAAACGGCTTTGCGCCGGACGGCATTCAGCCGGGAAAAGAGGAGATGGCGGCGCAACGGCTGCCCTCCCACACAACAGACTGTCAGTTGGCGAGCCAGGCGTTGAAACGCTCGTTCAGCTCGTCCTGATAGTCGGCCCAAAACTCGAAGTCGTTCTGGAGGGCGTTTTTGAAGTTTCCGGGCGCCGTCGGCATGTGGGGCTCCATGGGAATGCCGGCTTTGAAGTGCTTGCCGATCAAGGGAACCGAGGACCGGCGCGCCGGGCCATAGGAGATAAAGCGGGCCTGGTCCGCCAGGCGCTGGGTGTCGGTGGAGAATTTGATGAACTCGAGCGCCGCGACCTTGTTCGGCGAGCCTTTCGGAATACCCCAAAGGTCGATGTCCCACACCTGGCCGTCCCAGACGATCTCGAAGGACTTCCCTTCGGAGGTGGCGGCATTGAAGATGCGTCCGTTGTAGGCCGTGGTCAGGGCGACCTCGCCGTCCGCCAGGAGCTGCGGCGGTTGGGCGCCGGTTTCCCACCAGACGACATCGTTCTTGATGGTGTCCAGCTTGGCGAAGGCCCGGTTCACGCCTTCCGGCCTCGACAGCACCTCATAGACCTCGCCGGACGGCACACCGTCGGCCATCAGGGCAAACTCCAGGTTCACCTTGGGGGTCTTGCGCATGCCGCGCTTGCCGGGAAACTTTTTGGTGTCGAAGAAGTCGGCGATGGTCCGCGGCTTCTTGCCGGCCATCTTGCCCGCATCATAGGCGTAGACCGTCGACCAGAGGATCGACGCCACGCCGCAGTCGTGCAGCGTGCCGGCTATGAAATCCTGCTTGGCCGGCGTGCCGTCCGGTGCCGGCGGCAGCGTGGAGAGGTCGATCTCTTCAAGCAGCCCCTCGTCGCAACCGCGCACGACATCGGCCAGCTCAAGATCGACCGCGTCCCAGGTCACCTTGCCGGCTTCGACCTGGGCTTTGATTTCCGCCAGACCGCCATTGTAGTTCTCGGACAGGATTTTGATGCCCTTCTTGGCTTCGTAAGGCTCGTGATAGGCCTTCACCTGGCTCATGGTGTAGGAGCCGCCCCAGGAGACGACGGTCAACTTGTCGGCGGCAGTCGCAGCCGCGGCCCAAAGGCCCATAGCGGCAACGGCCGATACACTCGCGGTCAGAAGTCGTTTCATGGCTTTGTCATACTCCCTTGTTTACTGACGGTCCTTGCCGGCGACGTTACGCCTCTGCGGCTCTCGGGCCGCGAAACGCGGACACGTCATGTGTCCAACGCCCTGCAATCATCGATCTCCCAACCCACGGTCACGGTTGAGCCTTCTTTCAGGCTTGCGTGCCCTTGGGCGTTCGGGACTTTCACGATGAACTGATCCGTGCCGCACACGTTGACCCGCGTGCGGATGTGGTCGCCCAGGTAGACAAGCTCCTCCACCCGGGCTTCGAAGCGGTTGGGCAGGCTGCCGGGCGCCGGATCGATCACGACCCGCTCCGGGCGCAGCGAGAGCGTCGTCGGTGTGCCGCTCCCTGATACGTTGACAGCCAGGGCCTGCATCTCGCCTTGGCCGTCGTCGAGCTCTACGCGGCAGTTCGTCCCGTTCATATCGCGGACACGGCCTCTCAGCCTGTTGTTCTCTCCGATGAACTGGGCGACGAAGGCGTTTTCCGGCTTCTCGTAAAGGTCGGCGGGCGCGTCGAGCTGCTGGATGACCCCGTCGTTGAGCACCGCGATGCGGTTCGACATGGTCATGGCCTCGCTCTGGTCATGGGTCACGTAGACCACCGTCACGCCCAGGCTCTCGTGAATGCGCTTGATCTCGTACTGCATATGCTGCCGCAGCTGCTTGTCGAGCGCGCCGAGCGGCTCGTCCATCAGCACGAGGGCCGGTTCGAACACCAGGGCACGGGCCAGCGCGACGCGCTGCTGCTGGCCGCCGGAGAGCTGGCCGGGGCGGCGGTGCTCAAAGCCGCCGAGTTGCACCATCTCCAGCGCCCGCTCGACCTTCTTCCGGACGTCCGCCTTGCCGGCGCCGCGCACTTCCAGTGGGAAAGACAGGTTTTCGCCCACCGTCATGTGCGGAAAGAGCGCGTAATTCTGGAACACCATGCCGATGCCGCGCTTGTGCGGCGGCAGGTTGTTGATGGGATCTTTGCCGAGGTAGATCGTGCCGTGGGTGGCCGACTCGAACCCGGCCAGCATCATCAGGCAGGTGGTCTTGCCGGAGCCGGAAGGCCCCAGCAGCGTCAGAAACTCGCCGGGCGCGATATCGAGATTGAGATTCTTAACGACGAGCGTTTCACCGTCGTAAGTTTTTTGAACCTCGCAGAAACGAACGAGAGGGTCGTTCCGCCCGATCATGCCCTCCTTCGCCTCCTTGGCCTTCCCTGTTCCGCCGACGCGACCGTTCGGTTGTTCGCGCGGCCGCCGTCGTATGCCACGCAAGGGCCACGCCTTTGCGCTTGCATGAATTTTCTCTATTTGGGCGTGCGAAAGCAAGCCCCTCCAGGGCCAAGTTCAGGACGAGTTAATTGGCCGTCCGGCGCCCGGTGCGAGGTGAGCCTGGCGCCGGCCATTTCGATTTCGATGCGGCCGTGTGCCGGCGATGGCGGCGCTGTCCACCTGGCCGATCCGAGCCCGATATCGGGACGCCTTCCGGGGACCGCAATGCGCTGCACGAACGATTTTCGCGTCGCCCCTTTCACCCACGGGTAAAGCCCGGCATCGCCGTCATGACACTTGTCCGGCTCGATGGTCCGGCTGACGAATTTCCGTGGGAGTTTTCGCATCGCGCGCTCCGGCGTCCGCCCCGGACCGGCCGCAAGCTGTCGACATGAAATAGATTTCAAGAAACCATTCGAGAACTTCCGGAACCCGCGGAAACCCGGAATTGGAGGACACCTTCTCCGCCAATTCCCTCAACCGGACACCTCCAAAATCAACTTTGTCTGACCGGGGCCCAACGCTATCCTCCAGCTAAATCGGAGGCGTGACATGGCTGGAAAACTCGACAAACCCATCATCATCGCGGGCGGCGGCATCGGCGGTCTGGCCGCGGCGCTCGCCCTATCGCTCAAGGGCTATGAGAGCATCGCCCTCGAACAAGCATCCGAGTTCGGCGAAATCGGCGCCGGAATTCAGCTCGGACCCAACGTCTTCAGGATGTTCAAGCGGTTGGGCATCACCGAGGCCATCAACGACGTCGCGTGGTTTCCGGATCAGCTGATCATGCGGGATGCGGTGACCGCCGAATTGGTCACCGCCCTGCCCCTGGACGACGCCTTCCGGGCGAAGTTTACCGAACCTTACGGCGTCATCCATCGCGCCGACATCCATGGCGCGATCCTCGACGCCTGTCAGGCCTCGGACCTCATCACCCTGGAAGCATCGGTGAAGGTCACCGGCTACGTTCAGTCCGCCGACGGCGTCACCGTCATGGCCGAAGGCGGCGGCCCCTATGACGGCGCGGCGCTGATCGGCGCCGACGGGTTGTGGTCGACTATCCGGCAGAGGATCGTCGGCGATGGACAGCCCAGGGTGTCCGGTCACATCGCCTATCGCGCCGTCCTGCCCATCGAGGAGGTGCCGGATCATCTCTATTCGGACTCCATGATCATCTGGGCCGGCGAAAAGACCCACCTCGTCCACTATCCGCTGCGGCGGGGCGAGCTCTACAATCTTGTTGCTGTCTTCCACAGCGACAAGTACGTCGAAGGCTGGGATGAATTTGGAGAACCCGAGGAGCTTCACGAACGCTTCGCCGGCACCTGCGCCAACGTCCGCGAACTATTGGGGCGGATCGAAACCTGGAAGATGTGGGTGCTGTGTGACCGGGAGCCGGTGAAAGAGTGGACCGACGGGCGGGTGACGCTCCTGGGCGACGCGGCGCACCCCATGCTTCAATATCTTGCCGCCGGCGCAGGCATGGCCATCGAAGACGCGGTAACGCTCAGCGATATTCTCGAGGCCAATAATGGCGATATTGAAAAGTCATTCCTGGAGTATCCGGCACAACGGTATCTCCGCACCGGCCAGGTCCAGACCATGGCCCGAATCTACGGCGAGGTTTATCACGCCGCCGGCGTGGTCCGCGAACTGCGCAACAATATGCTGAGCGAACGGACGCCGGAACAGTCCTACGAGGGCATGGCGTGGCTCTACGGCGGCCCGTAGGAATAATTTCTTTGTAATAAAATCAGTGGCTTATGAATTTATTCTCGGAATGTGATCCAAATCACATACATCCGGACGCCCGCGACGTATCGTCCAGGCATAGTTGAGGACATCCCTCCCGCCCCCACACCCCCGGGGCACATTCCTCTCTATGATCCTCCCTGTTAGACTTGCCGGCGCCAACGAGCGCCGGATTTTTTTTTGCACACTTTCAAATAGTTTTGGTTGGTGTGATCGGGGTCACAGCCAAACCCGTTGCGCCGGTCTATGGTGTGTTTACTCCTAATGTCCCTCGGCCCGCCGATCGCGGACTCTCCCGGCGGGCCCCGTGCCTCCCGGGCATGGGGTTCGAAACGAATACCCGCAACGGGCCGCTTGACCCGGACGGAACCGTCCGGTAGCGCCTCTCCATGGGGGACGATCCCGAACACGCGGCCGCATCGACAAACTGGCCATTGATTGCGCTGGTGTTTGCGGGCGCGGTGACCGCTTCCATTCACATCGGCAAGGTGCCGCCGGCTCTCCCGGAAATTCGGGCCGAACTCTCGGTTGGATTGGTCGCGGCCGGGTGGATCGTGTCGATTTTCGCCCTCATCGGCACCTTGGGCGGGATTTTTGCGGGCCTGGTTACCGATCGCCTCGGCCATTCCCGGATGATCAAGGGCGCCCTGGTGGCGTTCGCCATCGGCGGTGTCCTCGGCGCCGTCGGCGAGAACGGCACTTCCCTCTTGGTCTCCCGGGTGATCGAGGGGGCGGCCTACATCCTTCTGGCGGTGGCAACGCCGTCGCTGATTGCCGTACTGGCCGCGCCCCGGGACCGGAACCTGGCGGTCGGCCTTTACGGCATGGGGGTCCCCGTTGGGATGTCTATCGCGCTCCTTGCCTCACCGCCGATCATTGCGGCGATTGGCTGGCGGGGATTGTGGTGGAGCGTCGTCGGCCTCAGCCTGGTGATGCTTGCCCTCATGCTGTTGTTCGTCCGCGCCCGGCCAAGCTCCCGCGGCCGTCAGACAACCTCCTTCATCCGAGACATCGGGCTAACGATTTCGAGACCCGGACCCAATATTCTCATGGGCTGCTTTATAACCTACACGGCGCAATGGACCGCGGTGATGGCGTGGCTGCCCACCTTCATCATCGAGCAGCGCGAAGCCTCGCTCGGGGTCGCCTCGCTGATGACCGCGCTGGTGGTGGTGATGAATATCGGCGGCAATTGGCTGGGCAGCGTCCTGCTGCACAAGGGCGTGCCACGCTGGGCTTTGATCTCCGCCGGAACACTGGCCATGGGACTGACCGCGCTGGCCTTTTTTCCCGAAGGCTTGCCCGACATGGCGCGCTACGGATTGTGCGTCGCGTTCTCCCTGTTTGGCGGCATGCAGCCCGCGAGCTTGACCTCCGGGGCGCCGGTGCACGCCCCCTCACCCGATCAGCTCGGCACCACCAACGGCTATTGGATGCAGGGCTCCCAGCTCGGCCAGTTGTTGGGCGCGCCGGCGGTCGCGGCGGTCGTCACAATCAGCGGCGGCTGGGCACTGGCCGGCCCCGCGCTCGCCCTCGGCACTGTCGTCAATGTGTTCCTGGCGCTTTGGCTGCGCAAGCTGGAGCGCTAGGAGTCACCGCCCCTCGACATGCCGTCGACGCGGGCACAGGCCGATGGCGGGGCCGGAGAAAAATTGCTAGCGTGTTCACCAGCCGCATCGGATCGAACTACCGCCAAAGGGGGAGCGGATCATGACCGTACGCGAAGTCGCCAACCGGGGCGATATCCGGGGAAACGTTTCCGAAGCCGAGTGGGAAGCCCGCGTCGATCTGGCCGCGGCCTATCGTCTGATCGCCCACGTCCATGGCAGTGACCTGACCTACAACCATTTAACGGTCCGTGTGCCGGACGAACCCGATCACATGCTGATCAAGCCGTTCACCGAAATGTTCGAGGAAGTCACCGCCACTTCGCTGATCAAATACGATTTCGAAGGCAACCCGGCGGATGACAATGACCGTCCCTTGTTTGGCGGCGGCAAAGTGATCCACGGCGGCGTCTATCAGGCGCGACCCGATGTCAACGCCGCGTTCCACACCCATACGCCGGCGGTGATGGGTATCTGCAGCCAGAAACAGGGCCTGCTGCCGATCAACCAATATTCGATCAGCCTCTGGCATGACCTGGCTTACCATCCGTTCCACGGCTTCGAGTTCAACTTAGAGTCTGACTCGAAACTCTACATTTACTAACAATGGCTTGCGATCCGCCTTGTGAGGAGTCGGATGTGTGCGACGAGGATCCATGCCTGTGCGGAGGCGATTGATTTCTCCCAGTCCTTGGCCAGTCGGCGGCATCGGTTGAGCCAAGCGAAGGTCCTCTCGACGACCCATCTCCTGGGCAGCACCTCAAAGCCCTTGGCGGTATCGGGACGTCTTATGATCTCGATCGTCCAGCGGCCGATGTCTTCGAGGGCACCCTCAAGTTTCGGTCCGCCATAGGCGGCGTCGGCGAAGAGGTGACGCAGTTGGGGAAAGCGATGACGGATCGATTTGAGGACCCCGGGCGCGCCGTCGCGGTCCTGGATATCGGCTGAATGCACGATCAGGCCGAGCAGCAGGCCAAGCGTATCGGTGACGATGTGACGCTTGCGGCCCTTGATCTTCTTGCCCGCGTCATAGCCCCGAATACCACCGCTTTCCGTGGTTTTCACGCTCTGGCTGTCGATCACCCCGGCGCTCGGGCCGGCCTCGCGTCCTTCCAGCTCACGGGCCGCCACAACCAGATGATGGTTGATCGCCTCCAGCAGCCCGTTCGAGCGCCAGTCGTAGAAGTAACGCTGGACCGTGGAGGGCGGCGGGAAGTCGTTCGGCAGCATCGCCCACTGACAGCCCGTCGAGGCCATGTACATGATCGCATCCATGACATTGCGCAGCTCCGTCGTCCGCGGCCGGCCTATCTTCTTGCGCGGCGGCATGAACGGCGCGATCAACGCCCACTCTCGATCCGTAAGGTCGCTTGCATAGCGACCGCCACGGCGCTCATACTTCGGGCGAGTGATTTCGGTCCACATGTTGTGCCTCCTCGTTTGATTTGACACAACCGAGTAAGACACAACCGACTGAAATCACTCAACTAGTTTCGAGTTGAACTCTTAGAGCTTCGGGAGCCTCTTTTCGCCGACATGGGCGACAAGAACATCGTGCTCATGAACAACCACGGCGCCCTTGTGTGCGGCCCATCCGTGGGCGCCGCATTCGTTTCCCATCATTTTCTGGACTTGGCCTGTCAAGGCCAATTGGCGGCGATGACCGGCGGCGCCGAACTTATTCGGCCGGATCCTGAAAAGCTGGAATATGCGCTGGCGCAGATAAAGAAGCGTCAGGCCGAACTGCCGCCGGAGGACAAGGACTGGGCAGCCTGCCTGCGTATGGCACACCGGGTTGCCCCGGGCTTCGACACCTAGCAGGCTGCTGAAAAAGTCACCATTTCCGAGCTTTTAGAATAGCCTCGTCCCCGAGGTGGAAGCGGATTTCGATTTCGAGAGTTCCGTCATCTTCGAGATCGGCGGAGCCGTCGCCGCTGGCCTCGTCCATTTCATCGAACCCTTGCCAGGTGAAGAAAATCGTCCTCGGGGCGTATTGGCAATCGAGGCCGCCGTTGACGCAACCGAATGCGAATTCTCCGTGGCCGTGGCCATCGAAGGTGATATGGGCGGGCTCCACGAGGTCGAGGTAATCGCGGTCCCACAGGTCAGCCTCGACGATGCGCCATTTGCCGGTCGCCGCGCAGGCCACGCCGCCGCTCACGGCGGCGCCTCCAGCAGCCTGGGCAATCGCATCAGGTTGCACGCGGCGAGCGCCAGGGTGAACGAGGCCTCGACCCGTCGCCGGCCGCGAAACTTGGTCTTGTCCTGACCGCCTTGGACCTTGACCCAGCCGAAGATTTCCTCGATCCGCTTGCGGATACGCTGGCTGACGGCATAGCCCGGGTGCCGCGTGGTGCGCCCGTCGATCAGGGTCTTGCGCCGCTTGCCGGTCTTGCTCGCGTAGCCCTGCACCGCGATGTGCGGCGTGACCTGGCGCTGGCGCAATTTACTGACATGTTCGGCGACGTCGAACCCCTTGTCGCCGCCCACGGTGATTCGCCGCCGGCCGCCCTTGGGGCCCACCGGACGGTGCCGATCGATCATGTCCAGCGCCGCCTCGCGTTCCGCCGTGCCGGTGGCCAGGCTCACGACGCCGCCGACCACAAGGCCGTGGCGGTTCTCCATCAGCGCGTGGCCCATGTAACACAGCCTGCTTTCCCGCCCGTTGCCCTTGCGGTACAGCCGCGCCTCCGGATCGGTGCCGCTCTCATGGGTCTCGTTGCACCGCTTCTCGCCCCGGAAATCCCGCTCTCCGTTGCGACCAGAACCCGCGTCGTCGCCACTGTCATCATCCTTCGGTCGGAACGACTTCATCGACGCCCAGGCCTCGATCAGCGTACCGTCGACCGAGAAATGCTCCCGGTTCAGCAGATGCCGTACCCGCTTGTGCTCGATGATCCCGCGCAGAACCCGCGCCGACAGGTCCATGTCCAGGAAACGGTCGCGATTCTTGCAGAACGTGCTCGCGTCCCAAACCGCATCGTCGATGCCCAGGCCGACAAACCAGCGGAACAGCAGGTTGAAGTCCAGATGCTCCATCAACTGGCGCTCGGAACGGATCGAATAGAGCGCCTGCAGCAGCAACGCCCGCACCAATCGCTCCGGCGGGATCGACGGGCGGCCCGTGTGCGAGTAGGCCGCTGCGAACTCCGCCGAAAGCGACGTCAGAACCTCGTTCACGATCACCCGGATCAGCCGCAGCGGATGCTTCGCCGGAACCCGGTTCTCAAGGTCGACGTAGCTGAAAAGGCTGCCGCTCGTTTGGTCCCCACCGCGCATCCGATCCCCCTCCGTTTTACAAAACGAAGGAATCACGGCAAATGCTCAATTGCCAGGAGTTTTTCAGCAGCCTGCTAGGCTGCGGTGACATTTTAGGGATTCCTTTTTTGTCTTTGGTGTGATTCAACACTGGCTTTTGGAGGTTGGTGTGGAAGGCGAAGTGCTGAGAGACGATCAATGGGCGCGGCTTCGGGACTTTGTTCCTGGCGGGATGAAGGGCAAGCGTGGTCCACGCAGCGACGGGCGGCGGTTTTTCGATGCGATCCTGTGGCTGGCGCGCTCTGGTGCGCGGTGGCGTGATTTGCCGGCGGATCGGTTTGGCCCCTATCAGACGGTGAAGCGGCGCTACTACCGCTGGATCGAGGCGGGTGTGTTTGACCGCATCTTCGAGGCTGTCGCGGATGATCCGGACTTGGAATGGCTGGCGATCGACGCCACCATCGTCCGGGCCCAGGCCCAAGCCGCCGGCGGGCGGCGAAAAAGGGGGGACCGCAAGCCCAGGCTCCCGGCCGGTCCCGGGGCGGGTTCGGCACAAAAATCCACGCCGTCGTCGATGCGTTAGGCCTGCCAGTGCGCTTCGATCTCGGGCCAGGACAACAAAACGACATGGTCCCCGCCCACAACCTCATCCAGGGCCTGGCCGCGGGCCACGTCCTCGCGGACCGCGCCTACGACGCCGACAGCCTGCATGACCTGATCTATGAGCAAGGCGGTGAGCCCGTCATCCCACCGCGCCGGCATCGCAAATACCAGCACAGCTATGACCGCATCGCCTATAAACAGCGCTGGGGCGTCGAAGGCTTTTTCGCCAAGCTCAAGCAATGGCGGCGCATCGCAACACGCTACGACAAACTTGCCGCCCACTTCCTCGGCTTCATCAAACTCGCAAGTATCATGCTCTGGCTTAAATGATTAAATTGTCACCACAGCCCAGAGCGGTTTCCAGCCAAATTGAACCGTTTGACCGGTAGCTGCTCTAGCTCTTGTGGATCGTGCCTTCGGGACGGAAAGCGTGAAATACGAAGGCAAAGGTGATGTCGTGAACGATGTCGACCATGCCGTTCGCGGTTTTCTTTTTCACCACGACGTTGCCCACATCGCGGCCCCGGGAGATGTCGCGGCTATCGAGGGCGGAGTTCTGGCCCTTTTCCCAGGTCATGACGATATCACCCACCTCGATCCGCTTCTTCTTGCGGAGAAGCTCCATCGTCCAAGCCTGATCCCCGATGGCGATGACCCGGGCCATGGCGGGAATCCCGCTCGGCAACGGACCGCGATAGAGGAACGGGCGGGCGGCCGTGTCATAGCCGACATAGGGATTGCCGCCGCCCCGGCCGCCGAAGGGAATAGCGGGTTTCAACACGGTCCCCTCAGGGAATCGGGCCTTGAATTTCGCGAAGCTCTCGATACGCGACGGGAGCATCTTCAATTGCTTGCCGGTGAGTTCGCCGATGACGGCCTCGCCCAGGAACTGCTGCCACCAGCTTTCGGTGGTCCGGTCGTACATCACCAGATCCGAATTACGCAGCTTACCGGTGGTGCCGAATTCCAGGACCTTGCCGTCGACCCGGGCGTCGAACACGATCGCCGAGTTGCACAGCGGGCAATAGGTGACCGTGACCGGAATTCCGCCGACCTTGTCGTTGACGATCTCATGACGCATCAGGATGCCGAGGGGGTAGGCCCGGGCTTCGCCGTTCATGGTGAAGCTGATCACCGGCACGGTATCCTTGAGACCGCGCACATCCTTGACCGGCTCGAATTTGGGATTGTCGATGGACGGGATGCCGTCCTTGGGCGGGCCGCCGGAAATGATCTCGGAAAATTCGACCGACTTCTTGCTGAAATCCGTGGCCGGCCACTCGAATTTCCAGAATGACGGATTTGCGGAGGCGGCCGCGGCCGTCAAGACGACGAGAGTGCCGGCCAGGACGCTCGAAACAGCCATCCGGCGGGCGCGCGCAAGGATATGCGAGGGCGTGTTGCTCATGGGGAAAATGTGCGCCCGCCCCGAATTTGCTTCAACTCACTACACATCACGTCTCGGTGATGCTTCGAGCGACGCCGGGCTCAGCCGATTACCGCCGTAACGTCGACGTGAATCAGCGCGTCGCCGCCGGCATGAAGCTGGTGCGTATGCCGGGCCGGCCGGGCATCCTCATCGGGGAACATCTCCAACCAGGGGCGGTTGACCTCGGACCGCCGGGCCGGGTCTTTGAGCCAGACATTGATCTTGACGATGTCGTCCGTGGTGCCGCCGGCGGCCTCGACCACCGCCTGGATATGGCCAAACGCGTTGTCCATTTGCTCGTCCAGCGATTCCGGCATGGCGCCGGACTCCGGGTCCTTGCCGCTCAGCAATCCGCTCATCAGCAAATTACCGAGCAGGCTCGCCGCCGGGATGGGGTTCGAATGCTTGAACCCGTCGATATCGATACTCTTGCGCTTGGCCATGTTGGTTCTCCCAATTGAAGCTGCATCATCCCAGGGCGCGAATGGCCCCGATCACCACCCGGGCGGCGGCTTGGCGTTTGCCGCATCCGGGTCCGGAAAGGCGGTGCCGACGCGATTGGTGAGCGACCGCGTGGTTTGAGCGTCGGAGGGAGTTGCCGCAAAAACACCCATCAACGCGACGAGCGCAAGACTTGTGGAGAACCTCGGCAAGATAATTTTGGCTCGCTCTCTCAATTCCCCTGGCGCTTG
Source organism: Rhodospirillales bacterium (assembly GCA_965213765.1). Taxonomy (GTDB): domain Bacteria; phylum Pseudomonadota; class Alphaproteobacteria; order Rhodospirillales; family UBA2165; genus JAJDXO01. Next base: position 42,966 of record OZ243926.1, on the reverse strand, counting down.
GTCATTTTGTCCGCCAATCGCGGCGCAATGCCGGTCCGGCTCCACGGGCACAGACCGATACAATGTCCGCAGCCGGTATGCTCGACGAAATACGGAAAGCAGGCGTCGAAATCGACGTACCATTTGTCCTCGCCGCGAACCATCCGCTTCTCGGGATGGATCGCGTCGACCGGACACACTCGTGTGCAGACCTTGCAGTTCAAACAGAAATCGTCGGCGCCGAATGGGTTAAACGCGTCCGGCTCCAGCGGCGTATCGGTGAGCACGCAAGCCAGACGGAACGAGGATCCGAACTCGCGATTGATCATCGAGCCATGCTTGCCCAGTTCGCCCAGACCGGCCTCGATCGCCGCCGGAATCATCAGAACCGGCCCCGCGGCCGGACCCCCATGAGGGTACGCCTCCCAGCCGTGCTCGCGCATCCAGGCGGCGAGCTTGTAGGCCGCCCGGGTGCCGCGCGCATACTGTTTCTGTACCTCGACCTGGGAGGTCTCGCTGGGCGCCGTCTTGAGGCACTCGTAATCCATCGCCACCGCGAGCACGACGATCCATTCGAAGTCGACCTCGAATCCTTCGAACACCCATTCCGGACGGATACGGGTGATGCCGACCTGATCCGCCTCGCCCGCCAAGGCGGCGTCCTTGACCCTGCGGGTCCACTCCTCGGCGGTCCAATCGGGCCGGCCGGACGACAGGGGCGGCAGCGGTTTCTTGGAGAATTCCAAATTGTCCCACCGGTGAACCTTGGCGTCCTCGGACATCAGACTGCGGCGGAAATATTCCTGCAGTTCCCCATGGGCGATGATTTCGGAATCATGCCACATAATCGGCGTCGGCCGCCGGACATCGGTCTCGCCCAGCCCATTGATGTCGTTCCCTTGCGCCTCGGGCAAAAGGTCCAGCACCTCCTGGCGCGGGCTGAACGGGATCTCCCAAGGCGGCAGGTCGTCGGACATCTATTGAAGCCCGTCGAGATATTCCCGGCGCCGTTCCGCCACCCGGTCCCGGATCTTCGCGCCGTACTCCGCCATGGAGGATATGTCGTCCTCGGTCAGCCGCCCGGGCACGCACTCCCGAAAGCTCGGCCGTTCCTTGGCCCGCGCCCACCAGGCTTTTGACAACGGCCGGCCGGCGATCCAAACGTCCAGCAAGGTCAAATATTCCATCCGCGCCACATAGGGCATCAAATTGATATCGGCGAGGCTGTAGGTCTCTCCCAAGATCCACGGCCCGCCGGCTTCATCGAGCACTTGCTCCAGGTTCTTGAACATCTTCTCGAAGTTGGCAATCGCCTGGAATACGTAAGGCGACTCGGTGCCCTCCTCGAATGTGGACTTGAACCGGGCGCCCCGTGACGCGTCACCGGCGCTTTTGAACCGCTGCCGGCGCTTCTCGTCCGGCATGGACTTCATCTTTTCCCGGAACATGGCCGAGAAGCTGATTTCGCGGGTGGCTTCGAAAATGCCTTCGTCGACGTACTTGGACCACACCCGCATCCGCGCCTTTCCATAGGCATCGTCGGGCACCAGGGATGGTTCGGGACAAATGTCATCCAGGTACTCGCAGATCAGGGTCGATTCGACGATGACCCTGTCATCATCAACGAGTGTCGGCACCACGCCCTTGGGGTTTAGCTTGAGGTATTCGGGATCAAACTGCTCGTTGTTGAACAGGTTGATGTTGTGGGTGTCGTAATCGAGACCCTTTTCGTCGAGGGTGATGAACACCTTCTGGGTGCAGATGGAATTCCCCGCTTTGTAGAGCTTCATTCTCTCTCACCGTCACGTCGTGCCTAGTTTGCATAACCATAGCGTTCGGGCATCATGAGACAATGACCGAACGGATCGAATGCGCGGTAATCGGCGCCGGCGTGGTGGGATTGGCCGTGGCGCGGACAATGGCCATGGCGGGTCGTGAGGTGATCATCCTCGAGGCGGCGGACGCCATCGGAACCGGCGCCAGCTCCCGCAACAGCGAGGTAATCCACGCCGGCATCTACTATCCGACCGGCAGCGTCAAGGCGCTGACCTGCGTCGAAGGCAAGCATCGGCTGTATGAATATTGCGAAAGCCATGGGGTGGCCCATCGGAACTGCGAGAAGTTGATCGTCGCAACCGATACGGATCAAGTCGATACCCTCGAGGGCATCCGCCGGGAGGCAGCCGAAAACGGCGTCACCGATCTCACCTGGGTCGAACAACCCGCATTGAGGGAAATGGAACCCGCCCTGCAGGCCGTCGCCGCCCTGCTGTCGCCCTCCACCGGCATCATCGACAGCCACGGTTTGATGCTGGCCTACCAGGGAGATGCCGAAGATGCCGGGGCGGTCATCGCCTTCAACACGCCGGCGACCCGGGGGACGGTCGCCGCCGACGGCACCCTGCACCTGGAGACCGGCGGCGAACAGCCAATGACGCTCGCCTGCGACATGGTCATCAATTGCGGCGGGCTGCACGCGCCCGATATCGCCGCCGGCATCGACGGATTGCCGACCGAACACGTTCCGACCGCCTACTACGCCAAGGGAAATTACTTCACGCTGGGCGGCAAGGCGCCGTTCAGCCGCTTGATCTACCCGGTCCCCGAGCAGGCCGGGCTCGGGGTACATCTGACCTTGGATATGGGCGGCCAGGCCCGCTTCGGCCCCGATGTCGAGTGGATCGACGAAATCGACTACGAGGTCGATCCCCGCCGGGGTGACGTCTTCTATGAAGCGGTCCGCAAATATTGGCCCCAGTTGGAGGACGGGGCCCTGCAGCCGGGCTATTCGGGGATCCGGCCCAAGGTCCAAGCGCCGGGGGAAACGGCCAAGGATTTTGTCATCAGCGGTCCCGAGGATCACGGCGTTGCCGGTTTGGTCAACATGTTCGGCATCGAATCGCCGGGGCTGACGGCCTCTCTCGCGCTGGCTGACGCGGTCGCCGGCCGGTTAACCGATTAGTGATATTGTCGGGCCGGGAGGGGGTCGTCCCGCGCGGCGTATAGCCCAATTGCTCTTCGAAGGCGGCGTACGGCAGCAGCCGGAAACCACGGTGTCCCTATAACCCGCTCGGGATCATCTCCTCGACAACAAAACCCTCCGCGGGCGGAAATCGGTCAGCGATTATCTCGCGCGCTTCCGATTCGTTATGCGCCGTCACGTCGTGGAGTTGGACATCGGCCCAGTGATCACCGTACAGCGAATGGCTCCGGTTTTCCTTCACCGCCGCGCGGACCTCGCGATTGTAGACCGCAACTTCGAAGACCCGCAGATCGTGGGTGTTGTACTGAAGCATTTCTTCTCGCTCCGATTTCAGTCTCGTACCGCCCAACGGCACACAGCCGATTGCCGCCCGGACAAGCTGAAAGTATGAAATCCGAATTGTTAAGAATTGCTTGCTTGACGCGGGCGACGACCGGTCGCGCCAAAAGCGGCGCCCCGCAATTCCCTTCCAGGGACTCGATGAACCGGTAAAGCTGATTTGCGGTGATCGTCATCAATGGGTAGTCGAAGCCGCCGCCCCTCCCCTTGATGTCATGGGCAACCTGAAAAATTCCACCCGGCGCGGCGGAAAAACGCACACCCGAGGTATCGTTGCGGCAACGGTGATGGCAGGGAGAACCCGGCTAGATCAGGCCAAGCTCCCGGAGGTCCGCGGCCATCTCCGGCGGCAAGTCCTCGGATTGCTCCCCGGAAAATCGGATATCGGGGGGCGAATCCTCGGGCCGCAGGTACCGCCAGCCCTGAAACGCCTTCTGAGGACGCATTTCGACCGGTGTCAGCTCGGCATCCAGGGTTATGAAGCACCGGCGTTTGCCTTCGTCGTTGCGAAATTCGTCGACACCGAGAATCCGCTGGCGGACCCGGATGAAGCGCTTGATAACCCAATAGATGGATCCCCCGTCGATCAGTTCGCCGGCACGCTTTGGCACGTTGCGCGTAAAGGTGCGGAGAACCGCCTCGCCGTGCTCCCGCTGGTAAACTTCCAGCCGCTCGGCCTGCCGCCGGCGGAGGTGCCCGGTGCTCTCGATCCCAACAGCCATTCGGAGAAGATTGACGGACATTGAACTAGAACCAAGTAGGCGCGGCCCACAGGCCGCAGGGTCATACAGTCATACAGAATCCGCGGAGGCGGCGTCCAGGCGGATCGCCGAACTCCTTGAGAATTTCGCGCGGGATGTGCCGGACGGGCGCGTAATCATCGGCCGCCAGGACCTCCAACCGCGTGAGGTTATGGTCTTTCATTCGGGCTATTCGTCTTTATCGGGGTACCAGGCGGCGGTCCGTTTACCCAAAAACGCCTGAAATCCCTCGATTCCTTCGGCGGTCGAGCGTCCCGAAGCGCTGATTTCAGCCATTTGTTCGGCCATCGCGTCCGAAATCAACATGCCGGAGATTTCTGCGATCAGGCGCTTCGTCCGGCCCACCGCCACCGGGCCGCTGCGCAAATATCCGTCAATTACCGGCGCCGCCGCTTCATCCAAGCCACCGACCGGGCATATTTCGTGCACCAGACCGATCTCCTTCGCCCGATGGACGTCGAATGTCTCCCCCGAAACCGCATATCGTTTCGCCTGACGGACACCGAGCGCGGCGATCAGCTGTGGGAGAATCGGCGCCGGTGTAATGCCGACGCGCACCTCGGTGATGGCGAATTTGGCGTCCTCGGAGGCAATAACAACATCGCAGCCGGCCGCATAGCCGGTACCGCCACCGAAACAGACATTGTGAATGAGGGCGATAGCGGGCTTGGGGAATTCGAACAGGCCGCGCATGGCAGCCAGCGATAGCGCCGCGCCCTGCTTCCGCACGTCCGGCGTCGCCTCCGCCAGTTCCTTGAACCAATTGACGTCGGCGCCCGCGGAAAAATGCTTGCCGGCTCCGCGCAACACCAACAGCCTCACCGCATCATCCCCGGCCAGGGCCTGAAGCCCGTCGGCCAGCGCGGTGAGTAACTCCGGGTTCCAGGTATTGAACTTGTCCGGACGGTTGAGCGTGACCGTGGCGACCCCACGGTCATCGGTATCGGTCAGGATAACGGGTTCGGACATTGGCTTGCTCCTACCAGCCGCCCCGTTCGAGCCACTGATCCATCATCTCCATCCGGTCGCAGCCCCAGAACGGCTCGCCGTCGACGATGAAATATGGCGAGCCGAAGGCCCCGCGGTCCATGGCGGTCTGGGTTTCCTCGCGGAGCCGGTCCTTGTAGGACTGGTCGTTGGTTGCGTCGATGCAGGCCTGAACGTCAGCCCCCAGCCCGCCGGCAATTTCGGCGACGGTTTCCCGGGGCCGGATATCGATCCCGTCGGCAAAAAACGCGGTCATCGTGGCCTCGGCAAAATTCCGGGCCAATTGTTCGTCCTGGTCATGCAGGAAGTAAAACACCCGCCCCGCCGCCACCGTGGGAATCGGAAAGGGTTCCGGCATCATGAACTCAACGCCATAGAGCCGGGCCGACCGCTGGAGATCGTGGAGCGAGTACTCGCCTTTCAACGGCTGCTCCACGAGGGAGCGCTGACCGTTGTGCTGGAAGACCGCACCCAGCAGGTAGGGCCGCCAATTGACGGATCGTTCGTGCTTCTCCGCGATGGCGTCGATCCGGAACAACGCCAAATAGCCGTAGGGAGAAGCAAAATCGAAATACATATCTATGGGGTCTGCCACGCGCGTTTCCTCCGCCGGTCACCTACCAACTGTGCTGTCCGCCGTCATATCCCCAGAACGTACCCGTGTCGTCAATACCGAGCCGATCGATGATCCGCCGCATTCCCGATACGCTGTCCGGAACCCGGACCGCGGCGCCGGCGCCTCCCATGTCGGTCTGCGCCCATCCCGGGTGAAACACGGCGACGGTAATGCCGCGCCCGGCGAGGTCAAAGGACAGGCTCTTCATCACCATGTTGAGCGCCGCCTTGGATGACCGATACGGATAGTAGCCGCCGCCGCCCTTGGAAATACTTCCCAAGGCCGAGGTGATGGCGACGATCTTCTTTTGCCCGGACGCGGCGACATTTTCCACCAGCCCCGCAGCCAGCCGGAGGGGCGCCATGGTGTTGACCCGAAACAGTTCCTCCCAGCTTTCAGGATCGGTGGCGCCGAACCCGGCCGTGGGGCCGAGCAGCCCGGCATTATTGATCAATAGATCGATGGGCCGTCCGGCCTGCGACGCCGCAACTGCGTCAACAGCGCCGAAGTCGGAGACGTCGAGGGCATGGACATCAATGTCGCCTGCGATCCCGTGCAACCCGGTAGCGTTGTCCGGATTCCTGCAGGTGGCGATGACCGACCAGCCGTCAGCCGCGTACTGGGACGCAAACTCGAGGCCCAGCCCCCGGTTGGCGCCGGTGATAAATACCGTTGGCATGCCGCTGAAATCCTCCCGGAAGGTATACTAGGCCATGCCGAAAAACCGGACCACGGCCAAGACGAAGCTCAGAACCAGGGTAGTCCGCGCGGCAATGCCCCACCACCGCCATTTGCTCTTGGGAGCGCAGCGCCAGATGGCCACCGCGGCGTACAGGGCATAGACGAAGGACAGGGCAATTCCCAGCTGCCAGGGCAAAAACCCGGCATTGATCATCAGAACGACGAGTGTCGATACCGCCCAACTGCCGAAGATGCCGACCACCCAATAGGCCCGCCAAAGCCGCTCCTCTCCGCGCCAGAAGCTGACCAGGAAATGCCGGCGGCGGTTCGGGGCGCCGGTCTGCTGAGGAATGTCGGCGGACATGGACCATCCATACACGGATTCTCCGGCATGGCATAACCCGGCCACCATGTCCGACGCCTCCTCCGCCTCATCTCGGGACGACGTGCGCCGATCCCGCAGGTGCCGGGCGCGCCCGCCCTCGATCTTCGAGCACCGCCGCGATACCTCTTCGCGGATTTCGACGGGAATATCCTTCGAGCTTAAAGCAGCAAAAGTGCCGCCAAACCAAGGAATACATAGAACCCCACCACATCCGTGATCGACGTCAACAGCGCGCTGCCGGCGACCGCCGGATCGAATCCCATGCGCTGCAGCACCACCGGCAAGGCGCTGCCCGCGAGCCCGGCAACCACCAGATTGATGATGATCGCCAACCCGATGACCCCGCCAAGCCCGAGACTGCCGAACCACGCCCAGGTCGCAAGTCCGATCATGATTGCAAACAGAATTCCGTTGGCGAAACCGACGATGACTTCCTTGCCCACGGTGCGAAACGCGTTGGCGGGGGTAAGCTCGCGCATGGCGATGGCGCGCACGGCGACGGTCAACGTTTGAACGCTGGCGGTACCGCCCATGGCAGCCACCACCGGCATCAGGATCGCCAGAGCGACCATCTGCTCGATGGTGCCCTGAAAGATACCGACCACGGCAGCCGCCGCGCCGGCGGCGATCAGATGAATAAACAGCCAGGTCGAGCGTGAACGCACCGTTGCCCAGATGGCGGCGTAGAGGTCGTCCCCTTCGCCGACACCGGCCAGGCGCATGATGTCCTCCTCATGCTCCTCGTGGATGACGTCGACGACGTCGTCGACGGTAATCACGCCGACCAGCCGGTTGGCCTCGTCAATCACCGGCGCGGAGATGAGGTCGCGCTGGCGGAACAGGTAGGCGACTTCCTCCTGGTCCATGGTCACCGGGATTTTCCGGATCTCCGCCGACATGATGGCGTTTAGCGCCACGTGCCGCTGGGTCCGCAGCACCCGGCTCAGCGGAATGGTTCCTACCGGCTGGTGTCGGGGGTCGACCAGAAAGAGATCGAAGAAATGAGTGGTGAGGTCCTCGGTCTCACGCATGTAGTCGATGGCTTGGCCGACGGTCCAATGGCTGGGCACGGCAACGGTCTCGCGCTGCATCAGGCGGCCGGCGCTGTCCTCGGGATAGGAAAGGCCTTCCTCGATCAGCGTCCGGTCGGATTCGGACAGCGCATCCAGCACTTCACGTTGTTCGTGATCTTCCAGTTCCTCGACGACGTCAACGGCATCATCGGAGTCCATGCCGGCGACGACCTGCGCTACCTGGTCGAGGCCCAACCGATCGACGACACCGTCGAGGACGGTTTCGTCAAGTTCGGCCATGACGTTGGGATCAAAGTCGTCCGAGAGCAGCCCGACGAGTTGATCGCGCCTGTCGCCCGGCAACCGCTCGATCAGATCGGCGACTTCGGCATGATGGAGGAATTCGACGTATTCCCGCACATCATCGAGGCGGTTTTCGTCCAGAGCCTCGCTGACAGCGTGGACCGCGGCGTCCGGGAGGTGTCCCGCAACCGACCCGGAGACCCCGGTTTCGGGCTTTTCCTCGGTCTCCGTCGGCAAGTCGGCCATGACGTGGTTCCTAGATCAGCGTGCCCGCCTTTTGGGCGTCGACGACGGACAGCGCCGTCATGTTGACGATGCCCCGGACAGTAACCGATTCCTGCATCACGTGCGCGGTCTGTTTCATGCCCAGCAGCATGGGCCCGACGGCGACGCCATCGTTGAGCATGCGCAGCATGTTGTAGGCGATATTCGCCGCATCCAGCGACGGCATGATCAACAGGTTGGCCGACCCGCTGAGAGTGGAATCGGGCACCAGCCGGTCGCGGATCTCCTGCGACAGGGCGGCGTCGGCGTGCATTTCCCCGTCAATCTGCAAATCGGGCGCCATCTTGCGCACCAGTTTCAATGCGTCGCGCATCTTGGCCGCCGTCTCCCGGTGGGAGCTGCCGAAATTCGAATGAGACAGCAGCGCCGCCCTGGGTTCGATGCCGAACCGGCGAACCTCCTCTGCGGCCATGATCGTGTAGTCCGCAATCTGCTCGGCGGTCGGTCCCGGATTGACGAACGGATCGCAGAGAAAGAACGTCCCCTTCGGCAGGATCAGCATGGACAATGCCGCGGCCCGTTTCACGCCGTCACGGACACCGATGATCGAGAACAGCGGCGGCAGGTGCTGCGGGAAGCGGCCGGTCGCGCCGCACAGCATGGCATCCGCCTCGCCCCGCTTGACCATCAGCGCCGCGATCACCGTCGTGTTGGTGCGGACGATGCGCCGGGCCTCGTTCCGGGAACGGCCGTGACGGGCCGTGATGGAGTGGTACAGCTCCCAATACTCCCGGTATCGGGGGTCGCCCTCGGGGTCGACCAGTTCAAAGTGCTCGCCGATCCTTATTCTTAGCCCCAACCGTTTGAGACGCATGGCCACCACATCCCGCCGCCCGATGAGGATCGGCTCCACCAGCGCTTCGTCGACCGCCTGCTGAACCGCCCGCAGGACCCGTGTCGACTCGCCTTCGGCATAAACCACCCGCTTGGGCGCCAGTTTGGCCTGATCCAACAGCGGCTTCATGATCAGGCCGGAGCGGAACACGAACTCGTTGAGCCGCTGGAAATAGGCGTCGAAATCCTCGATCGGCCGGGTTGCGACGCCCGAATCCATGGCCGCCTTGGCAACCGCCGGGGCCAGCTTGCCGAGCAGGCGCGGATCGAAGGGCTTGGGAATCAGATATTCGGGCCCGAAGTTGAGTTCCTGCCCGCCATAGGCCTGGGCAACGATTTCATCGGCCTCGGCACGGGCCAGTTCGGCCAGCGCCTTTACGCACGCCGCCTTCATTTCCTCGTTGATGGCGGTCGCGCCCGCATCCATGGCGCCCCGGAAGAGGTACGGGAAACACAGGACGTTGTTGACCTGGTTCGGGTAGTCGCTGCGCCCGGTGGCGATAATCGCGTCGGGACGCGCCTTTTTGGCCGCCTCGGGACGGATTTCCGGCTCCGGATTGGCCAGCGCCATGATCACCGGTTTATTGGCCATCTTCTTGATCATTGCCGGCTTCAGAACGCCGGGGGCCGACAGCCCCAGAAACACGTCGGCGCCGTCGATGGCCTCGGAGAGTTTCCGGTATTCCGTATTGCGCGCGTACCGGCTGTTGTACTCGTTCATCTCCTTTTTGCGGCCTTCATAGATGACGCCCGCGATATCGGTAACGATGACGCTGTTTTTCCTGAGCCCCATGTGGCAGAGGAGATCGAGGCATGCGAGGGCGGCCGCGCCGGCGCCGGACGTGACCAGTTTCACCCGGCTCAGCTTCTTGCCGACGATTTCGAGACCGTTGAGAATGGCGGCGGCGACGATTATGGCCGTGCCGTGCTGGTCGTCGTGCATCACCGGAATGTTCATCCGTTCCTTCAGCGCCTGCTCGACGATGAAGCACTCCGGCGCCTTGATGTCCTCGAGATTGATACCGCCGAAGGTCGGCTCCAACGCGGCGATGACGTCGACCAGTTTGCGGGGATCGCTCTCGTCGATCTCGATGTCGAAGACGTCCACATTGGCGAACTTCTTGAACAGCCCGGCCTTGCCCTCCATCACCGGCTTGGAGGCCAGCGCGCCTATATTGCCGAGACCCAGGACCGCGGAACCGTTGGAGACCACCGCGACCAGATTGCCGCGCGAGGTCAGGTTGGCGGCTTCGGCCGGATCCTTGTGGATCAGCATGCTCGCCGCCGCGACCCCCGGCGAATATGCCAGCGACAGGTCGTGCTGGTTGGCCAGCGGCTTGGTGGTGGTGACGGCGATCTTCCCGGGCCGCGGATAGCGATGGTAATCCAGGGCCTCTTGGTCGAATTCGTCGGCCATGTCTTCTCCCGGCAGGTCTCGGAATAGCTGCTTCGATCGCCACCTTATCCGGCGGCGTTGACGTCAGTATGACATTCTTCGGCACACAAAAAAGCCCGCAAGTGACCGAAATAAAACCAACTTCGGCCGCGGGAAACCGCCCGGCCCGCCGGGAGGATGGCTGTCTCGATTTCCGGAAAGATGGTGCGGTCGAGAAGACTCGAACTTCCACGGGCTCATCGCCCACAGCGACCTCAACGCTGCGCGTCTACCAATTCCGCCACGACCGCATCGCGGCTACTCACCAGGAGAGTAGCTGGAATCGAGGCGCCGGGATACCAAATCGGAGGTGGGTAATCAAGGAAATGCGCGGCATATCCCCCGCCCCGCCGAGCCGCTACAATAGCGAACATGGATATGAAGGCTGCGGATGCGCCGGACCGCGTCGCCGGTGTCGAGTGGGTGACCGCTCCCGGCCTGGTGGCCTATGAGGATGCGCTGGCCGAGATGGAGACCCGGGTCAACGGCATCATCGCCGGCGAGATGAACGAGCGGGTATGGTTGCTGGAGCATCCGCCCCTCTATACGGCGGGCACGTCGGCCGACCCGGCGGAGCTTCTCGATGAACGCTTTCCGGTCTACGCGGCGGGACGCGGCGGACGCTATACCTATCACGGTCCCGGCCAGCGGGTCGCCTATTTGATGCTCGATCTCCGCAACCGGGGAGCCGATGTCCGGGCCTATGTCCGAAGCCTGGAGGCCTGGGTGATCGGCGCCCTGGCGGCGTTCGGGGTAACCGGCGAGCCCCGCGGGGACCGAATCGGTATCTGGGTGCCGGACGGCAACGGCGGCGAAGCGAAGATCGCCGCGGTCGGAGTGCGAATCCGCCGTTGGGTGACGTTTCACGGCATCTCCATCAACGTCGATCCAGACCTCGAGCACTTCTCGGGCATCGTTCCCTGCGGGATTTCCGATTACGGCGTCACGTCCCTGGCCCGGCTCGGCATCGACGCCTCCATGGCGGACCTGGAGGGGGCCTTGGCGTCGTCCTTCGCGGAAGTGTTCTAAATCGGGAATTGGGTAGCGAAATCCGCGGAACCGATCCCTGATCCTCCTGTGTCATCTTCCAACGCCGGGAGATAGGACAAAAGACTATTCGGGAAACGCCGCCGATTGGTGCGTCGGCGCTTGAACGAACCGGGCTTCGGCCGGCGGGTCGGCGTCCTCCAACTCGATATTCTCGACCCGCGCCAGGGGCGGCCCTTCCCGGCAGGCTGCCAACATGTCGTCCAGCGCCGCCCGCGGGCCGCAAAACAGCGCCTCCACCGAGCCGTCCCGAAGGTTGCGCACCCAGCCGGTGATCCCCCTTTTTTCGGCCTCCTGAACGGTCCAGGCGCGAAACCACACGCCCTGGACCTCGCCGGTGATCAGCGCCAGGATCGCGCGCGGGGCCTCTTCACCGGTCACGCGAGCCCTGCGACCTCGACGAGTGTGCGGCCCTCGCGCCGCTGTTCGGCGTGATGATCGTCGATGGCCGCCTGCACCTCGGGCGGCACGGCGATCTCCTTGGCGAATTCGGGACGTGCCTTGAGGCCGTCGAACCAGCCGGTGAGCGACGGGTGGAGCCCCTCCATGGGATAGCCGCAACTCCTGAGCCGGTTGACGTAGATGAACCAGGCAATGTCGAGAACGGACAATTCGTCACCCATCAAATAGGGGCCCGCGTTCAGCGCATCGTTGAGGCCATCCAGCGCCTCGCGGAAACGGCCCGCGGACAATCGCACCGCGTCGTCCGAGATCCCGGTGGTGTTCGCCGTATCCCAAAATTCAATTTCCCGCGCCTTGTTGGGGTCCTCCTTGCCCAATACGGTGCCGGTCCCGCCGGTCCGGTAATTGGCCATGGCCTCGTCGCTCTTGGGCTGCTTCCCCCGCCGCTGGGTAAAGCGGAAGGTAATGGTCCGGAGATCGAGGTGGAGGTGGTCCTCGTGTTCCAGCAATTCCGCGACGCGGTCTCCGGCCCCCGCCGGGATGAGTTTGGGCTCGGGATAGCGCTCTTCCAGCAGGGTGATGATGTCGTTGCTTTCGATATGGACCTCGCCATCGGCGACCAGTGTCGGTACCAGGCCCCGCGGATTGATGCCGAGATACCAGTCGGTGAAATTTTCGCCGTCGCGGAGTCTGAGGTGGTGGGATTCCCAGTGGAGGCCCTTGAGGTTGAGAACGATCCGCGTCTTTTGCGAACACGATGACGACATGAAGTGGAACAGATGCAAGCCCTTCCACGTCAGCACGTCTCTTGTCTTGATATCTTCGTCCAGGAGTTGAACCATGATCCCGCCCTAATCTGGCCTCAATTTGCTCCCCGACAGTAGCGCACCCTCGCCGAATGTCGAGCCGCAGGTCCTGACGGCCCACATATCCATCGAAGGTGTTGGAGCGCCCCGGTCTTGCCCGAAAAATTCTTGAACCTCAGTCAGAATTTGCGCGGCATCCTTTACATGCTTGCCGCCACCCTCTTCCTGACGGGCATGGCGACCATCGTCCGGATTCTGACGCCGGATTTGCATCCGTTCGAGATCGCCTTCATGCGCAACGTGATTGGGTTCTTTCTGATCCTGCCGTTTCTGCTTCGGCATGGCAGTGCCTTGTTTGTGACCACCAAAGGCGATCTCTGGTTGATGGGCTGGCGCGGCGTATTCAATGCGGTGGCCATGATCCTCTATTTCCTTGGTATCGCGCTGATCCCGCTGGCCGAAGTCGCGGCGCTGGCATTCACCACCCCGTTCTTCGTCGCAATATTGGCGATATTCCTACTCAAAGATATTCCGGGATGGCGGCGAACCGCGAGCTTGATCGCCGGGTTCATCGGCGCCCTGATCGTCCTCAGGCCCGGCGTCGAGACCGTCAGCATCGGCTCGCTCTATGTTATCGGATCAGCGGCGTCCTGGGCGGCCGCCGTTATCATCATCAAGAGCCTATCTGCGCGAAACAGTTCGCTGACAATTACCTTTTACGCCCTGGTGTTTTTGACGATCCTTACGCTACCGCCGGCCCTGCTGGTCTGGCGGTGGCCCACGCCAACCGAATACATGCTGCTGGCGGCCGGCGCGGCCTGCGGGACACTGGGCCAGATTCTTTTTGCACAATCCATGAAGAGCGCGGATGTGTCACTGGTCATGCCCTTCGACTATACCAAGCTGATTTGGGCGGCCATCATCGGTATCGTGTTGTTCGCGGAAGTGCCGACGATATGGACCCTGCTCGGCGGCACCGTCATCTTCATCAGTTCTAGCTATCTGACTTATCGGGAGCGTCACGCGGCGAAGGCTAAGGCATCAGATCCAGAAGCGCCCTCGTCCCCAAGTTAGCCGCCCTCGAATACCATCAATACCTGGTTCACCTCGACGCTGTCACCCGGCGCGCAGTTGATTTCCGCGATGGTGCCGTCGCGCTCGGCGACCAACTGGTTTTCCATCTTCATCGCCTCGATCACCGCCACCGCGTCGCCGGCTTTGACCTCCTGGCCCACCTCCACGTCAATGGACACCATCAGACCCGGCATTGGGGAAACAATATTCCGGGCGGCGCCCGAGGCGCCCCGGTCGGGCATATCGGCGATCATCTCGGCGGCCCGCGGCGACACCATCTGGATTTCGGCCGCGTAGCCGCCGGCGGTCAGACGGAAGCCGACCGATCCGAAATCGTACTGCGCGCAGACCGGCTCCCCGTTCACCGTCCCCTTGAACAGGTAGCTCGACGGCGTCCAGTCGCTGGAAACCATATGGGTTTGTCCGTTCTGGCGGACTTCAACGCCGTCACCGGCCGCGGCCAGCTCAACCGGAAACGGCCGCCCGTTGGCCATCACTACCCAGTTGGTCGCCAGCGTCACCGGCCGACCGGGGATCACCTGATCGTCCATGCTCCGGGTGACCAGATGGCTCGCCCGGTTGATCCGCCGCCAATGGATGGCGCCGGCGACGGCGACAAGCCAGGGTTCGGGATCTCGATCGACCTCGGTGGGATCGAAGCGGGAGCCGAACTTATCGCCGATGAATTCGGTCGAGATATTGCCGGCGGCGAAGTCGTCGTCCGCCACCACGGCCCCCAGGAACGCCAAATTGTGGTTCACGCCCCGCACATAAAACTCGTCGAGGGCCGCCCGCATTCGCGTAACCGCCTGCATACGGTCCTCGCCAATGGCGATCAGCTTGGCGATCATCGGATCGTAGTGCCGGTTGATGGTGTCGCCTTCATTCACCCCGTGATCGATGCGGATGGTCTTGGAGGTGCCGAACGCGCCGGAGACCGGCTCCCGGTATCGAGCCACCCGGCCGATGGAGGGAAGAAATCCCCTGGCCGGGTCTTCGGCATAGAGGCGCGCCTCGATCGCCCAGCCCTCGATGGTGACGTCGTCCTGGCCGAACGACAATTCTTCCCCGGCGGCGACGCGGATCATCTGTTCCACCAGGTCCTTCCCCGTCACCTCCTCGGTCACCGGATGCTCCACCTGCAGCCGGGTGTTCATTTCGAGGAAGTAGTAGTTGCGGTCGGCGTCGACTATGAACTCGACCGTCCCGGCGGAGAAGTAATTGACGGCCCGCGACAAGTCGACGGCGGACCCGCCCATTTTGGCGCGCATTTCCGGATCGACGAACGGGCTCGGCGCCTCTTCCAAGACCTTTTGGTGGCGCCGCTGGATGGAGCATTCACGCTCACCCAGATAGACCGCGTTCCCATGGGTATCGGCGAGAACCTGGATTTCAATATGGCGCGGCTTGAGGATCAGCTTTTCAAGAAACACCCGTCCATCGCCGAAGCTCGCTTCCGCTTCCGACGTACAAGCGCGGAAGGCCTCCTCCAGTTCGGAAGCCTCCATCACCCTACGAATTCCCTTGCCGCCGCCGCCGGCCGAGGCCTTGAGCATCACCGGGTATCCGATGTCCTTGGCGAGCCGCGCCGCCTCCGCCGCATCGGCGATGGGATCGGCGTAGCCCGGGACCGTCGGCACGCCGGCCGACTCGGCCAATTGCTTGGCTTCAATCTTGTCGCCGAGCGTGCGGATGGCCGAGGGCGGAGGGCCGACGAACGTCACCCCCTCGGACGCCAAACGCTCCGCGAAGGCGGCATTCTCGGAGAGAAATCCGTATCCCGGGTGAACCGCCTCGGCACCGGTCTCCTCGATAGCCGCCATGATCGCATCGATATTGAGATAGCTTTCCAGTGCCGGCGGCGGACCGATCAGCACGGCGTCGCTGGCCATATCCACATGGAGGGCGTCTCGATCGGCTTCCGAATAGACGGCGATGGTTCTGATGCCCATGGCGCGGGATGACCGGATCACCCGGCACGCGATCTCGCCGCGGTTTGCAATCAGTATCGACTCGAACATATGGACCAGGTCCGCCCCAAGGTGATTGTCGGCATTTGCCGGTTTAGAAGGTACCAGATCAGTACAAACCCACCGCCCCGCCTATTGCAACTTCATTACTAAGTCATTGCAAAATATTCTATAATTAGAAGTTTCGCTTACGTCTGGCAGGCAAATGCGCTCAACTGAATATGGATTGCTCGCACATCAGGCGGTGATTCGCAATTGCGGACTCTCCCGCGATCCGCCGTAACCTCAAAATTCCCGGTCCGGAAAGATACCGTGTTCGCGCAAACGGCGCTCGCCAATGCCGCAGCCGCCCTCAAAGGCGACATGAAGCGGACCCGAAACCGGCCCGCTGCCGGTTTGGTGTGATCCCGGCGGCACCACACCCGCGATCTCGAAAATCAGCTTTCGCAGGATAGCCCGGGCGAAATCGCTGAAATCCTCGGCCACCACCAGGAATGCGCCAGGTCCGCCGATCACGCAGCCGGCGTAATAGAGATCAAGGTTCGGAATTTGGCGGCGGCCGGAAATCTGCAAACGGTCGTTTACGATGGGCAGGCCGTTTACGACGACACCCCGCTTGACCGCGGCATCCCGAGCGAAGGTGACCAGGGGCCCGGAATTGTTGGGCCCGTCGCCGGAGATATCGATCACCCGGCGCGTACCCTGAACGTTGTTTCGTTCAAACAATGGCAGCGCGAAATTGATCAGTCCGCTGATCGACGTCCAAGGGCCGGCATTGACCGGCGCGGCCGCCAGCGCGTCAGCAAACCGGCCGGCGGAGGCTTTATCTTGAATGACCGCCCAATCGATGATGGTGACCTGATGGTTCAAGCCGGCCCATTCGACATAGGTCACGGCGATCCGGCCGACGATGCCGGTCTCAATCGCTTTCACCAGTTCGGGGCTGCGCAGCGCCGCCACGTAGCCTTCGCGCTGGAGGCGGGCTTCGTGGCCGTCGACACTGCCTGAAACGTCGACCGCAAATACCAGTTCCAGGTCGACAGCGACCCACTCTTCGGCCGAAGCGCCGACGGATAGCAGGCAGGCAAGTCCCGCAAAAAGTACGGCGGGCACGCGGTGGTATCTGATATTCAACATCAAGGAATTACACCGCGCCGCCGGCGGCGCCGCAATCGCCCTTTACCGGCTACGGTCCACTTTAGGGGTCGATTTCAATATCAAAACCGAAACTCGGACTGGATTCCGGCTTCCCGTTGACAATCTCGGCTGCCCGGCGCTGACGATAGAGGCTACGGACCGCACCGTAGAAATCGACCGAGGCCTCTTCCAGCCGTTCCAGTTCTTCCACCACGTCTGCGTACGTGATGATGCCGCGCGCGCCGGTAATGGCGTAGGAAATCTCATCCCTGTCCGTATTGCTCAACCACAGGCCGAGGGGATCGAAATACCGGTCGACGAACAGGTTGCCAAACGCGTCTCGGGGATTTGACGGACCGAACACCGGAAGCACCAGGTACAAACCTTCGCCCACGCCCCAAACCGCCAGGGTTTGACCAAAATCCTCCTTGTGCTTTTCAAGCCCCAGACGCTCCGCCACGTCTACTAAGCCGAGGACGCCAAGTGTCGAGTTGACCACCAGCCGCCCCGTCGCTTCCAGTCCGCGAGTCAGTTCACCCTGCAACAGGTCGTTGGCGACGACCACCGGCAGATTGGCATTGTCGAACATATTGGCGACGGCATCCCTGGCGATCTTCGGCAACAGCAGGTTGTAGCCCTTGGCGATGGGTCCGATCAGGAAATCGTTCAGGACCTTGTTGAAACCGAATATCAGGCGGTTCACCGGCTCCAGGGGATCGTTGTCGTCGATCTCGGGGATGTCCGGGACCGGCGCAGGGGCCACGGGTGCCGGACGGAGCGCCGGTGCGGCGGGCGGCGGTTGGACCTGGGTGGCGAATGGGTGCGGCTCGTTAAGGAACCGATCCATGTTGTAGAGGGTCGACGCCTTGGCCAGTGCATCGCCGCTACCGCCAACGGCGACAGATACGGCCACGAGAGGGCCAAAGACCCAACGCCACGCCCTCCTGCCGGCTATCCGCCTTGCGTTCCGCATCAACCAATAAAATCAATGATGTAGTCACGAAATTCGTGACCGGCACCATAACGCATCTACCGGCGCGCACAAGCGGACCCTCTGGCGGACCCTCTGGCGCACCCGCCGGCACACCATTCGACCGCGGCGAGTTGCCGCGCGGCGCGTCCCGGAGAGCTGGCGGAAGTCCGTCCAGGTCTTGGTCCCCTGCGCCAATCGGGGCATGGCAATCAACGCGGTAAAGAAAACAAAATTTTTCAACTATGGACTGATACCAACCATCGGGAGCCAAATGACCTGGGCGTCAAACCGGTCCCAGGCTGGTGGACGGGATTACCGGGCAACATTGTTGTCAGGCCGCTTATTGTTACCCCTGGCTTACGATACTTTGATGATGTTATGACAATTATCACAAAATGTTGTGTAGATCGTCAGATATGCACTTATACAAAAGAGTTTTTCAAGTAGTACAAAGACTAGGGTGTTTACTGCCCGAGAGCGCGAAAGCGCTGGAATTCGGCGGGTTTTGGCTTGATCATGCGGGAAAGTATGGGCCATATCGGCCCAACGGCCTCAAGCCACCCACACGCCCAATGACCAGGCACGCCATGACCTTTACCGTTTCGGATCTATTGGCCAACAAGCCAAGCGATGCACCCGTATTCGGCGCCCCATCCCGCAACGACCTGAATTTCGGAGACTTGCGGGTTCAAGCAAGCGCAGTCACCGGCGCCTTGAATGGCCTCGGTATCGGCCGCGGAGACCGGGTTGCCATCGTCCTCCCCAACGGACCCGAAATGGCGAGTGCCTTTGTCTGTATCGGCGCGGGGACGACAACCGCCCCGCTCAATCCCGCCTACCGGCAGGAGGAATTCGACTTTTACCTGTCCGACCTCAAGGCCAAGGCACTAGTTGTCGGGGCCGGTGCCGACACGCCGGCCCGGGATGCCGCTGCGGCGCGGGGGGTGCCGATCCTGGAGCTAAGCAGCGACGCCGGCTCGCCGGCGGGCACCTTCACGCTCTCGGGAAAGCCGGTTGGCGATCCGGCCGCGAGCGGCGGCCCCGCCGAGCCCGACGACATCGCCCTGGTTCTGCACACCTCGGGCACCACGTCGCGCCCCAAGATCGTTCCCTTGTCGCAGCGCAACGTCACCGCGTCCGCCGTCAATATCGCCAAATCGCTCCGGCTAAGCCCGGACGACCGGTGCCTCAACATTATGCCCCTGTTCCATATTCACGGGCTGATCGCCGCCGTGCTTTCGTCGGTCGGCGCCGGTGCCTCCATTTGGTGCTCACCCGGGTTCAATGCCCTCAGCTTCTTCAACTGGGTCGCCGAGGCCAAGCCGAGCTGGTACACCGCGGTGCCGACCATGCATCAAGCGATCCTGTACCGGGCGGGCCGCAACCAGGAGACCGTCGATCAGGCGGGCCTGCGTTTCATTCGATCCTCATCCTCATCCCTGCCCCCACAAGTGATGCAGGAGCTGGAAGACGTGTTCGGCTGCCCGGTCATCGAGGCCTACGGCATGACCGAGGCGTCTCACCAGATGGCCAGCAACCCGCTGCCGGACGCGCCGCGCAAACCGGGCAGCGTTGGCGTTGCCGCCGGGCCCGAAGTGGCGATCATGTCCGAGGACGGGGTCATCTTGAATGCCCGGGAAACCGGCGAGATCGTTATCAGCGGGGAAAACGTGTTTTCCGGCTACGAAAGCAACCCCGCCGCCAACGCCGAAGCGTTCACCGACGGCTGGTTCCGTACCGGCGATCAGGGGATCATGGACGATGAGGGCTATATCAGCATTACCGGCCGGTTGAAGGAAATCATCAACCGGGGCGGTGAGAAGATTTCCCCGCGCGAGGTGGACGAGACGCTGATGGATCATCCGTCGGTGCTACAGGTCGTCACCTTTGCCATGCCCCACGACAAGCTGGGCGAGGACGTCGCGGCGGCCGTCGTGCTGCGCGAAGACACGGAAGCGACCGAGAAGGAATTACGGGAATTCGCCGCCGAACACCTCGCCGACTTCAAAGTGCCGCGCAAAATTCTGTTCCTGGATGAAATTCCCAAGGGTGCCACCGGCAAACTCCAGCGCATCGGATTGGCCGAGAAGCTGGGGCTTGGATGACGGCGAAGATCTGCATCTATGGCGCCGGGGCCATCGGCGGCCTGTTGGGCGCCGGTCTCGCCAAGGCCGGCGCCGAGGTAACGCTGATCGCCCGGGGCGCGCATCTGGCGGCCATCCAGGAAAACGGCCTGACCCTGGAAATGGAAGGAGAGACCACCACGGTCCGCCCCTCGGCGGCTGAAAACCCGGCGGATGCCGGACCCCAGGACTACGTCATAGTGAGCCTCAAGGCCCATTCGGTTCCAGGCATCGTCGACGCCATGCAGCCGCTGCTCGGCCCGGAGACGACGGTGGTCTGGGGCGCCAACGGCATTCCCTGGTGGTACTTCTTTGGCCTCGACGGTCCCCACAAGGATCACCAGATTCCGCTGCTTGATCCGGGAGGGGCGCAATGGTCCGGCATCGGGCCCGAGCGTATTCTTCACACCATCGTCTATCCCGCCGCCGAAGTGGTCGAGCCGGGCGTGGTTCGTCATCAAGAGGGTGACCGGTTTACTTTGGGCGAACCCTCGGGCGAGAAGACTGAACGGGCGGCCCTGTTGTCGGAGATTCTGAAGGGAGCCGGATTTCGGGCCCCCATCCGCCCGCGTATCCGCGACGAGATTTGGGTCAAGCTTTGGGGCAATGTCAGCTTCAACCCCATCAGCGCCCTTACCGGCGCGACGCTGGAAGAGATGTGCGCCGATCCCGCGACCCGCCGCCTGATTCGCGACATGATGCTGGAAACCCAGGCGGTCGCCGAGAGCCTGGGCGTCAAATTCTCCATCGATGTGGACAAGCGGATCGAGGGTGGCGCCGCGGTTGGGGCCCACAAGACCTCCATGCTGCAAGACCTGGAGCGGGGCCGGCCCATGGAAATCGACGCCATCGTCGGGGCGGTGCCGGAACTCGGCCGCCTGACCGGCATCGCCACGCCCAACGTCGATGCAGTGCTGGCCCTGGTCATACAGCGGGCCCGCCTCGCCGGCTGCTACGGGAGCTAGACGCGAATGGCGCTTCTCCCGATCAAGGACGACAACCCGCTCAACCGCATTCAATTTCAGTACGTCACCGTTGCCTTGATCGTGGCTTGTGTCGCGGTTTTTCTCTGGGAGGTGTCACTGGGTGATCAACGGGGGCGCGCCATT
Source organism: Rhodospirillales bacterium (assembly GCA_965213765.1). Lineage (GTDB taxonomy): Bacteria > Pseudomonadota > Alphaproteobacteria > Rhodospirillales > UBA2165 > JAJDXO01. Next base: position 21,724 of record OZ243926.1, on the reverse strand, counting down.
CTCGGGTTCGGCCATATCCCGGCGGTACTCTTCGGCACCCGGACACTGCCGCCGGAGCTCGAACAAATCCCCGCCTGGCTGACCCTGGTCACCTCCATGTTCCTTCACGGCGGCTGGGTCCACCTGGGTTTCAATATGCTGTTCCTGTGGGTGTTCGGCGACAACATCGAGGACGCGCTTGGCCATCTCCGTTATCTGGTCTTCTACGTTCTCTGCGGCGTCATCGGCACTCTGCTTCACGCCCTCGCGGCTCCCGACAGTACGGTTCCCCTGGTCGGGGCATCGGGCGCCATCTCCGGCGTGCTCGGGGCGTATTTGGTGCTCCATCCCAAGGCCCGGTTGTTGGTCCTGTTCATGAATATCATTCCGCTCCGGCTTCCCGCGGTGCTTGTCCTGCTGTTCTGGATCGGCAGCCAGTTCTTCAGCCTGTCCAAATCGGGCATGGGCGCGGATACCGGCGGGACGGCCTGGCTGGCCCATATCGGCGGCTTCATCGCCGGCATGATCCTGATCGTGCCGTTCCGCCGAAAATCCGTACCATTATTCGATGGCATCGGACGATTCGCGCCGGTGCCCGAACTCGAACTGGTCATCGACGAGGAAGAGAACCGTCACCGCCGGTCGATCTTTCCCAATACCTACCTGCCCGAGCCGGAACGCCCGCGGTCCCGGCGTTCGGTCATTCCCGACAGCGACGGAAGGTCTTAGCAGGCTGCTGAAAAACCCACTGGCGCGATTCCCGGTATCGTGATTCTCTGCCCCTGGGTTGATCGGTGCTGGAGGTTGTGATGCGGGGCGAGGACGAACGCGGCGAGGGTCTGTTCAGCTACGTGGACTTGGAGGCTCGGGTACCTGCGGATCATCCGCTGCGGTCGATCCGGGTTCTGGTGGACGAGGCCCTGGCGGCGTTGTCGGGAGATTTTGCGGTTCTGTATTCGACGACCGGGCGGCCGTCGATCGCGCCGGAGAAGCTGTTGCGGGCGCTTCTGTTACAGGCCTTCTACACCATCCGCTCGGAGCGCCAGTTGATGGAGCAGCTGGACTACAACCTGTTGTTCCGCTGGTTCGTCGGTCTGTCGATGGACGCGCCGGTGTGGGACGCCACGACCTATTCGAAGAACCGCGACCGGTTGGTTGCGGGGGATGTGGCGGCGCGCTTTCTTCAAGCGGTGCTGCGCGGCGCGCGGGTACGCCGTCTTTTGTCGGACGAGCACTTCTCGGTCGACGGCACGCTGATCGAGGCGTGGGCGTCGATGAAGAGCTTCCGCCGCAAGGATGACGGCGGCGACCCGCCTGCCGGGCGCAACGCGGAGCGTGACTTCCGCGGCGAGCGGCGCTCGAACGCGACCCATGCGTCCACCACCGATGCCGATGCCCGGCTGTTCCGCAAGGGCGAGGGGCAGTCGAGCCGGCTGTGCTTCATGGGCCATCTGTTGATGGAGAACCGCAATGCGCTGATTGTCGATGCGGCGCTGACCCGGGCCAGTGGCACCGCCGAGCGGGAGGCGGCGCTGGCCATGCTGGGGCGCCGCAAGAAAGCGCGGCGGGTCACGCTGGGCGCCGACAAGGCCTATGACGTGGCCGAGTTCGTGGACGCGTTGCGCGACGGCGCCGTCACCCCTCATATTGCCGTCGACGGCCATGTCAGGAAGACCGGCAAGCCGCGCAAGACCCGGGTCGACCGACGCACCACCCGGCATCCGGGCTACGCCGCCAGCCAGCGCCTGCGCAAGCGCATCGAGGAGGGGTTCGGCTGGATCAAGACCACCGGCGGGCTGGCCAAGACCCGGCATCGTGGGCTCGACCGGGTGGGCTGGATGTTCACATTCACCGCCGCCGCCTACAACCTGGTCAGGCTGCCCAAACTCCTCGCCGAGGCGCCGACATGATGCCCGGGAACCGCGCAATAGGCCCCCAGACCCGCCGCGAGCGGGTCCCGAACCCCAACCCCCGCCGCCCATAACCAGAGAAAACCGACCGAACTCATCAAACCGGCCGCGCGTGGCGAGTTTTTCAGCAGCCTGTTAGAGCAAATCCCGAGCGGATGGATACATCCGCGACGGCGCATTTGCGAAAAATACGAAGCAGACGGAGCGTTTTACATGTTTCCAAGCAGGTACAAGACGCTCTACGGCGCCGGGACCCCATCTTCCCGGCGGCGGTAATCCCAGCTCCGCTCACAATCGGAGCGGCCGTGGCTGGCTGCCCGGTGAAACGGGGAGCGCGCCGCCGGCGCCGGCTGTACATTGGCGATCTCGAACAGCAGCTTGCGCTTTATGGCGCGTGCAAAGTCGCCATAGTCATCGGCAATCACCAAGAAGGCGCCGCGCCCGCCGATCACGCAATCCTCGAAGTAGTGGTCATAGTTGGGCATCTGAGGGAGCCCGGAGGCCTGGGTGCGGCTGTTGACGATGGGAAGGCCGTTGATGGTGATCCCCTTCTCAATCACCAGGTCCCTGATTTTGTCCGGCGACGGACCGTCATTGTTGGGTCCGTCCGCCGAAATATCGATGACCCGGCGGGTCCCTTGAAATCCGTTGTCGTCGAATAGCGGCCAAGCGAAGTCCAGCGCCCCACCGATGGACGTCCAGTGTCCCGACCCCCGGGGAGAGGCCTCGACAAAGGTGGCGAAGGCGAAGGCGCCGGCCTTGTTGTCCAATAACGTCCAGGGCGCGACGACCTTGCGCGAGCGGGACCCGGACCATTCCACGTAGGTCACGGCGATTCTGCCGAGGGTTCCGTTCTGGATGGCACCGAGAACTTCCGGCGACTTCAAGGCATCTACATAGCCTTTTCGCTGCAAGCGGGCTTCGACGGAATCGACGCTGGAGGAGACGTCAACGGCCAGCACCAGTTCCAGATCGACCGGCACCTCCTCGGCCACGGCCAGCGCACCGTCAAAGCCAACCATGAGTGCGAGTACCCAGCCCAGGCGCACGGATCACACCTTGAAGCGGTCCGCCACCCGGCCGAACCGCCAGCCGAAAAAATTCGTCCGGGGATAGAGACCCGCAATCCGCAACGGCTCCGCCTCCCAGATTTGTTCCGCCGCCGCAAGATTCGGCGCATCGACGATCACCAATGTGCCCACCGGCGCCTGATCATCACCCAGCAGCCAACCGGACGTGATGATGTTGTCATGGTGCTGAAGCAGGTACCGATCCCGGCCGAGGCCCATGCCTTCGGGCACCGTCTGCAGATCCGGCGCAAAGTGCCCTTCGATCATGAACTGGACATTGCCCTCGGTCCGCGGACAGTCCCGCCAGGTGGCAGGCGTGTCCGGCGACCAGCCATAGACCTCGTAGCCGTCCTGAACGCCACCCAGAATATAGGGCTCGTCATGGATATGGGCTTGCACCGCCGCCCGATCAGCGAATTCGATCAGCCGGGCGGACCCCAACTCGTTTTGCAGGTCCAGGGTCAGGAACGGGCCGGAGAACATGGTCTGGTCATCGAAGCCCTTAACGTAAGAGAGATGGGCGTCGCGGTGGATATCCCGCAACGGTCCGGAATTTTCCACATCGAATATCTTGATGACGTGCAGCAAGACAAATCTCTCCCGTTAGCCGAAACAACTATCGGGGAAGAAGCGGAACCGGTCAAACTTGCGGAATTGACCTCAGGCGGCTTCGGAGTCGTTGGCCGCTTGCTTTTCTTTCTTCTTTTCTTCCTGGCGTTTCTCCCAGCTCGCCCGCATGCCATCAAGCCGCAGTTCCACGCTCGGCCCGATCCACATGTCGTAGAAGGCGTGATCCTCGTAACCGTCGCCCGTATTGGTGTGGACCAGCATGCTCAGCCCATTGCGGTTGAGGGCCAGCCAGGGAACGAGCTCGGAGAATAATTCGGTGCGGAACGCCACCTGAAAATGACTTACCGGGTGCGGTCCTTGGGGCGCTTTGTCGCGCCAGCGTCCGATCACCGCCTCGGGCCAGCGCTTGGCAATCTCGCGGCGCAGGTGGCCCGCCCACTGCTTGGACGCGCCGTCATAGTAGATATGAACGTGGTAACCCTTGATTTTTTCCTTAGGCCGAAATTCCATGACCGTCCCCGAATAAGTCTTGTTGCCGAGCACTATTTAGCACGGGAGCCCCGGCGCTCAACCCGTCTCCCGCCAGTTACAACGGAATGTTACCGTGCTTCTTCCACGGTAATTCCTGTTTCTTATTGCGCAACATGCGGAGCGAGCGGCAGAGCCGGCTGCGCGTGTTGTGCGGCATGATCACATCATCGATGTAGCCCCGGGACCCGACCCGGAACGGATTAGCGAACTGCGCCTGATACTCCCGCTCCCGCTCGGCGATCTTTTCTTCGTCACCAATGTCCTGGCGGAAAATGATCTCCACCGCGCCCTTTGACCCCATCACGGCGATTTCGGCGCTCGGCCAGGCGAAATTCACGTCGCCCCGCAAATGCTTGGAGCCCATGACGATATAGGCGCCGCCATAGGCCTTCCGGGTGATCACCGTAATCTTGGGGACCGTCGCCTCGGCGAAGGCATAGAGGAGCTTCGCTCCGTGACGGATCAAGCCGCCATACTCCTGGGCGGTGCCGGGCAGAAAACCGGGCACGTCCACCAACAGAATGATCGGGATATTGAAACAGTCGCAGAACCGGATGAACCGGGCCGCTTTGACCGAGGCATCGATGTCCAGGCACCCGGCGAGGACCATCGGCTGGTTGGCGACGATGCCCACGGTCGAGCCGTCCATCCGACCGAAGCCGATCATCACGTTCTTGGCGTAATCGAGCTGGAGTTCGAAGAAATCACCTTCGTCGACCAGCTTTTCGATCAATTCCCGAACGTCGTAGGCCTCGTTGGGATTGTCGGGGATCAAGGTATCCAAGGAGGGTTCCTGACGATCAGCGGGATCATCCGTGGGCCGTTCCGGCGGACGTTCCCGATTGCTGCCCGGCAGGAAGTCGACGAAGCGCCGGAGCTGTTGCAGCGCGTCCACGTCCGTATCACAGGCGAGATCGGCCACACCCGACTTCGTGGAGTGGGTCACGGCGCCGCCCAGTTCCTCTTGGGTGACCTCCTCGTGGGTCACGGTCTTCACCACATCCGGTCCGGTGACGAACATGTAGGACGTGTCCCGGACCATGAAAATAAAGTCGGTGGTCGCCGGCGAATACACCGCGCCGCCGGCACAAGGTCCCATGACCATGGAAATCTGCGGAACCACGCCGGACGCCATGACGTTGCGCTGAAAGATCTCGGCGTAACCGGCGAGGGACGAGACACCTTCCTGAATACGGGCGCCGCCGGAATCGTTAAGCCCGACCACCGGCGCCCCGACCTTCATCGCCTGGTCCATGATCTTGCAAATCTTCTCGGCATGGGTCTCGGAGACCGAGCCGCCGAAAACCGTAAAGTCCTGGCTGAAGACGAAGACCAACCGCCCGTTGATGGTCCCGTACCCGGTCACCACGCCGTCACCGGGAACCGTGTTCTTATCCATGTCGAAGTCGGTCGACCGGTGTTCCTTGAACATGTCCCACTCTTCGAACGACCCAAGGTCCAGCAACAGCTCGATTCTCTCCCGCGCCGTCAGCTTGCCGCGCTTGTGTTGGGCATCAACACGCTTCTTGCCGCCGCCGGCACGCGCACGGGCGCGCTGTTCCTCGAGTTGGCGAATGATTTCGTACATGAATGCCTCGGATCAGAGGTGTCGGTGAATGGCCGCCAACATAGCGCGGCGCCCTTGGCCCGTCACCTGTTAGCCGTCCAACAAGCGCATGAAGCGGGCCGCGGCTTCCAGATCGCCCCGAATTCGCCGATGACGGGCCAGCGCCTCCGAATCCTGCCCCCAGCGCTCCATTTGGAATTCCTCGTCGAGCAAGGCGATATCGCCTGCCTCCTCGGCCTCGATTCGCCCGGCGGCCAGCGCCAGCGCGACGATCGTCGACCCAGCGGCAGCGGCAGCGGCGGAAACGCCCGCCAGATGAAACGTGTCCAACCCATCGACGATATCCCGGAGGCGGTCGATGGCGGCCGCCGGCTGCGGGATCGGCAGAACACCCGTGGTGACGGTCATGGCGGCCTCCAATTCGTCCGCCGCCCAATCAAGGAGGGGTTGCCAGTGTTCGGTCTGCCGGGCGACCAGCTCCGGGGGTTCATCGGCCCGGTAGCACAGAAGATCGGTCCCGGCGAAGTCGGTCATTGCGCCGACAATGTCCGCGCGCTTGAGCTGGGTCCGGTCGATAGCGGTGGCGGCCAGTTTGGTCAGGGGCATGGATTCCGTTTCTACAACCTCGCCCTGCGCCGCCCACTCGGTGGAAATCTCCTCGGCCAATGCCTTTTGCGCGACTTTGAGGGGCTTGCCCGCCGGCGTCCGGACCTGTTTACCGTCCAAGACAATCTCAAAGGCGCCGTTTTGCTCCTGAAACGAAGCCACCTCATAGAACCGCTTCAGTGACGGCCAATCGGTCAATTTTCGCCTCCGAAAATGCCCCGGATGGCGCCGCCGATCCCTTTACCGATTCCCTCGATGCCCTTTCCGATCCCTTCCCCGACCTCTCCGAGACCCTTGCCGACGCCCTCAATGACCTCTTCGACCGCCGACTCTTCCTCCTTGGCCGCCGGCCGGGCCGTGCCCGGGCCCGGCGTACTTGTCTCGGGTATGGGTGGATCGGTGTACTCGAGAGCGGCCATGCAATGATTGGACTGGTCGCCGCCGGAGGCAACCGCCAATAGTATCCCCAGCGGGTTGACCAGTCCGAGCGCCAGGCCCGCCACCCCCTTGGCGACCGCTCCCGGAGTCGGGGCGGCGGAAGGGTTCGCCAAAGTCCCCTTGATGTCGATGGGGAACGCCAGGCTGACCAGCGATTCGTGCTTTGGCTTGGGATTGATCCGCATGTGAAGAGTTTCATCCCGGAGATTGATGGTGCCGCCGCCGCCGATGGCCACCTTATCGGTGTCAAAGAGCAGCCCGGTACTGGTCGCGATCCCCTCCCGGATATGGAAACGGGAGACAAAACAGTTGATCCGCGCTTCCTTGGTTTCGTGAACCCACGGAACGATTTCCTGAATAAAGTCGCCGGCCAATAGGTCGACATACTATTAGGTATCTTATGACACAGGTGCGCTGTAGATGCCTTATCTAATATATGACAAGGACTTAGGGGGGTTTCCGCCGCGCCACGGATGCGCTAGGATGCGCTCCAATACGCTCCCTGTGGGTACCTACTCGGTACCTGAATCGAACCATCAGGAAACCTCCAGCATGCCCAAAATCACCAAGCGAACCGTCGACGCCCTCGTCCCCGCCGAACGCGAGAGGGTCGTCTGGGACGACGACATCAAGGGCTTCGGCATACGCGTCCATCCCTCCGGCCGCAAGGTCTACATCGTCAAGTACCGCCACGAAGGCCGCGCCGTCAAAGTCACCATCGGCCCGCACGGACCCATCACCCCGGCCGCCGCTCGTGCGCGCGCTGCCGAGATCGTGACCCTCGCCAGGACCGGGCGCGATCTCGACGGCAAGTTGCCCCGCAGGACGGGCGGACCCACCATGGCCGACCTCGCGAAGCGCTTCATGGACGACTATGCCCCCGACCATCTCAAGCCCAGCACCGCCAAGCTCTACCGCGAGATCGTTGACAAGCGCATCCTCCCCCGGTTCGGCAAGCGCCGGGTGGCCGAGATCGGCCGGGCGGACGCCGCCGCCCTGCATCACGAGATGCGCGCCGTGCCCAGCCACGCCAACCGGACCCTCGGCGTCCTCTCCCGCATGCTGACCATGGCCGAGGTCTGGGAGATGCGCCCCGAGGGCGTCAACCCGTGCCGCTTCGTCAAGAAGTACCCCGAGCGCAAGCGCGAGCGCTTCCTCTCGGACGACGAGTACCGCCGCCTCGGCGCCGCGCTGCGCGGCGCAGAGCGCGAGGGCTTCGCCCCCCCGGCGGCGATCGCCGCCATCCGGCTGCTGATGCTGACCGGCTGCCGCAGCGGCGAGGTTCTTTCCCTGCGGTGGGAGCATGTCGACCTCGACCGGGGCGAGTTGCGATTGCCGGATTCGAAGACCGGAGCGAAGATCGTGCATCTGGGCGAGCACGCCGTCGCCGTGCTGCGCGGCATCGAGCGCACCGACGACGGCCCCTGGGTCTTCCCCGGCCAGAAGCCGGGCGCCCATCTCGCCTTCCTGCACGGCCCGTGGTATCGCATCCTGAAGCGCTCCGGCATCGAGAACCTGCGCATCCACGACTTGCGTCACTCCTTCGCCAGCGGCGGCCTGCTGGTCGGCGAGGGCCTGCCGATGATCGGCAAGCTGCTCGGGCACAACAAGGTGCAGACCACCGCCCGCTACGCCCATCTCGCCAACGATCCCATCAAGTCGGCCGCCAACCGGATTGCGAGCAGGATCGCCGAAGTCGCGGGGTGATCTCCCGCGCGCCGGATGCTCGAGATGTCCCGGTGCGGCCGAACCTCAGGCGACCGCGCCGAGACCGTTTTTCTCCACCAGCGCCAGCAGCTTCAGCGACGCGCCCCGCGGGCGCCTCTCGCCACGCTCCCACTGGCTCACCAAGCCCGTAGTCACGTTGAGATGGCGCGCGAACACCGCCTGGCTCGCCTGTTCGCGCAGGCGAAGCGCGCGGATGTCGTCGGGCGTCATGTCCCGCACGGGCGTCAGGCACATCTCGTCGAACTTGCGCATGGTCCGCTTCGACATGACGCCGGCTTCAGCGAGACCCTGGGCGGCCTCATGCGCCGCCGCCAGTGCCTCACTCCTGTACTGCTTGGTCATCGCATTTCACCTCGACAATCGCTCCGGCGGCCTGCGCGGCCGCCAGGCCATTTCCGTCCAGCGCCAGATACTCGCCGGCCAGCAGCCTGAACGTCTCCAACTCGTCCCGGCGCAGGTTCTCCCGGCCGCTCTTGGCGAAACCGTAGACGAAGAACGCCAGCGCGGCCTCGCACAGCGCCGCACCCTCCAGTCCCTCGCGAGCGGCAAAACGGGCGAACGCCTTGGTCTTGAACGTCTGCAATCCGAACCTCGCGAGCACCGGTCCTCATAGCCCATTTATAACACGGAGTGCAGCTTTTTCAATCCGCCGCGCCCCGCGCGCCCTGGCCCGTCCAGTCGGCTTCTCAGCGACCTCCATCCCTCCCGCAAACTTCGCATTGCCGCACACCGATCGACCCTGGCGCCGCGTCCGCGCCCATCGCCGTCAAGAGGAGATGCCTGGCCGTGAGCGGGTCGGTGGTTGGATGTCCGGAGGAGGGCGTCCGGCCGTCGCTTTCCCTCATCGGCAAGATGGAGACGGCCCCATGACGGCAGCACTGGCGATACCCGGCAACACGGCGGACACATTCCTGGTTCATTTCTTCGGCAGCGGCCTGGCCGACGACCGATACGTGGTCGAGCGCTTCAAGGGCATGGTCGACGGCAACATCCGCCGCTGTCCCGACCCGGTGCCGGCGACGGGCCGGGGCCGGTGCGGGGCGAACCACGCCACCGCGACCCTGAAGGCGGTCAGGGAGATGCGGCCCGCGCGCACCGAGATCATCGTCTGCACCGGGCTGAAGACCCGGGGCGGCGTACAAATTTGGGGCGACATCGTCTCGGGCCTGTTCCACGACCGCAAGCAGAAGGGCTGACCGCCCCCTTTCCCGGACGTCCGCTTTTTTCTTTCCCCCACCAATGGAGGAGGAGATGGCCTATGCCGATCCGGCGCTTCGCCGTCAGCGGGACCGCGAGCGTGTCGCCCGGCGCAAAGCCGCCGGCATCTGCACAAAGTGCAAAGCTCCCGCACGCCCCGGGCGCACGACCTGCGAGCCCTGCGCCGAGAAGCACCGGGCCGGGGACCGCGCCCGTCACGCCAGGGCAAAGGCCGAGGGGATTCCATATGGCGGACGGGACCCGGAAGCCCGGCGCTTGGCCGGCCGGAAGCGTAGCCGCCGGCGAGCCGAAGCCCGCAGGGCCGCCGGTTTGTGTATCCGTTGCGGCCATCTCCCGCCCGAGGAGGGCCGGGCCATGTGCGAACCCTGCCGCGAGGACCGCCGGGCCGGAAAACGCGCGCTCCATGCCGAGCGCAGGGCGAAGGGCCTTTGTGTTCAGTGCAGGGCACCCGCGCCCGGCGGCAAGGCCTATTGCGATCCCTGCGCCGGGACCCGCTCCAGGCGCCGGAACCTCAAGGCGAAGCGGGAGGCCGACCGCCGCAGATATTCCGAGCGGCGCGCCCGGGGCGATTGTACATCATGCGGTAAGCCGGCCCACGGGGCGGCCGAGTGCCGGGCCTGCCGCGAAGCCGCCCGCGCCCGCTACGATGCCCGACGGGCCGCAGGGGTTTGTGTCAAGTGCCAAACCCCTACCTATGGCGGCGCCACCTACTGCGGCCCTTGCGCCGTGGCCAAGGAGGAACGCCGCGACAGAGAGGCGGAATACGCCGCCAAGCGTGCCCGCTATGCCGACCGGAAGGCCCGAGGCCGATGCGTCGCCTGCAATGCGCCATCGCCGGGGGTGGCGCGCTGCGAGCCCTGTTCCCGCAAACATCGGGAGAGCTCGGGCGCATTCCGGGGCATCCCGGTCTGGGACCCCACCTGGACGGTGATCGAGGTCGCCACCGGCCGGGATCTCGGCACCTATGACAGCGAAGCCGAAATCGCCCTCTGTCTCGCCTTCGAGAAGCTCTCGCGGGACGAGGTCGAGGTGCTGTGCAACGCGAGTCCCATGGCGGCGATGATCGCACCGCCCTGGTGAGCCGGCGCGTCGTCTGCCGGCAACGGACACTCCAGCCCGTTCCGACATGCGTATGGCTCTCCGGCCGGCCACCGGTCCCGCCCCGCCGCAGGAGCTCTCACCATGAATGTCGGCGGCCAATGAACAAGTCCAATCAGTGTCCGGATATAGCACCACCACGTCTCAGACGGCTTCCAATGCTCCTTCGATACGCTCGCGTCCGTAACGCTCGCACAGCGCCGACACGTAAGCGTGGGGAACTACCTCTTCAGGGTCTTCAAGGAGGTATTCAGCCTCATTGATCTCGTTGCTTGCGACCTTTCCCGTTTCTCGACGAAGGTGCTTAATTTCCAGTTCTCGTTGCGCTTCTTCCTCAAGCTCGTCTCCTGTGCGGTGACGACGTAACTTGCGGACAGTCCCTACCTGCGTGTTGCCCTGTATCCGAACCCCTTGTGGGCTCACCAAACGGATTTTCAAACGGCGAGCTTTGATGTCGGTCGAAAGCAATTTGGTCGCCGTTTGGAGCAAACTGTGCACGGTCTCGTTCTCGGCGGCTTTGGGTACTGAATCGACCTTTTTCCATTTGACCTGCCAGTCCGAGCGCTTCTTTCTGCCACTGCCATCATACAGGTGCAACTCGGTGCCTAGAGGTAGTCTTTGCCGCTTGGCAAATTTTCTCGAGAATTCATCCCATGTCGATTGGATGAGCCGTTGTTTTTTCATGTCATCGGTTCTCCACGAACAAGTTTCAAATTCTGTTAGCATATATGGGAAGGGGGAGTGTAAATATATGGGGGTGGGTTTATTATGCTCACAGTCCCCTATGTACTCAAGCCGCTCCGGGACTTCGGTACCGGCGTGCTGGAGGTTGTAACGCATCACGATGGCGACCCCCATGAATGAGGCTCGTCCCATGACCGTATCCGACATTCCCATCGAACCCGGCGGCGGCGACATCTCCGCCGATCCCGACCTCCCGGACACCGACGCGCACATCGTGAAAGCCGAGCTGGTCGCCCGCATCGACGATATCATCCGGCAGCGCGACCTCACCCAGGCCGAAGCGGGACGGCTGCTCGGCCTCTCCCAGCCCGACCTCTCCCGTCTGCTCCGCGGAGATATCCGGGAGTATTCGCTGGAGCGGTTGCTGGGGCTCCTGATTGCTCTCAACCGCGATATCGACATCGTTATCCGCCAGCCGCGCTCTCCCACCGGCGGCCGGCTGCGCGTCGCCGTGTCCGAGACCGACTGACCCCATTCCCTTGCAGCCCGCGGACGGACTGCCGTCCGCCGGCAAAGGACGCCCTGGCGCGGGTCAACGCCTCCGGGAACCGCCGCGGCGGCGCGCGGCGTACATCTTCAACACGCCGCGGATAGATGTTTCGTCGATGTCCTCCGGGTCGAACGGTCCGCCGTACCACTCCGTCATCGGCGCATGCTCTTCGTGGCCCGGATCGAGCACCACCTCGAGAAACTCCATGAAGCCCGGAGGCCCGCCCACATCTTCCGGCGGACAGCGGCACGCGCCGTCCACGAATGCCGGGTATTCAGCGTCCCCGGCGCCGTCGCGGACCTCTTCCACGATCACGTCGTGGCGCCAGTCGTCGCCGAAATCGTAGACGTAGAGGAAGCGGTCCACGCCCCGCTCGATAACGGTCTTCAGACGGATCGCCGACGCCTTGTGGATCTTGTGGTCGTCGAAGACATCCCCATCCAACGGCACGCCGTAAACCCGTTCGCCGACGTAGAACTCGTACAGGTGATAGTTCTGCCAGCGGAACGCCGCCTGGATGATGTGATGCAGCGCCTCCAGGGTCGAGGACAGGGGCACGTCGACGCGACGCCAGATCATCGGCTCCAGTTCCCGGAGCTCGATACGGATACGTGCAACCTGCTCGATCATAAGGGACATTCCCGCCGCGCCCGATGCCGTGCGGCCTCCCTGCATCGTCTCTCCTTCATGCCTGCATGCCTTCCTCCTGCGTCCACGCCTTCCGCGAGCGCCGCCGACAACCTCACCGCCGGCCCTGCCGGGCGCCGGCCAGAACACCGTCCACCTGGGCGCGCGACAGGCGGAACTCCCGGGCGATCGCCGCCGGCGTCAGCCCGGCCTCCGCAACGGCTTCGAATTCGCCCCCGACCATGGCCGTCGCCCCGTCCGGCCGCCCGGCCACAACCTCTTCCGGCGCTTCCGCGCCGGCGGCGGGGGCTTCCCCTTCCTCCCTCGGCACGAACCGCTCGGCGATTGCGGGGCGTTTCCGGTACTTGAGCCCGATCAGGGCGACCGGCCAGGGTCCGGGGAACTTCAGGTAGCCGGAGAGGTTGTCGAGCCGCGCGATCTCGGCCGGCAGCACCACCGGATGCAGGGCGCGCCTTGCGCCGAGGGTAACGCCGTCGCGCGGGGTCTCGGCGCCGTAGCTCACGCTCTCGGCCATCTCCTCGGTCTCGGCCCGTCCCAGGCTCTCGGCCGACCATTCGGCGGTGTCGCGGTCGGGAGCGGCGAGCACCACCCGGGTGCCGCAGAGGCCCGAGACGGTCTCGGCGCCGTCCCGGCCGTAGAGGTCGCGGAGCGCCGAGAACACCTGCACGCCCAGCACGAAGCAGCCACCGAATTGGCGGGATTCCGCAAGCCCGGGCATGAGGCTCGGCACCTGGTGCAGGGTGGGGAGCTCAGGCCGGCATCGATGAGCGTCTCGGACAGGGTAAGCATTCCGAGGGCATACCACTCGTAGGCGGTCGTGCTCTGCGCCGTCTTCCAGCCTGCCGAGCCGGCGGCCACGAACAGGGCGGCCGCGACGGCGAGGCCGAGCATCCGCAGCCAGGTGCGCAGGCCCCGGACGGCGGCACGGAAGCCGCGCCCGGTATCGCCGCCCGCGCCGGTCACGGCGCACCCGCGGCACTTGTTCCGACCCTCGGATCGCCCGCGTCGTCCGCTTCCGGTTCCGGGGATCGGCTCCCTTCATCCGTGCCGCCGGCGCTTTTGGACAGCTCCCGCAGTCTGGAGAGCCAGAGCGCGGCGGCGCGCTCGGGGCGCATGGGCCGGATCCGGCGGCGCAGCGGCGGGAACATGGCACCGGTCCCGCCCGCCGCGGCGATGCCCAGGTCGCGGCGCTCGGCGGCGTCGGTCACTCTGGAGGCGCCTTGGCATTGATGAGCACGGCGCGGGCACCGTGGATCAGCAAAGTTCGGAGATACCTGTCGCCGCGCTTGGAGATGCCGAGCATACGCACCCGCCCCCCGGTACCCTCGTGGCGAGGCGCCAAGCCGAGCCAGGCGGCGAACTCGCGTCTGGACCTGAATGCCGAGGGATCGCCCATCACGCCGTCTTCCCCGCCGGGCCGCCCTCGCCGGAAGTCGAACTGTACCGGCGTTCCGCCGCCCACGCCTCGACATCGGCGCGGGCGTAGCGCACCCGGTTGCCGAACTTGTGAAACTTCGGACCCGCGCCGCTGACCCGGTAGCGGTCCAGCGTGCGCGGGCTCAGGCCCAGAAGGGACGCGACATCGCGCGTGCCCAGATACTGCCAGGCGTCGTCGCCCATGTCGTCGTCTCCCTTGAAGATGTCCCGGCCGGTCTCCCCGTTCCCGGACGCCATGGCCCGGATCTCCCGGACTTCCCCGGCGCTCGCCACGCGCTCCATCCAGGCCCGCGCCTTGTCCACGGTGGCGAGCCGGGGCGAGCCGCCCCGGCGCAGCCAGGTCACGAAGGACGGATTGCCGCTCGCTTCCCGGCCAAGTTCCGAGGCCTTGGCCCCGGTGACCGCCAGGAACGCGTCGACCTCGCGCCGGAAGCCGGGCCCGATGGGCTCAAGCCCCATGAAGGCCAGCAGCCGGTCGGCGGTATCGAGCCGCGGTGAGCGGCCCCGGCCGAAGACGCCGACGAAGGAGGGATCGTGCAGCGCGGCCTGTCCGAAGCGGCTGCGGGTCATACCGTGCCGTTGGATGTAAGCCTCGATGGTGCGTTTGAGGGATGTCTCTAAAGGCGTCATGATCGGGAACGTATGAGGAACATTCGGCCTTGACAATATGCTTTGATATTGAATACACTATATTCAACGACAAACGTGCGAGGGGCTACGATGCAACGCGACCCGCTACGGCAAAAAATCAAGGACCTGCTCTGGAAGCGCGGCCTCACCATGAAGGAGGCCTCCGCCGCCATCGGCCGCAGTCCGAGCTACATGCACCAGTTCCTGGAACGCGGCACCCCGGCGGCGCTGAACTACAGCGACAGCGAAAAGCTTGCCGGGCTGCTGGGCTGCGATGCGGGCGAACTGCGCCCTGCCGAGGCGCCCAGGCGGAAGCCGCAGAAGCGCGGGCGGCGCACCCCGCCGGGCGCTCTTCCCGGCGCCCCGCTTGCCGCCATACCCGAGATGGCGGTCGAGGCGGCCGCCGGGGCGGGGGCCTTGAGCGAGGAATTCACCCACGAGAAGGCCCGCTGGCACCTGCCCGAGAGCATGATCCGTCACGAAGCCGGCGCCGACCCCGCCGGCCTCCGCATCCTGCGCGTGCGCGGGAATTCCATGGAGCCCGAGATGCACGATGGCGACCGCATCGTCATCGACATCGCGCGGCGCATCCCCGCCACCGGCGAGATGTTCGTGCTCTGGGACGGTACAGGCCTGGTTGTCAAGCGGGTCGAGGTTCTGCCCCGCGGCGAGCCGCCGCAACTCAGGCTTCACTCCGCCAACCCGGAATACGAGGCCTACACCTGCCTCGCCGAAGACGCCCATGTGGTCGGCCGGGTGGTCTGGACCGTCAGCCGCGTCTGAGCGGGCCGCGGAAACCATCCTGCCAAGCGTTGATGGGCAAACCTGCGTTGTGATGGGCTACGGTCGGCCCATCAACTTAACCCGCGCCAGGAGTGGTTCCGCTACCAAGTCGCCCGCACATGGCGGAAGTGGCTCGCACGCCGCAGCCGTCGCAGGTGTCTCAACAGGGACCGGATGAACGAGATTCTCAAGCGGCATCCCCTGCCGACGGTCAAGATCGTGCGCTCAAGGCAAACCTTCGCGAGCGAACCTTGTCAGGTGAGGAACCGAGTGTATTAGTCGCGCACGCTCGGGTCCGTGGGGGGAGGGGCTCACAACGACCCCTCCTACCCGGCCGTCTTACCTGTAGCGAGCTCGCCCGATCCTGCCTCAAAACGGTACCTATTCGATACCTGACTCTTGGTAATTTCCTGTGGATCGGTCAAGAGAATCCATAACAATTTGATCTAACAATAGAAAAACAGATTTCCACCCCGCGATAGAAATCTTACGGCGTACTTCGACATACTTATTGGCCACCCCGCCGCCGTGCATGACGACTTCCAGGTTGCCGTTCAGCCCGGCTGCCAGGCTTCTGAGGTCCGCCCCCCGCCCCGTAAAGGTAATTCTTGCTTCCAGCGGCCCATCCGCCAGTTTGTGGTCGGTGGCATAGGCCAGCAGTGTCTCGATCCGCCCGTCCTTGAGATCCAACTGGCCGGCGATGTCCGGCGTGCCGCCGTCAAAGCTTGCGCCGACCCGGCCCGACCAGGTACCGCCGCCGAACTTGGCCCGCACCAGGCCAATGTCGATGTCCCGGGAAGTTGCCTTTACGGATGCAGCCAATTCCCGGATCGAAAGATCATTGAACACCACCTCACCGACCACCAGGCGAAGCGTTGCATCAAGTTCGGAAAGCCTCGGCTGAGCTAACTCGATCATCGGAATCACCCGCCCGTCCTCAGCCTTCCCGCGTTCCTGTTTTCCCTCACGCTCGGGCAGGAACGCCATCAGCCTATCGACCGGAAGCCGATCCGCCTTGAGGGCTGCGATAATCTTCGGCGGCGCGTTTCCGGGTTCCAGCACGGCATTGCCGGTAACGCTGGTGTCGCCCAACCGAAGCGAGACGTTGTTGAATGCCAGTTCGTCGTCAGGATTGCTCACGACCGCTTCGATCCGGACCCCGGGCTTGGGCGGTAACCGGAATCCGGCTAAGCCGGACAGGATACTTGGGTCCGGAGCCTCGGCGCGGGCCGAAAAGCGCCATTTCGGTTTGCTCCCGGTAATTTCCGATGCGCTGCCGTTCAGCGCCACCGCCAATCCACCCTTTTCGCCCGCCGAGAACTTTATGCCCTCGGCAGCGAGAGACGTGGGTGTCCCGGCCAACCGAAAGGCCATTTCGTAGGGCTTGATGGCCGGTATCTCGATTTTCGGCAGGTTCGGGGCAAGCTTCCTCACCTGTTTGTAGGTATCCGGCAGATCGTTCCCATGGAAGGAAATCCGGATGTCCAGTTGCCGGTCGGTCAGCGGCGCCCCGATAACGCCCTTCGCTTCGCCCGATGCGCCAAGGCCGGTCACCAACAAATCAAGGATGAAGAATCTGGGATCTTCAACGAAACGATACAGTGACGTGATGCTGCCGCCGACGGTAAAGGGGTGGCCGGCGACGGAGCCGGCAATATCGAGGCGCATCCGTTCCGCCCCGGTTTGGTTCAACAGGTCCAGCCGGGTCAGCAGGAGCCGCCGGTCCAATTTGCGTCCCGGATCCAGATAGCGCACGGAGGCGCGCTCGATCGCGAGGCTTTCCAATACCGGCAGTCCGTAAATCCGTTCCGCCTCTTGTTCGATTTCCCGGGCCTTCCGGGCCATCCGGGGATCAACGGAAATCTGCCAGTTGGGTGTACCCTCGGGGCTCACTTCCAAGAGGATATCCGGACCTATCAACGTCAACGCGGACAGACGGATATCGCCGCTCAGCAACGGCACCAGCGCCAGGCCGACCTCCACCCCGTCCAGGCGCACCATATCCGGCCGCGAGCCCCAGGAGGCGTTGCCAAACCGCACATCGGTCGCCGAGAGGGTCGGCACCAGCGAGAGCTTCATCTCGATATCGCCGGCGATCACCAACTCCCGTCCCGTCGCCGCCTTTACGCGCTCCGAGATGAACCCGGCGATCTGCCGAGTATCGGTGGTCATAATGATGGCCGCCGCCGTTACGACGGCTGCCACAAGAACGGCGACCAAACCAAGCAAAAGGCGGGATAGGAGCTTCATGCCGGCGCCCCGATCAATCGATTCAGGAGATCGGGCAGTTCGGCAAACGACGAGGCAACCTCGCCCGCCCCTGCATCTCGCAGATCGCCGGCGGGATGGTATCCCCAAGCGACGCCGACCGCGGCCACGCCCGCATTCACCGCCATCTCCATGTCATAGGTGGTGTCGCCGATCATCACCGCCTCTTCCCGGCGAGTTCCGGTGGCGTCCATTGCCTGGATCAGCATATCAGGGTTTGGCTTGCCCGGTGAGGTATCCGGCGTGTGAAGTGTCACAAAACGGTCAAGCAACTTATGTGCACCCAGGGTCTGTCTCAAACCGTGGAGCGATTTACCCGTCGCCACGCCCAGAAGCCAGCCTCGCGATTCCAGTTGACGCACGGCATCCGCCGCCCCCGGATATAGCGGGTCTTTGCGCGAACCCTCCCGGCGCTGTTCATCCGAGATCTCACGATAGCTCATGGCAACATTTCCATGGATTTCCGGTCCCGTCCCGGGCAGCAAGCCTTTGATCGCCGCTTCAAGCTCGAGCCCGATGACGCTGCGGACATCGTCCGCGTCGGGGCCGGAGAAGCCGTGCCGGGCAAACGCCTGGTGCATGACGGCATCAATGGCCGCAAAGGAATCCACCAGCGTCCCATCGCAATCGAAGACCGCCAGGCGCAATCCGCCCACCCGGCTACACCCCCATCAACTCGTCGAACGTCTCGAACGGATGATCGTCGTCCGCCGGGCCAAATCCGAAGAATTTCCATGTTTCGGACATATGCGGCGGCAGATCGGCATTGGCCTCGAACAGTCCGCCCGCCGGATGAGGAATACGGACGGCGCGGGCATGCAGATGCAGCCGCCGGCCAATGGCATCGTTGTTCAACGCGGTGTCCGGGGAGCCGTACTTGCCGTCACCGACAATAGGGTGCCCGATGGCGGCACAGTGAACCCGCAATTGATGGGTCCGCCCGGTGACGGGTTCAAGGGCCAGCCAGCTCGCCTCCGGCGCGGCGACGTCGACCGTCCGGTAACGGGTCTCCGCGTTTCTGCCCCGGTCGACGACGTTCACCCGGTCGCCTTGGGGGCCCGGCAGCTTTTCGAGCGGCAGATTGATGGTGCCTTCCCGAGGCCGTGCCACGCCCTCGACCAACGCCCAGTAAAGCTTCCGCGTTTCGTGGCCGCGAAACGCCGCGGTCAGCGAAGCGGCCGCCTTGGCGGTGCGGCCGATCACCAGAACACCCGAAGTGTCCTTGTCCAGCCGGTGGACCAGCTTCGGCCGCTCCTTCGAGCCGAAACGCAAGCCGTCGAGCAGCGCATCCACATGGCTGGAAATCTTGGAGCCTCCCTGGACGGCGAGGCCCGCCGGCTTATCCAAGACAATTAAATGATCATCGCGATGGATGATCCGATCTTTAAGCTCCGCCACCGCCCGGCGGTCGATAGACGGGGCTTGTCTCTTCGTCTTCGAGGCATCCGGCAACGGCGGCACGCGGACGGCTTGACCCTCTTCGAGACGCTGATTGCTCTTCGCCCGGCCGCCGTCCACCCGCACCTGGCCGGTCCGTAAGAGTTTCTCCAGGCGCCCGTGGCTCAATTCCGGGTAGTGGCGCTTGAACCATCGGTCGAGCCGAATGCCGGCGTCGTTGGGCTCCACCTCAATGGTTTCGACGCCACTCATGTGAGGACGACCCGCAAAGTCATCATGCCGACGACAAATCCGGCCAACGACAAAACCACCGATCCGGCCACATAGGCGCCGGCCAGCCCCAATTGGCCGCGCTCGAACAAGCTCACGGCGTCCAGTGAAAAAGCAGAAAAGGTGGTGAACGACCCCAAAACGCCGATCACGAGGAACGCCCTCATTTCCTGGCTTGGAGACCAATTTAATGCCATGAACTCGACAAGCGCACCCAATAGCAGGCAGCCCAAAATGTTTTCGATGATAGTCGCGTAGGGAAATCCGTAACCGGCGACCCGGCTCACCAGGACACTGACGAGATAGCGTCCGCTGGCGCCAATGGCGCCGCCCGCCGCCACGCTGAGCAACATTTTCATACTCTCATCCCCTCAGTCGCCGCTGGATGAGTTACGCGATTCTCGAAGTTTTCGCCAATACTCCAGCCGCTTGGCGATTTCCCGCTCGAAGCCACGCTCCCCGGGCCGATAAAATTCCTGGCGTCTCATCTCATCCGGGAAGTAGTCCTGGCCCGAGAAACCTTCCTCCGCGTCGTGATCGTACTCATAGCCCTTCCCATAGCCGATATCCTTCATCAACCGGGTCGGCGCATTGAGAATGTGTTTAGGCGGCATCAGGGAACCGGTTTCCTCGGCCGCCCGGTTGGCCGCACCGAGCGCCTTATAAGCGGCGTTGGATTTGGGCGCGGTCGCCAAATACAGTACCGACTGGGCGATCGCAAGGTCCCCCTCCGGGCTGCCCAAGCGCTCATAGGCCTCCCACGCCGCGATACTGTGGGGCAACGCCTGGGGATCGGCGAGCCCGATATCCTCGGAGGCGAACCGGACCAAGCGACGGGCGATGTAACGGGGGTCCTCTCCGCCGGCCAGCATTCGCGCCAGCCAATAGAGCGACGCATCGGCATCCGACCCTCTGAGCGACTTGTGCAATGCACTGATCAGGTTGTAGTGCGCCTCTTGGGACTTGTCGTAGAGCGGCATCCGCTTGCCGATCAGATCGGCCAGCGCCTTGGCATCAAGCTGTGGTTCCGCAGGCAGTGATTGCAGCTCCTCCACCATGTTCAGCAGGTAGCGCCCATCCCCGTCGGCCATGGCCCTGAGCGCCGCCCGGCCGTCTCCGGTCAGCGGGAGCGAAGAGCCCTCCTCGTTCTCGGCCCGGCTCAACAGGGTCTCCAACGCCGTATCAGCCAGCCGATTGAGAACCATCACTTGGCAACGCGACAGCAACGCGCTGTTGAGCTCAAACGACGGGTTCTCGGTGGTCGCACCGACTAGGATGACCGTGCCGTCCTCCACAAAGGGAAGGAAGCCATCCTGCTGGGCCCGGTTGAACCGGTGAATCTCATCGACGAACAGGAGCGTTCCCCGTCCGACCCCCCGCCTTTCGCCCGCCGCCTCGAACACCTTGCGGAGATCGGCGACCCCTGAGAACACCGCCGACAAGGGCTCGAAGGAAAGATCAACCGCGTCAGCCAACAACCGCGCGATGGTGGTCTTGCCGCTGCCCGGCGGTCCCCAGAGGATGATCGAGGTCAACCGGCCGCCCGCGAGCATACGGCCCAAGGGCGCTTCGGATCCGATGATGTGATCCTGACCGACAACCTCGGACAGGTGTGCCGGCCGCAATCGATCCGCGAGGGGCCGCGGCGCCTGCGATTCAAACAGGGTGCTCACCGGTCGACGACCATACCAAAGGCCTTCCCATCCCGTTCAATGGTGATCCGCCACCGGTCGACCCGCCGCAGCAGTACCCGCTTCAACTGTGAGACGGATTCAATCCTCGTCCCGTTGATGTCCCGGATGATGTCCTTGGGCTGGAATCGGAACCTTTGCGCCGCCGTGCCGCGGCGGATTTCCATAATGACCACCCCTTGGGCCAGCAGGCTGGTACCGATCCGATCAGCGAGGGCGGGTGACAGATTGGCGACGGTCGCCCCCTGCACCGGATTCACGCCGCTGATCTCGGTCTTGTCGGGCGACGGGGTCTCCGGCGGGCGTTCGATCCTCAGTTTGGCCGAACGCAAACGGCCGTCACGCCACAACCGGAGCTCCGCCCGCTCTCCCACCGGCTTGGTGGTAATCCGGAAGCGGAGAGCTTCCGGATCCTCGACACCTCGACCGTCGATGGACAGGACGACATCTCCGACCTTCAATCCGGCCCGATAAGCAGGACCGTCCTGATACACTCCATTGATCAGCACGCCCGCCGGCCGATCGAGCTTCAGCGAGGCGGCAAGGTCCGGCGTCACCTGTTGCCCTTCGGCGCCCAGCCACGGGCGGATGACCCGTCCCCCCGACGCAATGCCGGAAATCACCGTCCGCACCATGTTGGAGGGGATGGC